>NZ_JAAABN010000093.1 GCF_011516765.1 Acetobacter sicerae | reverse complement strand
TGACGGGGGTCGCATGAGTTCGGATGGGGGCGTCATTCTGGTGAAGCAGGCTGATGACATTCTGGGTCTCAGCCGCCGCTTTGCTGCCTGTTTTCGCGATAAGCGGCATCCCGGCTTTGTGGAATACCGGGTTGAAGACCTTGTCCGTCAGCGGATCATGGGGCTGGCTTTGGGCTATGAAGATCTCAATGATCACGATGCCTTGCGGCATGACCTGATCTTTGGTCTGGTATCGGGACGTCTGTCAGGAAGCCGGGCGAACTGTGCGGCACTGGCAGGAAAATCCACGCTGAACCGGCTGGAGCGCAGTGGCCACAAGGCAGATCGTTACTGCCGCATCATTGCTGATCATGAGGTCCTGGCTACCCTGTTCGTGACGCTCTTCATGGACCAGCATGAGCGCGCACCCGCCCGGATCGTTCTGGATGTGGATGCCACCGATGACCGTATCCATGGCCATCAGGAAGGCCGCGCCTTTCATGGATATTACGGCCATAACTGCTATCTTCCCCT
>NZ_JAAABN010000092.1 GCF_011516765.1 Acetobacter sicerae | reverse complement strand
CTGGTCTCCAATGCGGTGACGGCGGCGCAGGGGGCGTGCGCGTCGCTGCTTTCGGTTGGCATCGGGACGCCATTGCGGGCGATTCTGGAATCAGTGTCCGCAATGGGGCTGTGGTTCCAGTATCAACTGCTGCTGGTCAACGCGAAAATATACCTCAGCACGTCGAGCGGCACAGACATTGATACGTGGGTTGGGCAGTTCGGGATGACCCGGATGGGCGGCACTGCGGCGACAGGCAGTGAGACGTTCATTTCGTTCACGCCCGACCAGCAGAGCGCGACGATTGCGGTTGGCGCGACAGTCAAAACGCCATCCGGTATTATCTATGCGGTGGTCGAGGATTCGTCGAACCCATGGTGGTCTGCGGCGTCCGGCGCATATATCCGACCGATCGGGACCGCCTCGATCACGGTGCCGGTCCAGTGCCAGACGGCAGGGACTGCGGGGAATGTTGACGCAGGGACGATCTGCCTGCTCGGCACCTCGATCTCCGGCATCGACACCTGCACGAATGGCGC
>NZ_JAAABN010000091.1 GCF_011516765.1 Acetobacter sicerae | reverse complement strand
CAGGACGATGCTGGAATCCCATGCACCTGATGTTTCGGTCGCGATCAGCCGGGGCTTGCCTTCCGTTACGGTGCCGGTCTTGTCGATCACCAGCGTATCGACCGTATCCAGCGCCTGCAGTGCTTCGGCGTTGCGAACCAGCACGCCGGCTCGCGCCCCGCGTCCCATGCCGACCATGATCGACATCGGAGTGGCCAGGCCCAGCGCGCACGGGCAGGCGATCACCAGGACCGCAATGGCGTTCAGCAGTGCGTGTCCGAAGCGCGGTTGCGGACCGATCAGAAGCCAGACGACGAAGGTCAGCAGGGACACAAGCACGACCAGCGGCACGAACCAGCCGGAGACCCGGTCCGCCACCGCCTGGATCGGTGCCCGTGTACGCTGCGCAGCCGCCACCATGCTGACGATTCGGGCCAGCATCGTGTCCGAGCCAACGGCCTCGGCCGTCATCAGCAGGCTGCCGGTGCCGTTGATGGTTCCGCCCGTCACCTTGTCACCCGGGCCCTTGGCGACAGGTGCTGGCTCTCCTGTCAGCATGGCTTCG
>NZ_JAAABN010000090.1 GCF_011516765.1 Acetobacter sicerae | reverse complement strand
GGAGAGCGAATGATGCTTCAGATCCACCCACAGGCCCGCACGACACCTGCCGTGCGGGCTGACATCGCCCGCTCGTTGGAACCGACATCCGTGCTCGCCAGACGCTACGGGATCAGCGATGAAACTGTCCGCAAGTGGCGCAGGCGTGGTTCAGACGCCTGCCGGGATCGCAGCAGCCGCCCTCGGAAACTCGCCTGGAAAGCCTCGGAGGAAGAGCGCGCCATTGTCTGTCAGCTTCGGCGTTCGACCGGTTTTGGCCTGGATGATCTGACCTTCGTCGTGCGGCATTTCCTGCCACATCTGAAACGGGACAATATCTGGCGTATTCTGAAAGATGCTGGACTGAACAGACTGCCTCCTGCTCCAAAGACCGGGCCAGTGCGTGGACAGGGAAAGTTCCGGGATTACGATCCCGGCTATGTCCATATCGATGTGAAACATCTGCCAAAATTGCAGACAGCGGATGGAGAACGGCGGAAACGTTTTCTCTATGTCGCCATCGATCGATGCTCCCGTTCGGTGCATCTGGCCGTCTATGACGCGGAGAATGC
>NZ_JAAABN010000089.1 GCF_011516765.1 Acetobacter sicerae | reverse complement strand
TGACGTGCCCCCCGGAAATGTAACCATTTAAAAGTAGAGTCCGATCGAGAAGGATACGGACGGATGAAGCGCAGTCGTTTTACGGAAGAACAGATCATAGGGATTTTGAAGGAACAGGAATCCGGGCTGAAGGTCTCTGATCTTTGCCGTAAGCACGGGATCAGTGACGCGACCTTCTACAAATGGAAGACCCGTTATGGTGGCCTTGAGGTATCCGAGGCCAAACGGCTGAAGGCGCTGGAAGATGAAAACAGCCGCCTGAAACGTCTTCTGGCGGATGCCATGCTGGATAATGCGGCACTGAAGGAAATTGTTGGAAAAAAGTGGTAACGCCTGTCGCGAAACGGCAGGCAGTCCGACACATTCAGGAAGCTCTGGCCCTGAGTGAACGCCGAGCCTGTGCGCTTGTTGGTGTTGCCAGGCGTGTCGCGCGGTATGTTTCTACCGGAGCGGACGATGCTGCCCTGCGCCAGCGCCTACGGGAACTGGCGGACCAACGACGCCGCTTTGGCTATCGCCGCCTGGGTTATCTTCTGGCGCGGGAAGGCTTCAGCCCCAATCACAAGAAGCTG
>NZ_JAAABN010000088.1 GCF_011516765.1 Acetobacter sicerae | reverse complement strand
ACAGGACATGGCTGTGGTGGCGATGGCCGCGCGCGTCGATACGTCTCTCATCACGTACGGCCCGAACGTCTATCCGGTCCCGCGCCTGTGCGACATCCAGCCACATGAGCGCCGGGTCGATGTGGTGAATATCGGCTGCTTTGGCGCGATCCGTCCGCTCAAGAACCACATGACGCAGGCATTGGCGGCCATTGCCTTTGCCCGGACCATCGGTGCGAAACTGCGGTTCCACGTCAACGCAACGCGCGTCGAGGGTGGCGGCAATCCGATCCTGAAAAACCTGCGCGAACTGTTCGGGCGTCTGGACTGCGCTGAGCTGGTCGAACACGGCTGGATGCCGCACGCTGAGTTCCTGTGCGTTCTGCGCGGGATCGACATTCTCATGCAGGCGTCGCTGACCGAGACTTTCAACATCGTGGCCGCCGATGCGATGACCGCGAGCGTGCCGGTGCTGGCGTCCGACGAAATCCCGTGGCTCGGTCATTACGCCGAGCGTGATCCGCTCAGTGCTGCGGATATGGCGTCTGGCCTGCTGACGATCTGGCAGGAGGATTTCGCGGCCAGCGTCGCCCGGCTCCATTGGCAGCGCCGTGATATGGAGCGGTATTGCGCGGTCTCAGCGCTGACGTGGGTGAGGAGGTTTGCCTGATGGCACTTCCTCTTTCTCCAG
>NZ_JAAABN010000087.1 GCF_011516765.1 Acetobacter sicerae | reverse complement strand
TGACGTGCCCCCCTTTTTGTTACCACTCAAAAGGAGAGTTCCCGTTTTTTATGGCTTTGGGTTGATGGGATGACAAGTGTCTCGGGGGCATGCCCCCGAGACACTTGTCTGGCGATCTGATCCGGTGTCCTGCCACCCAGCTGGGAATGGGGGCGCACCGTATTGTAGTCTTCCCGCCAGTCAGCCAGAACCTGTCGGGCATGGCTGAGAGACGTGAACAGCGTCTCGTTGAGGCATTCATCCCTCAACCGGCCGTTGAAACTTTCGACAAAGCCGTTCTGTTGCGGTTTCCCGGGGGCGATATAGTGCCATTCAACCTTCATCTCATCGGCCCATTTCAGGATGGCATGGGATGTGAACTCCGTACCGTTGTCGCTGACAATCATGAGGGGTTTGCCATACCGTTCCACCAGGGCCGTCAGTTCCCGCGCCACACGTCCACCTGATAATGACGTGTCGGCAACCAATGCCAGGTTCTTGCGACTGAAATCGTCGATAACAGCCAGAATGCGGAACCGGCGGCCACAGATCAGGGCATCCGAGACAAAATCCAAGCTCCAGCGCTGCCCGGGTTCCTGGGGGATGGTCATGGGAGAACGCGTCCCCAGTGCCCTCTTGCGGCCACCCCGATGGCGGACTTTCAGCCCTTCCTCCTGGTAAAGGCGGAACAGCT
>NZ_JAAABN010000086.1 GCF_011516765.1 Acetobacter sicerae | reverse complement strand
GGGACCGTCACTGAATACAGCGCCACAACAGCACCACCCACAGGCGTTGCTGGCGCGGTCGTAGCGCACACAATGGATACTCTGGCCTGCCTCTGTGTCGGCAGATCGGCCCCACTATTCGCGCTACCCGCGAGCGTCTGCGAGGGATTTTCTGAATTGTAGAACGGCAGGACCGCGTCATCACCATCCGCCTCTGAGCACACGGCCCAGATCACATTTGTCGCGCCGGCAGTCAATGTGACTGTCTGGCTGGACCAGCTATCGAATTGACAGACCACGTTTTGGGTTACGGCGTCCAAGCCGCCACCAAGTCCGCCTATAGATGGGTAATCAACCGGTCCCAATGATATAACGGTCCCCTCACCGACCGTCGCGGTCAGGTCGGTGGACGACAGAGCCACAGTGAACCCCTGCGCCGCCGAGACCTCACCGAACAGAAGAAACGCCAGCCGTCCGAGTCCCTTCTTCGTATTCCGCCCGGCGTTGAGCAGGTCGGTGTCGAGAGCGACGCTACCGGGATAAACAATCTGTCTGTCCATATCAGTCCGTAATCCGCACCCAAGCGACAACACCTGCCGCTTTGGTCGAGTTGATCGCGTTGAGAATGATGCTGTCGTCCGTCACGCTTCCGCGCGGGACCGTGATGAAAAACTGGCCGCCAGAAAGATGGCCGTA
>NZ_JAAABN010000085.1 GCF_011516765.1 Acetobacter sicerae | reverse complement strand
GGAGAAAATCGACACTTCCTCCGCAGCCGGAGAGCTGATCTTCCACGTCTTCGGCGCCATTGCGCATTTTGAGCGGCGACTGATCTCAGAACGTACACGCGACGGGATTGCAGCGGCGAGAGCAAAGGGCAGGCTGCCGGGGCGGCAGCCGCTCGACAACGACAAGATCAGCGCGGCGCTAAAACTTATCGCGGCGAGCGTGTCGCCGACTGAAGCGGCGCGTCAGCTCGGGATCGGGCGATCGACTGTCTATCGCGAGATGAAGCGTCTTGGCGTCGCGCGGCCGACACCATCGGCTGTATCATGACAACAGACGATCAAGTGGTTCTCAGCGCGCGCGAGAAAGAAGCTCTACGTCTGCTTCTGGTCGGCCATGACGCGAAATCCATCGCCAATACGCTTGGTCTGTCGGTGCACACAATAAATGACCGCCTACGCGATGCGCGGCGCAAGCTGGGCGTTTCGAGCAGCCGTGAAGCTGCCCGACGTCTCGCCGAGATGGATGGGGGCACCCCCAATAATGTCGGCCCCAAAGAAATTGGGGGTGCCGAAGCAACTTCTTCGGTGGATAGAGCCAAAGAGCCAGCACCGCCGCGATCGTCGGGGCATCGCCTGGCGTGGCTTACCGGAGGAATGCTTATCATGTCTCTTATCATTGCGGCCGCAGCGCTTTTGACCATCAGCGGGCAGGACGACGCCCGGGTTTCCGCC
>NZ_JAAABN010000084.1 GCF_011516765.1 Acetobacter sicerae | reverse complement strand
ACCTCTGACCAAGGCCGCACGCGGTGTCAGCGCTTCATGCGGCCCGCACAGAATCCCACATCCCACCGACAGAGTACAGAGGAAAACGGAAAACAAAAAAGCCGCCCCGGCTACCACCCCGGAACGGCTTTTTCTGAGTATTCTAGCCCACCCTTCTGGCCTTACCAGCTGGAGGGGAAAACCTCGTATTGACTATCACCTGTCAACGCGAGTTTGAGCATGTTCAGCCGGAAAGTACAAGCAAAAAAAATGCGCCCGATTAACGCGGCACTCAGAACGTGTTCGCTTTTCGTCGTTTCGCTGACATGTGCCTGCACCACGATCCCAACCCGCGCGCGGCACGACATGCTCGGCCTCTCCCGCGCCGATCTCGTTGCCTGCGCCGGGGTGCCGGACATGGACGAGGTGCGCGACGGACAGGAGGTTCTGACGTATCGGCAGGATCAGCAGGTGCAGGGGCCGCTCGACCTCAAAGGCCCGCTGTCGCTGGAACTGAGTATCGGCGGACACGGGACATGTCGGGCATCCGTCGCAGTCCGCGAGGGCCACGTCGTGCGGGTGACGTATTCCGGCCCGAGCGCGACGCTGGAGGGGCGAGACGGGGCGTGCGCCGGGGTGGTCAGGGGGTGCGTGAAAGAGTGATGGGTTGCGCTATTTTGTAAAACGCGATCCCGGAATTGTAAAACGTCTTCGCAAAATGGCGGGCTTCTGCGGTTTTGTTTG
>NZ_JAAABN010000083.1 GCF_011516765.1 Acetobacter sicerae | reverse complement strand
GCTGTAGCAGCGATGAGGATGACGGAGAGGAAGGATGCGGCGGTTTTCTCATATCGGGTCGCGACAGCCCGCCACTCCTTGAGCCTTGCCCACAGTTTTTCGACCAGATGCCGGTGTCTGTAAGCCCATTTGGGACAAGCGACTTCTGGATCATTCTTCCTTGGCGGGATGACAGGACGAGATCCACGGTTCCAAAGATCTTCACGAAATTTATGTGAGGCATACCCACGATCGCAGACGACATAGATTGGTGGGTGTGGCAGAGCGTCAAGCAGGGCGTAGGCACACGGTAATTCATGTGCCTGTCCGGGTGCCAGCGTGAAGGACAGTGCCCTGCCATGACTGTCCGCAGCTACGCAGACCTTGGTGCCAAATCCTCCACGTGAACGGCCAAGAGCCTCACGATCCTTTCGGCGTTCTCTGTGCCCCCTTTTTTAGCCGCTCCAGCCGCCTTATGATGGGCACGGATTGTCGTGCCATCAAGAAAGACCATGCCGAGGTCTTGATCCCTGTCTTTGACCTTTTCAAAGAGGCGCTGCCACACACCGAGCTTCGACCATCGAATGAACAACTGTGCTGCAATCCACCAGGGACCAAACTCTGATGGCAAGGCACGCCACTTCGCGCCGTTCTGATGGCGCCAGAAAATCGCGGATATCGTCCGTCGAAGGTTCTTGGTGGGGTCTTGCCCTTCGGACGGACTTCCTCGATCAAAGGCTCCCAGACGGACCATGCGGTATCGGAAAAGACAGACTGCATCATGCTCATCATAAACAGCTATGCAATCCGTTCCGTCATTCAAGGCCTAACAGGCCCTA
>NZ_JAAABN010000082.1 GCF_011516765.1 Acetobacter sicerae | reverse complement strand
TCAAAGGCTCCCAGACGGACCATGCGGTATCGGAAAAGACAGACTGCATCATGCTCATCATAAACAGCTATGCAATCCGTTCCGTCATTCAAGGCCTAACAGGCCCTAAACTCTGATTAAGTATTAAAAGAAAATAATAATAGTAATAATGCATAGTGACGATTCAAAACTGATTTTATAATTAAATTATAAATACATTTTCTCTTGGAAAGAGAGGGATTTGTAAGGTGTAACTCTCAAAAAGAGTTTTTCATCCGTTTATGAAGCCGGAAAATGGCAACGTAAGGTAGGTCATCTGCACTTCAGGGGTACATATTTGCAGAAGCGTCGACGTAGCAGTGAAAAAATAGTGATGCAGAGTGCAAGTGATGCCGTGAACGCCAAGGGCTGAGGTCAACAGTTCATCGAACGACCTGTCAGTTTGATCCAGCGATCGCACTTTTCGGAAACTTCGTCTGAATGGCGGAGTTAGCATTCTGCAAAACGAGGGAGGACTCCGCTGGAAAGCCTTCTGTCTGCGATACGTAGGGATCGGCTTGGCTCTGTGAAGATGACTCGGTCAGTAGCGTCCGGAGAGCTGGGGGGATGAACTATTACCTAAGGGAGCTAGCATCAGGAGTTGAGGGAATAAGCAACGTCGCTTTGTGTATCGGAGAAGGCCGAAATACAGTTCTTTAAGTGCACATTACACAAGCAGCGATATATAAGAAAAATCTCGTGTGATGGTGTCCGCGGCGGGTAAACGCAAACCTAAACATATCAATGCGTTAGCCTGTAAAACCATACATAAATATCATATAATATGACCTTCAATCGTCCCGTTTTGTAAAAC
>NZ_JAAABN010000081.1 GCF_011516765.1 Acetobacter sicerae | reverse complement strand
GCCGGGGCGGCTTTTTTGTTTTCCGTTTTCCTCTGTACTCTGTCGGTGGGATGTGGGATTCTGTGCGGGCCGCATGAAGCGCTGACACCGCGTGCGGCCTTGGTCAGAGGTAGGCCGTGACGGAGCCGCCGCAGACGGTGGAAGCCCGTCAACCAAAACCAATCATGAACAGAATGTTTCTAACCCCTTGGTACTGAGTCGATTTTCAGCTATCTCATGGGGTGATACGCGAAGAGGGACGGATTCGCCCCCGCCCCTCTTCAATTCCACACAGCGTCTGAACCGCCTGTGGAAATACTGCTACTACACGTAACGGCGCTGCCTATGCAGCGTCAAGCGGTATCGGTCAAGGCGGTTCATCACTTTTATGATGAAAGCCAAACTTATGGCCTCAAGACCCGAATATAGGCGTCCCTCCCGAAAATTAACAGAGAGCGATGCCGCTGTTATTATCAACCGCATAGGTTCCGGAGAGTTCCAAAACCGGATTGCTGCCGATTATGACGTTAACCACGGGCGCATCTCGGAGATCAAGAAAGGGAAAAGGTTCCCTGATCTTCCGCGCCCGTGGAAGTGGAAATAACTCTGAAAAGGCGGCGTCTTCGGGCGTCGCTTTTTTTCGAACCATTGAGGATTGCTCAATAGTTCACCCAAACGGATCACGCCGCCTCTTCGCCCGCAGCATAGCCACCGCCAGCCCGCACGACGCGGCCAGCGATGACAGGGCAGTCCCGACCCAGAACCACCAGTGCGTGAATAGGTCAGGCATTTCGTTTCTCTGTTTTTTTTGTTGGTGGTGTTTTTTGCGTTGACACCAATTCCATGACCCGCTTATATCGGGTCATAG
>NZ_JAAABN010000080.1 GCF_011516765.1 Acetobacter sicerae | reverse complement strand
GCCGGGGCGGCTTTTTTGTTTTCCGTTTTCCTCTGTACTCTGTCGGTGGGATGTGGGATTCTGTGCGGGCCGCATGAAGCGCTGACACCGCGTGCGGCCTTGGTCAGAGGTGGGCCGTGACGGAGCCGCCGCAGACGGTGGAAGCCCGTCAACCAAAACCAATCATGAACAGAATGTTTCTAACCCCTTGGTACTGAGTCAATTTTCAGCTATCTCATGGGGTGATACGCGAAGAGGGACGGATTCGCCCCCGTCCCTCTTCAATTCCACACAGCGTCAGAACCGCCTGTGGAAATACTGCTACTACACGTAACGGCGCTGCCTATGCAGCGTCAAGCGGTATCGGTCAAGGCGGTTCATCTATTTGTGATGAAAGCCGACCAATGGCCTCAATACCCGAATATAGGCGTCCCTCTCGGAAATTAACAGAGAGCGATGCCGCTGTTATTATCAACCGCATAGGTTCCGGAGAGTTCCAAAACCGGATTGCTGCCGATTATGACGTTAACCCCGGGCGTATTGCAGAAATCAAGAAGGGAAAGAAATTTCCCGATCTGCCGTGCCCTTGGGAGTGGAGCAAGAAATAACACTCCACCTGGCGGCGTCTTCGGATGCCGCCACCTTCAGTCGTCCGGAATTTCCGGACAACTTACCCAAACGGATCGCGCCGCCTCTTCGCCCGCACCATAGCCACCGCCAGCCCGAACGACGCGGCCAGCGATGACAAGGCGGTCACGAGCCAGAACCACCAGTGCGTGAATAGGTCAGGCATTTCGTTTCTCTGTTTTTTTTGTTGGTGGTGTTTTTTGCGTTGACACCAATTCCATGACCCGCTTATATCGGGTCATAG
>NZ_JAAABN010000079.1 GCF_011516765.1 Acetobacter sicerae | reverse complement strand
GTCCAGCCCATAGGTGCGAACCGGCGCATCAGATCGCGTATTGTTCGTGATGGAGCGCGGGTCATTGTGAGCGCGCTGCGGTGGTTTTCTCCACCAGCGCCCTCTGCACCTCAGTCAGCGGCACGCCCATACGCACCTGCGCCATCGCACACGCGACGTTCCAGTCACGCGGCTCCGGGTTCACTCCCGCCCGGGTGTTCTCGCTCAGGCAGTGCGGCCATGTTTCGTGGGTCATCCCTGATCGTACCACGCCGTTTCGCGGATTGGTACTGTTTTCGGTCACGCCGCAACCTCCCGCTTCCTGTCACCAAACGCGGGGTCCAACCATCCAATCTGCGGCGGCCCACGATGGCCTTTTTCAAACACGAACCATGCGTAGGCGATGGAGCCACTCTTCGCCGGAATTTCTTTTCCACCTGGAGGCATCGACACGCGCCGGGAGAAAACCCAAACACGAGCCAGCGGCGCAGACTGGAACCATTCGTAGCGTCGCATGCCTTCAAGGAACGCAAGTCGTAGGAGAACGCAGACGCGATCCTGCGTGAATTTCAGAGCGGTTTCGATGAAGTCCTGTGCCTGATCGTATGGCGGGTTGCTGATGACGGATGTTGGTTTTCCGCGTTTGAGAGCTCTATCAAACGATATTTCCTCAACCCAAACTGCCCGCTCGACAATATCGGTTCCACTCGCGAAGAGATCGTTATGCCACAACCGTCTGACGATATTCCCGGCACCACAGCACGGGTCCATCACCCGCCCCACAAACGGCCTCTCCACTGCAAGGAGCGCATCGGTCACCCACTCCGGCTCCTGATACCAATCGTCATCGTTACGCTCGTATCCAGACGCCCTCATCGCCCCATCCCCATCACC
>NZ_JAAABN010000078.1 GCF_011516765.1 Acetobacter sicerae | reverse complement strand
CAGACAAGTGTCTCGGGGGCATGCCCCCGAGACACTTGTCATCCCATCAACCCAAAGCCATAAAAAACGGGAACTCTCCTTTTGAGTGGTAACAAAAAGGGGGGCACGTCAATTTCCTCGGCTTCGCCCAGAACCTGAAAATTTGCTGCACTGTAAAGGTGCGGGCTGGACGTAACATCGGGGCCACCAATTACGACCGGCTTGCCAAGAGCTCGACACATTTCAATAATATGCAGGGCATCGTTGCGTTGCGGCAGCATCCCGCCCGTCATGACAATATCGGCCCAGCCAAAATCTGCATCATCCAGATGTTCGGTGTTTCTGTTTACCAGCCGTATTTCCCAGT
This sequence comes from Acetobacter sicerae, assembly GCF_011516765.1. Classification (GTDB taxonomy): domain Bacteria; phylum Pseudomonadota; class Alphaproteobacteria; order Acetobacterales; family Acetobacteraceae; genus Acetobacter; species Acetobacter sicerae. Next base: position 535 of record NZ_JAAABN010000078.1, on the reverse strand, counting down.
TTTCAGGCAGCAGCGCGGCAACTGTAATAAGACCGAGCGGTGCCGCAGGATAGCGTGCGTTAGTCAGATCGCAGGTTTCTTGATAGTTCCAGAATGAGCTTGCGTTGAAGAGGGGAAAGACCATGAGTACCTTACAGGTATCGATCATTGCACAAAGATCCAGTGTACTAGGGACGTGTTGTCGAGTTTTTTTCGTTTAATTGATGAGTTCTTAATCTGAATTCCAAGAAAGAAAATGTATGAAGCATAGATATTTTTCTCCTTAATTGCCCTGAAAAAATAAAGTGCAATTATTTCCTAATATGCCGTAATTTGTTATTTACGAATAAATCAATAATAACTCAAGAACTATAGACTATTGTTGGGATTTATTAATGACGGATAATGTTAATTTTAAGCATAATTGAAATCATAGATTCCTATTGTCGACGCGGAAATCTCACAGAAGGGTTGTACATCGGGTTAGATTATGAAAAAGTCTGTTTTGTAGAAAAGAAATTTTCGTAAGCTATAAGAAAACCCGATGCAGACAGAG
>NZ_JAAABN010000077.1 GCF_011516765.1 Acetobacter sicerae | reverse complement strand
GGTCGCAGCAGGTCTTGCGTTGGTCTGAGGCGGCGCGGCGGTTCTTAACCGCAAAAGCGTCCGGGAAGGCCGCTTAACGATTATTCGATCCCGCCGGATAGCCACCGGCCTGAAGATCCCGTCACAGCCCGCCATTGAGCGGGCTTTTTTTATGGAACAACGCCAATGCTCTCTCGTCGCAACCTCCTGCGCTCGTCCGCCCTCGGTCTGGCCGCTGCCGGTCTCGCTGCCTGCACCGTCTCCACGACGAACGGCGTCACCACAATCACGCTCGACGTGACCAAAGTGAAAAACTACGGGCAGGCCGGTCTCAATGCCGCCGCCGCCGTCATCGCGTTCTCCGCTCAGTTCCCGGCCATCTCCGCTTATGTCCCGGCGATTCAGGCTGCCGAGGTCGCTCTGTCCGGAGCGCTGACCGCGTTCTCGACCGCCGCCGGCTCCACGCTGACAATCAGCTACAACAACACAGACTGGAAAACCCGCGTGGACAGCGTGCTGTCTGACCTGTCCACGGTCGCCAGCGCGATTGAGTCCGCAATCTCTGGCGCCGGGTCGGCTCTGTCGGCATCCGTGCTGTCTGACGCCAAGACGGCGCTCTCAGCTCTCAACACGATCATCTCGGTGTTCAAAGGGCTTCTCGGCGTGTCTGCCGTCCGGTCCAGCACCGGCATGACCGAGGCTCAGGCTCTGGCCGCTCTCGGCGTGTGATCGTCACAACCATCCTCGTATTCCTCGTCGGTTTCTGGGCCGACGGGGTCTGCGTGGCTCTTGCTTTCCCACTCTGCTGGAAAACTCCCCGTGAAAAATCGTCTCCTGTTCATTCTCAAAAGCCGTGAGGGCGATTGGGGTTATTCCGGCTCGCGTGAGTCAGGCCTGTCCAATTCTGTCCGGTTCGTTGTGGATATGCTCAATTCCAATGGCATTGAAGCACAGTCCGTTGAAGTCGCAGATAACAACGCGATTGATCGTGAAGTCACAGCCTACCGGCCC
>NZ_JAAABN010000076.1 GCF_011516765.1 Acetobacter sicerae | reverse complement strand
ACCACGATGACCGCGCTGAACTACGCACTCACCCACCACGACTGGCCGATGGCTGAGCGTGCGGCAGGAGATCTTGTCACACAGAACGCAGCGCTGCTCGCTGAGAACGACCGTCTCTGGGTGGAGAGAAACGCCGGACTGGCCGCGATCCGGGACCGAGACACGGAGCTGGACATCGCCCGCGAACACATCGCCCGGCCCGTCACACTGATCATCGCCCCGGCAATCGGACGCTGGTTCGCTGGCCTGCCGATGACGACAGCAGATGCGATCCAGATCGTGCTCGATTGGGTGGACGGACAGATCGAGCGGGTTCCTGAGGCCGTCACGATCCCGGCGCGTGCGACCATGGGTGTCGTGTCGGCAATCGCAATGAGTCTCGCGTTCGGATTGCTCGTGATGAGCGCGATCCTTTTCACAGGGTCTCTGCTGGATTGGTTTGAGTTGGTTTCGCTCTGAGGGGCGTTGGGAGGGTTTTGAGATGGGTGCAGTTATCTGGGAAGAAGGAAATAAATGTCCCAATAAAGACTGCTCTGGTCATATCGCAATTGATTACCCAGATAGTGGATGCAGTTGTCATATTAACGCGCCATGTGCCCGGTGCACTTCTTCGTTTCTTGTCTGCAACACGTGCGGGGAAAAAGAACCTGAAGACGAAACGTCATATGTTCCGGTGATGGCGTATAGAAGCCTCGGCATGGGTATTGCTGAACTGTATTGCACCAATCCATCAAAGGATTTGGGAAACGGAAAGCGCATCTATGACTACGACTATGATTCCAGTTCTGGAAGCACGATGGTTTGCAGGGGAAAATACGAAGGCCCAGTAACCCCACAGGATATTATTGATGCTTTAGGCGTCGGGACGTTTGGGAAGCGAGGGCCGTTTCTCACTGGGGATAAAACCAGAGGCTCGTTCACATATACAAAAATCACAGACTAACACGCCCGTGTTTCCGGGGTTGCGGCCCCGGTTCCGTGGACGAGTTGTCCGATTTTTCTCCAACAATGGAGGTTGAGATGC
>NZ_JAAABN010000075.1 GCF_011516765.1 Acetobacter sicerae | reverse complement strand
GCTTGAAAGGCATCTAATATCCGCGATTAGGCAGCCATCCAGAATAGATAGTGCGCTCCAGTAGAAGGCTCTCCGAACAAGGCTCGACATCTTTATTTCTCTTTTCTCTGACAGTAGCGAACGACTGGCTACTAAGTAGAACCTTCACTGAATCTGCCGGAACCACGACCGACATGCTATTCGGTATACGAAGATGGTCTCCGTCTCGAATGGGCTCGTTCACCTCATGTGCTAATTCGTGATCGCGCGTTACCTGCACAGAGTCAGTGTATTGAGCAGAGTGAATGCCAAGCAATTTGACAAAAGTATTTTCCCGCTGCCGCCAATAGGTCTGAGTTTGCAAATACTCATTGTTATCGGCGAAGTGGCGTGGCCCTTGATCAATAAGTCGTAAGTCGCTGGATGGCGTCCTGTAAACGAAAATCGGAGATCCTGAGAGACCCGGCCGGGACTTCATATCGAATAGATGCGCTGGCCGAAGTGTTCTAGCGTAATTAATTAGTGCTCCGGGATCGGCCATCAGACTTACATTACCGAAGCGTCCCGTGATGACATTACGTCTGGTCCCAGGGAGACTGGAGAATAAGCCGAGTGCAAGTCCGTCTTCGCCCATGCCGATTTGGTAATAGTCGATGACCTGTTTATCAGCCAGCCAACTGTCATGCATGACAACGATCTCGTCATTATCGTTGATCCTCTCAGTTATATCCACAGCAGCAACATCATCTACTTCACTGAAGGTCCATTCAGAAGGATCTAATTCGATATAGCGACTTCCACCATCTTTAGTGTTTAAGCGAATTATAGAGCCACCGCTCCTGACAACATGAGCGGCGGTAACAGCATAGGTATCCCGGGTAAACTGCTGTTGCGGATCATAGCGCGGATGGTTGTGCCCAATTAGAACACCACTACCTAAGACCTCACGCGAACCATCTATTCGAGGATTATCCCCAAATAGAAACACGACTGTCGATTGCATTCGAGGGCTGAAGCGTGGCATTCGTAACACCGTTCGTTGAGGGGAATGTCTCCAAAA
>NZ_JAAABN010000074.1 GCF_011516765.1 Acetobacter sicerae | reverse complement strand
AGGCCGGTGGCTATCCGGCGGGATCGAATAATCGTTAAGCGGCCTTCCCGGACGCTTTTGCGGTTAAGAACCGCCGCGCCGCCTCAGACCAACGCAAGACCTGCTGCGACCCATGGCCACCCTTGCGTGTCGCGTCGAACATACGACTGCATTCCTTGCCCGCCTCGGTTGCGGTCCAGTCAGAGCCGCCAGACGTGCCGGGTGTGTGGATCTGCAAATCAGCATCACGCAACTGACGATTTACGATCACTGCGGATAGGCCGAGAGGCTTACCGAGTTCCGTCGGCGTCATGTAGTTGTCCTGCGTCGGGGCGGCGATTGAGGTAACGTCGAGAAGTTCCAGAGGATTTGTACCCGACAGCTTGTAAGCCCCGCGGGCAGCCATCAGCAGGCGCTGATTTTCATCAAAATTCGGGAGCATATCTGCGATATTCTTGCAGCGCCGGAACGCGACATCAACCGCAGTTGTGCGGACGCGCTTCCTTTTGGGCGCTGGCACCCGTCCCATGACCATTGCGTCAAAGGCCCGGATGACAGCAAGGTGAAACGCCGGGCTGATCCACATAGCGTAGGCGTAAACAAGCTCCTTGGCGACGTAGGTGCCGCGCCCGTCGTTCGGGCCGGTTTTGACGATGTTGAGGGGTGTCGGGGAATTTCCCGAGACCTCCAGTTCCTCAATAAGAGCTGTCGTTTGGTCATTCTTCGTCCATTCGGACGGAGCCTTGTTCGGATCGCCACCCGCCGCGCGGTGGCAATCGTTCAGCGAGTAGCGGCCTTCCGCGTCCTGCCGGATTTTCATATTGAGAATGGTGAGCGATGATGTATGAGGAAGGTTATTCATCTTCGGAACCTTGTTTTCCGGATTTGATACGGCCCGTGCAGGAACACGGGTTCGGATACTTGGGATGCGGGATTTACTCTTGCCGGAGACCCGCATCCCGCTCTCCGTCATCTCGACGCTAAGCAAGCAAAACCACAATATTCTGTGTGCGGGTCAATTCCTAGCGCAACATGCAGTGTGAAAGCACAAAAAAAGTGTTGACCCATTAACGAATTTCGCCGTCTAGCTGCAGAAGTGAGGAGAGGCCTCCTATAATGGAAAGGCGAACTCTTAAATAAAGATCGTATCCACCATATAAACACTGACGCTCGATGTTACTTCCCCCCCCCCGCAA
>NZ_JAAABN010000073.1 GCF_011516765.1 Acetobacter sicerae | reverse complement strand
TCTGCGGGCCGCAAGACGCTCAATCTGTCGAAACAGGCTCGTGCCGCCTGATCGTTCCTTTATTGTTCATGCCAAACGTTGTTTAGCGTACCATCCACACGATGGCCTCTATATCCCATCTGCTGATCCCTGCGTGAAAATCTATGCTCTTGTAATGAACGGGTCATCGCTTCGTGTGGGTTCCTGTCGCGGATAGGCATGCCTTCCGAACGAAATAGGCAATCTGCTTTTATCGAAGCCTCAGGGCATTGAGCCGCAGTGCGTTTGTCACGACGGCCAGGGATGACAGGGCCATCGCGCCTCCCGCGAACATGGGCGACAGCGTAAGGCCAAAGACGGGATACAGGACTCCTGCGGCAAGTGGAATGCCGATCCCATTGAACAGGAAGGAGAATGCCAGATTCTGCCGGATGTTGCGCATCGTTGCCTGTGCCAGGCGGCGGGCGCGTACCAGTCCGGCGAGGCTGCCTTGTGCCAGTGTCATCCCAGCACTTTCGATCGCGACATCGGTGCCTGTGCCCATGGCGATTCCGATATCGGCGGTGGCCAGGGCCGGCGCGTCGTTGACGCCGTCGCCCGCCATGGCGACACGGGCTCCCTTGTGTTGCATGTCACGAATGATTGCGGCCTTGTCCTCAGGCTTGAGGTCGGCATGCACCTCGTCGATCCCCGCCTGACGGGCGACGACTTCCGCAGTCCGGGCGTTGTCGCCCGTCAGCATCACGATCCGCATGCCGACTGCGTGCAGTGCCGCGATGGTCTCCTTCGCGTCGGTCTTCAACGGATCGGCCACGACCAGCAACCCAGCGGCCTGTCCGTCGATGCCGACGAACATGACGCCCGCGCCCTCCGCCCGGTGGCTGTCCGCGACAGGGATCAATGCTGACGCATCGATGCCCTGCTGCCGCATCTGGGCCTGGTTTCCGACGACGACGGCATGCCCGTCCACGGTGCCGGTCACGCCCAGGCCGGTCTGAGAGGCGAAATCCCCGACCGATGCGGCTTGAAGGCCCTGCGCCGTCATCGCGGCGACCAGCGCCTGGGCCAGCGGATGCTCGGACTGCGTTTCCAGTGATGCCGCCAACCGCAGGACGATGCTGGAATCCCATGCACCTGATGTTTCGGTCGCGATCAGCCGGGGCTTGCCTTCCGTTACGGTGCCGGTCTTGTCGATCACCAGCGTATCGACCGTATCC
>NZ_JAAABN010000072.1 GCF_011516765.1 Acetobacter sicerae | reverse complement strand
ATGGCGCGGATGGATGCTTCAATCGCTGGCATCGGTCCTTTATCACGGGCATACGGGGCGGCATTTGCTGCCCTCCATTGCTCATCCGTCAGCGGCAACATCACGACCAACGCTGTTTTCTCAGTCATGTTTCAGAACTCCAATCCGCTGCATCAGGTCGCGTGGTGTCGCGTTTCCGCTCGTGGAGAAACGACACATCCAGTCCACGAGCGCGGTTTCCTGTGTCTCGGTTAGGGGCAGCCGAACCTCGTAGGTCTCGGCTGGTTCGGGTCGTGGCTCGAATGGGGTCTTGCGCTCAGTCATTCCCTTCTCCCGGCAGGACTGCGCGGACGTGGATAGTGCCAATCAAGCAGACTTTGTACTTTTCCGCCTCTTCCTTGGACAGATATATGGAGAGGCCGCCTCCAGCGTATCGATTGATCCAAAATTCCCGGGGGACAGACACTTCTCGAGCGTTCATGAGGTCGCGAACGGCTCTCTGGCTGTCGCCAAAGTAAGAGCCAACTGAGTCCCATGCCGTTGGCGTTTTATCTTCAGAAATAAAGCCAACAATCGGAAATTCCTTGCTCCCATCAGTTCGCGTGATCAAGCGGACGGCTTTCCCATCCCGCGTGCAAAACGGCCCCTCATGCTCTGGCGTGTAAGGGCCGATAATTTCCAGTTTGGTGCTCTGGGTCATGCGGGCAATACCTCCAGAGGCGCGCTCTGTTCCGGCTCAGCAAAATCCGCGCGACGATCAGCAATCATGTCGAAGACTGCCTGACATGTCTCAGCAGCGATCGGGCGTCCAGCGGCTTCGGCTTTCTGGATGGTCTCATCCCATTTGCTCCACTGCATGTCGCAGCAAGCGCCATCGCCGCACTGCTTGAGACGATTTGTCCATATAGCGAGATGGTCGACGGGCTTTTGCTGTTGAACCTGGTGAGACGCAGGCGTGATATCAATCGCAGGGCCAGCTTCGGAGCGGTCGTTATTGCTAGAGAACTCTTCTGGTGAGTAGACACCGAGCATCACCTCTGGCGTGTGGCGTCGCGCCCATACACGTGCGCCATGATAGGCCAGCATTTGATCAGGTGTTTTTGTCCACCACTCATTCGTAGTTCTGGCATCCTTCAGAAGCACTTCAACCGTTCTGTCTTTCGCTTCGCCTTTGATGCGGCCCATGACAAATACCTTTCGGGAATCTCCAACTCCCGAAAAATCGTAATCAAGACG
>NZ_JAAABN010000071.1 GCF_011516765.1 Acetobacter sicerae | reverse complement strand
GGCATCCTTCAGAAGCACTTCAACCGTTCTGTCTTTCGCTTCGCCTTTGATGCGGCCCATGACAAATACCTTTCGGGAATCTCCAACTCCCGAAAAATCGTAATCAAGACGGCCTTCAAGAACCCCGCTGGCCTGAACGGCGGCTGCAACCAGCTTCCCTTCAAAGCACATTTTGCCTCGAACAACGGCTGTTGCCTGCGCTACGGCAAAAGGAGACATCTGCCAGCGCATCGCCTGTTCGATCACCATCAGGCAGTCGCCCGGACTCCCTTGCAGATGCTGTGGAACCATTTTGGCGGAGGACATAGCCTTAGCAAGCTGCATCGCCCCCTGCATACCATCGATTGTAAAACCGCCGCTTACGGTCAGTGCATTGCTCATTTCGCCAGATCCTTTCTTGCACGGATGACCAGTCGTGGAGCGCCGCCGTTCGACAGCGTTGCGCCCGGCACTACATCCCCGTGCTTCAATTTCTTCGTCAGTTCTGTTCTGTTCAGCTTGTCCGGCTGCGGCTCAAACAGATCCGGACGTGCTGCTCGAACTGCATTCTCGTCCGAGACCATCACTGTCTGGGGTGCGGTAGAAAGGCCCGCTGAATAGTGCGTGCTATTGAAACCGAGCAGCCCGTTCTCGGTCATGTATTCGGACATTGCGTCGCGGAGGATGCGCTGTGCTTCCTTGGCCGCCTTCTCAATACCTTCGAGCGCAACAATGCCCTCGATTGCCTCTTTGTCTGCGTGCGCCTCTCCGACCTCACGAGCCTCCATGATCGCGGAAACCCATTTGTCAAACACAGGTTTTACATGCGAGGCGTGCAGATCGTTCATCTGCTCCAGCGGGCTCACAACACCCACCCCGCCTGCTCGAACACAGCATCCGCCTGCGCCAGATGCGCCTCAAGCATGAACTCCCGATCATCAGCGGCAATACGATTTGCTGAACGCTGCATGTCGTTCGCCATATCCCCCAATTCCAGAATCATTGAAGCGATCTGATCGGAAAACTCGTTGTTCAGGTCGTCACATTCACCCATCTGGCGAACAGTCTCCTGAAAGGCCAGAAGATGCGCCGCCGCCCGTTCGCGGTGTTCAATGCTGTGCGCGTCATTTGTCGTCAGGCCAATTACCTGCATCTCAACCTCCATTGTTGGAGAAAAATCGGACAACTCGTCCACGGAACCGGGGCCGCAACCCCGGAAACACGGGCGTGTTAGTCTGTGATTTTTGTATATGTGAACGA
>NZ_JAAABN010000070.1 GCF_011516765.1 Acetobacter sicerae | reverse complement strand
CACGGTGCCGGTCCAGTGCCAGACGGCAGGGACTGCGGGGAATGTTGACGCAGGGACGATCTGCCTGCTCGGCACCTCGATCTCCGGCATCGACACCTGCACGAATGGCGCTGCATTTGTTAATGGGTCAGATGGTGAGACCGACGCGGCCCTGAGGGCGCGTTTCCCGCTCTGGCTGGCCGCGAAAGCAACAGCATCGACGGCAGCGATCGAGAACGCGATCAGCGGGGTCCAGACTAACCTGACCTATTCGATCATGGATGGTGAGGCGGCGGATCAGACCTATCGGGCCGGGTTTTTCACGGCGGTGGTTGACGACGGAACCGGCGATGCATCCGACGCCCTGGTGGCCGAGGTTTATTCGGCCATTGATGCGGTTCGGGCATGTGGCGTCGGCTTCTCTGCAATCCGCTCTGCCGAGCTGCTGCTCACGGTTTCAATGACGATCACCGTTCCGGCGGCCACAGACACAGCAACTGTATCAACCGCTGTGCAGACAGCCATCACGGCGGATATCGACGCGCAGACGGTCGGGGCGGGCTATTCATACGCTCGTCTGGCGGTGGTCGCGTGGAACAATGCGGGCGTCACGCCGACCTCTATCGGCAGCGTCCTCCTGAATGGCGCTCAGGCCGACATCCCGGCCCAGACGGCGCAGGTTGTGCGTGCGGGCGCAGTTACGATCAACGTGGTGACGGGCTGATGGCGACCGGCGACCAGTCGGATTTCGTCGCACGTCTGCGGCAGGTTCTGCCGGACGGCTGGTTCCCAACTCCACCCGCTGCGGACGAACAGGAAAAAGCGCCGGTCCTTGTTGGCGTCCTGTCCGGATGCGCGAATGTTCTCGCATGGCTCTGGCTGCAACTGGCGGATCTGAACAATCAGACGCGGCTGCAAACCACGTCCGGGACAGACCTCTCGATAAAGGCTGATGATTATTTCGGGGCTGGCGCGTTCCCTCGGCTCACGGGTGAGACGGACGCAGCCTATCGCCAGCGCATCATCGACGCTCTCGTTGCTGAGAAAAACACGCGAGCGGCCATTATCGCGGCAGTCCAGTCAGTGACCGGCACGACGGCGACGGTTATCGAGCAGACGAACGCGACGGATTGCAAGGGCTACGGATCGACGCAGGTTCCTGCTGCTGGCGGAGGATACGGATACGGTTCCGGGCTGCACTACGGCCATCTTTCTGGCGGCCAGTTTTTCATCACGGTCCCGCGCGGAAGCGTGACGGACGACAGCATCATTCTCAACGCGATCAACTCGACCAAAGCGGCAGGTGTTGTC
>NZ_JAAABN010000069.1 GCF_011516765.1 Acetobacter sicerae | reverse complement strand
CACGGTGCCGGTCCAGTGCCAGACGGCAGGGACTGCGGGGAATGTTGACGCAGGGACGATCTGCCTGCTCGGCACCTCGATCTCCGGCATCGACACCTGCACGAATGGCGCCGCATTTGTGAACGGGTCAGACGGCGAGACCGACGCGGCTCTGAAGGCACGCTTCCCACTCTGGTTGGCCGCGAAAGCAACAGCATCGACGGCAGCGATCGAGAACGCGATCAGTGGGGTTCAGACGAACCTGACCTATTCGATCATGGATGGTGAGGCGGCGGATCAGACCTATCGGACCGGGTTTTTCACGGCGGTGGTTGACGACGGAAGCGGAGACGCATCCGACGCTCTGGTGGCCGAGGTTTATTCAGCTATTGATGCGGTTCGGGCATGTGGCGTCGGCTTCTCTGCAATCCGCTCTGCCGAGCTGCTGCTCACGGTTTCAATGACGATCACCGTTCCGGCGGGCACAGACACAGCAACTGTATCAACCGCTGTGCAGACGGCCATCACGGCTGATATTGACGCGCAGACGGTCGGGGCGGGCTATTCATACGCTCGTCTGGCGGTGGTCGCGTGGAACAATGCGGGCGTCACGCCGACCTCTATCGGCAGTGTGCTCCTGAATGGCGCTCAGGCCGACATCCCGGCCCAGACGGCGCAGGTCGTGCGTGCGGGCAGTGTCGCGATCAACGTGGTGACGGGCTGATGGCAACCGGCGACCAGTCGGATTTCGTCGCACGTCTGCGGCAGGTTCTGCCTGACGGCTGGTTCCCAACCCCACCCGCTGCGGACGAACAGGAAAAAGCGCCGGTCCTTGTTGGCGTCCTGTCCGGATGCGCGAACGTTTTCGCATGGCTCTGGCTGCAACTGGCAGATCTGAACAATCAGACGCGGCTGCAAACCACGTCCGGGACAGACCTCTCGATAAAGGCTGATGATTATTTCGGGGCTGGCGCGTTCCCCCGGCTAACGGGCGAGACGGACGCAGCCTATCGCCAGCGCATCATCGATGCTCTCGTCGCTGAGAAAAACACGCGCGCGGCCATTATCGCGGCGGTCCAGTCAGTGACCGGCACGACGGCGACGGTTATCGAGCAGACGAACGCGACGGATTGCAAGGGCGTCGGATCGGCGAAGGTTCCTGCTGCTGGCGGAGGATACGGATACGGTTCCGGGCTGCATTACGGCCATCTTTCTGGCGGCCAGTTTTTCATCACGGTCCCGCGCGGAAGCGTGACGGACGACAGCATCATTCTCAACGCGATCAACTCGACCAAAGCGGCAGGTGTTGTC
>NZ_JAAABN010000068.1 GCF_011516765.1 Acetobacter sicerae | reverse complement strand
GCAATCCCGTCGCGTGTACGTTCTGAGATCAGTCGCCGCTCAAAATGCGCAATGGCGCCGAAGACGTGGAAGATCAGCTCTCCGGCTGCGGAGGAAGTGTCGATTTTCTCCTCCAGGCTGAGCAACGCTATTCCGCGTGAGCGGAGCATGGTCACCGTTGTCAGCAACTCTCCCAGTGAACGACCGAGGCGGTCGAGCCGCACAACCGCAAGCGTATCGCCCTTGCGTGCGTATTCCAGCAGCTCGTCCAGTCCTGGTCGCTCCATGCTCTTGCCCGACATCACATCGGTGAACACACGGATCGTACCGGCTTCTTCCAATCGCATACGCTGCCCGGCCACATCCTGATCACCGGTACTGACACGCGCGTATCCCAGAATGCCGCCCATGGCACCGTCTCCCAAACGACCGTTCTGTGGACACTGAGTGAATGACCATTCCGGATCGACAATATCCGTCCACATAATGCGTCTCTTTACTCTCCGCTGTCCATAGCCGAGACTGACCTTTTGTGGACGGAATGACAGCGTGACCAGGCTCAAACATCACCTGCTGACAGCCCAGGAACGGGATCAGATGCTCGCCATCCCGACAGACCGGGACAGTCTGGTTCGCCTTTACACTTTCGAGCCATCGGATCTGGATATCATCGGTTCCCGGCGCAGGCGACGCACCCAGATGGGCGTTGCCGTGCAACTGGCGTTACTCAGGCACCCGGGAACAACACTGGCTCAGTTTGTGCAGGACGTCGGATCGACGCCATCCGCGTTGGTCGCCTTCGTGGCAGACCAACTTGAGCTTTCCGGCAGCGACCTCGCCGATTACGCCGCGCGGGAGCAGACGATGACCGATCATGCCCGCGATCTGATGACGATCCTTGGCCTGCGCGCGCCCCAGAGAGCCGATGTCCCGTTCATGATCGAGGCTGCGGCAAACGCAGCCTGGGCCACGGACAGCGGCATCGTAATCGTCCGGGCCGTGATGGACGCGCTACGCCATGCCAAAATCGCACTCCCTTCGATTTCAACCATCGAACGCGCCAGCATTGCGGGACGGGCGCGGGCCCGACGGAAGACCGCGCAGGCGTTAACGCAGGGCCTCACAGGCGATCAGGTCACGGCGCTGGATCGGCTTTTCGCCACAACGCCTGAAGGGAGCATCAGCCAACTTGCCTCGCTCAAGACCATACCGGTTGCCGTCAAGCCGGATCACATCAAGCGCATTCTGGAATTGTTGAGACAGGTTCGACAGATCGGGATTGATCCCGTCGTCGCCAAGCGCATTCACATCGACCGCTTTCACCAATACG
>NZ_JAAABN010000067.1 GCF_011516765.1 Acetobacter sicerae | reverse complement strand
AGCTGGAGACCCGCAAAAACCGGGTAATTTCTGGCGAAGCGGGCTGGCTTTATGACGTCGAGGTTGCGGGGCGCACCAAGGGTATCATTCGGACCGATTTCCACGATGCCCGGCGTTGATTTCGCCGGTTTTGCCGACTTGCTGACAGAGTCAGCCTGCGGTTTTTAGACGCTCGTGGAAGATCAGCCGATTGAAGTTGTAGGCCAGGTTGCAAAGGGTCAGTTTCGCCTCAGCGCGGGCGAGGCCGATGGTGCGGATGAACAGTGTGAACCGGTTTTTCTGATGCGCGAAGACATGCTCAACATGCGCACGGATCGAGGATTTGGCGGCATTGGCCCTCGCGGTTGCCTTTGACATCGGCTTGCCCATGGGTTTGCGCCGATGAATACGGGACGTGAGCATCTGGTCCGACAGCCACTTCTCGTTGCGCCTGGATCGATAGGCACTGTCTGCCCAGACCTCGGAACTGGTATTGTTCGTGCTGACGACCTGCCGGAGAAGACGCCCGTCCGCCGCTGACGCCGAAGTCACCGCCATGCCTCGGATGAAGCCGAAGCGTCGGTCGATGCTGATGTGGGATTTGTAGCCGAAAACCGGCAGGGCGATCATGGGGAGCGGCGTCCCATCAGCCCGATACCGGACTTTTCCGCCGACCTTGAGTGTCCAGCGAGCGTCGGTATCCTTCTGTGCTGCCTTGTTCGGCTCGTCCGGCCAAATGTCTCTGGCGCTCTTCCCCGACTTGATCGCTTCGCGTTCGCCCTCGGTGTTCCGCTGTCTTGGCGCAGGCACCAGCGAGGCGTCCACGATCTGCCCGGACATTGGAATGTAGCCCTTCTTCTGGAGGTGCCAGTCAAAGGCCTTCATCACCCGCCTGAGCGTTCCCGTCTCGGTCAGGCGATTGCGAAAATGCCGGATCGTGTTCTCGTCCGGCGTTCGATCCCCGAGCGACAGTCCCAGAAATCGCAGCCAACTCAGCCGATCGCGGATCATGAACTCCATCCGGGCGTCTGACAGATTATGCTGCGCCTGCAGGATCAGGGCCTTGAACATCATCACCGGATCGAATGGTGGCCGGCCGCCTTTGCTCCCATCGCCATAGCCAAGCCCTTCGACCAGCCACGCACGGAAATACTCGAAATCCACCGTCTCCTGCAAAACCTCAAGCGGATCGCCATCCTTGCTCAATGCATCAAGGTGATCGCTCAAACTGAACAGGGACTTGGGATCCATAGTAGGCCTCCGTGATCGCGTAACTTCAATGAATCACCATAGCCGTCCAAACGCTACCGGTTTTTGCGGGTCTCCAGCT
>NZ_JAAABN010000066.1 GCF_011516765.1 Acetobacter sicerae | reverse complement strand
CGCCGATGAGTGAAGCGATCACACCGCGGCTGCTGTCCCGCGAACAGGCTGCCTATTATGTCGGAATGTCAGTCGGGCTGTTCCGCGACATTGTCGAACCAGTTGTTCGGCCTGTCGATCTGGACCGGCGACGCAGGCTCTGGGACCGGGTTGCGTTGGACCGATGGATTGATAGCAAATCCGATATCGCCATGCAGACGCAGAACGAAAACGCCAATCCACTCGACGCCCTTCAGTGATCGCAATCAAGCTTAAGCACGTTCAGCGTCACAAGGGGCGCGACGGAAAGGTGCGCCATTATTTCCGCAAGCCGGGCCTGCCTCGCAAAAAGTTGCCAGATCCTGATGAACCGGGATTTTGGGAGGCCTACCACGAGGCGCTGCACCAAAATTCCGAGATTAAGCCAGAACGCTACGCCACCGGGACATTGGCAGCCCTCGCTGATGACTGGATGCGAACGCCGGCCTTTCTGCAGTTGGGCCCGGCGACACGGCGGAACTATACGCGGCTCCTATCTGGAATACAAAAGGAGGACTTCGCCCTCCACCAGATCGACCTGTTTGAAGCGCAGCATATTCGTCGATTCGTTGCGCGGAAGGCGGACACACCCGCGGCAGCCAACCACAGACTGCGCCTGTTCCGCCTTATATTCGCATACGCCGTTGAAGACGGTCGGCTGAAATCCGATCCGACCGCAGGCGTGAAGCGACTGAAGGAGAAAGGTGAAGGAGCGAAATCGTGGACGGAAGATGAGATATCCCGATTCGAATCCAGATGGGCTACCGGCTCCACGCCGCGTCTGGCGCTTGCGCTTTTGCTTTACACAGGGCAGCGTCGCTCTGATGTGGTGAGGATGGGGCCGCGGGATATGGTTGACGGCATGATGAGCGTGCAGCAAGTGAAGACCGGCACCCGTCTCTTCATCCCGATCCATCCGCTGCTTGCTGTGGAATTGTCCGCCATCTCGGATGACAGAGAAACCTATCTTGAGACAGCTTTCTCAAAGCCGTTCAGCCCAGACGGCTTTGCGCTGCGATTCGCGAAATGGTGTAACGAAGCTGGACTCGAAGGGTTGAGCCCGCACGGTTTGCGTAAGGCCGCGGCCCGGCGTATGGCGGAAGCAGGATGCACCGCGCATCAGATAGCGTCTATAACAGGACACCGAACTCTCGCCGAGGTTCAACGCTACACATTGGCGGCAGACCAGAAGCGTCTCGCAGAGGAAGCTATAGCAAAAATAGGCTCGAAACCGAGTTTTACAGACGGAAACCGTTTTACAAAACGGGACGATTGAAGGTCATATTATATGATATTTATGTATGGTTTTACAGGCTAACGCATTGATATGTTTAGGTTTGCGTTTACCCGCCGCGGACACCATC
>NZ_JAAABN010000065.1 GCF_011516765.1 Acetobacter sicerae | reverse complement strand
TTTTCCTGACGCTCCACCGGATCGCCGGATTCGATCGCCTCTACAACGCAGCCCGCGATATGTTCGCGCAGAACAAGCCCCTCGAGCCGATGCAACGCCGCCTTGGCGGCCCGAAGCTGAAGCAGAACATCCACGCAATAGCGGTCTTCGTCCACCATTTTCTGGATGCCACGCACCTGACCTTCGACCCGTTTCAGGCCCTGCGAAATCTTTACCCGTGACTGCCTCATTGCACTATACCCTACAGGGGCATACCTTGAAGTGCAAGCGATTATGGCATACTTCGACGCCGCGGCTGGCGGCCACAAGCAAGGGGGCTTCATGACGAACGACAATACAGCAGCTTGCGCGTCCCATCTCCATGGAGAGGGTCCCACCCCGGCAGCGACCGGAGTTGACGCGCACCTGGTCAAGGATCCTGTGTGTGGCATGACGGTCGATCCCGCGACGGCGACGCATCATGCCGACCATGATGGCCGGACCTGGTATTTTTGCAGCGCGCACTGCCAGACAAAGTTCGAGGCCGCCCCCTGTCATTACCTGCACAAGGCGGACACGACGCCCATCAAGCCTCAGCCCAGGCGGGCCGGGATGATCTGGACCTGCCCGATGCACCCCCAGATCCGACAGGATCACCCCGGCTCCTGCCCCATCTGCGGCATGGCGCTGGAACCGGAGGAGCCATCCGACGCCGACATGCCCAACCCGGAACTCGTGGATTTCAGCCGGCGCCTGTGGGGAGCGAGCATATTGGCGGTCCCGCTCGTCGTCATCGCCATGGCGGCGGATATGGGAGGGCTGGCATTTTTCGATGGCGGCCTGACGAACTGGATTCAGTTGGCGCTTACGGCACCAATCGTGCTGTGGGCCGGCTGGCCGTTCCTCGAACGCGGCTGGATGTCTCTCCGCACCCGGCATCTGAACATGTTTACGTTGATCATGCTGGGCGTCGGCGCGGGCTTTCTCTACAGCATCGCCGCGACAGTAGCCCCTGGCCTGTTCCCTGCTGCCTTCCGCATGCATGACGGGTCGGTCCCGGTCTATTACGAAGCCGCAGGTGTTATCGTGGCCCTGGTGTTGGCCGGGCAGGTCCTGGAACTGCGCGCCCGCGCCCGTACCAGTCGCGCCATTCGCGCCCTGCTGGATCTCGCACCGAAAATCGCACACCGGGTCGGCGCGCAGGATCGCGAGGACGACGTACCGCTGGCCCAGATCGTGCCCGGCAATCGGCTCCGCATCCGGCCGGGGGAAAGCATCCCGGTGGACGGCACCGTCATGGACGGGCGCTCCAGCGTGGACGAAGCCATGCTGACAGGAGAGCCAGCACCTGTCGCCAAGGGCCCGGGTGACAAGGTGACGGGCGGAACCATCAACGGCACCGGCAGCCTGCTGATGACGGCCGAGGCCGT
>NZ_JAAABN010000064.1 GCF_011516765.1 Acetobacter sicerae | reverse complement strand
GTTGGTCGTGATGTTGCCGCTGACGGATGAGCAATGGAGGGCAGCAAATGCCGCCCCGTATGCCCGTGATAAAGGACCGATGCCAGCGATTGAAGCATCCATCCGCGCCATAGGAACGCCGGTTGATAGTTCTGTGCCGGTTGTCGGTTCGGTCGCGCCATGGCAGGCAGAAGCCGCCGAAAATGGGCGCGGTTGGACCATTTTGCATCCCTACGGAATGGGTGCAAAGCGCCATTCCGTCAATCTCGTCCGCCAGTCCAACCACCTTGCCGCGCTCGCAGAGACACAGGCTGAGACGGACAGAAGAGCCGCCGCAGTCATCGCCGCAATTTGCCGGGACGTTTCGGAACTGCCGGACAGAACAAGCACGGATGATGATCCAAGTATGATGACGGTCACTCAGGAAGAACTGGAACTAATCGTCAGAAGAAACATCCTTTCAGGAGCCGCATCATGAGCTCGACACCAGAAATGATCGAGGCTGCGGCACGGGCGATCTGCACGCGGCAGGGGTTCAAACCGGATATGATTTGCGCTCTGACAGGAGTGCCGCAATGGAAGACTTTTACGAGAGATGCAGAAGAAGCCATCAAAGCCGCCCTCGCCGCGATGTGGCTACCATTCCCGCAAAAGTCCCCGCCTCACCATTGCGACGTGATGGTAAAAACGTGGGATGGAATCGTAATGAATGATGAGCTGACTGAAGATGGCTGGATGATCGCCAGCGATGACGATGTTGTCGCGTTTGCTTCCATCGCCATTTTCGAGGACCGCAAGTAATGGCCCGGACGCGAGAAGAGCAGAACAACGAACTGCGAGAAGAACTCGCGAGTGCGCTAGATTACGAAAATCTATCGCAGGCGGATTGGATCATTAAAGAGATCGAAGAAGCCGAACAGCGCGGCTACGAATGGGCGCGGGCTGAGTGTGCGGAAGATACGAAGCGGCTGGATTGGCTCGGCGGAAATGTGACGCTCGGCGCACGCTTCTTTCTTCGTGGCGGATGGGCCGCAATGCACAACGACACGGTGATTGGCTACGGAGAAACGCTCCGCTCCGCCATCGACGCCGCCATGAAGGGGGATGAGAATGTCTGACGAAGTGAAGCTGCATTCGTGGCTGGAATTGATGAATGCCGCTCTGCAATCGCGGCTGATCGTGGGGAGGTTGTGGGATGAGTGATTGGCGACCGATAAGCGAACATGATGGCAGCACAAAGCATGTTCTTGGAATGGATAAGCGCGGCGATGTCTGCTCGATGTGGTATTTCGCGCCATCATCGAAAACGCGGAATTGGTGGCGCGTCGGTGGTAATGGACGCCGGCCAGAGGAGTGCTTCCCTATTTATTTCTGTGAGCATCCAGCGATACCAGAGGAGATCGCCGATGAGTGAAGCGATCACACCGCGGCTGCTGTCCCGCGAACAGGCTGCCTATTATGTCGGAATGTCAGTCGGGCTGTTCCGCGACATTGTCGAACCAGTTGTTCGGC
>NZ_JAAABN010000063.1 GCF_011516765.1 Acetobacter sicerae | reverse complement strand
GGCATCCTTCAGAAGCACTTCAACCGTTCTGTCTTTCGCTTCGCCTTTGATGCGGCCCATGACAAATACCTTTCGGGAATCTCCAACTCCCGAAAAATCGTAATCAAGACGCCCTTCAAGAACCCCGCTGGTCTGAACGGCAGCTGCAACCAACTTACCTTCAAAGCACATTTTGCCGCGGACAACGGCTGACGCCTGCGCTACGGCAAAAGGAGACATCTGCCAGCGCATAGCCTGCTCGATAACCATCAGGCAGTCGCCGGGGCTTCCCTGTAGGTGCTGCGGCACCATTTTGGCTGAGGCCATGGCTTTGGCAAGCTGCATTGCCCCCTGCATGCCATCTATTGAAAAACTACCGTTTACGGTCAGTGCATTACTCATTTCGCCAGATCCTTTCTTGCACGGATGACCAACCGTGGAGCGCCGCCGTTCGACAGCGTTGCACCCGGGACCATGTCCCCGTGCTTCAATTTCTTCGTCAGCTCTGTTCTGTTCAGTTTGTCCGGCTGCGGCTCAAACAGATCGGGCCGCGCCGCTCGGACTGCGTTCTCATCCGTCACCGTCACCATCTGTGGCGCAGCGGACAGGCCCGCTGAATAGTGCGTGCTATTGAAACCGAGCAGCCCGTTCTCGGTCATGTATTCGGACATTGCGTCGCGGAGGATGCGCTGTGCTTCCTTGGCTGCTTTCTCAATGCCTTCGAGTGCAACAATACCTTCGATTGCTTCCTTATCCGCATGCGCTTCACCGACTTCGCGAGCCTCATTGATTGCGGAAACCCATTTGTCGAACACGGGCTTTACGTGCGAGCCATGAAGGTCATTCATTTGCTTGAGGGGGCTCATCACTGTCCCTCCCACCATTCGCACTCAATCGCCTGCGGTTCGTCTTCCATGAACGGCAGATCGAAAGCGAGTGACTGGACGGCGGACCGGCAGACAAGCCTCTGCGACCGGTTATTCAGTCGCGCCAACCGCTTCTCAGCCTCGTTTACGAAAGCGCGGGCCATTGATGTGACCTGTGCGATAATCTGCATGTCATCCCGCACATCGCATGGCAGAAACTTCATTGTTTCAGATGTGGGGACAAACCAAGCTCCGGGCGCACTGGTAGAATTCATCATTTCGCCACCGCCCCATCTTCGCATTTCATGCTCTCAGACAAGCGAACCTTCTCCACAACAGAAAGCGCGCCAGCCCTCTGATTGCAGTGCGCATGAGTGATTGCCATGTTGGAAATGTGGTCTGGCCCACCTGCTGTCACAGGAACAAAGTGCTCAATGGAAAATTCCATAGGCAGCACAGGCTTCCCGCAATAAAAGCAGCAATTTCCATCGCGGTCATTCAAAGCCGCATAGAGGTGCCGACGCTTAACCGCATCCCGACTTTCTCGGCCTCGTGTCGTTTTGGCACATGCGCGCCAATCAGACTGTGATTTGAACGCCAACCACGCTTCCCGAGCACATTCTGTCCACGTCAGGCGGCCATTTTCCTTCTTGTAAATAATGCAGGATCGGCCACGAGGTCCGGTAAATCTGAGAACCTCATAGGGATTAGGAGAAACCAATACCTGGCTACCCCTCTCTTCCAAAAACCTTCGGAAGTTCTTTGATCTCTGCGCAAAACTGCTAACCGTTTCTGGCAGCATCTCAACCTCCATTGTTGGAGAAAAATCGGACAACTCGTCCACGGAACCGGGGCCGCAACCCCGGAAACACGGGCGTGTTAGTCTGTGATTTTTGTATATGTGAACGA
>NZ_JAAABN010000062.1 GCF_011516765.1 Acetobacter sicerae | reverse complement strand
CTCTGTCTGCATCGGGTTTTCTTATAGCTTACGAAAATTTCTTTTCTACAAAACAGACTTTTTCATAATCTAACCCGATGTACAACCCTTCTGTGAGATTTCCGCGTCGAGGGCATTCTGATCAGTCGTGACAATGTGGTGATGGACGCCAATCAGAGCATTCTTGAAATGACCGGGCTGGATCTGAATGACATCAAGCTTCTGAAAGTGCCTGATCTGTTTGCGGGCGGTTTTGGAGAGAAAAAGGATACGGCTTCCGCGCTGGCTGACCGGGTGGGAGCGCCTGAGCAGCTTGAACTTCTGGGGCCTGCGGGGCGACGCATTCCCGTGGAAGTGCTGTCCCGGGAAGTGCCTTACGTCGATGGGCAGGCCACGGTCGTCGCCATCCGTGACGTGACGGAACGCAAGGCGGCGGAAGATTACATCCGCTATCTTGCGATGCATGACACGCTGACATCTCTCCCCAATCGTCGGGGACTGGAGAATGTGCTGGGGCAGGTCATTGAACAGGCTCTCAGGAATGGCGCGGAGGCGGCGGTGCTCGGGCTGGATCTCGACGGGTTCAAGGCCGTCAACGATTCTCTGGGGCACCACGCAGGCGATATGCTTCTCAAGGAAGTGGCTGTC
Source organism: Acetobacter sicerae (assembly GCF_011516765.1). Classification (GTDB taxonomy): domain Bacteria; phylum Pseudomonadota; class Alphaproteobacteria; order Acetobacterales; family Acetobacteraceae; genus Acetobacter; species Acetobacter sicerae. The sequence continues at coordinate 1,160 of NZ_JAAABN010000062.1, read as the reverse complement.
CGCTTTCAGGCACAGCTGCGGGATGCGGATTACCTCGCCCGACTGGGTGGCGATGAATTCGTGATCGTCCTGCGTTCGGTGGCCAGTGTGGATGATGCCATCCAGCTGGCGAAAAGACTGATTGCCTGTCTGTGGCAGCCTTTCACGCTGGCCGGGCACGATGTCTACGTCGGAGTCAGTATCGGTGTCGCTCTGTGTCCGCGCGACGGTGAGACCGCCCAGATGGTTCTGAAAAATGCTGATATCGCCATGTATCAGGCGAAAATAAAAGGAAAAGGGCAGGTTTACGAATTTCAGGCGGGCATGGAGACGGCCGTTCGGGAGCGGCACGATCTTGAGCTTGACCTGCGCGCGGCGCTGGGTCGGCATGAACTGCAGATCTATTATCAGCCGCTGTTCGATGTTTCCGGGAATATTACGGGTTTTGAGGCGCTGGCGCGCTGGCCTCATCCGGAGCGCGGGATGATCCCGCCCGATCGCTTCATTCCTCTGGCTGAGGAAACCGGGCTGATCGTGCCGCTGGGAGAGTGGGTGCTTAAGACCGCCTGTACCGTGGCGGCCGGGTGGCAGTCGGATATCAGCATTGCCGTCAATCTTTCTCCCACCCAGTTCCAGCGTGTCGATCTGGTCAATGTCGTCATGAGGACCCTGGAAGAAACAGGGCTGGAGCCTGCCCGTCTTGAGCTTGAAGTGACCGAAACGCTGCTGATGGAAGACGTGCCCAAGGCGCTGGCGCTGGTCAGGGATCTGCGGGCTCTCGGCGTCCGTGTGGCTCTGGATGATTTTGGAACCGGCTATTCAAGTCTTGCCTACCTTCACAATTTCCCCTTCGACAAGGTGAAGGTGGACCGGTCGTTCATCAACAAGATCACCAATGATCCCAATGCCTGGACGATTGTGGAATCCATCATCGTGATGAGTCACAAGCTCAAGCTGCGGGTGACGGCGGAAGGTATCGAGACCGGCGCGCAACTCTCCATGCTGACAGAGCACGGATGTGATGAAATGCAGGGCTTTCTTCTTGGTCGTCCCATGCCGGAAATTCAGGCCTCGACGCGGATTTCTCACACTTGAGGCAATTTCGGGTCATTTTGTAGAATTCAGTCATCCCACAGGAGCCCGATCTGGAATATTGACGATATTCTGCTTCTGGCGGCGGG
>NZ_JAAABN010000061.1 GCF_011516765.1 Acetobacter sicerae | reverse complement strand
CTGGAGAAAGAGGAAGTGCCATCAGGCAAACCTCCTCACCCACGTCAGCGCTGAGACCGCGCAATACCGCTCCATATCACGGCGCTGCCAATGGAGCCGGGCGACGCTGGCAGCGAAATCCTCCTGCCAGATCGTCAGCAGGCCGGACGCCATATCTGCAGCACTGAGCGGATCGCGCTCGGCGTAATGACCGAGCCATGGGATTTCGTCAGACGCCAGCACCGGCACGCTGGAAGCCATCGCATCGGCAGCCACGATGTTGAAAGTCTCGGTCAGCGACGCCTGCATGAGAATGTCGATCCCGCGGAGAACGGACAGGAAATCGGCATGCGGCATCCAGCCGTGTTCGACCAGATCAGCGCAGTCCAGCCGCCCGAACAGTTCGCGCAGGTTTTTCAGGATCGGATTGCCGCCACCCTCGACGCGCGTTGCGTTGACGTGGAACCGCAGCGTCGCACCGATGGTCCGGGCAAAGGCAATGGCCGCCAACGCCTGCGTCATGTGGTTCTTGAGCGGACGGATCGCGCCAAAGCAGCCGATATTCACCACATCGACCCGTCGCTCATGTGGCTGGATGTCGCACAGGCGCGGGACCGGATAGACGTTCGGGCCGTACGTGATGAGAGACGTATCGACGCGCGCGGCCATCGCCACCACAGCCATGTCCTGTACCGCACGAGGTGCATTACACATCACCTAGACGCCCCGACGCAGATACTCGACAGTCCAGCCGAACGCGATGCCTTCATTGGCGAGGAACGGCGTTTCCGAGTGATCCCGCACGATCCATTGGACGTCCGGATGGAGCGGCTTCAGAACGTCGAACTTCTCCGGCACGACCCAGAACGCCTCGATGATGACATGCGTCGGACGATAGGCAGTCACCTCACGGTCGATGGCGTTATTGTCCGGCACCTCGACAGCCTTAGCCTCGATGCCGTTGACCCGGAGCATGTCCACAACGAAGCGGACAGAATTGGACAGGCCAGACTCGCGTGAGCCGGAATAACCCCAATCGCCCTCACGGCTCTTGAGGATGAACAGGAGACGATTTTTCACGGGGAGTTTTCCAGCTGAGTGGGAAAGCAAGAGCCACGCAGACCCCGCCGGCCCAGAAACCGACGAGGAATGCGAGGATGGTGGCGACGATCACACGCCGAGAGCGGCCAGAGCCTGAGCCTCGGTCATGCCGGCGCTGGACCGGACGGCAGACACGCCGAGAAGCCCTTTGAACACCGAGATGATCGTGTTGAGAGCAGAGAGCGCTGTCTTTGCGTCGGACAGCACGGATGCCGACAGGGCCGAACCGGCACCGGAGATCGCGGACTCAATCGCGCCGGCGACCGTGGACAGGTCAGACAGCACGCTATCCACGCGGGTTTTCCAGTCTGTGTTGTTGTAGCTGATCGTCAGCGTGGCTCCGGCAGCGGTCGAGAACGCGGTCAGCGCGCCAGACAAAGCGATCTCGGCAGCCTGAATCGCTGGGACATAGGCGGAGATGGCTGGAAACTGAGCAGAGAACGCGATGACGGCGGCGGCTGCATTGAGGCCGGCCTGCCCGTAGTTTTTCACCTTGGTCACGTCGAGCGTGATTGTGGTGACGCCGCCCGACGTTGTCGTGGTGCAGGCAGCAAGGGCTGCCCCGGCCAGACCGAGGGCGGACGAGCGCAGAAGATTGCGGCGAGAGAGCATCGGCGTTGTTCCATAAAAAAAGCCCGCTCAATGGCGGGCTGTGACGGGGTTGGTAGGCCGGTGGCTATCCGGCGGGATCGAATAATCGTTAAGCGGCCTTCCCGGACGCTTTTGCGGTTAAGAACCGCCGCGCCGCCTCAGACCAACGCAAGACCTGCTGCGACC
>NZ_JAAABN010000060.1 GCF_011516765.1 Acetobacter sicerae | reverse complement strand
ACCCCCAGCGCTGCGAGCGCTGTCTGGACGATGTATGGGGCGTTGAGGTGTGCGACGTTGTATTGCTCGAACTGGCTGTCATGGTCGATGAACATATCCGGGAGCGTCATGGTGCGCAGACGGACGTGATCGAGCAGGCCGGTCTTTGAGAGATGCTGGGCGACAAACGAACCGAACCCTCCGACTGACCCTTCCTCGATGGTGATCAGAACGGCGTGGTCACGGGCGAGTTGCTCGACAAGCTGCGTATCCAGCGGCTTGGCGAAGCGGGCGTCAGCCACTGTCGGCGGCAGGCCGTGGGCGGCGAGCTGGTCGGCCGCCTTAAGCACTTCCTGCAGGCGCGGACCGAGCGACAGGATGGCGATCCCGCCCTTCTCGCGTCCGGACTGCTGGCCCATTTCACGGACGATGCGGCCCTTGCCGATCTGGATGATCTCGCCCTTCGCGGGCAGTTCCAGACCATAGGTGTTGCCACGCGGATAGCGCAGCGCGATCGGGCCTTCATCGAACTCGCAGGCCGTGGCCGTCATGTTCAGCAGCTCGATCTCGTCGGACGGCGCCATGATGGTCATGCCCGGCAGGCAGCCCAGATAGGCGATGTCGAACGAGCCCGCATGCGTCGCGCCGTCAGCGCCAACCAGACCGGCGCGGTCGATGGCGAAGCGCACCGGCAGCTTCTGCAGCACCACGTCATGCATCACCTGATCGTAGGCGCGCTGCAGGAAGGTGGAATAGATCGCGCAGAACGGACGCAGTCCTTCCGTCGCCATGCCGGCGGCGAAGGTGACGGCGTGCTGCTCGGCAATGCCGACATCGAAGAAGCGGTCGGGGAATTTGGTGGCGAACTTGTCGAGACCCGTGCCGGACGGCATCGCGGCGGTGATGGCGGCGATACGGTTGTCCGTGCTGGCGCGGTCGATCAGCTCACGGGCGAAGATGTTGGTCCAGGACGGCGGTCCCGGAGGAGCTTTCTTCTGCTCGCCGGTGACGACGTTGAACTTCGCCACGGCGTGATACTTGTCGCCCGCCGCCTCGGCCGGCTTGTAGCCGTGGCCCTTCTCGGTGATGACATGCAGCAGGATCGGCCCCTGATCCGTGTCGCGCAGATTGCGCAGGATCGGCACCAGCTGGGTCATGTCGTGGCCGTCGACCGGGCCGACATAATAGAAGCCGAGTTCCTCGAACAGCGTGCCGCCGGTGATCATGCCGCGGGCATATTCCTCGGCTTTCTTGGCGGTGCGTTCCAGACGGTTGGGCAGCTTTTTCACGAATTTCCCGGCGAGGTCACGCAGGCCCATGAACTGGCGCGAGGACATCAGGCGGGAGAGGTAGTTCGACATCGAGCCGACCGGCGGCGCGATGGACATCTCGTTGTCGTTGAGGATGACGATCAGTCGCTCCGCGCCCTCACCGGCGACGGCGGCGTTGTTCATCGCCTCGTAGGCCATGCCGGCGGAGATCGAGCCGTCGCCGATCACGGCGATGACGTTGCGCTCGCGGTAGGACGGATCTTCCTCGGCGCGCAGATGGTGCGCGACGGCCATGCCGAGGCCAGCGGAGATGGATGTGGAGGAATGCGCCGCGCCGAACGGGTCGTATTCACTCTCCGAGCGGCGGGTGAAGCCCGACAGGCCGCCCGGCTGGCGCAGGGTGCGGATGCGGTCGCGGCGTCCGGTGATGATCTTGTGCGGATAGGCCTGATGGCCCACGTCCCAGATCAGCCGGTCGTCGGGGGTGTCAAACACGGCATGGATCGCGACCGTCAGTTCCACCACGCCCAGCGATGCGCCGAGATGACCGCCCGTCGTGGACACCGTCTCGACCGTCTCGGAGCGAAGCTCGTCCGCGACCTGCTTCAGCTGGTCGACCGACAGGTTCCGCAGGTC
>NZ_JAAABN010000059.1 GCF_011516765.1 Acetobacter sicerae | reverse complement strand
CGCTGCTCCAGCCCCACGGTGTCGTCAGGCGGTGACCAGGGCAGCATGGCCGCCACACTGTCCCCATTCGGTAACTCGTAAGCCTGACGCTCGAACCATTCTTCACGACCAATCGGCGCTGCGTTGATCTTGGCTCCATCGACACGCGAGAAGAAGCGCCTATGGTCAGCGGGGATGCTGAAACTGTCAGCTTCCTGCTCGGTCATGACAGAGACCGTCACCACGACACGGGCAGCGCCAATGACCGACGACGCGCCACGGGCAATATCGGGATTCCCGGCAATGCCGGTCGAGCCCTTGCGAGTATGATGCAGCAGGACCACGGCCATGTCGTACCGGACGGCAAGGCTGCGGAAGTGAGCCATGACGGTACGGACGGCGGTGTTGTCATTCTCCTCAGCCTCGTGAAGCTCCACCAGCGGGTCGAGAATGAGGACGTCCGGCCTCTGCTCCTCGATCAGCGCCTCAAGCTGCTCCATTGCGGGCGTTGCTGTCATACCTGCTTCTCCGCAGGTCCGGAGTAGGGTTCCGATGCCTTCAGTGCTGATGCGGTAGAGTTTGCCGGTCAGGTCAGATGGATGCCTTCCCACTGGTCGCAGGGCCGCCGAGAAACGTCGCTTCTGCTCGTCGTTGTCGTCCTCGGTGTTGTAGGTGACGACCTTGCAGCGTTGCACCGGCTTGAGATGGCCGTATCGTTCTCCCAGGACGAGTGACGTAGCCCAGCCGACCATGAGCATGGACTTGCCCGCAGCAGGCTCACCGACCACGACTGTGACAGCCCCACGCAACAGCAGACCGGGCGCAACCCATGGCCGTGGAGCGATATCGTTCTCGTCCCATTCGCCCGCGTCTATCAGAAGCGGTCTTGCTGCCTGTTCAGCTTTGCGAAAACCGCTTTCAATGGCCGCGCCAAACTCCACGGCCTCACTCATCCGCCCATCCCTGCCCGCAGGGCGGACCTGATGGTCGCTTCAATCTCAGACTTGGTGAGCCCAGCCTGTAAGGCGGCAGCGGCCATAGCTTCCGCGATCTGTCCGGCAGTCAGATGTCCGGACGCGATATATTTGGTCAAAGAAAGCGTTTGGTCATTGAGCGTCTGGTTGCGCGAACCTTCCTGCGTGGACGCCACCAACGTAACAGCATTCCGAACCGCTCCTGCATAGTACCGGCCGGCATCACGAAGCCCGTTCTCGATCTTGTGCAGATCCGCGACAGGCGACGACGGTAGCGCCATCTCCGCCAGCCACGCGGGCCAGTCAGTCGCACGGGACCGGTCCATGATCTCCAGCCCGGTCGCAGACCACCAGATGATGTATCCACCATCACCACGCACATCGACGCCGCGTGCGATCTTGCCAGCACTGTTGCGGATGCCTTCACGATGACGAAACAGGAGATGCAGACCGCCGGAGCGTGTCTGATGCACACGGGTCCGGGGCAGACGGGCGCAATGCTCGTCGTGCCAGTCGTCACCGCCTTTCCCCCAGTCCAGATCCAGCACGTCGAAGTCAGAGGCAGCGCCGGTCACGACACCGATCAGCGGGCCGGGATAGGTGCGCCAGAGCATGGCGACAGCGGACGGATCATTGCTGGCGACATCACCCCACTTGCACGTCGGGCGCTTGTCCTCGCAGCAGGGGAACACCACCAGACCACCGCGAGCCAGCTTCACTGCTTTTTCACCGATATCTTCGAAGTAATCACGCGGCTTCAGAGAGGCGCTCATACGTCATCCTCCCTGCCGAGGGCATGACGTCCCATCATGGTAATGTGCTGAAGCTGCTCTTCAGGTGTTTTGCCTTGCAGGAGCACATCACATGCACCCTGAAGCGCCATGCAGTAGGCGTCCTCAAAGTCGTCGCGTACGAAGCCGAATTGCCTGAACGCTCCAATAGCGCCCTGCGCGACAAAGTGCGGAGCGA
>NZ_JAAABN010000058.1 GCF_011516765.1 Acetobacter sicerae | reverse complement strand
CTCTGTCTGCATCGGGTTTTCTTATAGCTTACGAAAATTTCTTTTCTACAAAACAGACTTTTTCATAATCTAACCCGATGTACAACCCTTCTGTGAGATTTCCGCGTCGATTGATGCCGAAAGTAAGAAAAATTCTTCTTCCCATCAATAACGAAATAATCCGCTCTGCTATTACACTTTTGAAAATGCGATATCTGAATCTTGTAACGGAGAAGGGAACTGAACCTCCTATTGAGTTACCGCGCGTTTATGAGGTCACGACATGTTGGGGCACTTCCTTATGTTATTCTCTTGAAACAGAAACTCTGGTACATGCAGATTTGAGTCTATTTTCCGAGAATAAACTCGTGCGCGTTCTAGCAGCGTGCTACCCATCGTCACCAAATCTAGCTACGCTCTATAGAGTTGACGATGTATGCAATCCTGTCAGTTTGAGATCCCCTTTAACGGTGACATCTGACGAACGCGAACTATCGAATATTATATATTATGTTGAGAGATCAGGTAATGTCACAATATCTCTCCGCAGCCCTCTTAACGCTCTCTTCCTTGGAGCCGCTCCACCGACTGAAGGAAGTTTTGGAAATGTAACGTGTGACAGAGAAGAAATAAACGATTGGGAAAAAATGGAATTTCATGAATTAAATTGGGAAGGTGAAATAGATAATCCTCTTCAAAGCTATGTTCTCCCTAATATGTCCAATATGGTAAGCTTCGAAAGGTTTATTGTATGGCTCGTTAGTCTTCAGGATGAACCTGACCCAGATACTTTTTTGAGAGTGCTTTATGCGCTCGACCCGAAGGTTCGTGCAGATGTAGATCGTCATGCACCGGGCCTTCTACACGCGTTCATCTGAATATTGAAGTCAAGGTAGATGCCCTGAAACGCTTTTTACGTTGAAGAATCGAGAGAGAGTCCCGAAGTTGTGGCGAGTTGCAGGGATCGGAGAACCGTTGATTGACGAACCTTCTGCCTGATTTTGGGTTTAAGCTTCAGCTAACTGGTGGTTCTCGGGTCTGACTTTCACTCTGCGTTTCCAGAAGAGTGGCGATTCCATGCTCTGAATTGCTACGCGACGGCGTTAATCTTTTCGAGGAAGAGGTGCATGTTGTAGCCGATATTGGCCTGCCCTCTTCTCATGGTGGCTCGCGTTATGCCTACGGTCCGGACGAACAGCTTCGCCTGTGATTTCTGATCAGCAAAGAAATTGAAGTGCCCCCCTTTTTGTTACCATTCAAAAAGAGAATTCCCGGTTTTATGGTTTGGTATTGATGGGATGACAAGGGGCTCGGGAGCATGCGTCAGAGACGTGAACAGCGTTTCGTTGAGACATTCATCCCTCAGCCAACCGTTGAAGTTTTCGACAAATCCGTTCTGCTGTGGCTTCGCCGGGGCGATATAGTACCATTCGCTCTTCATTTCATCGGCCCATTTCAGGACGGCATGGGATGTGAACTCCGTTCCGTTATCGCTGACAATCATGAGGGGTTTGCCATGTCATTCCACTAGGGCCGTCAATTCCCGCGCCGCACGTCCACCCGACAATGACGTGTCGGCAACCAATGCCAGATTCTTGCGACTGAAATCGTCGATAACAGCCAGAATGCGGAACCGGCGACCACAGATCAGGGCATCCGAGACAAAATCTAGGCTCCAGCGCTGCCCGGGTTCCTGGGGGATGGTTATGGGGGCGCATTCCCAGCGCTCTCTTGCGGCCACCCCGATGGCGGGCTTTCAGACCTTCCTCCTGGTAAAGACGGAACAGCTTCTTGTGATTGGGGCTGAACCTTTTTCACGCCAGAAGATAGCCCAGACGGCAATAGCCAAAGCGGCGGCGCTGGCTTGCCATATCTCGTAGGCGCTGACGCAGGGCGGCATCGTCCGCCCCTAGGCTCAGGATTCATTCCTTGAGCCAGAAGATGAAGCTGGAGACCCGCAAAAACCGGGTAATTTCTGGCGAAGCGGGCTGGCTTTATGACGTCGAGGTTGCGGGGCGCACCAAGGGTATCATTCGGACCGATTTCCACGATGCC
>NZ_JAAABN010000057.1 GCF_011516765.1 Acetobacter sicerae | reverse complement strand
ATCAAAGGCTCCCAGACGGACCATGCGGTATCGGAAAAGACAGACTGCATCATGCTCATCATAAACAGCTATGCAATCCGTTCCGTCATTCAAGGCCTAACAGGCCCTAGGCATGATGAACTCATGAATGCATGTCGCAATGAAAAAATTTTTATTCAAGGAGGAAGAATTGATGCATTCAAAAGAAGTGTAGATTCAGCAATAGCTGTTGCTATAAAAATTCATCTATCACGCACAAAAATTTCTAAAAACGATTTGGATGACCTGAAAAACATTGTCTATCATTCAACGGAGATATTAAAATTATTTGGTTTCTCATCTCCACAAGAAGCAAGAGAGATTTCAGGAAGACGAGGAATGATCTCTCATCCACTTCTTAATGATCTTGAAGTAGCTGAAGCAACACGAGCAGCACAACAACTCACCAAAGCGGGTTATATTTTTAGAGTAAAGAACGATGGAATTCCGCTCGGATGGTTCATTGAAGATCAAATGAATCCGGGAATAGGAAGAAGCCCTCCTTCTTACCTTAAATCTGGTGCCCTCGATATAAGACAGTCGCTTCGCTGTCTGGCTGTGTTAGCAGACGCTGCCGAAAGCCGATCAGCTATTTATTCGCCCCAAGCAGCTAATAGGCCGACTAATGATGGTGAAAGCTTCCTGTTTTCGGCGCTCGCCTTCCTTTACAGTAAAATTTCCCACCATCAGAAAAACCGTGGTTATATAAAGAAAAGACATAGATGGGCGTATTCAATAATCTGCTCATTATCTGATCGTGTAAGAAAATCAGGGTTGCATACAAGTGAAATAGAAAAATTCATAACAAGTATTCCCAAATTATCAGACAAGACACAGCTTGCTCTCTTGAGAAAAGGCGAAAGCAACTGGGATAAGCTGCCGGAAGAAGAGCGGTCCCACGTCACCCTTCCTCTCAATGTGCTGAAAAAGCTCCATAAGAAATCATAGTTATTGGGCACAACTCTGATACCAAAATCTCCCATCTTTTCTTATGCCTACATTCACCACGGCGCACACAGCGAAACGGAGAAGTTTCAGGATGAACATTCCACAGCCAGACAGTCAGGGACGACGCTTCCTGCGAATTGAAGACATCATGCATGAAACCTGCCTGAGTCGGGCGACAGTATATCGGAACACGATGCTGGAACGGGTGAAGGTTGGAAGCCGGACACTGATCACGGTGGAAAGCTATGAGAAGTGGCTTGCAAGCCTTCGTTCCAATGCAGCCTGAAAACAGAAACGCCGCCTGCGATTAGACAGGACGGCGGTCTGAAAATTAGCATCAAGAGGCAACCAACACCCTCCTGATAGCGAATTTCATGTCGGTCTGTCCATAGAAAACTCGTAGTGCGTGCCATGGAGTACGCAAAATGAACCCTGAAAAACGGGAACGGTCGAACTTTGCCGAAATTCTGGCAGAGTGCCTTTGCTCAAAGCCTATCACCTTCGCCTTGAGCGAGAACGGAATGATCCTAAGCCGGACGCAGACGCCGTTGAAGTCCTTGAAAGGGCTATCGCTGATGTCGCGAAGTTCCTTGAGATCGGTGACCCGAATGACCTGAGCGACGATGTCTTCGGTGCAGGTCTGATTCTGGCTGCCTCTGAGATTCCCGGCGGCTGGCAGCATTGGGATGAAAATGCACAGAAGCGGGTCGAGCGCGAAATGGCTGCGAAGAAAGCGGCGCGTACAGCAAGGAGGGCTCAGAGATGATCGAGCCTCTCTTTACTGGCCAGTTGAATGGTCGTGCCATCCGTTTCTTCCGCGCTCCTAATGGCGTGGTGACGTTGCCCTGGCATTCCTGCGCCGATCTGGTCTCGGCTGCTGCGTTGCCAGAGGACGGGCAGGAGCTCTTTCTCAACATGACCGCGACCGGTCCATGGCAGGATGATGTCCGCAATATCGAGACGGCCGCGGGGCGTGTTCTGGTCGCTCCGCACTTTGTCGCGCAGGGCGCTATTGGAGCGTTCAGGCAATTCGGCTTCGTACGCGACGACTTTGAGGACGCCTACTGCATGGCGCTTCAGGGTGCATGTGATG
>NZ_JAAABN010000056.1 GCF_011516765.1 Acetobacter sicerae | reverse complement strand
GAGGCCATCGTGTGGATGGTACGCTAAACAACGTTTGGCATGAACAATAAAGGAACGATCAGGCGGCACGAGCCTGTTTCGACAGATTGAGCGTCTTGCGGCCCGCAGAAGCTGCGGCTTTGTCCCAGAGAAAGTCTCCGGAAAAGGCGATGTGCTCCCATCCCACCGGGGAAGTATGCGCCAGCAGGTCCTCAGGGACGGCCGCCGATGTTGAGCGCAGATGTGTGACGGCGGTTTGCAGATAGACTGTATTCCAGTAGACGATCGCCGCGATGACGAGATTGAGGCCCGACGCCCGGTATTGCTGGGCTTCATGGCTGCGGTCGATGATCCGTCCCTGGCGGAAGGTATGGATTGCCTGGGTCAGCACATGCCGCTGCTCGCTGTTGTTGAGCCCTGCCTGACATCTCTGCCGCAGATCAGGGGTTTCGAGCCAGTCGAGCATGAACAGAGTGCGCTCGATCTTGCCGATTTCCTGGAGTGCGACGTCGAGCCGATTCTGGCGCTCATAGGCAGCAAGCTTGCGCAACATCCTGGAGGGCGCGACATGCCCGGCCTTGATTGATCCGACAAGCCGCAGCACGTCCTCCCATTGTTCCCGAATGATGTCGGTGCGGATGGTTTTGCCAAGCAGCGGGCTGATGGAGGGATAGGAACTGGCCGGTGCGATGGACGCCAGGCGTCTATCCGGAAAGTCGCGCAGGCGCGGGCAAAAGCGAAAACCCAACAGGGCGCAGAGCGCGAAGACATGGTCGGTGGCACCACCCGTGTCGGTATAATGCTCGGAGATTTTAAGCCCGGTTCCATGACTGGTCAGGCCGTCGAGCACGTATGGCGCTTCGTGTGTCGCAGCCGAGATGACCTTCACATGGTATGGGGCACGCTGATCAGACACATGCGTGTAAAAGCTGAACCCATGGTCAACGCCGTACCGGGCATTGACGTCTCCGCCCGAGGCACCGCGCTTGGCGCCGCGAAAGAACTGCCCATCAGAGCTCGAACTCGAACCGTCCCCCCAGCTCCGGGAAAATGGCAGACGATGATGAGAGTTGATGAGGACGGCCAGCGCCTTGCGATAATTTTCGTCGCGGACATAAGCGTCGTGGGTCCAGAAGAGCTGATCACGGGTAACGCCGTGACTCGCGGCAGCCATGCGTGATAGCCCCAGATTGGTAGCGTCCGCCAGAATGGCCGCGAGTAACGCATTCTCGTTGGGACAGGCTTCGCCCGTGCGCAGATTGGTAAAGGCGCTGAGGAAACCGGTAGCCTGCGCCACCTCGTGCAGCAGCTCCGTGATGCGGATTGGCGGCATCAGGGCGTTGAGCTGTTGCGCCAGGTTTTCCGCTTGCGGCGGCGTTGTCGCGCGTATCGGCGATATCTGGAGGTGCCCGTCACGAAAGCGCACCCCCTGCAAGGCGTCGCGTTTCAGGCTTTGCGCGAACTTCTTCAGGCGTTTATCCAATTCGCGAGCGCGCTGATCCAGCCATTCATTTGCCGACAGGGGCAGGTCAAGTTCGGCAATGAACGGTTTTGCCTGCTCCCTACTGAGCATGTAGCTGTCGAAGCGACGATAATTGGCCGACCGCTCGATCCACACATCGCCGGAACGCAGCTTGTTGCGCAAATGCGCGAGCGTCGCGATTTCCCACAGACGCCGGTTGGGCTTGTCATCCTGATCGATAACGATCTTCTGCCATTCCTTGCGAAACGGCATCGGTGCGTCGCCAGGTAAATCGCGTTTGCCTGCTCTGTTGAGATTCCGCAACAACGTGATCGCAGCCAGGGTCTTGGCGCCTCCTCTTCCTGCCTGGAATTCCAGCGTTTCCAGCAGATCGGGCGCGAATTTTCGAAGGGTAATATAACGCTCCGCAGCGGCTGTCAGAGGATCGAGGTCGGCAGTCCTGGCGATCGCCCCAACCTCTGACCTTGCTTTCAACAGGGTCGCCCATCCGACCGTGGCATCCAGAGTTTCCATAGGATCTCTGCCGTCGCTGGCCGCCTCGGCCAAGGCATCGATGGTCGCCTGAAACAGGCGCATCAGGCGTGCGACGTTCTTCGATGTTGCCGAAAAGCTGCGGGCCTTTGTGTTCCGTGCCCGGGTAAAGATGCTGCCGACCAGCTTGTCAGCCATGTCCAGGGCGCTGTCCGTCAGACGTTCCTCGGCATCGATCAGGAAAGCGACGAGCGTGGCGTAACGGCGTGATGGCGTGTAGCGCTCGATCATCGAGGCCGGAGATATCCGGCCTTCCCGGACGTATTGG
>NZ_JAAABN010000055.1 GCF_011516765.1 Acetobacter sicerae | reverse complement strand
GCCGAACAACTGGTTCGACAATGTCGCGGAACAGCCCGACTGACATTCCGACATAATAGGCAGCCTGTTCGCGGGACAGCAGCCGCGGTGTGATCGCTTCACTCATCGGCGTTCTCCAACTCCTCCAGTTCCTCCAGTTGCCGCCGCAAAATCTCTGCCGGGGCGCGTGGCTTGTTGCGCCTGTCATCTCGACCATTCAGCCAGCCAAATTGATAGAGCGGCGATCGGTTAGAGAGTGATGGCGGAAGATCATCGCGCTCATCAATTCTTCCGTCATGGTAGCCGTCGAGTAGATCACTCATCTCCCCACCTCCAGCACTTTCCGCCCCGCGTCCGTCACCACGTGCGGCACACCCACACGCTTCTCCACGAGGCCGAGCCGCCGCAGATCGTCCAGCACGCGGTATTGCAGCGACGTGTCCGGGGTGCGCCCGTCAGCAACCGATCGCAGGATGCGTCGTTCAGCGTCCGAGAGTTGCGGCGTTGGCGCCGGCTGTCCGAGCGCGGCGGCTATGCGGCACGCGGCAATGTGTTTCGCGTGGCGGGTCACGGTGTGGACCTCGCGCGGATGCGGAATGCTGCATCACTGAGAGCCCCATTCCATTCAACATGACCCGGCATGCCTATGTGCAGCATTTTAAGATCATACAAACACTTCTCCCGCTCATCCTGCCTGCACGCCTCGCCGTATGCGCGGAGTTGCAATCTCGTAAAGTAATCAGGAGTTCCAGGTGTTTCTGGCATGCGCGGCTTCGGAAGCTTCACTTCGTCAGACATTCCCATCCCCCTTCATGGCGGCGTCGATGGCGTTACGTGCGGCCCGTTCTGCTTCGGATCGAGTGGAAAATTCGTGAACTTCTCCGTCTTCATCTTGGTATGCGAAGAAAATGCGAATATCGGCAGCCTCAGCCGTTTCCACAATTTCAAAAGGCGTTGTCTCGCAAAGCATATCAGCCATATCAAGATGACCGCTTTCTGGATCATCGACCATATAAAACCATCGATGTTGCCTGGAAATATCAGCCCGCGCCCGTTCGTAGCCGCGCTGTTCAGCTTCGGTGATAATTCTCTCAGCTTCCGGCTTGGCTTTATTCTCAAACCGATAACCAGCCTCATAGAGAATTTCAGTCAGTTCTTTTGTCTGCTCTTCTCGCGTCCGGGCCATTACTTACTGCCCTCGAAAATGAATAGCGGGATGAACCAGACCGGCAGGATTTCCCGCATTTCCTGCATACCCCAATCGGCCACGAGCCCGTCGGTCCACGCGCCGTTGCCGTCGTCCATATCGTTATCCCACCAAGCGATGGTACAGAACTCCCCGCAGTGGACGAAAACGCGGCTACCGTCTTTCGGTGCCAGGTCTATCGACTTCCACAGGGCAGACAGCGATTGGCAGACGCCGCCCCCGTAACCTCGCTGCTCGGCTTCTATCAGATGCTGGGTGAGTTTTCCCTCGGTCAGATCCTCGGCGAAAATGAACCGCTCGCCATCTACCAAAAATTCCGAACGGACTTGTTCTTCTCTAGTCCGGGCCATTACTTGCGGTCCTCGAAATCAGAGAGGGGAATAAAAAATGATAGGTCGCTCCATTCAACCTCGGTGAATGGATCGTACCACGGGCGGTCATCTGGTTTCTCCACGACGACAACATGGCCGGTTTTGCGCTTCGCAATTATCGTCAGCCATATTTGCGGTTCCGGCTTCATTGGCCTCCACCATGCGGCGAGGGCGGCCTTAAGAATTTTAGAAGCTGTTTTCTTAAACTCTTCCTTAGTCAGTCTGTCTGCATCCGCGTAATTCGTCCCGAATGCTTCAGATGCAAATACTTTTGCCGCAACCTCGATCATTTTCGGCGTCGGTTTCATGATGCGGCTCCTGCACGAGTGTTCCATGCGTCATAAAGCCCTGCCTTCTCACCAAAGATAACACGTGTAGAGCATAGGCATTTTGTGCATTGGATGACTGAACCGCCTACATTGTCGGGTTCAGAGTCTCCGATGTCGTAGCGTTCACCGGGCGCGCCACAGAACGGGCACGGCTTCAGTTTCTCGGTCATGATGCGGCTCCTGCGAGGGCTTCTCTGGCGATAGCGCGAGCAGTCGCAGGCATGCTTAACGACTCTGCCGCGATTACCACACGAAAGGCCTCCCGCAACCTTTCCACCTCATCCTGTTTCTCTTCGAGCGCGGCAAGGTGGTCGGACTGGCGGACGTATGGAGTGTCGAAGTATTCACTACGTTCGTCAGAAACAGTCATTCGATGCTGGTCGGTTTCGTCGAGCATCTGTTGGAATTTCGCGTTCCCCCAACACGCCACCGGCACCGAACTATCAACTGGCGTTCCGATGGCGCGGATGGATGCTTCAATCGCTGGCATCGGTCCTTTATCACGGGCATACGGGGCGGCATTTGCTGCCCTCCATTGCTCATCCGTCAGCGGCAACATCACGACCAAC
>NZ_JAAABN010000054.1 GCF_011516765.1 Acetobacter sicerae | reverse complement strand
AGGCTGGAAACTCATACGCGCCTGCGCTACACTCTGTCTGCATCGGGTTTTCTTGATGATTATGGAAATTTCTTTTCTACAAAACAGACTTTTTCATAATCTAACCCGATGTACAACCCTTCTGTGAGATTTCCGCGTCGAGACCCTCAGCGTCATTGTCGAATACGAAGACGATCTGATTCTGGACATCTATTTTAGCGAGACCTTCCGCGAACTTCACTAGGCTCAGGACCTATTAATTTATTGAACTGAGCGAGACGTTGTGATTCACAGGCTTACCAATGGAGGTGAGGCTGTGAGTGAGTTGTTTTTGATTTCGGAGAGGCAGATGGAACGGATCAGTCCATTTTTTCCTCTGGCGCATGGAGTTCCGCGTGTGGACGACCGACGCGTCCTGAGCGGGATCGTTTACGTGATCCGCAACGGTCTTCAGTGGAAAGACGCTCCGAAAGCGTATGGTCCGCACAAGACCTTATACAATCGCTTCATCCGGTGGAGCCGCCTGGGTGTCTTCGACCGGATCTTTGTGGCCCTGACGGAAAAGGCTGGCCGTTCGAAGCGTTTGATGATCGATGCAACACATCTCAAAGCGCATAGAACGGCAGCGTCCCTGCTCAAAAAGGGGCTTTTCCCCGCCATATCGGACGCACAAAAGGCGGCCTGAACTCGAAGCTTCATGCCGTCTGTGATAGCGAAGGCCGTCCTGTCCGTCTTCATCTGACGGCCGGTCAGGTTAGTGACTTCAAGGGAGCAGATGTACTTCTGACAGACCTTCCCGATGAGACAGAAGAGGTCATCGGGGACCGGGGATACGACAGTAATAAAATCAGGCAGTCTCTCGCAGAACGGAAGATCACCGCTTGTATTCCGCCGAAGAAGAACCGGAAATCAAAGCCACTTTACAACTGGCATCTATATAAAAAGCGCCACCTCATCGAAAACATGTTCGCAAAGCTCAAAGACTGGCGGCGGGTGGCAACACGATATGACCGCTGCGCACACACTTTCATGTCCGCTATCCACATCGCAGCAAGCTTCATCTTCTACCTCAAAGAATGAGTCCTGAGCCTAGAGAATTTTTTAATTCCAGATGTTTAGGGGAAATAAGTTCAAAGCGGGGGTATCATACCGCGCAACCTCTTGCGATTATCCGCATTGACGTGAGCCGCTGTTACAATCAGGCTTAGAAACGAATGTAATTTTAGTTTCTGGATTGATGACCGACCTGATTCTAGACCTTATCCTTCGCTGGCGGGACGATCCGGCAGGGACCTATCAGAGCTGGTTTCTGTGGGACGAACGTATCAAGAATTTTCGGTCTATCCGCCGTGGTCTGCAGCAGGTCGTTGCCGAGATAGCCGAGAGCACATTCGGGGTCGCCTATCGTGGTTCCTCTCTGGAAACGGTCGTCCATTCGATTGCGGAGCAGCGCCAAATTTTCAAGGGTGCGGATCACGCCTTCCTGTGGAAGCCGAAGCTACGCATTCCCGATATCTACGAAAATCCTGCAAACCAGAAAGCATTCGGGCAGCTTCTCGATACCTGCCTGTGTTGCAATACCGACGAGCACGTGGTCTCGGCCATCCACGCGATCGATGCCCGGAAGATAAAAGGGCTGGGACCAGCCGTCGCCAATCTGCTGTATTTCCTGCATCCTACGATCATGCCGCCTTTCAATACGGCAATCGTGAACGGCTATAACGCCTTAACCGGATCAAAGATGAAGTTGGGCCGATGGGAGGAATATCTTGCCATGCGGCAGGGCATTCTGAAGCTGAATGCGACCTATCGTTCGCTGCTGTCCAATGATCTGGGCGCTATCGGAGGACTGCTGTTTGATCTCGGAAGCGGACGCTATACAGCGCCACCTCTCAATGATGATGAAACAGCGCGGAAACTCTGGGAAGCCGATCTTCACCAGGTGAGGGAGCAGAGCGCAAAAGAAGCCCGGATACTCGCCGCAGAGCGGGAAACGGATCACACCCATACCGAAATTCAGGGTTGGCTTCGCGATCTGGGGCTTTCCCTAGGGTATGATGTCTGGATTGCTGCCAATGATCGTGGCCGTCCATGGCAGGACGGTAAATTGGGAGATGGCTGTCTGTCGATGTTGCCGGGGTTCACGACGGAAACGCAGGGAGCGGAATCCGTGCGCCTGATCGATGTTCTGTGGCTCGGTCGGGAAAGCCACAGGATTGTGGCAGCCTTCGAGGTTGAGCATTCAACGACCATCTATTCCGGCATCGTGCGGATGCTGGATCTTGCTCTCGGGTCAGAGGCGCAGGCCCTGGAGGGACTGTTCCTTGTTGCGCCGGATAAGCGGGAAGCCGATGTGCGGGAACAACTGCGGCGACCGGCTTTCAGCAGGATTGCCGATCTGAAAGTCCGGTATCTGCCTTACGGGGCGCTTGAGAAGGATCGTAAGGCCATTGAGCGCTTTGGGCAGGGTATGAAACCCATTCAAGCTATATGAGGCCATCGTGTGGAAAGTACGCTAAACAACGTTTAGCATGAACAGTAGAAGAACGTCTGGGTAGCGTGATCTTGTCTGAGGGCAAGTCGCTGTTTCTTTGTTGAACAAC
>NZ_JAAABN010000053.1 GCF_011516765.1 Acetobacter sicerae | reverse complement strand
TCTGCCAAAATTGCAGACAGCGGATGGAGAACGGCGGAAACGTTTTCTCTATGTCGCCATCGATCGATGCTCCCGTTCGGTGCATCTGGCCGTCTATGACGCGGAGAATGCAGAGGTGGCCCCGTCTGTTCGGACAGTTTTTGGGTTTGAATAAGCTATACCCAGTTGTTGTCATGCCGCCATTCTGACGGCGCTGCTGTTGGCCCTCTGGTCCGGGGTTAACCCCGGACCAGAGGGCGTCGGCGCGTCATGATACGCCTCATCGGGCGTGCGTCCAGCCAGTGCTGCGTGCGGACGCTGCCCGTTATAATGGGTGATCCATTTCGTGAGCCCCACTCGAAGTTCTGATCCGGTCTCAAAGGCGTGCAGGTAGACGCATTCGTATTTCATCGACCGCCACAGACGCTCGATGAACACGTTATCCAGCCAGCGCCCACGTCCATCCATGCTGATACGGATCTGACGCTCTTCCAGGAGCCCGGTAAAACGGGGCGTCGTGAATTGTGAGCCCTGGATGCCCTTCTGTTTGTCAAGCGGCGAAACACGATGCATTGACCTCGCGATGGCGGCGTATGATGACGCCATAGACCTCGCGGGCGATGTAGCGTTTCAGGATGCGGATGACTTCGAGTTTGGAGTGACCTTCCGCGACACGCCTGGCGACATAAGCACGTGTCTTTTCGTCCGTTCGCAGGCGGCCGATGGCGATGAGATGCAGGGCGCTGTTGGCTGCCCGGTCACCGCCTCGGTTCAGTCGATGGCGGATCGTTTTCCCCGACGAGGCGGGTACAGGGGTGACACCGCAAAGGGCAGCGAAGCTTGCTTCGGATTTCAACCTGTCGGGATTGTCGCCAGCCGTCAGGAGAAGCTGGGCGGCTCCGTTGTGACCAATGGAATTGCGGGCGACAAGTTCCGGCGCCAGTTCTTCGACAATCGCCTTGATCATCAGGTCCAACTCGGCGATCTCGTCGTGCAGTTCAAGGTAGCGGCGTGCGAGGGAATTGAGGCTGATCCGATAAGCGGCTTCGAGATTGCGGTAAGCGGTGAGGTCAGGCCGGGACGCCGCAAGCGTGCGGATCAACTGCATCCGGGTCATGGAACGTAGCTGCTCCCGCAGCGCATCCGGCGCCGCGACGATCGTATTTTGGATCATCTGCAACGCGATTTTTCGTGCGTTTACAGCGGTTTTCCGACATGCTCGCAAGACTCGGAGAGATTCCACCATGCCGTCTCTGCGACGCGGGGTAACAGTCCGCTGGCCTGCAAAGGCGGCGTGAGCGGCGCTCTGGGCATCCAGGTCGTCACTTTTACCACGCCGGCGGCGATCATGCCGATCAGGCGCCGTAACTTCCAGTACCTCGACCCCCGCGGCTTGCAGAAAGCGCAGCAGCCCGGCGCCGTAGCTGCCGGTCGATTCAACCCCGACACGCAGAAGATCGCCCGCCGCGCGCATCCATGCCAGCATCTGTCGATAACCCTGTCGTGTCGCGGGAAAACTCTGTGTGCCCAGCACATGATCCTGCTCATCGACAATGGCCGCAACATGCAGATCCTTGTGGGTATCGACGCCACCAACGACCACGCGCGTCGTTTTTTCGTTTCCATCCATGACCGTGCCCCCGGTTGATCGCTATCAATGGCTCAGCCGCGGCCCGCTGCATGGACAGGACAGTCACGAGACCAGTCAGGTCAGGCCCTTCTCGGGTCACAGGCAATGGCCGAGGCAAAGCCTCTCCGCGAGGTGCTCCCGGGCGGTCGACAGATCCAGGGAAAGACACAACGGTCGATCAGAGTGCGGGTCAGACCGCACCGGGCACCTTGCGGCGCCAGTCTACCGTGGTCGATCAGTGTTTGAGACAAACCGTCCGGGAGCTGGCAACCATCTTCTGACTGTCAGTATTGAAAATTTCCGGGGTGCCGTAGCGCATCAGCGCATCCCGGAGCGCCTCGATACAGAACTCCGCGTCCATCGTGTTCGACAGACGCCAGGACAGGACCTTGCGCGTGAACCAGTCCATGATCGCCACGAGATAGAGAAATCCCCGTTTCATGGGGATATACGTGATGTCGGAACACCAGACCTGGTTGGGCCGGTCGATGACCAGATCCCGCAGCAGATACGGATATTTCCGATGCTCTGGATGGGGCACACTCGTGCGTGGCTTCTGGTAGATCGCCCGCAGCCCCATAATCGCCATGAGCCGCCGGACCCGCTTGCGACCGACTTCATGTCCCAGGCGGCGCAGATGCCATGTCATTTGCCGCGAGCCATAATACGGCGTTTCCAGGAACTGGGCGTCGATCAGCCGCATCAACGCCAGATTGGCCTCGTTCTGTGGCACAGGCCGATAGTACACGCCCGACCGGTTGAGTTGTAGCAGCGTGCATTGCCGGATGATCGGCAGACGTGCTCGCTTCGGGTCAATCATCTGCCGCCTCTGATCACGCCCAACCGAGCAGAGGCATCGCGTAAAAAATCCCGTTCCACGAGAAGCTCGCCTATCTTCGCGTGTAGTTTCTCCACATCAGCAGGGCTGACCGGGGGCTCAGACACCGCCTTCCCCGAAAAGGTTGCCGCCATGCCCTCGACTGCCTGGCGCTTCCACTGGGCAATCATCGTCTGATGCACACCATGTTTCGAAGCCAGTTCCGCCAGCGTCAGCTCCCCGCGGATCGCCTCCAGCGCAACCCGTGATTTGAACTCCGCTGCATACCTCTTGCGCGTAACCTTGCCCATAAAACCCGTCCTCTCTCAGGTCGGATTATAGACCCAATGACCGTCATTTGCCTCGCCTTCCGAGGTCAGGAGGAGCGTAAGCTCACTTTGTCACGAGAGGAGAATGACAATGTCG
>NZ_JAAABN010000052.1 GCF_011516765.1 Acetobacter sicerae | reverse complement strand
GCCAGCGTCGCCCGGCTCCATTGGCAGCGCCGTGATATGGAGCGGTATTGCGCGGTCTCAGCGCTGACGTGGGTGAGGAGGTTTGCCTGATGGCACTTCCTCTTTCTCCAGATCGCCAACGGATAGCGGAGCAGGCCGTCCGCGAATGGAACAAAACTCCCAGCCTATCGCTCCGAATGCTGGAGGCGCAGACCGGTCTATCGCGCTCCTGTCTGAACAAACTGTCCCAGAAAATAAAAGCGGATGAGGCCCGGCGTCGCAGCTCTCCACTGCGGGGCCGCTTTGGTCCGGAACCTCTGCCAGTCGGCCTCGGACTCAAAATGATGGACCCACAATGGCGCATGAAAATGGGAGGCGCGGCATGACCCGCAAACTCGGCAAACTCGCAGCACGCCACGACCCGCGTGCACCGAAGATGGCGCGCCTTTCGCTTATGCAGCGCACCGCGCCGGCACGATTGCTGCGCGACCACATCGATCCGGCCCCTCTGATGCTGGGTAATGACCAGACTGGGGACTGCACGTCAGTCGGGCTTGCCAACGCGTTCAGGGCGCAGGCCGCCTTGGGCGGATTCCAAGTATCTGTCACGACAGAAGATGCGGTCCGGTTCTACTCCAAAAGCACGGGCTATGTTCCGGGCAACGAGGCGACGGATCGCGGTGGCTATGAACTGGACGTCCTGACGATGGCTGGGCGGGACGGATACGCTCTGGAAACGCAGACGATCTTTCCGATCTGGGGCAATATCGACAAGAACGACCTCAATGGGATCCGTCTCTGCATGGCGGCGTTCGGCGGTGTCTATAATGGCCTCGCTCTGGCTGAAGCCGATATGTGGCAGGACGAGCAGGGCAATCTTGCCCCGGTCTGGGATACGGAGACGCCGACAGAGCGCGGAGACCCGACGCCGGGAAGCGCGGGCGGTCACTGCACTGTCTACTGGTCATATTCCGGCATTGAGGACACGGATCTGGTCTCGATCCTCACATGGGGCATGGTCCAGAAGGCAACGTGGCGGTGGGTGCGGTCACGGATGGATGAAGCGCATGCCCTCGCGTTTCCACAACTCAAGCCTGCGTCGGGTCTACTGTCCAACGAGGATTTTGATAGGCTTAGATCGGAGAACTCTGACTATTTAACGAGAGGGTAGCTTCTCTTTCCGGCTTTATGGATTAGGGACGCACTTCCAGATAAATCCTTTCCGTATGCTAGATATTGTTTGCTGGCTTACACTGAAAAGTCTCGCCAGATCTACTCCTCGTTTACGACTACTTCTGATAACAACTATATCTTTCTCGGTTAGTTTAGCCATAGGATGCCTCTCTCCCGAGGTCTGTCTTCCATTTTCAACTTTGTCAGAAATATTCTGCTTCTGAGTTCCGAAAATAATATGAGATGGGTTGACGCACTTAGAATTATCGCACGTGTGCCGGCATACGAGGTCGCTGGGTATTTCTCGTCCGGCAATCGCTAAAGATAAAGCATGTGCCGACCTCATTTTGCCGTCTATCCATATTTGTCCATATCCTCGCCCTAAACACCCTAACCACGCCCAGCACCTTCCCTCGCTAGCGTCATACGGATGAAGTGGACCATCCTTATCTACCTTCAGCCAAAAACGCCCTTGCACACACGGGTCTTCAGCGTAAACCTCTTCGTTAGCCACTGGCTTGCTATCCTCAAGTCATTGGTGAGGTCCGCAAAGTGCTGAAACACTATTGCGGGCTGATCTATTTTCAGACACTCAAAGAAAAAGTACAAGTTACATGGGTGTGTACAGTAAATGTACAAAGTTTAATGTGTCGCGGCAGCACTGGTCGGACATTCATGGCGCCAGCCCGAAAGGTGAGGCGCTCGATGCGCTGGTTGCCGAGATGAAGGCGGCGAGCGCATGATACAAAATTGCTATTCTCTGGATTTCACAGCCGCTCTGCGCCGTCTCTGAGTTTCCCGCGCGCGAACAGCATCCCGACCGTCACGTCGCAGCCCACCATCTGGAATTATTTCGCGCTCTATCGCCGCAGCGCGGCGCGACTGCTCCAGCAATTCCCACGCAACACGCTCACCGCGTCCAGCCTGCCGCGCTGCCTGTGACGCTGCCAGCAGGTCTGGGGATAATTTACCAGAAAGGTGACGCTGCCGCGTTTGATCTGCTGCCTGTTTTCGGAGTGGCGCGCAGACGAGCCCACACCCAGCAGGAATTGCGAACATTTTTCGATACTGATCACAACTGAGGTTGTGTGTAATGCGGACGTGCCTCGCCAGAGTCCTGAAACGACGTCCACAAATCAGGCACGCGATCTCGTCGTGAGACAGATATTCGTCAACCTCAGATCGGCCTGTGAACGGACCTCTCTGAGGATCTGCGTTCATTTTTTGTGCGCTCCCGCATTGAGCGCGCCCTGCATCTCTGCCAACTCACGCGCGTCGTCGAGCATCTGGAGCGTCGCAGGTAGCCCAGCGCCATCTAGACACGAATGAATAGCCCACCCTAGGGCGGCCACGATCACCTCCCCCTCCTGCCATCCGGCTGCAATGGCGCGACGCATCAACTCGTCAAGGTGAGGTTCAAGCGCGGCGCAACAGGGTTCATCTCTGTCAGCATCGGGGTGCAAAGATGCGGGCGGTGACTCTATACGCGCCAGCCGGTCGATCTCATCGAACCGTTCTGCGAGCCACTCCGCGACAGGACGCCGCCCGGACAGCATCTGCCTGAGGTTATCGTAATTGATCGGGAGAGTATCGGAGGCGGATTTCAGTGCCCCGTGAGCATCTCCAAACGTTTTCGAAATACGCCCACTAAGTTCGCCCGGCGTCATACCACCCCCCCCCCAAAAAAATGGCGGGAGACAGTCCCGCCCCCTCATTACGGTTATCCGTTGCTTTCGTCTGTCCAAGCGCTGGAGTTTTCCCAAACGCTCTCGAACGCCTCAGCCGTAGGGGCGACAGCAGAAATGCGCTCAATTTCTGTGCGGCTGATTTCGAACCCACAATTCGCTTCAACCGCGCTGACGAAACCCTCAGAGCCGACTGTAAATGTGCTGTAAATCTCGTTGAGTGTCATGGTGAGCTTCCTACTCATTCCAGAGGAGGCTTCATTGCCTCGCCCTATGACCCGATATAAGCGGGTCATGGAATTGGTGTCAACGCAAAAAACACCACCAACAAAAAAAACAGAGAAACGAAATGCCTGACCTATTCACGCACTGGTGGTTCTGG
>NZ_JAAABN010000051.1 GCF_011516765.1 Acetobacter sicerae | reverse complement strand
GATCAAAGGCTCCCAGACGGACCATGCGGTATCGGAAAAGACAGACTGCATCATGCTCATCATAAACAGCTATGCAATCCGTTCCGTCATTCAAGGCCTAACAGGCCCTAAACGAATCAACAGAATGCATAACCATCTCTATCTTCTCTCTTGAATTATCAAAATCCATCATTTGCACTATAAGAAATTTATTTCCTCCCACATAAAAATCCGGCACCTCTCTTACGCGCACCGATGTTGCTCCTGGAAGCTCAAACATACAAACAAGGCCATCAAAATAGAACCTAAATACTCTATGTAAATATTTTGAACGATCAGGAAGCATCGTAAAAGATTTTTCCTTTAATGGAGAGCGATTATGCCGTGGTATATTACCGTACAATTGTAAAAGTCTAACTGGATAAATCTCGCTATCTGGGCAAATTCCGCTTAATAGTGACTGCCTTATAATAGACTCTTCTTCCGAAGATAACGATATTTGTGAAAACTGCGACATTGAAGAACAAGACGCTCTCCATAGAATACTTAAAAAAAAATAGCCTCAGCATTCCTCCATTTTTAGGCCTGACTATTCGTAGATAAGAATTTGCATCTGCTACATAACTGGAAGCTAACAACGCCACATCGCTTAAGGGCCCAAGGCCACTGCTTACGAGTTGCAACCGACGAAGTTCACTTATTCCATAATCATCATATCTTACAAGAATATCTTCGCCTTTACGTGAAACCAAATTGCTATCGTACCAACTCGTAGGAACTGATTTCTGATATTTTCCTCCTCCTTCTAAAAAATGACCATTGTCCTTAGATGGACGCGTCAAAGCTTCTGGTATGATATGTGCTTTTACCATAGGAGCATAAATTTTTGTGAGACGACAAATTTGTAATTTCAAAACTCTACCCATTTATAAATTTCACTAACTTCGTTTTCATTTACCAATAAACACTTCTAAAAAATGCTGATTGCCAAAATAACGGATGTTCATACTAAAAGAAGCATCCCCTTTTGCACAAACCAATGTACGACATCTCCCAACGTGCACAGGCACGTAATTAGCTTACGGATTTTACCTTTTAACGTCCTGTATCTCAAAGCTTGGATGACATTCGCCACATTTGGGCCCACAGCTGCCCTTGCAGCTTGGCCAACTTACGTTGCTGGCAACTGATCTTTTGACGTGTAGTTACTATGTCTGCAAGCTTATTTTTGGCGCAATCATTATCTTCCTCTGATATAAATGGAAGAGGAAAGTTCCGCAAAGCGCTCATAGGCAAAGTACGCACCGTCGTGGCGCCACTCATGCTTTCTAGTTTCTCACGCACCCAAGGTGCAGTAAGTAAGACGTTGAGCAAAACAGGCGAGAAAATGTGAGAATTAGGCTTCAAGCGAATAATCGCTAAACTTTGAGAAATGATCCAAGGATTATCTGAATTCATGGAACCGTTTACGTTTTCTACCATGCCAACGCGCCCAACATTCCCTTTGATACTAATGAGAATGTCGCCAACTTCAACAGTTACACCTTTAACACGCGGTTCTTCCTCTGCTGGAAATATCTGCTGCTTGCAAGGGGGGCGCACAGTGCCATCGATTAGGTCCGACGGCGTGATTTCTAATGCAGTGATCGCGTAGACCTCATCAGATTCGCGCAAGGGCACTGGAGCTTTTCCACGTTCAATATTCGCAATATCACTAAGGACAATAGAAGTATTAGTGCCAAGCACGCTTTCAAATGCTGCCAAATTTTTAGATTTGAAATAGCGCTCTGGCAACAAACTGTATCCATTTTCCGAAATTTGTTCGACTGATACTTCAACTATACGATCGGAATCACTAACACAGAAGCGTCGAAATTTTTTAAGATGCTGCACGATTATATTTTCCTGCACGCGTCCAGTACTCGCTTTTTCCATGGAACGACAATCGATCATCTGCGCGCTTACAGACATTCCTGGCTCAAGATGAAGCAGCGACGAAGAAACTGCCGTGGTGGGCCAGAATATACCCGAAGGAAGACTCATTACCGTAGCACGATAATGCGTCGCCAATTCCTTCCGGAGAGCTACTTCCGCTTTAGTTTCGCGAAATAATAATCCGTCTAGAATGAGTGTGGTGAAGGATTGCTTAGCCAGCGGCAGAAGACATTCAATCTGGTAAGCTTCGAATGCTCCCCGGTTCGGTCGGCGCATACCAAAAGGAGGAATAGAGAAAATATGGTCAAAATTATCATATGAAAATTTCTTTTTATCTCCACAATCTTTCCAAGACGATGACAAAGATAATCCGTCCTGAAAATTTGCATAATAGATCTTTAATGGACGCTCTGCTGCGTACGCGAGAAGCGCCATAAGAATTACTATCTGTCGGTCAGCATAAAGATCTCGATCGACATACAGCGTTACAGGACAGTTCTTTACGAGAACCCAAGCGACTGAGGCTGCCCCCGCAAAAAAACAAGCAATAGAACTAGTCCGTGGAAAATTTAGTATTTGGGTAAGCGACCGTGCCAAAGGAATTGGTAGTGTAGCCATTTCCCGACTTCGTTCAGGATGAAGACAAAACGATACCTCATCATCCCAGTTTATGTGATTAAAAGCTCCCTCTTGGAGAAATTTTAAGCTTTCATTCACAAAATGCCAATCCTGAGATGAAAACCCAGGATCCGATAACCATTCGCGAGCCGCCGTTAAACCTTCATCTTCATCGAACGGAAGCTGATCTTTTAGATTCTTGAATAGCATACGCCCATCAGTTTGATCACGCTGCTTACTCCATCCTATCACGATGGCCGCTGAGAGAAGCGGCAAGCCATTTGAACGGATAACCCA
The DNA here is from genome assembly GCF_011516765.1 of Acetobacter sicerae. Taxonomy (GTDB): domain Bacteria; phylum Pseudomonadota; class Alphaproteobacteria; order Acetobacterales; family Acetobacteraceae; genus Acetobacter; species Acetobacter sicerae. The sequence continues at coordinate 535 of NZ_JAAABN010000051.1, read as the reverse complement.
AGACCGTGAGCGTTGCTCGATACTTTGAATCAAGGAAATTATCATCAGCGTTGTCTCTGGGTACGTGAGGTTAGTGGATAAGTGGTAATTTGTCGATTTTCTGCTTCCACAACGACCAATCCGCCCTTGTCCATCATGCGAACCATGCGACTACGAAACTGATCCATTTCATTCAGGAATGCTTGGATATCTTTCTTTTTAAGAATGCAGCGGTCGCCCTCCCATGTTCCATGGGAGAGTGTAAGGTCAATGAGATCGCGGGTAATCCCACGTTGATTCATTCGTTGATCTAGATGTCGAGTCATAACTTCCTCCGTGACTCCGAGATATCAACGGATAATCCCAAAATCAAGGATTATTTTGTGATATCTTGAGGTGATTGTTTGGTTTGTCATTGGAGAATGTTTGGCAGTCTTCCTTGGCCCTAGGGCCTGTTAGGCCTTGAATGACGGAACGGATTGCATAGCTGTTTATGATGAGCATGATGCAGTCTGTCTTTTCCGATACCGCATGGTCCGTCTGGGAGCCTTTGATC
>NZ_JAAABN010000050.1 GCF_011516765.1 Acetobacter sicerae | reverse complement strand
GGGGTCGTTTGCGGGAGGGGGCGAAATCCTACGTTAAGGCTTTGGCCAGCGATATTCTCCGGTGAGATTGATGTGCTCCCATCCGAGCGGAGAGACGTGGGCCAAGAGATCGGGCGATAGCAGTTTTCCCTCGCGTTTGTGACTGGCAACGACTTCGCTCAGCTTCATGGTGTTCCAGAAGATGATGATGGCGGCTAGCAGGTTCATGCCGGCGATCCTGTAATGCTGGCCTTCGGCGGAACGGTCGCGGATTTCGCCGCGCCGGTGGAAGCTGATGGCTCGTTTCAGCGCGTGATGGGCCTCGCCCTTGTTGAGCCCGATCTGGGCACGGCGTTGCAGCTCGGCATCCAGAATCCAGTCGATCATGAACAGGGTCCGCTCGACGCGGCCGACCTCCCGCAAAGCCGTGGCCAGTTCGTTCTGCCTCGGATAGGAGGCAAGTTTGCGCAGGATCTGGCTTGGCGCGATGCTTCCGGCCGCGATGGTAGCAGCGATGCGCAGGATATCGGGCCAGTTGCGCTCGATCATGACCTGATTGATTTTTCCGCCGATCATGGCCCGCAGGTGGGCCGGGGCGGCCATGGGATTGAATGCATAGAGCCGTTTGGACGGCAGATCGCGAATGCGCGGAGCGAACCGATAGCCGAGAATGGCGCATGCGGCAAAGACGTGATCGGTGAAGCCGCCCGTATCAGCGAACTGCTCGCGGATATGGCGGCCGGCATCGTTCATAAGCAGGCCGTCGAGGATGTAAGGAGCTTCGCTCGCCGTCGCAGGGATCACCTGGGTCGCGAACGGCGCATATTGGTCGGAGACGTGGGTATAAGCCTTCAGGCCCGGGGTATTGCCGTATTTCGCGTTGACCAGGTTCATGGCCTCGCCTTGTTCCGTGGCGGAGAAGAACTGGCCGTCGCTCGAGGCCGAGCTGCCCATGCCCCAGAACTGGGCCATTGGTAGCACTGCTTGCGCCTCGACCACCATGGCCAGCGCCCGGTCGTAGGCTTCGCCCTCGACATGCCACCGTCCAATGCGGATCAGTTCCCAGAAGGTGTGTGTGTTCGTCGCGTCGGCCATCTTGCGTAGGCCGAGGTTGATCCCTTCCGCAAGGATGACGTTCATCAGCCCGATCCGGTCGGCGCAGGGCGCTCCAGTGCGCAGATGTGTGAACGCTTCGGTGAAGCCGGTCACTGCATCCACCTCCAGCAAGAGATCGGTGATGCGCGTGGGCGGGATCTGCTTGTAGAGATCGAGTACCAGATCTTCGGCGCCGGTCGGCACGGCGGCTTCGAGCTTCTCGATATGCAGAACGCCGTTTTCGATCGAACCGCCGGGAATCGTGCCCGTGCGTGCCGCACGGCCAAGCTCGCGCAACCGGATATCGAGACGAGCTTGGCGGTCCGCCAGCCATTCTTCCGGCCGCAATGGCACGGCGAGTCGACCGCTTTCCGCAACGGCTTGTGCCGGGACGAGTGCATGTTTCAGATCGCCATAGCGCCGGGATCTGGCCAGCCAGACATCCCCGGAGCGGAACGTATCGCGCAGATGGAACAGCACCGCGATCTCCCAGAGGCGGGTGTCGCCAATCGCCTGGGCACGAAGATGACGATGCCATTTCGAGCTAGGCCGAAGGAAGCCGATACGCGCGGCATCATTCACACCGGCGCGCAAGGCCGTCACCGCTTCCAGAAGCGGCAGCGCGACTGGCGCAGCCCGCAGATCGAGCAGGCGCAACATGCGAGGAGCGTACCGGCGGAAACGGTGATAGCCATCGAGCACATGATTGAGCGGATCGTCCGCCATGGTGGCGGTCAGTCGTGTTGCCATTGCAACAAGAGTTTTGAAACCGTCCCAACCCGATCCACGCGCAATGACGTCGTCCAGCGGCTGGCCGTCGTCCTGTGCATCGACCAGGGCTCCGCCAATTTCGGCGAAGGATTTCAAGGTGTCGCGCACCACGTTCGCCTCGTCGGCGACCTTCGCCTGGCAAATGCGCTCTGATGCACGGTAGAGCCTGCCGACGATCCGGTCGTGGGTTTCGACCACGGCGTCGGCGAGCATCGCCTGCCATTCCGACGCGCAAACGGCCAGAATAGCAAGCCGTCTGTCTTGCGGAAGATCGCGCATGCCATCTGCATAGTACCGTTCGCCCTGCCTACGCAGACGTGTCACGCGATGAGCAGGAACACCGGCCAGCAGATCCTCGGAGAAATCGATACGTTGCAGGTATTCGAGCCGGTCGAGCAGCCGGTTAGCCGACAAAGAGTTCGACCCAGGCTCGAATTGGCGCAACCACACGAAGCGAGTCACCCGGTCGTCAGCCGTCTCCTCGAGCAATGACAGCAACTGCTCCCGGATGGCCACGGACAGCCGGCTGGCGATCCTCGTCTCGATCCGCCGCTCAGCATCGACCAGGGCCTTGGCGCAAAGCCGCTCGATCGTCGATGTTGCAGGAAGAACCATGCGGGTGCGTCGGCACTCAGCCACGAAGCGGCGGGCGATATCCTCGTTCGACACCGCCATCTCGGCTTCCCGAAACAGCCAGTCCTTTAGTTCGCGTGAGCCACGTCCGGAGAAGGTACGGAATCCGTAGAGCGCCCGCAACTCGGCAAGATGTTCGTGCCGCGTCTCTTCGCGGGCGGCATACTCAACCAGATCGTCAGCACGCAGGCCAATTTGCGCCCCGATAAATTCAACGACTTCCGCCGGGATCAGTTCGCCCGGAGCCAACACCCGGCCGGGATAGCGAAGGACGCACAATTGCAGAGCGAAGCCGAACCTGTTGTGAGCGCGCCGACGCTGCTTGATATGGCCGAGGTCTTCATCGCTCAGCGTGTAGTGCCTCAACAAATCCGTCTGGGAGGTTGGCAGGCGCAGCAGCGCGTCCTTCTGTCTATCGGTGAGCGTGACGCGGCGCGGCATTCATGTTCCTTTTTCAAAAACTGATAATGTTCAAGACGCTTTGTTTATGAAGCTGGTTAAGATACATTTCTAGCGAACAAATCTTTCGTGGTCAGCGCGCCGCCTCAAACCAACGTTTAAGAAACATGATGATCGGATACGCACGCATCTCAAAAGCCGATGGCTCGCAGTCCCTCGACCTACAGCACGACGACCTGCGCGCCGCCGGCGTCGAACAGGACAACATCTATGAGGATCGCGCCTCCGGCGGCCGCGATGATCGGCCCGGACTGGCCGCCTGCCTGAAATCCCTGCGCGACGGCGACGTGTTGGTGGTCTGGAAGCTAGACCGCCTCGGGCGGTCGCTTACCCACCTGGTCAATACTATGAAGGATCTGTCGGATCGCAATATCGGCCTGCGGGTGCTGACCGGAAAGGGCGCTCAGATCGACACCACGACCGCATCCGGGCGCATGGTGTTCGGTATCTTCGCCACCCTGGCCGAGTTCGAGCGTGACCTGATCCGCGAACGGACTATGGCCGGCCTCGCCGCCGCAAGAGCGCGCGGTCGCAAAGGCGGCCGAAAATTCGCCCTGACCAAAGCACAGGTGCGTCTTGCTCAGGCCGCCATGGCGCAGCGCGACACTTCCGTTTCCGATCTGTGCAAGGAGCTCGGGATCCAGCGTGTCACTCTCTATCGATATGTCGGCCCAAAGGGCGAACTTAGGGACTACGGAAAGCGCGTCCTCGGCTTAGCGTAGGATTTCGCCCCCTCCCGCAAACGACCCC
>NZ_JAAABN010000049.1 GCF_011516765.1 Acetobacter sicerae | reverse complement strand
AGACTGTGAATCACGGAACGCCGTTCAATTCAATGAATTAACAGGTCCTGAGCCTAGTCAGCATATGAAATTTGAAAGCTAATTAATCAAAATTAAATCACATGTATCATATTTTATATCCAATGTTTTTTTTTGGCTTGGATATCATATTATGGATGACCGTTCATATCTTGGGGGCACTGTCGACCTTGACGCTTTGACTAATGCGGAAAACCTCTCAGAACTCGAATCTGAAGGTGACGTCGGTTACTACACGCAGGAAACGGGCGTTTATGAGGCGATAAACGACGGCACTTGGCCTGAGATAGCATCAGCTATGGAGTCGCTCAGCGGCAATGGAGACGGTGTCGCTGAGATCAATCTTCAACGTGGCACCAATATCTACAACTGGTTGGCTACCACATACCAGACTGATTGGCTCGACTATGGACTTCACCCATCAGTCTGGAACTCCATTATCGATTTCTGGTCTGGTTCCGACCCAAACTGGCTTGCAGAATTCAAACTGACAGTCGATGCATCCAAAGCATATGGGGTAAAAGTTGTAGCTCCTATCTGGTCACCTAACGGGGATTTTCCAGATGATTGGATCAATACAACTTATACTCCATACCAGGAAATACAGGAAGCAGCGCTCTATGGAGGTGGATTAACACTTGATGCACCACCCACATATTTCTTCATACGAGGCGAAGCTTATCAACAATTTTCCTATGATGAAGTAAACTGGGCTAATTCTAACAACTTGATTTCTACAGTTATTATTTCACCATTTGGGGATGATTCAATTTTTCTTGGGCGGACTAAAGATTATATTCTATATTTTGAACGTGCAGGAGCAATTCCAACCGCATGGATTGTAGAAAATTATGGAAGTTCTGATAATGGGATAGGATCTATTTCAGATTCTAATTCCATCGCTAGTGTTGCAGCATGGGTAGCGGTAAATGCTGAAACTACGACTTACACGCCTATTCCGCTTATTACGACTGGAACGGATGGCGTACTGAGTAATACAGTCAATGTTGGGACGATTATCTCCGGCACGACCGTTCCATATGCTCAGATTACGATTTACGTCGACAATGATGGAGTGCTTGGAAAAGCACTGGGTACCGGCACAGCAGATGAAGATGGAAACTGGAACGTCACACTCACGTCCGTAGGATACGGATCTTACGATATTGCCGCAGTAGCGGTTGGATTGAACAATATTGCATCCGTCACATCTTCCATTCTTGAAGTGACAAGTCCAGACATACCTAAAACTAATATTGTAGTTTCTGGTGACATGAATCTTGTACTCGGCCAAAATATAATGACACGCAGCCTGGCATCAACATCAACCGGATCTGCAGAGAATCTTATTCTAATTAAAAATGATGAAAATGACCCAACTTATCTTATTTCTGTATCAAATAGTGCGGAAAAAGGCACACCAGAAATCATTGATAATAGGCAAGCCAACGAAAATCTGACTGTTCTGGGCAATCAGGGAGATACCACTGTTTATACAGGTAACGCTGTTACCAACATCCAGAATGGATCACGTGGAAACAACGGCGTGTTAACCGTTATTTCTGCAGATATGGCTCACAATACCATTGAGGCTGGTCACACAACCTTGCTGGAAGCAGCAGGAGAAACAGCTGTGACCATGGGACGTCAGATTGATTCTCTTATCAATACACTTACTATTCAATCTGTAGGTACAGCAGATGAGGTTACTGCACAAACTTATGTTACCCTTGTCGGTCGAGGGAATGTTACAAACATTATAAATAATACCAGCGAGACTTACGCAACGATCGAGGCATATGGGGATGCTGCTGTTCAATTTACAGGTGCTGACACATCAATTTTCTTGCAGCAAACAGGAACTGCAACAGTTGTATCGGAAGGAAATACAGTAGTTCAATACAATAAAGGAAGCAGTTCGCTTTCATTTACAGCAAATGGTGGAAGTGGAGATATAGTCCGGGGCGGTGCTGGGATCATGACCGTAGATTTTAGCAATGCTGCTTCAAACGGAACTGAAACCTATATCGGGCAAAAAACAGTAGGGTACGGCAGCCTAATATTGACAGGGGGTGCAGATACTACGGATGTAACCTTAGTCCGAGAGAGCTCTGCAAAACTCATTGCTGGAACAGGAACTTTCAATCTCGTTGCTGGAAATTCAGGTGGTTTTAGTCTTGATCTTTCAAAGGCATCCGCTGCCACTCTTACATTTGAAAGTGGCTTGGGCAACTCAATAATTACGGGTTTTGACAGCAGTAAGGATACAGCAACAGTTGCCAATGTCTCTGGGTATCATGTGGAAAACAATGATCTCGTCGTCAGCCTGACCGATGGTTACGCGCTAACATTTTCTGGGGTCACTTCGTTGGATGGGATGACACTTGCGGAAACAGCTGTTTATCTTCGTACTCTTATTGGCCATGAATCCGATATAAGTTTTGGGCTTGGCGCAGATGGAACATCGCAAGCGCAATATCTCGATTTAGTAAATTATGGGGTTCGTTTTGGAACTGAATACTCTACCGTATCAAATGAAGCTGTAGCAGGTATTTCTGAAGTAGTAGATAACCGTCATGCTGTTGCCAACCTTACACTGTACGGAAACAAAGGCACCACTACAGTTTATACAGGGGGTGCCAATACAAAACTCATCAATAACCAAGATAATAATGACGGAACACTTACTGTATACTCATCCAATAATGCGTATAATACTGTTGAGGCAGGGTCTTCTACCATTATTCACACTGCTGGAACAACCGAAATTTACATGGGTAGCGAAGAGACGTCGGTATACAACACACTATCCTTGATTGCGGATGCTGGTCCTTTAGCCTCCACCCATACGGACGTTCTACTGGAAGGAGGGAATGACGTAACTAATATCATTCAAGATTTGGACACAGCTTCCGTTTCAATCACCTCGAATGAGCAAGCTAATCTTGATTTCACCGGAAGCGATGCGTCCCTTACTCTCAACCAGGCCGCGGCAGTGAATATCCTGTCACAAGGCGACAACACCATCATTGGTGGATCAGGTACTCTTTCCTTTATAGCTGATACTGGAGCCTCTGGCGATATCATTAAAGCAGGATCAGGAGCAATCACTGCTGATCTCAGTGAGGCATCTTCGGTAGGGACAGAGACTTACCTCGGCCAGATAGGACAAACAGCCTCTCTTGACCTGACTGCTGGAGCAGGCATGACCGTTATTTCATTGGTTAGCGAGAGTACTGCCACTCTTCTGGCGGGAGTAGGGGAACTTAATTTAACCGCAGCCAACTCTGGTGGTTTTACGTTAGATATGACGAAAGCATCTAGCGGCAACCTGTTATTAGAGTCTGGATTGGGAAGTTCCACAATTACAGGTTTTAATCAAGTAAATGATACAGCAACCATTCGAGACGTTCAGTCCTATGCGTTTTATTCAAGTGGACTTACGGTTGGTCTTGCTGATGGCCATAATGTTACATTTTCAAATATAACTTCTCTCCAAGGAATTGCGCTCCAATTTAGTGGGGTATCGTGATCATTGAATGATAAAGTTTCGGTAAATAGAAGATATGACCCCGCTTTTTCGGGTAGACTTTGAGTTTGAATAAGCTGCACCCGGTTGATGTTAAGCCGTCTCTGCCTATGGTGATCCCGGGTGCATTGTGTTCCTTCTCGGCAATGAGAATGAGTATGTTGTTACCTCTCTGCTTTTATAGCACGTTTTCCAGAACTTATTTCTTTCTCTACAGGGCTTCAGATAATCTCCGACCGGTCATGTCTAATGGTTTGGCTCTGACGTGCCCCCCCGAAATGTAACCATTTAAAAGTAGAGTCCGATCGAGAAGGATACGGACGAATGAAGCGCAGTCGTTTTACGGAAGAACAGATCATAGGGATTTTGAAGGAACAGGAAACTGGTCTGAAGGTCCCTGATCTTTGCCGCACACACGGGAGCAGTGATGCGACGTTCTACAAATGGAAGACCCACTATGGAGGTCTTGAAGTTTCCGAAGCCAGGCGGCTGAAACGTCTTCTGGTGGATGCGATGCTGGATAATGCGGCGCTGAAGGAGATTCGTTGAAAAAAAGTGGTGACGCCTGTTGCGAAGCGCCAGGCGGTCCCTACGCATTCAGGAAGCTCTGGGCCTGAGTGAGCGCCATGCCTGTGCCCTTGTTGGTCTTGCCAGGCGTGTTGCGCGGTATGTTTCCACTAGGCTCAGGACCTGTTAATTCATTGAATTGAACGGCGTTCCGTGATTCACAGTCC
>NZ_JAAABN010000048.1 GCF_011516765.1 Acetobacter sicerae | reverse complement strand
TCAAGCCGGATCACATCAAGCGCATTCTGGAATTGTTGAGACAGGTTCGACAGATCGGGATTGATCCCGTCGTCGCCAAGCGCATTCACATCGACCGCTTTCACCAATACGGGGTCAGGACATAGAACGGGCACAGATATACGCTAAGCGTCTCTGCGCGCACTTATGGGTCGACTCTATGCGTCGACGACTCCAGCATTCCAAAGGCATCCATCGGACAGTTGTAGCATCGCCTCTCGTCGCAGAGCCGGCATATCGTCAGCGCCGAGACAGCGTCGTCAGACATCTGCGCAAGTATTGTCTCGGCAATACGTTCCAGCACGAGGCGGTCAGCATTCGAGACATGGCTAAGGATTTCGGATAAAGTCTCGTTTCTTCGTTGCAGGATCGCAGATAGGCGAGTCTCGCCTGCCTCAGTGAGCATCAGCGCTACTGCACGACGGTCCCGTAGCGCTTTGGATCGAACGGCGAACCCGGCTGCAACCAATCGATCGACAAGCCGCACCGTCCCCGCGTGGGACAAGCCTAGCACCCGTCCTAATTCGTCGATCGAAAGACCGGTCGCGTGACCGATGACGACGATCGCCGCGGTGGTTTCGCCACCGCCGGGTATCGTCGGGTCGAATGCCGCCTTCTTAATTCGATCGGTGATGCCCACTGCGAGGGCGCCGAACAGATTGACGAGCCGGTCCGAGAGTACGTTCAAAGGGTTGCCTCATTCATTGACGGCGCATAGTGTATGCGCAGCGCATATATCACGCCTGTGCATGAAGGCAGGTCATGCGCCATGATGAAAGCGAGGCACCATGTTTTCGACATTACACATAGCTGAAAAGACGACCGGCTCTCGCGGGTCTCTCGCGTTGCTGCGCTGGGCGCTGGTGGTCATCTTTCTCTGGTTCGGTTGCATGAAATTCACGAGCTATGAAGCGATGGGCATCGCGCCATTGATGAAGAACAGTCCGATCATGAGCTGGATTCCGGCCGTTTTTGGGGTGCAGGGTGGAAGCTATTTTATAGGCACCGTCGAGCTCGCGACGGCCGCTGCGCTGATTATCGGTGCTTTCAACAAGACGGCCTCCGCTCTCGGCGCGGCGATGTCATGCCTGACTTATGCCGTGACACTGACGTTTTTCCTGAGCACGCCTGGCGTCGCCGAGCCGACCGCTGGCGGGTTCCCGGCGATTTCGGCCGGAACCGGACAGTTCCTGTTGAAGGACCTGGTGCTTCTTGCGGCATCAGCGTGCCTTCTACTTGCGTCCATACGGACAGCAGACGCGTGACGGCAAACAGGTGATAGGCGACGCTCCGGACCTGCGCTTTTGCCGAACCATACCCGCCTCAGCCCATAACGATCGACAAACCCTGTCGCTTTGATAGGGTGTTCGAAAACATGCTTTCGAGGGTTTGTCGTACATGCTGGTCGGATATATGCGGGTGTCAACGACCGATGACCGCCAAACGGTCGATCTCCAGCGGGACGCGCTCGTCGCAACCGGGGTCGATCATCGGCATCTCCATACCGACAAGGCATCCGGCGCGCGCGACGACCGACCAGGCCTGAAAGCCTGCCTCGACTATCTGAACGCGGGCGACACACTGATCGTGTGGAAGCTCGACCGGCTCGGACGCTCGCTGCCGCACCTGCTGACGATCGTCACCGATCTGAAGGCGCGCGGCATCGCGTTCCGGTCGCTGACCGAGCAGATGGATACGACCACGCCGCACGGCGAATTGCTGTTCTCGCTGTTCGGTGCATTGGCACAATATGAGCGTGCGCTCACGCGCGAACGGGTGATGGCGGGACTGGCTGCTGCCAAACGCCGGGGACGCCAAGGTGGCCGCCCGCCGATGATCGACGCCGAAACGCTCGAGCGGATCACCGCCGCGCTGGATGGCGGGGCCAGCAAGGCGTCCGTCTGCCGGACCTTCAAGGTGCCGCGTTCGACCCTTCTCGGCACGCTTGCCCGGATCGGCTGGACCGCACCGGCCAAGGTCTAAGCCGATGCCGCGTCGCGCCGTCCTGTCGGACGAGCAACGCGCGGCGTTGCTCGCGCTTCCCGACGACGAAACCCTGCTCGTCCAGCACTGGACATTGAGCCGGGACGACTTGGCCATCATCGTCCGCCGGAGGCGACCGCATAACCGGCTGGGTTTCGCGATCCAGCTTTGCGCGCTGCGCTATCCTGGCCGTTTCCTGCGACCCGGTGAACTGATCCCTGATACGCCGCTCGCGTTCGTCGCAGAGCAATTGCAGGTCGGACCCGAGGTGCTGGCCGACTACGCGACGCGCGGCCCGACCCGGTACGAACAGCTCGATGCACTGCGCGATGCATTCGGCTTCATGCCGCTCAGTCGGCCGCTGCGAACGACGTTGCAGGAATGGCTCCTGCCGATCGCGCTGACGACGACCAGCGGGGCTAGGCTGGCGCGCGTGATGCTGGATGAGTGCCGGCGACGGCGCATCATTGTGCCGGGCATCAGTTCGGTCGAGCGGATGGTCGCACAGGCGTTGCTCGATGCCGAACGCCATGTCGCCGAGCATCTGACCCGAGGACTCGATGCTCGACAGCGCCGGCTGCTCGATGCGCTTCTCCTGCCCCACACAGGCACGAACTTGAGCGATCTGGCCTGGGTGCGGCAGTCACCCGGCAAGCCCGGCCGAAAGACATTCGCCGCCATCATCGAGCGACTGACACTGCTTCGGGCCATCGGGATCGATCCGGATATCGCCGTAGGCGTCCATCCCGAGCGCCTCCGACGCCTGTGCCAGGAAGGCGTGCGGCTGACCGCGCAACATGTTCGGACGCTGCAAGCGACGCGGCGTCGCGCCACATTGGTGGCGACCATCCTCGAAACCATCGTTACCCTCACCGACGATGCGGTGCTGATGTTCGATCGCCTGCTTGGGCAGATGTTCCGGCGCGAACAGAACAGCGCGGACACGACACTCAAGCGCAACCGGCGCACCATCAACGGCAAAATCCGGCTGCTTGCCCAACTCGGCGCTGCCTTGCTCGCCGCCAAGATATCAGGTGGCGATATCGGCGCTGCGGTCGAGGCAGCGATCGGATGGAATGATCTCGGCCGCGAGGTCGATGAAGCCCGCAAGCTGATCCGCCCCGATTCGGTCGATCCCGTCGCGGTCGCCGCGACCAATTACCCCGTCCTCCGACAGGTCGGTCCCTCGTTCATCGCCTCGTTCACATTCGGGGCGGTGCCAGCCTGCCATGCGCTCGCGCGAGCGGTCGCGATCATGCGCGACCTTCATTTTGGTCATCTGCGCAAATTGCCTGCAGGCACGCCAGTCGGCTTCATCCGGCAAGCTTGGCGTCGGGCGATCGGCACCGGCATTCCCGATCGCAGGATCTATGAATTGTGCGTGCTGGTCGAGCTTCGCGACCGGCTTCGCGCCGGCGACATGTGGGTCGAGGGAAGCCGACGCTATCGTGCTGTCGAGCAGCAACTCATTCCTGCCCCCGTATTCGCCAACATGCGCGCGGCCGGCCCCTTGCCGATACCGGCACCGGATACGGCCGATATCTGGCTGGCCGAACGACGCGCCCGCCTCGCCCGTCGATTGGCCGAGGTCGAGCGAAAGGCGGAGACGGACGCGCTGGAAGACGTGCAGCTCAGCTTGGGCAGGCTGCGGATTTCGCCCTTGAAGGCGATTACTCCCGAGGAATCCGATACCGCCCTTGCGCCGCTCTATGCGCATCTGCCCGCGATCCGCATCACCGACCTTCTTGCCGAAGTCGATCGATGGACCGGGTTCAGCCAGTGCTTCACGCATCTGCAAAGTGGCCGTGCCGCGGATGAACCACGTGCGATCCTCACGGCGGTGCTCGCCGATGCCACCAATCTGGGCCATACGCGCATGGCGGAAGCCTGCAATCTCGTGACCCAGCGCCAACTCGGTTGGCTCGCCTCGTGGCATCTGCGCGAGGAAACCTACGGTCGCGCGCTCGCCCGGCTTGTCGACGCCCAACACACCGCGCCGCTGGCCGCGCTGTTCGGGTCCGGCACCTCGTCCAGCTCAGACGGTCAGAACTTTCCGCTCGACCGCCGCGCCCAGGCAACCGGCGCAGTCAATCCGCACAAGGGGACAGAGCCGGCTGTCTCCTTTTACAGCCACGTCTCGGATCGCTACGCGCCGTTCCATTCCACAGTTATCTCCGCTTCGGCGAGCGAGGCGGCACAGGTGCTCGACGGGCTGCTCCACCACGGCGCCGATCTGCACATCGAAGAGCATCACGTCGATGGCGGGGGCGTCTCCGACCATGTGTTCGCGCTATGTCATCTGCTTGGGTTCCGGTTCGCGCCGCGTATCCCGAATATCGCCGCACGCCGTTTGCACCTGTTTAACGGCATCGAACCCGGCCCCGATATTGCGCCGCTGGTCGCGGGCCGCATCGACGAAGGTCTGATCGAGGCACACTGGGACGACGTGCTGCGACTGGGAACCTCGATCCGCACAGGCGTCGTCAGCGCCTCGATCATGCTGGAACGGCTCGGCTCCTATCCACGCGCCAACGGCCTGGCACTGGCGTTGCGCGAGATCGGTCGCGTCGAGCGTACCCTGTTCACGCTCGACTGGATCGAGCAGCCCGAACAGCGTCGCCGCGCCACCCGCGAACTCAACAAGGGAGAAGCGGAAAATGCCCTGAAACGCGCCATCTTCTTCCATCGCATCGGCCGTATCCGCGATCATGCGCTGCAAGCCCAAAGCCATCGGGCGAGCGCGCTGAACCTCGTCGCCGGTGCCATCGTCCTGTGGAACACGACCTACCTGCAAGCCGCCCGGATGCATCTCGCCAACCTCGGCCGGCCGGTCCCGCCGGACCTGCTGCAACACCTATCACCGCTCGGTTGGCAGCATATCAATCTCACCGGCGATTACCTCTGGACCGATCCCGATGCGCCATCCACCGCGCTCAGACCGCTTCGCCAGATGCGCGCCGTCGAAGGCACGGCAAAACCTTAGCGTATATCTGGGTCCGTTCTGTGTACCGACCCCAATACGTCCGGGAAGGCCGGATATCTCCGGCCTCGATGATCGAGCGCTACACGCCATCACGCCGTTACGCCACGCTCGTCGCTTTCCTGATCGATGCCGAGGAACGTCT
>NZ_JAAABN010000047.1 GCF_011516765.1 Acetobacter sicerae | reverse complement strand
TTTAATTTTCCTTGGTTTTCTGGGGTTTTTGGTTGGTTTTTGGATTTTCTGTGAGATTTTTTGTGAAAGTGTGTTGACGGTATTTGTTTGTGGGGCTTATAAGCCGCTCACCGAAGCGGACCGGGGGTTGAACTTCCGGACTGACTGAGGTAAAACATTCGGCCCGCTGGTGCGGGATTGGTCTTTGAAAATTGAATATGAGTAGAGAGGGATATGCTGACGGCGTTTCTCTCGGGTTTCATCTCCGGATGGGATCTGAGGGTTTGGTTGGGCTTACTGGTTAAGTCAGACTATTGAACGTTGTTTGGCGTATCTTTCGAAAGACAGACGCGTTTTTAACAGATGTTTCGATACATGTTCCTGTCAATGACAAGAATATAAGTCTGGATTGACTTTGTTTGTTGTGCTTGGGCTTAGGTCTGAGTGTGATGAACCTGAGAGTTTGATCCTGGCTCAGAGCGAACGCTGGCGGCATGCTTAACACATGCAAGTCGCACGAAGGCTTCGGCCTTAGTGGCGGACGGGTGAGTAACGCGTAGGAATCTATCCATGGGTGGGGGATAACTCCGGGAAACTGGAGCTAATACCGCATGATACCTGAGGGTCAAAGGCGCAAGTCGCCTGTGGAGGAGCCTGCGTTTGATTAGCTTGTTGGTGGGGTAAAGGCCTACCAAGGCGATGATCAATAGCTGGTCTGAGAGGATGATCAGCCACACTGGGACTGAGACACGGCCCAGACTCCTACGGGAGGCAGCAGTGGGGAATATTGGACAATGGGGGAAACCCTGATCCAGCAATGCCGCGTGTGTGAAGAAGGTTTTCGGATTGTAAAGCACTTTCGGCGGGGACGATGATGACGGTACCCGCAGAAGAAGCCCCGGCTAACTTCGTGCCAGCAGCCGCGGTAATACGAAGGGGGCTAGCGTTGCTCGGAATGACTGGGCGTAAAGGGCGTGTAGGCGGTTTGTACAGTCAGATGTGAAATCCCCGGGCTTAACCTGGGAGCTGCATTTGATACGTGCAGACTAGAGTGTGAGAGAGGGTTGTGGAATTCTCAGTGTAGAGGTGAAATTCGTAGATATTGGGAAGAACACCGGTGGCGAAGGCGGCAACCTGGCTCATTACTGACGCTGAGGCGCGAAAGCGTGGGGAGCAAACAGGATTAGATACCCTGGTAGTCCACGCTGTAAACGATGTGTGCTGGATGTTGGGTAACTTAGTTACTCAGTGTCGTAGCTAACGCGATAAGCACACCGCCTGGGGAGTACGGCCGCAAGGTTGAAACTCAAAGGAATTGACGGGGGCCCGCACAAGCGGTGGAGCATGTGGTTTAATTCGAAGCAACGCGCAGAACCTTACCAGGGCTTGTATGGAGAGGCTGTATTCAGAGATGGATATTTCCCGCAAGGGACCTCTTGCACAGGTGCTGCATGGCTGTCGTCAGCTCGTGTCGTGAGATGTTGGGTTAAGTCCCGCAACGAGCGCAACCCTTATCTTTAGTTGCCAGCATGTTTGGGTGGGCACTCTAAAGAGACTGCCGGTGACAAGCCGGAGGAAGGTGGGGATGACGTCAAGTCCTCATGGCCCTTATGTCCTGGGCTACACACGTGCTACAATGGCGGTGACAGTGGGAAGCTAGATGGTGACATCATGCCGATCTCTAAAAACCGTCTCAGTTCGGATTGCACTCTGCAACTCGAGTGCATGAAGGTGGAATCGCTAGTAATCGCGGATCAGCATGCCGCGGTGAATACGTTCCCGGGCCTTGTACACACCGCCCGTCACACCATGGGAGTTGGTTTGACCTTAAGCCGGTGAGCGAACCGCAAGGACGCAGCCGACCACGGTCGGGTCAGCGACTGGGGTGAAGTCGTAACAAGGTAGCCGTAGGGGAACCTGCGGCTGGATCACCTCCTTTCAAGGATATTTTTCGATATCGGGTCGGGCAACTGATCTGGTTTGAAGAATTCCGGATAAAAAGTCCTTTGCTGCAGGATCGGCAAAGGCGCTCAGGTCTGACTGAGCTGCTCCTTTGGAGCGGAAGCGCCGTCAACATATCCCTTTCTACGATGAGATCTGACTGTGAGTTTTCAACTCGCAGATTGGACTGGGTTTGGGCTAGTAGCTCAGTTGGTTAGAGCACACGCTTGATAAGCGTGGGGTCGGAGGTTCAAGTCCTCCCTGGCCCACCAGGTTTGGGGGCATAGCTCAGCTGGGAGAGCACCTGCTTTGCAAGCAGGGGGTCGTCGGTTCGAACCCGTCTGCCTCCACCATGTTTGGTGGAACGAGTAATTAAGGATTGTGGTGCTTCGGCGCCTGCCAAAGTTGCTTTGTTTTATGGATCTCATCGAGAGAGGTTTGGAGAGATCGGACCTTCTTTTATCTGACTGCGGTGCAGCGGGTTTGAGAAAGTGTCTGGTGATGTGTTCTTTGTCAGTGTGAATCGGTTGGTGCGTATGTGGGCGTGCCGGAATCCTGGGTTGGTCTGACCCATGAGCTGAGCGATCAGTTTGTGTTAAGGGATTTTGGCGGAAGCGTTCATATGCGATTTTGAAATGTGACGCGCTTGAATGAGCTGTCGTGCATGTTTCCTGAGATATCGGGGTTCTGCCTTGGTATGGATGGTTTCTGTGCATGGGAGCAAGTGAGTGCGAGAAGGGCGTTCGGTGGATGCCTTGGCACTAGAAGGCGATGAAGGACGTGGCACGCTGCGAAAAGCCACGGGGAGCCGCGAGTAGGCTTTGATCCGTGGATATCCGAATGGGGCAACCCCCTCGCAAGAGGATCCCGCACTGAATACATAGGTGCTGGAGGCAAACCCGGGGAACTGAAACATCTCAGTACCTGGAGGAAAAGACATCAATTGAGATTCCGCTAGTAGTGGCGAGCGAACGCGGAACAGGCCAGTGGCCATGAGAAGATAAGCAGAATGCTCTGGAAAGTGCAGCCATAGTGGGTGATAGCCCCTTATGCGTAATGCTTCTTATGGTCCTTGAGTAGGGCGGGGCACGTGAAACCCTGTCTGAACATGGGGGGACCACCCTCCAAGCCTAAATACTCTCTAGTGACCGATAGTGAACAAGTACCGTGAGGGAAAGGTGAAAAGCACCCCGACGAGGGGAGTGAAATAGACCTGAAACCGGACGCCTACAAGCAGTCGGAGCCTCTTATGGGGTGACGGCGTACCTTTTGTATAATGGGTCAGCGAGTTTCTGTTTGCAGCAAGCTTAAGCCGGTAGGTGTAGGCGTAGCGAAAGCGAGTCTGAATAGGGCGACGAGTTGCTGGCAGAAGACCCGAAACCGAGTGATCTAGCCATGGCCAGGTTGAAGGTGCGGTAACACGCACTGGAGGACCGAACCCACGCCTGTTGAAAAAGTCGGGGATGAGCTGTGGTTAGGGGTGAAAGGCCAATCAAACTCGGAGATAGCTGGTTCTCCGCGAAATCTATTGAGGTAGATCGTCAGGTGTTGACCCCGGGGGGTAGAGCACTGGATGGGCTAGGGGGGCCCAAAGCCTTACCAAACCTAACCAAACTCCGAATACCCGGAAGTTTAGCCTGGCAGACAGACAGTGGGTGCTAAGGTCCATTGTCGAGAGGGAAACAGCCCAGACCACCAGCTAAGGCCCCTAAATCGTGGCTAAGTGGGAAAGGATGTGGGGATTCCAAAACAACCAGGAGGTTGGCTTAGAAGCAGCCATCCTTTAAAGAAAGCGTAATAGCTCACTGGTCTATTAGAAACCCTGCGCCGAAAATGTAACGGGGCTCAAGCCACGTGCCGAAGCTGTGGGTGCATACTATGTATGCGCGGTAGCGGAGCGTTCCGTAGGTCTGTGAAGGAGACGGGGTGACCCTCTCTGGAGATATCGGAAGTGCGAATGCTGACATGAGTAGCGACAAACAGTGCGAGAAACACTGTCGCCGTAAGTCCAAGGTTTCCTGCGCAAGGTTAATCCACGCAGGGTTAGTCGGCCCCTAAGGCGAGGGCGAAAGCCGTAGTCGATGGAAATCAGGTTAATATTCCTGAACCTGCCAGAAGTGACGAATGCGAGATGTTGTCAGTCCTTATCGGATTGGACTGGCTTTTTGAGCATTCCAGGAAATAGCTCTGGCGTATAGACCGTACCCTAAACCGACACAGGTGGACTGGTAGAGCATACCAAGGCGCTTGAGAGAACGATGCTGAAGGAACTAGGCAAATTACTCGCGTAACTTCGGGATAAGCGAGACCCGTGAGTGGGCAACCATTTGCGGGTGGCACAGACCAGGGGGTAGCGACTGTTTATTAAAAACACAGGACTCTGCGAAGTCGAGAGACGACGTATAGGGTCTGACGCCTGCCCGGTGCCGGAAGGTTAAGAGGAGGTGTGAGAGCACTGAATTGAAGCCCCGGTAAACGGCGGCCGTAACTATAACGGTCCTAAGGTAGCGAAATTCCTTGTCGGGTAAGTTCCGACCTGCACGAATGGCGTAACGACTTCCCCGCTGTCTCCAGCATCGGCTCAGCGAAATTGAATTCCCCGTGAAGATGCGGGGTATCCGCGGTCAGACGGAAAGACCCTATGAACCTTTACTGCAGCTTTGCAGTGGCATCAGAGACATTCTGTGTAGGATAGGTGGGAGGCTTTGAAGCAGGGGCGCCAGTTCCTGTGGAGCCATCCTTGAAATACCACCCTGAATTTTTCTGATGTCTAACCGCGACCAGTAAGCCTGGTCCGGGACCCTGCATGGTGGGCAGTTTGACTGGGGCGGTCGCCTCCTAAAGTGTAACGGAGGCGCGCGATGGTGGGCTCAGGCCGGTCGGAAACCGGCTGTCGAGTGCAATGGCATAAGCCCGCCTGACTGTGAGAGTGACAGCTCGATCAGAGACGAAAGTCGGCCATAGTGATCCGGTGGTCCCGCGTGGAAGGGCCATCGCTCAACGGATAAAAGGTACTCTAGGGATAACAGGCTGATCTCCCCCAAGAGTCCACATCGACGGGGAGGTTTGGCACCTCGATGTCGGCTCATCACATCCTGGGGCTGGAGCAGGTCCCAAGGGTTCGGCTGTTCGCCGATTAAAGTGGTACGTGAGCTGGGTTTAGAACGTCGTGAGACAGTTCGGTCCCTATCTGCCGTGGATGTTGGAGACTTGAGAGGATTTGTCCCTAGTACGAGAGGACCGGGATGAACATACCTCTGGTGCACCGGTTGTCGCGCCAGCGGCACAGCCGGGTAGCTAAGTATGGACGGGATAACCGCTGAAAGCATCTAAGCGGGAAACCCACCTCAAAACTAGGTCTCCCCAAGGGCCGTGATAGACCATCACGTCAATAGGCCAGGTGTGGAAGCGCAGTAATGCGTGCAGCTAACTGGTCCTAATCGCCCACGAGAACTCACTTGCAAGCTTCTCCCTGAGAAGCACCCCATGCACAGAAATCATCCATGCCGCACATTTCAAAAACAAACACCAACCGTTAATCACTGACCCACTCAGATGTGGGTTGGATGACCTGGTGGCTATGGCGGGGAGAGATCCACCCGATCCCATCCCGAACTCGGCCGTGAAAACCCCCAGCGCCTATGATACTGCGGCTTAAGCCGTGGGAAAGTCGGTCGCCGCCAGGTCTTCCAATCCACATCAATCAACACATCACATAAACCACCGCGGGGTGGAGCAGCCCGGTAGCTCGTCAGGCTCATAACCTGAAGG
>NZ_JAAABN010000046.1 GCF_011516765.1 Acetobacter sicerae | reverse complement strand
GTGGATCTGAAGCATCATTCGCTCTCCTTGCAAACGGAAGAAAACCATGGAGCGTAACGCGGCATCGCCCACGCTACACCATCCCAATGACGTCTCACAACCTGACAGCTAGCGCGTAATCGGCATAGTTATGAAAACTTTGTACCCGCCAGAACCCATTGAATTCCGGCCGGACGACCTTCGAGCGCGGGCGGCGACCGCCAAGCTGCGGAATGTGCGCGTATCCGATAGTGTTCCCTGCCAGTTCCGCCGCAAGCCGGTCACCGTCATATTCCCGATTGCGCCGCGAATAGGGAAACGCCCGGACGTCAGCCACGAGAGTCACGCGGTAGTGGCGAAGGAGCCCGACGAACTCTTCCAGGGTATGCGTCGAATGACCCACCGAGTAGAATAGAAGCGGTTCTTTCTCCTTCCTCGTCACAGGGATGCTGTCCTTCATGTCGTCATATGAATTCGAAATCGGAGATATCGTCTCCTGGAACTCGGAAGCCGGTCATGTGAGCGGACGGATCGCCGCCATCCATGACGCGCCCTTCCTCGTAAACGGCTACCGGCACCACGCGACACCCGATGAGCCGCAATACGAGATCGTGAGCCTGAAAACGGGTCATGTCGCCTTTCACAAAGGCGCGGCGCTGAGCCGGGCAGTGTGAAAACATGATTCATCAGAAAGTTTCAGCGGCAGGATCGCGGTCGTAGAATTCGATCTTCATGCGGACCGGTCCGGAAACGCGGACGCAATGCGTCGCGTTCGGCGCGATCCTTCCTGGACACGCGGGCGTCAGCCGGATTTCACGTGGAGGATCGAAAAAAACGAGGTCGAGAGCGCCTTCCATGATCCGGATGACACCCCATGTCCCAGCTTTCGTTGCGTGTTGCCGCAGGAGGGCCGACGGTATGGTCCGCTCATTGAATTCGGCGGTGGTCCGATAAGGGATCATGTCTCACTTTCTGTCATCCGGACGCGGACGAAGGCTTTCCCGCGTCGCTCGGTCAGGCAGGCGGCGCGCCGGCGATTTTCGCGCGTAACTCACGAAGCTCGTTGAAACGGACCGTGACGTCGCGCAGGATCGCGCCGATGCCTTCGACCCCGCCATCCTGGCCATGCAGCATCATGATGGTGAACTCGACCGATATGCGGCGGCCGTTGGACGTCATCGCGGGGACGGCAAGCACCTGATCCGCCGCATAGCGGCTTTTGCCGGTCTGGATCACGCGATTCCACCCCTTCCAGTGTCGCGCCCGCAGTTTTTCGGGAATGATGAGATCGAGCGACCGACCGAGAGCCTGATCTTCCGTGAATCCAAAGATCCTTGCCGCGCCCGGGTTCCAGAACCGGATGATCCCCGACGGGTCGGCGGCGAGAATCGCATCGGCATGTGTTTCGAGTAACGCCCGCGCGAGACGGTCCGCGAAATCGACGTATTGCGTCATGACCGGTTCTCCCGTCCATGGCTCAGGGAGGCAACCGTCGCGGCGTCACCCAGAAAATCCCGAAGAACGAGCGCATGGTTGTGGAGAGGATCATGCGCCGCATAAAGAAGCGTGACCCTGCCTTTGCGCGCCAACTCCGCGAGACGGGCGATCTCGGCATTTCCGTTTGAAAGTTCCTGGCGGTATCGTAGCCGGAACTCGTCCCAATGTGCCGGGTCATGACCGAACCAGTGGCGCAAATCCGGGCTTGGAGCCACATCCTTCAGCCACAGATCCATCTTCACATCGCTCTTGTGCAGCCCCCGCGGCCAGAGCCGGTCCACCAGCACGCGAAGACCATCGTCGGGCGCGGGAGCATCATACACGCGCTTGAGCTTCACATCTGCGGCGGCATGCTTCGCCGTCATGACACGCTCTCCTTCGCGGCGCTCGCGGGGGACGCCTTTGCGCCGGGGATGAGCCGCCGCATCCAGCCCGGATAAACCGGCGCAAGCTTGACGAGAAAATCCCACGCCATAATCAGCGCACCCGCAGCAAAGACGACATCACCGGGCAAGCGCATCCACTGCCAGAAGAGGGTGTTGTCGTAGAATGCGGTGCTGCGAGCGTAAGCATAACCATGTTCATAAACCGCAAGAAGTTGGGGCCAGCCAATCGGGAAGAAGTTCAGTAGCGTCCACATAACCAGCCCCGCATTATAGAGCCAGAACGCCCACAGGCCTGCTCGTTCAGAGAAACGATCCTCTTCCGCGTGAATGTAACGCAGGCAGAAATAGATCAGGCCGATCGCCAGTTCGCCGAACGCGCCGAAAAGGGACGAGTGCGCATGATTGAGCGTCAGGAAGGTGCCGTGCTCGTAATAATTCACCAACGGCGCGTTCAGCAGGCCGCCGCCATAAACGCCAGCACCAACAAAGTTCCAGAAGGCGGCTCCGATGACGTAAATGGTCCCCAACCGGTAGCGGAAATCCTCGCGTCCCTTGATCATCCGATAGTGGCTGATCCCTTCCATGATGAGCAGGACGAGCGGGAGCACCTCGATGAAGGAGAACATCGTGCCGAACGGAATCCACAGGCTCGGCTCGCCCGCCCAATAGAGATGATGTCCCGTGCCGATCACGCCGCCGAGGAAGATCAGGATGACCTCGAAATACATGCCGCGCTCGGCGAGACGGCGAGAGATCAGGCCCGTGGCCATCAGCGTCCAGGCGGTCATGGCCGCCGCGAAGAACTCGAAGGACTGCTCCACCCAGAGATGGACGACCCACCAGCGCCAGAAGTCCGAAATCGTGAAGGAGTTCTCGATCCCCGTCAGCGGGATCATCCCGCAGGCATACAGTGCGGCGACATTGACGGTCGACGCCCAGATGAGATGTTCGAGCCGGATATGGCCGGACCAGAAATCGCGCGCCGCGCGAGTCCAGAGCGAAACCGACGGCCACAGGGCGCGCATGACGAGGACGCTCCACAGGGACAGCCCCGCGAAGAAGCCGATCTGCCAGAAACGGCCGAGCTGAATGTAGGACAGTCCCTGGTTCCCGAACCAGAACCAACTCCCGTCGATCACGCCCGCGACGCCGAGATAGTTCCCCGCCAGGCCGCAGACCACGACAAAGACCGTTGTCCAGAACAGCGCGTCCACGAGCCATGCCTGCCCTCTGGCCTCCTTCCCGCCGGCGATAACGGGCGCGAGGAACAGCGCCGCGCCAATCCACGACAGGCCGATCCAGACGATCGGTGCCTGAATATGGAGATCGCGCATGACGTTGAAGGGAATGTAGCGATTGATGTCGAGTCCGTAGAAACTCGTCCGATCATAATACATATGCGCCATGATGGAGCCGACGAGAATCTGCACCAACAGAAGCGCCGCGACGAGAAGGAAATACTTCCAGACTTTCTTTTGGCTCGGCGTCAGCGGACGAACGACGAGAAGCTCGGCGTCCCGAGCCGCCGTGTCCGCGTCGTCGAGCCAATATTCATAAATGAACAGCACGGCGCCGAAAGCCAGAAAGACGAAGCCGAAGCTCGCCCATGTCCAGACGAACGTCTCGCCCGTCGGCGCATTGCCCACCAGCGGTTCGTAAGGCCAGTTCTGCGTCCACGAATAATCCGTGTCGGGACGCCACGCGACCGTCGTCAGGGCGGAATAGATCAGAAAATCGGCCGTCTTTACCGCGAGCGCGGGCGAGAGACTCTGCGCCGCTGTCCAGCCGGCCTTACGGTTCGGGTGGAGCAGACCGTCAGCGGTTGACGCGCGGACGGACACGATCGCCGCCGCGAGCTCGTCAGGCAGCGTCACCGTCGATCCGGTCAGATCGAGATGGTGAAGATCGCCACGCATTCTCGCCGTAATGGCGTCCTGCCGCTGCTCCGGAAGACTTGCGAACGCCGCGTGATCGTCCGCGTTCGCGATGTTGTCGCGCGTGACGAGTGCCAGCCGCTTCATGATCGAGGCGGTGTAATCCTCGCCGTAATAGGAGCCCATGCCATACAGACTGCCATAATCCATGAGGTCGGCTTTCTGGAAGCCGCCCTTTCCCGAAACGATATCCGCGCCCGTCATGAGAACGGTACCGTCAGCCGAGACGAACTTCTCCGGCTGGGGAGGCGCGCCCTTGTAGGTCGCTTGCGTCGTCCAGATGAGAAGTGCGGCGGTCAGCAGGCCGGTCGCGAGAAGAATCCATTTCAGGACGGTGCTGACCGGATCCGCGACCGGCCTGACGATGGAAGATGAGTCCGACATCGCACGAAGCTCCAGATATAGTCGTGCGGAGGAGCGCCATCCCCCGCACGGTGAGCGCCCGGAAAGAGTGTCAGGCGGCGGAGAGAACGAGAGCGGGGTCGGCGGCGGACCCGAAGAACTCGTATCGGATCTGCTTCGCCGGCAGAGTCTCGGCCCGCAGCGCCTCGACCATGTCCCTCATGAAGGAATCCGGTCCGCAGATATAGTAGGTCGCAGAACGATCGAGATTCTGCTTCACCCAGGCGGCCGTGACGCGCCCTGCATGCGCGGTAACCCCGTGACCTGCGGCGGGTGCGTTCTCTTTCGCATAGAAGAAGTCCGCCGTCAGGATTCCCTTGCCGGCAAGCTCTTCGATTTCCGGGCGGAAAGCCGCCAACGCCTCGGTATCCGCGCCGTGGACATAGTGAATTTTCCGCTTTGCGGACGTCTGGGCGAGTTCGCCGAGCATCGAGATCACGGGCGTGAGGCCGACGCCAGCCGTCAGGAAGACGAGAGGCGAGTCGTCGGGCCCGTCGAGAAAGAAATCACCGGCGGGATTGGCGACCTGAAGCACGTCTCCCTCTTGAACGGTGTCATGCAACCACGTCGAGACGACACCGCCATCCTGCTGTCGCACACTGATACGATAATGGTCCGCGCCCGGCGCCGAGGAGATGCTGTAATTCCGACGCTGGGAGCCATGGCCCGACACGTCCAGCTTGAAGCTGAGATACTGCCCTGCCTTGTGGCGGAAAAGTGCGCCGCCGTCGACCGGAACCAGCTCGAAGGAAGCGATCGTGGGCGTCTCGTCGCGGCGCGAGCGAACGCGGAAAGCGCGCCAGCCGCGCCAGCCGCCCGGCGCGCGCTCGTGTTCCCCGTAAATCTGCTTCTCACGGCCGATGAGGATGTCCGCCAGGAACCAGTAGGCTTTTCCCCAAGCCTCCGCGATCTCCGGCGTCGCGGCGTCGCCAAGGACATGCCCGATCGCGCCGAGCAGTGCCTCGGCCACATACGGATAGTGCTCGGGTAGGATGTTCAGGCCGACATGCTTCTCGGCGATCCGCTCGACCATGCCGCCGAGCGCGCCGAGATCGTTGATATGTTCCGCGTAGCACAGCACGGCCAGAGCCAGCGCCCTGGGCTGCTCGCCGTCCTGCTGATGGGAGAGGTTGAACAGATCGCGGATGGCCGGTGTGGAGAGCAGGCGCCTGTACATCTCCGTCGTAATGGCCGTTCCATGCGCTTTCAGCGCGGGGACGGTGGCGGAAACGATCGCGCGCGTTTTTTCGTCGAGAGGGGCGGACATGGAGTCCTCCTTTAAGGGTCACGTTCCGCACACCTTTTCGGCCGTCTTGGAAAACATGTCAAGCTGGTGCATCTTTATCCGACCATGAAACTTACGTTGCAAACCGACTATGCCCTGCGCGCCCTGATCTATCTGGGCGTCCGGACCGAACGGCTCTGCTCCATTCGCGAGATCTCCGAGGCATACGGGATCTCCGAGGCGCATATGGTCAAGGTCGTCCACAAGCTGGGGCAGGGAGGTTTCGCCGAAACCCTGCGCGGCCGGAACGGCGGCCTGCGCCTTGGACGGGCGGCGGAGGACATCGTGATCGGCGACGTCGTGTGCTATTTCGAAGAGAACATGGCTCTCCTCGCTTGTCTGGAAAACGGCGCGGCGGCAAATCTCTGCAAGCTGATGCCCGCCTGCCGCCTGCGGGGCGTCCTGAATCAGGCGACTCAGGCGATGATGGCGGTTCTGAACGACTGCACTCTGGCGGACCTCATCACGCCCTTCGAGATCGCTCGACTGACGAAAGATTAAGGAAGCGTCATCGTTTAAGCTCAGGACTTGTCTTATGAAATCCGGGTCGCTGTATGTGCGATAAAGGCAGCAGTCAGGAGGTGGCCACCTCCTGACTGCTGGAGAGAGCGGGTCGGGTCAGGACAGGCCATGATGGGCCGCGAATGAGTATGACCGCCTCTTCTTTTCCTCGGGCCTGAACGGATACCTGGGAGAAAATCCCGGATGACAAGCATAGGACACGGAAAAGATGACGCATCCTCTTGTGACGTCCAAGCCCGAATTGCACCCCGCGTCGATCACGATCGGAATCGACGTTTCCAAAGATCATCTCGATGCCGCCCGTTATCCCAGCGGAGAAACTGTCCGTGTCACCAACACGCGTAAGGGACAGACAGTTCTGCTGCGTTGGATCGGCGATATCCAAACCGTAACCCGGGTGGTGTTCGAAGCAACCGGCCCCTATCACCGGATGCTGGAAGAACGTCTCGCGTTGATTGGCCTGCCGATGGTCAAAGTCAATCCACGTCAGGCACGTCGGTTCGCTGAGGCTGCCGGCAGACTGGCCAAGACTGATCGCGTCGATGCAATCATGCTAGGTGTCAGGTTGTGAGACGTCATTGGGATGGTGTAGCGTGGGCGATGCCGCGTTACGCTCCATGGTTTTCTTCCGTTTGCAGGGAGAGCGAATGATGCTTCAGATCCACCCACAGGCCCGCACGACACCTGCCGTGCGGGCTGACATCGCCCGCTCGTTGGAACCGACATCCGTGCTCGCCAGACGCTACGGG
>NZ_JAAABN010000045.1 GCF_011516765.1 Acetobacter sicerae | reverse complement strand
ACCGAGCCGGATTGCAGATCCAGATCCTTATCGAAGGAAGGGTGCACTGTGCAGTTGTCTCTGTTCTTTGATGCCGACACGTCACAGAAGATATAAAACCCAGTGTTTTTCATCGGTGTTCGGATGGGGATCCGATACGGTGCCCGACAATATTCTGACTGATGAAGTTATGACTTTGGCAGAGTGATCTCGCAGCGTAATCCCGGATTATTGTCCTGAAGGCGAATGCTCCCCCCATGCAGGCGGACAATTGCACGCACCATGCTTAACCCCAGTCCGGTGCCGGGCACTGTTCGGCTTGAATCCAGCCTTACCATTTTCTCAAACACACGCTCTCGCTCAGCAAGCGGAATACCAGGGCCTGTATCCGTCACAGCAAATACAATTGCGGTTTTATCCAATTCTGCAGACAAAACAATTCTGGTGCTTGGGGGAGAATGATTTATGGCATTTTCGATCAGGTTGGACAGCATTTGGATTAATAAAACACGACTGCCCTCAATCATCACGTCAGGTTCAGGTGCGCTGACAACAAGAATTTTTCCACAGTCCTCTGCAACGGCTTGATAAAAATATCTTATCTTATCAAATAGATTTTTAACAGAACACAACGCAGCGTCCGGGACACGATCTCCGGCCTCAATCTGTGCGAGCCTTAAAAGGGAAGAGAATATCTCAAGCGCATCATGGAGGTCTGCTTTCGCCCGGATAAGGGCGGAATCCCTGATTTCTGGGTGTAAAGTCTCCATCGCTTTATCCAAATGCTGCCCCAGCCGAGCCAGAGGGCGTCGCATATCATGCGCGATATCATCCGAAACCTGGCGCACGCTGGCGATCAACGTCTCATTCCGGTCAAGCATCGCGTTCAGACTGCCAGCAAGATGGTCGAATTCGTCTCCTGTCGCATTAAGGCTAAGCCTGCGAGAAATATCACCACGCATAATCTC
This sequence comes from Acetobacter sicerae, assembly GCF_011516765.1. GTDB lineage: Bacteria > Pseudomonadota > Alphaproteobacteria > Acetobacterales > Acetobacteraceae > Acetobacter > Acetobacter sicerae. Next base: position 6,000 of record NZ_JAAABN010000045.1, on the reverse strand, counting down.
GCGCGCCGTCATGCTGATAGTCTCGATTTTTCCAAGTACAAGACGACTTAAAGTGAAACCACCGCCAAGACCAATCAAAAGGAAAATGAGACTGTTCCATGCCAGTGTCAACCAAAGGCCTCGCCGAAGAGATTGAAGCGGCGTAGCATCAATACCAACAAAGAAGTATCCGCCATCACGTAAAACCGTACCATATCCGATCACAGGATGACGGTCTGGCGGCAATGTGCGGTGCGTCCATGATAACCACCTCCAGCCAGCAACCGGACGCAAATGCAGCATATTGCTCGTGACGGCGTGTGTCTGAGCATCCTGCAGAAGGTAGTAAAAGCCCGGTTCATTCTGAACAAGTTCTTTGATGACAGGAGAGAGGTGACTGACGTCCTGACCTTGTGCTTCTGAAAAAGCTTCGTCGCGCTCATTCGCAACAGCCTGTGTGATCTGTCGAGAAAGCAATGCCTGACTACGATATCCAGATAGCGCCGTTACCATGAGCCCGCTGACAAGAAAACAGCCTGCAAATAATGCCACAATACGAAAGGACGAACTCCGAAAAACTGGAAGTCGCCGAGTTGTCATCTGGGGCATATCCATACTTTCAGGAGTGCCGTAACACATAACCCTGACCTCTGACCGTATGGATCAGAGGTGGAGCATCTCGCCCAAGGCGTTCTCTCAATCGGCTTATGTGAGTTTCGACTAAATTGGTGCGGATCGGGAAATCAATGTCCCACACGGCTTGCAGAAGCATTTCACGCGTTACCAGCATGAGAGGATGCCGCATGAAATATTCAAGGAGTTTCAATTCCTGCTCCTGAATGTAGAGTTTAAGTCCGGCACGACGCACCTCTCTGCTCAGTAGATTGATTTCGACATCGGCAAAAATCAGGCGTGTTTCCTGATGTTGCGCATTGATGCGACGTAAGATGGCCTCAAGCCTTGCCGATAATTCTGCCATTGAAAACGGTTTGACCAGATAATCGTCTCCTCCACTCTTCAAGCCTGTAACTCTGTCGTTAATTCCGTCCATTGTTGTCAGAAAAAGGACTGGGGTCTGGATGTTAGCCGCGCGCATGGTTGTCAGGATGGTCAGACCATCTACTCCCGGAAGTCTGCGGTCGAGAATAATGCAATCCCACGTTTCCTCCAGTGCAAGAGCACACCCCTGTTTCCCATCAGCGACCGTCGTAATGTCAATATGTGTGAACATGGGAGACGACTTGATATAAGCCGCCGTCTCGCAGTCATCCTCAATTAACAGGATGCGTGAAACACCCTCCTGATGATCCGCTATCATGAGGCGCTCTCCTTTATACCATACGTGTTTGACGGAATGTGCTCTCGGCCGAAAGGAAGCTTGTCCAGCACTAAGTATAGAACGGGCGTCGTATAAAGGGTCAGAGCCTGACTTACGACGAGACCACCAAGGATTGTGATACCAAGTGGCAAACGCAGTTCGGCACCATATCCGTGACCGAAAACCAGCGGCAAGGCACCGAACGCGGCCGCGAAGGTCGTCATCATGATAGGCCGAAAACGGAAAATACACGCCTGACGAATAGCGTCCTCAGCGTTAAGGCCCGATCGTTCTGCGGCAATGGCAAAATCGATCAGCATGATGGCATTTTTTTTAACAATACCCACAAGCAGAAGCAGTCCGATCATGGCCATGAGAGAAAACTCTTCGCCACACACCCAAAGGCCGAGCATCGCACCCACACCCGCTGATGGTAATGTGGAGATTACGGTAATCGGCTGGACGAAACTTTCATACAGTATGCCCAGAATGATGTAGATCCCCAGAACAGCGCCCCCGATCAATAACGGCTGATTGTTGGCTGAATTGCGTAACTGTGCTGCGTTGCCTGCGTAGTCTCCCTGAATTGATGCTGGAAGTCTGGTCTGAGCAACGACACGATCGACTGTCTTCATCGCCTGATTTAAAGATACGCCTGGCGGAAGGTTAAAAGAAATTGTTGCAGCGACTGCCTGACCTGCGTGATTAACGGCAAGCGCAGTCTTATTCATTTTGCGGGTCGTCACGACAGAGAGAGGAACCATGGTTTCATGGGCCGTCGAAACCGCTGATCCTGATGACGCGGAAGCCCCCCCCGCCAGACTATTGGCAATCTGGTTTGACATGCTCTGCCTGCTGGCACTGTTTGTCGATCCTGTTGTCTGTCCCTGCTGAACCCGGATGAGATTAGACTGGGCTGCACCGCTGGCGCTTCCCCCAGAAGTGCTCACCCACGTCTGCATAAGTGACTCTGGCGATTGCCAGAAGCGTGGCGACACTTCCATGATCACACGATACTGATTGAGGGGGTTGTAGATGACAGAGACCGCCCTTTGCCCATAGGCGTCATAAAGAACATTACTGACCAGTTGCGGCGTGATCTGCACACGCGCAGCGGCGTCACGCACAATCCGCACATCCATACTGTCACCCCCCAGCAAGACGTCCGAGGATACATCCATCAGTGTTTTCTCCCTGCTCAGCTGCGTCACAAGCTTCTGGGTGTAACGATAGAGTTCCTGTGGGTCATTGCCCTGAAGACTGTATTGGTAAGCCGCATTGCTCGGACGCGCACCGATCCGGATTGCTCCACGCTGAAGCGCGAAGAAGCGTGCATCTTTTAAAACGCGGGTGCGTTGACCCAGCCGACTGATCGTTGAGGCCACAGTATCGCTCCGCTCCGCCTTATCTGTCAGGCGGATGAAAATATTACCCTGATTGGAAGAGCCTCGTCCGCCGAGGAAGCCTGCAACACCCGCAACATCCGGATCCTGCAGGAGTATGCTCTGAACAGTCTCCATATCGTGCGCCATAGCCTGAAAGGAAATTGTCTCATTCCCCATGACACGACCAAGAAGCATTCCGGTATCCTCGTCAGGAAACAGCCCCTGAGGAAGCCCCTGATACAGCGCCACTGTCACGCCCAGTGAGAGAGGAAGAGAGAGCAGGACGACCGTCGGGTGCCCTAACGCGACCTCCAGAGTGCGCTGGTAGATGTTCTGCGTCTGCTCATGCCACCGCTCAAGAATGCGGGTGAAAGCATTCTCCGCCGCATGTGTTCCCAGTCTGGCGCACAGCATGGGAGTGAGGCTGAGCGATAAAATTGCTGAGACGCACAGGGTCAATGAGACCGTGATGGCAAATTCGTGAAACAGGCGTCCGGTCAGACCGCCCATCAGCAGGATCGGTAAAAAGACCACGATAAGCGACGCAGTGATTGAGATAATCGTAAACCGCACCTCCTTGGCTCCCTGCCTCGCGGCATCCAGCGGTGGCAGGCCCTCCTCAGCATAACGCGCGATGTTTTCGGCAACAACGATGGCATCATCCACAACGAAGCCTGTCGCAATTGTCAGAGCCATGAGGGACATAGTGTCGAGGCCGTAACCAAGTAGCCACAGAAAACCAAGTGTTCCGAGAAGGGACGCCGGAATGACAATGGCAGGAACTACGACAATGCGTGGAGAGGCGAGAAAAAGCAGGACGATCGCGATCACGAGAACAACAGAAACTCCGAGTGTCAGGCGGGTATCCGCAAGAGAGGCCCGGATGACCTCTGACCGATCCATAACAGTGGCAAGCCTCATTCCTGGCGCAAGAGTGCTTTGAATGACCCCGTATTCGCGATGAAACTGATCTATTGCTGCAACAGCGTTAGCACCGGCCTGCATGTAGACTTGCGCAATAATCGCTGGCTTACCGTTATAGTAACCGGCATTGCGCACATCTTCCACGCTATCAATAATAGTCGCCACATCAGTGAGATAAATTGGTCTGCCGTTACGCCACGCGACAACAAGCCTCTCATAATCTGCCGCACGATGTATCTGGTCATTGGTTACAATCTGAAATCTCTGTCCAGCAGTATCGATATAGCCTTTTGGTGTGTGTGCGTTGGCTGAAGCCAGTGCGGCACGGACATCTTCAAAGCCAAGTCCATATTTGTATAATATGAGCGGATTAATCTCGACACGCACGGCTGGCAGAGCACTGCCGCTGATCTGCACAAGGCCCACGCCGTGAATCTGCGAAAGGCGCGGCAGCAGGTTATTGGTTGCCTGATCATACAACATCGGCAGAGTATGAGTATCCGAAGCCAGAGCGAGGATCAGCGCTGGAGGATCGTTCGGGTTGGCTTTGGAGTAGGTTGGGTTCTGGCGCAACGTCTTGGGCAGATCGACACGCGCTGCCTGAATAGCCGCGGCGACATCCCGCGCTGCGCCGTTAATGTCACGCGAGAGCGCAAACTGAAGCGTCACACGCAGCATCCCGTTGCTGGACTGAGACGTCATTTCCTGAAGTCCGGCGATGGTGCCGAGGTGACGTTCCAGAGGCTCAGCAATGGAGCTGGCAATCTGCTCTGGCGTTCCGCCAGGCTGAAGCGCTTGTACCTGAATGACCGGGAAATCAATATTCGGCAAATCTGACACAGGAAGCATGAGATATCCCATGAATCCAAACAAGCAGAGAGAGACGGTCATTAAAATTGTAGCAACCGGTCTGGATATAAACCAATCCGTCATACTGGTGGGCGTTTCAGTTCAACATGATGAAGATCCTCACAGGGATCGGCGTATTACCGTTATTGAACTCGCGTCAGAGAGCAAGATACAGCAGCCCACGTTGGGAATTATTAATAGATCTGTGATTTCCCTAAATACGAATATACACTATATTTAGTATAATAGATAAGAAAAATTCATATACACGTTTTATGAGAGCCAAAAATTATGTTTCTTCGACTTTTTGTTGGCGTGGTTATGTTTTTTTTATGGATTCAAGATCTCCGAAATCGAAAGCCGTAACAATAATTCATATGCACAAACGTAGCTGCTATTGGGACACCTGACATGATTTTTGGGTTTGTTACTTTGTTTATAATCTCGATCGCCGCATTTGCGGTCAGCGCTGTCTCGGGTGGAGGGGCTGGTCTCATCATGATGCCTGTGCTGGGATTACTACTTACAGCCGATCATGTACCTGCCGCACTCTCTATTGGCACGGCTGTCAGTTCGATGTCCCGCATTGCTCTTTTTTTTCAAACCATTCAATGGCAAATCGTATTGCGTTTCGTGCCCTTGGCTCTACCAGCAGCGTGGGCGGGTATTCTACTCCTAAAACATATCCAGCCAGCCTATCTGGACTTTTTTCTCGGATTATTCTTGCTAAGTAACCTCCCACTCATGCTTCGTCGCCGTAAGTCAGAAGATAAAATTTCAGAACCACCTAGCATAACATGGCTGCCAGTAATCGGTGCCTTAGCTGGATTCATCTCGGGCTTCACTGGAGCGGTTGGACTATTGTTTAATGGCTTCTACCATCGTCTGGGCTTACGCAAAGAGGAGATTGTTGCAACTCGCGCGGCCGACGACATTCTGCTTCACCTCGTAAAAGTAGGTCTTTATACATTTTATGGGCTTGTCGACCAAAACACCGTTGCCGCAGGCATTATTGTCGCAGTTGCTGCTCTGGCATCTTCTTTCATCATGAAAGCATCGCTACATCTTATTCCTGACCATCTGTTCCGACAAATAGGGCATAGCGCAGCTGTAATTGCTGGCATCGCAATGATAAGCTTGGCAGGCAGCCAAATTACTTCGCAAAATCATATAGAATTTCATTTTATCCAGAATAATAAACAAGTAGAACTCGCTGTGGACTGGAAACAACATCAACTATCGATAGAGCTAGAGAGCCCGACAGAGTTGGAGATAAGCCACATCTTAAAATCGCAAGACGCTTCTGTCGAAAGAATTGCTTCAGTTCTTCATTTTTCTCCTACTCGTGGCCTATACGTAACTCACCTAGAGAAAAATTTTTTTAATCTGTCTCTCTTTAAAGGAGAGGCAAAGTCTACAGTATAAAAATAACAAATTTTTATATCCTGTTAATGAGGAAATTTGAACTGAATTTAGTGACCTATTTTACTATGAACGTTCCCTAGACTTAACTACGAAAGTAACTGATTGAATTTTTAATCCATG
>NZ_JAAABN010000044.1 GCF_011516765.1 Acetobacter sicerae | reverse complement strand
CAGCCCCATTGCGGACACTGATTCCAGAATCGCCCGCAATGGCGTCCCGATGCCAACCGAAAGCAGCGACGCGCACGCCCCCTGCGCCGCCGTCACCGCATTGGAGACCAGCGTCGAAAATGATCGCAGTTGCAGGGTCATGTCAGAGAGTGAAACTCAGCGGCTGAACGGTTCCGGTTGCGGCGTCCGTGTAGGTGATCGTGCAGTCGTAATTACCGATTGCATCACCAGTGACCGACGTGGAGACAGGCTGCGATTGGTCGACGCCATCCTCCTCAAGCATCTGCGCGGACACGACGCCCTGGATTTCGGCGGCAGTGATCGAGCGACCGACAGCCTGAGGCAGCCCTGCCCCGTAATCTAGATGCCAGAGATACGCGCCGGGATTGGTGAACAGCCGCCGCATGATCGACTGCTGGCTCTCTGTTGCGCCATCCACAACCGCGAGGCTGCCGGATGCGTCGAGATCGAGATCGCTGCCGAATGTGTGCGAGAGAACTGCCATTATTCCGGCCTGCTTGTCGCATCAGAGCCAGACTTCACACCACCATGAACGTGATTGTTCAGCCTGACGGATGAGGTTTTCACGTCAGTCTGCCCGGTGACAGTCTGGTCAGTCATGATATTCGCACCGAGAACCGCGAGGCTGGCAGCGGTGAACGTGAATGACGCCGCGCCGACCTTCAGGGTGATCGACCCATTCGCGATGGACAGCGATGCATTGCCTGCCCCCGCGTGGAACGCATCAGCCATCAGGTGATACCACGCGCCGTTTTCGTCAGCCTCACCGGATGACCGGCCATCTGTCGTTGTCGGCGGCGCACCACATCCAGCCCGAACGAGCCATTCTCCCGGTTGTGCGGGCTTGCCCGTTACTGGTGAAGTCGGAGCCTGAACGATGTCGTCGTGGATATCAGCCGAGGCGACGAGGTGCTCGGGATCGCCCTCGATCGGTGTGACCTTGACGTGCTGGCCCATCGACGGCGGAGATCCTGACCGGAGAGCGCCAGACCGAGCGCCGACCAGATACGGCATCCACCCGCTTTCGATATCCTCTGGCTGCAAATGGACTTTAACCGCATGGTTAACCGGGTCGACCGCCGAAACCAGTCCGAAGCGTGGATGTGGAATCGTGCCCTTGATTGCAGACGCAACACGTTTGGCGACTTCCGAGATCAGGTCAGTCATATTCGCCGCCCTCCTGATCCGATGTGTCCCGCGTCCGCAACGTGACGGTCTGTGTGTAGCCACCAGACCAGTCGAGCGATGACGTCACAGCGTCCACGTCCCGCGTGCCGTCCCATGTCGTGCCTGTGCCTGCCAGCGTGAAAAACTGCCTCGGAGCAAGATGAATGCTGCCCGGGATAGTCAGGCTGATCGTGCGTTCGTGCGCGACGATCTGCCGGTAGAGCATCACCGCTTTGTCTTCGAGTTGCTTCTGTTTCAGGCCCGGAAAACGGAAGCTGTGAAGCGTGCCGTTCTGGAGCGCGTTCTTTTGGGATGGGCCCAATGCAGAGAAATAGGTCTCGGAAGCGATCCGTTGCTTACTGTCCCACGACATGCAGTGAACGACGATTCCTTTGGCCGTCTGGTAATCGCGTTCCATCGAAAGATCGACGGCAGCAATGACCGGATAGCCTACCGCATCCGCTGGTATGTATTTCAGCGAATGGAACACCGAATTGTCTGATTTTGCAGACGGGAAAGGCCTACAAACGATCGTCCTGCCGTCCGCATACAGGTCGCAGTTCGCGCCATTCGCAACATAGCGCGCCAGATCAAATGCTGTCTGAAATCGCGTCTGCCCGTGCGATGATTGCCGCTTGTGTTCGATCTGCCAGAACTGGCCTTCCATGCCGGCTGAAAACTGAACGTCGGGCGTCAACCCAGCCGCCGTGATTACCGCCTTCATCAACTCCGGGCCGGTCAGATTCAGCCACGCTTCCTGAACGCGCATGTCCATCAGCTTGGCGAGATAGTCCCGGCACTGGATCTGCACCTGTCCGCGATGAGGAGTCAGGCTGACGTGATCGAGGATACCGGCGAAAATCGTTGCCCACTGAGCGCCACCGTTTTCGGCGTCTTGCATCTGCAACTGGACGTCAATGTCTGGCAGCGTCTGGCCTGTGGCTGGGTCGGCCACATCAAACCAGTAAGGCGGCATTGTTGTCGCCGGGTCGAACGAAAACGTCACATCCAGCGTGTCGCAACGAGCGTAGCGCGTGCTCTGGAGATTTAACGTGACGACGCCGAACCCAGACTGCTCAAGCCCGTTCACGAGACACCGGCAGCGCGGCGTGGACCAGTCGCTACCCCTGCGCGCAGCCGTGACTGTGATGTTCGTGTCACTCACTCGGCACACCGTCCGTCAATGTGCTGTCGGCAATCGGAATCGTGAGAGGTATCGGGGTCGGGAACGGTAGAAGCGACGGATCAGCCAGACCATTGAGTTGCGCCAGCCGCCACCACTGCGTGGCATCATCCAACTGAGCAGCCGCAACGTGAAAAAGGGAGCGGTCCACCGCCGTCACGCGCACAACGCTCACGCTGCCGCCCTCTGAACTGTTGTGTCAGTCGCCGTGCCGAGATTCACCGACGCCCGGTTCACAGATGACAGAGCCTCAGATGACGCGGTTGCGATGTTGGCGTTCTGGAGCGCCGTCGTCAGTCCGCTGCCGCTGGTCAGGCTGATCCCCTCAAGATTTTCGCCAGCCTGTGAGAGTGTTTCGGAAAGCCCGGAACCGGTCTCGTAGAGAGACTGGCTCATGGTCGCCACAGAGGACGGCGCGGATGACAGGTTTGTGGCCGCGTCCGAGAGGCTTGTGACGGCGCTCAGGCGGCTCGTAATCGAACCCATAACAGAGCCAGCACCCACCAGATTGGCGAGCGGCGTGATCTGCCCAACGACCGTCCCGATCTGACCGACCGTGTTTTCCACAGCACTGGCGACGCTGGACACCGTATCCGTGACAGTCGTGACGGCAGCAGCGGCATCAGAGCCGATCAGGGATGAAAGAAACGACGACGATGTGCCGCTGGACGATGTGACTTCCGGGCCGCGTTGCAGCACCAGCGTGTACGGGCAGACAGCGCCTTTCAGCGTGTAGCTGTAGCGGAATTCCGCGATCTTGACTTTGACTGCGAGGCCAGCCGCAGAGAACGTAACTGCCGTCCCTGCCCGCCGCATATTCGCGACAAGTTCAGCCCGCGCCTGCGCGTTCGGGCCGATGAAGCGACCTGAAAGCTGCAACTGCCCCGGATCATTGCCAAGCGCCTGAATGTTCAGGCCACCTCCGATCATAAACTGAACGACAAGCTGTTGCTTCCCGCCGATCTCCAGCGCATCCGGGACTTCCATGCCGGTCAGCGTCACAGAGTCCAGAACGACAGGCGCACTACTCCCCAGTCTGCCAATTGAGCCGATAGCGGCCTCAATGGAGGTTGAGTGACATTCATATTTTCCGGAGATGGCAGTTTCGACGCATGAAACCCAAACTAAACGATCAATCGCATAACTGCGGGCAGACCGTCAAGCGCAATCAGTGCAGCGGCACAAACACCGCGCCCTGCTTCGGGGCTGCTGACGAGCGGGGCACATACGGCCAGCGCTGCGGATTGGTTGCTGGATTCTCGGCCATCGCCTGCAATTCCAGGTCGGAGCGCAGGTCGAAAGGAATTAATTTCGACGCCAGAGGATCAATGCCACTCCCGTAGGTGTGGCCATCCGTGTACCGCGCGCACCGGCTCATGGCGCCGTCGAAATCCCACCCCTCAATCTTCATCGCACGCCGCACGCATGATGCGTCGGAGCCTGAAATGCCGCGTGGTCCGAGCCCGCAGGAAACGAGGAGCGGGAGACAGGCTGCGAGGATGAGAATATGAAGTCTCATAAGGGGAACATATCCCTTAACCTCCTTATAATTATTCCCCCACATCCAAGAGCTGACTGATATTCACATTTAGGACTTTGCATATTGCCAACATTTCTTCTGGGCTCGGACGCTTCAACCCCTTCTCAAATTGCAAAATTCGGCTTTCAGGTGTCGCTATTGCTTTTGCAAGAGTAACAACCGATACGCCTTTCTCCTCGCGGATGCGGATTAAATTTTGACCTATCTTTTTAGCGAGCATGTTGACGTTTCCGATTTACTTTAATTGGAAAGTAGCAATATATTATGTATTTCACATACATTTTATTGTCACGCTATATATTTTATTGTCACAATCTACGATTTTCGACATGATCCAGATCAATCCAGATACATTAAGACACACTAACTCGCATTTAAGTTAAAACTAGTTATTTTATTGCATTTTATATCTGCGTGACGCCATAACGCGTATGTTACCGTCTCGTTCACAGATTTTTTGGAGCATAGAGTGAAGAAAAAATTGATGATTCTTGCTGACCAAAAAATCCAGGAAAACGATCGAGAGGGCGCGATAGAGGTGATTGAAACCCTCTATGCTCTTTATGATGCAGAGGCCGAAGCAGCGAAAGTGCTGGGGCGCTCTCAGGGTACCCAAAAGAATAAAGAGAGGCAGGTAACTTCAGAACCCTGCGAGCATATAAATCGCGATTTTTAAATATATCAGCGATGAATCTCTTTGGGGGATAAGGGGACGTCTTTATATCCTACGAAGAGAAATACAATGCCGTCCCCGTGATGGGATATTGATGCGAACAACGCGAGCGCTTTCTGCTGCGCGTGGGGAAGCGTTTTCCGTGAGTAGGCCCTTACCGCCCCTTTAGATCTGCGCAAGGCCGCGACGTGCCAGCTTAAGGATTTCGCGGCCACACTTCTCTGTCGGGTTCAATCCGCTTTCTTTACCTCATTTTCAGACGGGGATTCGCACCTCTTAGCTGCAAGATCGAACCCTTTTTTGTATTTTCGTCTGCACTGTAAGATCGAACAATATTTTCAACCTTGAATGCCCAGATCTTCTCGAACAGGAGATTGGAACTCGACGCAATCATGTCCTTCATATAGAGATTGTTCACTCCCCACATCGAAGAAGAAACCATCTCACTATGCCCAACTAGGAATGGAAGGGTAGTGACGATACGGAGATCCTCGAAGGCCTCAAGATATCGGTCAATCGTATTCGTATCCAGATCGGCATTTTTCTCATCCCATTGCGCGATCAGTTCCAGAGCCTTTCGAGAATAGACATTGCAAACCATGCCCACCATACGGTTTAAGAGGGCACACTCATGAGTTTCGAAGTCAAATACATCTGATATCTTCGTGTCACAGTGTAGATCAGAGATAAATGCGGAAAACACATCCCAATCACATTCAGTCTTTTTTACTCGCATAGCGAATGCCAGTATCTCCTCAGGCCCCATGCCCCCGATGAACTCGGCATCGTCCTCAAATATCAGAGCATGTTCAACGCCACTCTCAAGGAGCTTTTTCGCCAGATATTTGAAACTACATGCAGCCCCGACCCAACCAGGTGTCGCGCGTAGCCCAGGGAAGATGTAAGTGTCGGAAGAAATTCGGCTCATAAGCAGCTCACGGCGCTCAAAGGTCTCTGGCATGCTAAGGGCAATAATCGGGGTGGAGACGGTCAGACGCCTTGATTGTGAATAAACTCGCCTAAAGTCGACAGCCCCAATAGCCATCATCAAACGGCTAACATAAAAGTGAAAGCCTGCGCCTGACTGTCGATTTGCTTCCAGAGGCACAGTGACGGACTGCTCTATCATCTGGCCAATCAGGGAAACAATTTGATCTGCATTCCCGACATCGGCAAATGCGATACTGTTCCCATATAAACTGAAATCGTAATCTGAAATATCAGGAGAGGTTTCAGTAACAACCGGAACTCCAATGGAAAGTGCCTCGAATATTCTTGTACTTTCCAGCGCGGACTCATCATAATAATGGATGTTTAGACAGACCCGCGCCTTGGAGATTTCCTTGTAAAGCTCTTCTCCGAAAAGATCATCAATGATCTTGACGTTATACCTGCTTGATACTGCTTCAAGAATGCGCTGGCGGCGAATGTTGTTCGTGTCACCATAGAAGATGACATCATATTCCTTAACCGTCGCGGGGATCTGAACACCATAAGCTTTTATGTAATTCAGATAGTCAGGAATACCACCTATACGGGCATAAAACACCTTCGGATAAGAAACACCAAGACCATCAAGAAAGCGTAACCCTGCCGAGGAATACTCGATGACGGCCAGGGATTCCTTCAGGCATGTAATATACTTCTCATTAAACCAGCGTGACATGCTCGATTGCTCAAGTTGCACACATATCCGTCTCTCGGCTGGAGGCAGACGATCATACATCTGAGCGCAGACGACAAAATAGAAACGGGAATTGAACGTTTCCGGCATCTCCGTCATGACAGAGACATCAAACCCCAGTGACGTCAGAGAGCTAGAAAGAATATAGGCAACAAAAAGAGTATGCTTCGACGCGATAATAGTTACTGAAGCCTCACTACCAATCTGAACAGAGGATGGGCTTGCGAGAAGAGCAGTCGTCGCATCTGCATTATGAGTAAGCCTACTACTTTTAATTATGGATTTTATATCACCGAACCTACCTCTGGCAAAAAGTTTTGAAAAAGTAATTCCTTTGCGCGTTCCAACCGAAACCCCTCTAAGAGGCGTTGTCACTTTCCAGCTCGAAGAACTCCTGATTGTGGCAAGTTCAATATCCTTTTCATCGACAAGTCTCGAGATTGTCTGGATATGGACGTTGAGATGATGTATCTCGCTGTTAAGGTGGTGAATGAGGCCGTCACGGGTAGAAATTTCACGATCCCTATCCCGACACATATTAGTAAGTTCTTTTGTCCTGTCTCTGTAGAGAAATAGATTATTCCTCACAGTTACAGAATCGGCTAGCATTTCAAGAAGATGAATCTTTTCTTTGGAGAGATTACATATTTTTTCTTCTAGAACTGAAACTTTCTGCTCATTCATTTCTAAAAGATTGCTATTTTGAGAAATTACACCTTCGAGATTCCTAACTCTTGCCGTGAGATCTGAACGAGAAGGTAATTCTGCCTGTTTTTGAATGAGCGTCTCGACGCGGAAATCTCACAGAAGGGTTGTACATCGGGTTAGATTATGAAAAAGTCTGTTTTGTAGAAAAGAAATTTTCGTAAGCTATAAGAAAACCCGATGCAGACAG
>NZ_JAAABN010000043.1 GCF_011516765.1 Acetobacter sicerae | reverse complement strand
TAGCTGCAGAAGTGAGGAGAGGCCTCCTATAATGGAAAGGCGAACTCTTAAATAAAGATCGTATCCACCATATAAACACTGACGCTCGATGTTACTTCCCCCCCCCCGCAACATCAGGCCCGCATTAACCGCCTGCCCTAGTTCGCAGCCAATACAGCAGGTGTTCGATCTCAGACCTTCGGCGGCTTCCCCGGTCTTGTCTCGTCTGGATGCACGCCTAACTTCGCGGCGACCTCAGCACGAGGCGCATCAGCCGGGACCATGACCGCTTTCTTTCCGGGCTGGTACGCGTTGGCGGCCCAGCCCCGCGCCTGAGCAATCGCAGAGACAACCGTGTAAACGGCCACCCAGTGACTGCCGGGGTGCGGCGGACGCCAGAACCGGAGCGCCAGAGCGCACGAAGCGATCGCGAACGACACGAGCGCAACCAGATCGCCAGAATATGGCTCAGGGAGCGCCGAGTAGAGCCACGTCAGAGCTGCTGAAATGGGGTCCATTTATTTTCCAGTATTGTGTCTGGGTGAAGCCGGTTGGCTCTATTGTTATTGGTTTCATGCATGAAATTTTGCATTTAATAGAGGCAGCAGCACTATTGCCGTGAGAGAGGATGCGTATGTCTATTTCTGTAGCGTTGGCCACATACAACGGATCCACATATCTGCTAGAGCAGCTTGATAGTATCGCAGCACAGACTCTCCTGCCTGTCGAACTGGTAGTGTCAGACGACGGATCGAGTGACGACACGCTCTCGATCGTTCGAGCATTCTCCGAAACTGCACCGTTCCCAGTACGCATCCTAGATAAAGATCGCAATTTAGGATTCGGAGACAATTTTTTATTCTGCGCCTCTCAATGCAAAGGTGACCTGATAGCGTTTTGTGATCAAGACGACGTTTGGCTGCCTGAGAAACTGGCGGTGGCGTTCGAACGCATTAAGCACGACGAGAGCCTATCGGCGCTTCACACCCTTGCTCTCGTAGACGAGAACCTAAAGCCCACTAAAGGCGGGATCTGGAAGCAGGACATCCCAAAGGATTGCGTAATACAGCCGCAGCAAATATTTCCTTGGGCGGCTTGGGGTAATACGCTTCTATTTAAAAGGGAAATTTTAGATTGGTTTCCGTATAGTCGTCGCCCGAAACATCCCGAGAAAGACATGAAACTCTCCCACGACACGTGGATTTACATATTATCGTGCGCCCTCGGAAAGGTTTCCCAAATTGACAATCCTCTGATCCTTTACCGCCAGCATGGGAAAAACGAAAGCCAAACTAAAAAGAGAACATTTATAGAGAAATGGATGATGAAACATCGTCTTTCTATGGTTCCGCTCCATCAACGCATGGTATTCTATCGAGATTTGTCGTTTGTTTTTGCTGAAATAGCCGATCAGCATAATCCACGAACAGAGTTTCTGGCGTCCGAGGCCGCCATTAAATACAGTGATATGTCGTTAGATATCAAAGAAAGAACTGATATATATTACAATAGGTCCATCGGAGAACGCCTAAAATCATTTCGTATACGGCTTCTTGGCGGAAATACCAGGCTCTCAGAGGCCTTAAAGGACGCTATTCTTGGTGTTTCAGGAATCCATAAAGCAATATATTTGGAAGCATAGCTGGCTCCCATCCTTCTCTCCCATTCGCATTGTCCCGTGGAGAACGCGTCATAGCAGCGCCCCCATCAGATACTTCTGACGGGGGATTTTACTTCAAATGGCCGAAACCACCCCGTCACGAAATCGTTGCCGGGGCGGTTGTAGTCCATACGTTACCGAGACTGTCCGTGATAGTTGCCGCTCCAGTCTCGGCTGTTGTGTAGTCAGGGTCCAGCTTCTTAGTTGTCCCCGAATAAACTTGCGCGTCGAGAATGGTTCCTGTGGCATCGCCAATGCCACAGAAATTATGAGCAACACTCCCTCTAGCCGTAAACAGCGCCGTTGTAGCCGCCTGCGGTTCGCCGAGTTGCGTCCACGTTGATCCGTCAGGGCTGACCCAGAACGTGATTGTCTGTGCGGCGTTACTGTTGCCACTGGTGTCAGTTGCGGCTGCCGCCGAGGTGTTGATGACCGCTCGTGCGTGTAGGTTTGCCAACGTCACGCCGGAGACACTGGTCGGCAGCGCAGAAGCTGACACCTGAACGAAGTCAGCTTTCGCAGAGCCGGTCGAATATTTTGCGACCAGATTCCCCGTATTATCCAGATAAAAACCGTATGATGAGTATCCGGGTGCGGTGGACGACGGCAGGTAATCGCCTACCAACAGAGTTAGCGATCCCGCAGTTCCAAGCGCTGTGATGCTCGCATGAGCATCCGCCTGTAGAACCCCACCAGAGTTATTGATTGTAAGTGGCGCGGTTGAGTAACCGGTTGTTGTGATGTTCAACGCGTGGCCGCCTGCTGGCGGAGCAACCGGCGTCGCGCTCTGGTCGGCAGAGTAGGTTGTGCCGACGCTGTTCGTCGCGCCCGCCTTGACACTGACTGCCGTCCCATTTGTCAGGCCCGTGATCACATAACTCCCCGGCGCTGACAGTGTTGTGACCGGACTGGCCGCATCATTGACCACAATCGGGTAGCCAGTGATAGGCGAGCCACCGTCGCTGGTGGGAGCAGTAACATTGGCGGTTATCTGACCGTCGCCCGCCACGATAGTGAGCCCCGGGGCGCCCGGGGCTGTAGCAGACCCAGTAACCGTCAACGAAATCGCTGCCGGGGCTGAGAGGGACGCATTGTTCGTTGTCGAGATTGAGGCCGTCCCTGCCGCGCTCGGAGTGAACGTGCAGGAGACCGCCGCCGTCGAACCTGCTGGGATGGTCATTGTCGCAGGCGAGAACGTACCGGCCACTGTGGACGTGGGCGTGATAACAGCGTCAGACGATAGAGCGGCCCCTGAACCCGGCGTGATAGTCAGGGTGACTGGATTTCCAGACACAACCGACGAACTGCTGAGTGTGGCGGAATAGGTCGTGAACGGTGTAGTGTCGGCAGAAATCAGGACTTTCTGCCAGCCTGAATCAGCACTCTCTTTGCCGTTGGAGCCTACAGCAGTAATCATATAAAAACATGTCGTTCCAACCGCTGCCGTGCTGTCTGTCCACGTCACAGCGGATGCTCCGTTCGCGGAGAACGAACCGATTTTCGCCCACGCATAAACTGCGGTCCCGCGGTAGACATTGAATGTCGCCGGGGTCGAGCCGCCAGCAGCCGGTGTGGCCGTGACAACGCCGGTTGCGCTCACACTGAGCGTAGGTGCCCACGGAGCGCCGCCCGTGACGGGAACGGAAACAGTCGGAACGGTAGCGGCAGACGGGCCGCCGCCACCAATGGTCTGCGCACCGTAGACGTAAGTCGTACTGGAAAGCGCGGTCGTGTCGGAAAATGACGTGGCTGTTCCGGGGATCCGCGCAATCTCGGACAGCGAATCCGCGTCGGCCCCACGCTGGATCGAGATAACACCGAGCGCCGTTGACCCCGTTGACGCAGGATTGACCCATGTGAGATCGGCATTGCCGTCGCCGGACGTACCTGCGAGGGATGTGACCGGACCCGGAGCCGTCAGCGTACCTCCCTGCGCGACAATATCAGCCGGCCCCCACTGGAGCGTTGTCCAGCCATTTGCTTTCAGTGTGACCGGGAACGATGTGCCTGTCCGCGCATCTGTCACGGTCGCTAGCATATCTGCCGTTGTGCTGTTCCACGAGAAAATTCCGACGTTCCCACTGGGATTTACGAGGCCGACGATCTGTACGGTCCCGGTGGCCGTGTATCCGGTGTTACCGAACGTGTTGCAGTCACACACGCGGCAACCCGGCTCCCACAACGACATAAGGGCTGACATCGTAAGGTAATCGACGTTCTTAACGACGTTTCCGGATCCGTCACTCGGGATCGTCACGATACCCTGCCCGGTCGATCCCCAGCCGCGATCCGAATACGGCAGGTAGGGGCCGCCCGTTTCATCAAGCGCGAGATTCCACATCGACATACCGTTGAAGCCTGCTCGGAGGCAGCCAACGATAATGTTGCCGCACATTTCTTGTGCCTTACCCCACGCAGATTGCGTCCGGGTGATCATATACTCGGACATCCACACCAGTTTCCCCGGCACCTGACGGGTTACTGGCAGTGAATTGGCTGGGACGTTTCCCGCTCCATATCCATGCCACGATGTTCCCACCACATACGGCGCTGAGGTGGTGTTCGTCAGAGCGGTGCTGGCTAGGGCTGAATTGCCCCAATTATCCCCGCCACCCGAAAAAATCCCCGCTTTGATACCCGCCTTGTCAAACGCTGCGCCCAGAACGGGGATGAACGCTGCAATTTGCGCACCCGTCCACTGGCAGCACGGATAGGGGGCTCTGTAACTCTGCGGCTCATTCTGAATCTCGTAGAGATTGATATAGATACCGAGAGCCGCGTATGCCTGATAATGCAGGACGAAATACTGAGCGAGTGTGTTGTAAACCTGCGAGGTTCCGTTGATCGCCCCCATAATGAGGCTACCGTTGGTTTTCATCCAGGCTGGAGGTGACCACGGCGCAGCCTGAATGATAACATCCGGGTTTTTCGCTACAATTTTCTGAAGGACGGGAATGACATACATCCGATCGCGCCCCAGGTCGAACGTCGTCAGGCTCCAGTCCGCAACGCCGCCGTTATCCGCGTATGTATACCACGGATATTTGCAGAAATCCGTCGACCCCATCCCGATACGAACGACGTTCAATTTCCCTGTCACGAACATTTCGTCGAGCAGAGCATCCAGTTGCGCGTCCGAGAGAGAGAGCATTCGAATAGCCGCACTCTCTGTCAGAGCGCCACCACAACCGTAAAACTCCTGAAACCGCACATCGGGGTTGATGATAATGTGGTTGCCGGGGTTTCCCTCAAGCGCGGCTGACGCTGGAACGGAGATGGCCGCGTTTTGCGTGGTCAGATCGAGGGACGAGTATGTAGCTGTCGGCTGGAAAAAATCGCCGGGAGAGAGCGTCGCTGCAGAACCGCCAGTGCCACCCGAACCTTTCGCTCCTGGCGGCACTTGGAACGTGAACGGAGTTAATGCGGTACCGTCAGACAGCGAGGGTGTCGCCGTGACTGTGCTGGGTTGGCCCGCTACGATCGCGCCTTGTGAGACTGCGATCTCGCCCACGGAGAGGCCATTATCTCCAGCCTCCACCGCCAGCGTGAAATTGGTCGCATCGAACGTCGTTCCAGAAGTAAAAGCCGTGACTACAACGTAGCCGGATCCCTGATAGGTCACATAATCGCCGACAGCGTACTTGGTATTTGCAGACCATGCACCGCGCGGATTCCATGCGCCGTTTTTGACGGCCTCCTCTAGCGCTGAGCCGATCTTAGTTTCAACGCCGTTTAAGGTAACCGGGCTGTTCGTCAGGTCTGACTCTGCGTTCAGAACTGCCCCAGACGAAACAAGGCCATCAATATGCTCCGCCGCCTCCGTTGCTGACGAGGCTGCGTTTGTCGCGCTCTGAACCTGATCCGTGACGGATGCTGTGTCGATCTGGATAAAGCCGCCACCTGACACGCCGACCATTGCGTCAGCGTCAGTGATGGATACTTTGCTGAGTGTGCTGAGAGATACGTCGGTCATGGGATCAGGTAGGCTCCGGTATCGTCGGTGAGATTGACGCCGTTCAGGCTCAGGGCGTTCGTGGGAATGAAATTGCTCGGCGGATCGGTCGCAGGCGTCGCCCGTGTGATTTTGATCTCGATCGGGACGGCTTTTGTGCGTCCCTCGACTGTCTCGACTGTGACCACGACGCGCTGTTTCGTGCCGGGCCGACCGGACGCGAGCATGACGACGACGGTCTCGCCCTGATAGACGTCCGCCCAGAGGTCGGTGAGGTCGTATGTCAGTCCGGTCGTATCGGGATAAGTGACTGAGACCACCTCGATCGCGTCTC
The DNA here is from genome assembly GCF_011516765.1 of Acetobacter sicerae. GTDB lineage: Bacteria > Pseudomonadota > Alphaproteobacteria > Acetobacterales > Acetobacteraceae > Acetobacter > Acetobacter sicerae. Next base: position 2,050 of record NZ_JAAABN010000043.1, on the reverse strand, counting down.
CTGTATCCGCGAGCCACGTCGAGAAATCGACCGCATAGTCGAGAATGTCCGCGCTGCTCTTTGGCGGAAACGAGGCCCGGCACTGACAGGAAGCACCACCAAATGACGGGATGATCCCGCGCAGTCTGAGCGCGTCCCATGTCGAGACGGAGCCGCACGCCTCGGGCTGTCGCTCTGCCGGGACAACGTAGGTCCGGGCCGTGGATGGGATGATGTTGTCAGGGAGGGTCATGCCAGCACCTCACCAGCTGCGCGACCATAGGGTCCGAGCCTGAAAAACAGTTGATCACCGATATGCGCTGTCGGCTTCTGGCAATTCGCCCACAGAGGCGGTGTGATGTGAACGCTGTAGTAATGGTCTGCGCCGTGCGTTATGTCAGAGAGTGTTCCAGCCACCAGAAACCCAGCCAGCTTCAGCGCGATGGCGAACTGCGCGTTCTGTTCCGTGACCGCCAGCAGTTTTGCACGGTTCGGATCATCGCTGTTCCAGCATGAGAATTGCCACGGACGCTGGCACACACCGGCAATATCGTGGCCCCACCACGACGGTTGCTTCACCCGGTTCCCGATGACGTTCAGCACAGCGTGCATCCCGTCCGGCCCGTCGCCCCGCGCCTCGCCCCACGCTGTGCGGGCTGCTATTTCTGTGGGGGTCATGAGAAAAACCAGTGCAGCGCGTAAACAACGCCAGCCGCCACGCCGCCGCCCAATCCGGAACCGCCCGCGATCACCATTTCCCGGCGGCTCCCCAGTTTCGTCACCCTGTCCAGAATGACGTCCTGCGTCCGCTCGATACTGGCCAGCGACGCCTGTTGCACATTCTGAAGGGTTCGGATTTCCACCACGTCAGCCTCAACGGTTTTCACGTCAGCGCGCAGTGCTTCAAACTCCGGTCGCGTGACGACGGATGCGATGTCAGACATTCAGTGTTCCAGAAATGAAAAACCCCGCTCGATGGCGGGGTGTTTTAGGAGGCTGGCGAGGAGTAGGTGCTACCAATCGGATATTCCCCGTCAGGGTCAGCAACGAGCGCGAGACCATCTCCGGGACTGTAGGGCGTGGAGCCATCCCAGATGACCACATTGACGACATATCCAATAGGCTCAGACCCGGACGCGGCAGTGCGGTATTCCGCGTAATTCTGAACCGCCATCAGGAGTATTCCCGAATGATTATAACACCCGGGGATCCATTCGCGCCTGTCGTTGTGCCGGTTCCGGTTGAACCACTACCGCCGCCCCCGGCCCCGTAAGACCCACGCGACGCCGCAGATTCGATGACCGCGTTGGCATTCACTACATTCCCGGGATAGCCGCCCGCACCGAAACGAGAAGGGGACCCGGGTATGGGGAACGGAACGCCTGTGGTTGGCGCGTTGCCGTTGAGCCCACACAGAATTACCGGAGCCCACCCATCCGACCCTTTATAACTCTCAATCATCGTTATAGCGGATGCGCCTGCGCCAGATACAACGCCGCCCGAGGCCGCCCCTCCCCACGCCGAAATACCAGGTGCGGCGCTGATCGTTTGGCCTGCGCCGCCGCCGCCGCAGGTGACATACGCTCCAAACGACGTGTTGCCGCCAGCAGACCCCATCCCACCGACTGCCCCCACTCCCGCCGCTCCGATAGTTAGCGGAATGGCTGACGTCGCGAGAGACGTGAGATCAATGTCGAACTTCGCATAAGCGCCTGCCGCGCCCGGACTGCCACACGAAACATAATTCGAGCCAGTATTAACAGCAGGAGCACCTGCGCCAGAACCCCCTCCCCCAACCATCTCAACAACGAGCGTTTTGGCCCATCGTGACGGAGTGTAGTTCTGACTGCTGATGATCTTGATTGTTCTGAGGAGGCGACCGCGCATCAGTTCAGGGATCGTCGGGTAGAAAGCGTTCTGAGGCGTTGCAGTCAGCCCCGCGAGCGTTGTCGCACTGGAAGGGACCGTCACTGAATACAGCGCCACAACAGCACCACCCACAGGCGTTGCTGGCGCGGTCGTAGCGCACACAATGGATACTCTGGCCTGCCTCTGTGTCGGCAGATCGGCC
>NZ_JAAABN010000042.1 GCF_011516765.1 Acetobacter sicerae | reverse complement strand
GTCGTTCTCAGCGAGCAGCGCTGCGTTCTGTGTGACAAGATCTCCTGCCGCACGCTCAGCCATCGGCCAGTCGTGGTGGGTGAGTGCGTAGTTCAGCGCGGTCATCGTGGTTCTCATGCTGCGGCTCCCCTCAATACTTGACTGAAACATGGCGGATTTTTCCCTGAGCAATCGCGGTGATGACTGCCTTGCACTGCTCGTCCGTCAGACCGAAAGCCGATAGGTCCGCTGCCGCCTCACGATTTATCTTTCCACAGTGAGCGCGGTTTGCTGCGCGTCGCTCTTCTGCGGCGATCCGATCAGCAGCTTCTTTTGCTGCGCGCGCTCGCTCGGCTTCGATTGCGATCTGCTTCTCACGCTCGGCCTTTGCTATTGCCGCGAGCCTATCTGCTTCTGCCTGCTCGGCATCCTGCAGCGCCTGACGCTTTGCCCGTTCAGCCTCGTTTTTCGCCGCCTGAGCCTGAATCTCGAGTTCTCGTTTTTCGCGTGCAGCCTTTTCTTCAGCAGCGATACGCGCGTCTTCTGCCGCCTTGGCAGCGATCTTCTTCTCACGCTCGCGCTGAGCCGCTTCCTGCTCAAGTCGACGCTTCAACTCGGCTTCCTGAGCCAGACGACGCTCTTCTTTCTCGCGTGCGTCCCGGGCAATAGCGGCTTCCTTCTGTGCCTCAAGTTGTTCCGTAACATTCGTGACAGCAAGCTTTGCCCGCGCACTAAATTCCTCGAAATCACGACCGGACAATTCTGTCAGCCGATCCTGTCGGCTCTTTACGATCTCGACAGAAGGGTCCTCATCAAACCGGGAAAGCGCCTCAATCTCGAGAATTACTGCTTTATGTGCGTCTGTTCGTGCAGTTTCACGAGCTTCGTATTCATCTACAGGTTTGCGGACCTCATCCCGAAGACCATCCATACGCTCACGAACAGTACGAAGCTCTTTGTTCACGAGATCGACTGTCTTCTTCGCATCTGCCTTCAGATCATCGCCCATTTTCTCGAGAGCTGTTTTGGAACGCGATACCTGATAGGCGATCGACTTGATCTCCTTACGGCCTTTTTCTGTCGTGGCGTCGGTTGGTATGGCGCGAACGCGGCTTTCCACATCGGAAAGCAACGCCTCAATTCCGCCCTCACGAAACACCTCTGCTGGAACCAATGCGCCAGTATTCAGAACAGCGACTTCACTTCCGCTCATCTGTATTTCCTCCATTACTTGCCGTATCCGGCTACCAGGCGAGGACCGAAGCCCTCGTAGGGCAGTGGGATCAGGCGGCGACTGCGTGATTTTCGTTCAATATCGACGCAATATCGCGATCGCGGTCTGCGTCTGTGTAGGGGTTCGGGCTATGAATCCTCTGAGCCTCAAGAGCGATCTTGAAGTCATCGTCATTCGGAGCCTTGCGGCCTTTCGTATTGGCTAGCGTCAGAGCGAAAGAGCGAGCGCCATCCTCTAAGGTGGAAAGAACTGACACGTCCTCACCATCGAAGATAAGACGCTCTCCATTCGCCAGCAGCAGAGCGACAGCATTGTCTCGCATTTCGCCGTTCGGCGCGTATCCAATAACCATTCCGCGCTGACCGATATATTTTGGGTCAATCTTCGAAAGGGGCGATCCGCTGATCTGCGCTACCTGTGCCATCCCATCCTCCTAGGCGTGTGGTGCCGTGTTGATGAGGGGAATGTATGCTCAGTCACGCTAAGCGGTCAAGAGAAAAAATTAGCGGCGCTGAGCATTTTTCTAAGCATCAGTTATCCGTGATTTTGTCTAATCTCGTGAGACAAATCAGTATATATGAGAACAAACACAGAACACGCGAGGCGCGGATATGGGAGAATCGCCTGAGAATCAGAACGCCTTATCGTCTTCCTATGTGGAGGAGGTCGATGACGGCACGCTTTTTTTCGTCGGTGAGAGATCGCCAAAATCTGAGAAGGGCAAGTTCGTCAGGATCTTCGATGACCTGACCGCCGAATGGGGAGGAGTCGCTTGGATCGAGTTTATCTTGGATAGAAAGCACCGCCCTTAACGCTGCCCAATTTTCTTGGGTGGGTAGAGTAAGGTCGGTTTCCCATTGCCCCACAGCCCCAGCGCTGACCTTCAGGATCTTCGCAAGGGCTCTCTGGCTAAGGCCAGCCTTATTTCTTGCTGTTCTAATTATGTCGCCCGGTGTCATGGGGGCATAGTGCCTTTGTGTCTGCTTAATAGCACTGAGCAAAACGCTTGCCTTTTATCGCTCAGTGATGCTAAGCAGCACTCATGAGCAATCCAGTTGGAATTGAGCTTGTTCGGTCTACGCGAGGCGCGTCTGCCCGGATAGCAAAAGCCCTCAAGATAACGAGGGGCGCAGTCTCTCAGTGGGACAAGGTTCCTGCCGAGTTTGTTGTGGAGATTGAGCAGGCAACCGGGTTGTCGCGCGAGGAACTCCGCCCCGACCTCTTCCGCCGCGAGGAGGCGCAGCCATGAGAGCATTTGCCCAAGCGGATGCTCTCTGGTTCGAAACCACCAATGTCGGCTCCATGCTCATGCTCCTGTCCGGGTCGCCGATGCTTCCTGTGGCTGGCTTTGATGCGCTGCTCGACGTTGGTGGGTTTCAGCTTCTGCTTTCTTTTGAGTTCTCAGGCGGAATCAACAACCGAAAGCTGTACCGAGCCACTGGATCACGTCCGGCGCGTTCTGAAGACCTTTCTTCACCAACTCCCCCGTTACTGATTTCAGGGCCTCGCCTTGAAGGGTTTGGACCGCATGTTTGATTTTGCTTTTCTTCTCTTCGCTGGCATCAGATTTATCGACGGCCATGCAAATCAGAGCCTTGATGGTGTCGGCGTCCAGCTTAACTGCGACTATTCCAAGTTCGGCGGTCAGGCCGCCATCCTCACTGAGGTAGTCAATTCCCCTCGTTGTGATGCGAGCGCCTCCCCACGACCATTGACCGCCCATGGACTGCTGAATGAACGGTTCGCAAAGGCGGTGGTCGCGCAAGTAACAAAGGTTCGAGAAAAACTCGTCATCCGTTACTTCCGGCTTTTGGACTGCATCCCTATCCACGATGAGATCGGACGGATCTTTCCCAAGCTCCTGAAGAATGGGGAACCAGATCTCTTTCCGAACCATCGGTTTATTTTCGCTCATACCAATTCATCCTCGGTTGCAACGGGTGATGAAAGCGTGGGGGAGGTTGCGGCTCCCTCACGCGCCAAGAGCGTAGGCGATGACGGGGAGGGCAGGGAATGAGCCTCACCGCAGCAATCATCCTCACAGTCACGCTCTGGACGGTTCTCTCTGTCGTCGCGGGCCTCCTGTTTGCGGCGTTCTGCCGGGGAGGGGAGTGATGAGCGCCGATATCCCTGCCGGATACTGCAAGGTGGGCGCAATACAGGGCGGCCAATGGTTCTCGCTCGCCAAAACCAGAGCTGGCGAGCCGATCACCTACATGCTGTTGCAGCAGTGGAAGAATGAGCGACGTTGCGCCGTGCGGGTCGTGAAAGACGGTGCAACGTCCATCTACTGCGCCAAGCGGCTCTAATCGCACGCCATGCCCCCGAGCAATTCCAATTCAATCCTAGCCGCCAGATGCGTCCGGTCCCTCAGTGAGGCACCCGGATGCAGCGCGGCCCATGTTCGGGCAGCCGTTACCAGCGACTGCGCGATGATGGGCTGTGCGATCGGGGGATCCGTCTCCTGGTCGTATTCGTGCATCACCTCCATGTTTTGTTTCTCCGTTCTCTTCTCTGGCGAGATTGAGAATGGAGAAAGTGAATGTGGAAAAACAGCGTACAGATTCACCGAGATTTTCGGGGAGGTCGCATGAGCATCGTGGACGCCATGACCTACGCCGAAACCGTGACCGGGGTGCTTCGTCGTAAATACGGGCCCCTGCGCCACGCATCGAAACTGCTGGCGAAGGCTGTCGGATCGACGCCACGCACGGTTCAAAACTGGCTTGATGGGATCAATGCCCCGCGCGGTGCTGAACTCATCAGATTAATGCAGGAATGTGACGAATTGCGGGATGAAATATTCCGTATCGTCGAGGAGGGTAAATGCCAAAAGGATACGGCATCGACTTCGGTTGGTGCGGCTTCGGCACCGATGCCGGACCGCCGAAGGTCTACCGGCTGGGCTGGCTTCTGATCATCGTCTTCCCGGATGGGATCGAGGTTGTTTTGAGGAGCTATCGGGCTGCGCTCGTGATCAAGCGGGAAGGGGTGAAGAAATGACCCGCTCAAACACGCTAAACGATATGGACGCCTTCAGTATTGTCCGGAAATGGGCGGACAGTTTCAGATCCACAGCAGCAGCCGCCCGGTCGATTGGTATCGACCGCAGGCGTCTCAGCGAGCAACTCAATGCCGATGAGGAATTTAGCGAGGAGGTGCTGCGTGCTGCTGGGATCGTCCGCGTCCAGCCGCCAGCAGAATACTATCTGAGGGATGAAATCTGATGACCTACACCTCAGCAGATGGAATGCAATTAAAGCTTTCGGATATAATCTCGATGGTGTGCGCAGAGGAAATGTGGCGTCCAATAGAAGGATTTCCAAAATATGAAGTGTCTTCATATGGGAAAGTGCGTCGCGCCGGGAGCGGGAAGCAGATCATGCAGTCATGGACGCATGGGTACGCCTACATAAGTTTGTGTGCGGATGGAGGGGTTAAGACCCGACGGGTTCATCGGCTAGTAGCAGAAGCTTTTATTGGGACTCCACCTTTTGAGGGTGCCATTCTAGCCCACAATGATGGTGATAAAACAAATAACCGTGCGGATAATCTTCGTTGGGCAAGTCTAGCGGAAAACCAAGCAGACCGATCCCGCCACGGAACCAAAACATGTGGGAGCGCAGTAAAAAATGCAAAACTGCACGAAGACGATATCCCCAAAATAAGAGTTAGACTGATGCGCGGGGAAACATGCGTGGATATTGCGCATTCTTTCAATGTTTCCACCAGCACCATCAGCCTGATCCAACGCAATAAGATATGGAGGCACGTATGAGCGATCTCGGCCATAACAGTGCGATAGCCGTTGGCGGCATCGCGACTGAAAGATTGCGTTCGATTGTAGAAAGAGTTGAGCGCCTTGAAAGCGAACGCAAGGCTCTCTCCAGCGACATCAAGGATATTTTCGCAGAAGCAAAGAGCGCAGGCTTCGATGTGCCTACGCTCAGGCAGATCATCCGTCTGCGGAAGAAAGAACCGTCCGAGATCGAAGAGCAGGAAACGCTGCTCGATATCTACAAAAAAGCGTTGGGGATGTAGGGCGATGCTGAAAAGTCTCATGAGGCGCGTAGATAATTGCATGGTCACGCACCTGCTCAATAAGAATGCGTCATTACTTGATGAGAACATAATTATTCGTCGCAGAAACGCGATGCTTCAGATGGAAAACGCGCGCTTCCTCGGTGTCGTGGCCGCGAAGGAGCGGGAGATCGCCACCCTGAAAGACGAACTTCGTGTCCGAGATCGGAAGATCGCTGCTCTCAAGCGGGATTGTGTGGGGAGGTTCGTTTGATGCGCGTTCTCATTGGATGCGAATATAGCGGCGTCGTTCGGGATGCCTTTATCGCTCTCGGCCATGATGCCATGTCATGCGATATTCTACCTACAGATCGCGCGGGGCCGCACTACCAAGGTGATGTTCGTGATGTGCTGGATTACCCGTGGGATATGGCGATATTTCATCCTCCCTGCACGGACCTATCTGTCTCGGGCGCCCGACATTTTGCTGAGAAGCGTCTGGACGGCAGGCAGCAGGCAGCAGTGTCGTTCTTCATGAGTCTCACAAAAACGGCGATACCCCGTGTGGCTATCGAAAATCCGGTCTGCATCATGTCTTCGTTGTGGCGCAAGCCAGACCAGATAATCCAGCCGTGGGAATATGGTCATGGCGAGACGAAGGCGACCTGTCTCTGGTTGAAAGGGCTGCCCCTACTCCAGCCCACAGATATTGTGGATGGCCGGGAAAATCGCATTCACCGCATGCCTCCTTCAGTGGATCGTGGAAAACTCAGGAGCGCAACATATCCAGGCATTGCGGCAGCGATGGCCCAGCAGTGGGGGGGATACGCGTGATGCTCGGATACAACGGAGATGCGCTGCTTTACCCCGAGACGAAGCCGCGCACCGTGGCGTTCACACTCCCGGAAATGACCCCGCTCCTGAACGTCCTGATGCGGAAACATTACCGTTTCCGGTCACAGGACAAGCGCCGGACAGCCGCTTTCATCGCGGGCGAGATTGTTGGTCAGAAACCTGCCGAGCCGTTCAAGAAAGCCCGTGTGACGATCACGCGCTATTCGTCCGGCACTCCTGACGATGACGGATTGAAAGGCGGCGTGAAGGATCTTCTCGACTGCCTGACATCGCCGAAGCTTCTGGCAGGCGGAAAGGTGAAGAACAAATTCGGAGTGGGGCTGATTGTGGACGACAGCCCGGCGCACTGCCTGCTCGTCGTGTCCAGCGTGAAATGTAAGCGCGCAGATCAGAGGACCGAAGTGCTGATCGAGGAGATTGCGTGATGGCAAGAATTCCAGAAGGCGACGGAGCGCGACGTTTGTCGGCAGCATTATTCAAGGTCCTCAAGGCTGCGCAGAAAAAGAGCGGGCTTGGGGTAGGGCATTTCATGCTGAGCATAGGTTCCTCGGGTAATACGTATTATTTCCTACGCAACGGCCACGTTCCAGGCGGCCTGATGCTGCTGCGCCTGATCTATATGCTGGACATGGACCACGATGAGATCGGGAAACTGATCGATATCGCCGGTAAATATGCAGAGAAGCGTCTGTCCGATACTTTCCGGGACGCGCCGGTCCGTGCTACACCAAAAACAGCGAAGGCCGGGAGTGTTGGAAGCACTCGACCGGCCCTCTAACCAACGCGAGGAACGTACCCTTGCGCGGCTGATCCGGTACATGCCGGATACGCTGCCCGCCTGTCAACGATGGGTGTGGTGCGACTTCGCTCCGATATGGAGTGATGTGATGATTATCAAAGAATACCGCTTCCAGATGACGCAGCGCGCGGACGGAATGGATATTGCGCGGTTCGGAAAGTTTGAGGCGTCGAGCCGGAATGGCGCGAGTTGCAAACTGGCAAGGATACTCGTTGAGGCTGGCGCCAATGATGCGCCTGTTCTGATGATGCGAGGCACGGTGGCCTGCGTGAGATACCGGTCTCTGCACTGGCTGGCCACGAAAACAATCTCGGAAGCGACCGGTCATCCGCGCATGGTCGATTGGGTTGCGTTCGAGAGGCGCGATCTTTCTGACGAGGTGGCGGAATAATGGCGCGCATCCGGAGTGTTCATCCCGGTCTCTATACAGACGATGCCTTCATGGCTCTCTCTATGGCCGCCAGAATGTTGCTGATTGGGATATGGAGTCACGCTGATGACGGTGGCGGCTTCGAATGGAAGCCTATCGTTTTGAAGGCTCGGATTTTTCCCGCCGATAACATTGATATTTCTCCAGTTCTTGATGAGCTGGTGGCGAATGATGTCGTCCAGAAATATGACTTTGAAGGAAGGAGTTACGGCGCAGTTCGGAACTTCGGTAAATGGCAGAGGGCAAAAAAACCTACCCGGTTCGTGCCAATGCCGGAACCAGTTCGGAAATACTGCCACTCAGAAAGCATCTGCCCTAAATGTGAAGAAGGAACCAGTTCCGAACCAGTTCCGAACCAGTTCGGAAATTCCTCCGCAGAAGGTAGGAAGGTAGGAAGGTATGAAAGTATAAACGTTCCTTCGGAACGGCGCGACGACGCGCCCAGCCCGGCTCCCGACGCCCAGACCGACATCGAGGATTTCACCGGCCCCACCGAGATCCTGCTGCCGCAGCCGTCCGTTCCACCCGATGCCCGGACAACCCTGTTCACCGCTGGCCTGAAGGGCGTTCGAGCCCTGACCGGCAAGCCCGAGCCCGCATCCCGAGCACTGCTTGGACGATGGCTGAAAACCGCGAAAGACGATGCCGCCGTGGTCAATTCCGCTATTTCCGGGGCGCTGGACGTCCGGCCGGCGGACCCGGTCGCGTGGATCGAGGGGGCGGTTCGAAGCCGAGGGTCCGGGACGACGAGGCAGCAGGCGGTCAGGAACGCATGGGCCGGCGTTCCGGACATCGAGGGGGTTTGAGGCGATGAACGCAGTCACAACAAACGCCGCTCCAGTGCGGTTTTTTCAGCCGTCCAACGATCTCCTTGCTGTCGCTGAGGTTCTGGCATCCGGCACGCAACTGAACCGCCGAGACCTGACGCCGAGCCGGGTTGCTGAGGCCCGCGCTACGCTCGAAACCGCCGATCTGATGCTGGCTCCCGCAGCTCCGACGCTGATCGTGGCGTGGCTCAAAAAGCTGGCGCCACTGGTGAAAAACGCCCCCGCGTCGAAGGGGGATGCCTGGCAATTCGCGCAATTCGCGGCGGATATTTGCGACGACGTGCCAGCCGCCGCGTTCAACGAGGAAGCGCGGAAAGCATGGGTCAAGCAGGGCGAGAAAGGCACTTGGTGGCCAGCAATTGCGGAGCTTTACGCGCATCTCAAGCCATTCGGTGAGCGGGCAAAGCGCCAGATCGTTGGAGCGCGGCGTATCGTAGCAGCGGTCGAGCGGACACCCGATGAGCCACCCCGCCACAAGCCGTCCGCCGAGGAATGCGCCGCCGTCGCCGCCAAGCTGGAAGCACTCCGCGCAGAACAGGCCGCACAGAAGGCTCTGGAGGATGCAATCGCCGAGTTTGGTAGTTGGGTGCCGGAAGGCGCCGAGAACCTATCAGGCGACGATCTGGCGGATTTCTTGGAGGGGGTTATTCCGACGCTGGATGGTCCGAAGCGCCGCGTTACCGAAATGCGGGTCGAGGAGATGCGCAAACGCGCCGCGATGGTGAGGCAGGTGATGGGGATGGGGCGATGAGGGCGTCTGGATACGAGCGTAACGATGACGATTGGTATCAGGAGCCGGAGTGGGTGACCGATGCGCTCCTTGCAGTGGAGAGGCCGTTT
>NZ_JAAABN010000041.1 GCF_011516765.1 Acetobacter sicerae | reverse complement strand
CTCTGTCTGCATCGGGTTTTCTTATAGCTTACGAAAATTTCTTTTCTACAAAACAGACTTTTTCATAATCTAACCCGATGTACAACCCTTCTGTGAGATTTCCGCGTCGATCAGCTTACTTCTCTTCCTGCCAGTCCTTTCGATCTGCCCAAGTGCCTGCCTGCCGATTGCCGACTGCGCCTGGAAGGCGGTGGCAATCTTTTCGAAGCAGCCGGGACGTTCAAAGTGCAACGTTATATCCAGCAATTATCAGGATTCTATCTGGATGGTGAAGACGGGCTTGCAACGGAATCTTCGCCTCTAAGGATCAATGCTCCAGGGACGATTGGTGAAAGTGCGCGCATGTACACGGCCCTGGAAAAGCGGATTTCAAGTGCACAGGAGATGGAAAGTATCGGGTTGCGCTATGGGTTCTTCTACGGTCCCGGTACGTGGTACTGGACTGATGGAGCATTCAGTCGCCTTCTGTCACAAGGCGAGGTGCCCCTGATTGGTACAGGACGCAGCATCTTTTCCTTCATCCACGTCGACGATGCTGCGCAGGCGACAGTGGCGGCCCTTACAGCACCCGCCGGACTCTATAACGTTGTCGATAGCCAACCGACAAAGATGTCCGAATGGCTCCCAGCGTATGCAAGGTGGATCGGATCTGATGTTCCTCCCGATTTTGATGAGCAGGAGGCGGCTCGCCTGATGGGTGAGGAAAGCGTCTATTATCAAAATAGCCTGACGGGCGCCTGCAACCCGAAAGCCCTTCAGATGCTAGGCCTCAGTCCACAACGACTTCCGTGGCTCGGCGAATAAATCCAGATATTGCGTATCTCCCTGAGGCAGATACGCGATGTCCGCTCACAGGATAGGCTTTTCTTCCTGTATGTGACCACGAAAATCCGTACCATTGTCGATGACGCGAGGAAGGCTGTGACCCTTTCCCTGACGCCCGGACAAAGGGCCGACATCACTGAAACAAAGCCATTGCTCGATGAAGTCGATCCCCTCATCGAAAAGCTTGAAGAGCGGGGGATCTCACCGGCTATCCCCTCAAGGAAAAACCGTAACTGTCCCCGAAAACCCCGTTTTTCAATTTATAAGAAACGAAGCATCATCGAGCGGTTCTTCGCCAGACTCAGGCAGTTCAGTGGCATTGTAACACGCTATGACAAGCTGAACTCAACCTTCATCGCAGCAGTGCAAATCGTCTCCGCTGTCATCGGAGCTAACTAACGACACGCCCTAAACATCTACAGAGACTGCTATCTTCAGGGGCATCAGCAATAGTTGCCCCTCAGGGTCGACGATAAATTTATTGGCGGCAAAGTCTTAACAGCCTGTAGTCGAAAAACCCTGGTTACCAGTCGAGCGCCGCGTCAATTTTCTTCTCGGTATCCAGACGCAATGTCGAAACAGAAGGCTGAGTCATCGAAATTACCCGCCCTTTCCGCAGTACATATAGTCTCTCCGGGCGAAGACGGATCGCATCCATAACGGAACATGCCTGAAGAATGACCAGGTCAGCAGGTTTACCCACCTCCAGACCATAATCTTCCAGATGCATGATCTGTGCAGGGTGCGAGGTAATTCCCGCAAAACACTCCTTAATCTGCTCCGTGCCTGTCATGTGCGCCCCATGCACCGCCATGGAAGCCACTTCGAGCATGTCGTGACTGCCAAGACCGTACCACGGATCCATCACGCAATCATGGCCAAGCCCCACTGGAATACCCGCAGCCAGCAGTTCAGGAATACGGGTCATGCCTCGACGACGGGGATAGGTATCGAAGCGCCCCTGCAACGTCATATTCACCAGAGGATTGGCGATCGCCGCCACTCCTGATTCCGCCATCAGCGAAATCAGCTTGTCGGCATAGGCATTGTCCATCGAATGCATGGACGTCAGATGTGAGCCCGCCACGCGCCCCTGTAATGAAAACTCGACGCTACACGCGGCCATGGTTTCGATATGACGGGATTCAGGGTCATCATTTTCATCGCAATGCATGTCGACGAGAAGATCGTTATCCGCAGCAAGGCGGAATAGTTCATGAATACTTCTGTCGCCTTCACTGCGAGAGCGTTCGTAATGGGGGATTCCACCGACGACATCGAGCCCCATATCCAGCGCCTGCCTGAGCAGTTTTTCTGCATCAGGTTTGCGGAAAAAACCATCCTGCGGAAACGCTACAAGCTGGATCGTCATCCACGGCTTCATATCTTCACGCAGACGCAGGAGCGCACGCACTCCCTTAAACTCGGGGTCGCCAATATCGACATGGCTCCGGATAGCGAACGTGCCTTTTGTCAGGGATTTCTCACAAAGCCGACGTGCGCGATCGTAAATCCCCTGCTCTGTCAGGGACGATTTGATCGAGCGCCAGTTACGGATGCCTTCGAACAGCGTGCCACTTTGATTGGGAGGCGCCAGTTTCGACGTCAGTGTGTAATCAAGATGAAAATGGCTATCCACGAAAGGAGGTGACACCAGATAGGATTTTGCGTCGATTTCCTGTCCCGCATGCCCTTTCAGCTGAGGTTCCATCACTGCAATCAGACCATCACGCACCCCGATGTCAACATTACGTCCATCTGGCAGAGTGGCGTTGCGAATAATCAGATCAAGCATGGAATTGTTCCTTTTCGGGAAGCGCGTCTACTCCGTGACGCTGGCGCAAAATCAGGATCTGACCGAGACCACCCAGGACAAAGCCCACCAGATAGCCAAGATCAGCTCCATCCAGAAGTTGCGCAACCGGGCCAACATAAATCGGGGTGGATGAGAAAAGTGCGATTGTCAGAACGGTGACCAGCACAAAGAGTGAAGCCGACGATGTCCACCCCTTTCTGGTGAGCATCCGCATTGATCGCGCATGGGCCGGACGGCAATACCAGTCCGCCATGACAATACCGCACCAGGGAGCAATCCAATAGAGCGCTAGTAAAAGATAATTTTCATATAGGGAAACGAAAGATCCTTCCCCCATCACGGCAAGAGTGTAGGCCGTTCCCGCAGTGACGGCCACGCTGAGCATACGATTGACGCGCACCCCCGCTGAAATCAGGGCATAAGACGCCGTGTTGTCATTCGCCGCATTAATGGCAATCGATGAGAACGCAACAGCAGCGAGAGCCACGGGTGCGAAAGGGCCGGACCATTGATTGAGCGCATCAATCACCGCCCCCGGTGACGGATCTTTTATGGCGGCACCGGTCAGAAGACCGAACAGTTCCATGATGAAAGAGGATAGAAATGTTCCAAGAAAAGTCAGCAGGAAAACAGTTCTCGACGATGTGGTCTCCGGCACGTAGCGTGTATAATCGGAGGCATAGGCTGCCCACCCCATGTTGAAACTGCTAACAGCGCCCAATGCAATGGTCACGGAGGCAAAACTGAGTGTCGCGACCGAGGCTGAAGAAGGTGTCACACCCGCATGCGCGACAGCCATGCAGCCCACGATGGCAAATGCCGCTAGCAAGACCCATCCGAGATATTTTTCGATCACCTGAACCAGATCATGTCCACCAAGGCTGGCCAGAAGCTGCGCACTCGCCAGAACACCCAATGCAAGCCAGAATGGTGTGTTCAGTCCGGCCATTTTCAACAACAGCATGAAAGCCAGAGCCGATGGCACATTGTTGACCGCGTCCCACCCCACGCAGTTGATCCAGTTGATCAGCGAGGGCAGACGCTTGCCGGTTGTGCCCAGCGCAAAGCGTGAAGCCTCCATCTGCGGCAGGCCTGTACGTGGGCCCATGACCGCGCATAAGGCGACAGGCAATGAACCTAACAGGTTGCCAATCACCAACACCCAGAAACCGGCCCAGCCAGAAAGACCGAGAAACACGACAAGTGTTCCAATCACCCAGGCGGCAGGAGCCAGATTGGGTGAAAAATGGCTCCAGAAAATCTTGTCAGGCGTGGTGGTCTGAAGATGAGACGGCACCCGCTCCAGAACGGCCGCCGCACCCCCTTGTTCTACGCGCATCCTCGAACATTCCTTGATTATGTTTTTATTTATTAAGTACAAGACATCATGAATTGGCGTCGGGCGCGCGTGGCAGATTCGTCCACCACCTCACGTTCGAGATCCAGCACGACCCCATAAACATCATGAGCCACGTCCACAGAGCAGAAGCCGTCAAGCACGTCGTCCAGCACCTTGGCCGGGCTGCGTTTCAGAGGACTCCCGTAGCCGCCCCCATTGGGACTGAAATAGGTCATCATGTCATCGGACTTGACTATCTCGCCTGAAAACTTTGATGACATATGACGTATTTTTTTATCCTGTGATGACGTGATTGTGCATCGGCCGACAGCACCATCATGCCCCGCAAACAACCCCCAAGGAGCATCTGTATGACGTTCCGATTCATGGGTGATGAATCCATCTGACAGCATTCTTTGCGACTTAACCACACCAATTCCACCACGAAACTCTCCCGCACCCGGAAAAACATCGTCACGCAGCTCATAGCGCTCGCAACGCATGGGAAGGTGCATGGCGAGATCCTCGATCGGATTGTTTCTCGTATTGGCCATGAGATTATCGATTGAGTCCGGACCATCCGATTTAGGACGACCGCCATACGCTCCTTCATTTACCTCAAGAAAGACCCAGTAATTTCCATCATCTTTCAGTCCGGAATAGGCTGCAAACGAAATCGATGCTGATGATCCCGCAATAACTTGTTCCGGCATGACAGGCGCAAGGGCTCGCAGGATCAGATCGATCAGCCTGTTACACTGGGTAAATCGGGCTTCCGCCGAGGCCGGAAAGACCGGATTGTAGATGGAACCAAGCGGAGCAGTGACTGTAATAGGCCGGAACGAACCTTCATTGGATGGAACAGGCACATCCTGACACGCACTATCCAGCAGCAGTTTTCGAAAAGCAGCATAGACCGCCACTTTCGTCGAACCCTCGAAGGGGACATTGTAGGCTGTCGGTGTTTGAGGAGCCGATCCGGTAAGATCCACTTCAAGACTGTCCCCAGTGACACGAACATTCACCACGACCGGAAGTTGCTGACCACGATTGCGGCCGTCATCATCAAGATATCCCTTTGCGGCATACTCACCATCAGGAATAGCGGCAATCTTTTGCCGCATCATGCGCTCTGCATAATCCATGAGTTGTGCAGAAGCAGCCAGCACGGTCTTTTCCGAATATTTCTCAACAAGCTCAAGAAAACGGGTCTTTCCAAGACGAACCGAGGCAATCTGTGCTTCGATATCAGCTACAAGATGCTGGGCCGCGCGAGAGTTATTACGAATAAAGTTCCACAAGGCCTTGTTCGGCTGCCCTTTACGATACAGCTTGTTTCCAGCGAACAGCATTCCTTCAGCAAAGACATCCGGAACATCAATGATCAGCCCTGGTGTCGCTGCACCAATATCGACGTGATGCGCTGTGTTGGCGGCAAATCCGATCAGTCGTCCCTCATGGAAAATCGGCATAACAATCGCCAGATCGGGGCTATGTGAAGAGCCGTGATAAGGATGATTGTGTACAACGATATCCCCATCATACCATTCGCCATCCTCCAGAGTATCCTGAATACCTCTCAAATAAGCCGGAATGGAACCAATATGCATTGGTGTCGATTCCGATTCACAGAGGGTATTGAATTGTGAATCAAAAAGGCCCGCGCCAAGATCTTCACTTTCCCTAATGATCGAAGAAAAAGACATGCGATGAAGAACATGCGCCATTTCATTGGCTATTGTCTCAAATGCGCCACGAATCACCTGCAGAAAAATGGGATCCAGAAAACCATTTTTAGGGGCTTTTTCCATGATCTGATCTCCGCTCATATCGCACATCGTTTCAGGCGCGTTCCGCCACGTGATAGCATCTCTGCGGCATATTCAGGAGGAACAAGCGTTGTCGCATCCTGCTGAATCAACAAGGCGGGTCCGCGCACCTGTTCGCCACGACATAACCGTGTCCGGTCATAACGCGGTGTTTCCAAACTTTGGCCGTTATCGAAAACAGTCTGTTTGGAGTAGAGAAAAGCCCGTGCAATTCCCTGCTCATCAGGAAGTGGCAATTCTCTTGCTTCCTCCTGCTGTGGTGGAATTTTCCCCGTAGCCCGGAGTGACACAACCTCAACAGGCGCATCAGGATAGGAATAGCCGTAGTCCTGATGATGAATCGCATGAAAATCTTTCAGAAGATTACCTGCACTATTCGATGAGATTAAGTCATTTTCCAACGGAACACGTAACTCAAACCCCTGCCCCGCATAACGACATTCCGCAAAGAAGGTGATATCGTAAGTCGCGTTTTCCTCACCCAAGGAAGAAAGATCACTCAGCAGATTGCTCTTCAAACGCTTTGCAGCACCGTCAAGACGCTCGACAGCATCAGCAGACTGGGCAGGAAGCATAACCAATACCGGCTCGACATGCTCATACTGCACACCGGTCCTGAGCAATCCGACAGCCGCTGTAATTCCGGGCGCTACAGGCACGATCACTTCCGGTGCGCCAACAGCTTCCGCCAACGCAACACCGTGCAATGGGCCTGCACCACCGAATGGCATGACGGCGAATTCGCGTGGATCAAGACCGCGAGCAACGGTCGTGGAGCGGATTGCCAGCGCCATATTGTTATCAATGACGCGAATGATGCCCAGTGCTGCTTCCTGAGCAGAAATACCTAGTGGTTGCGCAATTTTTTCAAGAATTGCTTTTTCCGCAAGATCACGGCGAAGCGCGAGACGACCATTCAGCGCCTTGTCCGGATCCAGTCGACCAAGAACGATATGAGCATCCGTAACTGTAGGTTCTACCCCTCCCCGTCCGTAACAGGCGGGACCAGGCATCGACCCTGCTGAATTGGGGCCAACATGAAAAGCGCCGAATTCATCGACTCTTGCGATAGAACCGCCGCCAGCACCGATCGTCACAAGATCGATCATCGGGGCCATGACAGGATACCCGCCGACCTCCGTGTCTCGAGGGTTCTTGACCTTCACTTCACCATTGACGATGGCGGCAATATCAGCCGACGTGCCGCCGATGTCGACAGTGATGATATTGGAAATATCAGCAGCAGCGCCCTCCCAGAGGCCGCCCATCACCCCGCCAGCCGGACCTGACATGAGAATGTTCACCGGCCGCTCGCAGCAGGCCTCAACCGATGCCACACCGCCATTCGACTGCATGATGCGGAGTCGGGCCTTGATATTGGCTGCTTCGAGCCCTTTCTGAAGACGTCGAAGATAAAACGACGTGGGGGGGCCGACATAGCTGTTCATCGCAGCCGTCGAAAAACGCTCATATTCTCTCATTGTATTCGAAATTTCTGACGAAATTGATACGAATATGCCTGGCATTTCCTCGAGCACGATCTCGCGGGCACGCACTTCATGCGCGTCATTGAGAAAGGAAAAAAGGAACCCAATCACTACAGCCCTGATCCCACGCTTGCGGAACAGAGCGCAGGCTTGCCGCACGGCAGCCTCATCTAGAGGGGTTTCAATTTCTCCTGTAGGAGGCGAAATTCTTTCCATTATAGGAATACGGTTACGTCGCCGCACGAGAGGCCGCGACTGCCACGGCACATCAAAATGTAGCGAAAAGTTATGTGGTCGCTTGTGACGGCCAATGTGAAGGATGTCGCGGAATCCGTCTGTTGTCAGCATCCCGCATTCGGCGCCGTTATGTTCAATCGTGATGTTGGTTGCTGTCGTCGTGCCATGGAGGAGTGTATCCACCTCCTCCACCCTGATGCCGGCCTGCTCGCACAAAGTCAGAATTCCCTCGATCACGCCAATCGACTGGTCTTCAAGTGTAGTTGGCAGCTTATGGTAGAACACGCCCTGATGACATTCGAGCACCAGATCCGTGTTCGTGCCGCCTACATCGACCCCAATCCGAGCCATTCTGTCTCTTCCTTCGTCTTACGTCACAGCCTCAACCGGCAACAGGACCGATGTATGCTTACGCTGTTCTGACAGGCCTGCTCAGCCAGCGAGAGCCGCAATTTTCTCTACGCATTCATCAACTGTATGAACGTCTGCAAATTTTGCATCGATATCGAAAAGATTCCAGGCGACAGCGCCCGGTACCCGATCACCAATACATTCCTTGACGGCAATAGTACGGAACCCGTCCGCCAGCCCGTCACAAATCGTCGTACGGACACACGCACAGGCCGTCACACCCGTGACAAGGATCGTATCGACACCAGCCGCCCGCAGAATTCCCGCAAGTTCTGTTCCATGAAAAGCTGAAGCCCGTTTTTTCAGAAGAGTGTATTCACCCTCTACTGGCGCAATGCGACTGTCGATTGCCCACAGATCCCGATCTTTCAGATTGACGACATCCACCGGGATCTTGTCATGCCAAAGGCCCATATCGGTAAAAGAGGCATTGCGATCCGTAATCTCATATGCGGTGGTGACATGCACGACCGGCAAATTGCGGGCACGAAACGCACTAAGAAGTTTCTGCATGCCGGGGATTATTTCCCCATCCATCTTTTCCTGATCGCAGGTGAAAGGATTACCCGGGCGCGTCCAGGCATTGGCCAGATCAACGCTGACCAGTGCAGGCCGCGACCCGAACCCTATCCGACGCTGAAAGCCGCGTTCCTGATAAAGGCGCGTGCCTTCGTCAAAAGCCTGTTCAAGCAGACGATCCAGTTCTTTTGCATCAAGGGTCATCAGATCCATCCTTAGTCGTGAGATATCCGTCGCGGTTGCCTCACCATCAAAGCGATGTCATTGCGAGACCAGAACAACATGCACGGAGAAAAAAGTCGGGGGAATTGGTAAATGGACACTCTTTGTTGCATATCATGCATCACGAGTTGCAGTGACGTTAATAGCCGTTTTAGCCTAGCGATATCATAGATAATCTACATTCCTACTGTTCTACTCTACTCAAGGAAGGCGGAAATCGTGGCACGAGCTGAAAGCATCGGCTTACTCGATACATTTATCGTAGTTGCAGAAGAGTTGAGTTTCAGAAGAGCTGCTGCACGTCTACATATCGATCAGTCAGCGCTCACACGGCGCATCCAAAAGCTAGAAACTCAGGTAGGAGTGCAGCTACTTTTGCGCTCCACGCATAACGTTCAGCTTACCGACGCAGGCTTATATTTTCTCGAAGCTAACTGCGGCGTTATAGACCGCTATATGTCCTCCATCGAGCGAACCCGCTCAGTTTCTGAGGGACTCTATGGTCATCTTTTAATTGGTTATATGAATTTCGCAGGGGTCGATCTACTTCCAAACTCCGTAAAAACCTTTCGGGAATTATTTCCCAATGTTTTGATTTCTCTCCTTTATGTTCCTAGTCAGCTTCAGCAGATTCAACTCTCCCGTAACGAAATTGATATTGGCTACACCATAGGACCAACTCAGAATCAGGATATCGACTTCAAGACGTTGCGTCAGGAAGATCTGTTTCTCATTGTGCCCGGAGAGTCCTCACTGGCTAGTGAACCCTTTGTACCAGCCTCTAGAATAAGCACATTGAAATTCATTATGGGAGATGATGATGAGTGGAGCTTTTATCGGTGGAAGATTGAAGGTATTCTGCGGGAACACAATGTATCACTCAACATCATATGGAAAATATCAAATATAACTGCTTTATATGGTATGATCGCTGCGGGATGTGGCGTAACCATTTTACCAAAATGCATGAAGCGTGCCCTTCCCTCATCACTCGTGGCTGTGCCAATAGCGGACTTATCGTCAGGCATTGAGTTGCAGATTGCATGGAGCAAGACTTCTCGCTCCACTTATGTGCGTAAGTTTCTTGCACTTATTGACGCGACATAGCCGGCAGAGGTGGACCCCGTTTTTCGGACAGGGGCGTAAGCTCTCATGACCGTCATTAGGGGAGTGCAGTTGCAAGAAGCCTACACCATGACTGGTGTCTGGTGTGACCAAAAACTGATAGTGGACCTGACGGGTGTGCCGCGAGCC
>NZ_JAAABN010000040.1 GCF_011516765.1 Acetobacter sicerae | reverse complement strand
GGCCGATCTGCCGACACAGAGGCAGGCCAGAGTATCCATTGTGTGCGCTACGACCGCGCCAGCAACGCCTGTGGGTGGTGCTGTTGTGGCGCTGTATTCAGTGACGGTCCCATCCAGTGCGACGACGCTCACGGGGCTGACTGCAACACCACAGAACGCTTTCTACCCGACAATCCCTGAACTGATGCGCGGTCGCCTCCTCAGCACAATCAAAATCACCAGCAGTCAGAACTACACTCCGTCACGATGGGCCAAAACTCTCGTTGTTGAGATGGTGGGGGGAGGGGGTTCTGGCGCAGGTGCTCCCGCCGTGAATACAGGGACGAACTATGTTTCGTGCGGAAGTCCCGGCGCGGCAGGCGCTTATGCGCAGTTCTGCATTGATCTTACCACGCTCCCCATTTCAGAAATTCCTCTCACTGTTGGCGCTGCTGGGGTTGGAGCGGTTGGTGGGTCGGGTTCGGCGGGTGGCAGTACGTCATTCGGTGCATATGTCACCTGTGGGGGTGGTGGATATGGAATGCGATTTCCGCTGCGCCCGGAACGTCTACATGGGGGAGCGCCCCAGCTGGCGGCCTTGTCATATCAACCGCGACATCAGGACTCACCATCATCAGTGATTTCAAAGGGGAGGATGGATGGGCCCCGGTTATTCTCTGCGGGTTTAGTGGTTCCAGCCCGAGTGTCGGCGTTCCTTTCCCAATCCCCGGCGCGTCATCGCCTCTAGGTTCAGGACTCATTCTTTGAGGTAGAAGATGAAGCTTGCTGCGATGTGGATAGCGGACATGAAAGTGTGTGCGTAGCGGTCATATCGTGTTACCACCCGCCGCCAGTCTTTGAGCTTTGCGAACATGTTTTCGATGAGGTGTCGCTTTTTATACAGATGCCAGTTGTAAGGCGGCTTTGATTTCCGGTTCTTCTTCGGAGGAATACAGGGGGGTATATTCCGTTCTGCAAGCGATAATCTGATCCGGTTGCTGTCATAGCCTCTGTCCCCGATGACTTCTTCTGTCTCGTCGGGGAGATCTGCCAGAAGCACGTCTGCGCCTCTGAAGTCACTGACCTGACCCGCTGTCAGATGAAGGTGGACAGGCCGGCCCTGACCATCGCACACGGCATGGAGTTTTGAGTTCAGACCGCCTTTTGTCCGTCCGATATGACGGGGAAAAAGCCCCTTTTTGAGCAGGGACGCCGATGTCCGGTGCGCCATGAGATGTGTTGCATCGATCATCAGACGCTTCGACCGTCCTGATGGCTCAGCCAGGGTAGTGAAAATCCGGTCAAAGACACCCAGGCGGCTCCAGCGGATAAAGCGATTGTATAAAGTCTTGTGTGGACCATACGCTTTCGGAGCGTCTTTCCACTGAAGGCCGTTGCGGATCACGTAAACGATCCCGCTCAGGACACGACGGTCATCCACGCGGGGCACTCCGTGTGCCAGAGGGAAAAATGGCTCAATCCGCCTCATCTGGCTCTCAGACAGCAAAAACACGTCACTCACAGCCTCACCTCCATCGGTAAGCCTGTGAATCACAACACACAGCTCAATTCAATAAATTAATAGGTCCTGAGCCTAGATAAGGACCGTTGAGCGCGGCTCTTTTGGTCCCGTCTTCTGGGGCTTCGACAGTCTGACGCTTCCGCCATTTTGCAACTGTTTTCGGGTTGATTCCGAACTCCTTGCTCAGCGCCGCGAGCGAAGCCTGCGATCGCTGCAGCGCTGCTCGCACGGCGTGCGTGGGCGTGGCGCTGCCATGACGTATCTGTCCCATAATGCTTCCTTCCACTCACGTGAAAATATCACACCATCAAATCCCGGGACCAAACACCTACGCTCTCCTTGGTCGATTTGTGTCCGTGATCATTGGAGCCCATCCAATGGCTTCAATTGTATTATAATAAGGTTCTAGGATTGAAACGGCTTTGGCGCATAATTCTATCGCCTCATATTTTCGCAAATGATCTTCACTACTGCATATTTCTTCTATTTCAAAAAGGTAGTCATATAGAGGAAATCCTCCAATAGAATAAATAATTGGTAAGTTTCCATGAATCAAATTGTATGCAGCATTAAGGTTTTCAGAATCTATATAGTTTTTCACCTCATCAATAATTCCTGGTAGTTCATTAAAGAGCCCTGATAAAATCTTCCTTGCTTCCTCGTCGCCAAGTGCCTGACGAAATTCAAGAAACATTGAAAGGTCAAAGGTATTTCTAAGGTTGGGATCGAGCAGCAGGGAGGCTGGTCTATCTAATGATGGTTGCGGCGTGACGGTCGGCTTCAGTCTAGACATGAGGAATGCAGTTTCGATCGCTTCAGGCAGCTTTGGAAGACCTTTAGTCTTTGAAATAACCGTCATCATACCAGCATCACTGCATTCTTTATAGACGTCCTCAGTTCTATGAGCAGTGATTCCAACAACTGCGGATATTGTATGTCCATGTAATTCCAGTATTCTCCTAGTTGTTTCACAACCGGAAATGCCAGGAAGCCTGAGATCCATCAAGACAAGATCAAATTTGTTCTTTTCCATTTGATGAATTGCGTCTTCTCCTGACGATACAGTTATGACTGACCACTCTTTCCGGTCAATATACTGCTTGATTAGAGTGACGTTGATAGGATTATCTTCAACGAGGAGAATGCGACGGTTAAACCGCAAATTGGTATCGTCCACAACTGGAACAGATAAAACAACCTCAGATGTTTCTTCTAGATTAATGGAAATCAGTCTTAATATATCTTGTGTCGAGCTTAATGCCGGGATGCGGACGGTCTTGTAGGGATATGAGTCTGAAAATCCATCGATTTCAGATGCTGATTCCATGAAGCAGATTATAGCTCCTTTGATCGCATCAACTGACGCGAGACGGCTCATGGTCTCTTTTGCACCTTGAGCGGGAAGCGTCTCGGAAATGACGACAACATCGAGCCGATTCCAGAGATATTTTGCTCTCTCGCAGACTGCTCCGAGGGTAAAACTGTCGTCGGCGACGTCCACTAGCATTCCGGCCTCGCGTAAGACTTGGACGAGATCAGTTCGTGTGTCTCCTTGTTCGCATCCTATGACAGCAACTAGACCTTTGAAAGGTTCTGATGAAAGAGGTGTTTTTGACTTACCTAAGAAGCCGATAAATGTGAAGCGCGTTCCACCGCTCTCAAGTTGTTGACACTTTATGGAGCCAGACATCGCATCTGCGATCATCTTGCAAACGTATAGGCCGACTCCCAGCCCTGACACATTTGAATCTACATTTTCACCACGGACAAAAGGGTGGAATATCTTTTGAAGATCGTCTTGCACCACACCCCGTCCTGTATCATCTACTTCTACAGTGAGCATTCCATCATTTTTATCAACTGATACTTTTATCTCTACTGATCCATTTTCAGTATATTTTATTGCATTGCCAAGTATATTACTGATGACTTGGCGAAGTGAATCAGTGTCCCCTCTCCATATTGAAAGAGGTTCGATCTGAATAAATGATGAAAAATTGAGGCCTTTGTTTTCAGCTTGAAGCCGAAAAATCTCAATTACTTCCTTGAAAAAGTTAAAAACATTAAAATCTGCATCTTTAAGGCTAATTTCGGCTTTATTTGAAAGGGATATATTTAAATTATCAATAAATGATAAAAAATTATCAATATTAGATGAGATTAAATTGTGGATCTTCTTATTATGGTGATCAGAATCCGAAAATCGAAGCATAGAGTTTAATGTGCGCAGAGTCAGTATTTCGTTCGATGTCTCATGAAGATTTACAAGAACACGGTTGGAATCAATAGAATTTTTCTCTTTCTTCTCTAAATAACGTTTCATAGAATAAGAGAAGTAAAGTGAAAGAAATCCAGTAATGCTCTCAAGAACAAGCAATATCCAGATTGTATATTGAGAATTTTTCCTATGATTTTCAGCCGGTGTGTCGCTCTCCATAGGAGAGAGGTAAGACTTTTCAGGTGGAAATGAAACGATATCTTTGTGGTTTATCTTAACTGTCGGGATCAGAAATGAAATATTTAGCCCTAGAGAAAGCTCGGTCCTTTTCAGGAGTAAATTGTCAGGAGGGACTTCACAGTAACCAGACAAGACTGACCCATCTCCTATAATACCTACAGAAATTGTAAAACCATGCTTGTGGATACAGTAATTTGAGAGAAGCTCTTTGGTATATTCGTCGGATACTTGAGTAAAAAAGGCGTACTTTTGAGCTTCTATAGAAGTATACGGCCTAAAGTAATAAAGATGTCCCTCGAGCTGAGCCAGGAATGGCCCCTTCCTATTTCCAGATAAATGGATAATTTTTGTAAGGCGATCATCACCTTTAGTAGGATATGTCGATATAACCGGAAGGTATCTATCTTGGATATTGAATATGCCGCTTTCACCGATTAGCGTGGACACTTGGGAGTTTTCAGTGGATCTCAAAATACACTCGGTTGCACGAAGTTTGCTGTAACCGATGCAAGCTATAGCACTGTCTGAAAGAGATTTGATTCTTGAATCTAGTAAAAATATATCCGTATTGATTCGGCTGATCACAGGCTCAAAGTAGTTTCTGATATTTTGTGCTGTGCTATTTTTTTCGAAATTATCAATAACAATGTTATTGATAATTTTTGTTTTTGGAAATGATGGTTGATGAAGTTCTGAGCTCTTAGGTAAGTTATTTAGAGATTGTGTTTCTCTTCCTGCAAACACAATATATGTGCTCACTATCAATAGAATGAAATTTGTAATACCAAGCGCGATTAACAAAACAGTTCCACGCAACTGGTAACTTGTTTGAGAGTTCATGGGTGATACAGACTGTTAATTACGAACACAACGGAACCATTTTGATGCATCTTCGTCTCTTGGATTGAATGTGATTGTTGCTATATGGGGCGATGATTTTGAAACGATATAAAGATCGAACTTACCACCTTCCAAGGCGACGAGTAGTTGACTCTGAGTTTTTTCGTTATTGAGAACAGTTGAGGAAAAAAACGATGTGCGCTTACGTG
Source organism: Acetobacter sicerae (assembly GCF_011516765.1). Lineage (GTDB taxonomy): Bacteria > Pseudomonadota > Alphaproteobacteria > Acetobacterales > Acetobacteraceae > Acetobacter > Acetobacter sicerae. Next base: position 4,989 of record NZ_JAAABN010000040.1, on the reverse strand, counting down.
ACAATGTCTGATACCACAGAGCTGAGTCATGTGTGAAACGCAACTTTAGTCTGCTGGCAGAACATGTGTTTCCAGAATGAGTATGGCAATTGACACTGTAAGTCAGATAAGCGTCTTTTTTTTGAATTGATATACTAAACAAATCAGACGAAACCGTTGCTAGACAGTTGGGACTGAAAGCCCATACACCTTGGGCTATATACCTAGGTTGGTAACTCGACGTTACTGCCCTAGAAATAAGGGGCGTAGTGCTCTTAACGTTTTCCGTAAGACGGTGCTCATTTGTACACGCGGCAAGGGTTAGGCAGCAGAAGCCGCCTGTGAGTACTTGTAAAAAATAAGAGCGCACTTGCTCCAAAAAACTTATCCCTGCATAAGTGGCCGACTATTTTCTAATGTAATAAAAGATAAAGAATGTCAAATAACAGAGATCATTTGGCGCTCGATTATAGATTTTGTCTATCATTTTTATAATTTGTATCACATGCAATGGAGGCGAAGAACCGTTCGGTAGAAGTTCCAGAGGGTGTTATGCATCTAGAGCGAGTATAGCGTATTTTTAAGCAGGAAGCATGCGAATGCAATGACATAAGAAGGCTTGGGAGTGTTGAGGCATAGCGCGTCATAATCTTTGGCAAGTCTGCGGCATCGTGTGGCGCATGAGAAAGACCGTTCTACGCCCCATCGGCGCGGCAGCAGGACAAAGCCGCGTTTAGCTTCGGCAATTTGACGACCTCAAGAGTGATACCATTGGGTCTGCGCTGCTCAGGCAGGTTTCCTGTCTGTGTGTCCCTGATCGATACAGGCCAGTTCGACGCTTTCGCCCATCACCTCCTGAATGGTGGCGTCGAGGCGCCCTACCCCGGCGCGATGGTCCCGATTGGCTGGCGTGACGTGCAGGGCCAGAAAATGGCCAAACGTATCCACGGCCATGTGCAGTTTCTATGCTTTTGTCTTGTCGCGCCATCATACCCCGCGCGCGGTCCGCTCTCCGGCGTCGAACGCAAGGTTCGGCTATCGAGGATGGTCGCCGTGGGTTCTGTCTTACGGGCGGAGGCCACACGCAGCATAGCCGCAGGTCAGGTTCCAGTTATAAGATGGCTTTGATTTCCGGTTCTTTTTTGGGGGAATACAGACGGTGATATTGCGTTCTGCAAGCGATAACCTGATCCGATTGCTGTCATAGCCTCTGTCCCCGATGACTTCTTCTGTCTCGTCGGGGAGATCTGCCAGAAGCATGTCTGCCCCTCTGAAGTTATTGACCTGTCCAGCAGTCAGATGAAGGCGGACAGGGCGTCCCTGTCCATCGCACACGGCATGGAGTTTTGAGTTCAGACCGCCTTTTGTCCGTCCGATATGACGGGGAAAAGCCCCTTTTTGAGCAGGGATGCTGATGTCCGGCGCGCCTTGAGATGTGTTGCATCGATCATCAGGCGCTTCGACCGGCCAACCTGTTCTGTCAGCGCAACAAAAATCCGGTCAAAGACACCCAGGCGGCTCCACCGGATGAAGCGATTATACAAAGTCTTGTGCGGACCACGCGCTTTCGGAGCATCCTTCCACTGAAGGCCGTTGCGGATCACATACACGATCCCGCTCAGAACACGCCGGTCTCCACGCGAGGCACTCCGTGCGCTAGAGGGAAAAACGGCTTAATCCGCTCTATCTGCCTATCAGACAGCAAAAAAACTTCACTCACAACGTCTCCCTCAGTTCAATAAATTTATTGAACTGAGCCTAGTTGTTTAGTCTCGGGATTTGATGGGTTGGATTGATGATGAATCTTTCTGTCTCTGAAGTCCATATTTTGCAGACGTATTCGTAAGGGGAGAGGCCACTTAGGGTTCTGAGTCTTCGCCCGCAAGTTGCAGGCTGCCATGAAGTCGCTGAGGGATGTCCTCAGCTGCTCACGGCTGTCGTAACGGAAGCGTTTGACGGTTGCTTCTTTGACTGTCCGGTTCATTCGCTCAACCTGACCGTTCGTCCAGGGATGACCGGGTTTTGTCAGACGATGTTCGATCCCGTCGGCTTCGCAGATCATGTCGAAGCGCATGGGACGCGACCAGGCCGTATTTGGATTACGGGGCTGTTCATCGAACTGGATGCCGTTATCCGTCAGAACGGTATGAACCCGGTAAGGGATAGTGCTCAGGAGATGTTCGAGGAATTCCAGGCCGTCTTCCGGTCGGCTTTCTCGACCAGTTGTGTGACGGCAAATTTGTTCGCCCGATCAATGGCCACAAAGAGATACAGCTTGCCTTCAGCAGTCTGGACCTAGGTTCTGTTGACAAAAAACGGTAGCCACAGTTTTACGGCTGCGAGGTTGAGAAAGGCGAGGAACGATTTTCTTGTCTTGTCATAGCGTGTGGCGATACGTCGGAAGTGCTTCAGTTTGTTGAACATCCGCTCGATACGGTTGCGATCCCGATAACGACGGAAGTCGCAGGGAATATCCTCTATGCGGTTTGAACGCGGCGGAATAACAGGAAGAATGCCTCGAAAAAGCAGGTTCTCCCGTATCCTGTCACTATCATACCCCTTATCGGCCAGGAATCGGCGCGGTGTCGCGACCGGCAGGTCCATCAAGGCATCAGCGCCGGAATAATCAGAAATTTCGCCACCCGTCAGGTTGAAGCCAAGAGGGCGTCCCTGACCGTCAGCGCGGGCGTGGAACTTGCTCGTAAAGCCGCCGCGGCTTCGACCAAAGCCTTCCTTATGCGTCCCCCTTTTGCGCCAGCCGCCTGGCTGTGAGCCCGAACGACCGTGCTGTCGATCATGTGCTGCCAGTCATCGGTCAGACCGAGTTCAACCAGCGTTTCCAGCAGAGCGTCCCAGACACCCTGTTCTGCCCATCGACGGAACCGCACATAGACCGAGTTCCATTTTCCGTAGCGCTCATGCATGTCCCGCCATGGGCACCGACACGCAGGACATAAAGCATTCCGTTGAGAAACAGACGGTTATCCTGTGCCGGTCGTGACCAACGGCCACGTTCAGGCAGCAGCAGGCCACCAATGATCGCCCATTCCTCGTCCGTCAGGTCGCCACGCATCCACAGGTCTCCGCAAAGATCAGTGTTGAATCACGTCCAGGCCAGTCTGAAAAGACCTTTTGTCAACAGAACCTAGGCAATATAATATCGATGTGAAAAAGCCGATCGAGTAGCGTTTGAAGCGCTGTTTTGCAGATTTGTCTCTCTCGATGTCCGGAAGCCGTGAGATCTCGTGACGCTGAAAGCATCGGTGCAGGGCTGAGCGTGTCAGATGGGGGCTGGCCTGCAGGGCATAAAGGCAGTCATCGAGGAGCAGTAGGGTATTCCGACGGAAAGCAACGGCCATCGCATCGTCCGTCTTAGATAAGGACCGTTGAGTGCGGCTCTTTTGGTCCCGTCTTCTGGTCTTCGACAGTCTGACGCTTCCGCCATTTTACAACTGTTTTCGGGTTGATTCCGAACTCCTTGCTCAGCGCCGCGAGCGAAGCCTGCGATCGCTGCAGCGCTGCTCGCACGGCGTGCGTGGGCGTGGCGCTGCCATGGCGTATCTGTCCCATAATGCTTCCTTCCACTCACGTGAAAATATCACACCATCAAATCCCGGGACCAAACACCTAGTAAAGGATTTTTAACGATGTGCCTCAATACTCGCAGGCGTGCACACCATTGCCTACGCTGGCTTCATGCTCAGAAATGCCGCTAACCTGTTCATCCAAATTACATAACAGCCTCTCGGATCTCTGTGAATGAATCCGTATGTCTGTTCTGCCCAAGAGTATTTTTTCGCCTTACAAGACAGGATTTACGTCATAAATATAATATTCGAAAAGTCTTTTTCCTACTTTCTCTGTATTTTATCCGGAACTATTTTTCATTGAGTAGTTCACGGATATGCACATTCAGATTTTCGCACAATTTAAGCAAGTGTTCTGGCTTTGGCCGCTCTAAACCCATTTCAAATGACTTTAATTCATCTTTTGGAATCTGTGTTTTCGTACTTAGGGTTGTTAGAGACATTCTTCTAATGCCACGCCAGTATTTTATATTTCGACCAATAATTTGTTCCAGTTTCATAGACCTAATCTTCCTTTCGTCTCCTTATAGTCTCAAATAGTAAGATAAAACCCATTCATGACTGTTGATAATGATATGTAGTGATTATTGCTTAGAGATCAAGAGGGATAATGGTTACTCAGATTTTAGGGTCAGGACTCACTGATCAGAGCCAGAAGATGAAGCTTGCTGCGATGTGGATTGCGGACATGAATGTGTGAGTGCACCGGTCATATCGGGAGGCAACACGTCGCCAGTCCTTCAGCTTTGCGAACATGTTTTCGATGAGGTGGCGTTTCTTATACAGATGCCAGTCGTAAGATGGCTTTGATGTCCTGTTCTTCTTCGGGGGAATACAGGCGGTGATGTTCCGGTCTGCGAGAGACTGTCTGATTTTATTGCTGTCGTATCCCCGATTTCCGATGACTTCTGCCGTTTCGCTCGGAAGATCGTTCAGCAGAACATCAGCGCCTTTGAAATCACTGACCTGTCGAGCAGTCAGATGAAGGCGGACAGGGCGTCCCTGTCCATCGCACACGGCATGGAGTTTTGAGTTCAGACCGCCTTTTGTCCGTCCGATATGACGGGGAAAAGCCCCTTTTTGAGCAGGGACACTGATGTCCGGTGCGCCTTGAGATGTGTTGCATCGATCATCAGGCGCTTCGACCGGCCAGCCTGTTCTGTCAGCGCGACAAAAATCCGGTCAAAGACACCCGGGCGGCTCCACCGGATGAAGCGATTGTATAAGGTCTTGTGCGGACCATACGCTTTCGGAGCATCCTTCCACTGAAAGGCCGTTGCGGATCACATAAACGATCCCGCTCAGACCACGCCGGTCATCCACGCGAGGCACTCCGTGCGCCTGAGGGAAAAACGGCTCAATCCGCTCCATCTGCCTCTCAGACAGCAAAAACACGTCATTCACAGACTCATCTCCATCGATA
>NZ_JAAABN010000039.1 GCF_011516765.1 Acetobacter sicerae | reverse complement strand
AAACGGCCTCTCCACTGCAAGGAGCGCATCGGTCACCCACTCCGGCTCCTGATACCAATCGTCATCGTTACGCTCGTATCCAGACGCCCTCATCGCCCCATCCCCATCACCATCCGTACCATGTCGGTCACCACGGCCTCATCCCTTCACGCTCGCTCGGGTCGCTGAACCACGTCCTCGGTCCATCGAAGCGCATATTGACAGTCTGGGTTGCTCCATTTCGGTTTTTCCGAATGATAACCTCTGCCTCCTTCTCGATTTCATGCAGTTGGTCGGCCTGACGGAGCTTCCTGTCCATAAACGCCCCCTCGGTCTCGTTTTCCTTCTTTTCAAGAACTATCTGACTCCGATAATAATGATCGCGATAAACGAACATAATGCTGTCTGCGTCCTGCTCGATCTGTCCGGAATTGCGTAGGTCAGCCATGATTGGCCGCTTGTCCTCGCGAGCCTCCACCTGCCGGGAAAGCTGCTGCAGGATCAGCATCGGAACGTTGAGCGTCTTGGCTGTGTAGAGAAGGCCTTGGGAAATATCCGTCGTCGCATCAAATTGTGATTTGGTGTTTTTGGATGGTCGCATCAGGTCGAGATAATCGATCACTACGAGACCGATCTCGCCAACCGTCCGGCTTATCCTCCGAATGTCGCTCTGGAGCGCCGCCACGGTCATACCAGCCTGCTCCTCGACGTAGATATGATCACCGATATGCTTTTGAGCCCCGACGATACGGTCGACTTCTGTCTGCGAGAGATGAACCCAATCCATACCAGCGCCAGACATTGATGGCTTCTCGTAACCACCCGCCCGGATCGCGGATGCAGGCACGCCAGACCACGCTGACAGGAGCCTTGTGCTCAGGGACTCAGCCGACATTTCACCGGACCAGTAGAGCGTCTTCTTGCCGCTCGCGATGGCTGATCGGATCGCCATTCCAACCGCCAACCCGGTCTTTCCCATTGCGGGCCGACCAGCAAGCACGTTGAACGACCCCGGCGCAAATCCCCCCAAAGCCCTGTCCATGCACTTATAGCCAGTGCTGGCACCAACGACGCCGGAGCCACGCTTCATTGCCCTGTCCAGCGATCCTAAAGCGTTAGACGCAGCGTCCTGCAATGACCACAGGGTCTTTCGTGCAGAACCGACGGAAACCTCCATCAGCCCCGTCTCCAGTCGACCCATGATATCCGCCGCTGTTTCGTTGTCCGGCGCGTAGGAAGCCGCCATAGCCTCGCTGGTGAGGGAGATAAGCGTCCGGCGCGCCCATGCGTCACGGATCACGACTGCGTAGTCCCGGGCATTGATCCAGCCCACGGTGGCTGTGAGCAGCTTACCGACGTAGGCTACGCCACCAACCTCCTCGAATTGCGGAGATCCCGACAACCTGTCCCGGATCGTCCACGGGGCAGCCTCTGAACCCGACATGATGGTTTCAGCGAGGCAGCCGTAAATCAGCCGATGAGCGACGTTGGCGAAATAGTCTGGCTGGAGGATATCACTCACGAGGTCGAAAGCCTTGTTGTTCGTGAGGATCGCGGCCAATAGGCGCTGCTCGGCGTCAATGTTCGCCGGGACAGGGCGCAGGCCGTCGCCCGTGAGGTTGTCAAACGGAGACAAGCGATGCCCTCCATTCCTCGAGCCCCAGACGCTCCCTGCCGGTCATCTGGCAGGCTTTGGCGTAGGCGAGATATTCGTTCTCGTCCCTCAGCCGGGTCACGACACCGGGGAGGCTATCGGTCATGCCACGGGAGCCGCAGCCCTTATCACCCGGGGCGGAAGCGCGGAGTGCGTTCATCTTGCGGTCAGCCACGAACCGAGCGATGTCCTCGGCTACCGGGTTGTTGAAATAATTCAGGGATTTTCCCTCGCCAAGACGGTTGGAAACCCGCGTCACTGCGCCGACAATCACCCGCTCCGCCTCGTCCAGCGACAACCCGACGTTCACGGCGTCGCACAGCCATTGGCGCACAAACCCGATTTTCGACGATCCGGGATATTTCACTCCGGGAGGGTCGCCAGCAATTCGCTCGCATTTCACCGCCAGCGGCATGTAGCGGGAATTGATTTCGGCTTTGAGCCGATGGCTGGGGGGGAGGTCGTCATCGGTCTCGATAGGAAGCTCCGACGTCGGGATCGTCTCGTCACCCGCCAACCCCTTCCCTAAGGGTTCTATAAGGGTTCTTAAGGGTTCGGGGGACTTTCCGTCCCATTCAGTGGGACTGAGAGTCCGGTTGGGGGGACTTTCCGTCCCATTAGATGGGCCTGAAAGTCCGGTTTGTTCATTTTCGTAATGGGACTGAGAGTCCGCCAAATGGGACTGAGAGTCCGGTTTAGTGAGAGACAAAATGAACGTTTTTGTGCGTCGTGCAGCACCTGAAAGGCGCATGAAGCCATTATCAACGAGCCATGCGCGTGACCGCCGCACCGTCTTTTCATTCAGTCCGGTCATATCGGAAACGCGATCGGTTCCGGGCCATGCCTCGCCAGTATCTTCACGGGCATGTTCAGCATAGGCGAGCAGGACGATCTTGTGTGTGGTAGGGATTTTTACGGACCACGCCCACATCAATGCGGAGTTGCTCATTCGGCATCTCCCAGAAGGTGCAGGTACTGGTAAACGAGGTCATTGCAGACACACTTGACCTCTACCATCAGGTCATGGAAGCCGCCGTGAGACGGCATATTCCCGCTGCGTTCAGCAAAGGCTTTCAGCATCCTCGTTACTGAAACACGGACTTCCTCTGTCAGCCTCGCATGACTTCCGACATATGTCTCAATCTCGAACTGCATGTCGCTGGACAGATTTATGAGCGTCGGGTCATCCTTGTATTGGTCATGAACAGCAATCAATTCACACACCCTCCATCGCTATGAGGGTGGATTTCATTGAAGTCAGATACGCCTGCCTGATTTCTTCGCTTGGTTCGCGCTCCATCAGAGAAACCAAGAGAAGATTCATTAAAGCAAGAATATCATTGGCCGCTGCATCAAAGAACTCGTCGTCGGTCTCGGTGGCGTTCCAGAGCCTTGAAAGTTCCTGACGGGCAGAAACTGTTGCGGCGTGCCTGGTTGCGACCCTCGGCGCGATACGGCCGACAACTTCCGGGCATGAAATAAAACTCATCTCTCATTCACTCCACATCGGAGCGAAGTCGCACCACGCCCATCGTTGACAGGCGGGCAGCGTATCCGGCATGTACCGGATCAGCCGCGCAAGGGTACGTTCCTCGCGTTGGTTAGAAGCCCGCTTGAGTGTGTCCAGCACTCGCGGGCTTCGCTGTTTTTGGTGTAGCACGGACAGGCAGAACGTCGGAAGGGGCGTTTTGAGATTCACGCCTTACTTTTGAACGATATTTCTCAATCCGCAGGTTTTGCGACGGGTGATATGGCCCGAGCAGGCGATCGTCGGCAGAAAACACGCTGGACCACGCATGCGTTACTGCGCGCAGGGGCTTCCCTGTTGCCGCGGCTTTCTTTTCTTCCCGCTTCTTCTCTTGCTGTTTCTTTAACTGAGCTGCGCGCGTCAGTACGCCTCGTTGATGAGCTTCTTTCCGGACTGCCCTTACTGCCTCTGGGTCCGTCTTTACCCCGTTGATGAAGCGCACCCTGTAAACTGCGTAATCTCCCCTGTTTTCAAGAAACTGTGCTGCTTGTTTGGATGTGAGGGTCGGGTTGAGGGCGATCTTTAATTCGCTTTCTGTCCATCTCAGCGGCATCACGCAATCTCCTCGATAAGCACTTCGGTTCTCTGGTCTGCGCGCTTACATTTCACGCCGGACACGATGAGCAGGCAGTGCGCCGGGCTATCGTCCACGATCAGCCCCACTCCGAACTTGTTCTTTATCTTTCCGCCTGCCAGAAGCTTCGGCGTTGTGAGGCAATCGAGAAGATCTTTCACGCCGCCTTTCAATCCGTCATCGTCAGGAGTGCCGGACGAATATCGTGCGATCGTCACACGGGCTTTCTTGAACGGCTCGGCAGGTTTCTGGCCAGCAATCTCGCCCGCGATGAAAACGGCTGTCCGGCGTTTGTCCTGTGACCGGACGCGATAGTGTTTCCGCATCAGGACGTTCAGCAGCGGGGTCGGCTCCGGGAGTGTGAACGCTACGGCGCGCGGCTTCGTCGCGGGGTAGAGCAGCGCATCTCCGTTGTATCCGAGCATCACGCTCATCCTCCCCACTGCTGGGCCATCGCTGCCGCAATGCCTAGATATGTTGCGCTCCTGAGTTTTCCACGATCCGCTGAAGGAGGCATGCGGTGAATGCGATTTTCCCGGCCATCCACAATATCTGTGGGCTGGAGTAGGGGCAGCCCTTTCAACCAGAGACAGGTCGCCTTCGTCTCGCCATGACCATATTCCCACGGCTGGATTATCTGGTCTGGCTTACGCCACAACGAAGACATGATGCAGACCGGATTTTCGATAGCCACACGGGGTATCGCCGTTTTTGTGAGACTCATGAAGAACGACACTGCTGCCTGCTGCCTGCCGTCCAGACGCTTCTCAGCAAAATGTCGGGCGCCCGAGACAGATAGGTCCGTGCAGGGAGGATGAAATATCGCCATATCCCACGGGTAATCCAGCACATCACGAACATCACCTTGGTAGTGCGGCCCCGCGCGATCTGTAGGTAGAATATCGCATGACATGGCATCATGGCCGAGAGCGATAAAGGCATCCCGAACGACGCCGCTATATTCGCATCCAATGAGAACGCGCATCAAACGAACCTCCCCACACAATCCTGCTTGAGAGCAGCGATCTTCCGATCTCGGCCACGGAGTTCGTCTTTCAAAGTGGCGATCTCCCGTTCCTTCGCGGCCACGACACCGAGGAAGCGTGCGTTCTCCGCTTCAAGATGCGCGACACGCACACGCAACGCCGCGACTGAATGAGAGTCCTTTGGTTTGAATAGGGTTTTCAGCATCAGGCTTCCCCAATCGCATTGCGGTAAATTTCGAGCAGCTCTTCTTCAGACCGAAGCTTGTCTTTGTCCTTGCAGTTCACAATCCGGATAAGCTGACGGAGCACTTTCTTGTCGAAGCCTGCCGACGCCGCTTCTGTCAGAATGTCTTTCTGGTCATCAGCGAGGGCCTTCTTCTCTTCTTCGAGCCGCGTGTATCTCTCCACGATGCTTTTGAGGCGATCAGCAGCAACTCCGCCTGTATTGTGGCCAATATCACTCATCGGTTCATGCCTTTCAGCGCTGGCACGCACATTGGCTGCACAAAATATCCGAGCGCATTGATCAGGCTTTCAGGGATCGTATCGCCCCGGCCTGATAACACTTTCGATATCACCGGCTGGGCTATGCCGATTTGGCGTGACAACTCTCGCTGGCCGCCGGCAAGCTCGACGCGATCAGCAAGACGCGCACGAATTTCTTCGATGGGGAAAGCGGTCATTTCTCAATCTCCCTCATCATCTCGTCGGCCTTCTTCTCCAGAGCATCCGCCCGGCCATTCAGCTTCGTGGCGCGTTCTCGAAAGAAAAGAGCTTTATCCCAGCAGCGCTTTGCTTTTTTCCTGAGCCACGCTGCGCTCCACAGTCGAATGAGGCGTCCCATCGCTGTTCCATTTCCTGATTGAGCGCCCGATACATGGCGGCTTCCTGCTCCGCACGTTTCTCAAGGCGCTTTAGGGTTGATCTGTATTCGGTAAGTATTCGCATGTAGACGAACGCCGGCATCATCTGCCACTCGCCGTAGTAAACTGACTTTGCCTGACGATCAGTGATGGACAGCAGGCGAGCCAGTCGTGAAATGATCTCTTTGACACACAGATTTCTTCCGAAGGCGTCGCAAATTGCCCTCACCTTCGTCTGAGCGTCCTGTGTCACGGCTTCAGCGGTTTGCATTGGAAGAAATTCCGTGTGCTTGGACAACTTTCCCAAAAAACGTCTCATGTTCTGTTCCAATCTCTGTTTTGCGAGAACGAGAGATGGAGAAACAAAACATGGAGGTGATGCACGAATACGACCAGGAGACGGATCCCCCGATCGCACAGCCCATCATCGCGCAGTCGCTGGTAACGGCTGCCCGAACATGGGCCGCGCTGCATCCGGGTGCCTCACTGAGGGACCGGACGCATCTGGCGGCTAGGATTGAATTGGAATTGCTCGGGGGCATGGCGTGCGATTAGAGCCGCTTGGCGCAGTAGATGGACGTTGCACCGTCTTTCACGACCCGCACGGCGCAACGTCGCTCATTCTTCCACTGCTGCAACAGCATGTAGGTGATCGGCTCGCCAGCTCTGGTTTTGGCGAGCGAGAACCATTGGCCGCCCTGTATTGCGCCCACCTTGCAGTATCCGGCAGGGATATCGGCGCTCATCACTCCCCTCCCCGGCAGAACGCCGCAAACAGGAGGCCCGCGACGACAGAGAGAACCGTCCAGAGCGTGACTGTGAGGATGATTGCTGCGGTGAGGCTCATTTCCACCCCTCCCCGGCATCGCCTACGCTCTTGGCGCGTGAGGGAGTCGCAACCTCCCCCACGCTTTCACCACCCGTTGCAACAGAGGATGAATTGATGTCTGAAAAATCAGAAATACAGAAACAGCTTGAAGAATGTCCGGTTTCAGATGCGGAACGCTGGCGTGTTGAGGCGAGATTTTCAGCCCTTGAAACTGCGGTTGTGATCATAGCGAAGCACCTCCCTCAAGAAGTGAGGGATGATCTAAGCAAACAGCTTCTCTCTGCGGCGAAAAGTACAGACAAACTGAACGCAGAACAGAAGCCTGAAACCGAGATGGAGGAGATATCCCATCAGATGACGAAAGCATTTCATCACCTTGAAGCACTGATTTCTGGGAAGCGCTGATCTCAACGGCGTCCGACGGCGAAACAACCATCATCTCGTCGTTGGACGGCTCGCCATTCACGGCGATATTCCCGGCTCGTACCAGTCGTCGCGCTTCGCCATTCGAGCACCCAGCCATCTCTGCAACGCGTTTGAACAATAGCGTGTCGCTCATGGCTGCGCCTCCTCGCGGCGGGATGCTTGATGTGATGAAAGCAAATCGAGACTGATATTCGCCCTCTGAGCAGCCGGGATTTTTATGAACTCAGGCCAAACAGAAGATGGAATACGCCTACCGGGACGTGTCCAGTTGTGAACGGTCTTCCAATCGCGACCGAGATGTTGGGCAGTCTCCCGAACGCCCCCGACCGCATTTATGATGTCCAGAGAGGTTTTCATGAAACGCTTATATCGTCGTAACGACGATGAATGCAAGCGTCGTATGAGCGATATGATAAAAAACCCGCCTCGCCATAATGGCGACATGGCACACGCTAAACCACCAAAGTCATCCGAACTCCGGGAAGCCATTGCCGCAAGGTTTAAGGCCGCCTTTAATGCCTACGGCGCATCCCAAGCTGAGCTGGCGCGCCAACTTGAAATCGACCCACGCCAGCTCAATGGATATCTGCGCGGCAAGAATTTCCCAGATGAGTCGGTGATTGTGAAATTCTGTGACATCACCAGGTGTCCGACAGACTGGATTTATCGCGGCGTTATAGAGGCAAAGATGCCTCTAGCCACAGCAATACATATCGCGATGGAGAGTCCTGACCTTTTCCCGACGAAGGCAGAGGCCGGGGTGCTTGAGCAGGCAATTGAGGCTGCCGCGAACCGATCTTCGGAGGAATCCTAAAAGCCTTCATCCCGCTCTCCTTCTCACTTCACGAGAACCCTTTCACAAAAGAGAACATAGTGGGAACACAAAAGAGATTGATGGCGGTTATGCGGGGATTTTGGTTGTGCGGTGGATGGGGACGAGTTGGCAAACCTTAATAAAGGCGAAATACCATGGCTAAGGAACTCGGGGATAAATCTAATATTATCAGGGCATTGCCGAGAAATTTAACGCAAAAGGAACTCGGGCAAAATCAGCAGAATTTAGACCTTGGGATAGAAGTTCAGGCAGAGATTGACGGCATCGGAATGGGGGTATTGCGTGATGGGACTCCATTCCTGACTGGGAGAGGTTTGGCTCGCCTCGTTGACATGGAGAATCTCCACATCCGCACAATCGGCATGGAGTGGAATGACTCTTCGCCCAAACCCAGAATATCAAGAATAAAAGAAATACTGAGAAAAAGCGGAATAAACGCTCCTGAAGCATACATAGACGCATCGGATGGATCCAGAGTAATACATGCCTACCCTGCCCCCATATGCCTTGCTGTTCTCGAGTACTACGCATTCGATGCAGCTAAGCCCCGTGAAGCCGCAAGAGATAATTTCCGGCTCTTGGCGGGCAAAGCTCTTCAGGAACTGATATACAGTAAAGTTGGTTACGATCCGACCGGGCAGCAAAAATTTCGCAAATGGCACGAAAGAATTGAATTAAACCACCAAAGCGCCCCATCCGGCTATTTTAGCATCTTCAATGAAGCCCACACCATAATATACGAGCTTATCATGGCAGGGGCCGAAATCGGAGAATCTATGGTCCCAGATATTTCAATAGGTAAGTGTTTGGCTACATATTGGGATGTAAATAATTTGAACCAAACGTTCGGCGACAGAAGAAAATTCCCTCATCGCTATCCCGACGATCATCCACAAGCCAGATCAAATCCCCAAATCGCAAACTGCTACCCCTTAGACGCTTTGGGTGAATACCGGCGTTGGCTACAAGATGAGTATTTAAATGGCGGTAAGTTCAAAGGATATCTAAAGCGAAAATCCTTGCCTCCATCAGTTTCTGAACTGGCAATATCCCGCTTAACGCCTGGATTGATTGAGTAAACTCCCCCCGAGTGCCGGAGCCGATTCATACCTAAAAATGGCAGCCGTCTGCCGATAATGGTGATCACACGGGCAAATCGATTCACTGCTCTTCAGTCGTCTTTAGAGTCATCCTCCCATCTCCCGGCCAAGCGCCGGGATTTTTTTGCCCGGATTTTGGCCGGGATGAGGATACCGCAAGAAAATCGCCATTACGACGATTTTTATCCTTGCAACATCGTCGTTACGACGATACATTCCCCTCATCAACCAACGCCGACCCGACTGGAACGAACCAGCCGAGCGACAGGAGGATGGGATATGACGCAGACGGTCGAGCAGCAGACTGCTCCCAAAAAATATGAACTGACCGACGAGACAACGAATTCATGGGATGGACGGACTCTGCACCGTATCCGTGCGCTCGTCGCCATCGCCGCGATCGGTGTTTCTGTTGGTGATCTTGGTGGATTTGTTGAGTCCGAAGGAAATCTGGACCAGTCCGGCAACGCTTGGGTCTACGGCGACGCTCGGGTCTACGGCGACGCTCGGGTCTCCGGCAACGCTTGGGTCTCCGGCGACGCTCGGGTCTACGGCAACGCTTGGGTCTACGGCGACGCTCGGGTCTACGGCGACGCTCGGGTCTCCGGCAACGCTTGGGTCTCCGGCGACGCTCGGGTCTACGGCGACGCTCAGGTCTCCGGCAACGCTCAGGTCTACGGCGACGCTCGGGTCTCCGGCAACGCTCAGGTCTCCGGCAACGCTCAGGTCTACGGCGACGCTCGGGTCTCCGGCAACGCTCGGGTCTCCGGCAACGCTCAGGTCTCCGGCAACGCTAAGGTCTACGGCGACGCTCGGGTCTCCGGCAACGCTCAGGTCTCCGGCAACGCTTGGGTCTACGGCGACGCTTGGGTCTCCGGCAACGCTCGGGTCGAGCTATCCATTCATATTGGATGGCATGCGCATGTGGGTTCTGAAAACGGGACGCTCACATGGTTCCGGACCAATGCCGGGGTTTCTGTCAATCGCGGTTGTTTTTCAGGAACACTCGATGAATTCCGTTCTGCTGTTCAGAAAACGCATGGAGATAGCGTAACAGGTCAGGAATATCGCCATCTGATTGCTTTCATCGAATTGCGGTCCAGTCAGTGGACTCATGCAGCTGAAAAAGCCGCTTGAGGAGGATGGGATGGATTACTACAGCGACAACTACACAGCGGCGCAGGAAGACCGCCTGAACGCAATGAACGACGCCTATGACGCGCTTGCGGTGGCAATGCGGCAGTTGAAGGCTTTGGGTGACGACACACCCGCTGAGTTCGACAACGCCGAAGGTCCGATGCTCGACCTCGCTGGTGATCTCAAAGTCTGCATCGAACAGTTCGACGACACACTCCGGCAGGAAGCGACAGACGCACGAATGACCGCTGCTGAAGCACGTCGTGACGCATTGCAGGATGCCTGATCCCACTGCCCTACGAGGGCTTCGGTCCTCGCCTGGTAGCCGGATACGGCAAGTAATGGAGGGTTTTATGGATAAGAAATCTCTCAGCAGAACAGGCGACCATCTCACGCAGATGGAAAAGGGCCTGAAGATGATCGAGAGCGCAATTCGTTCGATGCGGATGGACAACCGCGCCGGACGCTGCCTGATGCCCGCTTCGATTGAGGCGATTGAGTTTCCGGGAGAGGCGATCAGCAAAATTCGCATCGCGCTTCAGAAAGAGGACGATTTTCTGAATGCAGCGTTCGAGCGGATTGATGCTCGGGAAGAAGGAGCCGCAGCATGAGCACCACGATGACCGCGCTGAACTACGCACTCACCCACCACGACTGGCCGATGGCTGAGCGTGCGGCAGGAGATCTTGTCACACAGAACGCAGCGCTGCTCGCTGAGAACGAC
>NZ_JAAABN010000038.1 GCF_011516765.1 Acetobacter sicerae | reverse complement strand
CTACACTCTGTCTGCATCGGGTTTTCTTATAGCTTACGAAAATTTCTTTTCTACAAAACAGACTTTTTCATAATCTAACCCGATGTACAACCCTTCTGTGAGATTTCCGCGCTGAGCCTGCGGGCCTTTTTGATGGCCGTATGAGCGCCCATCGACATACCAAGGACAATAATCTTTTCAAAACGGTCAAGAATAGGCTGGATGATTGCGATGGCCTCATCCACTTCCGGCGTCATGTACCAGTTATCGATTTTGGCGGCGAAACCGATTGTCTCAATACGCTTCTTTTCCGAGACAGCTCTGCCGAAATAATCGTGGGTAGCAGTATTCGTCACGCCTGCCGGGCCGAACACCACAAGCAGATAAGGTGTTTCACCCGGAGTATGGTGAACAGCAAGATCTGACCCATCAAACAGCATGACCAATCAGTCCATATACTTGTAAATATTATATCAAATAATACACTTCATTTTTTTCAGAAAAACAATCTCATGCGTAAATTTATATTCAACAAAAAGACGTTATATTTCTCACACAACAACAAAACGCATCCAAATCACGACAAAATATGTCTATTGTGGCAATATATATCAAATAAACAACAAAATACGTCACGATTCAGGCAGCCGACCGCATTCCCAGACTCAGGGGCCAGACAGTTCACCTGCAGTAAATCGGACAAGAAGAAAGACCGGAGAAGCTGACAGGAAGCAGCTTCTCCGTGACAATTCAGAACAGAGCAGCACAAACCGCCGATTGTTCAGTTCAGGACCCGAACGCCCCGTCCAGCACCGCTTCATCCTCTTCTGGCAGATGGACATCCGCAGGGTCAAACCCAAACACCCGCCCATAAAAAGCCAGCTCAATCTGGAAAGCGCGACGCAACGTATCTTCGCCGCGAAAACCATGCCCTTCCCCCACAAATTCCACCAGCGGACAGGCAATGCCGTTCTGCTTCAGCGCAGCCACCATAGAACGGGCCTGTTCCGGCGGCACGACCGCATCATCCAGACCTTGCAGGAAGAGTACAGGCACCTGAATCCGGTCCGCCATGAAAAGCGGTGAACGCGCCCGATAGACCGCTTCGGTCTCCGGCCACGGCCCGACAAGACTGTCGAGATAACGTGCCTCGAACTTGTGCGTCTCCTCCGCCAGCGTGCGCAGGTCCGTCACACCGTAAAGGCTGGCGCCTGCTGCAAAGATATCAGAACTGGCAAGCGCCGACAGCACGGTCAGTCCGCCCGCGCTGGAGCCACGAATGACAATCCGTTTCGGATCAATCCGGCCACTCGCCGCCATAGACGAAGCCGCCGCGATGCAGTCTTCCACATCCCGCACGCCCCACTGACCATCCAGCCGCTCACGATAGGCGCGCCCGAAACCGGTCGAACCGCTATAGTTCACATCCAGCACGGCAAAACCACGACTGGTCCACCACTGCACCTTGAACGAAAACCCTTCAGACGCACGGGCAGTCGGCCCACCATGCGCAGTCACGATCATCGGGGGCAGTTCTCCCTCTGGCACACAATACTGCGCGCTGGTGGGCGGGTAGAAGAACGCCTGTCCCACGGCGCCATCGGCGAGCGGAAACTCCACGCTTTCCGGCAAAGCGATATCGTCTTTTCCGAACGGCAGGCTCGTAGCGGCGCGCAACACACGAGGCGTCTGTCCCGGCGCTCCCACAACAACCGAAGCGGCCCGATCCGACGAACCATCCAGCCACGCAAACCGATCTCCGAATGGAAGCGGACATTGTTCCGGCAGTCCCATCGTGACAGGCGTGACATCGTAACCGGAAGCATCTCCCGGTGTCAGCATCAGCATCAGCATCTGTGTCTGCCCGGCCTTCACCGCCAGAGCGAGGATACGTCCGTCTGGTAGCAGGCTGTAACTGCGTTGTCCGAAAACCCAGTGAGGCTGACCGATCTCAGCCTCGACCTCACAGACAGGCTGAGGCTCTCCGCCAGCCAGGACAAAGCGCCACAGCGTCCACCAGCCACCTTGATCGGAAATGGCGAACAGGGTCTGCTCATCAGCCCACTGCGGCTCCGTGAGAGACTCCGGTTTCCCGGTTGCAGAGGCGTTCCCGCCAGCAAGAACCTTTCTGGAATGTGGGTCATCCAGCCGCATGACGCACAGCCGCGAGCTAGTCCAGGGCATCGCCGGGTGATCCCACTCGATCCACGCAAGATGCGTGCCGTCCGGCGAGGGTGTCGGCGTGGAATAAAAATCCGCACCCTGCGCGATGATGGTTTCAGGAGCATCGTGCAGAGAAATGGCCACCAGCGTGTCTAGCGGCTCTCCCTCGCCACGATGATCTTCCCGGACAGCGTAAACGCACTGTCCGTCCGGGGCGAAGGCGAAACTGGCGTAACGCATCCCCTCGGCGAGCGCGAGGCGGCGCGGCTCCGCAGCACCATCAAGATCCAGCAGATAGACGCCGCCGTCGCGCCGATTGCTGAACACGATGGCGCGACCGGCCACGGCAAAGGCGCCGCCACCATATTCATGGACTCTGGTCGCCACATCGACATCGTGTGGCGTCACATCGCGCGGTTCCGCTCCCTCACACCAGGCGACCAGAGCCGTGCGCCCTTTTTCGGAAGGACGCCTCTCGAGCCACAGCATGGTGTCACCGCTCACGGCGACACTGGACAGGGTCACGGTTTTGCCTGCGGTGAGCGATGCCGTCACAGGCGAGCGCCATGTTCCGCACGGGGCTGGCTGACGGTTCATGAAACCTCCATGGAGCAAAGACGTATCGGCAGATACTGATGTGCAGGGTTGACAGGAGCCTGTCCAGACGGTTCCTGATGCGTTTCTGCAAGCTCCCGGGATGTTTCGCCCTGTTACATTATCTTGACACGCTGCTGTCCCATTATGGTTACGGCGTCATCGGCGTGGTCGTCATGCTGGAAAGCATGGGATTGCCCCTGCCGGCGGAAAGTCTGCTCATCACGGCGTCCCTGCTCAGCGCGACCACGCACAGCCTCAGCATCTGGGGAATCGTGATCGCCGGAGTGAGCGGCGCAATCATGGGCGATAACCTCGGCTATCTGATCGGCAAGGAAGTCGGTTTCCGTTTCCTGCATCGTTACGGAAAATATATTGGCCTTTCAGCGGATCGCATCCTGCTGGGCCGATATATTTTTCGCCAGCATGGCGGCACGGTCGTGTTTTTTGGACGGTTCATCGCCCTTCTGCGCGTTTTCATCGCCCTGCTGGCCGGAGCGAACCGGATGCCCTGGCATACGTTTCTTCTGCATAATGCACTCGGAGGTCTGTGCTGGGCGGGAGGCTACTCGCTCGGGGCGTACTATCTCGGGCATGAAGCCATGAAGGTTTCCGGACCTGTCGCCTGGGGCATTGCCGGCCTGACAGCACTGGTCGCTGTGAGCGTGTTCCTTTTTCTCAAGAAAAATGAACAGCGTCTGATCGCACAGGCCATGGAAGCCGCAAAAGAAGACCGGGAACTCACCTTCGGTATGGAAAAGGAACTGGTACATGACGGTGAGCAGCAGAATGACAAATGACAGACTGGAGCGGCACACGGCTTTTCTCAACACGCTGAACCGTCTGGACGGACGCACGGCGGTTGTGACGGGCGCAAACAGCGGTCTGGGACTGGAGACAGCCTGTGGACTGGCGAGCCTTGGGGCCAGGGTCATTCTCGCCTCCCGGTCCGAAGAGCGCAACGCTGCCGCTCTGGCCACCCTGCAAAAGCGCGTGCCGGATGCGAGCGCCGAGACAGCGCAGCTTGATCTGGCGTCGCTTGCTTCCATTGAGCGGTTCGCCAACGACCTGTGCGACCGGCTCACGGCTCTCGACATTCTGGTCAACAATGCCGGGGTCATGGCCCCCCCTGTCCGACGGGAAACGGCGGACGGGTTCGAGATGCAGTTCGGCGTGAACCATCTCGGTCATTTCGCCCTGACCGGTCGTCTGAAACCATTGCTGGAGGCGTCTCCCAGAGAAGGCGGCGTGATGGTTGCCGTGGCCAGTCTGGCGGCATGGAAAGCCCGTATCCATTTTGACGATCTCCAGTCCCGCCATCGTTATTCTCCTTTTGACGCCTATCGTCAGAGCAAGCTGGCCAATCTGCTGTTCGGTCAGGAACTGGCCCGTCGGTCCAGAGCGTCGGGCTGGAACCTGCATTCCCGCATCGCCCATCCCGGCTGGTCCCAGACGCAGCTTGTCGTGAACGGCCCCGGCTCGGGAAAGCAGAGCCTGCCTGCATGGGTCATGGAGACGGGCGCGAAGGTCGCCTTTCGCTGGTTCGGGCAGTCTGCCGCCAGCGGGGCTGAACCGTTCCTGTATGCCGCAGCCTCACCGCTGGCCCATGACGGATGCTATTACGGTCCGGATGGCGCAGGCGAACGCACGGGAAAGTCAGAACTGGCCATCGTTCCGCCATCTGCAAACGATCCCCGCGCTGCCCGCCGTTTGTGGGAAGTTTCCGAGCGCCTGACGGGCGTGACGTTCGAATAGGGTCGGCCCCGGCAGGACATTGAGCCACCGCATCCGAACAGTCAGGAGGAATCATGCTTCCTTTCTCCGTTCTCGACCTGTCCCTCATCACGCAGGGCGCGACGCCAGCCGACGCCTATCGCAACACCATGGACCTTGCACGACTGGCTGACGCACTGGAGTTCAGGCGTTACTGGCTGGCCGAACACCACTCCATGCCCGGCATCGCCTCCGCCGCGACCGCCATTCTCATCGGACAGGTCGCCGGGGTGACAAAACAGATCCGGGTCGGTTCCGGCGGAATCATGCTGCCCAACCATTCTCCGCTGATTGTGGCGGAACAGTTCGGCACGCTCGAAACGCTGTTTCCCGGCCGGATTGATCTCGGGCTGGGTCGTGCGCCCGGCGCGGACCAGCGCACGGCCATGGCGCTACGCAGAGACCCGCACGCACCGGACCGCTTTCCCGAAGATGTCGTGGAACTGCTGCATTATTTCGAACCGGCAGACAGCGTTCCCCATGCCGTACGCGCCATTCCCGGATGCGGCCTGCGTGTGCCTGTCTGGATTCTAGGCTCGTCACTGTTTTCAGCCGTTCTCGCGGCCAGACTGGGCCTGCCTTACGCCTTTGCTTCGCATTTCGCGCCCGGTCAGATGGAAGAAGCCATTGCGCTCTACCGGCACCGTTTCGAACCATCGGACCGCTGCGCCAGCCCTCATGTCATGCTGACCGTCAACATGGTGCTGGCCGACGACGCTGCGGAGGCGAACGTGCTGGTCACATCCCTGTATCAGTATTTTCTGGCGCTAAGACGCGGCCGCCCTTCCACTTTCCCGCCGCCAGATGCCGGATTGGAAACCAGACTGCCTTCTCAGGAACTGGCTATGCTTCAGCACACATTGTCCTGCACTTTTGCAGGCTCACAGGAAACGGTTCTGCCGCGTCTGACGGAATTCCTCCAGCGTCATCGTCCCGATGAGCTGATGATGGCCTTTCCACTCTACGACCACGCAGCCCGTCGGCGCTCTGTGGAACTGGCCGCCGGGCTGTCGCCGCTTGTGGATGCTGTTTTTAAAGCTTTGTGATTTACAGAGGAATCTTATGAGCAGGGCAGTTCCCTGCCCACATGATCTCTCTGAACAGGAATGAAGGCCTATTACTCGGCCAGCATGGGCCCCAGAGGACGCCCCCCCAGAAGATGCACATGGAAATGCGGCACTTCCTGACCGGCATTCTCACCGACATTGCCGATCAGACGGTAGCCCGGCGCATCCAGATCAAACGTGCGGGCAATATCGCCAACAGCCCGGTTGAACGCGACAATTTCCTTGTCACTGGCGCGCTGGCTGAAATCAGCGAACGAAATGTAAGGTCCCTTCGGAATCACCAGCACATGCACCGGCGCTTTCGGCGCGATGTCATGAAAGGCGAGAACCATATCGTCCTCGAACACCTTCTTGCAGGGAATTTCCCCGCGCAGGATTTTCGCGAAGATATTGTCGGGGTCATATTTCCCGATGCCGCTTACCGCCATGTGAATCTCCTTATCCCAGACAGGTCCGTGTCCATCACTGACGCGGACGGGACGCCTTTTCCGCGATGCCGCTCGTGCCTTCACGACGCTGCAATTCTGCCCAGACCTCGGCAGGCGTCACGCCAGCGTCAACCCACATGACAATCAGATGATAGAGCACGTCCGCACTCTCTCCGATCAGTTCCTGCGTGCGTCCAGCGACGGCCTCGATCAGACATTCGACGGCTTCTTCGCCAAACTTCTGCGCCACCTTGCTCGTGCCGCGTGACAGCAGACGTGCGGAATGGCTTGTCGAAGGGTCAATGCCACGACGGCTGAGAACCACGTCAAAAAGCCTGTCGAGGACAGAAGCATCAATCTGGCCGCTATCCGGCTTCGGAAAAGAAGCCGGATCAGCATTCAGGTTTTTGGACAGTTTTTTCAGCTCTGCCTGAGAAGACACAGCCGCACCTGCTTTTTTCTGGGCCGTACCAGACTTGCTACTCGTCCTCTGTTTCTTCGCAGTCGACTCTTTGGTCACATTTTTCTTGGTCGGTGTCTTTGCCATGGTCTTCCCGGTCAGTAGGCGAAATCGAGTGTTTCAAGAGGTGGACGGACAGGCAACCCGGCATCCGCCAGAGCCTGCTTCACCTGTGGAACGGTGAACTGCCCGAAATGAAAGACGCTGGCTGCCAGCAAACCCGTTGCGCCGGCCCGCGCTCCTTCCACGAAATGTTCAAGAGCGCCGACGCCGCCGGACGCCACCACCGGCAGTCGCACAGCCGCATTCACAGCCCGCAGCAGATCGAGATCGAAGCCGGACCGCGTGCCGTCACGGTCCATGGAGGTCAGCAGGATTTCACCAGCCCCACGCGCCGCGACATCTCTGCACCAGTCCACAACATCAATGCCGGTCGGCGTGCGACCGCCGTGAGTGTAGACTTCCCAGCCACCCTTGCCGTCCGAACGCGCATCGACGCCAACAACAACGCACTGGCTGCCAAATTTGTTGGCGGCCTCGTTGATCAGCTCAGGACGTTTCACCGCCGCCGAGTTCATCGCGCATTTGTCCGCGCCCGCCAGCAGCAGCCGACGCATGTCGCCCGTCGTGCGTACGCCTCCCCCCACCGTCAGCGGCAGGAAAATGCGCTCGGCCGTGCGACTGACGACGTCCAGAATGGTGTCCCGGTCTTCATGGCTGGCCGTGATGTCGAGAAAGGTCAGTTCGTCCGCGCCAGCCGCGTCATAGACGGCGGCCTGCTCGACAGGATCGCCGGCATCACGAAGCGAGACGAAGTTGACGCCTTTCACCACGCGACCGTTCTTCACGTCCAGACAGGGGATGACGCGCAGTTTCAGCATCAGGACAGAACTCTCAGCGCATCCGCCGGAGAAATACGGCCGTCATACAGCGCCCGTCCGACGATCACGCCCTCGATCCCCGGCGCGTCAGCCGCAACGCGCCGGAGCGCCGCCAGATCATCGAGCGAACCAACGCCACCGCTGGCGATCACGGGAACGGAGACCGTGCGGGCCAGTTCCGCCGTCTGTTCGAGATCCAGCCCCTGCAACATGCCATCACGGGTAATCTCGGTAAAAATGATCGCCGCCACGCCTGCGTCCTGCATCCGCAGGCCCAGATCCGTCGCCTGCATGTCAGACACCTCGGCCCAGCCTTCCGTCGCAACAAGCCCCATCCGCGCATCGATGCCAGCCACAATCCGTCCGGGGAACAGACGGCAGGCCTCCTTCACCAGTTCCGGGTTCTTCACGGCCACAGACCCGAGGATCACGCGGGAAATCCCGGCCTCCAGCCAGCTTTCTATCCCGGCCAGATCACGCAGGCCGCCGCCGAGCTGCACCGGCACCTTCGCGTTCGCCACAATCTGCTTCACGGCTTCACTGTTGGCGGAGCGGCCTGCAAAGGCTCCGTTCAGATCCACGACATGCAGCCAATGGAAGCCCGCCGCACACCAGGCCCGCGCCTGCGCTCCCGGATCGTCCGAATAGACCGTTGCATCATCCATCTCGCCCCGGCGTAGACGCACACAGGCACCGTCCTTGAGATCGATCGCAGGATAAAGGGTAAGAGGACGGGCGGTCATTTCGGCAGACTTTCCATGATCGGTTTCAGAAGACGCTCCGTTTTGCAGGAGACGGCTGTTTTCCTGAAGGCGCTTTACGAAATAATGCCCCCGCAGCATCTGGCCGTCACCCAGCGCGTAATAGGGATTTGTTCCCCATTTCTCAAACCCGAGGCTCCGGAAAAGCGCGATCGCACGCTTCTGGGATTCCCGCACATCCAGATTGAGGAACTGATATCCCATCGCACGGGCGCCGCTGATGATTTCCTCAAGCAGAATGCGCCCGAGACCAGTGCCACGCGCATAAGGCGCAATGTGAAACTGTGTGACGCTGGCGTTCATCGCCTGCGCCTCGTTGCTGCGGGAAGGCCGGACCAACTGCGCCGATCCCACGATGATTCCGTCCTGCCGCGCCACGAACAGCAGCCGCTCCGGCACCAGCAGGATACCCCGGAAATAGCGCTCCAGAACGGAGCGTCCCTGCGGTCGGACCCAGGCGAACCCGCCTCCCTCAAGGATGGACGCATCGACGCATTCACACAGCGCCTGCAGGTCATCCTCGTTCAACGCCTGAACGCGCTCGGCCGTCAGTCCGGGTGTGCCCGTTTCACCGCTCATCAGAGCGCTCCATCCGGCGTCCAGTGCAGGAAATTGGCCAGAATACGCAGTCCGACCGTCTGGCTTTTCTCGACATGGAACTGCGTGCCGGCCCTGTTGCCGCGCGCCACGATCGCCGGAACCGCGCCGCCGTAATCGGTCGTCGCCAGCAGTTCTTCGTCGCGTGCGCCTGTCAACGCATAGGAATGAACGAAATACCCATGCGGCCGGTCACCCAGCCCCTCCGTCAGTGGATGCGGACGGGAAAAGGTCAGTTCGTTCCAGCCCATCTGGGGCAGACGCAGACCCTGCGCTTCCATCGGCGCAATCTCTCCACCGATCCAGCCCAGCCCGTCCGTCACACCATGCTCAAGACCGCGTTCCGCCATCAACTGCATGCCGACGCAGATTCCAAGGAACGGCGTTCCGTTATTCACAGCACTATCCAGAGCGGACCGGAGCCCGTCGACCGCGGCCAGTCCTCTGGCGCAATCCGCGAACGCGCCCTGGCCCGGCAGCACGATCCGGTCGGCTTCAAGAACCTGTCCGGGATCATTGGTGATCACGACGGTCGCCGACACCCCGGAGAGGCGAGCGGCTTCTTCAAGAGCACGCGCCGCCGATGCCAGATTGCCGCCGTCATAATCGATGACGACAACAGACTGATGACCTTCCAGCACGATCAGCCCCTTCCAGCGAAAGCGGTCGCAAACGGGTCGGGAATATGATCATCTGAAACCGGAGGCAACGCAGTCTGCCCTATGGCCCGGTCCATATAACGCAGCAGCGCCGTCGCCTGGTCCGGTCCGACAACCGTGCCAGCTTCCCTGTATCCCTTAAGCCGAAGCTCCCATTCCATCAGCTCCGCGCTGAACGCCGCAAGCGCAAAACGGGCGGCGAGCATCAGAGCGGGCACGATCCACAGCTTCCCCAGCAGAGCGGTCAGAATGACGGACGTCGAAAGAAAAAGGCTGCCTGAAATCCAGGCGCCGGACCACATCAGGGCGATGCCCCCCAGAAACAGTACATTCCACCGGAAGGTCTGCTGCACCAGCACGGGCAGCCCGTCCTTTTTCCGTTTCGAGGCAATGCCTTCTCCGGGCAGCCAGACTGAAAAAGCCTTCACAGGACCCCCTTGGTGGACGGAATGACGCCCGCCGCCCGCTCGTCAAATTCAACCGCCATCCGAAGCGCCCGCGCCGTCGCCTTGTAGGCGCTTTCGGCGATATGATGACTGTTGCGCCCCGTTTTCTGCGTCACATGGAGCGTGATCATGCTGGCCATGGCGAACGCCCGGAAAAATTCCTCGAACAGCTCCGTGTCCATGACCCCGATCTTTTCCGTCGGAAAGACGACTGACCAGGCCAGAAACGGTCGTCCGGACAGATCCACCACCACTTCGGACAGGGCTTCGTCCAGAGGCACCAGCGCGTGACCGAACCGGCGCACGCCGCGCTTGTCGCCAAGCGCCTGCCGCACGGCCTGACCAAGCGCGATGCCGACGTCTTCCACCGTATGATGAAAGTCCACCTCCAGATCACCTTTGGCAGCGACCTCGATATCCAGCATGCCGTGCCGCGCCAGCGCCGTCAGCATATGGTCAAAAAAACCGATGCCGGTGCTGATCGAGGCTTCACCCCTGCCGTCCAGATTGACGGCGACACGGATGTCGGTCTCGGCTGTTACGCGATGCAGGGAGGCGGTACGGATTTCAGTCATGGGCGCTACTGATACAGGAGGAAGGCCAGAAACGCTATTGGTTCCCTCTGTTTCTGTCCATCCCGCGATGCTCCGCAGCGCATATCCGGACACGCCCTGCGGCTCCAGAAGACTTTCAGCTGGCGTCCCGCAGATCGCCAAGAGAGGCAATCAGTCTCGACGCGGAAATCTCACAGAAGGGTTGTACATCGGGTTAGATTATGAAAAAGTCTGTTTTGTAGAAAAGAAATTTTCGTAAGCTATAAGAAAACCCGATGCAGACAGA
>NZ_JAAABN010000037.1 GCF_011516765.1 Acetobacter sicerae | reverse complement strand
GGTGCATGGTAGAAGCCGATCGGACGGTTCAGAACGCCCCCTGAGCGCAAAATGAATTTGCACCTTTGGTTCTTGCTCGCCTTCAGCTTGCGTGAGGCGACCGACAATGTCGTGGATGGCACGGAGCATGTGCCGTTGAACGAACGGCATTTATACAACAGCAAACCATTCAGTGGAGTGGTCTGGTTTGGGCATGATTGCGTTGATTGTGCGGATTATGTTCAAATATCACTCTTTCCATTGTATGGAAGCCTCACTCCATGTCCTCATACCCCTATCTGGCCCACTGGAAAGAGGAGATCGATCGGAGCCCGAACGCCATTTATCTGACGATCGCGGATGCTCTGGCACTTTCCATCCGCAAGGGCGACCTGCGGGAAGGAGACAGGCTGCCGCCACAGCGAACAATCGCAGAGTATCTTGACGCCAATCTGACGACCGTGACCCGTGCGTTTACCGAGGCGCGGCGGCGCGGCCTGATTGATGCGACGGTCGGCCGGGGCACCTTTGTACGTGTCGGCGCGGGAGAAAGCCACTGGCGTCATACGGGGCCGGCCGTGGTCGATCTGACCATGAACCTGCCGCCCATCCCCCAGGACCCGCCCCTTCAGCGCATTATCCAGAGCGACATTACGACCATCCTCAAGCAGCAGGACCTGAACAGTCTGATGTCCTATCGGGTAACGGGCGGCACACTGGAAGAACGCCAACTTGGCGCGAAATGGATCGCACCCGTCATCGGACAGCGGCGCACAGATGAAATCCTTGTCTCACCCGGTGCGCAGAGCGCGCTTGCGGCGATTGTCAGCACCCACACGCAACCCGGTGATGTCATTGTCACCGACCGTATCGCCTATCCGGGTATCCGGACCATCGCAGCGCAGTTCGATCTCATTCTGGTGGGTGTGGACAGCGATATGGAAGGCATGATGCCGGACCAGTTGGATCGGGTCTGCGCCGAACATCATCCCCGGATGCTCTACTGCATCCCGACCATCCACAATCCCACCACGGCCACGATGTCTCTGCAAAGACGTAAGGATATCCTGAAAGTTGCCCAGCGCCATCATCTGCATATTGCTGAGGACGACCCTTACAGCCTTCTGATGGACAATCCGCTGCCTGCGCTGGCGGCCCTTGATCATAGTCGTGTCAGTTACGTGGCGACCCTTGCCAAAACGCTCAGTCCGGGCCTGCGCACGGCGTATGTCGCCCTGCCCAACACGGACATGACCCGACGTGTTACGGCGGCGATCCGGGCGATTGCGCTCACCAATGCCGGTCTGCTCAGCGCGCTGACGGCGCGATGGATGCAGACCGAGCAGGCGCATACGATCCTCCATGCCATCCAGAAGGAACTGCGCCTGCGCCAGTCCATTGCCCGCAAGATTCTCGGAGAAGGGCACTGCATGAATCCCGACGGACCGCATGTCTGGCTGAAACTGCCGGACTGGTGGGGGAGTGCGGATTTCGTGGCCTATGCCCGCAGGCGGGGGCTGGCGCTGGTGCCCAGCACCGTTTTTGCTATCAACGGCGAGCCCCCGCAGCGCGCACGGATCGCCCTGGGCAGTGCACCTGACGCCGCAAGCCTTGAGGAATCCCTGCATGGGGTGCTGTCGGTCCTGCAGCACAAGCGTTCCCCTGGTTTTGCCGATATTGTGTGACCTGACAGCACGATCAGGAATGGTCGGAATCGCCTGATTCCCAGAGGCTATTCGCGAGCGACTGAAAAACAAAATCGCTTTCGGTTCACGAATGCGTGAAATAAATATCCTTACAAAACAAAGTGGTATTCAATTTATTCCCGATTGTCTTGCCTGTTAATATTTTTTGTATGGATCTGTCTTGGGTGGAAACAGGTCTGTCATGCACTTTGCGTCGTTTGTCATGCATAGATCAGACATACAATATTTTGTCTCCCCGTCATCCCGTGCGACGTTCGTCTCGGCACAGCGGTCAGCTTCGGCTTCTCGTCGGAGACCGCAGCACACGGGAGATATACCATGTCGAAAGTCGAACACGCTCCACATAAAGATGGCGACTGTTTCGTCAATTATGAAAACAAGGTCTTTGAGGACGTCAAAGCCAAGCCCGGCGAAAAAGCCCTTATCACCTTCCATACTGTCGCCAATGAAGGATCGGTTGGGTTCGTAAATCTTCTGCAGGCCACACGTCTGATCCGCAAAGGCTTCGAGACGTCGGTGCTGCTGTATGGACCGGGTGTGACGCTTGGCGTGCAGCGCGGCTTTCCCCGTCTGGGTGACGAGGCTTTCCCGGGGCACATGAACTGCAACAAGCAGATCGCGAAAATCCTTGAAGAAGGCGGAAAGGTTTATGCCTGCCGCTTCGCGCTTCAGGCTCTCTACGGCTATGGCGAGCAGAATCTGATCCCCGGCATCACGCCCATCAATCCGCAGGACGTGCTCGACATCATCCTGCTGGCCCGCCGCGACAACGCCTTCATCCTCAATACCTGGACTCTCTGAAGGCCCAAGGGAGGACCGCAAGCCATGTCCCGTATCGTTCGCGCCGCAGCCATCCAGATCAGCCCCGTCCTTGGTGACGATGGTCTGGGGACTGCCCGGAAAGTCTGTCAGGCCATCCGTGATGCCGCCGAAAAAGGCGTGAAGCTGGCGGTCTTTCCCGAAACCTTCGTGCCCTATTATCCCTATTTCTCATTTATCCAGCCCGCTTTCCGCTTCGGCGGAGAGCATCTGGAGCTCTACGAACGCGCTGTCGTCATCCCTGGCCCGGTAACCGACATGGTGGCTGAGGCCGCCCGCGACACCGGCATGGTCGTGGTGCTGGGCGTGAACGAGCGCGACTTCGGCACGCTCTACAACACGCAGATCATCTTCGATGCGACAGGCGAGATTCTTCTCAAGCGTCGCAAGATCACGCCCACCTACCATGAGCGCATGGTCTGGGGGCAGGGTGATGGTTCGGGGCTGATAGTTGTTGAAAGTTCGGCTGGGCGCATCGGGGCACTGGCCTGCTGGGAGCATTATAATCCACTCGCCCGTTACGCGCTGATGACGCAGCACGAGGAAATCCATTGCGCGCAGTTCCCCGGCTCGCTGGTGGGCCAGATCTTCGCCGACCAGATGGAAGTCACCATCCGGCATCATGCGCTTGAATCCGGCTGCTTTGTCGTGAACGCCACAGGCTGGCTCACGGAAGATCAGATCAGGGATATAGCGCGCGATCCCGCGCTGGAAGGACCGCTGCGTGGCGGATGTTTCACCGCCATCGTCTCGCCCGAAGGCAAGCTGCTGGGCACGCCGCTGACGGAAGGCGAGGGCATGGTGATCGCCGATCTCGACTTTGCACTGATCACCAAGCGCAAGCGGATGATGGATTCCGTGGGGCATTACGCACGCCCGGAATTGCTCAGCCTGCTGCAGGACCGGCGGCCCGCACGCACGGTGCATTATGTTGGTGAGCACGGAGCAACTGGGCCGGTTGGTCCCTCCAATGACGAGGTTGCGTCATGACTGTTCCGACACTCGGCACGCTTTCCGGCCGCAAGCTCGTCACCGATCTGCAATCCTTCGGGCTTCAGATCGGCGAGCAGACGGGGGGCATCGCCCGCAAGGGCGGAGCCGGCCCTTCCGACCACAAGACGATCACCATCGCGGGTCAGACCGTCATGGTCCCGGTCTATACATCGGGCGCGCGACACTCTCCTTTTCAGGCCAGTCCGCCTGACCAGAGTGGGGCCAGCACTCTTCTGCGTGATGGTCAGACGCTGGGCACGATCCATTTTCCGAGGGCACCGCGCTTTTACGGACTGAGCACGGCGGACGGCATTCCTTACTGGAAGATCGCCCTGCTGCATGGCCGTGACACTCTGGCGACCACGGTGCACCAGACCTGCATCCGCTATGCCGACCGGCGCACCTCCTGTCAGTTCTGCGCCATCGGCCAGTCGCTGGAGGCCGATCGCACCATTGCCTACAAGACACCCGCGCAGCTTGCCGAGGTTGCCAAAGCCGCCGTGGAACTGGACGGCGTGCGGGATATGGTACTGACAACGGGCACGCCCAACGTAATTGATCGGGGTGCTGCGGTGCTGGCGGAATCAGCCCGTGCCATCCGGGCCGCAGTAGACCTGCCACTTCAGGTCCAGTGCGAGCCGCCGCGCGATCACGGCTGGTTCCAGCGCTTACGGGATGCGGGGGCTGACAGTCTGGGCATGCATCTTGAAGCCGCAACACAGGCCGTGCGTGAGAAGATCATGCCCGGCAAGGCCACAGTCAGCGTCGATCGCTATATAGACGCTTTTGCGTCCGCCGTGCCGATCTTCGGACGTGGGCAGGTCAATACTTACATTCTCGCGGGTCTTGGTGACAGTGCCGAAGACATGCTGGCCCTGGCCGAACGCCTGATTGCGCTCGGGGTCTATCCCTTTGTGGTGCCGTTCGTGCCCATCTCCGGCACACCACTGGAAAATCACGCGCCGCCTTCAGCCGATTTCATGAAGTCCGTTCTGGCGCCGCTTGGTCGGATGCTGCGTGAAGCGAACATGAAATCCACCGACATCCGGGCCGGGTGTGGGCGGTGTGGCGCCTGTTCCTCGCTTTCGGCGTACGAACAATGAGCACAATCCTCGAAGGCGTGGAAGACCGGCCGTTCATTCCTACGGAATATGTCGTGCGTCTTGCCCGCACGCCGTGGGAACGCACCGGTTATCACGCGCTGCGCCGCGAAGTGTTCTGCACCGAACAGCGTGTTTTTGTGGACGATGACCGGGATACAATCGACGCGGTTGCCATTCCCATCATCGCGGCCTGCTGCATGGCGGGAATGCCGGATCGGGTTGTGGGCGCGGTACGTATCCATGAAGCCGAGCCCGGTGTCTGGCGTGGATCCCGTCTGGCGGTCCATGCCGATCATCGCAAGCTCGGACGGATCGGGGCGGAACTTATCCGTATGGCGGTCAGCACAGCGCACGGGCTCGGGGCCACACGGTTCCTCGCGCAGGTGCAGGAACAGAATGTACTGTTTTTCCGCCGCCTGCACTGGAAGAGTCTCGGGGTCATTACGCTGCATGACCTGCCTCATCACGATATGGAAGCCGATCTTTCGCGCTATCCGGCGCACGGTCAGGATCAGACATGGCTGCTGCGTCCGCAACCCCGGATACGGCAGGTGGCATGATGGCAGATCAACTCGCTACATTGCTGCGTACGTTGCGTCACGGTCGTGCCGTTGCGGGAAAGCAGGACATCGCCGACGCCGCTGCGATCCTGAAACCTGCAAACTCCGATGCCATCCGTCTTGGCGATGACTGCGCCGCGATCCCGGATGGCGATGGCTACCTCCTGCTGGCCAGCGAGGGCTTTCAGGACAGCTTTGTCCGCTCAATGCCGTGGTTTGCCGGGTATTGCGGCGTGATGGTCAATGTCAGTGACATCGCGGCCATGGGAGGCCGTCCCGTGGCCGTGGTGGATGCGTTGTGGAGCGATACGTCCGAGGCGGCCACGTCCATTCTGACCGGTCTGCAGGAAGGCGCGCGCACCTATGGCGTGCCGGTTGTCGGCGGCCATACCAACATGCGCAGCACCCATAACTCGCTGTCGGTGGCGATCCTCGGTCGTGCCCGTCATCTGCTGACTAGCTTCGATGCGCAGCCGGGCGAGGTTCTGATCGCCGCCATCGACCTGCGCGGTCGCTGGCATGATCCGCACCCGTTCTGGGATGCCAGTTCCGCGCTGTGCGGCACCGAAGGAGCGGTCCGGCTGCGTGGTGACATTGAACTGCTGCCCACTATTGCTGAAGACGGCCTGAGCCGTGCTGCGAAGGACATCAGTATGGCCGGCCTGCTGGGGACGGCCCTCATGCTGGCCGAATGTTCAGGCGTCGGCATGACCATCGCGCTTGATAACATTCCGCGCCCCGATGACGCGCCTATGGAGCGCTGGCTCTCCGCATTCCCGAGCTATGGCTACCTGCTCACGGCGCGCCCCGAAGATGCTGAAGCGATCATGACCCGGTTTCGTGGACGTGATATTGCAGCCTCTGTCATCGGTCAGTGTGACAGCACGCAACGGCTGGATGTCACATGGGCGGACGAGAAAGAGACCTTCTGGGATCTCGCCCGGACGCCACTCATGGGATTTGCGCCATGAGTCTGTCCATTGGAATTCTGACCCATTCAACCAATCCGCGCGGCGGTGTGGTGCACGGCATGGCGCTGGCGGAAGCTCTGTGTGATGCGGGCCATGACGCAACGCTGATTGCGCCGGACGTGAAAGGAGCCGGTTTCTTCCGTACGCCCCGCTGCGCCACAAGCTGCATCCCGGCCGCGTCTGTGTCTGACCTGCCAACGCTGGTAGAGCGTCGCATCGGCGAGATCAGGGACGCACTGCGCGGGCAGCATTTTGACGTACTGCATGCGCAGGACCCGATCAGCGCCAATGCGCTGGCCGAACTGGTGGAAGAAGGGTGGATACCGGGCTTTGCCCGCACGGTCCACCATCTGGACCGCTTCTCTCATCCCGGTGTCGCGGCCCGCCAGACACGAGGGCTGACGGCTGCGACCGAACTCTTCACGGTCAGTCAGCTCTGGGAGGACACGCTCCTCACCGATTACGGACGGCATGCGCCTGTGGTGGGGAATGGTGTCGATCTGACAAGGTTTTTTCCGGAGCCCGGTCTGCGCGATCAGGAACTTCGCGCACGGTATGGGCTTCCATGGAACGCACGTCTCGTGCTGTCGGTCGGCGGGATCGAGCGTCGTAAGAACACGCTTGCTCTGCTCGAAGCTTTTGAGATGCTGTATCGGGAGCACTCGGATCTGCATCTTGTGATAGCCGGGGGTGCATCCCTGCTGGATCACTCCGACTATCGCTGTCTCTTCGAGGAGCGCATGCGGGCCCGCTGCCTTGCGGATGCGGTGACCGTCACGGGAACAGTTGCGGATGAGGATATGCCGGCATTCTACCGGCAGTCTTCGGTCCTGGCTTATCCTTCAAGGACGGAAGGCTTCGGCCTGTGCCCGCTTGAGGCCCTGGCCTGCGGGATCCCGGTGGTGGTTCCGGCCGCACCGCCCTTCACGGAGCATCTTCATAGTCTCGAGGCATTCTGGTGCCAGCCGGAACACCCCGAAACACTTGTCTGCGCGTTGCGCGACGCTCTGAGCGTCCGGAGTCCGGCCCGTTTCCAGGTCAGCGGCCCCGCAACGGCCCGGCGTTTCGACTGGCGCAGCGTCGCCAGTCGGCATCTCCCCGCATACCGGCGTCTCGCGGCGCTGCCGCACGCTGGCGTCCCTGCTTCAGGAGTTTTGTCATCATGCCCGAAATGACCTTTCGCGTGCGCTGGCCCGATGGGAGGGAGAGCGACTGCTACTCCCCGTCGCTGGTCATAAGGGACCATTTCACGCCCGGTCAGGATTATCCGGTCCGGGAGTTCCTTGAAAAGGCGGACACGGCCCTGACGGAAGCCAGTGAGCGGGTTCGTGCGCGCTACGGCTTCCCGTGCAGCCGCGCCCTTGGCCAGCTGCACGCCATTCGACAGGCCGGTACGCCCTTCCTCAATCGACCCGATGCGCAGGTGCGCGTCCTGTCTTTCAGATCCTGAGACGAAAAGAACGACCATGACACAGAACGAAAAAACCATTCCCGTCATCATCGTGGGTGGCGGACAGGCCGGGCTCTCCATGAGCTGGTATCTCTGCCGCGAGAAGGTGGAGCACATTGTTTTTGAGGCGAAAACGGCCTGTCATTCATGGGACGATGAACGCTGGGACAATTTCTGCCTGGTCACACCGAACTGGCAATGCGAACTCCCTGGCCATCCCTACAAAGGGAGCGATCCTCACGGATTCATGGTGAAGCAGGAAATCATTGACTACGTCAAAGGGTTTGTTAACTCGTTCAATCCACCGCTGCGTGAACACACGGCTGTTACCTCCATCACGCGCCATGAATCTGGCGGCTATCGCGTGGTGGCCGCTGGAGAGACATGGCACGCAAAGCATGTGGTCATTGCATCGGGAGCGTATCAGGACGCGGTGATCCCCGGTTACGCCAGCGCGATCGATCCATCAATCTCTCAGGTCCACTCGCAGGATTATCGCAATGCCGCGCAGCTTCCGGACGGCGCGGTTCTGGTCGTGGGCAGCGGTCAGTCCGGTGCGCAGATCGTCGAGGATCTGTTTCTTGAAAAACGCAAGGTTCATCTCTGTGTCGGTTCCGCCCCGCGTGTCTCGCGCTTCTACCGTGGCCGCGATGTCGTGGACTGGCTTGCGGACATGCACTTCTACGATCTTACGGTGGATAATCACCCTCTGCGTGACGGCGCACGCGACAAGACCAATCATTATGTCACCGGCCGAAATGGAGGCCATGATCTTGATCTGCGCAAGTTTGCGAAGGAGGGCGTGGGCCTGCATGGCACGCTGGAGACAATCCGTGACGAGGTCGCGCACTTCGCGCCGGATCTTGCGGAAAACCTTGATGATGCGGACAAGACCAATGCCGATATCAAGAAATCCATCGACGCTTATATCGCCCGTGAAGGAATCAGCGCTCCGACCGAGACGTCCTACGTGCCCGTCTGGGAGCCTGATGGCAGCAACGCGCCGCTCGACCTGAAGGCCGCAGGCATCACCTCGATCGTCTGGTGCATTGGCTTCCGGCCCAACTATCGCTGGATCGACGTGCCGGTCTTCAACGGAGCCAATAAGCCGGTCTGGCATCGCGGCGTGACCGACGCGCCGGGATTCTACTTCCTCGGTCTGCCCTGGCTGCACACATGGGGATCGGGACGGTTCTCCGGTGTCTCGCGTGACGCCGCGTGGCTGGCCAGCCAGATCACCGGCAAAGATGTGCCCGTAGCCTGAACGGAGTAAAGCGCCATGCTTCCATGGACGACATACGAGGCGATGTATGATGCGGCGTTGAGTCAGCCAGATCAGTTCTGGCTGGCTGCGGCGCAGCGCGTCACATGGAAGCAGACGCCTGTGACCGCATGCAGGACGCGGACGGATGGCTGGCATGACTGGTTTCCCGACGCCATGCTCAACACCTGCCACAACGCCGTGGACCGGCATGTTGAAAATGGTCGCGGCGGGCAGGCAGCATTGATCTGGCATTCCTGCGCCACCAGGGAACGGCAGGTGGTCACCTACCGGGAATTGCTGGGCAGAGTAGCCGGGTTTGCCGGTGGTCTGCGCTCACTCGGGGTGGAAAAAGGCGACCGTGTTCTGATCGTCATGCCGACCATGATCGAAACAGCCATCGCCATGCTGGCCTGTGCGCGGATCGGGGCGGTGCATGTGGTGGTTTTTGCCGGTTACGGCGGGCCTGAACTGGCGCGCCGGATTGATGACGTGGCGCCGAAAGTCATCATCATCGCCAGTTGCAGCTTTCAGGGCCAGACTGCAATCCCATCCGCACCTGCCCTGAATGAGGCGCTGGACAAAGCGACGCATAGACCACAGGCCTGCGTGATCGTGCAGCGCAAAGCCTGTCCGGCCTCACTTCTGCCGGTGCGCGATCATGATTTCCACATGCTGGAGCAGTCCGCGCCAGCAGAGCCGGTCATACTGCGCTCCCAAGATCCCCTGTATATTCTTCATACATCCGGAACGACGGGTCATGCGAAAGGCATTGTGCGTGACAATGGCGGACATGCCGTGGCCCTCGCCTTATCCATGGATCTGATCTACGGCTGCAAACCCGGTGACACCTTCTTCACGACATCGGATCTGGGTTGGGTGGTTGGCCATTCATACGGCGTCTATGCGCCGCTGATCAGCGGTTGCTCCAGCGTAATCGTGGAAGGGGGTGCATCAGCTTCTGCCATCCGCGCGCTCTGTCATGAGCACGCGGTGAAATGCCTGTTCACGACGCCCACCCAGATGCGGTTGATGCGGCAGGAAAGCCGTCATCTGTCTGGGGCGATACTGCCCGCGCTGGAGCGCATCTTCGTGGCCGGGGAGTATGCGGACCCAACCTTGCTGGATTGGGCTAGGTCGTATTTTCGCAAACCCGTTGTCAATCACTGGTGGCAGACCGAAACCGGGTGGAGCATCACCGCTCATTTCTTTGGCCTGCCCGAGTGTGAACCGGTTTCGCTCATGAACGACATCGGGCGGCCTGCACCGGGATTCCGTCCGGCCATAGTGTCGTCCATGCCGGGTGAACAGTCCGGCGAGATTGTTCTCTCCCTACCGCTGCCGCCTGGCTGTCTGGCGGGTGTCTGGAAGGGCAGGGCGATCCGTGCTCCTGCAGCGTATCTTGATGAAACACGCAGGCATTATCGCACCTTCGATGAAGGCATGATCGAAGCCAATCGCGCCGTGCATATGCTCGGACGTTCCGATGATGTGATCAAGGTCGCGGGCCGGAGGATTTCGGGCGTGCAGATCGAAAAGATCATCGCCGCCCATCCTGCTGTTCATGCGTGTGCCGTGGTGGCAATGCCCGATGAACTGAGAGGGCAGCGGCCTGTCGCCTATGTGGTTCCTGATTCCGGGGTGAAATGGGTGCTTTCTTCCGAGGAAATCGTTGCACGGGTCAATGAAGTCCTCGGGCGCTGGATTGGTCTGAAGGAGGTCCGCTTCGTCAGGCATCTGCCGACCACCGTATCGGGCAAGATCACACGCAAACGCCTGCTGGTGTCCTGATGTTATCGGTGTCGGACCCGGTTACGTTTGCAGGCTCAGGACCTGGAGGGATCGAAGAACCGTTGATTGGTTCCCCTTTTGCCTGAT
>NZ_JAAABN010000036.1 GCF_011516765.1 Acetobacter sicerae | reverse complement strand
TCAGAGAAAAGAGAAATAAAGATGTCGAGCCTTGTTCGGAGAGCCTTCTACTGGAGCGCACTATCTATTCTGGATGGCTGCCTAATCGCGGATATTAGATGCCTTTCAAGCACTCTGAATTCACTTTGCATCCATCACCATCTGGACGGCTGTAAGCAGCCATGCAGGTTGACGGCCTGAATGGCTGCTTGTCAGATCTCCTTGCCTAATAAGAGACGTTCCGCACTCCCCCCATTGCTGTCCATATCTCGGCCTGCTTCCGGATGATCTGTTCCTGACGTTCTGCAATTTCGTCCATCCGGGAAACCGCCTTCCCGATAGCGCGACTCAAGTCATCGAACGCTCGCAAGCCCGCCTCAAGATCGGCAGTCGTCTGGTTTTCATTCATGCCAGATCCTCCAGCCAGTTCTCGACCTTCAGCCCTCTGATGCGGCTAAACTCGCGAATGTTGTTCGTCACCAAAGTTACTTTGAGAGTGTATGCATGGGCCGCGATCAGCAGATCATTCATGCCGATTATCTGCCCTGCCGCTTCGAGTTCGGCACGAATGCCGCCGTATTCGCCATCAGCCGGAATATCGAGCGGCAATATTGGTACAAAAGCCAGCACGCTTTCGACGCGGGCCAGGAGTTTCGCGGAGCCTTTTTTGGCGCATCCGTATCGCAGCTCCGCCGCCACGATGATGCTGGTGCAGAGATCTCCGGGATCGAGATGTTCGATGCGTTGCGCGGCAGGTCCTGATGGATTGCGGACAAGATCGCTGATGATGTTGGTATCGAGAAGATAGGCGTTCACAGGATGTCTTCCGGTCTGGCGGCTACATCGTGAACGTCGGGAAAATCGTCCTCGGGAGCCAGCGGCGGTTCTGTGCGCCATGCAGCGAGGAGTTCGTTCAGTGTAGATGGTGTCTTGACGGGCTCAAGAACCAGCCTGTCACCGTCGCGGCGGATAAGCACGCGGTCTCCCGGCAGTTCAAATTCGACCGGAATGCGTACTGCCTGACTGCGATTATTCCGGAAGAGTTTGACTTCACGGGGCCGTGGATGGGTTTCAGGGACTGGCATGGGGGGCTCCTGATTGTATATCCCATATTGTATATGTCTTGGGGGAGGAAATCAAGGTTTTGATTGTCTCGGCGGGTGCGGGCAGAGCGGGGTGCGGATTAAATCCAAAGGGAGGAGATTCGTCAGCCTTTCCAGTCATCCTGCGGACACCGTTCGCTACTTCCGACGAAGCTGCCCCTGCTTTCGCAATCACGGCCTGAGAAGTGAAACTATATAAATTGCGCCAGCATATACGGCGCCGGGGTCAGGACCAGTGCACACACAACGGCGCGCAATCGTCTGTCTGCATCCGACGTCAGGATTGCGAAGCCCGCTTCAAGATTGAACAGCATCCAGATCAGCAACAATCCGACGCGGTACCAGCCGGGAACCGATTCATACGCCCGCGCAGCAGCCGGGACTTCGTTTAATACCGCTATGATGAGGACGGCCTGCCCAATCATAAGCGGCGTGACGATTGAGATCGCGCGGCGTGTCGCTGTTCGCGCAGGGTCAAAGACGGGTCCAACGATTTCCTGCAGTATCGGATCCGCTGTTTTGGCATCAGTCATCGGATATACCTCTGTCTGCAGACACAATGATATAGTGTCGGTCGTATTGCTGGCGGTCGTCATTCAGTTTTTAGTCTTTACTTGCTGATCACCATGAACGAACGTCTTGCGACCGCAAAGGGCTGACGAAGAGGAAAGTTTTCTCTGCCCTGTGAAGCGCCAGACGAAGCGGCCGAGGCGAACAAACAGATAAGCGGCCACGGTCATGCTGAGCAGAACGCCCCACGCACCGAGGATAGTGTAAAACCGGAAAGCTGCACGAAACTGATCAGGGTGCATGGCCATCTGACACAGGTTGAACTGCTCTTTGGTCGCCGGGTCACGGTGAGGCACTGACAGGGGCACAGACGGTAAAGGAAGAGGCCTGGTCCAGGCCCGGCACGCCTCGACAAAAGCCATCGTTCCGTCCCGCATCTGTTGGCTCACTGGCCCCTCGGGCGTATCGATCGTCGGCCGGTTCAGAGGCGCTGGTCCGACGGATGGGCCTGCCATGGCTGTTGCGCAGGGCACGGGCGTCGCCACGAGGATGAGGACTGCCGGAAAGGAAGCGCGGAGCTGCATCACATCGTGCTCCTGGGCGCAGGGTGAGTCGGCGTGAGGCCGTAACCCCATGCCGGGGTCATATCTGTCCGGCGTATGCGTCCGCGCTGCGAAAGCGTTGACCGGACGGCGGTATAGCCGGAGTGAGCCCGTCGGATGACCGCGCATTCGCCTGGTGTGCGTCTGTGCAGCAGCGCGGTGAGGCGGTTATGAGATGTCATGAAGAAGATCTCCTGCTTGTGCGAGGAGATCAGTGTCGGCCACCATCATGCGACCAGTGATAAGAAAATGCGCGGAAAACGTCTTGGCCGGTCGCTGATTCGTCAGGCAGCAGGCCTCGCGGCAACGACCGCACGCTCGCTACCCGCTATCTTTCAGCTACCCGCTATCCGTATGGTGGCGCTTGTGTGAAGCCGCCCTCAGGCCGTGCGCCGAGCGCGGGTCTTTTTCGCGGGAGCGGCTGCCGTATCCGCAGCGGCGGCGCCTTTGGCCGGTGATTTCGTGGATGTTCTGACTGACGCTCTGGTCGACGCTTTCTTTGTCCTGACCGCAGGTTTTGGTGGCGCAACACGCGCTTTCAGCACGGGAGACGCCTTGAAACGAACGGTCCGTCCGGCTTCAACCTGGACCGTTTCCAGAGTGCGGGGATTCAATGCCGTGCGCGCCGGGGTGTCTTTCACCCGAAACGTGCCGAAGCCGGGCAGGGTAAAGCTGCCGGTTTTCTCCAGCTCGGAGACAAGTGCCTCGATCAGATCGTCGGCTGCCTTACCGGCGGCAACGCCGGTGCTTGCCATGCTGTCCTGCAGCACCGCTGCGATGAACGCCTTGCTCATATTGGTGTCGT
Source organism: Acetobacter sicerae (assembly GCF_011516765.1). Taxonomy (GTDB): domain Bacteria; phylum Pseudomonadota; class Alphaproteobacteria; order Acetobacterales; family Acetobacteraceae; genus Acetobacter; species Acetobacter sicerae. Next base: position 8,599 of record NZ_JAAABN010000036.1, on the reverse strand, counting down.
ATCCTCTTTCGGACGGCATTGACGCTGGTGTCGGCCGACACCTCGAAATGCCACAGAAATAGTCTGCCCGTCATCAGGGCGAGGTTTGCGGTCGCATCATCGGCGTGTCCCGTCTGTGATCGACGGATTGACGAGGGTCTCATGAACCACATTGGCCAGTCGTTTTCTGAATCGAAAACAGGCACGACGCTGCATGTGCTGATCGATTATGAAAACGTGCAGCCGGACATTCTGGCCTTGTGCGGTCGTGATGACGTCCGGGTTCACGTCTTCGTCGGTGCATTGCAGACAAAGATCAGCATCGATCTGGCGCAGGCCATACAGGGGCTGGGTTCCCGCGCTTCTTACGTGCGCATCAGCGGAAACGGTCCGAACGCTCTGGACTTCCATGTGGCGTATTCTGTCGGACATCTCTCTGCGCTGGATCCCGACGCACGCTTTCTGATCGTCTCGAAAGATACGGGTTTCGATCCGCTGATCCTGCATCTGTGCGAGAAGGGGATTGTCTGCGAAAGGGCTCCGTCTCCGCCGGAGAAACCTGTGGCGCCCGAAAAAGGAGGGTGCTGCAAAATGGCTCTGAGGAGCGCGTGAAGAAACTGGTGGCGTGTCTGCAACGTCAGGGAGCAGCAAAACCGAAGCGCCGGAAGTCGCTGCAGGCAACAATTCTTTGTCTTTTTGGAAAGCAGCTCGACACAGGGGGAGCAGGCGCGCTCATTGACGAGATGCAGAGGCGAGGGATCGTCTCGTTCAACGGGGACAAGGTTGTGTACGCCCTGCCGAAGACGCCCGCGTAATGCGCCGTGGCATGATGTCTGCTCCTGCTGCCTCTGCAAATCGCGACACGAGCGCCGGGCATATGACGGATGGTTCCGATCTTTCACGTGGCAGTCGCATGATTCCCGGCCACGCAGGTAGTCCCGAACAAGGAGACATTCATGCCTGTCGCCCATGCCGTTCCATGTCGTTTCGTAAAGACCACACGATGCTGACGGTTCAGCATATCCTGATGGAAGAGGGCTTCCGTACAGCGGTCCAGCTCAGACCACCCATGACGCCGGATCGAAATGAGGGGCTTTCCTGGATCGTCCGGGAGGGTTCCGGACCACTTCCCTATGAAGGGTTCTCCGGCTGGTGGGCGACGGTGGATTATCCCCGCGATGCGGATGGCCGGATCCTGCCCGGCGGAGCGGCATTCCGGCTGCATTACGGACGGTATCGCACCATGCGACCGATCGTGGTCGGTGCAGTCGCATGGCGTGGGGCTGTCGGCGCGGAGCTGTGGCGGTCGGTGAAGACGCTTTTCGAGCAGGGGAGAGAGTCGGGACGGATCAGTCCGCCTCTTGACGCCTTGCCTCTGCCTCTCGATCTGGTGGCACCTCTCGATGCGCCATGGCTCGCCACCATTATTTCGTCATTTGTGCAGGGTATGGATTACGCGCGGCTGACCCCACTGCCGCGTATCGTACATGAGCTTGCCGCCGTTCTGTTTGCCGAGGCCCCGGTTCTGGCGGGACAGATGTATCCACCCGCGTCACGATTTCCGCTGCCGCTGTTCTGAAAGGGAGATGGCCCCTTGCGCTATATTTCCGGCGTCGCCGCCGTTTTGCTCATCGCAGCGTCTTTCTCCGCCCGCCCTGCCGAGGCGCAGTCCGTAATCGGCAGCCCGGTGACGCCGGCAGGCGGCCGTGCGGCGGGCAAGATGCCCACGACATTCGCGCCCCTTGCGCAGTCCATGGCGCAGCTGCTCGATGATGGCTTCCAGATCGTATCGCTTACCGGTGAAGATGGTGAAATGGTGGTTCTGCGCAAGGCGTTGCCCGGGCAGCCGGGAAGCAAATGGGTTCGATGCGAGCTGGCTGGTGGCGGTCAGTCAAAACTGATTTACAGCCGGTCGGTCTCATCGGATTGCCGTGCGCTGAACTGATGACTCTCATCCCCTCTGGTTCCGGCCGGGACTTGGGTCTTTAACTGTATCTGATTTGTTATAAGGACGTCTGATTTATGGCGAAGAAGCCTGCGCCGGCGATTGAGCCCGAGGACTGGTCTGACGAAGAGGCTGGTTTTCTCCCGCCACTTGAACCACCGACGCCGGTGCGGGATCCGAAGGATCTGCGCCCACACACCCGCCAGCTCACAGATATTCTGCGTGCCAAATTCCCGAAACGGTGGGTGGGCGTTGAGATTGGCACGCTGCCGCTTCGTTGCGAGGATGACCTGTTCTCGGATTTCATCAATCTTGGTGATGGCCTTGGAGTGCGTCTGGACTACGATCCCAATGAACCGGATCGGGTTCTCTGGATCAGCGCTGGCAACCGTGATTTCGGCGGCGAACCTGTCGACTTCCCCCGCGATAATGAGGCCTGCCGGGGACTGATGCTCACCGACAAGGAAACGACCGAGCTGCTCGACTACCTCGAAGAAGAAATGACCGGCTGAACATCGCGGGACTTCCTGGCATGGCGGGCGAGTTCGATGCGCCGCCATGCTTCCGCCAGCGACCCTTGAGAATCATTGCGCCCGAGACTGCCCAGCAGGGTCTCCAGCGCCGATAGCGAGAGGGTGCGGCTTGCCAGTGCCGGCGACAGGATTGCGGATCCTGCCATTACGACGTGGTTAAAAACCTGAATCGTCGGATCCACGAGACGGACCAGCGCATACACAGCCCGACAATGGCCGGCGTTCTGGATCAGAGGACTGTAGATCAGGCGAGCTGGCGCGTCGGCGTCTTCCCCGGCGAAACGCTGGCGCCATCTTTCGTCTTGCGGATGCCCGGTCAGCTCGCCGCCATAGCGCTTCGTTTCCACGACATGGATGCCGGCTGCGCTGAGAAACAGGTGGTCGATCTGGGTGGTCCGCTCATTTTGAGCGGGCAGGATGACATCGTGGAGAACGGGAAGCCCGCTGCGGTTGAGAACGTCCGCGACGGCGTTCTCGCCCTTGTCACCCTGAATCTCCGCCCGGAAGGACCGCCAGACCGCCTGTTCATGGGGCGTGAGGCGGGGATGTCCGGGGTTTCGAATGCCGCGCCGGCGTAATCTCACCATGAAGCCCACCTGCTCTTGTTACGAATGTCTCCTGCTGGTCTGGCTTAGCTGACACTCATGCGACCCGCCTGGTGGCGGTAATAGGAACGGGAATGGCGTCCTTAGCCGTGCAGAGTAGAGGGACCGCCGCCCAGCTAACCCACTCGCGAGAGGTCGCCTAACGCCTTCGAGGCAAGAGGATCTGATGCCATTTCTCGATCAGTGAAAAAGACATCAAGCTAATACGGGAATACTCTGGTAAAACAGAAATGTTCTTAACGTATTATGTGGTTGGTTTTATACTTAGGATACATGGATGGATCTTTCCAAGATACAGATTGCCCGTCGCCAACTTGGTGTTGCCACAGCTCTCTTTCTTGATAATACCGATCCGGTTTCTGTCCACTGCCTAGCATGTGGTGCAGCGGAAATTGTCGAAAGTATTGGATACCATTCCGACACCGAGAATTTCACCGGTCACATCCTTTTAGAGCATCCTGATTTGTCGAGTAATGATCGGCGAAATCTCCGAAAGCTTCGGAACCTGTATTGGAATGCGTTCAAACATGCTTCGAAGCGTGAAGGCAAAAATATGCGGGACGATGCAGAAATCCTCAGCCAATTCAACGACACCGTAAATGACCATACCCTGTTTATCGGCTGGGGAGATTATCGCCCGATTGCTCGGGCATTACCTATTGAGGCTCAGGTCTTCGCTGTCTGGTATATGGTTCTCTATGAAGAGAAAGTGGCGCCGGGCGTCGATCTGGTGAGTATGCGGCGCCGTTTCCCAGATCTGCGGTCGCTGGATCGTCTCTCTCAGAAACGCATGCTCCGGAATGTTATCGCTCAGGCGCGTCAACAAAATGATCTTATGTCAAACCATGCCACCGATCAGGATCCGTTGATACTTGGCCCCTGAGAGGACGACGCGACAATATCTTCTTGAGCAGTTGCGGGACGGTCGCCAGAAAACGAAAACACGCTCATCCAGGTCGGCACCGAGACCAAAGCAGACGCAACTCCGCACGATATAATTTCAAAAGGGCAGTTTACCGTTTGTAGTCGCATGTTGGCCTGGCATCCTGATGATGCACACAGGCAGGGCCTCCCATGGCATTTCAGCCAGATCTGTTCGGTTATGTCAGACCAAAGCGCGCCCGGCGTGTCCTGGCTCACGCCGTCGACGCTGGCGACCATGGATGCGTCTATGCGGCCGGCATGACCATGGTGGCACTGTTTCGCTGTGCCCGGTGTAACTGGGAATCCGGCTGGATCGAGTGCTCCACGATGACTGCCGTAAAACGTGGTATCGCCTGTGAGCCGTGTAACAAAGCGCCTGCTTCGTCATGATGCTGCTCATGCCGGACTGCTTCCCGGTCTGACGAACAACGAAAAGGATAAGCTTATGGCTGCAGCACTTCCGGATCCGGAGCACGCCGAGACCGTCAGGGACGGCATCGTGCAGGTCTTCGCCTTCATCACAAGTTATCGCTTCCTCGGAAACGTCGCTCTCAGCGTGATCGGAACAATACTGTTCGTCGTTCTGATGATCGTGATCAGCACGCGGCTGTCTGCGCCGAAAAATGACGCGGTCTGAGAGGCGCCAATGCTGCCGATGATGCTTCTGTCCTTTGTCTCCGGCCTCATAAGCGCTGTATGGGGCGGGTACATCCTCACGACACATCCCCGACGCGGCATTGCGATGGGCATGTGCGGCTCTGTGCTGATCGGACTCAGCATGTTCGCCGCGTCGGAGCTGGGAGCCGGTTATGATTTCTGATCGTCGCCCCATACATCAGAAAGGATGCAGAATGTCTCCGGCCCGGAAGCTTCTGGCAGGTCTCCTGCTTTCGTCCTGCTGCGCCCTGGCGCCACAGGCGCACGGGCAGATGCTCACCGCCATCAATCCGGCCAGTGACAGGACTGACAGCCGGGTGGTCGCCTACCTGCGGAGCCTTGGCGAGGCCGCTCAGAATGCGGTCGATACGCCCGTCACAAAGACAATCTGGCCACAGGATGTCGTTGTCTTCGGCAAGGCCTCCTATCTGGTTTCCGGACCCGATGCCTGCCCCGGAACCGGACATGCCGGCTGTATCGTCCTTCTCCCGGAAGCCCGGACCATAGAGGCCGATATGCACCCCATCGCCAGCGATGCCGCGCCGTTCCGGGGCCAGCTGCAGGTTCTGATCGTCAGGCCGGCCACGGTCACGCTGCGCCTGGTCAGAAACCTCGATACGGGCGAGATCCCCGCGTCCAGATGAATGATGTCGCCGGCGCCAAGGCGCCGCGACATCACAAAGCCATCGTGAATCAGTCCGCCATCAGGGACGCGGCCGAGACGTAGCGCCGCCCCGGTACGCTCACGACGCGGCCTTCATCCTGCAGTTTCCTGATGAGAACGCCGATGCGGTTGCGCGATCCGCCTGTTCGTGCCGCAAGCTCCCTTGTGGTCATCGGGTGGCTCAGCAGTGACAGCAGGGCGCTTTCCGTGGTCCAGCAGCCGAGGCCGCGCAGTCGTTCCCGTTCTTCCAACGGAAGCCGGTCCGCCCGGATGAACACGCCCTGCCGCACTTTCACCACCACGCCGGAATGAATGTAGTCGCGCACGTAGTGCTCCGTGGATTTCTCGCTGCCGCCCGCGAAGGCCGTGAGTTCACAAAGGGTCCGTTCTGTCTCCAGACAGGCCAGGACCTTCTCCTTCTGTGTCGCAAAGGTCGGATGCGGCACCGCCTTGCACGCCGATTTTCCTGCCCCCTCGCGGGCGACGTAGCGGCCGTCGTTCAGCCGGACGATACGACCCGAGGTGCTGAGCGGCGCGACCCGCGTCCGCGACCGGATCGCGAAACGGTCCGTGATTTCCTGTACCGTTCGCGGCGTGGCGAGATACGACACGATCTCCGGATCGAGCTGGTGCTTGTCCGGCTTCGGTCCGTTGTTCTCCGGATTGCCCGAGCCGGCCACCGCAATATAGGTGCCCCGGCTGATCCGGCTGACATATCCCTGTCTGAGCAGGCGGTTCAGATTGCCTGTGACGTAGCAGGTCGGTTTCCCCACAATCCGGGCGACCTCACCCGCGCTGCGGGCGGTGTCCAGAGCGCTCAGGATCTGGCGAACCACCGCGCCGCGACGCGGACTCACCGCTGCGGTATCCGGTCCTGCCGTGATCTGGTGATGTTTCATGCTCGATCTCCGACGTGTCCGCCCGGTCGCCTGACAGTGCGGCCCGGCTTCATTGTGCGACGGGTTCCTGTGTAGATCGCAAACATGCGACTTCGGCGAAACGGGTTCAAATAATTGTCCGTCCGGACTGCGGGTGTCGCTGTTCCGGGCGACGCGGGATGTTCCCCCGAAAGATCCGACGCGGAAAATGCCGCTGTTTCAGAAGAGAAAAGAAGAACATGGGCGGCCCCTTCGGGGTTCTCTCGCTCTGGTTCGCTAAGCGGCTGCGCCGCTAACCTCACTGGAGCCCCCTTCGGGGTCTCCCCGCTTACGCGCAACGGCTCGACCGGTCGCCTCTGGGATTGGTCAGGTGAATACTTATGTATTACTTCCTGCTTGTGTAAGTAAAGAAATGGGCGGGCGGAGAAAAAAGGATATTATTTGAAAATAAACGCAGATTTATCGCCTTTTAGTGCGCTTTTTTCTTGCGTTTATTTGGTGGGAGTACTATTCTGTATTTGTGGAAAGGGAAATGGTTCCCGCCACAGACGCCCCGCCCGGTGCTCGAACACCGAACGGGGCTGACGCCAGACAGAAAGGTATGGTTTCATGTCCAACGCTGCCAACACAATGACCGCCGCTCTCGTTTCCGCGCAAGAGAAGAAAGCATCCGGCAAGGCAAAAGCCGCGCAGAAGGCACCCGCCGCCCGCCGTTTCGAGGAAGCCGCCCGCCGCGCCCCGGTCATTACCATCGAAGCCGCCGAAGCCCTCATCCCCGTGCCCGACCAGATCAGCAAGATCGTTTCCCACTTTGGCCTTGACGACTTCGACGCCGACGGTCTCGCAGAGACAACCCGGCAGGCTTTCACCGCCATGGCCCGCAGCCTCTCCCCCGTCCTCGTCGTCACGACATGGAACGGAGAGGAAAACGACAAGGGCCTTGAAATGCACCTTCAGCGCATGGTCGGAGCCGCCGTCTCTTCCGCTTATGGTGCCGCCCAGTTCTATGACAACAAGCGCGCACAGGCCCGCGAGCTGTCCTCGCAGTTCAACGAATACCGCGAAGAGGACCGGCAGGGCGTTGACGGGCTGGAAAACAAGGCAGCGAACGCCCGCCGCTTCGCCGCAGAGCAGGGCATGAAAGCCGCCGCGCTGGTCGCCTCTGCCCGTGGTGCCCTCGCCGCCTACGAGGACATGATCGGCACCCCATGGAAGCCCTACGTGGCAGGCAACGCCCGCGCCCTCAATCAGCAGGCCGCCGCCGCCGAGATGGACGCCCTCGGCTTCTGATCCCACACGCCGGACCCCGACCGGGTCCGGCACCCTCTCACACCGGCAGACCCCGGAAAGGCGCAGCCCGCCGCAGTTTTTCACTCATGCACAAGCCCCGGAGAGTATGACGATGAGCCATGAATCTCTTGCCGACCGCGAATATGCCCGCAATGTGGGGCATGACAATCCGGAACGCGCCTACATCCTGTCCGACCGTGATGTGTGGTATCGAAATCCCGCTTATACCGGCCCGGAGTTGCCGCATCCCGAAGATGACAGCGCGGCCGATTTTATCGCTGAACATGGAATCGAGGCATGGCGTGCCCGTCCTCGCCGCTCACCCGTTCCGGGGGCGGGCTGGACCGCCTGGGGTGATGGCCGCGATCCTTGCCCGTTCTGATAGCTGCCCCCCCGGCCCGACGACAGCCGGCGGGCCGCACCGGAAAAACGCCGGTCCCAGCGTGCCGCCGCGAGGCGTCCGCCTCAAGCCCGCTTCGCGCCGCGCTCTGCGCGGTGCCGGCACGCCCCTCTCAGTGAACAGGGCCGCCCGGATCGCAGGGCTCGCGCCCCGCGCTCCGCGCAGCCCGGTTCACCTCAGGCGCATGCCGTCAGGCCTGACCCGGACGCCTCGCGGCCCTTCCGTCCGAAAGATTTTCCCGGTCGCATGTTTGTCCTGCCTCATGATCCTGTTGCCTCGCACTGAATAGGGTCTCTCATGTTCGGTAAAACCCGTGTCCAGGAAACCGTTATCACCATCGCCCTCGTGTTCGGCGTGTCTCTCCTGTATCTCGCTCTGACCGGCGGATTTACTGTGATCGGGTGTCTCGGTGCCGCCGGCACTACCGCCTGCGCCATGGCCGTGCGCGAGATGTTGGTGCCGTCCGAAAAATCCTGACGAAACCGGTCAGAAACGAAAAAAAAGCAAAATTCGGGGCGTCCCCTTCGGGGTTCTCTCACTCTGGTTCGCTAAGCGGCTGCGCCGCTAACCTCACTGGAGCCCCCTTCGGGGTCTCCACGCTTCCGCGCAACGGTTCGACGCGGATTTCTCACACTTGAGGCAATTTCGGGTCATTTTGTAGAATTCAGTCATCCCACAGGAGCCCGATCTGGAATATTGACGATATTCTGCTTCTGGCGGCGGG
>NZ_JAAABN010000035.1 GCF_011516765.1 Acetobacter sicerae | reverse complement strand
TCTGTCTGCATCGGGTTTTCTTATAGCTTACGAAAATTTCTTTTCTACAAAACAGACTTTTTCATAATCTAACCCGATGTACAACCCTTCTGTGAGATTTCCGCGTCGACCGCTGATCCGTCCGCGCAGGACCATATTTATCACGATATGAAATAATACTGCTTATGGTTATTTGCTGGCGCGCGGATAACGATGTGAGTATTTGTATATAACCGTATTATTTCGGATTTGTCAGGTATTTTGTTTTGTCTTTATTTGGTTAGTGTACTAACTTTTATCTGTGCCGGGAAGGGTCCCGTCACGGACGCCCTGTCCGGTGCTCTAACACCGGACAAGGCTGACGTTAGACAGAAAGGTCTGGTTTCATGTCCACCGCTATTACAACAATGATTGCCGTCGACCCTGTGTGCAAGAGAGGAATGCTTCCTTTGCCGTCGGTCCTCACTGGCGGATCGTCGCGGAAATCCTATCCGTTTTCCGTAAGCCATTAACTTCGCCCGAAAGGAATTTCAGATGTCGAGAACTGTCATCGGCTGCTCACTTATCCTGATCGGGCTGGGTTTCTTCTTCATGGGGCTGTGGATACCCGAACATTACTGGCCCCAGCCTGAGGGTGCGTTCGATCCGCCGCCATCATCACCCCCTGTCGCTGCGGCGTCCCTTCTCATGCTTGTCCCGGGTGGCCTCTTCTTCGGTGCCGGAGCCCTTGTCATCCGGGGTGGCTGATTAAACCGGCGTAGGTCGCATGTTCGCGACCTACGCTGCAATCATGAGAAAAAACGCTTCATCTTCCGAAAGCCGCGCGTCCGAAATGGCCGGAGCGCGGCTTCTCCTTTGCATCACAACCCTCGGCTGGTCCGAGCGGCAGGCCGCTGAATACTGTCAGATGCACCGCACCGCCTTCCGTCGATGTGTCGAAGGCACGTCCCGCCTGGCTCCCGATCTGGCCGAATGGCTCCTCGCCCGTGAGGCCGCCGCCCGTGCTCTCCCATGTCCGCGCCGACGTGAAAACGATCCCGTCCTGCGCGAGCTGATGGCCGCGACATTGCCCCGGCCGACATCAGGTAATCCTGTCGCCCGAGGCTGAATCAGTTGAAGAACAGGAAAATGAAAAGGGCGGCCTGGGGCCGCCCTTCATGCGTGCGCCTGCTGGATCGTCTCATCGTCGTGGGTGGTCGAAGCCCAGCTTCCCGTCTGACATGATTACCGGGACGCACGTTGCCGCCGGATCTGCTTTCGCGTGGTAAGGCGCGACGTACTTTGCCTCGATCCAGACCGGCTTGAACGCGAAGTTGATTGTGGGCAGATAGCCGTCTGTCGGCTCGGCACCGGTTTTTATGGCTACCTGGCCGCTGGCGGGTGCGACATTCGCAGCGTCATCCGACGGCCCTGCCTTAAACATCAGGGGATGCTGGAAATCCATCATCTGGCTTTCCGACAGGTTCAGCATCATGCACGTATAACCGGGCAACGGTTTGACCGGATGAAGCCCGGCAGCGTGAGCCGACATCGAGGCGATCAGGCCACAGGCCAGTATTGGCAGAAATGATTTTTTCATAGGTAGCGTTCTCCTGTCAGGTAGTCAGGACGGGCTGATACGCTGCGCTGCCCATCTTGGTTGCGACCGCTGATTTCCATTCTCCGACTGTTTCGGTAGTCGAGATACCGTTTTTTGCGAGGTCCGAGGCTGACATATTGCTGAGGACCGAAGCCATTGTCTCGTCATCTGCCGCACGGACCACGTTGGTGCCGTTTGACGGCCCGAAATTGTAATATGCCCTGGTATCGAGTGCTGTCGGCGTTGTTATGCCGGCGTTCTGCAATGAGGTTGCTGCGTCCTTGAGATACTGTGCTGCCGCGACCGCCTGCGTCGCGGGATCTTGCTGTCCTGCAGTCCCGGATGTGATGGTCGATGCAAGTTCCGGATTGGACGCCAGAGCCTGTTGTAAGGCTTCGTTGTATGTTCCGTCACTCATCTGGAACGCGCCGGTAATCGTGTTCCCATTCCCCGCTGTATAGAGATTGGTGCAGCCAGATTCGACCACGCACGTCGCAGCAAGAGCCGATGGATTGACGCCAAGTGCCTGTGCGTTCTGAGCCGCTTCATACCCCCACGACTGCTGATACATGGTCTGGAGAGCATCGCTGTCAGAGCCGCTGGTTGCGCCAGACGATGTGACCGTGCCGCTTCCATTGATTGTCTGCGTCGTGCTGCTCGTGTCAGGCGTCCAGCCGCCGAGGCCCAGTTCCTGATAGGTGGCATTGACGTGAGTGGGAAGACCGCCTGGCACGTTGATCGTCTGCGCGTTCACCACGGCTGGCGACATGATGCCGCACGTCAGAAGGACAATCGTCATCTTCCTCGTGCGGCGGTAAGAAAGGGGGATATGGGACACCTGAGCCTCCTGTTGTGAGGAGGTCACTATCCATCCGCATCATGCGACCTGATTCCGCGTTCTACGGAATTTCTTCGCGGCACTCTTACTGTGTCCGTTTTGGCCACACTGGCTTTAGGGCATCCGTCCCAGCACAAAACCGATCAGGAGAACAACGGAGCTGTAACCCAGAACGCGAAACGCCGTCTGCAGGTTGAACCGTCTGGTCATGGCCGAGGCCTGACTCTCGATCGCTCCCCTCAGGCCTTTCGTGATGTCCGCGATGATCCCGAGCAGTTTCTTCTCCACCAGTTTTTCATTGATGGTTCGCAGTGTATGGACCGCCTCGATCCCCTCTCTCAGCTGCTCGCGGATCGCGACTGTATCCTGTGCCAGCGCCTCTCGTTGCTGCTGCGCGACCAGCTTGCTTTCCTGGATCGAACGGATGGAGGAACGCCTGGCTTCGATGCAAAGGGTGCCGACCTGGTCAATAGCCACGATCAGCGCCGAAAGCACTTCGGCTTCCGGCGCGATCCTGCGATCAACCCATTCAGCGGCCACCAGTCGCAGGTTCTCCATCCGCCGGACGAATTCCTGATCCCCCGCCTCCAGATCACCCTGCGTTGTCATCAGACGTTTTCCATCACCACTTCAGGCAAGCCCTTGGGCATTCGGGGCAGATACTCCGGGCCAAGGTCGCGCATAAAGAGAGGCACTTCACGCTTGAGCCAGCGATTGACGCGGAGCCTGTCGAAGACTGAGCTTTTCGGTTGTCCTGGAACGGGCTTGTTTGCGGCAAAGTCCATGAAAGACTGGCCGCGATCCGCAATTTTCTTCAGGCCGTTGACAGCCGGGAAAACACCGTGAGAAGCCCCACGGTCGAGGGCGTTCAGGACCGCCCTGTTTTCGAGAATCTCGCTAACCGCGCGGGCTGTGTCCATGCCTACGGGGAGAAGGCCTTCATTGATGACGATGGCCGTTCGGGGTGGCAGAAAACTATGTTGCTCCTGAAGATCCTGCAGATAGTCGATGTCGGCATTTTCCATACCGATCATGAAAACTGTAACCAGCGAGATGCCAAGTTCATCCAGAGCGGCCACGAGAGGGGACGTGCGGATCAGCTCATGCATCGCCGTCCAGCCGCCTCCAATGTCGAGGATCGCATCATGGCGGGTTTCGACCAGCCTCTCGATTTGCTCTTCCAGCCATGCGGCCTGCCCGGTCGGGGAAGTGCTGTCTGCCTCCAGCACGTGCGAACCGAGCGATGAGATCGTATGCGACCGGTTCATGGAATCAGTGTTCCAGATTTCCGGCTTGCCACCCTGCTGCGCGGTGATCTCGGCGAGGGATTTGAGAAACGTTGTCTTTCCCACACGCTGGCGTCCGATTGCGACAAGCAGGGTGGGGCGGGTTGTTGCCGCCGACGGCTTTGCGGCGTCTGTTATCGTGGCGGATGCCATGCCTTACTCCCTATGAAAACCGGGCTCCTTCTTCCTCAACCGCGCAAGAAGATCCCGCTTGATGGCCTCAGCCCGGGCGCGACCAACAGGGAATTCTTCCTCCTCGGTCGTGTTGCCGCCTGAGCACCCGGAGATAGTCGCGGGCAATGATGCGACTTGAGAGGCGCTTTTTTCGGCATGGTCGATTTTTGCTGGAAGCCCTGATCCATCGGGGGAAAGGTTTCCGAGATCACGGTCGATAAAATCGGGCTTCCAGCCTTTAGGAAGGCGGCTGGGGTGCGCTGATTGTGAGACATTGAACGGGACAGCGCGAGATTCTGTTGTGCGCACTTGTCTGATCTTCTGCAGCCGTCTCCACAGCTTGCCGATCTTTTGAAGCCCCAGTCTGCGGTCCTCTATCAGCACGCCGCACTCGATAGCCGCCTGCAAATACGGTCCCCACGGCTCACCCGGCACTCGGATTTCTTCAATGTCGTCGGCGTTCGCCACCAGCCACCGATAAAGAGGTCCGGCGGTTGCCTTGCATTCCGCTTCGCCCCGGAGAGCCTTCAGGCGCTCCTTTCCAATCCGCTGAGCCATGTGCAGTTTCCCGGTAGGGCCGTCCCCAACAGCGACCCTTTCCCAACCCATAGCCAGCCCAGAGGGCATCCCGCAAGCCTCCCGTATCGGACCCACTAGGAAACCCGTAAAAAGACCCGTCAAAGCACCCACTGCCAGCCCGTAGCCAACCCACAGATTATGAGTTCTTCATACACCATTGCACCACTGGTGCGGGCGGCTGAGCCGCCGTGGGTGGGCATGCGGGAAAGGGGCTCGGGTTTTCCGAGGTCCCTGGGTAGAAAGGGAGCCATTACTAATGGCTCCCTTCATGGGCAGAGAAGGCTTTGTTAAGCTGAGGTCGGCTGATCGCAGGAGGGTGATATGACCGCACCGTTGGTTCTTCAACTGGATGAGCGCCTGAAACACACCTTGGAGCGCGAAGCCACCCGACGTGGCCTGTCCCTGGGGCAGTTGGTGCCGGATCTTCTGGAAGAGGGTCTGCGGCACGCACGGCGGCGGCGCATCCGGGCCGACAGTGCGAGGGTGGGGGACTATGTCGCCTCCTCCCCGGATGCCCTCAGCCTGTTCGAAGACATAGGCGGTGCCCATATGGCCGGGACGTCCGAGTAAGGCTGTCCTGCCCCCACATCAGTCCGTTATCCAGTCACCCCAGAAGTGTCGGGTTAAGGGGAAGCCGGTTTCTTTGACATGACAGGATAACGTGTTAGCAACAGACTGTTTTTTTAACACGTTAGAACGGTCATGTTAACGCCAGCCTATGATATTCGTCCCTTGCCACCTCAGGTTGATCTGGAGACGGTTCCGGTTCTCAAAGCCTTGGCCGAGGCCAACCGGGCTCTGGCGGAGCTGAAGGGGCGGGCGGCGACCATTCCCAATCAGGGGATCCTGATTGATACGCTGGCCTTACAGGAGGCAAAGGCGTCATCCGAGGTGGAGAACATCGTCACCACCCAGGATGAACTCTTTCAGGCGGAACTGTTTCCTGAGGGGCCGGACTCTGTCGCGGCCAAAGAAGTGGCTCTGTATCGCGACGCCCTGCATCTGGGGTTTCGGCTGCTGAAGGAAACCGACGGCCTGATCCTGAACAAGGGACTGATCGCGATTTTTCAGATGCTTAAGAAGCGAGGGGACGGGTTTCGAAACACCCCGGGAACGGCCTTGAAGAACGAGCGCACGGGGGAAGTGGTCTTTGTGCTGCCGCAGGACGGGCGGGAGATTATCGGGCATATGTCGGATCTGGAGCGGTTCGTGAATGATGACGGGCTCTGTGACCTGGATCCACTCATCAAGATGGCCCTGATCCACCATCAGTTTGAGAGCATCCACCCGTTCCCCGATGGGAATGGCCGCGTCGGGCGGATCCTGAATGTATTGTATCTGACCCGCACCGGTCTTCTGGATATTCCGATCCTCTACCTGTCGCGCTACATCACCCGCCACAAGGATGAATATTATCGTCTGTTGCAGAAGGTGCGGGATGAAGGCGCATGGGAAGCGTGGATCCTCTACATGCTGCGTGCCGTAGCCGAGACATCCAGGATCACTCTGGAGCTGATTGAAGGCATGCGGGCGCAGATGGCCACCATGAAGCAGCGGATGCGCACAGAGCTGCCCAAGATTTATAGGCAGGAGCTGCTGAACAACCTCTTCCGGCATCCCTACACGAAAATCGAGTATGTCCAGTCGGACCTGAGTATCGCGCGTCAGACGGCAGGGAAATATCTCGATCAGCTGTCAGAGAAAGGTCTGCTGTCCAAGCACCGCTCAGGGCGGAGCAATTATTATATCAACGCACCTCTGGTCCGTCTCTTCCTGGAGGTGTCCGGTGGCGCATGAGGTGTATGATCTGATTTTCGAACGTATGGAATTTTATGCATGAATCCCGTTGAGATTGAAGAAGCTGTCTCCCGGATTGCCGAGGCACCTTTTAATCCCGGGGAATTCCCTTTCGAGTTCCTGCAAGCGTTCGGAAACCGCGATGTTACGATCAAGCGGCTTCGCAAGGATAACCGCTCGGACGTTTCTGGAGCGGTACTCCAGCGCAACAACATCCATCTGGCCGTCTGTTCGGAAGGCCAGGTTGCCCAGACCCTGAACCTGCTCAGGGAAAGCCCCAAGACCCAGTCAGCCAAGGCGCGGTTTCTGCTGGCTACGGATGGGGTGACGTTTGAGGCGGAAGACCGCACGGAAGATGAGCACATTACAGATGTGTTCACGCATCTGGCCGATCGGTTCGGGTTTTTCCTGCCCCTGGCGGGCATTACGACCGTTCAGAAGATCAAGAACAACCCGATCGACGTTAAGGCCACGTCACGCCTGAACCGTCTTTATGTTGAGCTTCTGAAGGAAAATCCTGACTGGGCAACGGAAGAACGCCGCCACGACATGAATCATTTCATGGCGCGTCTCATCTTCTGCTTTTTCGCCGAGGATACCGGGATATTCCTGAACAATCTCTTTACCAGAACCATCCAGACCATGACGGAAGGGGCCACGGATCAGACGCATGAGGTCATGGCCGAACTGTTCCGGACGATGGATCTGGATACGCGCAATGACGATCGTGACAAGGGCGGGGTTAAATCCTGGGCCAGGGATTTTCCGTATGTAAACGGGAACCTGTTTTCCGGGGCAACGGGCTGCCCGAAATTTAATAAACTGGCCCGCACCTATCTTCTGCGTGCCGGGGAGCTGAACTGGGCGCAGATTAACCCGGATATCTTCGGATCCATGATCCAGGCCGTTGCGGATGAAGGAGAGCGTGGGGCTTTGGGGATGCACTACACCAGCGTGCCAAACATCCGCAAAGTGCTGAATCCCCTGTTTCTGGATGTCCTGCGTGAGGAACTGGAAAAGGCGGGTCAGAATACCCAGAAGCTGCATGCCCTGAAGGAGCGCCTGTCCGGCATTCGGGTGTTTGATCCTGCCTGTGGATCGGGCAATTTCCTGGTGATTGCCTATAAGGACATGCGGGACATTCAGAGCGAGATTGATGACCGGCTGAAGATAGAGCGGGCGGAACGGAAATCCGTCATCCCGCTGGCCAATTTCTATGGGATTGAGATCCGTGATTTTGCGGTGGAAATCGCGCGATTGTCGCTTCTGATCGCAGAATTCCAGAGTGACGAAATCCATATCGACCAGAAACAGGCCCGCCTGAATGTGCTGCCCCTGAAGGATACGGAGCAGATCATCTGCGGGAATGCCCTGGAGCGGGACTGGTTTGATGTCTGCCCGCTTCAGGCGGGTTCGGAAACCTATATCTGTGGCAATCCCCCGTATAAGGGTAGTCAATGGCAATCGGCTGAACAGAAAGCGGAGCTGGAGCAGATTTTCGGGCAGCGTACGAAATCCTGGAAGTCTCTGGATTACGTGGCGGGCTGGTTCATGAAGGCTGCGGATTATGGCCAAAAAACAGGTTCTTCCAGTGCGTTTGTGAGCACGAATTCCATCTGTCAGGGGCGGCAGGTAGCTATTCTCTGGCCTCTGATTTTTGGGCTGAACTATGAGATCAGTTTCGCCCATACGTCGTTCAAGTGGGCCAATTTGGCAGCGCATAATGCGGGTGTGACGGTCGCTATCATTGGGATTGCGCCTGTTTCAGATTGTCAAAAAATTCTCTTTTCCAATGGAAATGACGGGAAAACAATCCGACAGGAGACAGGGCATATTAATGCTTATCTGGTTCCGGGTTCTGATGTCGTTGTCGAGAAGCACAGTAGGCCCCTCTCTTCTGTATCGGATATGGATTTTGGCAGTATGCCGAATGACGGTGGGCATTTATTGCTGTCTTGGGATGATGTTGAGAGATTGCGTTTAACAGAACATCAGAAAGAAAAGTTTATCAAACCTGTTTATGGATCTTCCGAATATATTCGTGGGAATATGAGATTTTGTATTTGGGTACCTGATGACCTGAGGAATGAGGCATTTCAAATTCCATCTTTGAAAGAGCGTTTTGATAATGTCTGTGATCAAAGAATAAAATCTGAAAGATTAACCACGAAAGAACTTTCCAAATATCCTTATAAATTTGGTGAAGTTCGACAGGTAGGGAATGAGGAAATAATCGCCATTCCAGCTATTAGCTCAGAAAATAGACCATTTCTACCCGTTGGTATCCTTCCTAAGGGAAATATCGTTACAAACAAGATATATGCTTTGTACGATGCTCCTCTCTGGAATATGGCGTTGATTGCCTCTCGCCTTCATAGGGTGTGGATTGGTACAGTTTGCGTTCGTATGCGTACGGATTTTTCATATTCTAATACTTTGGGCTGGAACACCTTTCCTGTTCCGACTTTGACGGAAAAAAACCGTGCTGATCTGACCCGTTGTGCCGAGGATATTCTTCTGGCGCGCGAGGCGCATTTCCCAGCCACGATTGCCGATCTGTATGATCCTGACAAAATGCCAGACAATTTACGGGCCGCTCATGATCGTAATGATGAGGTGCTGGAGCGGATCTATATCGGTCGGCGCTTCCGCAATGATACGGAGCGTCTGGAAAAGCTGTTCGACCTCTACAGCAAGATGATCGCCAAGAAGGGCGGCAAGACGAAAAAGAAGAAGGACGCTGCTTGAGCCATGACGATCAATCCGGTTATTCCCGCTGTTTCCCTGCGTACCGGCCAGACAGGTCAATCTGCCAGGACCAACGAGCTTGGCATGCGCCCCATGCAGGAAGCGGTCTATGAGAAACGTGGGGAGCAGTATCTTCTCATCAAGTCACCGCCTGCTTCTGGTAAATCCCGTGCCCTGATGTTTGTTGCTCTCGACAAGCTGGTGCATCAGGGGGTGAAAAAAGCCCTGATTGTCGTGCCGGAACGCTCGATCGGGGGCAGCTTTATGAGCGAACCGCTGAGCAAGTTCGGCTTCTGGGCAGACTGGATCGTCCAACCGAAATGGAATCTCTGCAACGCGCCAGGTTCCGATGAAGGACAGGTTGCACGGTCCAAGGTCAAAGCTGTTGGGGAGTTTCTGAAGAGTGAAGATCAGACTTTGGTTTGCACCCACGCGACGTTCCGGTTCGCGGCGGAAGAACTGGGTATCGCGGCCTTCGATGGGTGTCTGGTGGCGGTGGATGAATTCCACCATGTCAGCGCAGACCCGAAAAACCGTCTGGGATATTACCTCAACCAGCTTATTTCCCGTGGGGAAACGCATATCATCGCCATGACCGGCTCCTATTTCCGTGGGGATGCCGTCGCCGTGCTGTCCCCGGAAGATGAAGGGAAATTCGAGACAGTCACCTACACCTACTATCAGCAGCTGAACGGGTACCAGTATCTGAAAGAGCTGGATCTGGGATATTATTTCTATACTGGCTCCTATCTGGATGCGATTGATCGGGTGCTGGACGGCACGCGTAAAACGATCGTGCATATTCCCAATGTCAATTCACGCGAAAGCACGACCCAGAAGCACAAGGAAGTCGAGCATATCCTGTCCGTCTTGGGAGACTGGGAAGGGGAGGATATAGAGACAGGCTTTCATCTGGTGCGTCGTGCCGATGGCCGGGTGCTGCGTATTGCCGATCTGGTGGAAGATGAGCCTGTCCGGCGCAACAAGGTTGTGTCCGCCCTGAAGGATCCGGCGCAGAAGAATAACCGAGATCATGTGGACATCATCATTGCGCTGGGGATGGCCAAGGAAGGGTTTGACTGGATCTGGTGTGAGCAGGCGCTGACGGTCGGATACCGCTCCAGCCTGACGGAGATCATTCAGATCATTGGCCGCGCCACCCGCGATGCACCAGGAAAGACGCGGGCTGAATTCATCAACCTGATTGCTGAACCGGATGCGTCCCAGGAAAAAGTGACGGATGCGGTCAATGACATGCTCAAGGCCATTGCCGCCAGCCTGCTTATGGAACAGGTGCTGACCCCGCGTTTCGAGTTCACGCCGAAGACCGAAGAAAGTGCGCCTCTGGATGGCTATGACTATGGGGAGGAAGGTTACAAGCCAAACGGAACGAATGTTGGCTTCAATGAGCAGACCGGTCAGTTCCATATGGAGATCAAAGGGCTGGTTTCTCCCAAAAGCCCTGAAGCGCAGCGGATCTGCCGGGAAGATCTGAACGAAGTTGTGGCCTCCTTTGTGCAGGACAAGCCTTCCCTGGAGCATGGTCTGTTTGACGAGGAGACGGCCCCTCAGGAACTGACACAGGTCAGGTTGGGGAAAATTATTCGGGATCGGTATCCTGAGCTTTCGGATGAGGATCAGGAGGCTGTGCGCCAGCATGCCGTGGCGGCATTCAATCTGACCCAGAAGGGACAGAAAGCAGCGGAAGAGATCACGCAGGCAGCCGGGGGAGAAGAGAAGATTGGTGGCAATACAGCCCTGATTGAAGGGATGCGGAAGATTGCCATGAATGTCCGGGATCTGGATATCGACCTGATTGATGCGATCAATCCGTTTGAGGAAGCCTACAAGATCCTCGCCAGGAGCATGAATGCAGAGACCCTCAAACAGGTTCAGGAGGTCATTGCCGGTCGTCATATTGCTCTGACGATTGAAGAGGCAAGGGACCTGGCAAAGCGCGCCCTTCTGTTCAAAAAGGAGCGAGGACGCCTTCCTGAGCTGACATCTCCCGATGCGTGGGAACGTAAGATGGCTGAAGGGGTGGCGGTTCTGGCGCGTAAGACGGCAGAGGAACGGGCGAATGGCTGATCTGAGCGATGAAGAGCTTCTGGCCGAACTTGGTGTCTCGCTGGAAACCAAAAAGAAGGCCGCGCTGACCGCCGAGGAAGAGCGGATTATTGCCGGGTTTGAGGATATCTGCCGTTTCTATGAGGAATACGGGCATGCGCCTGCGCATGGAGAAGACAGAGATATCTTTGAACGGCTTTATGCCGTGCGTCTGGATCGGATACGGGCTTTGGAAAAATGCCGGTCATTGCTGGCACAGCGAGATCCGCATGGGCTTCTGAGTGTTTCCGGGAAGGAGGCTGAGAGTCCTGATCCCGATACGCTGGACGATGATGCGCTTCTCGCTGAACTGGGCATTGAGACCGAGCCAGCGGCTGAATCCATCACTGTGTTGAAGCATGTGAAATCACGTGCAGAGGTGCGGGCAGCGGAAGAAATTGCCAGCCGGGAACCCTGCAAGGATTTTGAAACCTTCCGGCCTTTGTTCGCTCAGGTGAAGGAGGATCTGAAATCCGGCGTGCGGGAAACACGTCCCTTTGGGCAGGAAGCCGGTATTCGGCAGGGAGAATTCTTTATCCTGAAAGGGCAGATGGTTTACGTTGCCCATATCGGAGAAGAGTTCGAGACAGAATATGGTCGCAGAGACAGCCGTCTGCGGGTCATCTATGACAACGGGACTGAAAGCGATGTCCTGCTGAGGTCGCTCCAGCGGGCTCTCTATAAGGATGAGGCTGGTCGTCGGATTACAGATCCGACTGTCGGGCCTTTGTTTGGCACAACGGTTGAACCGGATGATCTGGAAAGTGGCACGATCTATGTGCTGAGAAGTCTGTCAGATAATCCGTATATCGCGCAGCATCGTAATCTGATTCACAAGATCGGGGTGACGGGAGGCGATGTGAAAAAACGGATCGCCAACGCCAGGCATGATGCAACCTATCTTCTGGCTGATGTCGAAGTCGTGGCAACCTATAAGCTCTTCAATATTAATCGTACGAAGCTGGAGAAGATCTTTCATAGGGTTCTAGCCCCTGCACAGATTGATCTGACGATTCAAGATCGGTTCGGGCATCCAGTGCAGCCCAAAGAGTGGTTTCTGGTTCCGATAGATATTGTGTCTCAAATAGTGGATAAAATGTCGGATGGAAGTATTGATGGTTTGATTTATGATCCAAAGACGGTTGGTTTGGTAAAAGTATAATAACTCCTCATCGACACTCTGAGTTGATAGCGGCCATTTAATTCTGATCATTGCCACAAAGCCAGACAACAAGATCTATATACGTGCTTGCTACAAAGTTCATGGAGCACGTATATTTCAGGTCTCAATCAGCGACTACGGCTATCAGTCCGCTTTTGGAGACATTCCCCTCAACGAACGGTGTTACGAATGCCACGCTTCAGCCCTCGAATGCAATCGACAGTCGTGTTTCTATTTGGGGATAATCCTCGAATAGATGGTTCG
>NZ_JAAABN010000034.1 GCF_011516765.1 Acetobacter sicerae | reverse complement strand
ACACTCTGTCTGCATCGGGTTTTCTTATAGCTTACGAAAATTTCTTTTCTACAAAACAGACTTTTTCATAATCTAACCCGATGTACAACCCTTCTGTGAGATTTCCGCGTCAATGGCTCCGGCCGACTAGTCGGCAGACACCAGACGCGCAGGTCTGTCGCTGTTCTTTATAAAGTATGCCCCCGAAAAGGGAGGCGGTGCTGCTCAGGGGCGTGGCGGCAGAGGGAGCGGAGCCCAGTGTGTCGGTCGGGCATGGGGGGCCAGACGCCAGCGTCTGTCCTGCGCGTCCCAGCGATCCAGCCAGATATAATCGCCACGACCTTCCATGTACATGAACAGCAGAACAGCACTTCCATCCCGGGGCGCGGAACTGATGGGCCGCCAGATGTTGGCCACGAACGCTTCAAGTCCCAGTTTCATCCGTGTGCGGTAGTGCGTCTGGGCCTTGGGATCGAGATCGCTCCAGGCGGCCCCGCAATAGGCGTAGTAGGCTTCAGACGCAGCTTCGAGCTGCTCCCGGTCGATCATCCGGGTCGCAGTTGCTGTCGAGCGAGGAGAGGACGTCCCGGAAGGTGTCGGTCTGTTTGCCGGAACGTTTGGCGGAGGAGGACGGTTCAAGTGCTGGCCATGTCTGAGAATGATGGAACAATAAGGACGGAGATGGCATGTTAGTTCAAGAGCCGATGTGTCCGATTGCAGATTAATCGCTTTGCAGGAAGCCCGGCTGAGGTTTACCAGACATCCATAGCGAAGTTCCCTGTCCCTATCCGGCGACGCACAGGGACTCTGCACGATAGAATAAATGAGGAGCCACAATGGCAGGCAGCGTGAACAAGGTCATTCTGGTTGGAAATCTCGGGCGTGACCCGGAAATCCGTACCAGCCAGAACGGGCAGAAAATCGTCTCGCTTTCAGTGGCTACGAGCGACACATGGAATGACCGCGCTTCCGGCGAGCGCCGTGAGCGTACGGAGTGGCATCGTGTGGTCGTGTTCAATGACCGGCTAGCGGACGTCGCGGAACGATTTCTGAGAAAGGGACGGAAGGTCTATCTCGAAGGCGTTCTGCAGACCCGTAAATGGACCGACCAGTCCGGACAGGAAAAGTACACGACCGAGGTTGTGCTGGACCGGTTCCGCGGTGAGCTGGTGCTTCTGGATGGTCGGGGTTCCGGTGAGGGTGATGAGGGCGGTGGCTACGGCGGCGGCTCTGATGCTGGTGGCGGCTTCGGTGGAAGCTCTGGCGGCTCCCGTCGAATTGCGGGCGGCGGTGCTGCGGCTCCGCGCAACAGTGCTCCGGCTTCCCCCGGTGGATGGGATGCGCCGGGCGGCAGTGATCTGGACGATGAAATTCCGTTCTGAGTTTCGGGTAGTTTTACTCGGGTGGTTTTACAGGGGGAGGCGGATGCTTCTCCCTGTTGAGGAACAGTTCTGATCTGTTCCACGCATGCCGGTTGAACCTGTCGGGCTGTCGAAGCAGGTTTCTTCCGGTCAATGTGACGTCCATTGAGGCGGGCAGACAGTTCGCTGCTGTATTCGCTTCGGATGAGGCCGCCCCTTGTCCGCGTGTCCAAGACAATCATTCTGCAACTGGCCGAAGCATTCAGGCGCATGCTGCCGGATATGGCGCTCGTTCCGGTTTCTCTGCCCGTTACGAATGGGATGGCTCTATTTCCATTTCCGGAGGAGCATCCAGAAACCGGTCTGCTGTGACCTTTGTGAGTGCGGCAACAGTTTCCGAGCGACCCGGAAAGCCTGATCGCAATATTCAGAGTAAAAACACGCAGAAATAAAACGTCTATATTCATAGGAATATAGACGTTTTATTCACCATGCTGCGGTTTAGTGTGGTCACTGCGCCATACTGACAGTAAAAATTCTGCCATGACATAGATCATATTCCTCTTTTGAGGTTCCACGTTCCGATTTATGCATCTATTGAAAAGTGGCGCAGAGTGACACAAATGTCCCGACAGAGTCTTGGGGCGGGTGCATGTCGCTTTCCATGTTGTGAAGGACCGTCGGTTTCCCGGCAGTGAGGGTTGAGAGTGATCAAACGCATACTTACAGGCGTTGCGGGCGTCGGCATTGTCGCCGGAATGGGATTCCTTTGGTACGCCTGGTGGCCAGCCATTCCCAAGATCGCCCCTGTGCAGCCGGGACAGTTTTCAGCGGAAAAGATTGAGCGCGGTCGTATTGTTGCGGCTGAAAGCTACTGCGTTGAATGCCATACCCGTCAGGATAATGGTGGTGGTCCGACGCTTGCCGGTGATTACAAGATGGAGACGCCGTTCGGCGACATCTTCTCTTCCAACATCACGCCGGACCCCGAAACAGGCATTGGAAACTGGTCGGAGGCCGCCTTCCGTCGGGCGCTTCAGTATGGCGTGTCCCGCGATGGCTCCCACCTGCTGCCTGCGTTTGTCTATGACCATTTCACCAAGATGAGCGATGAGGACATCTCGGACCTTTATGCGTGGATCATGACCCGCCCGGCGGTGCACATGACGCGTCGTCCGAATGGCTTCCCGCTCAGCATCTCCCCACGCATCACGCTCGCCAGCTGGAAGCTGATGTTCTTCACGCCGGGTCGCTACAAGCCCGATCCGAACCATAATGCGGAATGGAATCGCGGCGCGTATCTGGCCGAAGGCGCAGCGCATTGCGGCGCCTGTCATACGCCCCGTAACCTTGCTGGCGCTGAAGAACTTCCCAACCACGAATATGATGGTGGCGTGGTTGACGGCTGGATCGCTCCGCCTCTGAACCAGAACAACCCGACGCCGGTCGTCTGGACCGAGGACGAGCTGTATCAGTATCTGCGGAACGGTGTGGCCCCGCTGCACGGACCGGCTGGTGGCCCGATGTCGCCTGTCGCGCATGACTTCCTTGCGACCGTGCCGGAATCAGACGTTCACGCGATTGCCTATTACTTTGCGGACAAGGCCCACGCAGTTGAGCGTGTGTCCGGCGACAAGGCCGCGCTTGAGCACGCCATGGCGGACTCGAAGAAGGACCTCATCGGGTTCAGCACGGATCCGGATGCGCGTCTCTATCAGGGCGCCTGCGGAGCCTGTCATTACAATGCCGCACCCGCGCCGGTTCTCGGACGCCCGGAACTCGCGCTCAACAATGCGCTGTGGCTGAAAGAGCCGACCAACCTTTACCTTGTCATGCTGCGTGGCCTGACAGCGAAGGAAGGTCAGAGCGGCGTCGCAATGCCGAGTTTCTATAATGCGCTCAGCGACAAGGACATGGCGCGTATCGCCGCCTATCTGCGCCGCACACGCACGACCCTGCCACCATGGACGGATCTGGAGAAGAAAGCTGCTGACGCCCGCAAGCTGGTGGAACCACCAGTCAATTCCTCGCACTGAGCCTCGGATGAGCTGGGATCACGGAGCCGTATCATGATCAAATTCAAACTCAATGGCCGTGACGTCTCGCTCGACGTGCCGGAAGACACCCCTCTGCTGTGGGCTCTGCGGGACGATCTCGGGCTGACAGGCACGAAGTTCGGTTGCGGCGTCGGTCAGTGCGGCGCCTGTACCGTGCATGTCGGTGGACGGGCGACCCGTTCCTGCGTGACGCCAGTCTCCGCCATCGAAGGCGCGGACGTCACCACGATCGAAGGGCTGGACCCGGAAGGTCGCCATCCGCTTCAGGAAGCGTGGCAGGAGATTCAGGTGCCGCAGTGCGGTTACTGCCAGTCGGGACAGATCATGCAGGCAGCCAGCCTGCTGCGCGATTACCCCGATCCGACGGACGAGGATATCGACGGCGTCATGGGCGGCAGCCTCTGCCGCTGCATGACCTATATCCGCATCCGCAAGGCCATCAAGGAAGCCGCCGCCGCCATGAAGTCGGCCAAGACGGAGGGAGATCACTCCAATGGGTAAGCTCGAACGCATTGCCGCCCAGCAGGACCGGGCCGCAGGGCGCGGCCTGTCCCGGCGTGGCTTCCTCTCCGCTGCCGTCGGCAGTTCCTTCCTGTTCGGTTTCGCCCGTGAGTCGAAGGCCGCGCAGACCTATCCGCTCGGTGCGCCCCTGCCGCCGCCGGAGTTCGAGCCCAACATCTGGTGTTCGGTCGCGCCGGACGGGACGATCAATGTCAACATCATCCGCGCGGAGATGGGCCAGCATATCGGCACGGCTCTCGCCCGGATCATCGCTGATGAAATGGAAGCCGACTGGGATAAGGTGAAGATCACCTATGTGGACACGGACCCGAAATGGGGGCTGATGGTCACGGGTGGTTCATGGTCCGTCTGGATGACATGGGACGTGTTCCGTCAGGCTGGCGCTGCCGCCCGGACCATTCTGGTCGAGGAAGGCGCGAAGCTGCTGGGGATTCCGGCCTCTTCCTGTCACGCCCGCAATGGCCGCGTGATCGGTGGGTCCTACTCCATCAGCTTTGGTGACATCGTCGCCAAAGCAAAGCCGACACGCAGCTTCACGCCTGACCAGATGAAGAATCTGCCGCTCAAGCCGGCTTCGGAGCGTCGTCTGATCGGCAGGCCGGTGAAGTCTCTGGACATTCCGTCCAAGACCAACGGCACGGCGATCTACGGCATTGATGCGAAAATCGACGGTATGGTCTATGGCCGTCCGAAGATGCCGCCGACGCGCTATGGCTCCAAGGTCGTCTCGGTCGATGACAGCGAAGCGAAGAAGGTTCCGGGTTATATCCGTTACATCACGCTGGAAGATCCCAGCGATACGGTTCCGGGCTGGGTTGTCGTGCTGGCGAAAAGCTATCCGGCCGCCATCCGCGCGACGGACCTGCTGAAAGTCGAGTGGACGCCGGGTAAGACCGCGAACGTCACGGAAAAGCAGATTCAGGATCGCGGACGCGAGCTGATCGCGAAGTCCGATGTTGGCACCATGATCTTCAACGACAAGGGTGTCGATGAGGCGTTCAAGGGCGCGAAGCGCGTGCTGGAGCAGGAATATACCTGCGCTTCGGTGATGCACTATCAGCTTGAGCCGATGAACGCGATCGCCCAGCTGAAGGACGGCACATGGGAAGTTCACTGCGGTAACCAGTGGCAGACCCTGTTCCTGCCGGTCATCGCCAAGGCGCTCGGCGTGCCGGAAGCCAAGGTGAAGATGGTCAGCTACCTGCTCGGAGGCGGTTTCGGTCGTCGTCTGAACGGTGACTATGCCGTCCCGGCGGCTCTGGCTTCCAAGGCTATCGGCGGCAAGCCGGTGAAACTGATCCTGACCCGCTCGGACGACATGCAGTTCGACTCCATCCGTTCGCCGTCCGTGCAGAAGGTGCGTGTGGCGCTGGATGAGAAGAACACCATCGTCGGATTTGAACATCACGCGACGGCCGGCTGGCCGACCGAAGTGATGGCCGGTCCGTTCATGGAAAAGGGCGTGGACGGCAAGCCATACGATCAGTTCGCCATTGCGGGTGCTGATAGCTGGTACGATTTCGGCACCATGCGGGTCCGCGCGATCAGCAACGATCTTGCCAAGGAGACCTTCCGTCCGGGCTGGCTGCGTTCGGTGAGCGCAGGCTGGACCCCTTGGGCGCAGGAATGTTTCCTCGACGAACTGGCGCATGAACTCGGCAAGGACCCGGTCGCTTTCCGTCTGGAACTGCTGAACGGCAACGGACCGGAGGGGCGTAACAAGGGCAAGGCTCCGGATTCCAACGGCGGGGCGCTGCGTCAGGCTGCGGTTGTGAAACGGCTGGCCGAGAAGGCGGGCTGGGGCAAGCCGCTCCCGAAAGACACGGCCCTTGGCATGGCGACCACCTTCGGTCAGGAGCGTGGCATGCCGACCTGGACCGCCGGAGCGGTGCGGGTGCATGTGGACCGGACAACGGGTGTCGTCACCTGTGAGAAAATCTGGCTGGTGCTGGATGCCGGAACCATCGTCGATCCGGACGGCGCGCTGGCGCAGACGGAAGGCGGGGCGCTCTGGGGTCTCAGCATGGCGCTATGTGAAGGTAGCGAGATCGTGGACGGCGTCTGCCGTGACCGCAATCTCGACACCTACACGCCGTTGCGCATGCCGGATGTGCCGGAGATGGACATCGAGTTCGTCGAAAGCACGGAAAAGCCGATGGGTCTCGGCGAGCCGGGCGTGACCACCATTGGCGCGGCCATCGGCAACGCCATCTTCAATGCGGTGGGCATCCGCCTGCGTCACATGCCGGTCCGTCCGGAAGACGTTCTGGCGGCACTGAAGGAAAAAGGCGCGGCCTGATCGCGCTACATAAGGGGAGTAGGGTCTGGCTCTGCTCCCCTTTTTTCTGCACTTCATTTTAACGGAATACGATCAGACAGGCCCTGCCCCCTTGCGGGTTTACGGGTCCGTACCCGCTTGAAAAACGGCTGTGACCACCACACATTACGGAAGGTTACGGTCGTTCGACGACTGCATTTGAACGAACTGAAAACAGAAGGATATTTATTATATGACCGGACAGGAGACCTCGAGCTCGTCTTCCTCGGCTGAAAAGCATGAATTCAGCGCCGAAGTCGGGCGTCTTCTCGACCTTGTCGTTCACTCCCTTTATTCCGAACGCGAGATCTTCCTCCGCGAACTGGTGGCCAACGCCGCCGACGCGACCGATCGCCGTCGCTTCGAGGCGCTGACCGATGGTGCCCGCGCGCTTCCGGAAGACGCGAAGATCCGCATCAATCCGGACAAGGACGCCCGTCTGCTGACCATCACTGACGATGGCACCGGCATGACCAAGGAAGAGCTGGTCAACAACCTCGGCACCATCGCCCGCTCCGGCACGCGCGCGTTCGGCAAGGAACTTGAGAGCGCGAAGCCTGAGGACAAGCCGAACCTGATCGGTCAGTTCGGTGTCGGTTTCTATGCGGCTTTCATGGTGGCGGATCGCGTGGAAGTCGTCTCCCGTCGCGCCGGTTCGGACGAGGCGTGGAAATGGACCTCGGACGGAAAGGGATCTTACGAACTCGCTCCCACGACCCGCGAAAAGCCGGGCACGGATATCACCCTGCACATCAAGGAAGACGCTGACGAATTCCTTGATTCCTGGCGTCTGCAGGAAATCATCCGCAAGTGGGCCGACCATATCGCGTGGCCCGTGACCATCGTGAAGGACGGCGAGGAGAGCCCGGCCAACGAAGGCACCGCACTGTGGCGCAAGCCAAAGAGTGAAGTGACGGAAGAACAGTATAACGAGTTCTACCGTCACATCTCGCACAACTTCGATACGCCTTGGGACACGCTGCACTGGCGCGCGGAAGGCACCATCGAGTTCAGTGCGCTGCTGTTCATCCCCGGTTCACGTCCGTTCGAGTTTGGCGATCCGGCCCGCGAGAGTAAGATTCGCCTGCATGTGAAGCGGATGTTCATCACGGACGATGCCGCGCTGCTGCCGGCATGGATGCGCTTTGTCGTCGGTGTGGTGGATACGGAAGACCTGCCGCTGAACGTGTCGCGTGAGATGCTTCAGGCGACGCCGGTTCTGGCCCGCATCCGCAAGGCCGTGACGGGGCGTGTGCTGAACGAGATCAAGAAGCGCTCTTCGGACAATGCCGAATTCCTGAAATTCTGGGAAAACTTCGGTTCCATCGTGAAGGAAGGCATCTGGGAAGACGCCGAGCATCGCACGGAGCTGGCCGGTCTGGCGCGTTTCCGCTCCAGCGCTGTGAAGGCGGAAGAGGACAAGCCCGAGTCCGGCTGGACGACGCTGGCTGACTATATCAGCCGCATGAAGCCCGAGCAGGATGCGATCTATTACCTGACAGGCGACAACGAGGATGCGGTCGCCAACTCGCCACAGCTTGAAGGCTTCCGGGCGCGTGGTCTGGAAGTGCTGCTGCTGTCCGAGCCGGTTGATTCCTTCTGGCCGGATCGTCTGACCAGCTTTGAAGGCAAGACGCTCAAGAGTGTGACGCAGGGTGCCGCCGATCTCGAGAAGTTCGCTGTCGAAGGCGAAGCTGCGACGGGTGAAGCTGCTGACATGGACATTCTTCTTCCGGCGCTGAAAGAGGCGCTGGGCGGTGAGGTGTCCGATGTGCGGGGCACGGATCGTCTGGTGTCCAGCGCCGTTGTGCTGGCGGCGTCCGAGAATGGTCCGGACCTTCAGTTGCAGAAGCTGATGCGTCGCAGCGGTCAGAAGCTTCCGGAATCGGCTCCTGTTCTGGAGCTCAATCCGCGTAACCCGCTGGTGCTCGAACTGGCGCGTAAGGCGGCTGAGAAAAGCCCGGCTCTGGCTGATCTGGCTCGCGTGCTTCTGGATGTCGCCCGTATTCAGGACGGCGAAAATCCGAAGGACCCGACGGCCTTCGCCCAGCGTCTGACAGGTCTGCTGACCGTCGCGGCGAAGGGCGAATAAGGGAACGTCCCTTACCGGCTATGGAAAGGCGGATGGAATCATGTTCCATCCGCCTTTTTTTATTGGTGTCGCGGTATTTTGCGGATGCAGGCGCAGTGACTTTTCAGGCATCTGCTCCGGACCCTGTTCGCACAGGACGTAATACTTTTTCTGTAGGATCTGTCTCGTTATCCTAAATTAAGGCTGATTACCGATTGTGTGGTGCCCGCACATGTTCCGCCAGAAACGTGTGAGGAAGTGGGGCGTTCTGTCTGGCAAGACCATCGGTGAGGGAACGGGACTTGAGTGGTGACGGAACAGAACGGCTGACTGAAGCTTCTGAAAAGAGCTTTGTTTCGGCACTGACGCAGGCTGAGCATGATCTGGAAAAAAGCGATGTCGGAGCGGTCATTGCTGACTGCGCGCGCGCGTTCGATAAATGGCCGGACATTCGTTTTCTGCGTCAGACCCTGCTGAAAGCGTGTGAGGCGGCCAACGCGCAGGAGCGGAAAACGATCTGCGATCTGCTTCTGCGCACTGAAATGCGTGATGCGGCACAGGATGCGGACATTGCGGCCGCCCTGTTCAATGAAGGCCGGTTTGAAGAAGCGCTGCCTCTGCTCCGTGATGTGGTTCACGGTCTGAAGGGAGAGCGTTTCTCCGCCTGGAACTACATTCGCAGCCTTGAAGCGACTGGACGCTATGACGAACTGATCGACAGCGCGGATTTTCTGGATGAACTGGCGGCAGCTCAGGGTGGACGCATCTCGCTCTACAGCCAGCTGGCCAACGCCCGTCTGGCAAAAACCTTTCAGCGCAGACTTCTGTTGCAGGATCTGGAGGACGCCGGGAAATCCGAACTCTGGCTTTCTCCCGAGCGGGTCGGGGCGCTGATTCGGGAAGCCGTGCAGGTCCGTGAGCCGTTCTCACTGGTCAGCATGGGATATGACGAGGCGAAAATCGTCTGTGCGACCAGTCTTCACGCTTCCCTGCTGCTGCGGCCTGTTGAAATGACCGAGATGGCCGAAGCGGTATGGCAGAGGCTGTCCGATACGGCTTTTTCCGATTGCGCTCCCAGCACGCAGGCAAGACTGGGACGAGGATACCGACAGGCGGCGCGGGAGGCTGCGATCCTATGCCTGCCGTCGTCCGCCATTCTGCAGAACGATAGAGAGCATTTTGGCTTTTTTGCCGAGCAGGACAGGGAAGTCCGTGTTGGTCGTTACAGGTCCTGCGCTGGGCTCGACGTGATGCCTGCGCTCGCTGACGTCGATCCGGGTCTGTGCTCTTTGCTGGGAGATCTCGCGTTTGCGGGAATTGTCACCACGCATGAAGGGCTTGCAGCGCGGATAGCGGAAACCTGCCGCCTTGGGACGGCGAATGAGGTGTTCCTGCAACGCAGTGGTCTGGATGAGATGCTGACCCGGATTGACGAAGTCTGGGTGCCGTACCCGGGGGCCGTTTTTCTGGTCGCGGCAGGCGCACTTGGACCCTATGCCTGTGGTCAGATTGTTGCAAAGGGTGGAATCGCGCTGGATGTGGAGTCCTGCGTGCGGACATGGGCTGTCTGACTGCTTACCAGTCAGACAGCCTTCTGGATCAGTTTCCCTGCAAGGCCTCACGCCTTGTCTCCAGCTCCAGCCACAGCTCTTCCGCTGTCGTCAGATCCCGTTCAGCGGAATCCAGCGCCTCGCTTTGCCGGGCGAAACCTTTGGGGTCTTTACTGTAAAGATCGGGATCTTCCAGAGCCGCCCGAAGTTTGACGATCTTGGCTTCGATTTCAGCGATTCGCCCCGGCAGTTTGTCCAGTGCAAGCTGATCCTTGTAGGTCAGCTTGCGGGTGCCGGACCTGGTTGTGCTGGCAGTAGGGGCAGGGGATGAAGCAGCCGGTTCTGGCGAAGCCGCTGTTTCACGCTGGTCGAGCGCCTGTCCGTGACGCTGCGCCAGCATGTCGCTGTAGCCGCCGGCGTATTCGATCCAGTCGCCGCCACCGGTTGCCGCGAGAGTGGATGTCGCAACGCGATCAAGAAAGTCACGATCATGGCTGACAAGAAGGACAGTGCCGTCATAGGACGACAGCATTTCCTGCAAAAGATCGAGCGTTTCCAGATCAAGATCGTTAGTCGGCTCATCGAGCACCAGCAGATTTGACGGACGGGCCAGAGCGCAGGCCAGCATCAGCCGACCGCGTTCGCCACCGGAAAGCTGCCCGACAGGGGTGCGGGCCTGCTCGGGACGAAACAGGAAGTCCTTCATATAGCCGATAACATGACGCTTTTCGTCACCGACCTGCACCATTTCTCCACCGCCACCGGTCAGTGTGTCGGCCAGAGTCTGCTGTGGGTCCAGTGATTTGCGTTGCTGGTCGAGCGTCACCATCGCGACGGATGGACCGAGCGTCACAGTGCCGCTGTCGGGCTGGTCCACCCCTGTCAGCAGGCGCAGCAGAGTGGTTTTGCCCGCTCCATTCGCCCCGACCACGCCCATGCGATCACCGCGCAGCAGGCGCAGGTCGAGATTGCGCACGATAGGGCGATCTCCCCAGCTTTTGCAGGCCTGTTCTGCGACTGTGACGAGTTTTCCGGAGTTCGAAGCGGTCTGTGCGGTAAGGTTTACCGTTCCCTGAGGACGGACGGCGTCCTTTCTGGCGGTGCGCAGGGCGGCAAGTTCCGCCACCCTCCGCACATTGCGCTTGCGGCGGGCGGTGACGCCGTAACGCATCCAGTCTTCTTCGCGTGCAATCTGACGGTCCAGCTTGTGGGCGTCCCGCTCTTCCTGCTCCAGAACTTCTTCGCGCCAAGTTTCGAATCGCTCGAATCCCTGATCAAGCCGACGTGTTGTACCGCGATCGAGCCAGACGACGCTGCGTGACAGGGTTTCCAGCAGGCGTCTGTCATGGCTGATGATGACCATGGCGGTGCGCAGGGAAAGCAGTTCCTTTTCCAGCCACTCGATGGTCGGCATGTCGAGATGGTTGGTTGGCTCGTCCAGCAGAAGAACATCAGGTTCAGCGGCCAGCACGCGGGCGAGCGCGCAGCGCCGGGCTTCTCCGCCGGACAGTGTCGCGGGATTATCGGTCGGACTCATGCCGAGCGCGTCGAGCATGACGCTTGCCCGCCATTCCTGTGACGGATCTGTCAGACCGCCGATGACGTAATCGAGCGCTGTTTCATGGCCGGAAAGATCGGGCTCCTGCGGGAGATAACGCAGGGTGCTGCCGGGCTGGAGGAAACGTGTTCCGGAATCGGGGAGGATTTCGCCGGCCGCAATGCGGAGAAGGGTGGATTTGCCGCAGCCGTTACGACCGACAAGACAGACCCGTTCGCCGGGAGAGACAGAAAATCCCACACCATCGAGCAGCGGTTTCCCGCCAAGCGTCAGAGTGATGTCCTGCAGGAGAAGAAGAGGAGGAGGTGCCATGTGCGGAAAGTGCGGGGAACTGCCTCGTCATGCAAGATGCTTGAAGAGGCAGTTCTCCCGAAACTGGCGTTAATGAGGTTCAGGGAACCGGCACGCCGCCCGTAATGGCCTGATAGGTAGCGATGGCTAATGTCAGTGGTTCGAACGGTTTTGTAATGACGAAAGCTGGCTCGACCGTGTTTCCGGTCAGCAGGCACTCCGGATAAGCGGTCACAAAAATGACCGGCACCGTCATGCTTTTCATGATTTCTGCGACGGCTTCCATACCATTTCCGCCCTCACCAAGATTGATGTCCGCCAGAATCAGGCCGGGCTTGGTTTCCCTGGCCAGCGCAATGGCGTCGGTCTGGGTGTGAGCGATGCCAGCGACTGTATGGCCGCAATGGATGATCAGATCTTCGATATCCATGGCGATGATGGGTTCATCTTCAATGATGAGAATCGACGTCTGGGAGACGGAGCGGATCGTTTTGTGGGCTTCGGCTATTTCCTTTGCGGCCGTGCTTTCATCAATTGCAAGGATATGGGCCGCTTGTGATGAGGACAGGCCTTCCAGTGCGGTCAGAAGAAGCAGGAGCCGTTGCGGAAACGACAGGGCGTGAGGTCGTTTGTCTTCTTCCTCAAGATTTGCGGCCTTACGGGAGATCGCCCGGTAAAGTTCGAGGCGTGCTGAGAGCTTTCCCGCCGGCTGTGTTACCAGGTCGCGCAGGCTTTCCGCGACGAGCAGGTCACCGCGGGACTGACTTCCTGTAAGCGCGCGCGCATAACGGCGTGCATACGGAAGCGCGCGGATCAGTTCGCTTCGTTGCGAATCGGGCATCGTGAACATTCCTTCGCGTGAACCGAAGTGACAGGCGGGGTTAGGTTGGCATGGCAAACCACGATCAGAAAAGAGCCTCTGTGACAGATAAGGGGGGGCAGTCTGCATTTAGACGTGGGGTTGTCGCTCTTTTGCCAGAATTACGTGCGTTTGCCCGCTTTCTGACCAAAGATCGCACACGTGCTGATGATCTGGTGCAGGAGGCCGTTGTTCGCGCATTTGCGTCGCGTGACCAATTTTCGGCCGAAACAAATCTGAAAGCGTGGTCATTCACCATCCTGCGGAATCTTTTCTATGAGCAGGCGCGTCGTTGCAAGCGCGAGCAGGAAATTCTGAGCGAATATAAAGAGCAGCCTCTCCCTTCTGCCGCTTCAGGGGAGAAGCATGATGACGTGAATGATCTCAACAAACTGTTGTGGGAGCTTCCGGACGATCAGCGCGAAGCCCTGATGCTCGTGGGGGCGCAGGAGCTCTCCTATGAGGAGGCGGCTGTCATCTGTGGAGTGTCCGCGGGGACGATAAAGTCCCGTGTGTCCCGGGCGCGCTCATTTCTGGTCAGTCTGAGGGATGGGGCAGAGGACTGATTCGGTGTCGGGAATCTGGGCCTGAAACTTGGTAAGCTTTAATTTTCCTTGGTTTTCTGGGGTTTTTGGTTGGTTTTTGGATTTTCTGTGAGATTTTTTGTGAAAGTGTGTTGACGGTATTTGTTTGTGGGGCTTATAAGCCGCTCAC
>NZ_JAAABN010000033.1 GCF_011516765.1 Acetobacter sicerae | reverse complement strand
AACCCGCCGCCAGAAGCAGAATATCGTCAATATTCCAGATCGGGCTCCTGTGGGATGACTGAATTCTACAAAATGACCCGAAATTGCCTCAAGTGTGAGAAATCCGCGTCATGGCTCTTTGAGTGATCCCGTACAGGAGAGTTCTTGTTGTTGTTGGTCCTGTCACAGCAGCAAGACAGTGCGTGGAATGGTTTCGATAACAGGACAAAGGCTTTGCTCCAAATTTTGAAGCACTTTCTTGTTTTGTTCTGATTTGTTAGAGGGGAGGCGTTCGATCGTTCAGAAAGCACAGTGAGTCATGATTCCAACGTCTGCGGGCTCCCCTGAAACCGGTCTGTGGATCGGGCTGCTGGTGTGCGCCTGTCTGATAATCGCCTTTCTACTGTTCATTCTTCTCCGTTCGCGTTCAACTTCTGGTGGGGAGAGCGATAGTGACCTGCTGGCGCGGCTTTACGTACTGGTGGAAAGAGAGGCTGGCGTGCGCCATGCCGAGGCTGAACAGCAGCGGATCAGGCTGGCGGAAACAGAGCGGGCACTGATCGGTCGTGTCGAGCAGATGCGGGCGGAGCTGATGGAACGGGTGGCGCATCTGTCCGGCGCGCTTGGTAAGGATCAGGCGGAGGCCCGCGCGGTACAGTCCGAAGCATTGAGAGAAATGGCGGAAGCGAGTGCACTTCAGCTGAACGCCATTCGTGGCGCGGTTACGGAGCAGCTGCACGCAGCGGTTGAGCGGCAGATGCAGACTTCCTTCCAGCGTGTGCTGGAGCAGTTCTCGGCCATGCAGAAAGCCATGGGCGAGGTTTCCGCAATGACGGCGCAGATTGGCGACCTCAAGCGTCTCTTTGGTAATGTCAAAACACGCGGTGGATGGGGTGAAGCGCAGCTACGGGCCATTCTGGAAGATGTGCTTCCTCCCGGCACTTTTGAGGCCAACCGCCGTCTTGGGCAGGGACGTGAGGTCGTTGAATTTGTCGTGCGTATGCCTGTGCGGGGATCAAATCCGCCTGTACTCGCCATAGACAGCAAATTTCCGACAGAAGCCTATGAGCGACTGCTCGACGCCGTTGCGCAGGATGACAAGGATGCGGAGCGAGGTTCCCGGCGGGCGCTGGAAAACACGGTGAAGATGGAAGCACGCAAGATTGCTTCCAAATATATCGTGCCGCCTGAAACGGTTGAATTCGCCGTTCTTTATCTGCCCACGGATGGTCTGTATGCGGAAGTCGCCCGGGCTCCCGGGCTGATTGACGAAATCGGCCGCACATACCGTGTTCTGATCATGGGGCCGTCACTGATGCCCGCGCTCCTGCGCACTATCCATCTGGGTTATGTTACGCTTTCTCTTGAGGAGCGCACGGACACGATTGCCAGACTGCTGGGTGCGACACGACAGGAAATGCTGAAAATGGATGGCGTCCTCGAAAAACTGTCGCGTAATGCCCAGTCGATGAGTTCGACGATTGAGGATGCGCGGCAGCGGACTCGGGTTGTGGCCCGGCAGTTGCGAAGCCTCGATACGACTGACGATGGTGGGGAAGAAGTGCTGCTGTAGGGCGTGTTCTTCGTTTGAGGACAAAAGAAGAAAATGTCTGATGAAGCTGCTTCGAGGTGTCTGCAGAGCTTGTAAATACATCGGGAGTTTGCCTCAAACTCCACAAATAGACACAGTTCCTTTGATCCCGGCTTGTTAAAGAAACGGGTAAAAGATTGCGTCCACTCCGAGGGAAAGACGAGCTTTTTTCTCTATCTGGAAAATAAATACCTTTTTTGTAATTTTATATAATATACTTTTTCAAGAAGTGCATTCTGAAAAACTTTTGCGTGATTTAGCCGGATTTCTTGAAATGACAGAGTTTTCAGAAAGACGATAATTACGCAAAGGAGAGCTCATGACGATAGCATCCGACGCAACAGGATCATTCATTACGGGAAAGCAGACTATGAGCGGCGACACTCAATGGAGCGGGTTTCTGAAGAAAGCCTGCGTATTATCTGTCATGCTGCCTTCTCTTTTGGCGGCGGGAACTGCTCATGCCCGCTCCGTTTATACAACCAGCGGATCGTGCGACGGGTTTCCGCGGGTCAATCTGCAGACACCGTCAGGAACATGCGTGGGGCTTTTTGCGTCCGGTCTGCGTTTTCCCCGGGATATGGCTGTCAGGGATTCGACGGTTTATGTCGTGGATATGGGGAGCTGGCAGCGTAATCAGGGCCGTCTGCTGGCATTCGAACAAAATGGCCACGGGCGGCAGGACGTGCTTCTGACTGGTCTGGACCGCCCCAGCGGCCTCACCTTTGCATCAGATGGACAGCTTTACATCGCGCTCCCTGATCGCGTTCTGCGTGTGATTCTGCATAAAAACAGTCCGGCGGAAACTCGGGAAGTTCTGGGCGGACTGCCTTCAACCGGCCGTCATCCTCTCAAGACGCTGGCGGCGGATCATGATCGCGGCCTGTATGTCAGTGAGGGATCCGCCACGAATAATTGTGAAACGGCGTCAGGAGGTTTTCCGGTTGCTTCGCAAGCCTGTCCTGAGACGCAGGGAGAGGTTCCACGCGCTTCCATCCTGTGGTTCAGGCCGACTGAGCAGCCCCAGTCCGCTTCGAGAACGAATGTCGTCGCCACCGGTATGAGAAATCCTGCGGCGCTGACGGTCACGCCGAACGGGGTGTTGCTCGCCGCAGTCAATGGACGTGACAGCATCAATGCGGCTGATCCAAAACTGTCCGATGAAACGCTCCCTCATGAGCCGTTTCTTGTGGTGCAGAAAGGAAAAGATTACGGCTGGCCCTATTGTTTTGACGACAGAAAACCGGCCCCTGAATACCCGAAGCATGACTGCTCAGCCGTGACGCCGCCTGACCTGCTGCTGCCTGCCCATGCCGCTCCTCTGGGTATGCTTGTTTATACGCAAAATGCTTTTCACGAACTGCAGGGTAAAGTCATTGTGACATACCACGGATATCGTGACATGGGTCATCGTGTGATGAGTCTGGCAATCGATGCGGACGGCAAACCTCAGGGCTCTCCGCAGTCGCTTGTTGAGGGGTGGCGCAACCTCTCCCAGCCGGGTAAAAATCCGAATGGTTCGCCTGTCGGCCTGGCTGTGATGGCGGACGGAACCCTGCTGATTTCAGAAGACCATAACGGCACGATTCTGCGGTTTGCGCCGGACCGATCTCCGGATCATCCCTGAAGGGAAAAATACTCAAGGATTCAGAAAAGAGACGCAATCATAACGGGATTTTGCGTATCCTGTTCGTTTCAGAAAGGTCTTTCTGCTGACGAACCGTGCACACCACATATGCGCTTCAATTCAATCAGACAGAGCAAGGAACTTTCTGAGATTGTCTGCGGTCCAGAGTTTCCCGCCATGGGTCAGAAATTTTTTCTCATTGAGGAAAACCGCTTTCTGACGCAGCGACAGACTTTCCTGATCAGTCAACGCTTTTAGAACAGTCAGTCGATGCTGCGGCTTGGACTGTGTATGGCTCTTCTCCTTTTTACGCCATTTTTGGAAATGTTCCTGCGGGTCAAAGAGTTTTCCATCTATGATAAACGGATCGGGAGCGAGCACCAGACAGCGTTCCGAGGGAACGCCTTTTCCCAAGGCCGGCTGGGGCCGCCAGCCCTGAGCAGCCGTGAAGTCCACGCTGAGAAAAGTGGAATCCGGCGAACATGTCTTCATCAGATCTTTGATTACCTGCAGACTCTCGGGTGTCGCCCGATCGGGTGACAGTTCCAGCAAAGCGACTTCGCGTTCAAGAACGCCGTTGTGCTCCCGCACATATCGCCGGAGCAGGTCTCGCTGATAGCGGATGGTCCGGCTTTGTCCTGCCGCAACATCAATGTCTGTGGACAGGGAAGCAAACCCTGCCCACGGCACCGGACGGGTCCAGGCGAGGGCAATGTAGGATTTCTTCAGAGACATGCGGAAAATCCCGACGGTTCGACATGTTTGGTGCAGGTCATGAGAAAACGGTTTCCGTAACCGATAACACAGCGCGTCATCATGGCCCGCCGGATGGAAAGACACCAGACATGCGTAACTCCATTACTCACCCGCTGAAGATTGACAGCTTTCCTCTTGCGCAGGGCAGGGTGGGCATGACCCTGTGTCCGGGACGCAAGGGACCTTCTCTCTCCGGGGCGAACTGGAACCGAGATCTGCAGGCCGATATTCTGCGCCTGAAGCTCTGGCGCACGGATATCGTGATTTCACTGACAGGGCAGGAGGAGATGGATTATCTTCAGGTCGGCGACATGAACGCTGCCATGAAGGCAGCCGGCCTGCTTTGGTATTCCATGCCGATCCCCGATGCCGGCGTTCCTGATGCCGACTGGCTGCAAATGTGGCGACAGATTTCCCCTGTGCTGCATCAGCGTCTGGAAGCGGGCGGCCGGATTGTGATCCATTGTCGCGCCGGTCTGGAACGGACGGCTCTGGTGGCCGCTCTCATTCAGTGTGAGCGGGGAGAGAGCATCAGCCACGCTCTAAAGAAAATCGCAAAGACGCGGGCTGGAGCCGGGCCATTGCTCCATCAAAGACGCTGGCTTGAGGAGGTGCGTCAGGAAAGCGTCCGTCAGTGCCAGTTGTTCCGAGCCTGTCTGTTCGGCGGCGCCATCGGCGATGCGCTGGGAGCGGAGGTGGAGTTCTGGTCGCTGGACCGTATCCGTCAGACCTTTCCTCGCGGGGTTGATCGGATTCTCCCGCACGACGGGCGTCCGGCCGCCATCACCGTCGTGCGCCGGGAAACACATGTCTGTCTTCCTTGATGGCGGAAAAACGTCAGGAAATTATGGCCTGCAACAACAGCAAAGGATGCGGAGCGATCATGCGCGTCGCCCCTGTGGCGCTTTACGCGAGCGTAGCGGAGGACGGGAGTGATCTGGCCGACGCCTGTTCCCATCTGACACATGCCCATCCGACAGGTCGCAATGCCGCTAGAGCGCAGACCCAGATTCTGATGCAGTTGTTGCGGGGCGTTTCTCTTGAAGAGGCCGTGCGGTCCCTGCATGCCCTGTCTCTGGATGACACGACGTTGGCCGCTGTTCAGCGCGCCTGGGCGGCGATCCCGGATGGACGACCGGAGACGGTCGGGACATTGGGGCAGGGCTGGGTGGCGGAAGAAGCGCTGTCCA
Organism: Acetobacter sicerae; assembly: GCF_011516765.1. Classification (GTDB taxonomy): domain Bacteria; phylum Pseudomonadota; class Alphaproteobacteria; order Acetobacterales; family Acetobacteraceae; genus Acetobacter; species Acetobacter sicerae. The sequence goes on along the minus strand of NZ_JAAABN010000033.1, from coordinate 8,490 downwards.
TTGCATTGTATGCGGCGCGTGTCGCCACCGGCTTTGAGGAAGGATTACGTATCGCCGTGACGCATTCGGGGGATAGCGACAGTACGGGCGCCATCGCAGGCAATCTGCTGGGACTGTTGTTTCCCGATGAGGTTATGGCCCATGCTTGGCGCACTCAGATCGAATGTGCGGATCTCATCGACCGCATGGCCAGTGACCTGTACGCCATTGTGCATAACGACGCAGGTGAATGTTTCCTCCTGGCCCAGTCTGAGTTTTACCCGGGAGTATAGGGTTGGACGTCAGGCCACTGTCACTTGCAGAGCGTCGCGATGGAGTGTGACCTCATCGCTGAAGCGGTCTGCTTCGTCGCATCAGTCGGTAAAATTTTTACGCTGGAAGCGATAAGATCTGTATATAAAAGACGTTTTTAGAATATGGAGAGGCGATGTCCCCTCTCCATATTTCAAAACATCGCGTGAACGAAGGAACTGCGATCAACTGACCAGTCGCAGTCCGCGCCGTCCACCCGGCGTTGAAGGTTTGGGTGTATCCCCGCTTTTGAAGTCGAAAGGCAGGAGCGGTGAATTGCCCTGATTATCGTCCTCATGTGGCGCGTCGGGCAGACGCTGTTGCAGATACAGATTGGACAGGGCGCGGAAGGCGTAATCCAGAATCGACGTGGCGTAGGATGTGACCGGATCGCCCTCGACGGTGCCAGCGGGACCGAAAGAGGAGTAGGCGAACCGTTCGACGAAATCCTCCAGCGGCGCGCCATATTGCAGGCCGATGCTGACAGCCTGACTGAAGCTCTCCATCAGGCCGCGCACCATCGCGCTTTCCCGTGCCGGTGTCAGCGCAATCTCGCCAAGCGTGCCATCTTCATATTCGGCGGTTCTCAGGAAGAAGCGATGTCCGCCGACCGAAGCTTTCTGGGCGATGCCAGTGTGGCGTTCGGGGAGCGGTTGCAACATGCCGCGTGGCAGGATGCGGGGCGGCGGAGCCATCGTCGGATCTGGGCGGGCCGGAACGCGGTCCACAAACCCGGCGAGGGCGCGATACATCCGCATATGCGCGTCGATTGTCGGGATAATCAATGGGCTTTCGCCTGCAAGGGAAGCGGCGAGGGCCGTTTCCACAGACAGGCCTCTTGCTGCCAGACGATTGAGCGTGCTTGCGGCAAGGCGTCCATCGGATCGGAGTGGGGAAAAGATGGGCGCAAGGCCGCAGGCTTCACAGCCCAGAAGCGCATCGACAGGACCCGTTGAGGAAAAGCCCGTTTCAATGCGGGCTTCCGGAGTTTCTGTATCGACGGCGGCCCGTGACCAGGCATCCCGGATCGCCGCTGACAGACCCGGCAGGACGTGGCGATGCGGCATGAGGGGGAGATGATCGCAACCCGTGCCCTCACGGGAGACAAGCGTGGTCAGCGCGACGATCGAGCAGGCGGCGTCACGGCCATCATCGCTGTCATAGTCGAGTCCAAGAGCGGCGAGGCAGGCATCCAGATTGGTCAGCAGGATTTCCCCGACAATCGGAAGCGGTGCGTCCGGGAGCAGGCTGCCTGTCATCTCGGGGTCAGCCGGAGCTGATGGTGTGGCCGGTTTTACCCCCGATTTCTCCTCTGACGGCATTGTCGGCAGATCGAACAGCGTCGGCTCCGGGGGCATCGCTTCGTCAAGCGGCAGTTCCCCATTGCGCCGCGCCGCTTTGAGGCGGGCGTCCGTGCGCAGAACGAGGCACAGCAGGCGAAGCGCCGCAACAAACGTTTCGGCGGCGAAGTCCTCGCCCGGCAGCACGAAGGCGGCGAGGTTGAGGACAAATCCCGGCCGTCTGTCTGAAGCGCCATGCCAGACGGCAAGGGTCGGGGCGGCCTGCCTCAGGATCAGGAGCCACGCTAGCGAGCGCCCGCTGATGATCTCCCCGCGTGACGGTTCCTGTTGCTGTTCGTCCGGTCGATGCGCGCCGGATGTGAAGGAGTCGATCCAGCGTGCGGATTCTCGCGGCAGCGAGACCGCCCCTGTTCCGGTAACGATTTCCGCCAGAGCGGCGGCGGCCTCGTCATCCCAGTCGGCGGGCAGCGTAATGGCGCGTGCCGGAGCGTCAGGGTCGGCGGAGGCCATGACGGTGCGCATTTCGACACCGTTCCAGAAATGATGAGCGTTCATGAAAAGAGCTTATCGTTCCGCGAGAGGCGGGCGGAAGCGGGGCAGGCTGAGGATAAGGGGGGGATAATGGTCGGGAAAGCGAGGATATGGGGGATAACTTTTTGCAAGGCTGAAAAAGACGGGAAATGGCGCTTCTGAGGGGCGGCTTCACGCTTCCCGGACTGCTCCCGCAGGCGTGCCGTGTAACGTGAACGCGAGGAGGCGTGCGAGCGGTGGACGGCGGCAGTTCGACTCCTTATGGTCGCATTCATGGCAACGCTCGGCACCCTTCTTCATACCCGCCTGCATGGACGTTTTGTGGGCAAGGACAACGATGGTCGCGCCTACTACGAGTCGCGGCGACCCACCCGGAAGACGGGCGGGGGCGAGCGCTATGAGCGCTGGGTCATCTACAAAAAGGGTGAGGATGCCTCCGCTGTTCCGCCTGAGTGGTGGGGCTGGCTGCATTACATGGAGGATCAGCCGATCCCCATGGAAGCCCGCAAACCCTGGCAGCTGCCTTATCAGCCAAACAGGACAGGGACTGCTGAGGCCTATCGTCCTCCTGGTAGCGCTTACAAGGGTGGTCATCGTCCTCCGGCCACAGGCGATTATGACGCCTGGACACCGGAAAGCTGAGCGTTCACAGCTTCTGACAGGACCGGAAACCGCGACGGGAAAAGCCGGCCTTTCGCGCTCTTTTTCATACCGGGTGAACAGAAGAATATGCCGATGCGGGCATATTCTTGCCAGAGAGTTGCGCTATCGGGCTTGTCAGGCTTGATCGTTCCAGACGACAAGAACGAATGATCACAAAGGCGCGTGAGAACCCATGAGTTCTGTTTCGACGACTTCTCAGCCGGCAGCGGCGTTGCCGCCTCTCCGCAATACACGTCCGACCGTGGAGCTCGTTGCGGGTTTCGCTGTGATCGTCGTGTTTGTGCTTCTGCTGGGACTTGCCGTGGTCAGCAGTGGCCGCAAGACAGATGCGGGATATCAGCTCAAGGCGGGTTTCTCCCACATTGATGGTCTCGATATCGGCTCGGATGTGAAGCTGGCCGGAATCTCCATCGGGCATGTCGTGTCCGAGGGGGTCGATCCGAAAACCTTTCAGGCGAAAGTTGTGTTTACGGTGAGGCCGGACGTGCAGTTGCCGGTGGACAGCGCCGCCATCATCACCAGTGACAGTCTGCTGGGCGGTAAGTACATCGCCATTTCACCGGGCGGCGATACAAAGACTCTGAAAGCGGGCGCCGAGATTGGCGAAACGCAGGGCTCGATCAGTCTGGAGCAGTTGCTGAGCAAGTTCATCTTCTCTGTGACGGATACGCTGACGCAGGCCAATCAGGCGAAAGCGAAACAGGGGATGGACGCGCCAAAAGGCGAGGTCCAGCCGTGATGGAGGCTCCTGCTCTCTGGCCTCAACCGGATGGAACACCTGTTTCCTGCACGGAAAAGTTGCTGGTTCTGCGCCAGAACTGGGAAGAGTTGCAGGGCGTCATGCAGGATGCGTTTGAAGACGCGGTGCTGATGGGCGTGGATGAGACCGAAATGAAGAAGATGCTGACGTCTCTTGTGGCGTCTCTCGCCAGTCCACGAGGCAAGCCTTCAGTATGATTGACAGGGTAAGAACAAAGATGCTGATGCGGTCTGGTCGGGTGTTTCTGGGGCTGGCTTCCGTTCTGGTCGGCGCTGGATCGGCTCTGGCGGCGGAACCGCTGGCTCCTCCCGCGATGTATCCACCCAACACGTGGCAGGGGAAGAGCATGGCCGTTGTGCGGGTGCTCAATCGCCTCGATTCCCGGGTTGAAACCGTGAAGATTCCGGTCGGTGGGACTTCGCATTACGAAACGCTTGAAATCGGCGTGACGCGATGTCTGCAGCATGCGCCCACGGCGCGTCAGGATGCCGCCGCATGGCTCGATGTTCAGGATCGACGGGCCGAGGGGGCTGTTTTCCACGGCTGGATGCTGGCTGCCGAACCGTCGCTGGGCATTCTCGAAAGCCCGATCTACGATGTGCATGTCGTAACCTGTGAGGGAAACGACGTTCAGCCCATGCTGCCGACACTGGAACATCCGGCGGTTCCACCTCTGCCGGGAACGCGTGACAGTTCACAATCCGGTCAGCAGCAGGACAACGGGCAGGGAAGCGATACACCGGAAAATAACCAAATCGCTCCATCTTCCTCCGGTTCTTCGACGGATCGTGGTGCAATGGACGGCGATCAGCCCTGACGTTGCCACGACGGAGAAGCGGAGCAGGAACCCCGGTCTGCCTATAGTAATGCCGGGGAAGCTGTGGTGAAACAGAACGCTACTCAGCGCGTCGCGGCTGCATCAATTGTAACGACCTGTACGTGCGGCTTTCCGGGATGAGCCGGGCTGGCGCTGGCTGAACAGGTGAGCAGGGAAGGCATTTTGTCGTGAGTTCTTCGGACAAGACTTCGGCTCCTCAGGATTCCACTACCAGACTGACACGGAATCACATGCCCCTGGGTCAGGTGGCGTTTCTTCTGGATTTTGACGGCACGCTTGTCGACATTGCTCCTACGCCTGAGTCGGTGGTCGTGCCGCCGGGTCTGAAGGAAACGCTGCTCGCTCTGAGAGAAGCGACCGGTGGCGCGCTGGCGATCATATCCGGACGTTCCGTAGATCAGATTGACGCCTTTCTGGGCGATGTGCCGTTCGCTGTCGCCGGCGAGCACGGTATCGCCATCCGCCATCGTCCGGGCGGACCCATTGAGCGGGCCGCTCTTCCCTCCGTTCCCAGCAAGTGGGTGATCGAGGCGCAGGAACTGGTGGCGTCCCTTCCGGGCACGCGGCTGGAACGAAAAGTCGGCGGGTTCGTTCTGCATTACAGGGGAGCGCCGGAAGCAGAAGGGCAGCTCCGTAAGGCAGCGGAGGCATGGGTGAAAGAAGAAGGCGGTAAATTCCATATCCAGGCCGCAAAAATGGCTTGGGAAATCCGGCCTGCTGGCGTCGACAAGGGCTATGCGGTCGAACTGCTCATGGAAAATGCACCGTTCGCCGGTCGCAAACCTGTCTTTGTCGGAGACGACGTCACGGATGAGGATGCCATCAAGGCGGCTGTCCGTCTGGGCGGAATCGGACTGCGCATTCCGGTTGATTTCCCCACACCGTCGGTATTCCGGGGCTGGCTGGCGTCTCTGGTTCCTGCTCGGGATGAAGGCCGCCCTGCGTGAAGACCAGCAGACACTGTGGTTCGGCTGGTCAGGTCGGCAGGTTGAAGCGGACGCTGATCCCATGCCGTCTCTGGATACGCATGGAACGGTAACCTACGCTACCATTCCCCTGACTCCAGCGCAGCATCGCGGATATTATCAGCGTTTTTCAAACGGTATCCTCTGGCCGCTCTGCCATTACCGGCTGGGGCTGATGAATTACGCGCGGGCCGACTGGTTGCAGTATCTGGAGGTGAACCGGATGTTCGCCCGGACGCTCGCGCCTCTGCTGAAGCCCGACGACATCATCTGGGTGCATGATTATCATCTCCTGCCGCTGGCTCAGGCGCTGCGTGAGCTCGGAGTGACCTCTCCCATCGGCTTTTTCCTGCATATTCCGTTTCCGCCGTGGAGCCTGTTCCGCGCCCTGCCGCCCGCGACCGCGCTCCTGGACGACATGAAGGCGTATGATCTGATCGGTGTGCAGACTGAAGAAGACGCGCAGAATCTCTGGGAGTGCATGCGGCTCGAGGGGATGACCGATCCCTCGCGGGTGGTGGCCTGTCCGATCGGCATTGATCCGGTTTCCTTCAGCGAGGAGGCGAGGGACGCCTTCAATGGACCGGAAGTCCGCCGCCTGAGAGAAAGCCTTCACGACGAGCCTCTGATTATCGGCGTGGACCGACTGGATTATTCGAAGGGACTTGAGGAGCGCTTTCTCGGCTATGAAAGGCTGCTGATCCGCTACCCCGAACATCATCGGCATGTGACCTATCTTCAGGTCGCGCCGGTTTCCCGTGGCGAGGTCGAGGAATATCGTCTGCTGCGTCGTCAGCTTGATGAAACGATCGGTCGTATCAACGGTGCTTTTGCCGCCTATGACTGGACGCCTATCCGCTATCTGACGCGTCCGATTGCACGCCAGACGCTGGCGGGTTTCTACCGTCTTGCCGATGTGGCGCTTGTCACACCCTTGCGCGACGGCATGAATCTTGTCGCCAAGGAATATGTGGCGGCACAGGATCCGGAAGATCCCGGCGCGCTTGTCCTGTCGCATCTGGCCGGCGCAGCGCCTGAACTTGATGAAGCGCTGCTGGTCAATCCTCACGATGCAGACGCTATCGCAGATGCCCTGCATCTGGCGCTGACCATGAAAAAGGAAGAGCGCAAGCGCCGCTGGAATATCCTGAACAGCGAAATCAGGAACACGACCGCCGGTTCCTGGGCCCGGGATTTCCTGAAAGCCCTGAATCGCAGCAGAAAGGCCAGTGCCGGGTGAAATTCAGGCGGGGTGCTGCTATACGCACGTTTCCCGAAAACACATGACCGTCATGTGGAACAGAAAGCTTGGCGCATGGTGCTGATGCCACGACGCAGAATTTTCAATAAACAGACGCCCGGAACTGTCCGCCTGCCCAACCTCCTGCTGATATTTGCCGGAGTGGTAGCGATGCTTTTCGTATGGTGGGTGCAGGATGGGCTGGGCATAGCGCCCTGCGCGCTCTGCCTGTGGGAGCGCTGGCCATGGCGTTTGCTGGTGGTGATTGGGGCAGTCGGTCTGCTCGTGCCGCGACGCTGGGCCAGAGCCGTGGCGTCTCTGGGCGTGCCGACGCTGCTTGTCGATCTCGTTCTTGTGGTGGTTCATGCCGGCGTCGAATGGCGTTTCTGGAAAAGCCCGCTGCCGGAATGTCTGTCGCCGCATCTGACGGGCGCGACAATGGCCGAGCGCCTAGCTTCCATGCCGCTGCGCCCCGGCAAACCGTGCGATATGCCGACCTATATTTTTGACGGGCTGCCGGTCTCCCTCACCGTGATGGAAGGAGTGGCAGCCCTTGCTGTTCTCGCTGTTCTCTTGGCCTGCCTGCTCAGCCCCTTCGGCGGCCGAACACGAGGCTGATGACGAACAGAACGATGAAGATGAAAAACAGGATCTTGCCGATATAGGCAAAGTTGGCTGCAATGCCGGAGAAACCGAAGACAGCTGCTATAAGGGCGAAGACCAGAAAGATCAGGGTCCAGCGTAAAAGGTCCATGGGAAATACTCCGTTCTGTTAATCTCTGAACGCAAAACGGAACGGAAAAGTTTCTCAGTCCCGAAGGAAAGCGTCTCGGGGCTGATAGTCTCACGGTGAATCCGGAGACGTCGGCAGGCCAGTTTTTTCCGTGACATCATGGAAATGTCACTCTCCCACAAAAGTACAAATTCGCTTCCATGCGACAAATGTTCAGGTTGCGTAGGAAGATGCGGAGCAGGTGCCGCCATCATTCGGAAACTATTCCGGATTGATCATATGAATTTCTCCTGACCAACATCCCTCTGCCTGAAGTCCAGAATGTCTCCCGCAGTCCTGTCGCGTTTATGCGACAGAATGGACGCAGTGCTGTCACGAAGATGAGAGCCTGAAACTGCGCATTTTGTAATCAGAGAGACAGGCGTGATGTGCTCCCGGATCGCGGCCAGGGCCGATATCCAGAGAGGGAAGTTCTGCATGACAGCATCAAAAAAAGTCGCACTGGTGACAGGGGCGGCGCAGGGGATTGGTCGGGGCATTGCCCTGCGTCTGGTGCGTGACGGGTTCGCCGTCGCTCTGGTCGATATCAAGCGGGAGGGGCTTGATGGCGTGGCCAGAGAGATTCAGGAGCAGGGTGGAACCTGCACCACTTTCAGCGCGGATATCGGAGACCGGGAGCAGGTCCGGGCCGCCGTGGACCATGCGGATCAGACGCTGGGCGGCTTTGATGTCATGGTCAACAATGCTGGCATTGCGCAGGTCAAATCGATCGCCGCCGTCACGCCGGAAGATGTCGAGCGGATTTATCGCATCAATGTTCAGGGCGTCCTGTGGGGCATTCAGGCGGCGGCGGACCGTTTCATGATGCGGCAGCGGAAAGGAAAGATCATCAACGCCTGCTCGATTGCCGGTCATGAGGGCTATGCGTTGCTGGGGATCTATTCCTCGACGAAATTCGCCGTGCGGGGGCTGACGCAGGCAGCGGCCAAGGAATATGCCAGCAAGGGCATTACCGTGAACGCCTATTGTCCCGGTGTTGTAGGGACCGACATGTGGGTCGACGCGGAAATCTCACAGAAGGGTTGTACATCGGGTTAGATTATGAAAAAGTCTGTTTTGTAGAAAAGAAATTTTCGTAAGCTATAAGAAAACCCGATGCAGACAGAGT
>NZ_JAAABN010000032.1 GCF_011516765.1 Acetobacter sicerae | reverse complement strand
GGCTCAAGGAGTGGCGGGCTGTCGCGACCCGATATGAGAAAACCGCCGCATCCTTCCTCTCCGTCATCCTCATCGCTGCTACAGCAGACTATATCAAGACCTAACAGGCCCAATCGCTATCCTAACTTTAGAAATTCTATTCTTTCAGGTTCTCTAGCTGAAAAATAAATTCCGCTTTTCCGTATGTATCAGATGCAGCTATAGTCTTTCTTGCCCAGCCCAAATAGGAGCAAACAGCTCCGCTTGACGAAGAATATGCTGCACAGCTTCCGCCTCCATATCGGGCGGGTATCCATAATGGCGAAGCAGGCGTTTGACTGAAGTCCGCATTTTTGCACGGGCCTGCGCCATGACCGTCCAGTCCACTGTGGCATTTTCCCGAATGGTCTTCACCAGTGCTGTGGCGATAACCCGTAGGCTGGGGTCGCCCATGGCGTCCTTGGCACTCTTGTTCTGGGCCAGTGCATCGTAGAAGGCGATTTCTTCTTGTGTCAGGCCCAGTTCCTCTCCCCGGTCACGGGCGGAGGCCATGTCTCGGGCCATGCGGATGAGTTCATCCAGAATTTGAGCGGACGTCAGGGCGTTGGCATGGTACCGGGCAACGGCCTGTTCCAGTCGTTGTGAGAAGGCCTCGGCTTCCGTGATGTTGGAGCGGGTTCGGCTGCGGATTTGACCTTCCAGCAGCTTCTTGAGCGCTTCAATGGCTAGATTGCGTTGGGGCATTTCTCGCACTTCCTGCAAGAAGGCGTCCGAGAGGATGGAAATATCAGGCTTTCCAATGCCAGCGGCTTCCATGATGTCGATGATGTCAGTGGAAATGACGGCCTTGCTGACCAGTTGCTTGATAGCCAGTTCGCGTTCCTGCGCATTGCGCCCATCGCTGCCATTGCTCACACTCTTGACCAGAGCCGCCCTGACGGCCTCGAAAAACCCGATTTCATCGCGTAGTCTGGCGGCTTCATCACTGGCAGAAGCCAGCGCAAAGGCAACCGAGAGCGCCTTGACGGCATCCGGGTAGCGCTTCTGGGCGGCCTTACGCTCTTCATCGTTTTTGGCAGAGGCCATGGCGCGTTGCTGCTGGCCCAGAATATGGTCAAGCGCTCCCGCCATGATGGAAAGCTTGGCCTTGGGTGTCGCGCCATCCTGCAAGGCTGGACGGTAGTCAAAGCCGCCTGCCTGACTGGGGTTGAACATGGCCCGCACAACTTCGTAGCGTTCCTGCAAGGCGCGGATGGCCTCGCCTTCGTCAATGCCGACCTGTTCGCGGTCTCCAGCGGAATATTCACCCAAAGCCGCCTTCAGGTTCTGGGCAAGACCGATATAGTCCACCACCAGACCGCCGGGTTTGCCCTTGAACACGCGGTTGACCCGGGCAATGGCCTGCATCAGCCCATGCCCGCGCATGGGCTTGTCTACATACATGGTGTGCATGGAGGGCACGTCAAAACCCGTCAACCACATGTCACGCACAATAACCAGCCGGAGCGGGTCATTATTGTCCTTCATGCGCTTTGCCAGTAGTTCACGTCGTGCCTTGGACTTCTTGCCAATATGGGGCTGGAAACCGGCAGGATCAGACGAACTGCCAGTCATCACCACCTTGATGGCTCCTTCATTGTCATCGTCACTATGCCATGTGGGGCGCAGGCGGATGATCTCGTTATACAGGGCCACACAGATGGCCCGGCTCATGCCCACGATCATGCCTTTGCCTTCAAGGGCAGTCAGGCGATTTTCAAAATGGGTCACAAGGTCTTTGGCTATCCGACGCAGGCGGGGTTCCGAGCCGACAAGTGCTTCTACGCGGGAGTATTTCTGGCTGAGCTTGTGTTCCTCGTTCTCGGAAAGTCCTTCGACGATATCGGCCAGTTCGTCGTCCAGCTCTTCCTTGAGGTCTTCATCCAGTTCGATGCGCACAAGGCGGCTTTCGTAATAGATGGGCACGGTCGCGCCATCTTCGACGGCCTGCGCAATGTCGTAAATGTCGATGTAATCGCCAAAAATACCGCGTGTGTTCACATCGGCATTTTCAATGGGGGTTCCGGTAAAGCCGATAAAGGAGGCATTGGGTAGGGCGTCGCGCAGATATTTGGCAAACCCGTAGGTCATTTTGCCGGTCTTGGGGTTGAATTTGGCCTCCAGCCCATACTGGCTGCGGTGTGCCTCATCCGCCATGACCACCACATTGCGTCGGTCGGTCAGCATGGGCAGGCTGGTTTCGCCCTCTTCGGGCTGGAACTTCTGCAAGGTGGTAAAGATGACACCACCCGAGCTGCGCCGGAGGAGTTTCTGCAAATCCTCTCGGCTATCCGCCTGTTCCGGTGTCTGGCGCAGCAAGGCCTGTGCGCCAGAGAAGGTGGCGAAGAGCTGGTCGTCCAGATCATTGCGGTCTGTCAGGACAATGATTGTGGGGTTTTCCATCTCGGGGTGGCGGGCAATCACACCAGCATAGAAGGTCATGAGCAGGCTCTTGCCAGACCCCTGCGTGTGCCAGACGACACCGACCTTGCGGTCTCCATCCGGTGCCGAAGCGCGCACAGTCTGCGCCACGGCCTTTCGGCAGGCATGGAACTGGTGATAGCCCGCCAGAATTTTGATGGGGCTGCCGTTCTTTTCGCCAAACAGCACAAAGTCACGGATCAGACCCAAAAACCAGAGGGGGGTAAACACGCCCCGTAGAACGGTTTCCATTTCCTTATGGTTTTTGGCGATCAGGTCTTCACCGTTGATCGTGCGCCATGGCATGAAGCGGTCACGGTCGGCAGTGAGCGAGCCAACGCGGGCTTGTGTGCCATCCGAAATCATCAATGCTTCATTGAAGCGGAACAGAGAGGGAATAAGGCTGCGATAGGTCTGGAATTGGTTCCAGGCTGAATCCAGCGTCGCGTTCTCGGAACTGGGGCTTTTGAGTTCAGCCACTCCAAGCGGCATACCGTTAATGAACAGAACAAGGTCTGGCCTGCGGTTGGCATCGTCCTTTTCAATGACGAACTGGCGCACGACCAGAAAGTCATTGTTCTCCGGGCTTTCAAAATCCAGCAGGCGCACCCGGTCGCCAGACTGTGTGCCATCTTCGCGCACCACATCCACCGGTACGCCATTGACCAGATAGTCATGCAGGCGGCGGTTTTCGTCCACATGGTCGGGTGTGTCTTCGCGAATCAGAGCCAGAAGAGCTTCATCGCGTGAGGCTTGGGGAAGGTGCGGGTTTAGCCTGTCTATTGCTGCCCGCAGGCGTTTTTCCAGAATGACGTCCGATAACGAGGCGCGTTCGGGATTTTTGCCACCGGGGGCAATATCTGGCCCCCAGACAATGGTGTAGCCACATTCGCGCAGAATGTCGCAGGCCCAGTCTTCAATCTCGTTTTCGGACAGAAAGCTCATGCCGCGTCTTCCACCATCTTTTCGGCATCCCGGATGCTGATTTCGCCGGACATTAGCTTGGGGAGGAGGAGGTCTCGGAGTTGGGCGAGGGTACTGGATTCATTGCGGTTGAAATTAATTTTAGCAAGCAGGGGCTGGGCGGTAAGCCCAAACTGACGCATGAGGATATCGGTGGCATGCAATAAGTGCGTTTGCATAACGGCCAAAGGTTGAACTCTTTGATGACTTTTAGATGTGCCTGTTACCATTCCCTGCAAAGTTTCACGAAAAGGTTGGCTAAGGCAGGCACAATATATCAATGCAAGCCAATTTTTTTGGAGTGGGTTAAGAACCATGAATTCAGTCGAGCAAATTCGCTGGTAAGACTCTTCGTGAGCGGTGACCATCCAAACACGTGGTGTTTCAGGATTGAGCTTTGATAAAAGTATAGAATTACTTGGTAAGGAAAATTTTCCACTCTTAATTTCTTCTCCCTTTACCAAATCGGGCATCATACCTTTGTCGAAAGCTGGTAAGCTGAAGTGTAAAAAATCTTCATCAGAAAATTGAGCAGGATTGATAGAGGATTTGCTTAGAATGGCCAGATCAGCCAAAGGCAAAGACTGCCACCCCTCAGGCTTCCCCTCATCATCCAGCCTGTCGGGAAAGAGTTCCCACAATTCTGGTGCGAGGTAGGGGGCTTCTCCGGCCATTTTTGCACGTGTCGGGCCAAAATCGACAAACCAGTCCCGAAACAACGCCCGCGCCATGGCTTCCAGCGTTTCGTTTGTCCGGCGGTTGAGGTTTATTTTGTCGTCAAGGATGGCTAAAATGGAGGCTATGGTACGTTGTTTATAAAGGTTATAATTAGGAATGAGAAGACTCTCTATCATTGCTTTTGTTAAAGCATTTCTCGTTGCTCCAGCTGAAGATAATGCCAATAGATGATTTTGTATGGTTGGAGTGATAAGATAATAACGTAAAAAAAACGGATTTATTTTTTTGGGATTAGTTCGAATAATCGCTACGTGTTGATTTACCCTTGCTGGGAGAGCGTTTTGATCGACTATGCAAGTGCGAGCAACACTGTCTCCTGTGATATTCAGGAGTATATCATTAATGAAAATTTCAACATTTTCTAGATTTTTTGCTTGTTCAGTTGAGATTCGAGCTAAGCCGTTAAAATTAAAACCATCATTATATATATTTTGACTTCTAATTAAAGCTATAGGACCATCAGAACTATAAACCTCTTTGCCACCTCTTGGCGTGGCACCACTCCCAATCTTCAAACAGTTTTCGCCTAAAATTAGCATTTCGAGTATCCGATTGTTTTTGGTTTTATCATTGCGCTTTTTAGAGAAATGATTTTTTGAAATCCTATTTCTGCAAGCTTCCAATCCAGTACATCGACTTTCCATGGTAGGTCAGACTCAGAAAAAGCTTCTTCCAATCGTGCTCGCGTCTCCAAAGACAAAGGTTCATCACCCATAATCGCCAGATCAAGATCAGAAAACGGCTTGGCCTTGCCTGTCACGCGCGAACCAAAGACCCGCACTTCACGGTCGGGCACAATTTCGTTGAGTATCCGCAGTACAATGGCCCGCTCTTCGGGCGTAATGTCGATCTGCCCTGTCACGCTGTGCGCTCTTTCAGCGTGGCCAGCAGAAACTCGGCTTCTGCGATAAAGTTCGGAATGGTGGCCACAACTTGTTTGGCTGTTGCTTCATTATAAGTATGGCTGGTCAGGTTGCGCATTTTGCGAAATACGCTCCACTGGGGCCATGCGCTTTTGAGTAGTCCGGCCTCGTTGGCAGAGCGGATCATGTCCGGAAAGCCCATGCGGTCATAGTCCTCGGGCGAAGCTGAATTGGCTTCCAGAAAGCGCTTCAGGGTCTTGTGGCTGAGTTCATAGGTAAACTCGAAGCGCTGGATCAGGCCGTCCCGCAACTGTTCGTCGTCGGGCTGGTCAAGGTGGCGTGTCCAGCCTTCCTTTAATCGGTTGAGCGCGCGTTCCAGTGGGGTGAGATACAGCATTACACGCTTTCCTTTTGCACGATCAGCTTCAGGGAGGCGGTAATTTTTGCGTTCAGTTCTTCACCCTGCGCAAACTGTTCTTTCAGAGTCTTCTCAAGGGCTGCAAAGCGTTCGGTAAACGGTACGCTGTCTTCTTCGGTTTCCTCTGCTCCCACATAGCGGCCCGGTGTCAGAACAAAGCCGTGTTGTTCCACGTCATCCAGCGTGGCGGATTTGCAGAAGCCCGGAATATCCTCATATGTGCCCGCGTCCTTTTCTCCACGCCATGCGTGGTAGGTGTCGGCAATGCGGGCCACATCCTCGTCCGTCAGTTCCCGGCGGGTGCGGTCAACAAGCTTGCCCAGCTTGCGGGCGTCAATAAACAGGATTTCTCCGCACCGGTCTCGCCAGCCCTTTTGCTTTTTGGTGCGGGTGAGGAACCACAGGCAGGCCGGAATCTGGGTGGAATAGAAAAGCTGACCGGGCAGAGCCACCATGCAGTCCACCACATCGGCTTCCACCATCCGGCGGCGGATTTCGCCTTCGCTATTCTGGTTGGAGGACATAGAGCCATTGGCCAGCACCACGCCAGCGGTGCCGTCGGGAGCCAGATGCCACAGGATATGCTGGAGCCACGCATAGTTGGCATTGCCCGCAGGCGGCTTGCCATACTGCCAGCGAGGGTCTTCCTCTAGTGACGCGTTCCACCAGTCCGACACGTTAAAAGGCGGGTTGGCCAGAATATAGTCAAAGCGCAGGTCTTTCAGTTCATCGCGCAGAAAGCTGCCTTCATTGTTCCAGCGGATATCCGCGCCAATACCCCGCACGGCAAGGTTCATGCGGGCCAGACGCCATGTGGTGTGGTTGCTCTCCTGCCCGTAAATGGCAATGTCACCCAGCTTACCACCATGGGTTTCCACAAAGCGCTCAGACTGCACGAACATACCACCAGAGCCACAGCACGGGTCATACACCCGGCCCTTATAGGGTTCGAGCATGGAAACCAGCGTACGCACCACGCTGGAAGGGGTGTAGAACTCGCCACCGCGCTTGCCTTCTGCTCCGGCAAACCCGCCAAGGAAGTATTCGTACACCCGGCCCAGCACGTCCCGCGCCTTGTCGTCCGTATCGCCCATGCCGATGTCAGAGATCAGGTCAATCAGTTCCCCGAGCATCACGCTATCAAGGGCAGGCCGTCCGTAATCCTTGGGAAGAACGCCCTTGAGCTGTTCCGGGTTGGCTTTTTCAATGGCCAGCATGGCCTCGTCAATCATCTTGCCGATGCCGGAGGAACGGGCGTTGTCTCTCAGGTGAGACCAGCGGGCAGTCTCGGGCACCCAGAAGATGTTTTCAGCCAGATATTCGTCCGGATCTTCCGCTGCTGCTGGATCATCCAGCATCAGTTCAGCATGGCGGGCTTCAAACGCGGTGGAGATGTAGCGCAGGAAGATCAGGCCAAGGGCCACATGCTTGTAATCTGAGGGTTCAAGGTTCTTGCGCAGCTTGTCAGCCGCCAGAAACATCTGCTGTTCAAAGCCCAGTGTCGCGCTCGCCGCCTTGGCCTTGCTCGCTTTGTTGGTTTTCTTGGGAGCAGGGGCAGCATCAGGGTTCTTGCGAGGGCGACCGCGTGGCATGAAAGAAAGCCTTGTTTCTCAGAAAATTCAGATGCCCCAGTTTGACGGAAACTGGCGATCTGGTCGAGAGGCAATGGCGGGATATGAGGTCTGTCTGGCATCGGGGCCGGTGGTGAACCGGGATTTTATGGCGATGGTCCCATGTGAGGTTTGATTGGGGCAATGGCCGTGGTGTTCATCAAGCCTTTTGGAGCAGCCAGTTTTGAGCGCAGGCGGGCGATTACCGGCCTTGCCCGCTCTTTTTCAGCTTGGTGGGCCTTGTCCCATTGTCTGATACGGTCTGTTCTGGCTTTTACTAGCCTGTCAAAACGATGCTGGAGCCATGGTTCGAGTTTTTCCGTATCAGCCATTGCGGTGAATTCTTCATCGTGCTGTTTCCTGAATTCTTCAAGGACAGGTCTATCCTGTTCTGTCAGGGTAGACCGGACAGGTTCTGGCGGTGTTGAGCGCAACCGGACAATATGCAGCAACGCCTGTATAACAAACCGCAGGATTTCGAGGAATTCGAGCAAGAGCTGCTGGCAGACTTTTTCCAGTTTCCCGGCTCGTCCGGTCATGCGTTGCCAGCGGCTTTCTTCCGCTTGTTTCCACTCTCGTTTTGCAACGATATAATGGTCAAAGCTTTTTCGGAGCTGCTTTTGATAGGGGATAAGCTGTCTGCGCCATGTCGCTATGGTTCTGTCTCTGTCCAGAGGTTTCCAGCTTGCTTCCGGGGCTTGCTGGTCGAGAATAGCTTGTTGTTGTGCAATAGCTTTTGTGAGCTCCTTGCGGAAACGGGCCTCCTCTGCACTGATGATGCGGATAGAGGATGTGTAAAGAAGGGGCTGAGTCGTTGGCATATCAACATCAGCCATACGTTGGAGCCAGAGTTCTCTTTGCCATTTGCGCATTTGGGGTCGTTTTATAACAGGTCTTTTTCTAAGGACGGTCTGAGTGTCTGGGTCTTTGGGGATAGGGTATTCCTCATAAAAATCAGGGGTTGTCCGGCGGATGGGTAAACGGCTGCTTTTGATATCTGTTTCTGGCTTGCGGACAGTTGGTTGCTGTTCTTCTGCAAGAAGTTTCCTGAACTCTGCCATTTTGACTTTTGTCAGGCGGGTAAAGCTGCCGATCAGTTTTCCGTCCTGATCTTCAATGATGTGCGCTCCTGGCCGTTTATCCGCCCGGTCCCCTTCGCGCATGGTCAGGCCATGTTCCGCCAGCGCCGCCCGGAATGATTTTAACCTGTCCGACTGTGACCAGAGGGCGCTGACCAGTTTTTTCATCGCCGGGAGGTCAAGCCCCTGTCGTTCCGTGATCCGTCGGGCCTGCGATGTGTAGGCGGCGCGCGGTTTAGCGCTGTCAGAAACAGGGCTCAAGGCTGTGACCTGTTCCGCTGCCTGATGATGGCCTTCCCGGCGTAGGGCCTTGGCAATAGCCTTGTCATGCCTTCCGGGCACGAGAGCATGACCAAGCCGGATTTCCTCCAGCCGTGCGACTTTCTCTAGGCGCATCCATGTGAACCGGCTTTCCAGAACATGGTTGCCCTGCCATTCGGGCAGGATTAGGTGCCCGTGTGTGCTGCCGTCTTTCTGGTGGATGACGAGTGTGAGGTGTTCCGGGTCGGCATGGAGTTCTTCACACAGGCGACAGGCAAAGTCCGAAAGCTGGTTATCGCTCATGGTCTCATCTGGATTGAAAGCGATATGGCGCAGACCGTATGTCAGCCCCTCCCGTCTGGCTTCGCGTATATGGTCACGCATGAGCCAGTCCGACCCCGCCAGAACCCGGATGGCTTCATTCTTTGCACCATGCAGCACATGGCGGGACAAAGCACCCGCGCCACTTTTTGTTCTGATCCGGCTTTCTTTGACGATCATGGGGCATGACCACAAACAGTCAGTGCAGGGTCAGTGCTGGCCTGTCGCACCTGCGACGGGCAGACCTGCCACGGTGGTTTCTCCGTGAGCGGGGGAGACGGTGGTCAAGATGCTGGATCAGCTTCTCAATCTCGTTCAGCACAGTCCCGCAATGCACCACATCGCCACAGTTGGCAGAATGGGCAAGCTGGTTGAGGTTATTCCCGACACGGGAAAGCTGATTACGTATCCCATGTAGTTCATCGGGAACGTGTGGTCCATCATGCCCGGCCAGTTCCGCACTGGTCAGGATGGAGCGTATCCAGTGGGCAGTTGTGGCATGGCCATGAGTGCTGGCGATATGGTTCCAGCGCACCAGTTCATCGGGTGATGCACGGACGGAAAGGCGGGAAGTTCGGGCAATCGGCATAACAAGGTTCTCCTAAAAGAGGGGGTTAACGGGGGAGATTTCTCCCCCTTGCCAGCTTGTCGAAGGCTACCCTTGGGTAGCCATTTGACAAGCTGGCTCCCTGTAAGGGTAACCTATTGAGATGCCCGATTTCCTGTTTTTGTTTTTATGCAAACGAGACTGTCACCATAAGGCTTTCAAAAAGGTATGATGCACTCTTCTGGGTAGTGAAGGGCTTCGATGACCTGCTGAAGGTTGGCGACTTCAATTCCGCAGGTATAGTTCATCGTCCCTTGCGATTTATGGCTGGCTTCATGCCCAAGCACGGTATCAATCCACAGTTCACGGATATGGGCTTCCTGATTTCTGAGCTTGGTGGAAACAGTATGGCGGAAGGAATGAAACGTCACATCTTCCGGGATGCCAATACGCTTTTTATGCTTCGAGAAAGCCCGAGCAAAATTGTCTCCGCGTTCGCCCGTCGCTGAAACCGTGAGGTCAGGAAACAGGTAGTGCTCCCCGGTTATCCCTGAGCAGGCTGAGCCCGTCCATGGTGAGCAGGTGCGAGTGAATGGGAATGATCCGTATGCCCGCTGACGTTTTGGGAGACCAGTTGTCCTCGGGGTGCGGGCGGACATGAAAGCACGGAACCCCTTCAATAACGTCTATGTCCTGACGTCTGAGGTTGCAGATTTCGCCCAGACGCATCCCCGTGAACATGCCAATACTGATGACCCCTGCCCAAGTGGTACGGGAAACCGATGTGCCACTCCATGGGGTATGGGCAAGCAGTGTCAGTTCATCATCTGTCCAGCCTCGCCGTACGATCTTCTTTGTAATGTTGAAATCCCATCCGGCCCATGGATTCCGGTCAGCCATTTCTCGTTGCACAAGATGCATCCATAAGGCGGACAGACGGGAGAAATGGTTTTTCACCGTCTTCCCGCTGACTGTTTCCTGCCCACGTTCGCGGGCCTGTGCGACAGCGTCACGGATTGGAAGGCCAGTTCTTCCTTTGCCATGAGTGGCAGGAAGGTCTGAGAGCAGGTCGAAAAATTCACCAGCGACCGTGCCCGTGATTTTTTTCACCGGCATGTCCCCGAAGGCTTCAATAAAGAGGTCCACGGTTTTGCGTGTCGCTTTTCTGGTATCTTCGCTCTTGTCTTTGTCTGCAAAGACAAATTTTCTGCCATCACGGACAGGGGTGGGGAGGTTGGTTTGCGGGTTTTGGGCTGCGCATTTTCAACCGTGCTTTCCACTGGACCACTCGCAGGGGCAGCCGGGCGATGTTTGCCCAGATCGACAATCAGGGTGGAAAGGCTTTTGATCTGCTCGCGCAACATGTCCTTTTCTTTTTTGCTCACGGCACTGTCTGTAAAGACTTTCTGCATCATGCTTTGAAGCCGTGCTTCCAGTGCCTTGAGTGAGTCTGTGGCGAAAGAGATGAAAGCGCCTTCCTTCTGCGCCTGATTCATTAAAGTCAGGGTGTGATCGGCTTGCAGGGCGCGTTTTTCAGCCCGGAAAGCATCATCAGCAAGGGTGAGCAGTTCTTCCTGTTCCGCGATGATTTTGCCCTGTTCGGTTAGCAGGGCAATCAGGTCCTCGCGTGACAGGTCAGTCTCCATCGTCTTTGCCTTCTCAAAAAGTGCGCCGGTTCGGGCGTAAAGGGCTGCTGCCCGTTCGCGGGCTACCAGCTTACTCTGAGTTTGCAAGGAGAGAGAAATTTCGGTTCGGCCCAGTCGAGCCTGCACTGCAACGGGCACAGCCCGGCGGAAGTGGTAATGAGACCCGATGAGTCGGAGCATCTGCGTTTCCCAGTCTGGGAAGACAAACGGGAAAATCCCGCAGACCCGTCAAATTCTCATTTTACTGTTATATTTCAATAGGTTAGTGGTGCAAACTGCGGGACTCGAACCCGGAAAACAGGGTGAGTTGCGTTCGAAACCTTCATGGTTTCATCAAGGAAAACGCTAAAAGACGTCCTTCTTGGTAACGATGTACGAGAAACACTTTGGAGAAGAAGTCAGTTCTCGTCAAGAGACTTTCCAAAGTCTTTAAAACGGTGAAGGTGTGCCAGGGGTTGGGTGTTGGGTCTGCGGGTTCGGTGCGGGAAACAGTGTGGGACTGCGGGAACGAGACGGCCTGATAAGCACCTGATGTTTCACTTTATGGTTTTTCGTGTCGAGCAAATCAGAAAGCCGCTTAATTTCACGCTGAGCAGTATCTTTCTTGTCTCTGTGCGCTCTGTTCCAATCTGTAATGCGCTTTTGGCGCGCTTGCACGATACGGTCAAAACGCTGGTTAAGCCATGGGTCCAGCATCTGTATGTCGGCCATGGCGGAAAATTCTGCATCATAGGTTTTCCTGAAACGTTGCAGCACTGATTTTCTTTTTTCACTTAGGACGGTTCGAATAGGCTGGGGTGGTTCTGAGCGCAGTCCTACGATATGCAGCAAGGCTTGCACAACAAAACGCAGAACCTCCAGAAATTCGAAAAAGAGCTGATCCGCTCTTCTTTCAAGTCTTGTGGCTTTCCCAGTGAGACGCTGCCAGCGACTTTTCTCAGCGTCCTGCCACTCTCGTTTTGCGACGCTATAATGGTCAAAGCTTTTTCTGAGCTGTTTCTGGTAAGGGGTAAGCTGCTTGCGCCATGTCGCTATCATCTTATCTCGATCAAGAGGTTTCCAGCTTGTCTCTGGTGCCTGCTGGTCAAGAATAACGTGTTGTTGTGCGATGGCTTTCCTGATCTCTTTCCGAAAACGGGCCTCCTCTGTGCTGATGATGTGCACGGAAGAGGAGGATAGGAGTGGTTCTGTCGTGAGAGCGTCCACGTCAGCCATTTTTTTGAGCCAGAGTTCTTTTCGCCATGCAGGGATTTTCGGACGTTTTATAACCGGTGGTTTTCTGGGCATTGGCTGAGTGTCAGACGGTTTGGGAATAGGGTATTCGTTATAAAAATCTGCGGTTGTTCGGCGGATCGCTAGGCGCGTGCTCTTGATGTTGAGTTCTCGTTCATTTTCGATTTGACTCTGCTCTTCTAAAAGCAGTTTTCGAAAGTCTGCGGCTTTGACTTTTGCTAGGCGGGTAAAGCTCCCCACCAGAAGGCCATCACTGGTTTCAATAATGTGAGCGCCCAGTCGTGTCTCTTTACGGTCCCCTTCACGCAGCGTCAGAGAGTGGTCTTTCAAGGCTGCCCGGAAAGCTTTTAACCCGTCTGATTGTGACCAGAGAGACGTGACCAGCTTTTTCAGGGCTGGAAGATCAAGTCCTTGTCGTTCGGTGATACGTCGCGCCTCTGATGTGTAGGCAGCGCGGGGTTTTGCATCATGAGAAACGGGAACGAGCGCATCGACCTGTTCCGCTTCACTGTGACGACCTTCCTTGCGCAAGGCTTTGGCAATCGCCCTGTCATGCCGACCAGCCACCAGTTTGTGCCCAAGTCGGATTTCTTCAAGGCGCGCGACTTTTTCCATGCGCATCCATGTGAACCGGCTTTCCAGGACATGATCTTGTTGCCACTCTGGCAGGATCATGTGACCGTGGGTACTTCCGTTCTTTTGGTGGATGACAAGGGTAAGGTGTTCGGGGTCTGCGTGGAGTTCGTCAGACAGACGACGGGCAAAGGCTGACAGCTGTTCATCGGTCATCACTTCATCTGGATTGAAGGCGATATGACGGAGACCGTATTTCAGTCCTTCACGATGGGCTTCGCGCATATGGTCATGCAGGAGCCATTCAGACCCGGACAGAACTCTGATGGCTTCATTTTTCGCGCCATACAACACATGACGGGCAATGGCACCGGCTCCGCTCTTTGTTGTGATCCTGCTTTCCTTGACGATCATGGGTCATGTTCTCACAGGACTTTCAATGACGCGTCATGTCAGCGTCGTCGCACGTGCGGGGGGGGGGCTGACCTGAAGGAAGGGCTCTTGCGTGATCGTGACAGTATCTGGTCAAGCTGATGGATTAGGATGCCAAGATCATCGAGCACACATCCGCACCGGACGGCATCCTCGCAATTTGCAGAACGGGCTAATTGATTGAGGTTGTTGCCGATCCGGGAAAGCTGATGGCGTATGCCACGCAGTTCCTCGGGAACGGGACGGCCATCATGACCAGACAGCTCTGCACGGGTGAGTAGAGAACGTATCCAGTCGGCAGTTGTGGCATGGCTCTGAGCACGAGCGATATGGTTCCAGCGTATCAGCTCGTCTGGGGATGCTCTGACGGAAAGGCGGGATGTTCGCGGTATAGTCATGACTGGTTTCTCCTTGCTTAAGAGGGGGTCAACGGGGGAGATTTCTCCCCCTTGCCAGCTGGAGACCCGCAAAAACCGGTAGCGTTTGGACGGCTATGGTGATTCATTGAAGTTACGCGATCACGGAGGCCTACTATGGATCCCAAGTCCCTGTTCAGTTTGAGCG
>NZ_JAAABN010000031.1 GCF_011516765.1 Acetobacter sicerae | reverse complement strand
CACTCTGTCTGCATCGGGTTTTCTTATAGCTTACGAAAATTTCTTTTCTACAAAACAGACTTTTTCATAATCTAACCCGATGTACAACCCTTCTGTGAGATTTCCGCGTCATGAAAATGGTTGGTGGTCCTGTTCTTACACAACACTGGATGGAGGAAACGTCTCGACTGAAGAAATCAACAATGTCAAAAACAGCCTTGATCTTCGTATATATCGACAGGAATATGAAGCATCGTTTGAAACGTACTGTGGTCGTTGCCTGTATGCATTCTCAAGGAAACATTCCATAAAAAACATCACATATGATGGCAGCAAGCCAGTGTATATAGGGATGGATTTCAACATCAATCCCATGTCAGCAACAGTATGGCAGGAAGAAATTGATGAACATGGAATGATCACAACCATACAGATAGACGAAATAATTATACAAACATCTAATACTGATGAAATATCAAAAGAAATACTAAAAAGGTATGGCAAAAAAGAAATAGATTTTTCTGGAACAGAGAAATATTCTGCTCAGCATATTACGGTCTATCCAGACCCTGCAGGGCAAGCCAGAAAAACATCAGCATCAGGAAAAACAGACATATCCATATTGCTGTCATACGGAATAAGTGTAAAAACGCGGAAACAGTCACCACGGATACGTGACAGACTCAACTTTATGAATTCAATGTTTGAAAATTCATTGAAACAACGTAGAGCATTTGTCTCCCCAAAATGCGTAAAAAGTATCGAAAGCTATGAAAGGTACGCATTCATAGCAGGAACTTCAGAGCCAGATAAAAAACATGGATATGATCATCTTGTGGATGCAAGTGGATACTATCTATATTTCAGATTTTCTGAAAACACACTTGATATAGATACCAATAAAATTCTTGATAGATAAGGAAAAGAAATGGACTGGCATGAATTAAAAAAAAGCATGAATTTTCCGTCACAATACTCCAGCAGAACGAAAAACCTTCTTGCTTTGGAAAAAATTTTAGACGGCAGCCTTTATGACCATATTCGTTATCCTTTCTTCAAGACATGTGCAGGTGATGGCTCGTATATACCGATCAATAAAAGGCGACCTTCTGTCAGAACACATTTATGTAATGTTGTAGTCGATGATACTGTTTCATTACTTTTCAGTGCATCTCACTGGCCCTCTATTCACATTCAAAAAGAAACAGAAAACGAAGATTGTGAGATAGAAGCTAAAATCAGAAAAATTTGTTTCGATCTAAACTTGCCATCTCTTATGGAACAGGCGGCCGTAATGGGCGCCGTCGGATCAGTTGCGATTCTAGTACAAGCCATAGAAAACGAACTTGTAATTGAATTAAAAAGAACCTGTTTTCTGGAACCAACTTTTTCACTGCTTGATCCAAGAAAACTTGTTTACGTAAGAGAACAATATATCGTTGACGCAGACGGATTGAAGAAAGCCGGGTTTGGTGAATTTCCTGATGGAAATTATTGGTTCACAAGAGATTTCACTGAATTTGAAACAATCTGGTACGAGCCGATTCCCGTAGAATATAATACAGATAAAAATATTAATCTTATCAGGGACGAAGCACGCTGTACGCAGCATGAATTAGGCGTCGTACCTATAGTCTGGATCAAGAATCTTCCTTCCGCAGACCCCAATGCGCCGGATGGAAAAAGCACTTTTAGCGCAGGCATTGATGCCATGATTGACGCCGACTATCTCCTTTCGCAAACCGTGAGAGGACTACGTTATTCATCCGATCCGACCATGGTACTTTCTGTTGATGAATATCAAATTTCGAACGGATTGACTTCTTCGTTCACAAAAGATGCTTCTCATGCAATTGCTTTACCGCAAGGGAGCGATGCAAAACTTCTTGAAATTAATGGCACTGGCGCTGCAGCAGCTCTCAACATGTGGCAGGCTTTACGCTCCCTCGCGCTGGAAGCAATGCATGGAAACCGTACTCATGGAGACCGCGTCAGTGCCGCCCAATCCGGACGAGCAATGGAACTCATGTGCCTCGGTTTAACATGGCTGGTAGGCCGTCTACGCAGATCCTATGGTGACTGTGGCCTGATTTCAGTTATTAAATTGATTGCTCTGATTACTCAGAAATTTCCAGACCTGCAGATTGCCGGACACACTTATGGACCCCTCCAGGCAAAAAATATTTCTCTAGTCTGGCCCGCATGGTTTGAACCTACCTTTGGAGACATGCAGACTATAGCCAATGCGGTGCAGTCAGCAAAATCTTCCGGGGTTGTGTCGATGGAGACCGCAGTCAGGATGATGAAACCTGCAACACATGTTCAGCATGTCGCTGAAGAAATAAAGAAAATATTGACCGATAATGATTTATCTTAAAAAAGAAACTCAATATCGCTGCGGAGAATAAATGGAAGTAAATTCTGGCTCACCTGACAACAAAGAGAATAATGTATCAGATGGAGCATCCAATACACCTCGGTCAGCAGCTGATAGCGTAGCAAATGCGTTTTCAAATCAACTGGCTCAAGTTCAGGCGGATCTCGCTGCGTCCAAAGCTTACGCTCTTTCTGTTGAAGAAGAATTACTTAATCTAAAAGCTGAAACAGCAATTGCAGCAGAAAAGCAATCGCAGCAAATCTCAAAGATAAAAATTGATTCTGAAATCAAATCACAAGCTATTTCTTCTGGTCTGATTGATTTGGATTGCCTGCCTCTTTTAGATTCATCTGACATCACTTTAGATGAAAATGGAAATATTATCGGAATTGATTCGGCTATAGCTGATTTAAAATCGAAAAAACCTTTTCTTTTTTCGGATATGGGTCGCACTGGAAAAATCAGCAGTCCAGCGCGTTCTACTCTTACTCCCAAGGCAAAAGCCAATACGGCTATGCCCGTTAAAGATATGTCTGAATCTGAATATAAACGCTCTTTAAAAAGAGTAGCACCTTCTTACTCTCGTCGCTATAATTAAGGTCGAAATTTAATGGCTATTGATAACTTCCCCGCTCAACTTCAGCCTATTATTCAGGAAGGCTACCTGGCCCGCGAATTTTCTGCCGGCCTACAGTCTCGAATAGCTTTTCGCGCTATTGCCGACAGAGAAATTTTTCCCAATAGAATTGGTGAAAGCATCACTAAAACCCGCAAGGGTTTGAAGGCGCCCGTCACTGTTCCGATGTCTCCTTCGCAAAACACTAATTTTGACAATGGCCTGACCCCTTCAACCTGGTCCGTTGAACAATACACACTCACAATTAATCAATATGGCGACACCATTGACCTTAATGTCGTCAGTGAAGGTGTTGGAATAAGCGATCAGTTTCTTGCCAATGCAAATACAAATGGCATTCAGGCGCTTCAATCTCTTGACAGAATTGCACGAAATACTCTTTTCTCCGGCCCTTCTGGCGGTGTTGGAGGTTATATGGGAGGAAATACTCGCGTAACAACTTCCATTAACGCTTCCAGTACACAGATTTCGGTCGACGATGTACGTGGTTTTGAAAGAGTTCTCAACGCAACTGGACAAGTGGTTTCAGTAGCTCAGTCAGCAGGTATGACTGTGACTGTTGGAAGCAATGCTTACACTCTCATCAGCGTCACATATGATTCCGTTAATATTTCCACTGCTCCTTTGGGAGTATCCGGTGTACTAACATTTTCTACAGCAGTATCAGTCAGCGATGGTGCAGAAGGTAATGCAGTAGTCGCCTCGACTGCCCCTCTTGTCCTGCGTCCTAACAATCGACTTACGACTGCGCAACTGGTTGCACCAGAAGGTAATTACGGATCCAGCAATTATATCACTGGTGATACATTAGGTATCCAGACCGTTCTTGCTGCGGTTGCCGCTTTACGCATGAATAATGTGCCAACTATTGATGGCGCTTATCACTGTTATCTCGATGATCAGCAGATGCTAGGCCTCTTTCGAGATGGCGATTTTAAGTATCTGTATCGTGGCGCTTACGGCAGTGAGGCTTACCGCTCGGGTTCTGTTGTAGAGCTTTTGGGGGTGAGGTTTATTCCCACCACTGAAGCACCACTACAAGCTTCTCTTGGTGGCGGGGTTATCCATAGGGCTATTGTTTGTGGTCAGGGTGCTCTCATTGAAGGTGACTATAATGGATCTGTTGATATTCCAGATAGTGACCGTGCGCTGGTAGAAAATGTTGATGGTATTATGATGATTACCAGAGAGCCGTTAGATCGCCTAAAACAAATTATTGCTCAGTCCTGGTACTGGATTGGTGGCTTTGCTCTTCCAACAGACGCAACCGTCAACCCTTCAATCATTCCCACATCCACTAATAGCTATCTGAAGCGCGGTGTAATTATTGAAAGTCTTTAAGTAATAAAATGACCCAGATGCCTTCTGGGTCATACTTTTTGAAAGTTTATATCTATGTCTGAAGATGCTTTGAGCGAAATAGAAAAAGTCAATATACGGCGTTATTGCTGGTATCCTACTCGTGGAAACAGTCACATTTCTGGAAGCTGGCTTTATTTCTCTCATTATGGCATTTTAGAGTATAGATTATCGAATTTTTCCCACGAAGAAATACAAGTTATTCGTTCTATGTTGAGCACGCTATCCCTTCTGGAGCAAGGGCCTGCTTCTTCTGCCGATAATTTAGACACTGATAAAGCTGCTATCTGGACTCATAATAAAAATGAGTTTTCGGACAGAGTAAATTTATTTAAACAACAAAGACTTGAACTGGTAAAATTCATAGGTGTCGATGTCGGCCCGGGATTTAACTCCTTATCAGTAAAATTTTCCGTCTGATGAATATAGATAAACTACAACAAAAAGCAGCTTATGGATTTAGAAAAGCTGCGAATATTGTGGGTTTTTCTGTTATTCAAACACGTCCACAAAATTCATCCATGCCTCTTCCTGCAGAAAAAATAGCGACATTGAATTGTCTTATTGATCCATCCGCATCATTTACTGGAGTATCTCCAATCATTTGGGGGCATAAAATCTTATTTGCCGCCATCGATACAAGTAATATTAATGTAGGAGATTACCTACAAACACAGACAGATGAAAATATAGAAAATATTTCCACCGACATTTATTTTGTTGCGCGTTTTGAGCCATGGAAACCTTTACTTATCGTACAAACAAATAAATATATTTCTTTTTACGAATCTGATATTTCATCTGATAACAACACAGTAGGTTTACGGCCGCCATCAGGTCCAGTTTGGAATGAAGATGTTGAAATAGCATATAACTATCGCGTATCAATGCTCGAAATATCAGCATCAGGGCGCTCGCCAACAGGTCTGGGAACCGATCTTTCTCTCGGCAACTGGGAAATACTCATGCCTAAAATTCCTAGTGTTACATTGTACCAAGGCCTAAGAATTAAGGATATGGATCAGAATTGCTACCATGTACTAACTGTAGAAGAAACTGAATTTGGGTTACGTTTAATCGCGAAAAGCGATCAAGCATAATGGCTAGCGTCTCTGAAATAGAAGGTATAATCTCTCAAGTAATATATGATTATATTTATCCAGAAAACTCAAACGGAATTCTCAACTCAATTCTTAACGAAGACGTGAAAATCTGTCGCGGATGGCCCCAAGAAGTAGAATTATCGAAAGATTTAATGTCTGCATCAGCCATTTCGTGGGTAACTGTAAATCAGCAACCTGGACATACAAAAAATAAAACACGTTATGGAAGACAGTGGAAAACCTTAGATACAGATAGTTCGTTTGGATTATCGGTAAATAATTTTACAGATTCATCATACAAAGTAGAGTTTACTGGTTCATCTCTTCGGAATGGCCTTGCTGGAATAGTTATAGAAGAGTCAGCATATCCTGTTGTAGTCCAATCAGGACAAGACTCAGACACTGTTACAAACAATATATACGAACTTGTTAAAGCAGATTATTCGACAAAGATATCCATCGAGGGATCAACAATAACATCCCAACCAGGATTAACTGTAAAGGGATTTTGCGGAAAAAATGTAACTATGTATCAGGAAATTAGTCGATTAGAAGATACGTTCTGCACTTCCATTTTTTCTCCCTCTATTATCGAACGTGATAATATAGAAAATTCAGTGATGGAATCTTTATTGTCATCAAACATTCTATCGAACCCAACATTTGATCGTGGAATTATAAATTTTCAGGATAGAAAATTATACGACAACAATTTAAATGCGAATGTATATCGTGTTGATATTATGTGGTCTATAGAATTCTCTATTATATCTACAATATCATGTCCACCGTTATTATGGCCTTCTCTAGATGTAAACTCACTTGACATAATTGGCATCACATAAACGAATACCATAAAAATCTCTTTAAAACACGAAAATATAGGAAATAGCAATGACTGTTATAAGCCAGTCAGGAACCCTAAATACAAGCTCTCTTTCAGTCCCTGATCTATATATTCAGATTCAGACAAGTGGAACCACTTCATTATCTGGTGCACAGACTGATATTATTGGTATTGTTGGAACTTCCTCCTGGGGACCTAAAAACACTCCTTTAGTTTTTGGAACTTCCGCCGAGCGAGTTGCCTACTTTGGCTCAATGCAAGATACTCCCTTCGATTTGGCAACCATTGCGTCTACTGCTATTTTACAGGGGGCTTCAAATTTTGTTGGTGTGAGAGTTACCGATGGCACGGATACCGTCGGTTCTGCACCAGTACTTCCTCAGAGCGAAAATGAAGCATATCCAGTTTTAATAAGCTCAAAATACACCGGTTCGGAATCCAATAATATTAGTTTTAATATTTCCACAGGATCAGCTCCTAAAAGCTGGAAGATAACGGTAAGTATGCCAAACTATCTGCCAGAAATTTTTGATAATATTATCGAACAATCAGATGAAAGTGTTTTCTGGAACAATTTTGTTTCAGCAATCAATAATGGACAGTCGTCTATTCGTGGACCAAGTTCGATAATCACTGCGACATTGGGGACCGCTATTAATGTAGCTCCCAGCGCAATGAGCACAACAGCGCTGACGGGTGGAACAGATGGAAATACAGGAGTAACAGCAAACACACTTTTAGGTTCAGATGGAGTTACCCGCACGGGTATGTATGCCCTGAGAGGACAAAAATGCAGCCTTGGGGTTCTTGCAGGCGTAACAGATGATACGACCTGGTCTACGCAAGCAGAGTTTGGTTTGTCGGAAGGAATCTATATGATTACATCCGGATCTTCCGGTGAATCTATTGAAACAGCTTCAACAAAGCGCAGTTCAGTCGGAGTCGATAACTATAGCTTAAAAGCTATGTTAGGTGACTGGCTCTATTGGTATGATAGTGAAAATTCTGTTACTCGATTAGTGCCACCTACAGGTTTTACTGCAGGCCGCCTAGCAGCACTTTCACCCCAGCTTCCAAGTCTTAATAAACAAATATATGGCATTATCGGCAGTCAAAAATCGGGACTTGTTAGTTCTGGGCAAAATTTAACTTACTCTTCTGCTGAATTAACTTCTCTTTTCACGAATGGAATTGATGTTATTTGTAATCCAGCTCCAGGAGGAAGTTACTGGACTGTCAGAGCAGGCATCAACACGTCGAGCAATTCAACAAACAATGGAGACGAATATACTAGAGTAACTAACTTTATTAGTGAAACACTTGCCAACGGTATGGGAATCTATATTGGACAACCAATATCTCCTTCTTTGTTCACAGATATTGAAGCAACATTAACTGGTTTTCTTTCAGATCTGGAACAACAGGGGGTCATCGGTACCGCTTCAGGCAGCACACCTTATTCCGTTATCTGTTCGACAACAAACAATCCGCAGTCCCGAACTTCTCTAGGATTTTTACAGGCAGATATTAGCGTAACTTATTTTGGTATCAATAAGAAATTTATTGTAAATATTACGGGAGGGGCCGGCGTTACGGTTTCAAGCAACTGATGGCTACTGCATATACACTTGGTCGACAAGGCTCTATCATTCTGATCTGGAATGGAAACAGAATTGACATTCAAGATGTCACTGATTTCAGTGTGCATCAAGAAATTCGAGCTCAAAAAGTTTCTCCTCTTAATAAGCCGCCTGTCGAATTCAACACACCAGCAGGGTGGCGAGGATCATTCACGATCGATAGAGGGAATTCTGCTCTGGACGATTTATTCAATACAGATGAGCTTGCTTTTTGGAATTCCAATACCATTTCATCCGGAGTTTTATATTGCTACATTCAAGAAAGTGATGGCAGCACTTCTAAATTTGAATATAGTGGTCTGACTTTAGCTTTTTCAAACGCCGGTAAATTTACCGCTGAAAGCGTTGTATCCCAGTCTGTAACATTTTTCGCCAGCCTACGCAGAGCTATATAATAAATGAATAATAACACCATTAAACTTATTTGTGAATCTGGAAAAGAACTCACTTACAAAGAGATAACACCGAGTGAAATTCTTGATCTTATTTTGATTTGTGGCCCAGATGGTTCGAAGAACGACACATATATAAATATAGTTCAGCAGTGGTGTTCAATTCGTTCAATTAATGGCATACCTGTACCGTTTCCGAAAAACAAAAATATGCTGGATATGTTGGCAAATGACATCGGCATGGACGGTATAAAATCAATTGAAGATTATCTTGTTTCTATTGAAAGTAAGGAAGATGACGACATAAATATAATAAAAAACTAGCATCCTCTCCATCTTTATCAGAAATAATAACTCTATTAAAGGCAAACATTCCCTATGACCTTATCATGCAATGGGACTGGCGTTTACGCGCTGCTGCCATTGTCGTCATAGGGAAAATGGATGGAGGGGAGTTTTCATGGGAGCGCCTTCAATGGTTGGAGCAAAACTGAGAATAAGCGCATATAATAATAAAAATAAATTACGTAGTTTATTTAGCAAAATCTACACAAACTCTAATTTATTTCATATTTTTTTTAAAAATAACTTTAAATCTAACACACATATATATAGAAGCAATCTCACACCCACAAACAGAGTTGAAAATAAATATTACAAAAAAAATCTTATCAACTCACATAACTTAAAAAAAACGTCCATAGATTACAAATACAATATCAATAAATTCACAGACAATATATTTCATAATTTTTTTTACAATATAAACAAAAAAAACAACACAAACAGCACAAATAACAATTACAAAAAAACACATACAACTCGAAATACAAGTTATAAATCAAATACAAAGAACACGACAAATAAAGTATACGATAATACAAAATTTTTTAAACTATTTCACACCTATGACACGGAATTTCATAGATTTTACAGTTCTAAAAATACGAAAAACCATGAGACATTACAAAATAATATAAATAATTTATTCAAAAGCATCGCAAAAAATAATAAAAATGAATTATCGCACAATTTCGTATTAAATAGTCATAAAAATAAAATTTTAAATAACATAACAAACCGAAAAACAAACAAATCAGATGAAATAAGTTCAAATTTAAATTTTTCTCATAAAACAAGCGATGAAATAGGTAGGCCCTCATCCATCCCCATAAATGAAGAAGATTATTTCAAAAATAGTTCAACAAAAAAAATAGATCTTCATGAAATAATGAATTTTGTTGAATCAGAACTCAATCAATCGTTTCGTTCCCCCCCCAGTGGCTCCTTAATGTCATGGGTACAAAGTGTTCCAAGTTATCCTGGGTTACATATCTAATGAGTTTTTTAGGCGTTGTTTCTTCTATCGAATCTGCTCTTGGTACTCAAAATTTTATATTGGGCCCAATTTCTTTTCTGGATACAGAAGTGCCTTCTGAATTATTTTGGGGAGGCTATCAGGCAACAGAAACTTTCCACCAGATAGGAGGTGCAAAAGTTGTCATTCTCAACGGATACTATGATCAACCATTAACCTGGAGCGGCATTTTTCGAGGCAGTTCAGCTCTTCAAAAAGCAAGAACTCTCGATGCCATGGCCCGTAGCGGTAACTCCTACAGCTTTTCCGGTGGAGGTATTTCAAGAAAGGTTGTCATCACAGCCTTTCAGGCATCCTATACAAATTGTGGAACCGTTATTCCTTACAAAATTTTTTGCGAAGTGATTCCTCAAGCTGTTTCAACAGCAACTTCCACTTTATCCTCTCTAGTCGGTTTACTTAACTCTGATGTTTCAAGTGCATTCTCCACGACAATAGGCCTCCTTTCAGATGCCAGTTCCTATGTGAGTTACCTCACAAGCCTCTCCAGTACTTATGCTGGAGAAGTAACTCCTTTAGCCAATTTAATTGGCGCTGGCGGAGAAATGTCTAACTTAAATAACAAACTATCAGGTCTCTCGACACAAGCAGGCGCACTATCTTCTTTAAGCTCGAATCTAGATTTTACAAACCTTCAAAGTAATATTTCCTCATCGATCAACCTAAATTCCTCAATATTCAATGCTTCCGATACTGAAATATCATCTATTTCTGCAAATTCAGGCGAAAACCTGGTCTCGGGAGCACCTTCCTTGATTGCTGCAACAGCGCATTCCGGAATTTTAGCAACATCAGCACTTAACAATGCCTACTTAACGCGCTCTACCAACAACATCTCTCTTTCAAATACATTACCGTGAAATCAGAATGAAACCAGGAAAAACAATCAACGTAAGCGCTAGTGATATTTCATTATGGCATATTGCTGCCAAATATTTGGGAGATGCAACACAGGCAAATAGAATTATGTCTCTCAACAACCTCAATGATACATGGATTTTAACAGTGACCACTCTTACCCTACCCAGTTATGATCTCAGTCAGGGTGGAGGAATTAGCCAGTGACCAACCCCATTTCCTATGTAAAAATGAAAAACCAACAATAAGAAAACCATATAACAAAATAAAATAGATTTTATTTATATCCCTCTCACATAACGCTTAATACAGAGAATCTCCATTACAAAATGTCTTATTTAATACGGTTTTGGATAAATGGTCTTGATGCGCATCCGACAAGGAACCGCGCAGAACAATCATCGTAAACAGGACATATACTACCGAACCTTCAACTGCGCATTGCTCAGCGAGCAAGTCATTCCAATCCCTCGTAACCATTAGGATAACACACAGGATATATCTTAATGCTGAGAGAGTTTGGAGAAAGTCTTAATGATGAATGACGCTGCTTACAGTTTTAAGCCAAGCACAAAACCTTTGTTCCCGCCTTCACAAGCGCAGAGGTCAAGCTTTTCTATAAACTCTAAATTTTAAGAGAAAATGGCGGAGGGGATGACCGTATAACCGACTTCTCAGAAAGCCTCAGAATAGATCACGAATCGTTAGAATATATCGTATAAAATTGAATCATGTTTCTCTGTACTTCTCACCGTGACTCTGTTAAACGCAGGTTTTAAGAGGGACATGAAAAGGGACATGCAGGGTTATGAGTCGGCTCGCACCACACCGTCTGACAGCTCGCAAGGTAGCCGCACATAAGAACGGAGATCTTGCCGATGGTGGGAACCTCTGGCTGGTCGTCCGGGGAGCCTCTCGGATATGGACGTTCCGATACAAGTCACCCGTCACTGACAAACGCCGGGAAATGAGCCTCGGGTCAGCTTATGATGTGACGCTTGCTGAAGCCCGGACACTTGCTGCCGAAAGTCGTCGTCTGGTCAATCAGCGTATAGACCCTCTCGAACAGCGCCATAGCGAGGAAGCCGCTCGCAAGCGTGAGTCCCGTATCAGTTTCCGCGCCGTAGCCGAACGCTACATCGAATCACAGAAACCTGGCTGGCGCGATCCGCGTGCGGCTCCCATCTGGTCAGCCTCTCTTGAATTGAACGTCTATCCTGTCTTTGGCGACAAACCTGTCACGTTGGTTGATACAGCCGATGTTGAAGCCGTACTTAAACCAATCTGGACAGAAAAGACTGAAACCGCCACCCGTGTTCGAGGCCGCATCGAGAGGGTCCTCGACTATGCTCGGGCTCAGGGCTGGAGAACCGGCGAGAACCCTGCCCGCTGGAAAGGCCACCTGTCCGCTATACTGCGCCTCCATCCAAGGTGGCAAAGGTCTCGCATCATGCCGCAATCGATCGGAAAGATATCGGGCGCGTGATGGCTGCCTTGGCCGAATCGCAGGGTGTGGCTGCGAAGGCCGTACGCTTCACCTGTCTGACCGCCGCACGCTCGGGTGAGGTCCGCAACGCCACATGGTCAGAGATCGACCTGAAAGCCCGTGTGTGGACGATCCCGGCACACCGGATGAAGAAAGATGGGCAAGGAACACCGCATCCCCCTGTCTGACTGCGCTGTGGCTGTCCTGCAGGAGATCATGCCTCTATGCGATGAGCGTGCTGGTGATCTGGTATTTCCCGGACAGAAACGGGGCAGACCACTATCAGACGTGGCGCTATCCAAGGCGCTCCACATTGCGGCCGGCACGAAGGACGTCACTGTGCATGGCCTGCGTTCCACGTTCCGCGACTGGGCCGCCGAAGAGACGGATTACTCGCGGGAAGTTGCTGAGATGGCGCTGGCCCACGCCATCAGCAACAAGGTGGAAGCCGCTTATCGACGTGGAGATCTGTTTGAGAAGCGGCGGGAGATGATGATAAGCTGGAATGGATGGTGTCAGAACCTCAAGTAATCAGACCGGAAGCGCCTCCGCATCCGACCCGATATCTGCAAAGCTTTTGATAGGCACAGCGTGATCGGGAAACTTTGCGACAATCTGAAGTTCGCCACCCATTGCTTCAATGTAACTGCGCAGCGTGCTGATATACATGTCAGTACGTTTTTCCATTTTGGCAACTGATGCCTGATTGACGCCCAGCAGTTCCGCAATCTGTTTCTGGGACATGACGTGGGCACGACGCAATTCGGCCAAATCCATCGCATCGGCCATTGCCTGCGCTTTCATTTTAGCGCGTTCACGCGATGCAGGTGACAATGTGGCCCCGAGAGAGGCCAGTGTCTTACGACCGGTCATATCAGCTTCTCCCTTCTCAATTCATCAAGATGCGCATCATACAGATCATCTGCAACAGGGGTTAACCGGTCATAAAACCGCTCATCGCCCGTCTTGTCGCCGCCAATCAGAAGAATGGCCGCACGACGCGGATCAAACGCATAGAAAACCCTGATCGGCTTGCCGCCGCTTTGTATCCGTAATTCGCGCATGTGGTTATGACGCGAGCCGTTCACCCCTGAGGACATTGGAAACCGGAGGTTGGGGCCTCTTTCTTCGAGCAAAAGGCCAGACGCATAAACGTCTTCCCTCTCACTATCAGACAGAGTAGCGAACCAGCCGCCGAACTCATCAGTGTGTTCAACCAGCCACGTCATGGCCTTACCATATATATGCCTCTGAGTGCATATTCAAGCATCTTGATGCCCCCCGCCTTGTGAAGGCGATGCTCTACCTGAACCATCAAGGGGGGCGAGGAATTTCCCGAGGTCCTTTCGCGCTCCCCAAAGAGCCCACCCGCATCAACGGTGCAATGGTGTATTGAAGGGCCGCCTTCAGATGGGTGGCTGATAGGTAGCCGCTTGGGAGGCAAGGTGGTAATCGGATGGGTAGGTGATGGGGCGGTAACGGATAGCCTGGACGGTTATCCCCCATTCCGGGCTTTAAGGAATGCAGCATACCTAGCTGAATAAGCTTGGTCATATTCAGCTGTACCCTCTTTAGCCTCTGCCACGCGGTAACAGGCTAGTCCTAATTCGATCATTCGACGAGCGGCTTCAGCTCTGGAGGGAAGATCTGAAACGCCACGTCGCCAGTTATCTATTTCATCCTCTAAATGAGGAGGGAGGCGTAACTCGAAGCGGGTAGGTTTTCGTTCCATATCTCTATAATACGGTGAATACGTATTATACGTCAATTCTGTTGACGGGATAGGTGCGATACGGTAGATACGTATCAGCCGGGTGGGAAGGTGGAAGCTCCCACACCCGGCCTAACCACAACCGAACCGGAGTTTCGGATATGTCTGAAAACGACTTTAGCACACCCGCGTTCCAGCGGGCAGAGGAAACACGCGCCAACATTTTGGCGGCCGTCCTCGTTTCATTTCTCATCGCGCTGTCAATCGTTGGGATGGAATCGTCTGATCCTGTCACGGCCGGCCATGCTTATGCAGTGGAGGCCGTGCGATGAGTGCAGTCATGACAGCCGAACGTCCGGTTAAAGCAAAGGCACGTGGAGAGCACCCTCAGACTATCAGCAAAGCAGATAACCCAGTTGAGAAGATGCTGCTGCTTCGAAAGGCTATCAAGCGGCTGGACGATGCCACGCACGCCGCCACCTGTGACCTGTATGCACTCGCCACGGTTCTGGACGGTTTCCTTGGAGCGTCCGAGCCGCCGCCGCTGGAACAGTTGCGCGATTGGGTGAAGCGGATCGCCAATAATCTGGACGAAGCGAACCTGGCGCTTCCAAGAGATGGAGGTGTGGAATGAGCGAGACAGTTTCGCGTCGGAGCGGCGCAAAAGGTTCAAAAGGATCTTCCTGTAAGGAAAAGCCAAATAAGCGCTCTTCCAAAAAGGCTGGAGGTAAGCAGGAAATCCCACCTCCCCGGATAGATAGTCTCAGACCAACTCCGACCAGAACTTTGCCACCTGACATGCCGCGTCTTCCTAGTGATGAGGCAAGTGGAGGGGCGAGTATTCTCGCTGACTTGGACGATCTGGTGAAGACCTTGCGGCAGAGAAATCTCAACAATGCTGTCAGGTTGGCTATGGAAGCCGCGCAAGGACGCGGCGAACTGGTCGATCATTTCCACGAGCTTGGGCGGCGTTTTGGTTCCAGCACTGATAACAGTCCGAGACGGAAAAAGAGCGACCGCTTCAAAGTGATTGAAGGAGGACGTGCATAATGGGACGCCCTCGCAAACAATGGGAAGCCAATGAAATCGACCTGCTTGTGCGCATGCGACAAGCAGGGAAGACTTGGCGTGAGATCGGCCTGGCGCTTGGCAAACCGCACATCACCTGCTCACGGTATTGGGCTGAGGTGTTGAGGATGAAGATTTATCGAGTAAAACCAATGGTTCGAATAAATGCATAATAACAGGTATTTTCAAGAGCGCGTCGTCTGTATTAGGGCCTGTTAGGTCTTGATATAGTCCGCTGTAGCAGCGATGAGGATGACGGAGAGGAAGGATGCGGCGGTTTTCTCATATCGGGTCGCGACAGCCCGCCACTCCTTGAG
>NZ_JAAABN010000030.1 GCF_011516765.1 Acetobacter sicerae | reverse complement strand
AGGTGCAGAGGGCGCTGGTGGAGAAAACCACCGCAGCGCGCTCACAATGACCCGCGCTCCATCACGAACAATACGCGATCTGATGCGCCGGTTCGCACCTATGGGCTGGACCGCGCGGGTTGGCAGAGGTGGCCACGTCAGATGGCAGCACGAAACGGGCGCTTTGTATTTCTCGGCGGCAACACCGGGCGACAGGCGCGTGATGCGGAATATCGAGGCAGGGTTGAAGCGAGCGGTGAGGGGTGGGTGATGGCAGGACGAAAGCGCAGGGTAGTCATTCGACAGGCTGACGATATGGGGCCGACACCGGAGCGGGCGGGGAAATCGGAGTTTCGCCTGGCAGGTGCCGCAGTCCGGAAAAATCCGCCGATAGACAGGTTGGTTGCCTCGGGGCAGATCAACGCGGTCCAGTATAACGACGCGCTCCGGTGGCGGCAGGAGTTCGAAAAAGCTTACGCGGGATACGTCGATCATGCGAACGATTACGTTTCACCAGAGGACGGACGGCACGATCCGATGACGTGGCGCATCATGTGCATGGACAGCGGCGTCTGGCTTGGAGAGATACGCGACAAAATCGGAAAGCGGGCCGATGCATTGCTGGTTTGGCTTCTGATTGGCGAGATGTCATTCGTGGATATTGGGGCGCGTTTGTTCCCGAATATGGCGGCGCGCGGGTCAAAGCAGCGTGACCGCGCAAATGTCCTTTGCGTTGCCGCGATAGAGCGTCTTTCTGAGGTAATGTGTGAGATGCGGAAACGTGCGGCCAGAGCCAAACGGGAAAAGTCCGAGCATGATGAACGTATGGAGAAATGGCGTGCGGCACATGATGAGAGAAGGCGCTTGCAATCTGCCCGCACATGTGAGAAAGATTGTGTAGTTTAGCGTTTCTGCGTTCAAGGCCATCCATTCGGGTGGCTTTTTCTGTTTCTGGGGGCTGCTACCTTTCCGCATCTGACCCGGATGCGATAAATCCCGAACCTCTCTAAGCGAAACGATCCCAGAGCGTGTAGGCGCGACTGTCGTTCGTAGTGAGCAAACCGTGCAGCCTGAAAGTTGAAACGGAAAGGCGGGAAGGGCTTTTTCTGATGGAGATCGGTATTCCGATGTGATGCATGGCGGACCTGACGCCGAAACAGCGCCGGTTCGTGGAAGTGTATCTGTCGAACGGAGAAAATGCGGCGGCGGCTTACAGGGCAGCTTATCGTGGCGATTGCACAGACACGACAGCGCGCGCGTGCGGGTACAGGCTGCTTAAAAAGGCTCACATAGTACATCTCATTGATGAGGCCCGCACCAAAGCCAGAAAACGCACCGACAAGATTATGGACCGATATGCAATCACCAAGGAAAACGTCCTGCGGGAGTTTGCGCGGATCGGCTTTGCGGATGTGACGGATGTGGTCTCGATTGAGGATGGCCAGGTTCATGTGAAAGAAACCGACGACCTGTCGGAAGACGCACGCCGCGCCATTTCCGAGATAAGCGAGACCATCAATGAGCGTGGCGATCGAACGATCAAGGTGAAGTCGCACAGCAAGATCAATGCGCTCGTGCAACTGGCGAAACACCTCGGCCTCGACAAACCAGAGCCTCAACACGACGACGCCATCGAGCGCATGGCTGATGATCCTGACCCTGAGCGGATAGACCGTGGCGAAGATTCTCCGGGCGGGTGAACGGGCGCAACTGACCAACCCGCAATGGAACATTTATCAGCACGGCTGGCGTCCCGACTGCCGGTTCAGGGTTGCGGTCTGTGGGCGACGGTTTGGCAAAACATTCGAGGCGCAGGAAGAAATGCGTCGCGCTGTTCGGATGGCCGTCCGAAACAATATCCACCCGGAAAACGAAATCTGGTTCGGCAGCCCAACCTTCAAGCAAGCGAAGAAAAACTTCTGGAACCGCCTCAAGCGAGCGATACCTGAAGCGTGGCTCGCAAAGAAGCCGAACGAGACTGAGTGCATCCTTACGATGAAATCAGGACACATCGTCCGGATCGTTGGGCTCGACAACTACGATGCTCTGCGTGGTTCCGGGCTTTACTTCTTTCTCGGCGATGAGTGGGCGGACGTGAAGCCTGAGGCGTGGACCGAGACAATCCGTCCGATGCTCTCGACGGCTGGTGGCCACGCGCTTTTCATCGGGACGCCGAAAGGCTTCAACCATTTCCGTGACGGATACCTGAAAGGGCAGCCTGGACCGCAACACGAGCCGGGCTGGTGGTCTGTTCTCTACACGTCGGCGCAGGGCGGCAACATCCCTCCTGAAGAAATCGCTGCCGCCCGCCGTGACATGGACTTGCGCCAGTTCCGGCAGGAATACGAGGGCAGTTTCGAGACCTATGCGGGGCGCGTCGTCTATGCGTTCAACCGCGCTCACAACGTCATTGATGTGCGACGAGACATGAAGCTGCCTGTGCATATCGGCATGGATTTCAACCTGAATCCCATGAGTGCGACCGTCTGGCAGGAATGGGATGGCAAACTGTTCCAGATCGACGAAATCATCATCCCGACGAGCAACACGGACGAAATGGCAGACGAGATTGTGCGACGGTATGCGGTCAATGGTCGCGTGTCCCATATCGCGATCTATCCGGACGCAGCGGGCCAGCAGAACCGTACGTCAGCCGGGGGGCGGACAGATATCGGAATCCTGCGCTCTCGC
Source organism: Acetobacter sicerae (assembly GCF_011516765.1). Classification (GTDB taxonomy): domain Bacteria; phylum Pseudomonadota; class Alphaproteobacteria; order Acetobacterales; family Acetobacteraceae; genus Acetobacter; species Acetobacter sicerae. The sequence continues at coordinate 19,940 of NZ_JAAABN010000030.1, read as the reverse complement.
GGTTTCGTCGTGAATGTTGGCTCGGTCAATCCTGCCGTTCGTGATCGTGTGAATAAAACGAACGCCGCGTTCGAAGCGGCTGACGGCACGCGTCGGGCTTTTGTCTCGCCCCGCTGCGCCAAAAGCATCGAGGCATACGAGCGGCACACGTATCGTGAGGGCACGAACGAGCCCAACAAAAAGGACGGGTTTGACCATATTGTCGATGCGTCTGGTTACTATCTGTTCAACCGCATGAGCGCGACAAACCGCGCTCCGAGACAGTTTGATCTGGGTCGCTGATGGATTGGATACAGCTACAGACCACGCTGCCACAGTATTCAGGTGCGTCCGCCAGAACTCAACGGCTGATGAACCTGTCCACGGTTCTCGACTGTACGATGTATGACAGGATCAGCAATCCGTTTTCGATGGAGCGTAACGGCGCTGGCGAATACATCCCGCTCGACAGGCGCCGCCCTTCTGTCCGCACGCATCTGATCCGCACGGTGATCGAGGATCTTGTCGCACTGCTATTCGGCGAGGCGCATTTCCCGAGCGTAAAGGCTGAAAACCCCGATACACAGGAGGCTCTTTCTTCCTTCATCCGCTGCGCCGGGATTGAGCCAGTCATGCAGCACGCCTGCCTACGCGGCCAGTTGGGGTCTGTTGCTCTGCTGGTCGAACTGCAGCAGTTCCGCCCGGTTGTGACTGTCCTCGACACTGCGTTTCTCACGCCTGAATGGGACGAATTAACCGGCGAGTTAATCCGGGTTCGTGAGCGGTATCGCATCACTGGCGAGCAGGTCCGTGCCCTAGGGCACGCGGTCGCTGATGAGGATCTGAAAGCTGATTTCTGGTGGTTGCGCGAGTGGGACGCATCAGATTGCACAATCTATGTGCCGCAACTCGTTTCATCCGAGAGCCATCCTGCTATCGATCCAAATGCGACCACGAGCCATGCGTTCGGGTTCGTTCCGGTCGTGTGGATCAAAAACGATGGCACCCGCGCAACGACCGCCGATCCTGATGGGTGCTGCCTGTTCGAGCGGGCTATCGATAACCAGATCGAGGCTGATTACGTTCTCTCGCAGGCTGGGCGCGGGCTGAAATACGCCGCGGACCCGGTTCTGGTGATCAAGGACGATCCGATTGGCACGCTGACCAGCCCGGATGGTGTCCCGGTTGAGGGGCAGGATCAACCCGCCCGACGCGCGGGCGGTGCTGCCTCGGCGTTGGAGATCGGCACGAACGGCGACGCGAAACTGCTGGAAATCAATGGCACCTCGGCATCGGCGCTGATCGCGTATGAGAAGGCCATCCGCAACGTCATCCTCGAACAGATGCACGGCTCCCGCGCTGACCCGGACAAAATGAGCGCGGCCCAGTCTGGGCGCGCAATGGAAATGATGTGCGCCGGTCTGACATGGCTTGCCGGCAGGATGCGTGAGCCGTTCGGCCAGTGTGGTCTGCTGGTATTGCTCCGAATGGTTTGTCGACTATCCACTATCGTTGACGACGGCGTCGAAATCGACGGCGAGAGGGCCAAGGCCATTGACCCGGCGGGTCTCGGTCTGGTCTGGCCGCAATGGTTCCAGCCGACACCGATGGAGTTTCTCCAGACAGCGCAGGGTCTGGCTACTGCCCGTGATGGGAACCTCATGAGTGACGAGACGGCCTGCGGCCTGTGGTGTGCATTCATCGGCGTGGATAACTCCGCTGAGGAATGGGCGCGTGTGCAGGCCGAATTGGCTGACGCAGCCGCGCAGACCGCGAAGCAGGCCGGGATCGTAGCGGCAGGCGATACTCGCAAGGCCGCGACAAGCGGGAACACGCTTTCCCACAAAGTTCAGGCGTAACGCCCGATCCGGTTGATGCCGGACCTTTCAACAGAAAATCGAGAGACAGATGTCCGAAAACAACGGCCCGGCTGATGCTGGCGGCGATCATAACACTGTGCGCGAATTGCAGCGTGCGCGTGCTGATCTTGTGAAGCTGCGTGATGAGCTGAAGAACGCGCGCGGTGAACGAGATGCCGCGACGGCAGAACGTGACGACGCAATCAAATCTCGCGATGGCTACAAAGGCCAGATCGAGAAGCAGAAGGCCGACTACGAGGCGAAACTGACCGAGGCCAACGCGGCGACCGAAAAGGCCACGACGGACGCGGCGGCGGCGATTGCCGAGAAGGATGCTTCGTATCAGCAGGGCCTCATTCGCGCCAACGCTGAGGCGGCTTTCACACGCGCCGGCGCGGTCAATCCGGAAGATGCGGTGAAGCTCGCTGATCTGTCCTCGGTGAAGTTCGAAGATGGCAAGATCATCGGGCTTGATGAAGTGGTCACGGCGTCGAAGGAAGCGCGTGGATACCTGTTCACGGAAGCGCCGAAGCCCGGCAGCGTGACGGGGAATACCACGACGAAAACACCGCCGAAGCCCGGCGAAGCGGGGCCGTTCGACGCGATGACGGCTGACCCGAAATCCTACGAGGCAGAGAAGGCCCGCGCGCTCGCCGCCACACGCTCGCAGGCGTGAAAACAAAAGCCCGGCTGATGCTGGGCTGACAGGCAGATGCCGAAAAACATCAATCCAGCATCAATAGAGGTTTAAAATGGCGATTGCCAATTTCCCGGCTTCTCTTCAGCCGATCATCCAGCAGAACTTCCTTGAGCGCGAGTTCAAGAACGGCCTTGAATCCGCCCTTGGTTTCGACGCCATCGCGGATCGTGAGGATTTCCCGGCACGTATCGGTCAGACGATCACCAGCACCCGCAAGGGGCTGAAAGCGCCTGTCACCACACCGATGAATCCTGACTCGAATACGAACTTCGACAATGGCCTGACCCCATCGGGTTGGTCTGTCGAGCAGTATACGCTCACGATCAATCAGTATGGCGACACCATTGATCTGAACATCGTCAATGAGGGCGTCGGTATCGCTGACCAGTTCCTCGCCAACGCCTACACCAACGGCGTGCAGGCCCGTCAGTCGCTCAACCGTATTGCTCGAAACGCCCTGTTCGGTGGCGCGATGAACGGTGTCGGCGGTTATCTCGGCGGCAACACCCGCATCACGGCGACCAGCACCAGCGCGTCTGTGAAAGTGGATGATATCCGAGGGTTCCAGACAGTCCAGATTGAGGGGCAGGTTGTCGCCATCGGAGCGTCCGACGGCCTCGCTGCCATCATCGGCACCGGAGATTACACGGTCATCGGCGCGACGGCTGATGCTGTGAATGTGTCCACCGCTCCGAATGGTATTTCCGGCACACTGACGCTAGGTGGGAATGTCTCCGCCGCTGACGGCACGGCTGGCACCGCAGTTGTGGCAACCACTGCACCGAAAGTCGTGCGCCCGAACGCGCGGCTCACCAGCGCGGCTCTTGTTGCGCCGACCGGCACGTATGGTGGCACCACATACGTTCCGGGCGACACGCTGACCTTGGACTGCATCAATCAGTCGACGGCCTATCTGCGGTCCAACAACGTGCCGACGATCGATGGTTTCTACCACTGCTACGCTGACCCGGCGACAATCATGGGTCTGTTCCGTGATGAGGACTTCAAATATCTGTATCGCGGCGCATACGGGTCTGACACCTACCGTGATGGTCAGGTGATCGAGATTCTCGGCGTGCGCATCATCCCGACGACGGAAGCCCCGCAGCAGGCCAGCCTTGGCGCGGGGGCGATCCATCGTGCGATCGTTGTCGGAAAGGGCGCTCTGGTGCGTGGCGATTATCAGCTCACGGGCCGCAAACTCGTTCCGGACGACGGCCTGCTGACTATGGTTGATGGAACGGCGATGGTCACTCGTGAGCCGCTCGACCGCCTGAAGCAGATCATCGCGCAGTCCTGGTATTGGATCGGTGGTTTCGCTCTGCCGACCGACAGCACGGCTGACCCGACGATCATCCCGACTGCGTCCAACAGCTACCTGAAGCGTGGCGTTGTGATCGAGTGCCTCGGTCTCGGCTGATGGCCCGTTCGCCACGCACAAAGGGGGAGGAGGCGGGAACGCCTCCTCCTGCCGTTCGTCTGGTCAGTCCATTTTCGTTTGTTGAGGAAGTCTACAACAAAGGGCGGTTCGACTGGCGCGCAGGAGAAATTGTCACTGAGCCGAAAACCATCGCCCTTCTGAAGCAACGGCGCGCGCCAATCGAGGAAATCCATGCCCCCGAATGACTGCGCTTGCGATGACGAACCGTATAACGGCCCACTCTCTCTGGATGAGTTGGTGCAGATCCGGCGTTACATGGGCTACCCGGCGTTCGGTGGCATCAGTTCCGGTCAGCAGTCGTGGCGATTTTTTCAGGCATACGGTTTCAACGAATGGCGCATCCGGAACATGGCCCCGGACGAATACGAACAGATCCGCCGCCATCTCGCAGACTGCAAAAGATTGGAACGTGAGGTCTACGGATCGAGCGCGAATCTCGACACCGATCAGGCCGCAGTCTGGAAACACAACAAGACCGAGACCGCCGAACGGATTGGTCTCTACCGCTGGGCCAGACGACAACTTTGCGAATTCATGGGGATCCCGCCCGGCCCCGGCCTGTCAGGTCGTGGCAACGCAATCGTAATCTGAGGCAGAAATGAATTTTCAGGATGACAAGCCCATCGTTACGGCGGCAGGGACCGCAATGCCGCAGGCATCATGGGCTCTTATTGAGAATGGCCGCGTTGCTGCGGTTGTGAACACCAACAACCACGAGATGCATCCGTTCGGCGCAGACGTGCCGCGTGCAGTCCCCGGTTCAGTCCCTCTGGCTGGCCGATGTGGGCTGCGTGTGACCGGTACGATTGCTCACACCGGATTTCTCGTGGACCGGATGGGTAACGTGACGCCATGCGAGGGGCGGAAGGATCCTTTGAGCGCGGGCGAGAGCGCGATGCGATCCGGACCGGGTGCGCGGACAAGCCATATCGGGGAGCCGCAACTTGATCCGGTTGAACCGGAATCCCCCGTAGAGGCGAAAAATCAGGAGCCGCATGATGGCGAAACTGACGACAGCGCGACGGAATAGCCTGCCGAAATCAGCGTTCGGCCTGCCGGGGTCTCGGCGCTTCCCCATGCCAAACAAGGCCCATGCGGTAAACGCCAAAGCCCGCGCCACGCAGATGGTCATCACGGGGAAGCTGTCGAAGTCTTCAAAGGCGAAGATTGACGCCAAGGCCAATCGAATCATCAAGAAAGGCAAGTGATGGCCCGCAAGCCCACAACGCTCGACGCTTACGTAAAGTCCATTCAGGACAAGCGCGAGGACGCCGCCAATGCGAAGATCGTCGGCATGACCGTAGGGTCATTCAAAAAGACCCCGCAGGCCAAAGCGATTGACCGGCAGATTGTCTCTCTGAACCGGGCGCAGGCGAGGAAAAGTAAATGACGATTGTCGCATGGCGTGATGGGGTTTTGGCATCCGACACGATGATGGCGACTGGCTACGGAGTGAAGACCGGATATAGGCCGAAAATCTACGCCAAAGGACATAATGCCGTCGGCTTTTCTGGTGATGTGGCTGCTCTATCTGCAATTCTTCGGTGGATTGAGGCTGCTGATGAAGGCGCGATTCCGCAGGCAGGTGGGTCAGGCTACTCCGCTCTCGTATTTCTTGGCGCAGACAGGAGGCTGATCCTACTCGAAGACGGCGGCATGCAAGAACTGGATCCGTCAAAGCCGAGAGCCATTGGGGCAGCGTGCGAATTGGCTTACGGAGCCCTGTTCCACGGCGCCACTGCTGTGGATGCCGCAAAAATATGCGCAGAATATCATAAAGACTGCGGCGGAAGCGTCCGGTCTGCGTCGTTCGATTTAGCCTCCTCGTCGTGGGTGTTTTCGGATCATTCATGAACTCCGACCGTCTGCAAAACCTCGTCGCGCGTGGCTACGGTCGTGCTGCACGCAAGGTTGGCCTGCCGTCGCAACTGGTTCGCCCTGTATCGGTTGCCGACCCACTCAAAGGCGCTGTCGTGCCGATCATGGCGACGTTTGCCTCAGATGCAGCATTCTCGTTTCAGAAGCCGCCGTTGCAGGACAAGCCGCAGGTTTTCGGACTGTTCGACACGGACGACATTCTGCCCGGCGATCTGATCGTCAACGCGGATGGAATCTATTTTGTCGAGCGCATCGAACCGTGGCGTCCGGCCTCGTGCATTCTGACAAATGCGGTTGTCACATTGCAGGAAACTGCGCAGTCCGGATCGGGAACGGTTGGCGACGATGGGACGATCGGCGGCGGCACATGCTTTCTCGCGGGATTGCAAGATCCGTACGGGATTTCCGCCTCGTCCAATGTGTCCAACGGAACAGGTGATAACACCGTCGCTATCAACTGGCCGGCCTACATCGGGCCACCGAAGCGGGGGCTGAATGGAGCGTCAGGCGTTTCAGGGACGGTCCGCGCATCGGAATATGTTCTGCTCCTGCCATTGATCCCCGGCTATATTCCGCTGCCCTACATGCGGCTCACAGACCAGCACGGTCGCAGCTACACGATTTCCGGCGCAACGACCTCGCAATACGGGTCTGAGTGCCTGATGACTGTGAACCAGATATGACGGATATTGCTGGCGTCTCCACCGCTCTGACACGGGCCGTCGATGCGATCGTCTATCCAAATGGGGACAGTGCGGCGTCTCTGACCGGACGCAGGACGATCATCCGGCGCGGGTGGATCACCAACGAGGATTACACCGGATCGTGCAGTCTGGCGTTAGGCGTCGATTACGTGTTTGTCACGGCTCTGTCCGGTGCTTTCAAGTCGATCGCGTGTGAACTCGGCATGCCGTGGCGCGAAACGTCGCTGGTTCCCGCGACAGTCTCGATCCAGACGGTAGGCAACACAGCCACAGTTGTTTTCCCATCGAGCGGCCAAGCATCCGGCATTGTCGGTCTGCACATCACCCCTGACGGCACAGGCGCACTTCATGCGCGGTCTGTCGTCGGCCATGTGGTGACGGCCACCGATACGCCCGCCAGCGTTGCCGCTGCTCTGGCGACGCTGGTTCCGGGGGCATCTTCATCCGGTGGGACGCTCAGGATCCCAAGCGCGACTGCATTGCGTGGGGCGGTCGGCGGCCATGCCGACATAGCCAGAGTGACGCGCCGCCAGCAGCAGATGTTCAATGTGTCGATCTGGACCGGCACTTGGTCAGCCCGTGACGATCTCGGGTTTGCGATTGACGCCGGCCTGTCTGGCGATCCGTTTTTCCCCGCGCCGGACGGTTCAATGATCCTCGTGGAAAGCGCGGGCTCATACGACGTTGACACGATGATGACGCAGAACATCTGGCGTCGCGATCTGAAATTCCGCTGCACATTCGACACGCTCCAGACCGACACCGCGACTCAGGTTCTGTTTACGATCCTGAACGTCGATACGCCCGGCGATGTGTCGATCAGCCTCTCTGACTGGCCCCTCAACCCGGCCTGACAATCCCTCAAAAACGAGAACCATCATGACTGATGAAGCCCCGGCGTCGGCTCCTGCCGTCACGCCTGCGCCTGTGCGCGCATCTCCTCCTGCCTACGCATACCGCGTGACCAAACCCGGCTACGGCCACGAGGTCGGCGCTGAACTGTCCGCCAGCGACGCTGAAGCGGCCCGTAAGCGTGGCAATCTCGACACATTCACTGTTCGTGTGAAAGGCTGATTATGGCTCTCATCTATCAGGCCGGGCAGGTCCAGCAGACGGGGCAGATTGTTCCGCAGTTGTTCGTCTCGATCCAGCAGCCGGCGCAGGTCGCACTCAACGGCGTCAGCACGCAGCGCATCGGAATTATCGGAACTGCATCGTGGGGGCCGGTCAACACCCCGACGGCCCTGTCAGACATTGCAGGCTACCGGTCGGCGTTCGGCGAGAAGCAGCCCGGCGCTACAGATATGGGCGTTGCTGTCTCGGTCGCGCAGCTTCAGGGGACGAGCGATTTCCGCTGCGTCCGCGTGACGGATGGCACTGACACTGCCGCTACCGGCACGCTGTCAGGCGTCACATTCACGGCTGCCTGCACCGGCACGTCCGGCAATGCTCTGACGGTTGCGCTCTCGCAGGTCGGGTCATCAACCAACTGGCAACTCGTCACGTCTCACGCTGTTCTCGGCAGCCGGGCCTACACGGGGGCAAACTGGGAAGCGCTGAAGACGGCTGTTTCGGCTGACGGGTCTGCCGTGATCGCAGTTATGCTCCCAGCCACAACGCCCGTTCTTGCAGCTGGATCTGTTACGCTCTCAGGCGGCACGAATGGCGGCGCTCCGACGACAGCGCAATTCGTCGGGTCGGATGACACCGATGCACGAACCGGCATGTATGCGCTCCGCAATCAGGGATGCGCTCTCGGGTTCATACACGGCCTGACGGATACGACGCAGGCGAGCGTCATCGGCGCATTCGGCATGAGCGAGGGCGTCTACATGATCGCCACAGGGCCGAGCGGAGACACGATCGCCAACGCCATCGCCCTGTCTGCCAGCGCAGGATACAAATCCTACGGTCTGAAAATGATGTTCGGTGACTGGCTGTATTTCAGCGATGACACGCTCGGGACCGTCATGGTCTCTCCGCAGTCGTTCGTCGCCGGGAAACTAGCCACGCTTGCCCCGAGCGATTCCAGCCTGAACAAGCAGATCACCGGAATTGTCGGGAGCCAGAAGGCGGGTCTTGTCTCCGCAGGTTCGTCGAAAACCTACTCCAACGCGGAACTGGCCGAGTTGTTCACGGCAGGCATCGACGTGGTGTGCAATCCCGCGCCGGGCGGCAGCTATTGGGCTGTTCGCGGTGGTTACAACACATCTCTGAACGATCTGACGTGGGGCGACGAATACACGCGCCTGACGAACTACATTGCGGAATCTCTGGCCGCCGGCATGGGCGCGTATGTCGGGCAGCCCATCAACAACACGCTTTTCGGCGATGTGCGGGCCTCGATCCTCGGCCTCCTGTCAGACATGCGGGGCGCAGGATACCTCGACAACACCGGCACAACGGTTCCGTATTCTGCGATCTGCGACACGTCGAACAACCCGCAGTCACGAACTGCAATCGGCTACCTACAGGCGGATGTGGCGGTTCAATATATGGGCATCGTGCGCTTCTTCTACATCAACATGCAGGGTGGCGCTGGCGTGACCATCACTGTCAGCAACTCCTGACGCCAGATAAGCGAAACCCCCGCTGGTAGCCGCCAGCAGGGGTTTCTTGCTCATCCCCTTCCGAACCAAGAGGACGACATGCCCCCTTATACCAAGGGACGGTTACGGCTGTACAGTTTTAAATGGGGTCCGAGCATGGATTACGAAGGGCCGTTTCCAAGAATTATGACCGTATCGATCTCTGTGACGATCCTATTATTCGGCATTTCAGCAGTAATCGTCAGCGTCTCTCAGCTCATCAAGGCAATCCATTGAACGAGATGAATCTGCCTCATCAAACCATCCCACACATGGAGCCAGTAAATGGCGAATAATCCGTTCAATATCGGCCGGAATGGCCGAATGGTCCTGATCTGGAACGGGTCGCGTGTCGATCTGCCAACGATCACGCAGTTTCAGTCGCAGCAGGTCACGACGGCTCTCAAGTCGACGCCCCTGAACGACAAGCCGAAAACATTCGAGGTTCCGAACGGCTGGTCGGGGTCGTTTCAGGTGCAGCGTGACAGCGCCAAGCTGGACAACCTGATTGCCAGTTCTGAAGCGGCGTTCTGGTCAGCGGCGACGATCACGAGCGGCACGATCTATTTCTACGCAGACGAGACCGACGGCAGTACGACGACGTGGGAATACACGGATGTGGCCATCACACTGAATAACGCCGGTTCGTGGCAGAACGACAATATCGTCACGCAGGGTGTGAATTTCACAGCATCGCAGAGGGTGAAAATTTCATGAGCAACGAAGAAACAGTAAAAGATTCCAAGGGGCGTGAGATTGCTGTCCGGGAAGTAGTAGGTAGCCGCATGGCTCGTATTGCCCGCATGGCTGGTGACGCCTTCGGTGAGAATATGTGGACAAGCGCCACAATGGCGCGCGCGTCCGTGGTATCTATCGCTGGGGTTCCTGTTCCGCAGGATGTGAGATCGGTCGCTGATCTCGATAACCTTTGGGATCAGGTTGATGCTGACGCTGCGTCTGCCGCCCTCGATTGGTTGATGGCGAAGCAGAAAAAGACTGAACAAGAAGCAAAAAAGTCTTCATCGCCAGAGGAATCCGGGATCGTCTCTGGCTCGTAAAGAACGGTATCCCTTACGACCTTGCCATGAACGAACTAAGCAACGCCGAAACAATGGCTTATGCAATCGCCTTTTCCGAGATGGAGGGCGGTAAGTTCAACTGGCATATCATGCAATGGGAGCAGCAGGATTGAGCCAGGAATTTACGATTGCTGGTTTTGCCGCCTTACTGGGTGAGATGACATTGAAGGCTGACGAGGCCACGCATCACGCACTCACCAAGGCGGCGAAGATCGTGCAGGCCGAGGCCAAGTCGGAGATTGGCCACTATCAGGGCGAGATCGGCGGGTTCCCGGCGTGGGCTGAGCTGGCCGACAGCACGAAGGAGGATCGGTTACGGCGCGGCTTCACTGAAAACGACCCCGGCCTTCGCTCCGGCGAGATGCGGGACAGTATCGAGACAACCGTGCATGACCACGAAGCGACGATCGGGTCAGATGACGACAAGCTTGTGTATTTCGAACTCGGCACGGTCAAGCAGCCACCGCGCACCGTTCTGGCTGGCGCTCTGATCCGGAAGGAGGACGACGTGGTGAAGGAGATCGGAAGCACGTTTGTCGGGCGTTTGACGGGTGTTGGTGTGCATGGCGGTGCGCTCCCGATTGTTGAGGGGGATTAGTTGCTGCATTAACCTTCTGGAAATGGAATCAGGAGGGTGGCGTGACAGGAAAGATTAAGCCAGTGATGGCTGCCATTGTGGGCGGCGGTCTCGCGTTGGGTGCGTTCACTTTGTTGCTTGACGGGTCTTCAGACAGTCCACCAGCGCCACATCCTGCTGCGGCGTCAGATAGTGGGACGACCGAAGCATGGAAGCAGGCCAGCGACGCGGAACGCAAGGCGGTCGAGCCACCAGATTTTCCGCAAGATGAAGGTGTGCCGGTTTTCCGGGAGACATTTGAACAGTTACGTGATGCGTATAATCGCAGGCTGGACGATGACACCGCAGACAATGATAAGAATACGCCACACAAAGCGACAATAAAGAAATGCACCAAAGACTTATCTGTCATTAAGTGTGATTTCTATGATCAATCATTCAAATATTCATTGAAGGGGTTGCGTGAGCTGGGGGCCGTAAAAGGCAACCCACATTATCAAGCCGCAATGCTGTTTAAATTATCGAAGCACGGAAAGGTTGCATCTGCTCTGTTGTTTGGCGGTCGCTCCGACCCAGTGAATAGCATGATGTTCTATTCTAACGTCGTAGATTTTGCCGAGATATGGAATTCTGACAGAGATGCGGCTGTAGAGAAGGCTGACTTCGCAGACCACCTCGGTATCATGCGCGACACAACTAAACATCCCGCCGTAATCCCCGGCGAAGTGACAACCCTAAAAAGACCGTACGTCACGATCAATTGCATCCCGGTCCCTGATGACGATGGCGCTCCTGCTATGTGCGCGTTTCTTCCGCCTTCAGCCCAATCTGGATCAGGCGGCGGATAGCTTCAGGGCGCGATGGATCGTCAGGTTGGGCGCTGCGCCACTCATCAAGCGCACTTAGCCCCTCGCGTTCAATGCGGACATTGACAGCCTCACTATCGACCTTAGGGCGTCCTGTTTTCTTTTTGGCGCTAGAAAGTGTTGACATGGATATTTTATAGCGTCATAAATATCGGGACGCAAGCGAGTTCGTACCTCGCAAGCGCCCCTAACCAACCCCGAAGAGGAGCTTCGGAAATGGCTGATAACACCAATATCACGACTCTCATTACGCCCGAAATGTATGACGGCGAACTACGCATCCTTGATACTGATTTGGCGGTTCGTCTTGGGTTCGCGCAACCGCGAGATATTCGTAAGATCGTCAAGCGTTACCTGCCTGAATTGGACAAACTCGGAACCCGCGCCACCGTGGCGCGGGTCATAAACGGCGGCAACGCGACGGAATATTACCTCAACCGCAAGCAGGCGATCTTCATCACGGCCAAGTCTGAAACGGCGACCGCGACCGATATCACGATTGAGATCATCGAGCGTTTCGACGCCTACGAACGGGGAGAGGCCCAGCCGGCCATTCCGCAGACCTACGCGGCGGCACTTCTGGAAGCGGGCCGTCTCGCTGCTGAGAAAGACCAGATCGAAGCGGCCCGTGCAGCGGCGCAGGCTCGTGTCGAGGAACTGGAGCCACAGGTGGCCGAGCAGTCTCTGGCGCTCTCCCGCATCTCGCTAGCTGAAGGCTCGCTCACAGTTACAGAGGCGGCGAAGGTTCTCCAGCTTGGTCCGAGGTTTCTGTTTGACTGGCTCAAGCTGAAGGGCGGCAAGAACTGGCTCGGATACGAAAAGCGCGTGAAGCCGGTGGCCTATCTGACTCACAAGACTACGGTTCTCAGGCAGGAAGACGGAACAGACAAGATTTCCGAGCAGGTTCGGATCACGGGTGAGGGCTTGGTGAAGCTGGCGAAGCTGATCCCGGCAGCGAATATTGCGCCAGAATACGCACATCTGATGAAGAAGGACGCAGCCGTCCCTTTCGTTCCAGCCCCGGAGCCAGCGTCATGAGCGCGCTGGTGGAGGTCGAGGGGCGCGAGCAACTCTGCCGGACCGACCAGCTTCTTCTGTGGAACATCCGCAAGATCGTGGCGATGGGCCGGGTGATCCTGCCGGAACAGCTCGCCCTCCTGTTCGGCGCGATCTACGGGGCGGTAACGACGCACCCGCTGCTCAGCCGGGCGAGGGAAGAAGTGTTCCGCATGTTCCCCGAGCAGAAAGAGCGAGCGGACCGGATTTATGGGAATGAGCGCGCAAAGCGGAAGGCGCTGTCTCCGGCGTAATTTCTGAAACTTTTAACGTGTAACAGGCCATCCAACCGGGTGGCCTTTTTTTATTCTCCAAACCACGCGCTCAGAGCTGCCTTTGTCCACTCTTCATCCGTCGGTGGCCCAAAAATCCAATCATGGACAATGCAGTAGCCGAAGAAACCAAAAATAAGCATGGCAAAAAAGCCAAAATACAGGATCGGTAAGCCCAGAAAGAAAACGGCAAACCGCTCCACTGGTGTCATCATTGCACGCGCCTCTTTGAATGTTTTGGGCCTTCGTTTCTGCGGAACATTTATCGTCACCTGCTGACGAATATGGCTGCGGCGCAACTCTGCCTGACGCGCTCTCCACATGGGAGTGCCGCCATCGTCAAATTCTTCATCTGTTTCGTATTTCACACAGCACAGGTAGCACAACGTAATGGCTGACATCTACAAAATTGGCGTATCCATCGGGATGAAGGACAATGCCAGCGCTGTTGTTTCAGCTCTTGCATCGAAATTCCTTGGGCTGAACGTCGCTGTCAAAGACGTTGAGGGGAATCTGAACAAACTCCGGCTTGCTGCTGTAGGTGTCTTCGCAGTCTGGGGCGGCACAAAAGCCCTTGAAGGACTTAACGCACTGGCGAAAGCTGGGTCCAAGCTGCAAGACCAGCAGACGGCTATGGCAAAAGCCGGGATGACCCATCTTGAAATCATTCAGGAAACAAAGCGGGCCTATCAGTCAATGTCCGAGGTGCGTGGCCCGGATGTTACCGACAGAATTAAATCCATCCTTGAACTCAGAAGCATTATTGGTGCCGGGAAAAACGGTCATGACTATGGTGAAATCAACGCGGTCCTGCCTTCGTTTCTGAAGGTTCGTTCGCTGTACGGCGACGAAGGCTCGAAGGAGATATTCCGGGCCGTCGAGCAGCAGGGTGGGGCGAGGTTTAACGAAGATGGTTCCATCGCTCAGCATGGCGCTCTTTTTAAAAAAGCCGATGGTGTATTCGACGACGCGCGCTTCAGTCGCTACGTTGACGCTGCCGTCAAGGTTCTTCAGGCATCAGTTGGAACCATTACTCCACGCGATCTGAAAAACGTCATGTCAATGGCATCTGTCACGGCGCGAGGAATGGATCCAGAAGCGTTCTGGGGCATGATGATGACGCCCATGATTGAAATGGGTGGCTTCCGCGCGGGCACAGCCGCAACAGCTATGTCGCGTGCTTTTTACGGCGGTATCATGCCGCAACGCAATGCGGAAGAACTTGAGCGTCTTGGCGTTATCGGAGGTGTGCATGTTCTCACGGAAGCGGAAAGGAAAGCGCTACATTTACCTGAACACCTATCCAAGCAGGACAGGCGCGACTTGGCTGCTCAGGGCTACAGATTTGGCCAGGATGGCCGCGTTATTCTTTCTCGAGGCGCTCTGGCTGGGTCTGATGTTCTCAACGATCCCTCGAAGGGCATATTCCCGTGGCTCCGTGATTTTGTCAGCCCAAGACTTCACTCGGATTACGAAAAGAATGTCGCTTCGCATCCCGGAAATACTGAGACTTTTGACGCTTATGTCCGAGACGAGATCTACAAAGCTCTTCCAACAGAAACAGCGAGGCGGTTTGGAGCTCTGATCGTCCAGCAGCTCACCAGCGTAGCGCGTGACCAAAACCTGATGAAGCAGGCTGCTGGCGTTGATGCGGCTTATGATGCGAACCAAGGAAACTATCAGCAGCAACTCGATAATCTGAAGAAATCATGGGCCTCGTTCATGCAGACGATTGGTCTGCCTGCAGCACAAGATGGTGCTCATATTCTGAAGGCTCTGGGGGAGGGTATCGACTCCCTTACCCGACAGGCCGAGAAGCATCCTGACGCAGCAAAAAATCTCATCCGCTTTGCAGCTGGGGTTTCGGCTGTCACTGCTGTGTCGGGGGCTGCTGCGGTAGCTGGTATGGCGCTCGGCCCGTTGGCGAAAGGGATCGGTCTTTTGGCAGTCGGAGCCCGAGGCCTGGGGGGCGCAATAGCAGGTATCGAGGCGGCAGGCGTGATCGGCACAATGTCAGCGCTTGGCGTCGGATTGACGGCGGTAGGGGCGGCCTTGTTGGTTTTATATGGAGCGGTCAAATTCTGGCAGGCAGGTTCCAGCCTTGGCGCAGACGGATCAAAGGTGACATGGAAAGATCATGCCGATCCCTTCCAGATGTTTCATCATCATGCGAGCGCGGCTGATGAGAAGAACAAAAGGGACGGCTACAGAAGCTATTTCGATAACATCATCGACAATATGCCAGTTGGTAACGCCCGCCCATCAGGGGGGATTTCATCCGGCAACGCTCACCAAACCCACGTCACCATTACGCCGGCCCCGGTTGTTCTGGACGGCAAACGGATCGGGGAGGTGAACTTCACGGCGCAGTATCGGTCAGCAATGCAGCAGCTTCGCTCCACCAGCTCTGGCGCTGACGGTCTGGCGATGCCGCAGTATCCGGGAGCAGCGCTGGCGCATTGACGTTGCATCTCCACGCCTGCAAAATTACCATATGGACCGACACCTTCTCATCCTCGCAGTCTGCATCCCGCTTCTCGCATCCTGCGGCCTCGGGCCACGCGGAATCTCGGGCTCCGACGCATCATGTGTGCGACGCGCGATGAAGATCGAGGGGTGGGATTTCGACGGGGCCATGAGCCGGTGCGCGCGGTATGCGGATATTCACACGTCCAACATGGGCATCGATCCGATGGGCGGTAGATTGCTCCCGGCTGACCTGCGCTCCGACCCGGAATTGCAGGCGATGGCCGAGAGTCCGGAAACCAATCCGCAGCATTGGCCGTATGTGCCCCGCTCATCAGCAGCCCCGAAGCAGGGTGGGGTGTTTGTGCCGCTGCACTGATTGCGCTTGACGGTCTGCCCGCAGTTATGCGATTGATCGTTTAGTTTGGGTTTCGTGCGTCGAAACTGCCATCTCCGGAAAATATGAATGTCTCTCACCTCCATTGAGGCCGCTATCGGCTCGATTGGAAGGTTGGGGAGTAGTGCGCCTGTCGTGCTGGGCTCTGTGACGTTGACCGGCATGGAAGTGCCGGACGCGCTGGAGATCGGCGGGAAGCAGCAGCTTGTCGTTCAGTTTATGATCGGAGGCGCCCTGAACATTCAGGCGCTTGGCAATGACCCGGGGCAGCTGCCGCTTACAGGTCGCTTCATCGGCCCGAATGCGCAGGCGCGGGCTGAGGCTATTGCCAACATGCGAAGGGCCGGGAAGGCTATCACGTTCTCTGCGGCTGGCCTCGCAGTCAAAGTCAAAATCGCGGAGTTCCGCTACAGCTTTACCCTAAAAGGTGCCGTCTGCCCGTACACTCTGATCCTGCAACGCGGCCCGGAAGCCACATCGTCCAGCAGCACATCGTCGTCGTTTCTTTCATCCCTGATCGGCTCTGATGCCGCTGCTGCCGTCACGACTGCCACGGATACGGTGTCCAGCGTCGCCAGCGCGGTGGAAAACACGGTCGGTCAGATCGGGACGGTAGCGGGGCAGATCACGCCACTCGCCAATCTGGTGGGCGCTGGTTCTGTTATGGGTTCGATCACGAGCCGCCTGAGCGCTGTCACCAGCCTGTCGAACGCGGCGACAAATCTGTCGTCTGCTCCGTCGTCAGTCGCAACGATGGGTCAGTCTCTCTACGAAACCGGATCGGGTCTCTCTGACACACTATCGCAGGCGGGTGATAACCTTGAGCATATCAGTCTGACCAGCGGTTCCGGCCTCACTGCCGCGCTTCAGAACGCGAACATTTCGACCAGCGCCGCTGACGCGCTTTCGTCCGTGAACCGGGCGTCTGTGAACCTCGGGGCGGCGACTGATACAACCGTGAACCGCGCATTGTCCTGAAATAACGAAACCCCCGGCTGTTCCAGCAGCGCGGGGGTTTCTTGTATCCACCCCTGACACCAGCAGGAATGAACCTTGAAGCAGTATATCAGGGAACGGCTGAGCATGTACAGCGGAAAAGACGGTCTGCGGTTAGAGTGCGATATAGTGATGACCAAATGGCTCCGTCTCTGCGTAGGCGTTTCTCTGCTCGTCCTCAGTTTCACGCCCCTTGTCCTCGGGGTTCTTGAGATCCTGCTATGACACCGCTTCCAGCTTGGCGATTTATTCTGATCTGGCTGTCGGGGATTGTGGCTGCGGCGGCTTATGCGGTTCATGGAGGAGGCGCGGTTGATTTACTCCGCGCCTGCATGGGCCACTGACATGACCACAATCCACGTCACGGCCACTGACAGGTCTCTGTTCCACGTCGCGGCTGCTCAGTTGGGCGACGCAACGCAGTGGTGGCGACTGGCGCAACTCAACGGTCTGGCTGACTCGTCGCTTTTACCGTTCCCAACCCCGATACCTCTCAAAATTCCGATTGCCGACAGCACATTGACGGACGGCCTGCCGAGTGAGTGACACGAACATCACGGTCACGGCTGCGCGCAGGGGTAGCGACTGGTCCACGCCGCGCTGCCGGTGTCTCGTGAACGGGCTTGAGCAGACCGGCTTCGGCGTGGTCACGTTCAATATCCAGAGCACGCGCTACGCTCGTTGCGACACGCTGGATGTGACGTTTTCGTTCGACCCGACGACGACAATGCCGCCATACTGGTTTGATGTGGCAGACCCGGCTGCAGGGCAGGCGCTTCCGGATATCGACGTGCAGTTGCAGTTGCAGGACGCCGAAAGTGGTGGCGCTCAATGGACGACGGTTTTCGCTGGCATCCTCGATCACGTCAGTCTTCAGCCTCATCGCGGACAGGTGCAGGTCCAGTGCCGCGACTATCTCGCCAAGCTGATGGACATGCGCGTTCAGGAAGCGTGGCTGAACCTGACCGGCCCGGAGCTGATGAAGGCGGTCATCACGGCGGCTGGGTTGACGCCCGACGTTCAGTTCTCAGCCGGTATGGAAGGCCAGTTCTGGCAGATCGAACACAAACGGCAATCATCGCACGGGCAGACGCGATTCCAGACAGCGTTTGATCTGGCGCGCTATGTTGCGAATGGCGTGAACTGCGACCTGTATGCGGACGTCAAGACGATCGTTTGCAGGCCGTTTCCATCGGCATCGTCTAACGACGCAGTGTTTCACTCGCTGAAATATACGCCTGCGGGCGCATCAGGGTTTGCGCAGATCGCGGCAGTCGATCTCTCGATGGAGCGGGATTATCAGACCGCAAAAGGCGTCGTCGTTCATTGTCTTTCGTGGGACAATAAGCAACGAATCAAGTCCGAAGTTTACTGGTCTGCTCTCGGTGGATCGAAAAAGAACGGCCTCGAAAACGGCACGCTGCACAGTTTCCGCTTTCCGGGGCTGAAACAGGACCAGCTCGAAGCGAAGGCTGAAATGCTTTACCGGCAGATCGTTGCGCACGAACGCACGATCAGTCTGACCATCCCGGGGCGGATCAATCTCGCGCCGAGGCAGTTTTTCACGCTTACAGGCACAGGCACGACATGGGACGGCACGCGGGACGTGGACGCTGTGACGTCATCGCTCGACTGGTCTGGCGGATACACACAGACCGTCACGCTGCGGACGCGGGACATATCGGATCAGGAGGGTGGCGAATATGACTGACCTGATCTCGGAAGTCGCCAAGCGTGTTGCGTCGGCAATCAAGAACACTATTCCACATCCACGCTTCGGCATAGTCTCTGCGGTCGATCCGGTTAACCATGCGGTTAAAGTCCGATCGCAGCCAGAGGATATCGAAAGCGGGTGGATGCCGTATCTGGTCGGCGCAAGGTCCGGGGCGCTCCGGTCAGGATCTCCGCCGTCGATGGGCCAGCACGTCAAGGTCACACCGATCGAGGGCGATCCCGAGCACCTCGTCGCCTCGGCTGATGTGCATGATGACATCGTTCAGGCTCCGATTTCACCAGTAACGGGCAAGCCCGCGCAACCGGGAGAATGGCTCGTCCGTGCCGGATGCGGTGCGCCGCCGACAACGACAGATGGACGGACAGCCGGTGAGGCTGACGAAAACGGAGCGTGGTATCATCTGATGGCCGACGCTTTTCATGCGGGTGCAGGCGATGCCGCTCTGTCGATTACGAATGGGTCGATCGCGCTGACGGTCGGCGGATCGTCCTTCACGTTCAGCGACGGGAAGCTGTCGATATCCGGTGCAACCGTCGAGACGGATAAGGATGTTGTCGCGTCTGGTATCTCGCTGACCGGTCACGTTCATGGTGGCGTAAAGGGTGGCGACAGCACGACGAGCAAGCCGGAATAATTGTGATGAATAACGGATTGCTTGTTTGGGAAGCTTTTGCCCCGACAGACGACGTACCATACAGCGAAGTCATTCCGACGAATGATGATCGTCCTCACACATTTGGACCGGCCTGTTCATGTCATCCGTTTTGGGATGAAAATGCTCTTGTCCATAATTCATTCGATGGCCGCGAAGCCTATGAAGTGGGCGCGAGAATGAAAAGCTGATGTCCGTCCTTTCGCACACATTCGGCAGCGATCTTGATCTCGACGCATCTGGCGGTCTCGCGGTTGTGGATGGCGCAACCGAGAGCCAGCAGTCGATCATGCGGCGGCTGTTCACCAATCCCGGCGCCTATCTCTGGCATCTCGATTACGGCGCAGGACTTCCTCAGGCTATTGGCCGGTCGATCACTGCTGCCGAAATCCAGGGTGTCGTGTCCGCGCAGATGCTTGAGGAGGATGGCGTCGACCAATCGCAGCCTGTCTCCACGTCCGTCACTGGTGATGCAATCGGTAATTACGACTGCACGATCACCTACACGGACGCCGTAACCGGAACCGTTCAGCCGCTGAGTTTCACTCTCTGACATGACCCTGCAACTGCGATCATTTTCGACACTGGTCTCCAATGCGGTGACGGCGGCGCAGGGGGCGTGCGCGTCGCTGCTTTCGGTTGGCATCGGGACGCCATTGCGGGCGATTCTGGAATCAGTGTCCGCAATGGGGCTG
>NZ_JAAABN010000029.1 GCF_011516765.1 Acetobacter sicerae | reverse complement strand
TTGTTCAACAAAGAAACAGCGACTTGCCCTCAGACAAGATCACGCTACCCAGACGTTCTTCTACTGTTCATGCTAAACGTTGTTTAGCGTACTTTCCACACGATGGCCTCTTCAGGGCAAAGGAACATACTGCTCTCGGCGTCTGCGACGCTGTTTGGGGACGAGATTTTCGTTGGCTTCTCGGGCAAATGAATGAGGCAGAAAACCGTTCGTTGTTTCGAGTGGCGCCTGAGTTTGGATCTGCTTTATTCATGGCGCTCAAGAGCACCGCAGAGCGTTTGCATACGGAAGAGAATGAGAGGCTGCGACGAAACGAAAGAGTCCGTAGGCAGAAAATAGCTGACGCTAAAAAAACGCGTCGCATTATGGCGGGACGCTGCAAGTCCCGTGAGAACGTGGAGAAACCCGAGGTTGCGTTCACATTGCCGAAAGAAGCAGTAGACCCCGATGAGCGAACTCTTTGAAATATGAGGACTGCGCAGCGATTTTTGGATCTCCTGTATCGGCGTTGCAGTTGAACTTAGAGAATCTTTTATTTTACACCATCTCCATTGGTGTAAAATTTCCTTGACGCGTCATCGCTGCCGTATCATTGTGGTGCACGAAGCAGATTGGTGCATAGCAAATGTTAATCAGCACTGTAGCCAGTGTCGCGCTCGGATACCCCTTTCGCGGCGCCATTGAAGGGCGGACGGACGGCGATGCTGTTGTGGTGCAGATGCGTGATATCACGTCCAGCCGCACCATCGCCTGGGACACCTGCGTGCGGACTGTTCTTCCGGGGCGCAAAGTTCCGAACTGGCTGCGCGCGGGTGATGTTCTCTTTCCCAACCGAGGCAGCCAGATCTATGGCGTGGTGGTCGATACATACGTCGAACAGCACCGCACTGTAGCGGCACCTCATTTCTACGTTTTGCGAACCGGGAGGCAGGACCTCATCCCGGAGTGGCTGGCCTGGTGGCTTGGGCAGGCTCCCTGCGTACGTCACTTTGAGCAGACCGCACAAAGCTCCACACAGGTGCGCAATATTGCCCGTACCATGCTGGAAGACGCTCCGGTGTTGCTTCCCTCTATGGTCCAGCAACGAGCGATTGTCGCACTTGATCATGCGATGGCGCGGGAGCGCATATTGCTTGAGCAACTTGCGCGCCGTAATCGCGACACGATGACCGCTATCGCCAACGACCTCTTTTCCGACCGTCTCAAATCCGGCCTTTGATTCAGGAGCTTTTTCGTGACCGAGCAGATTTCACAGGACACCATCAACAAGGCGCTGTGGAGCGCCTGCGATACCTTCCGTGGCACCGTCAGCCCCGACACCTACCGCGATTACGTGCTGACCATGCTGTTCCTGAAATACATCTCCGATGTGTGGCAGGACCATTATGACAGCTATAAAAAGGAATACGGCGACAACCCCGCCCTGATCGAGGCCATGATGGCGCAGGAACGCTTTGTTCTGCCCAAGGGCTCGGATTTCTATACGCTCCATAAAGAGCGCAACGCCCCCGGAAACGGCGAGCGGATTGATAAAGCCCTGCACGCCATTGAAGAAGCCAACGGCACCAAACTGAAGGACGCAGGCAAGAGCGTCTTCCAGGACATCAGCTTCAACTCTGACAGGCTGGGCGATGAGAAGCAGAAAAACACCATTCTGCGCCATCTTCTGGAAGATTTTCATAAGCCGGACCTGAACCTGCGTCCCTCGCGCGTGGGTAATCTGGACGTGATCGGCAATGGCTATGAGTTCCTGATCAAGAACTTTGCCGCCAGTGGTGGGCAGAAAGCCGGAGAGTTCTACACCCCGCCGGAAGTCAGTGAACTGCTGGCCCGCATTCTGAACCCGCAACCGGGTGAGAGCATCTGTGACCCGGCCTGTGGCTCGGCCTCCCTGCTCATGAAGTGCGGTCGGCAGGTGACACAGAACCACAAGGGCAGCAGGGATTACGCCCTGTATGGGCAGGAGGCCATTGGCTCCACATGGTCGTTTGCCAAGATGAACATGTTCCTGCATGGCGAGGACAATCACCGCATTGAATGGGGTGACACCATCCGCAACCCCAAGCTGCTGGATGATAAAAACCACCTGATGCGCTTTGACGTGGTGACGGCCAACCCGCCTTTCAGTCTCGACAAATGGGGACATGATGAGGCGGAGCAGGACGTGCATCACCGCTTCGCCCGTGGTGTGCCGCCGAAGACGAAGGGCGATTACGCCTTTATCCTGCACATGATTTCCACGCTGAAAGACCGCACGGGCCGCATGGGGGTTGTGGTGCCGCATGGCGTGCTGTTCCGGGGCAGTTCGGAAGGCAAAATCCGCCAGAAGCTGATTGAGGAAAACCTGCTTGATGCCGTGATCGGCCTGCCGGAAAAGCTGTTCTTCGGCACGGGAATTCCAGCCGCCATTCTGATCTTCCGCAAGGACCGCAAGACGAAGGATGTGCTGTTCATTGACGCCAGCCGAGAGTTCAAAGCTGGCAAGAACCAGAACGTGCTGACCGAAGAGAACATCACGAAGATCGTGGACACCTACCGCGCCCGCAAGGACGTGGACAAATACGCCCACCTCGCCACACCGGACGCGATCAAAGAGAATGACTACAACCTGAACATTCCGCGTTATGTCGATACGTTTGAGGAAGAAGAGGAAATCGACCTGAACGCCGTGCGGGCCGAACGGGCGGAAATCAAGGCGGAACTGGCAAAGCTGGAAGCGCAGATGGACGTCTATTTGAAGGAGCTCGGTTATGCTTCCTGAAGATTGGAAAAAACGATCTGTTGCAGAAGTCTGTCGATCCGTTTCTGTGGGCGTTGTTATTAAACCATCACAATATTACGTCTCTGCAAGCGAAGGTATTAAAGCTTTTCGTTCAGCCAATGTGAAAGAAGGTCAGGTCAACAACTCAGATTGGGTCTATTTTTCTCACAAAGGCCACAATGAAAATAAAAAAAGTGAGTTGAAAACTGGGGATGTTCTGGTCGTTCGTACAGGCTATCCCGGCACAGCTTGCGTGGTAACTCCGCAATATGCTGGCTGCAATGCGATCGATATCGTAATAGCTCGCCCTGACATACAAAAAATCATCCCTACTTACCTCTGTCTTTTTACCAACTCAGAATATGGAAAATCACAGGTTGAGATTCCACTCCCCCCTCTCCCCGAACAGAAGAAGATCGCGGCGATCCTCTCGACGTGGGATCGTGCGATTGAGGGGACTGAGAAGCTTCTGGCCAACAGCCAGCAGCAGAAAAAAGCCCTCATGCAGCAACTCCTCACAGGCAAAAAACGCCTGCCGGGGTTCACGGGGGAGTGGAAAACCCTGCGGCTATCCGATATTTCTAAACTTGGGACAGGTAATACAGCCCCTCAAGAGGCACATTATTTTTCAGAAACTGGACATGATTTTCTGCGTGTCTCAGATCTTGGGGCATCAACGGGACGTTGGGCTCCAAGCAGTAGAGACAAGATCACAGTTCAAGCTATCAATGACCATCGAATGTCTCCAGCACCAAATGGAGCTACGCTTTTTACGAAGAGTGGCGCATCACTCCTCCTAAACCAAAGAGCTCAAATTAAATCTGAAACTTTCATTGTTGGGCATTTAGGTTACGCAAAGGCTAAAAAAGGATATTGTGACAATTATCTTTTTTATATTCTAACCGAAATAGATTTTTCAAAAATTGCTTCTGGGACCAGCTTACCTGCATTAAAAATCTCTGACCTCGGGAAGAAAATTCTGCATATACCCCCCCTTCCTGAACAAAAAGCCATCGCTGCTGTTCTGACCACAGCAGACGAAGAAATCACAGCCCTTAAATCCGACCTTTCCCGCCTGCGTGCCGAGAAAAAAGCCCTGATGCAGCAGCTTCTCACCGGCAAACGCCGCGTGACGGTCGATTAAGTTATTTCAGTTCGCAGGATATTTGAAAACCATGGCTCCCGCCCCAAAATTTCAGGAAGAATACAGCGCCAAACTACCCGCATTGGCCCTGCTCAGCACACTCGGCTGGCAGTTTCTGCCCCCATCCGAAGCACCGGCCTTGCGGGGCGGCAAGCAGAGCGCTGTGGTGCTGGACACCCTCCTGCGGGCAGAACTGAAAAAACGTCGCTTTACGTTTGAAGGACAGGAGCACAGTCTGTCCGATCAGGCTATTGAGCGGCTTGTCTCTCACGTCACGCATCCGGACTTCGTCTCCGGCCTGCGTGATGCCAATGAAAAGATGACGACGCATCTGCTGTTCGGCATCGCCATTACCGAGTTCATCCACGGACGCAAGGCCAACCCGACCATCGCCCTCATCGACTGGCAGAACCCGGAAAACAACAGCTTTACCTTTACCGAAGAATTCAGCGTCCTGCGTACGGATCTGACACAGACGCGCAGGCCGGATATCGTGTGTTTCGTCAACGGCATTCCGCTGGCCGTGATCGAGGCCAAGCGTCCTGATGGCCAGCCGGGCAAAGGCCCGACGGTTGAGGCCGGAATTTCCCAGAGCATCCGCAATCAGAACAAGGATGAAATCCCTCAACTTTTCGCCTACAGCCAGCTTCTGCTCTCCATCACCGGCCATGACGGGCGCTATGGCACCTGCGGCACACCCAAAAAATTCTGGGCCAGCTGGAAGGAAGAGGACATTCCCGAAAGCCGGATGGAAGCGCTCAAGAACGCACCGCTTTCAGGGGCGCAGAAAGACGCGCTGTTTGCAGAACGCAAGGCCTCTGACCGGGTATGGTTCGAGGATTGGGCCTCCCGTCCACTGCATGTCACGGCTCAGGACCGGCTGCTGATCGGCCTGCTCTCGCCCGAGCGCCTGCTGGAGATGGCGCGGTTCTTCACGCTGGTCGACCGCAAGGCAGGCAAGATCGTCGCGCGTTATCAGCAGGTCTTTGGTATCAAGCGTCTGCTGGAGCGCATCAAGTCCCGCCGCAGCGATGGCGGACGTGAGGGTGGCGTGGTCTGGCACACCACCGGGTCCGGCAAGTCGTTTACGATGGTGTTTCTCAGTCGGGCGCTCATTCTGGATGAGGACCTTAAACAGTGCCGTATTCTGGTGGTGACGGACCGCAAGGATCTGGAACGCCAGTTGAGCACGACCTTCTCCACGGGCGGCGAACTGGCGGACAAAAAGGACAAGGAAGAGGCACTGGCCACCTCAGGTCGCCGCCTGGCGCAGCAGATTGGGCATGGGCAGGAACGCATCATCTTCTCGCTCATCAACAAGTTCCACACCGCGACCACTTTACCCGAGTGTCATAATGACAGCGCGGACATCATCGTGCTGGTGGATGAAGGGCATCGCAGTCAGGGCGGGGAGAACCATGCCCGCATGAAGCATGCGCTCCCCAATGCCGCCTTCATCGCCTTTACAGGCACGCCCCTGCTCAAGGGCAGCGAGACCACCAGTCGCTTTGGCAAGATCATCCATTCCTACACCATGCAGCAGGCTGTAGCGGACAAGACGGTGACGCCTCTGCTCTATGAAGAACGTAAGCCCGATCTGGATGTGAATGACCGCGCCATTGATGCCTGGTTCGAGCGCATCACGCAGGGGCTGACGGAAGAGCAGGTCACGGACCTCAAGAAGCGCTTTGCCCGCGCCAATCAGGTCTACAAAGCGGATGACCGCATCCGGCTGATCGCCATGGATCTGGCCACGCATTTTGACAGCAACATCGACAGCGGCCTCAAGGGTATGCTGGCCTGTGACAGCAAGCTCTCCGCCATCCGCTACAAGCAGTATCTGGATGAGGTCGGTCTGTTCGAGAGCGCTATCGTCATGAGCCCGCCTGATACACGCGAGGGCCATACGGAAGTGGATGAGCGCAGGCAGCCGGAAATTCAGGACTGGTGGAAAGCGAATGTCGGCAGTCAGAGCGAGGATGACTACACTCGCGGGGTTATTGAGCGCTTCGAGAAAGACCCGGACCTCAGGCTGATCATTGTGGTCGATAAGCTGCTGACCGGCTTTGATGAACCGAAGAATGCGGTGCTCTATATCGACAAGCCGCTGAAGCAGCACAACCTGTTGCAGGCCATTGCCCGTGTGAACCGCCTGCATGACCAGAAGAAGCATGGGCTGCTGATTGATTACCGGGGCATTCTGGCGGAACTGGACACCACGCTGGCCCGGTATGACGAGCTGGCAGCCGAGAATGTCGGCGGATATGACCCGAAGGATATTGCCGGGCTGTATAGCCAGATGAGCACGGAATACCGGGAACTCCCTGCCCTGCACAAAGCGCTGTGGGCCATTTTTGAGGGCGTGAAGAACAGGAGCGACCTCCAGCAGCTTCGCGCCGTCCTCATGCCCCGCATGGTGGAAGAGCACGGCCAGATGGTGGACGTGAACCTCAAGCGCCGGGATGATTTCTATGAGGCGCTGACGAAGTTTGCCGCCTGTCTGAAGGTGGCTCTGCAATCTGTGGCGTTCTTTGAAGACACCAGCTTCACGGAAAAAGACCGCATCATCTACAAGGAGACGCTGAAGCAACTGAGCAGTCTGCGTCAGATGGTGTTGCAGGATACCGGTGAAACCGTGGACTTCGACCAATATGCCGAGCAGGTCAAAAAGCTGCTGGACCGGCATGTGGCGGGTGTGAAGATCCATGAGTCCGAAGGGCTCTATGCTGTTGGCAAGATGGGCCAGAAGCCCGAAGACAACGAACCCGAAAACTGGAGCGAGGAGAAAACCCGCAACGAGACGGATCTGATCCGCACCCGTGTGACGAAAATGATCGACCACGAGATGCAGGATGATCCCTATGCGAAGGAGGCTTTCTCGGCCCTGCTGCGCAAGGTGATTGAAGAGGCAGAGAGCCTGTTCGACCATCCCCTCAAGCAGTTCATGCTGTTTCAGGAATTTGAGGAACAGGTAGCGAAACGCAAACTGGAGAACATTCCATCTGTTTTTGACGGGCATCGCCATGCCCAGGCCTATTATGGTGTATTCCTCAAAACACTGGCTGCCATCTTCAACCATAAGCAGACGGACGAGGAGAACCAGCGCTGGATTGATCTGGCGTTCGAGATCGACAGCATCGTGGACAAGGCCGTGCGGGAGAACTCGCTCAGTCGCCCGGATATGGAAAAGACGGTCAGGAAAGAACTGCTTCCTCTCCTGTTCAGCACGGGCCAGAAGACAGGCTTTGGCGTGGACAAGGCGCAGGAGATTGTCGAGCAGGTCATCCAGATCATGCGAGCCGGTCCTGCTGATACCCTACGCGGCTGAAATGGAAGAAAGCCCTTCTCGCATTCTGACCTATGGAGGGGAGCAGATCCGCGTGAACCTGATTCCCCGAGCGCGCGCCGGCACAACCCTGCGGATCAAGGTGCATCCGGACCTGCGTGTGGAGGCTTCTGTCCCAGACGGCACGACAGAGGCTGATCTGGACAAGGCGCTTCACCAGAAAACCCGCTGGATCTGGCAGAAGCTGCGGGACTTCCGGGCGGTGCAGGAGCATGCCACACCGCGCACCTATGTCAGCGGGGAAAGCCATTTCTATCTGGGGCGGCGGCATCTGCTGAAAGTGCATTATCAGCCCAATGCGCCAGAGACAGTGCGGATGCTCCGTGGGCGGCTGGAAGTGTCCGTGCAGGAACGTCACGCTCTGCGGATCCAGAAGCTATTGGAACTCTGGTATTTTACGAGGGCACAGGAGGTGTTTCGAAACCGCCTCTCTGCCCTCCTTCCCACAACGCTGTGGGTGGCAACGTCCCCCGCTCTGAAGCTTCAGGTGATGCAGACTCAGTGGGGCAACTGTTCGCCGGGTGGCACCATCACGCTGAACCCACATCTGGTGAAAGCTCCCAGAGATTGCATTGATTATGTCATCCTGCATGAGCTTTGTCATTTGAAGGAGCATAATCATGGCGCGGCATTCTGGGGACTTCTGGAACGTGTCATGCCAGACTGGGAACGACACAAGGCTCGGCTGGACGGGATGGCGGAATTATTATTAGCACGCCACAATTCGTCCTAATCTGCAAAAATTCGCACGATCTTTGATCAAAAAGGCATCTAGGAATTTTGGAACGCGGGATTCGCATGAATTGCGAACACTGACACAGTCAAAATGCGTGTTCAGCATCTCTTGTCATCCCTAGTCCGGGACGCCTCATCGCGGGTCAGGAAGGACGGGTTTTGGCGGGGCTGACCGGGTAAGTGAGCACAAGGCAGGGAACTCGGAACTGCTGATTCTGGGTATCGGCGGAACCCGCTGCGTTTTGGACAAATGTCAGGCTTTTGCGCATCACCGCTCGAAGGCAGCCTGCCGGAGGCCGGCCCAGCTTCTTTCGCGCTGCGATGTCGGCTTTCGGGCAACCGTCACAACCATTTGGATGTCTGCCATGTAGGCGGCTGCCGCCTGTCTGCTCCTTGTAGCACTAAGCAGACAGGCAGATCATGGGAGAGTGGACAATCTGTTTTCGATTGGTTTAGTATAGAAATGGATGTTTTCATTTGCACTCGGTTGCTGCGCATGCTTTCAGAGCATTTGCAACCCGTTGCTGATCTTTAGACGTTAGCGGCAGAACAGGTCGAGGAGGCTGAGCACTTGAGAGTCCCAGAAGGTTGATGGCGGCATACGCAATACGCAGGCTTCCAAATTCGCGAAAAAGCGCCCACATCGGCTGCATCACTGTTACGGGCAGCCTCTACCAGCGCCTTGGCCAGATTCGGCAAAAAGCCGCCAAGAACGCTAAACCATCCATCACATCCGGCCAGCAAGGCTTCCGCCGCAATCCAGTCTCCACTATAGCCAATGGCGAGTTTTCTAATCGAGCAGGATCGCAGCTTGGTCAGTTCCTGTGCGACAGCACCTTCTGGTGGGGCTGGCATTTTCACGGCGGCGATGTTGGGAACGTTCGCCAGCCGCTCAAGCTGTTCGTGACTAAAACTGAAATGGGTCGTACTTGGGTTGTTGTAGATGCAAAGCGGCAGGGACGTGACCTCGGCCACGGCTTTGTAATGCTGGTAGACTTCTTCCTGTGTCAGAGCGGTGTAGGACACAGGGGCCATCAATAGCCCGTCTGCGCCCGCGGCTGCGGCATCACGTGCAAGGTTCTGGGCATCGTCCGTGCGTAGCGTGCCGACCCCCACGATAAGCGGAGTTTTGCCTCCGACCGCTTTGACGGCTGCTCGAACGGTCCGACAGCGCTCGGTACGGCTCAGATAGGCATATATCCCCGTGCTCCCCAGCAAACCAATGGAATCCACGTCACTGGCCGACAGATACGCCGTCAGGCGCATGACACCATCCATGTCCACCACGCCATGTTCGTTGGCGGGGGTAATTGGAAAAGCCGAAAGGCCGTGGAAAAGTGACATGTTTGACCGTGCCGTGTTATCGGATGGAACATTGATGCCCATCGATTTCAGATAGCGCTTGATGTTGCGGTCTGCATGTAGCGGGTGATGTGCTGCATACCGCGTGTGACATAGAGTTCTTTTTCCCCAACCGGAGCGACATAGTGCAGCGCGCTTTCCGCTGCCTCGCGACCTTCGAGACGGGCAATAACCCAAACCCCTAGGTAGTGTGATGCCAGACAGCCACCGGCGGTGGCGATGTTGCCACGGGCAAAGAACGGCTGCTCCAGAACCTTTACTCCCGCTTCCACAACCCAGGGCTTGGTTGTCAGGTCGGTACAGGCCGGGATGTTATCCAGCAGACCAAGTTTTGCCAGAACCAGTGTTCCAGAGCACTGCGCGCCCAGCAGTTGGCGAGCAGGATCGAGTTTCAGGCGGCTCATGATCTTCGGATCGGCGACGACGTCACGGGTCAGCATGCCGCTGCCGATCAGGACGGCATCGGCCTTGCTGGCCTCTTCCAGAGAGGCCTGGGCTTCAATGACCACTCCGTTCATGGAGGTCACACGGGGTGTGGGACACGCAATTGAGACACGCCAGCCCGGTTTCTTTACCCGGTTCAGCACGCCGAGAGCAATGAGTGAGTCAAGTTCATTGTAGCCGTCGAAGGTGAGGATGGCGATATGCATGACTCTGTCTTTTCCAAGGTTTTGAAGCGTTGATCAGAACTGTTTGTAAGGAAGGAATTTTCCGTTCAGAGTGATCTTCACGCGGTCTCCGGCGGGGTTTGCCTCGCGCTGAATATCCATGCTGAAATCGATGGCGCTCATGATGCCGTCTCCGAACTCCTCGTGAATGAGGGCTTTGAGCGTGCTGCCATACACATTCAGCATTTCGTAGAATCGGTAGAGGACCGGATCGGTTGGGATGGCCGTGGGCAGCGTACCTTTCGATGGGACAACCGACAGCCACTTTACCTCTTCATCCGTCAGGTCGAAGATTTCCCCCACGACGATGGCCTGCTCCGGACTGAAAGTCATCTGGCCCAGACAAGCGGCTGTGACCCATTCCTTGCTGGCGCCGACGCGGGTTGCGACATCCGTCCAGGCCAGTCCCTTGGAGACTTTCGTCGCGATGATTTTTTCTGTCACCTGAAAGCGACTCATGATCCTTCCTTTCTGAAAGAATGGGTAATGGAGAGAATTGGAACGCATTTGCGGACCATGCCCCTCAGAACTCTGGCCTGAATTTACGGAGCAAGAATTGCCAAGGATAGCTACAATTCAATACAATTATAAAAAACTGTATTGGTAAAAACTTCCATACAATCTTTGAGGTTAGCAGTGGCACACCAACCGACGCGCACTTCCGCCATCATGGAGGCGATCAGGCAGCGCATTGCTACGCGCGCTCTGGTACCTGGCGATCGCCTGCCGTCTATCCGACAGTTTGCCAAAACCATGCAGGCCTCACCGTCTACTATCGCTCAGGCTTACGATCGTCTGGCCGCCGAGGGGGTTATCGCGCCGCGGCAAGGCTCTGGTTTTTATGTTACAGGGCGTGTCTCTCCTCCTCTGTCGTTGACGAATGCTACTACCCTGGCAGCACGGGCTATTGATCCCTTCTGGGTGTCGCGTCAGTCTCTGGACACAGACCCAACTGTCCTGAAGCCGGGATGCGGCTGGCTTCCCACAAGCTGGATGCCTGATGAAGCGCTTCGCAAAGCATTTAGAGCCGTGGCACGTGGAGAGAACACCATCCTGTCGGACTATGGCAGCACTAGAGGAGCGCTCCGTTTAAGGCGTCTCCTGACTGTCCAGTTTGCCGAACGAGGGCTCGATATCAGTCCGGATCAGGTTCTGCTGACAGGCTCAGGCACACAGGCTGTCGATCTGATCTGCCGCCTGCTGGTGCGACGCGGGGACACAGTGCTTGTCGATGATCCCTGTTATTTCAATTTTCAGGCCCTGCTGCGGGCTCACGAAATCCGGATTGTCGGGGTACCATACACTGCAACTGGCCCGGACACCGAAGCCTTCGAGCGGATCGTCCTGCAGGAAAAACCGCGCCTCTACATTACCAACTCAGCCCTCCACAATCCAACTGGCGCAACTCTGTCTTCTCCGACGGCTTTTCGTCTGCTCAGCGCTGCCACTGCGTCAGGCCTTCTGATTGTTGAAGACGATATTTTTGCAGATTTTGAAACGGTGCCGTCGCCCCGCTTGGCAGTGATGGACGGGCTGAAGCATGTCATCCGCATTGGCAGCTTTTCAAAGACCCTGTCTGCTTCGGTGAGATGTGGTTACATCGCGGCCCGGAAGGATCTGATTGAGGGTTTGATTGACCTTCAGGTGGCAACCACCTTCGGTGGCCCCAGTCCGGTGACCACCGAAGTAATCGCAGATGTGCTGGAAGGCGGCAGCTACCGCAAGCACATGCTGGAGATCCAGCGGCGGCTGGAAAAATCCCGAAAGACGGTTATTCGCAAATTGGCGGCACTGGGGATACTGCCGTGGACTGAACCGAAAGGCGGCTTCTATCTGTGGAGCCGACTGCCTGATGGACAGGATTCAACGGAGATTGCGCTGAGAAGCATGGCTGATAAAATCATCCATGCTCCAGGAAATGTCTTCAGTGTGAGCCAGTCTTCTTCCTCCTTCATGCGGTTCAATGTCACACAATGCGAGGACGAAAGAGTTTTTCGTTCTCTGGAAATGATGTTGGCAGAGTGAATGCCAAACAATCTCATGCAAGCTGAGCGCTAACAGAAATCGGGACGACAAATGGCCACTTTTCGGTTCGCATCTCAGTGTTTTTAATGTCTTGAATGAGGCGAAAGCAGTCGATCATTTCGGCGCATTCCTGCGGTTCTTTTCGCGCCATGCTACGAGCACGAAAGGTGACATTTTTTAGGACCATAGGTTGTGCCTATCCGCCCGGAACTCAGGTGGCTTTACCCTCCCGACTGGCCACAGATCAGCCGACGCGTGCGGTTTGAACGAGCGCAGGGACGGTGTCAGGTCTGCGGCAGTCCGCATGGCCAGCGGGTCCGGGTGATGTCCTCTGGCCGCTGGTTCGATGAGGACACAGGAAACTGGCGGGACGCCAGAGGGCGTGAAACCGAAGGGCCGGATCTCGTTGAACTGATCAAGGTGCACGAAACCCGGGTGATTCTGGCTGCTGCACATCTCGATCACGATCCTCGCAACAATCAACTTCACAACCTGCGTGCTCTCTGCCAGCGCTGTCATCTCGTGCACGATCGCGCCTGGCACGCTCTGCAACGCCGGATCACCTGGAAATCCCGCTACGCTCTGGGGGACCTGTTCGAGGGTCCGTATCGTCCCGGCATCCTCTGTGTTGCCATCGTGGAGGCTGACGTAGGGCCTGCAACGGACAAATGACTGTTTGGCGCAGTTTGACAGTGGATGTGAAGGGCATGAGGCAGGTAGAGTCGGCGTCTATCTGATGGGTAACCTTACCCATAAAGCCCGTCCTCTCTCAGGTCGGATTATAGACCCAATGACCGTCATTTGCCTCGCCTTCCGAGGTCAGGAGGAGCGTAAGCTCACTTTGTCACGAGAGGAGAATGACAATGTCGACGATAAAATTCATCGGTCTGGATGTCCACAAAGAGACGATTGCCGTGGCTGTTGCAGACGATGGGCGATCGGGAGAAATCCGGTTCCACGGGACAATTCTCAACACGCCCGAGGCCATACGACGTCTGGTGTCGCGCCTGGCTACGCCTGATGCGACACTCCACTTTTGCTATGAGGCAGGTGGCTGCGGGTACGGCATCCATCGCCAGTTGCTGGGCATGGGTATGGACTGCAGTGTCATCGCCCCATCTGTAATACCGCGCAAGCCAGCCGACAGGGTGAAGACGGACAGGAGAGACGCCGAAATGTTGGCGCGACTGTTGCGATCGGGTGAGTTGACGGCAATCTGGATCCCGGATCCGGCACACGAGGCTATGCGAGACCTCGTACGCAGTCGGCGCCAGGTCAGACAGGATCTTGTTGCCAGCCGACAGATGCTTCTGGGGTTTCTGTTGCGCCATGGGCGTAAATTCACCGGTCGTACGAACTGGACAAAAGCGCACTGGAGATGGCTGGGAAGTCAGGCATTTGAAATACCACATCAGCAATTTATTTTGGGTGAAAGCATCCGACGCATTGAAGAAGCTCAGCAGCGTTGCGATCGACTGGACACCATACTCATGGAGGCGTTACCGCGCTGGTCACTCGCGCCAGTAGTAAAGGCATTGCAGGCGTTGCGCGGTGTCGGCCCCATCGTGGCCATAACGCTTGCTGCAGAAATCGGGGACCTCAGCCGTTTTGAAACACCCAAACAACTCATGGGCTGGCTTGGTCTCGTGCCATCAGAGGCTTCCAGTGGCACCCGTACCCGTCGCGGCGCCATCACAAAAACCGGAAACCGAGAAACACGCGCAATGCTGGTTGAGGCAGCCTGGTCATACCGCC
Source organism: Acetobacter sicerae (assembly GCF_011516765.1). Taxonomy (GTDB): domain Bacteria; phylum Pseudomonadota; class Alphaproteobacteria; order Acetobacterales; family Acetobacteraceae; genus Acetobacter; species Acetobacter sicerae. The sequence continues at coordinate 9,686 of NZ_JAAABN010000029.1, read as the reverse complement.
TGCCGGCACGCGAGGAGCGCCGTTATCGGGCGCGTGTCGAGGACTTGCCAGAGGAAATCAGGGCAATTGCATGGAAGGCGCAAGTTCGCTTGTGCCAGCGCTACCGAACTTTAGCGGCATCCGGTAAAGCCTTGCCGAAAGTAATCACGGCGATCGCGCGCGAGCTGGTCGGCTTCATCTGGGATATCGGTCGCCGTGTGCAACCAACCTGACACGGCTTCCTTCGCCCGGTCATCGGACCTGACGGGCGTGCCGCGAAGACCAGGCAAGATGGGTAATCCTCGTTGTAAGCTGGGGCAGGTTTCGACCGACGCCCGTCTATAGAGAGAGGAAGGCCCACGACGGAAATGGGAAATGCGGTAGCCAACCCGCGGATGAGAGCATGATCAATCGTCGTCGATCGGCTCGCGGCACACCCGTCAGGTCCACTATCAGTTTTTGGTCACACCAGACACCAGTCATGGTGTAGGCTTCTTGCAACTGCACTCCCCTAATGACGGTCATGAGAGCTTAGACACCTGTCCGAAAAATGGGGTCCACCTCTACGATCCCGCTCAGGACACGGCTGTCAGAGTTCGTTATTAATGCGAAAATAATTTCAAATAAAATCAAATGGTTAGAAAATATACATGCGAGTGCCCTGTTTGTAAAAAGCACGAATTGTCCATAGATAGTGCAAGTCGCTGGATTCAGAAAGCCTATGAGGCGGAATGAAACCTTCGTAAGCAATTGATATAAATCGGTTTATAATAAAATCGGGCATAAATTTGACTGGGAGAAAAGATAACGGGAGCCACCAGACGTGATAATACCACTTATCACGTGTGATGTAATTGCAAACTTGCCGGGAACGCGCTTTTCCGCCAGAATCATGACTGATGACGATGCATGAGCTTCCTCCCGACTGCCCCGAACCGATCCCAGGCGATGAGGGTGTCCGGCTGCCGTCGAGGGCAGGGCAGGCGGCTCTGGAGGCGGCCCGCGCTGCGGCGAGAGACGCTACGGCCTATGCGACCTTGCGTGCCTACCGCTCTGATTGGCAGCATTTTCTGGGGTGGTGCGACCGGATGGGGTTCATTGCACTTCCGGCGCAGCCTGCGACGGTCGGGGCCTATATCGCCAGTCTGGAGAAAGACTTCGCGCCGGCAACCATCCGGCGGCGGATTGCCGCCATCGCCAAGGCGCACCGTTTTGGCGGGCACCCGTGGGATGCGGGCCATCGTGACATTGAAGGGCCGTTACGTGGCGTATTGCGCCGGCTGAGGCGGCCAACCCGCAAGGCGCGGGCCTTACGCGTGGACACTGTCAGAAGGCTGGTGGCCACCTGTGGTGGCGACGTCAGCGGCGTGCGGGACCGGGCCCTGCTGCTGGTGGCTTTTGCCGCGGCCCTGCGACGGTCTGAACTCGTGGCCCTGCGTATGGAGGATCTGAAAAAGACACCCGACGGGCTCGCCCTGACCATTGCCGCAAGCAAGACCGACCAGGAGGGGCAGGGGGTCACGATCGGATTGCCTGCGGGCGAGACCGCGGCCACCTGTCCTGTTTACGCGCTCAGGGCCTGGGGGGATCTGGTCAGGCACAAGGCCGGACCCGTGTTTCGGAAAGTCGAATCAGGAGGGCAGATCAGCGACCGTGCGCTGCATCCCGACGCCGTGCGACAGATCCTTCGCCGCCGCGCGGCCCTTGCGGGTTTCACCCACGAGGAAATGGCAGCCCTCAGTCCGCATGGGTTGCGCTCGGGTTTCATCACCGAGGCTTATTATGCTGACGTCCCGGAAGCGGATATTCGCGCGCATGTCCGGCACCGCGATCCGCGAACGACGCACGGCTACATCCAGACCGAGAAGCGGCTGCGCGACAGTCCGGCGGGCAAGGTGGGGTTGTGACGTCCGGGGATCTTCCCTGGGACCATCTACCGCCGCGGCAGGACCGTGCGCCTCGTCAATCCACCCCGCGTCATGGCAAACGGGGTCGTCCGCCAAAAGATCATGGAGCGGCAGAAGCGCTCGCATCCGACCCCGATGGCTGGGTCGGCCATCATCTGACGGTGTATGGCCCGGTCGACGTGCTGTCGGCCTTCCGGACTGCTGCCCGTGGCCCCGGGGTCATCCCATGGATCCTCGATCCTGCGCGTCAGGAAGAGGATCTGTTTCTTCTGCTGGGACGCCGGCCCACCTTGCAGCGCGGCCTTTCGGTGCAAGGCTGTCATCTGCTGGCGCGTCAGCTGGCTGACAGCGTTGTCCGCGCCCGTGCAGCGGATCTGGCGCGGGCTGCGGAAGCGTGGGCCTGCCCGCTGGACCTACACCGGCTGCTGCCTGTCCCGCCAGACCTGCTTGAGAGCGGGGAGGGGACGCCAGATGCTGTGGCCTGGCTGAAAGCGCACTGGGGCACAGTCGCTGCCCTGCGCCGGGTGGTGGAGCGTCGGCGCCCGAACGCGGGCAGGCAGTTGCAGGCCGACCATGCGGTGGCGGGGTGGAGTTTTTTCAGTCTCGGCGGTTCTCCGCATCAGGCTGTCGGAGCGTTGCGTGATCGGTGGTTCCCGCTGGTTTTCCGGCTCGATGTCGCTCCATCGTTCTGACGATCCGGCTCTATTCTGGTCGCCCGATCCTGGCTTGGATGAGGCATCCGACGCCCTGGCACAGCTTGATGCTGTGCTGTCGGACCATGCCCGCTCCCTGACGGAGAAGGGTGAATGGCTGGTTTGTGTGGCCACGCTGGTCTGGAACTGGTCACGGCGTCATCTGGCGGCCTTGACGCCGGACCAAGGGGGAGAGGACGGGAAAAAGTCGACGGAGCGACCTCCCCGCGATGTCGCCGCTCTGAAAGCACAGGCCAGAGGGCTGGCAACGTGGCTGTCAGGCCGTCAGCAGCTGGGTCGGGACGTGTTCGTCTCCGGGAGGCAGGATGGGGCTGGCCCGGCCAGTGAAGGAGATCTGGTGGCTTTCCTGTGGGCCAGCCTTCTGGTTTTCGAAGGGCGGCCAGAACTGCCCCTGAAGGAAGTGGTTCTTTCGGTTTCCCGTCTGCCATTTCCGACATTGTCCGAAGCCCGGGAGCAGCTGATCCGCCTGCTGGAGGCGGCGCAGAGTGTGCCGCTTGTGGATTTGGCAGCCAGAGTCAGGGACGAAAGCGAGGAAGGGGGCAGGGGATCCGACCGGCTGCGGCTTCGGGGTGCGGTGGCAGGGTCTTTCCTTGCCGGCCTTGAGCTTGCAAAGCAGGGAGAGGTCTTTCTCGCGCAAGACATTCCCTTTGCCGAAGTGCGTATCGAGCGAACCGACAATCAGGCTGTCAGCGACGGTTCCGGGTAAGAAGCACCGGAGGAGGACGCCGCGGTATGTCAAGCCAGATTTCCGCGTCCCTGTACGGGTGGAGCCTTTCGTCAATATCTGCGTGAATACAAACTGACGCCAGAGCGCAGGTTGAAGGGCGGTCTGGGGGGGGGGGAGCGGAAGGTCGGCTGTTTGACATGAAAGTTAGACAAGCTGTCATTCGTACAGTCAATGTTCATGACAGCAATTGCGCACTGTAGTCTGACCAACGCGCTGCACGTTCAACAGCGTCTTGCACTGGCGGACTCCTAGAACCATCTCAATTGGGCGTGTCTACCCAATATATTGCCGCAAAAACCCACTACTCCTCTTCATTTTTGGGTAAATGGGCTACGAATTTATCGCCTGTGAGGATCTTACCCTCGTAAAATTTGAAAGATTCCTCCGTCGGAAAGATGGTTTTTAGTTCGTCTCGACAATCACGAAGACTTGCAAGACGCGGCAGGTCGCCAAACGCAGGACCAATTGCATTCCAATCGAGTCGACGTGACACGAAGACGTCTTCGATCTCTCTACCATCAGTTCCTTGAACGCCTTCTAAAAACCGCGAGCTATCATTTTTGCTGAGGTGAATGCCACCGCGTGGCCCCCTGTGGACTGAAAAGAATAGTGCTGGCCATTCTGCCGGAAGGATACCCCAATTCGAGAAATGCTCATGCCGGGCGGTGGAAGAAGTGTTTCCCTCAGAAACATACTTGTCTTCTTCTGCCAGCTTCTGGTCAGCTGCGTCGCGGATCGCCTTATCTACAACCTCAGTTGAGCATACAAAGTAAATACCTTTAAATGCACTAGCGTTTTGGCGAAGGGCGTTGATAAGTGTAAGACCGGACGGTAATTGGCCTGCGGGGCCGAACAGCGGCGCATGATCCACGGCAGGTTGGTCGATCTGCTTTGCGACCTTAAAGCGGAGTGCGAACTGTTGGCAAATATCGTGGTACATATCACTACCGGGCGTCACGTAAATGCCATCCTCAATCCGGTTCGAGCCAGACAACGCCGCTTTTGAGGCGTTTGCGGAACACACCACCGCCCCTTTGTCCGACAAGTAGATTTTTCCGTGCATCTCTTGGTCTGGAAGGTGTCGTAACCGTTTATTGTTCGGCGCACCGCCAGCTTTAAGCGCCGCGCGAACCGTCGCTCCCATCCGCAAATCACAGATTACCTTAGCATTTTTCGGCAAAACTCCTTTGAACAGATCTTCTACCCAGCTTGGTCCAAGAAAAGCGACACACATACGCGGATGCCCACCAGCCATCACGGTAAGGATTGCATCCCGAAGTCTCTCTCCAGTTTCATATCTTGTCGTGAGTTCTTGCATATTTATTGTCTTCCATAATTAAAATGCACATAAATACTTTGTAATATGAATACATACTTTGCAACATGCTGAAAATAATTTGGTCGTCGATTCCGATCATACTTAAATATTTAGAAGAAGGACAATTGGGTAGAGTAGCCATCTGGAAATAGGAGACCTGAAGATTTCAATTTCTTTCCATTTTGAATACTTCTCCGTGTCGCTTTCTGAATCAACCGACTGATAGACTTTGAAGCAGTTATGTCCGCTATCGGGATGTGAGTGGGAGCGCCCCATATCCGTCATGAGGCGGAAGCCGCCGTTCCGGTAGGGACACCTCACCAGATAGAGTGCTCAGGGGGTAAGCTGCTTTTCCGTTTTGGAGAAGCGCACGTTTATCCCTGAGCGGTGGGGTGCCGGGCACCGTGAGCCTAAAATTCAGTGGTTTTGTAACGCCGGGCAACCGATGTGTAAATCGTCCGCCAAGGCATGACGGATTTGTAGAACCGGAGTTTCAACGTCAGCGAGGGCAAACATAGTCTATGCGAAATTTCGCATAATTAGCGAACACTGACAGCTGCGCGATGTCGAGGAAGTAAATACCGTGGAACTGCCGCGCGCGAACTGACGACACACTTGATCCATGTCACGCCGGGCTCATACTGGACACTTCATCTGGTCCTTCATGAGCTTGCTCCAGGTCACGGCGGGATTGAATTCCTTGACCAGTCTGTCGCCGCCTTTCCCCAGAAAGGCGCCCATGCCGTGCTGTATCATGTAGCGCGGAAAGTAATCCGGGGGTCCTATCCTGGACGCCACCGTGCAGAAAGCAGCGTGCGCCTTGGGATCGTGAACGGTCAGTTTGAGTTGTGCGTTAAACGCCGTCTCCTGCGTCTTCGACAGGTCTCCGTAGATTTCCATTCGCACCGCGCCGATCGCCTGATGGGCTGACTCGTCCGCAACGCGATCCATGTCGAAGTGGCCATAGAGCACGGCGAAGACATACAGGGGGGCAGCCGCTTCGAAGCAGCCAGCATTGATGCAGGCCCTGGCCGCTAGAAAGAGGTCGACAGGGTTGTTCTTCGCCGCAGCCCTGTCGAGCGTGATGCAACCCAGCGTCGCCGTCGATTCCAGATTCCCCGGCGCCGTGATGTTCGTAATTTGCGCCCCGGACGTCTGCCCTCCAACAGCCGGTTGTCCGGCTGGCTGTGCCCGACCGTCTGACACGCCGAGGCAGAGCAGTAGCAGCACAGGCAATACACGACATGCGACAATACGATTCATGCGAAGAACTCCTTTGATCGTCCTTTGAGTAAGCGTCAGGATCTGAAACGCGGGATGACTGCTAAAGCCGTCTTCATGTCGTATACCGAAAGGGGGTAACGAGGCGGTGCCCGTTCTGCTCAGCCGTAGGGTTGTACCCGGGGGCGTTCCTTGCCGATCTGTTTATTGAACGGACGGAGTGTCGACCGTCCTTAGAGGAGAGCGTCTGAGGAGCACCGGGGCGGCCGGGCGACCGGACCCTCGCCAGACGTCAGGGGTCATGAGCGTTTCGAGGTCAATACACTCATGACCGGACTGGATGGCCCGGACGGCTGCGCGCCGGAACGCGCGGCACATATGTTCGGTGACGCCGCCCGACCGCTCAATGATGAAACGGCGCAGCGCAGGGCTATCAATGGGAGACGGTTCACGTAGCGGCAACGTCTGCACCAACCGGTTCAAAAACTGTTGCAGCTCCGAATTCGGGGACCAGACGGGGAGGTCAACCTCCAGAAAGCGAGAACGCAGCTGTGGGTCGGACATCAGCGCCTGCCTGGCTTCCGGTGTGCCGGCACAAATAAAGCCGATCCTGAGAGAATTTGAGAGAAATCGGAGCAGCTGAAGAAAAAGTCTCTGCTGACGCGCAGTACCACCCAGTACCGAGTTAATCTCATCAACAATAAGAACGCGTGTTCCGATCGTCTCGAGCACCCGCATCGCCATCTCACGTAACGTCGTCGCACGGCTGGTTCGGTGCGGAGACAGGGGGGCTCCGGCGGCGATCATGACCTGGTCCAGAAACTCATACTCACACGGGTTGGGTGGCATGAGCGCTACGACAACCGGCTGGCGCCGGACCCCCGATTGCTGGTCGAAAGGGTGAGCGTGTTTGCGTGCAAAATGATCAAGAATGGCCGTCTTCCCCATGCCTGACTCCGCCGTAAGCAGGACATTGAGCATGCGCCGTCCGGGCGGCTGCTGCATGATATCCTGAAACACGTCGATGGCTTGCTCGGAATAGGAATTGGCGATCCAGACAGCACTGTTTCTTATACGTGCGATACGACTGTCCCCATCTTCGGACGCCCACTTGCGGGCATCTGGATGCAGATGGAGGTAGGTCTGCGTCATGACAGAAATTCCGTTTTCCATGCGTTGACTTCATCGACATCCGGAATTTTGGCCGGGGTGTCATCTCTGGTGGTGGGTGCCTGTGACAGGGCCATTCGCTGCCCAGACCGTCTACGCTCCTGCCGGATGGCATCGTCCAGAAGTCGTTCTTGTTCTTTCGTAGCGTAGGAAATGGCGGCGTGGTTGATATCTGCACGACCAATCCTTGCTTTTATTTTAGTGTTCTCTCGATGCTCCCACAGACTGATGGGCGGCTTACCGAGGTCGGCGTAGGGTACTTTTACGTAATCTCGTGATGGTAACTCCAGAAAGACGGTACCAAGATCACGCGGATCATATTTAACGCGCAAACGTGATTTCTCAGGGGTAATGAGCGAGTTCAGTACTGTATCGTAATAGACTTGGCCAAAGAGATGTAGTCCGTCACGTCTGACGGTCCGCATTTCATATGGCAGGAAATCTATTGTGAATCGTACAGGGTCAAATGGAAGTCTGGGGCTCACTCCGTCAGGGAAGAAGGAGTTTCAGGGCTATGTGACGTCTGAGCGCCTCCAGCGTCAGAATAGCTCGCTTCTCGGACGGATAGTCGCCACGTTGCGCTACTGAGGAGAAGGTCGTGCCGGGGAGAGCATGCAGTCGACGCATCAGTGTTCCCATCAGCCGTTCAATGTGACCGCCAAAATGAGGTGAACCGCGCGGGCGAAAGGCGATCTGGATGCCATGCTCTTCGCATCCACGGCGCAGAGCGCGGCTATGAAACTCTTTGGCATTATCGGTATGCAAAATTCGAGGCAGGCCGTGGGCTGGCCACATAAGAGAGATGTCGTGCCTGTCAGTCCATTGACTTTTGGGGAGAACGGTCTGCGTGAGGGTTAGAGCCACAACCGTTGCCGATGGTGGATCAAACCCAATGGTGAAACCCAGGACCATACGCGTGCAGACGTCGAGGCACAGAGTAATCCACGGCCGTCCCAGAGTTACGCCAGTATGTTCCTGAACGACAATAATGTCAGCACGTGTGTGATCCATTTGGACAACATCAAGTGGATGCTCTGGCCTCAGTCCGATTTTCACCGGCTTGAGCTTTTGACGCGCTGATTTGTAACCCTCACGAGCTACGGTCATTTTCCAGACATCCTCCTGGAGAAGACGGCGGTTTACGGTGCTGCGGGATGGAGGAATAATGTTTTGTGCGCGGCATGCCTGGTCGATACAGCGCAGAAGATGGGAGGTCGAAACTTTCTCGCGTTTGTAGTAGTGCTTTTTTATTGTGCTACTGATGATTTTTTCCATTGCAGGTGAGAGACGGCGACTTCCCTGTTCTGGACCAGGCGGACATGGAAGCAGAGAACTTGTCGTGCGCCGGGAACGAAATTTCTTCAGGAGTCTATAAATCTGACTCTCGCTGAGGCCGAGAGTTTCGGCTGCTTCCTTTATGGCCTGGCGCCGTCCCTTGCCTGTCTCGGGTATCACCTGAAGCATGCGCGCACGCTTCATGATGGCGTCCCAGGTATTGGACTCCAGATCAGTAAGTGAGATCTTTTCCTTGTGTTTTACATGCATCAGAACGCATCCGCACCGCAGCACACATTCACGTATAAAGCGCGGTAAAATTATCCGGTTAAACGAACCAGACGAGAAAAAGTTCATTGATTTCCAAGTAAAGGAAAAGATGCGAGGCCTGCCATGCAGATCGACTGGCCTATTATCGCGCGACCATTAGACGGTGAGGCACTCTGGTCATGGCTCACACGGGTGGGGGCGCCTTTTGAGTTAAGTCCTCAAGACGTATTCGAAGAGATTGTCGTTGTCGAAGATGGCGATGGCAAGATTCGATATCAGAATACGATTACCCCCCAGACACCGTTCAGCGCACGTGATCACAGAATTCTTGCCCATAAGACTGCCGTCGATATCAAGATTCTTCGAAAAATGTCCTTCGGTCAGAGACATGAGGCCAATATGCAGGGCTGGATCCGGCAGGATCACGTCTGGTGCCCGGAGTGTGTCGCAAACGACATTATGGAGCGGGGGGAAACGTATGGACGACTGCGCTGGGCTTTTGCAGGAGAAGTCATCTGCATCCGGCATCGCAGGTTTCTGACAAAGTGGTGTCACAGATGTCATCGACACGGTATTTTTTTTCGGTTTAAGGGACGGCAGCGGGTGATGTGTTCACGCTGTCACGCGCTCCTGGATGAGGACACTTATCTGCGAGGCGGCGACAATCTTGGCAACACAGTTGATGAGCCAGCGGCAGATGATCCTTTATGGGATCTGCTTGCCTGGGGGCAACGGCTGTTGGCTACACTGGCCGCATGGCCTGACGCTCCATGGAGACGAGCCGGACAACTGGTTACTCGCGGGAGTCTGAAAGCGTTTCATCGTGTGCACCTGCTTCTGTTCCGGGAGGTTTCTCTGAATTCTTATGGTCGACGGATCATAAGAACTCTGGATCTGAGTATGCAGCCAGAGGACTACTCGCCGAATGATTTGGTTCCGATGGTAGCAGCAGCGCCATATTTCCTACGTGCAGCAGACATCAGGTATCTCTTCAGGAGGCCATCGTGTGGATGGTACGCTAAACAACGTTTGGCATGAACAATAAAGGAACGATCAGGCGGCACGAGCCTGTTTCGACAGATTGAGCGTCTTGCGGCCCGCAGAAG
>NZ_JAAABN010000028.1 GCF_011516765.1 Acetobacter sicerae | reverse complement strand
TCTGCGGGCCGCAAGACGCTCAATCTGTCGAAACAGGCTCGTGCCGCCTGATCGTTCCTTTATTGTTCATGCCAAACGTTGTTTAGCGTACCATCCACACGATGGCCTCTAACGGTCCTTTTTCCATCCCCACAGTGTTCTCCTTGGATTTCTCGCTGGAGTACATCCATGATTGCGGTAACCCCATCTGGGATGGGCGTACAAGGTGCAATACCCGTTGCCGCCGACAAACTAGCCACCACACATGGTAACGCCTGTACGACCATCCTGTGGCGTCTGGCGGGCATGTTGCGACACGTGAGCTGCTGAATGATCGTCTGAACTCTGCTGCGCCTTGAGCAGATTACGGTCTTGCCCGGTTCTTCTGATGTTGCAGGCGTCGGGCGAGCGCGGAGCGGGAGCCCCGTAGGGCGCCGAAGGCGCCGACGCGGGAGAGGAAGGTGCTGGTGGAGAGACGATGCGTTCACGCATCGTCAGATTATGATTTCGCGCCGTAGGCGTGTCTGCTTAGCGCAGCCCTGAAAGGGCGAGCAGGGGGATGCCGGGTGGGAGATCGCGCTGTGCGCGATCGGGGCGGCCGTAGGCCGCGAGCCGGCGGGGGCGGAGCCCCCAAGAGGCGGTGCTTGGGTTGAATTTGATTGGAAATTTTTGAGGTTTGTGAGTTATCCACAGATCAGATGGTTAGAGGGGGTGTTAAATAGGTGTTAGATTCTGTGTTAAGCGATTCTAGCATCCATTTAACACATTGATATAAAAACGGAATTTCTGGGTTTTTCCTCGGTTTAGTATTTAAAACCCCGAATCTCGGTATTTAAAACCCCGAATCTCGGTATTTAAAACCCCGAATCTCGGTTTCGGTATTTAAAACCCCGAATCACTTGACGCAGGTATGTAAAACCCCGAACTTTAGGCATGGTATCTGAAACCCCGAATCTGCCTGTTGTCCATGAGGCCCTCCTGCCGGAGCGTCATCCGCAGCATGACTTATTCATCTGCGACGTGGCAGATGCCGTGCTTAAGGACGTGATGCCGCAAATGGAGCATCCGTTCTATTCCCTGTCGAAAAAACCCGAGACTTCCGTTCGTCGCTATGAACATAACGGGCAATGGCTGGAAATCACGCCAAGCGTGAAGGGCCTTGCTACAATCTACGATAAGGATATTCTGATTTACTGTATTTCGCAGATCATGGCAAAACTAAAGGCCGGGGAGAAAGTATCGCAACGGGTGCGGATCAGCAGCCGTGACTTACTCATCTTCACCAATCGCGGAACGGCAGGTAAGGACTACAAAGCCCTTATCGAAGCCCTCGACCGCCTTGAAGGCACACGTATCCGCACTAACATTGTCACAGGCGACGAAGAACAGGTGGACGGTTTTGGCCTGATCGACGCTTCATCCATCCGCCGCAAACTTGGCCTCGACGGTCGCCTATTGCATTGCGAGATCAAGCTGTCGGATTGGGTCTTTAACGCAATTAAGAGCAATGATGTTCTGACACTGCATCGTGATTATTTCCGGCTACGCAAACCGCTGGAACGACGCGTTTATGAACTCGCCCGCAAACATTGCGGTCAGCAAGCGGTATGGAAAGCCTCTCTTGAGATCCTACTGAAAAAATCAGGCTCTCAAAGCCCAGAAAAATTATTCCGACAGATGATAAAGAACCTCGCTGCAAGCGATCATCTACCGGATTACCGTGTCGAATTCGATCCTCAGAAAGACATGGTAACATTCATCAATCGCGGCACAATGAAAGCTGCCGAGCCAGTAGCCGAGGCTTGGATGGGTGTGCTCGATCCTGATATTTACGGGGACGCTCGGAACATCGCTCCAGGGTGGGATGTGCATCATCTCGAAAGAGAATGGCGCATGTGGCTGGGTGATAACGAGATCGCTCCGAAGAACCCTGAGCGGCATTTCATCAAATTCTGCGAGACGTGGTTTGCTAAGCGTGGCCAACCCTGATTGTACAAATATACAAGCATAATCTATCTAAATAGATAGTCAGCGCTCTCCAAAAGGATGACGACCGTGCTTACGCATCAAGTCATCAATGGCCTCCCCGATCAAACCCTGAATAGTTGTATCGGTATCAAGCGCAAGTTGATGTAATCCCTTACTAACTGCTGGGGAAAAATACCCCACCACAGCCCGCTTACCTTCTCTTGGATTACGTGGGCGGGCTTTCTCTACCACCGTCTGCGCTGCCGGTTCCACAACCGATGGCGCGACCGCTTTTTTGAGACCAGCAAACCGACTCATGCTGTATATCCTTAACTTAGAAAATTGCTAACGTGCTTTTGTGTCATCTTGTTTGTGTGATGGCATGTTAACTTGATCACATACCCAATTCCACAACAGTGCTATATCAGCAGCAGCCTTGCTTTCCGGCTCAGCTTCCTGCGCGGTCCGACCGGAACCAACGCTGTGATGAAAAACTGCACGCTCGGGCAAAACAACAGGAGCAACAGGGATACCAAACTGCGCCACAACCTCGGCCGCCTCCTTATAAACTTGGGGCGCACGAGGAGGACCCGCAGTAAAAATCACGAAGGCAGGCTTGCCACTGGCTCGTACAAGCTCCGCCGTTGTTCTAACAGCGTCCATATCGAAAGCACGTGGTCTGCATGGAATTAACAAGAAATCAGCGACACGACACGCCTCACGCGCCATAATATCGGCATGTGGTGGAGTATCTATTATCGATAGTTCTGCGCCCAGTTCGGACGCTTGTTCCAGTTTTCTTGATAACAAGGCGTGAGCCGCACAATCCACCACATCAGGCTCGATATCACCCCGCCACGCTTTCCATGAACTTGCAGTCGCCTGCGGATCGGTATCAAGGATCAGAGAAACGTATCCAGCGGCACTGGCACTAGTAGCCAAATGTAGGGCAAGCGTCGTCTTCCCAGCGCCTCCCTTCTGACTAATGATCGCGATTGTTTTCATGTCACTATGTTTCTGTGTTAACACATTAACAAATTACCATGTTATTTTGATAACTCAATATCTTCCTCAAAAAAAACCCGACGATTTAATCGAACCAAACATTTCTCATGTCTCAGATCGATGCCGTTAGCGCCCATAGAATGTTATCATGTTTTTGTGTTAACATATAAACATGAAGACGTGTTATCTTTCCCTTTGCACAATGGCAGCAACAGTGTTCTTGCTGATTCCCAGATCACGGGCGATCCACCGATAACTCCGCTTTTCAGCCACTAGCGCCAGAACCTTCGGAGCCAGACGGTCAGACTTCGGCCGCTCTCCTTTCTGTCGGCCGAGAACCTTTCCGCGCGCCCTGGCAGCGGCCAGACCGGACTTCACCCGCTCGCTGATCAGATCCCGCTCGAACTCCGCTATCCCGGCCAGAACCGTCGCCAGCATCCGTCCATGTGGCGTTGTCAGATCGAACATCATCCCCGTCATGGCGATCAGGGAAACACGATAGCTCTCCAGCTCCTGAAGCGTGGAGATGAGATCAATGGTCGAGCGTCCCCAGCGGGACAGCTCCGTCACCAGAATAGCGTCAATTTTACGGGCCTGGGCCTGTAGATATCAGCGATAGATGGCAGGTACTGTCAGTGCTAAGTGACACCGATCACAAGGGTACTACGGGCAGCCTCGACCACATCTTCAGTGATAACGGTCAGCTCGTTGAGGCGCATGATGCGTTCGATCTGGATAAAAAGACGATGCAACAGCCGGAAATTACCCCCAGTCAGTCGCACGATCGCGGCGACCGCCTGAGCGTCGGTAAAATCAACATCGTCGAGTGAAAGACCAAGATCGCGCCAACGCCTTGTCAGCACAAATGTCAGTTCCTGATCTTGGAGGGGTCTATAATGATGGGAAAAGCCCACCCGACTGAAAAGTTGTGGGTAGCGCGCCATTCGTTTGTCAATCCCGGGCATACCGATGAAGATAAGACTGATACCTTGTCGATCGAACAGGTCACGCAACCATTCCAGCGCCGTCACGCTCAACCGCTCCGCCTCATCGACGATTAGCAGTTCAATATAGCGGGTCGTGTGGTCGATGATCCTCACTTGGCCTTGGACATGAGGGCGTACATGATCATCGATGCAGATCTCGGCACAGGCAATAAGTGCTGGCACGTCATGTCTCAACTCCTGCACGCTGCAACTGACCGTGGGGGTAAAGAAAATGGCTCGGGATTTTGCGAGGTGAGCATTGACCTTTGCTTGGTCCGATCCGCGCGGTCCCCATTCCTCCAAGGTTTTCCCAACTACTTGCCAATGGGTGTATCGACGGGCGGAAAGTGTCTTCCCGACCCCGGGAGGGCCATGACATAGGCCAATATAGCGATGTTTGCGAACGGCATCTGCAAACTCACTGAAGCGACGATGCTCCTGGGTCGCGATAAAGCTGGTAGTCCGTGCTGTGCGCATCAGTCCCCCTCGCTGTAAATGCGCAGACGTCTCCCTTTCTGCCGTCCTTTGGCTTCATTACCGGACAATGTTACCGGCACCACTGGCTGAGTGGGACGAAAGACAGGAGACGGAAAAAAGTCTGCTACACAGGCCTTTCTTTCTGCAATCTGGTTTCGTAGATGCCGACGATGGGCGATGCGGGCAGTCTGTATGTCTTTCAGGGTAATGCTGTACCCGGCATGGTCTGCACTCACGGCCCGGCAGAGAAAGGTATTGCGGTGAAAAACCCGGATCTCACCCATATCGCGCGGATCGTAACGAATCATCACGGTCTCGCCGACATAGGCTGCGAGTGTCGGATCAAAATATCGCAGTCCTTCGAAACGAATGCCGTCCCGATGGACCGTGCGGGGCCTGGCAACCATGACCAGTAGCGTATCCAGTTCATCCACGGTCTCGGGCATACGGGGCAGCCATCCATCGCCACACCACGCTTTGGCGGGGGCCACCCCGATCGTGCTATGTGGTCGAGTATTGTACGTTGAGACGATGTAATTCCCGATCGTGGCGTCTAGTTCGGCGAGGGACAAGCGAGGTGGCGAGGACGGTTTCCCGTTCCGCAGGTTGCCCGGAAGCTCCGGCAGCAACTCGGTATTGATGGTGCGGAACAACCGCTCGATCTTGCCCCGACCTTGCGGACGGGCAACGCCTGAGTAGATCAGACGGAAGTGAAGGTCAGCCGATGCCTGTTCGAGATGAAGGCTGGTGAAGTCCGATCCGTGATCGACGTGCAGAACGTCGGGGATGCCGCATACCGGCCACATCGGATCGGCCTTGCGCCAAATCGCTTGCCGGAGTGCGAGTGAGGTGTTGAGCGCGGATGGTGCGCCCAGCATCACCATGTAGCCGGCGACCACCCGCGAATAATCGTCCATCACCGTCGTCAGCCATGGCCGCACTGCCTTACCGCCAGCATCCAGGATCAGGATGTCGAGCTGGGTATGATCAGCCTGCCATGTGGCATTGGGCCGAGAGGCCCGATGGCGATGCACCAGTTCATATTTGTCCCGGAAGGCTGCACTCCCTTCGTGTGCCAAGGTCAGTATTGCCGGATTGATTTCGCGCACGATACTCCGAACGCTCCCATAGGATGGTTTCCGCCATCCCTGCTCGGCGGCCAGCATAACGATACGCCGATGGATAGTTGCAATAGATGACTGTGGCTTGAGAAGTGCCATTCCCTCAATCAGTTCGACCATTTCCTTAGGAAAGGTGCGCGTACCGGCATCAGGTCGCGTCGGACGCATGAGACCAGCGGGACCGGAAAGGCGGTAGCGTGCAATCCAACGCCGGACTGTGCGGATCGGGATGCCCGCATCCACTGCAATTTTCGTCAACGGCACGTTATCAATCAGATATGGTCGCAACACGGCCACACGCATTGCTACCTCGGTGCTGTCGGTTCCTGGCACTCGATCATCTGCCATGGTGATCGCCCCTGTCCGATAGAGGGTCGTTGAACGGACTTGCTCCCACCGGTCACGCAACCCACGGGAAACAGCCGGTTGCCGAGTCTCATATGAATGGTACCATATTTTTTGCAGTGATGGGGCTTTATACGTTACACTCGCCCATATGACACATATATTGATCGGCTACGCCCGCTGCTCGACAGACAAACAGGATATTGCAGTCCAGAAACAGGAGTTGCTTAGGCTCGGCGTTTCTGCTGATAGGATCTACACCGACAAAGGCTTCACCGGCACGAACCGAGACCGGCCGGGGCTCGACCAGGCGCTGGCGGCTGTGCGCAGCGGTGATACACTGGTGGTGCCAAAGCTCGACCGGCTTGCTCGATCTGTTCCTGACGCGCGCGCTATCGGAGATAGTCTGGCTGCCCGTGGCGTAAAGCTCCAACTTGGTGCCAGTGTCCACGACCCATCCGATCCAATGGGCAAACTGTTTTTCAACATTCTCGCCACCTTCGCCGAATTTGAGGCAGACCTCATCAAGCTCCGGACCCGTGAAGGGATGGCGGTTGCGCGTGCCAAAGGCAAGTTGCGCGGAAAAAAGCCCAAGCTGTCCGATCGGCAGCAGAAGGAACTTCGTCGCATGTACGATACGGGCGACTATTCCATCAGCGACCTGGCTGATCTGTTTTCCATTTCGCGACCAACCGTTTATCGGACACTCAGGCGTCAACCTGTTACGTCAGTACTGGCAGCATGACCTGCGAAAAACGTAGCCGTCCAGTGTATCATCTAGCTGCTCCGATACGAGCCTGGCGCGCCAATTAGCACTGCAATTCAGTGCCATCTATCGCTGATATTCACATCAGCTTCTGCCTAAATTCGTGCGCAAAGCGCCGCTCCGTCGTACTCGCCTTCGAAAAAAGTCATTCTTCCGCAGAGCTTGTCGTCGGTGTTGGTCAAGTCGGGGGGTGATCAGGGGCATTCGAGATCGGTACAGGAAAGCCGCTCGGCATCTACGCAATGGTCAACTGCAGCGGGGCTAAGACGGCTTCCATATCGAGGGTCGTCACATATCGTTCCGATCCCTTCAAGCGAGCGGTTCAGCGCGGGGTGGCGATACAGGGCGAGACGAATAGCCGGCCAGCCCAGGCCCCCGACAGCGTCTTAGCGCCCACCAGCAGCCACATCGCCGCGAGCGCCACCGTCAGCACCGTCCCGGTCACGCCGAAGAAGACGAGGTGCAGCGTCGTGCCGAGCCGGAAGGTCGCGACCGTGTAGACGCCGAGCGGGAAAGTATAGCCCCACCAGCCGAGGTTGAACGGCACGCCCGCCCGCCAGTAGCGGATCGTGATCAGCGTCGCGAGCAGCAGCCACCACAGGCCGAAGCCCCACAACAGCAGCCCCGCCACAGTGCCAAGGCCCTGCGCCACGGCGCCGACCAGCCCCAGACCGTTTGCCGCCAGGATCGCGGGCGCATCGCCGCCCAGCACCAGCATGCCGAGCGCACCGGTCCCGATGGGTCCTAACGCCAGCCAAGAGGAAGCCGCCATGCTCTCGTGCGGCAGCTTGTGCAGCGCCATGCGCAGGATCAGGATGGCGAGGATGCCGAACGCCACCGGCACTGAATAGGCCCACAGCACGTAGGAGGTGGCGAGCACCACCATCTGCATGTGTGCGCCCACCAGGTGCGGCGCGAGCAGCCCGCCACTGGCGCCGGCGACCTCGGCCGCGACCACCGGCAGTAGCCACACTGCGGTCATACCATCCAAGTTGTGCTCGTGGCGCGTGAACATGAGGTAGGGGATCAGCACGCCGCAGGCGAGCGACATCGCCACGTCCAACCACCACAGGACCTGCGCCACGCCTACGATCCCGGGTCCGAAGCGGGCGATGCCGAAGGCGAGGCAGCCGTTGATGATCGTCGCCAGCCCCATCGGGATCGTGCCGATGAACATGGACACGGTGTTGTGGCCAAAGATGCGCTTGGCCTCATGCCCGAACAGAAGCCAGCGCGCGCCGTAAAGGCCGCTGAAAAGCATGAAGAGGCCGATGTTGAACAGCCACAGTGCCTCCCCGATCGGCTTCACCGCCGGGCCGATGCCCGGCATCTGCGGCAGGGCGAGCGCCAGGATGCCAGTGCCCATGGTCGCGGCGAACCAGTTGGGGGTGAACTGGCGGATCATCTCCCGCGGGTGTTCGAGCTGCACCAAAGGGCGCCAACCGCGCCTCACTTCTTGGAGGTTTCCGGTGTCGTCGGGCGTCATCTCGCCTGCTCCTTGATGAGGTCGGTCAACGCGTCGGCTGCCCGGGTGCGGTAGCGTTCCTTGTGGCGAAGCGCGTGGAACGGACGGTCGGGTAGGACGAACGGCAGCTCGGCGAGCGTGCCGGCCGCGAGTGCGGGCGCCACGACGAGGCGCGAGAGCGCCGCCACCCCTGCCCCGGCCTCTACCGCGGTCCGCACCGCCTCGTTCGAGGGCAAGGTCATCGTCACATCGAGACTTGCTGGATCGACGCCACGGCCACGTAGCACCTCCTCGAAGCTGGAGCGCGTGCCCGAGCCCTGCTCGCGTACGATCCAGCGTGCGGCACGGAGCCACGCCTCGTCGACTTGGGCCACGTCCGCTCGGCTAACCAAGACCATCGGATCCTGCCCCACGATCCAGTCGGCCAAGGCGGGCTCGTCGATTACGCCTTCCACGAAACCTAATTCGGCGGCCCCATCCAGCACCTGGGCAGCGGCGCCTTCCGTGTTGTCGATCGCGAGCTCGACCGCGATCTGCGGATGGCGTTCATGGAAAGCCGCCAGGATCGGTGGCAGCCAGTAGCTGGCGATGGTCTGGCTGGCGACCAACCTCAGCGTGCCGCGCGCCAGCCCCGCATAGTCGGCCAGCATCGTCTCGGCATGCGCGGCGCGGCCGAGCACGGAGCGTGCCTCGTCCAGGAAGGCGCGGCCTGCCTCAGTCAGCTGGATGCCACGGCCCACGCGATGGAACAGCGGGACGCCGTAGCGCCCCTCCAGCGCGGCGATCGCCCCAGAGGCAGCCGACTGCGTCACGTTGAGCGCCTCCGCGGCCCGCGTCATGTGCTCGCGTTCCGCCACGCCGACAAAGATCCGAAGCTGCTCAAGCGTCATTGTGTTGCCTCCTGTAGCCACGATATAGGCTTTGAGGGTCGATCACACCAACCGTTTGTGGCGCTTGTTCCAATCACATAATCGTATCGATCTGCTGGCGACGAGAGGCGGCAGCCCAATCCGTTCCGTCAGCCGATCAAAATGATCTCAGCCGACGCAGTGATTTGCCGCCGCCTGCAACCTATCTGGAAGTCAGGAGGACACATCGTCCCATGCTCCAATCGCTCGACCCCGTCGTGCTCGCCCGTGCGCAGTTTGCGTTCACGGTGTCGTTCCATTTCATCTTCCCGGCCTTCTCGATCGGACTGGCGAGCTATTCGCGATCTTCGCCTACGTGGTGATGGACGGGTTTGATCTCGGCATCGGCATCCTGTTTCCAACTCTCAAGGTCGGCCCGGAGCGGGATGCGGCGATGAACAGCATCGCGCCCGTTTGGGATGGCAACGAGACCTGGCTGGTGCTGGGTGGTGGTGGGCTCCTGGCAGCGTTCCCGCTGGCCTATTCGATCATCCTGCCCGCGACCTACCCGCTCATTATCGCCATGCTGCTCGGGCTGGTGTTCCGCGGCGTGGCGTTCGAGTTCCGCTGGCGGCACGCGCCGCATCGCCCGCTCTGGGACGCGGCGTTCACCATCGGCTCGGTCGTTGCGACGCTAGCGCAGGGCATCGCGCTCGGCGCCATTCTTCAGGGTATCTCGGTGCGGAGCGACGCTGCTGCGGGCGGTTGGACCTATGCCGGTGGCTGGCTCGACAGGCTATCACCGTTTTCGCTGCTCACCGGCGCGTCGCTGCTCGTCGGCTATGCGCTGCTCGGCGCATGCTGGCTGGTGTGGAAAACGGAAGCGTCGGGTCAGGCACATGCCCGGCGCATGGCGTTCTGGTTGGCGATCGCCATGCTGGTCGCGCTCGCTGCAGTGAGCGCCGCCACGCCCTTCCTCAGCTATGCCTACTGGCGGCGCTGGTTCGCGGTCCCCGGCGTGTTTGTGACGGCGCAGGTGCCGCTGCTTGTACTCGTCACCGCCGTGCTGTTCTTCCGCTCGCTGGCACGTGGCGGCGAGCGCCTGCCATTCCTGCTCGCGCTCGGGCTGTTCCTGCTCGGGTTCGTCGGGCTCGGGGTCAGCATGTATCCTTACATCGTGCCGCAGAGCCTGACGATCTGGCAGGCCGCCGCGCCCGCGCAGAGCCAAGTGTTCATGCTCGTCGGCGCCGCCGTCATCATTCCCACGATTTTGGCCTATACTGGCTGGGCCTATTGGGTGTTCCGCGGCAAGGTTGCCGCCGAGGGGTATCACTGATGCAGGCGCCGCTCTGGCAGCGTCTCGCGTGGCTGGGCGCGATCTGGCTGGCGAGCGTCGCCGCACTCGGCTTGGTGGCCGGACTGCTACGGTGGTGGCTGATGGGTTCAGCCTAAACGGTGGCCAAGCGCTCCAAGCGCTCCAATCGATCCCAATACGAGATCAAAACTATCAGACCAAACGGTTGGATTGATTTGATAGGCCGAGGCATCTCCTTGTCATGGTTTCAACCCTCTCAGCCGTGACCGCGCAACTCTCCGTATCCGGTGTGAAAACCCGGCTCGGCGATGCCAATCCCGGAGCATCAAGGATCCCTCTGATGAAAAAGCTCTTGCGTAGCCTGCCCATGGCTGCCGCCTTTGCCATGGCATCGCCGTCGATGGCGCAGGAGGTCCCGCAATGCGGCACAAGCGGTGTTGCGCTGCAACTGCTCGGCTCGGGCGGGCCGATCTCCGACGATGCGCGCGCTTCGTCCGGGGCGATCATCTGGATCAACGGCAAGGCGCGCATCCTGATCGATGCCGGCGGCGGTACCTATCTGCGCTACGGCCAGTCGGGCGCGCGGCTGGAGGACCTCGACTTCATCGGCATCTCGCATTTCCACACGGATCACAGCGCCGATCTGCCCGCGATCCTGAAGGGCGGCTATTTCCTTGCGAACAGCCATGCGGTGAGGCTGGTCGGCCCGACGGGCAACGCCAATTTCCCCAGCATGACCGGCTTCTTCCAGCGCGAGTTCGGTAAGGGTCATGGCTCGTTCGCCTATCTGTCGGGCCTGTCCTCGGCCAGCGAGGGATTGAAGCTCGACGTCCATGCATTTGACGTCAATGTCGCCACGCCGGTGCCGACGCTGGTATGGCGGGGTGATGGCGTGACCATCACTGCCCTGGGCATTCCCCACGGCGACGTCCCCGCGCTGGCCTTTCGCATCGCCACGCCCAAGGGGGTGATCGTGCTGTCCGCCGACCAGAACGGCAGCCGGCGCGAGTTCCTCGATTTCGCGCGCGGTGCCGACATCCTGATGATGCCGGCGGCGATCGACGACGATGCCGATGCCGCCTCGCGCTTCCTGCACGCCCCGCCGACCGTGGTGGGCAAGATCGCCGCGGCAACGCACCCCAGGATGCTGGTGCTGGACCACTTCATGGGCCGGTCGCTGCGCGACAAGGATCACAACATCCAGATCATCCGCGGCTTCTACCACGGCCCGGTCGCCGCGGGACGCGACCTGTCCTGTTTTCCCTTGTCCCGCTGACCCCAAGGAGTTGTTGTCATGAAGCGTGAACTGATCCTCGGCATCGCCGTCACATCGCTGGCAGCCAGCGCGGCGCAGGCGGCAGAAGCCGCACCCGCCGCGACCACCACCGCCAGCCCGGCGGCGCACGGCGGCGGCAAATGCGCCAGCGGCAAGTGCGGCACGGAAAAGATCTATGCCCAGACCAAGCTGAAGCAGGATCCCAGCGGCCAGCTGGTCCGCGCCCGCGACGGCCAGTGCGGCCTGAGCGGCAAGGGATACAAGGTCGCCCAGACCAGCCAGGACCGGCTGGCCGAGGGCGTATGCGGCCGCTGAGTGCCACCGCCCGCGGCGTGGGCCTTCGTCCGGAACTGGTCGCGCCCTTGTGCGACCAGCCCCGGCGGCGGGACATCGATTTCCTGGAGATCGCGCCGGAGAACTGGCTGGGGATCGGCGGGCGCAAGCGCGACCAGTTGGACCGCCTCGCCGACCTTTATCCGCTGGTGGCGCACGGGCTGAGCCTGTCGATCGCGGATCCGCGACAGCTGAACCGGGATTTCCTCGCCGATGTCCGGCGTTTCCTCGACGATTACGGCATCGCCCTGTACAGCGATCACCTCAGCCTGTCGCGCGACGAGACCGGCTATCTCTACGATCTGCTGCCGGTGCCCCGGCGGGCGTCCAACCTCGATTACCTGGCCGATCGCATCGACCAGGTGCAGGATGCGACCGGGCGCCGGCTCGTGCTGGAGAACATTTCCTATTATCACGGCTTCCCGGACCAGATGCCGGAGGCCGAGTTCGTCTCTGCGCTGGTCGAACGGTCGGGCTGTGGCCTCCTGCTGGACATCAACAACGCTTATGTGAACGCGCACAACCATCACGAGGATGCGCTGGCGTTCGTCACCGCGCTGCCGTCCGATGCGATCGTTTATTACCATATCGCCGGGCATCTGGAGCTGGAGGACGGCACGTTGCTCGACACCCACGGCACGCCGGTCGCCGATGCGGTGACCGCGCTTGGCCGGGCGGTGTGGCAGCATCACGGGGCGCGGCCGCTGCTGCTGGAGCGCGATAATTTCGTACCCTCGCTCGACGAGCTGGCGGAGGAGGTGGCGGCGGTGCAGGCCGCGATGGCGGAGCCGGCTCATGCGCTCGCCTGACGTGGCGGCGCCCGACCGGCTGCTTATCGAGATCGCCGATCTTGCCGGCCGGGCGCGGCGTGATCCCCGCGACCTGTACGGGCAATTGTTGCGCGAGAACGTCGCCGACGCCATCCGTTGCAGTTTCCCCGCCGTGGCACGCATGGCGGGCGAGGTCGTGGTGGCCGCGGCGGCGGATGCCTTCGTCGCCGCGCATCCCGCGAGCCGGCCGCAATTCCACCAGATCGCCACCGAATTCGTGCTGTTCGCGCAAGGGCAGCCGGTGCTGCCGCCCGCGCTGATGCCCCTTGTCGAATATGAATGGGTGTTGCTCCAGGTGGAAATCGACCCGGCGGCGCTGTCGGGCGATGCCGCAGGGAGCACCGACGCGGCTGGGCCGGTCACGGCCAATCCTACGCTGCGCGTGGTCATGCTGCCGTTCGATCCCGCGCTCATCGATGCGAACGACAGCCTCACACCCGCGCGACTGCGTCCGCACGGGGTGTACCGGACGCGCGAGCATCATGTCCTTACCCGCCCGCTGACCGTCAGCGACTGCCTGCTGCTGGATCGCCTGGAGCAGGAAGAGACGATGACATCGCGAGCGCTGGCCGAAGCCGTCGAACCCTCCCTCTCACCGCTGGTGTCCGACTGGGTCGAACAAGGCCTTGCCGACCAGCTTCTTGTTCTCGCCGATCAAAAGGACACTTTCCGATGATGATTTTCCGCTGGCTGGATACCGCGTTCCGCCGTGTCCAGCTGCTCGATTTCCTGCCGCTGCTTGCGATCCGGATCTATCTGCTGCCGATCTTCTACGAAGGTGCCCATGCCAAGCTGACGGGCTTCTCCGCGCTGGTACAATGGTTCGGGGCACCCGCAGCCCAGGGCGGGCTCAACATGCCGGCTCCGCTGCTCATGGCGACGCTGGCCACCGCGACGGAAACGGCCGGGTGCATCTGTCTCGCGCTTGGCCTCTTCACGCGGCTGATCTCGATCCCGCTGATGGTGACCATGACGGTTGCCGGGCTGTCGGTTCATTGGTCGCATGGCTGGGCTGCGATCGCGGGCAAGACGGCGGAGTCGACCCTGCGCTTCCAGGCTTTCATGGAGTGGCTTGCGCAGAACTTCCCTGGCCGCTTCAACTATATCACCAAGCTTGGCGATCCGATCATCCTGAATAATGGGATCGAGTTCACCGTGACCTATGTCATCATGCTGGCCGTCCTGCTCTTCTATGGCGCTGGTCGGTTTCTCAGCCTGGACTATTGGATCGCACGTGGGCGACCACTGCTGTTCGGTTGGTTGCTGCCTGCCTACCATGATGCGGCGCTTGTGCGTCCGACCGGTTCGCCGCCGATGCCACAACCGACGGGCTATCCGGTATCCGGCTCCGGCGATCTAAGCGGGAGAAGAGCCGTCTACATAGGTCGACGCGCCCCCTCCCGAGACAAGACAACCTGACGACGGAGAGCGGGCCGCCATCCTCGCTCCGCTCCCCCCGCCCTCTTCCTAGCCAAGCTTCACCCAAGGACTTCCGCCATGTCAGCCAAGCCTCCCGTCCACATCGCCATCAGCGGCGCCGCCGGCCAGATCTGCTACGCGCTCCTATTCCGGATCGCGTGTGGCGACCTACTTGGCCCCGACCAGCCGGTCCGGCTTCAGCTCCTCGACCTCGAGCAGGCGCTGCCGGCAGTCTGGGGCGTGGTGATGGAGCTTGAGGACTGCGCTTTCCCGCTGCTCGAAGGGGTGGACGTCACCGCCGATCCGCACGTCGCGTTCGCCGACATCGACGCCGCGTTCCTGGTCGGATCCCGGCCTCGCTCGAAGGGCATGGTGTTGATTTTCACTGAGAACTGACCCGGGTTTTTCATCAGGAATTGACCCAGCCAGATGCTATTTCAGGCACAGTCGGGCGGGCGGTCAAGAAGAGGATCTGTCCTTTCTGTTTTTTGACGCGGCGGTGCTGGCGCGGAACCTGTAGCTGTCATTTCCTGTCTCGAGGATATGACAGTGATGGGTCAGCCATCCCCTCAGCCTGTCAGCAAACGGGTCCAGTCGGCTGGGACGTTCGGGGACCTGGAACCGCGGTTCAATACTCTGTGCCCGGAGATATTTCCGGATCGTATTGCGTGACAGTCCCGTCCGGCGTTCGATCTCGCGGATCGGAAGATGATCCCGGCAGTGCCACCGGCGGATCACACTCAGAAGCTCCATGTCAATCACTCCAAAAACCCCCCAGCAGATGATGCCGGGGAGTGTGAAGGCATGGGTCAAATCTCGATGAAAATTTCCGCCCTACCCGGGTCAGTTCTCAGTGAAAATCAACACCATCGTGCCATGCCGCTCGCCGCGCTGTGGGGAGACGGCACCACCTCGTCGAGCGACGGACAGCAATTTCATGCCGGTGGTCGCGGGGCCGCGATCGGCGACATCAACGCGCGCAGCGGCAACGAACCGGGCGTTGCCTTCTACACCCATGTCTCGGATCGATATGGCCCCTTCGCGACCCGGGTAATCGCGGCGACCGCCGGCGAAGCTCCCTATGTGCTGGATCGCTTGCTATATCAGCAGACCGGCCTGACAATCGAGGAGCACTACACCGATACAGGCGGGGCATCGGACCATGTGTTCGGCCTCATGCCCTTCTTCGGCTACCGTTTCGCGCCACGCCTGCGCGACATCAAGGAACGTCGTTTGCACCTGCTTCCCGGCCAGGAAGCAGGCCCCTTGCTCGCCGGCATGACGGGCGAACCGATCGCATTGGGTCATGTCGCAGCGCATTGGGACGAACTGCTGCGGTTCGCCACATCGATCCGCACCGGCACCGGCACCGCTTCAGCGATGCTACGCCGCCTGTCCGCCTATCCGCGACAGAATGGACTAGCCCTCGCGTTGCGCGAGCTTGGCCGTCTCGAACGCTCGATCTTCATGCTCGACTGGTTGCGCGACATCGACCTGCGCCGGCGCACCCAGGCGGGCCTCAATAAGGGCGAAGCCCGCAACGCGCTCGCCCGCGCGCTCTTCTTCAACCAGCTCGGCGAGCTGCGTGATCGGCGGTTCGAGAACCAGACCTATCGCGCATCCGGCCTCAACCTGCTCGTCGCCGCCATCATCTTGTGGAACACCCGCTATCTTGAAGTGGCGCTGGCGGACATCGGCACGCCCGACGAAATCGCGCGCCACGTCGCGCCGTTGGGCTGGGAGCATATCTCGCTGACCGGCGACTATAGCTGGAATGTAGAAGACCGGCCCGATCCGGATGCCTTGCGGCCGCTGCGCGCCGTCCGATCCCTGCTCGCCGCGTGACGTTCGCTATCCGTTCGCCCTTACCGTGCAGATACGTCACTTTCGTGTAGTCACCCCTTCCTGCAAAGCCAGCGTATCAATCAGGATCCCCTGATTGGGGATGGTTGCCGCCCGCCCCTTCAGTTCCGCCAGAGCCTTATTAGCCTCGACCAGAGCCCTGAGAACCGGAACCGTTTCTATTTCCGCCTGAGGCGGCAAAGGCTGAATAAGATAGGTTGGCGTTAACATGACATCCTAACGTGGTAGCAATATGTGTTTTTTCTAACACGTCAGAATGATCCGTCAAAGAAATCCGGTTTCTTTGACATGTCATATTTTGCTGTCGGCTTTTATCCCCTGAAAACTATTCCTGCTCTGCCGGAACAGTGATGACACAGGATTTCTGAGTTTTTTCCTGACCCGATACCGCTTTCTGACAAGTTGTAATCCTGTCTCTGTTGGCCTCAACCAACTGGCTGTCCTCACGTACACGTTGCCAGCCTTCAGGATTGCTGACTGCCATCATCATGGCCCCAGAGTTCCAGCGATCTTTCTCCCCGACAATAAAGGAGGCCACCCGCGTCCCGATAGAAGAAGGCAGGAGATACGCCAGCACAGGCGATAACCCGATCCCTACAACAAGACAGGCAAGACCCACCCCTAACAGCCACCAGTTCTGACAATCCTGCTGACGGGACTGCCCAATAATATGGGCAAGTTCCTGACGTTCCCCCTGAACCTCACCGATCGCTTTCTGAAACGCTGCCTGCATCTCCTGACTGGCAGAAATCCCGGCCTGACGAATCCCTTGCCCATACGCCTGGGGCGTCATCTTCAGCGTCGGATTGGCCTCAATCGCCTCCATTCGTGCACCGACTGCATTCATAGCCTTCACGACACGGGCCAGATCCTCTGTGTAATCCGGAGGCCGATTGTCCCGCCATGCCTGCGGCAACGCTTCCACGCTGCGCCGGAGTACCGTCATTTCAGCGCACAGATCCTCGAACGCGCGCGCTGCCGGATCTGTCTCGGACATCAGATATCCCCCCACAGATTGAAAACCCGCACACCAGCCGCCTCGAAAGGCGACACATCGTGGCTGGCCAGAACACGCGGCTCCGAGACGGGCCTCCTCGTCTCCAGGATCACGTTGGTATCAAGCCGCAGGATCATTCGAAGGACATTGCCTCGGCCGGGGTCTGATCGCAGGTCTGCAAGACCGCGATATCCTGATCACGCACACCGACCTCACGACCGATGGTCCCCAGAAGCGATCCCAGCCGAACGGCCGCTTCTTTTTTCTGCATGTCCTCTCCAGTCACCACACCAAAATCAGACAACCCGTTCCAGCCCCAGATGTGTCACGAACGGATCAAAGTCCCGGTCACTGTAAAGGAGCCGATACCCGCTTACGATGCACCGTGTGGCAACCAGGGTATCAATGGTTTTCCGGATGGTGATGCCTCTGGCACGCAGGTCACGGAAATATCGTGCCGCCTCGATCATGACATCACGCCCCCCGATCTCGACCAGATCCAGAGCGCCAAGCAGTCTCCGCGCCTTGTTGAAATCCCGTTCGCTCGCAAATCCCTGAAGAACTTCCGTCATCATCAGATCCCCAATGGCGACCAGTTCCTCTCCCAGCAACCGGTCCAGAGCATCAACCTGTGGCGTCACCGTACCTCTGAAAAAATCGATCCAGACCGAGGAATCGACCAGAATCATACGTCGGAACGCATGGCGTCGAGATCACCCCGCCACTCCAGCCTGCCCTTCATGGAACGCAGTTGCCGCTGCTGATTCAACTTGATCAGCGTCCGCAATCCGAGTTCGACGGCTTCTTTCTTGGTTTTGACGCCAGACGCCTTCAGCGCATCTGTCATGAGGGTATCGTCAATAATGATGTTGGTTCGCATGATGTGTATCTCCAGTGAAAATTATACACATCAACATCTCCTCTCTCAAGCAGATTACATCCCCATATCCATACCGCGCGACCTGGAGCGTGAGAGGGCCTGCTCCCGCTGATGGGGATGCAACCCATGATCGAGCGTCGATCCCTTCCTAATACC
The DNA here is from genome assembly GCF_011516765.1 of Acetobacter sicerae. Classification (GTDB taxonomy): domain Bacteria; phylum Pseudomonadota; class Alphaproteobacteria; order Acetobacterales; family Acetobacteraceae; genus Acetobacter; species Acetobacter sicerae. The sequence goes on along the minus strand of NZ_JAAABN010000028.1, from coordinate 5,782 downwards.
CAGCTCGCGGCTTTTCTCCCGCAGGATGGACTCAAGCTGCGCATCCCGCTTCAGCTCCTTCAGCGCCACACCCTGCTGCTCCCGGCTCAGCCCGTCCCACGTCTTCACAAAACGCGCTGCCCGCAATTCCGGACTCTTCCGCACCCTGTCCTCATGCTCCAGCCCCTCGATTAGCTTGCGCGCCCTCGCCGGCCCTTCCAGACCATGCAGGGCCTGCCGGATCTCCGGCTGATGCTCCAACGCCGCGCGCAGATCCGCCTCACCCCCACGCCGGACCCGCTCCAGATCCCGCCCGGCTTCAAAAAGCGCCTTCTTCTGATGCTCCAGCACCGGCAGCTCCTGACGCACCATGCGCTCGGCATCCACCCAGGCCCGCGCATACCGCTCCACCGCCTGATGCAGCGGGTCACTCCCCGGTACAAACTCGTCCAGCCCGGCCGGCACCTGCTCGCGCTGCACACGCGGTAGCCTCAAACCCGCAAAGGGAGAGACAGGAACCTCACGCTCAACCTCACTCTTCCCCTTTCCGGCCTCAGCCTCCATCCCGGCCGACACGTCTTTTTCCACCGTGCGACGCCCCGGCCGCACGGACAGGTCCAGTCCATCGAACATCCCGCGTTTCTGCTGTGCCGACGCAGGCTCTGGCATAGGCACACCTTCGGCCTGCCTGTCCTGCCGGGGGCCAGAGGCGTCTTGTTCACGCTCCACCACGATCTCGCCCTCGGGAACAGACAGCCCGCGCCGCCGCGCAAACCCGGCATCCCGATCCCGGACATGCGGGTAATCCAGCGTGGTATCCTTCAGCCGCTCGCGCGACAGCCGCCGCACCAGCCCGTCCCGGTCCCCCACATCATCCCGGCCCCAATGGACAGACACGCTCTCCCGATGCCGCGACAGCGCCACATAGGCCCCATGCCGGTCCATACTCCCCGTCGCCAGCACATGCGCCCGATCCACCGTCACACCCTGCGATTTATGGATGGTGGCCGCATAACCATGATCCAGCGCGTCATACTCCCACATCCGCACCGACACGACCCGTCCGGTCCCAATGCCATCAGGACCATCAAGCTGCACAGAAAGCATGATCCGGTCCTCATCCATGCCATACAGCCCACGCACCGTGCCCAGCGTGCCGTTCTTCACCCCTAGGTCCCGGTCATTACGCAGGAAATACACCCTGTCCTCATGCGCAAAACGCCTCTCCCCCTGAACCGTCATCACCGACAGTTCGACATCAGCATCCAGCTCACCCGCCTCCCGCCGGATGGCGCGTGCCGCCTCGTTCAGTGCCCGCACATCGACACGCCGGTGCGCCAGCATGATCTGACTGTCCTCTGGCGCGGCCTGACGGGCTTCATCCCACCCGGCCACCACCCCGGCCCGCGCCTCTTCCAGCGTGTCATGCCCGCGTACCAGGCCGGCCGCCTCATAGCGTCCCAGCGCCTCACCCGTCCGCCCCGTCGCAAGCTCCTTCGTGGCCGCCTGCTGCCAGCCTTCACGCTGCCGGCGTACGGTGGTGATTTCCACCGACCCGACCCGCTCGGCCACCGCCCGGAACGCACCACCCGCCTCAATCGCCTGCAACTGCTCGGGATCACCCACCAGCACCACCTTGGCCCCGGCTTCGCGGGCGACAGACAGAACCCGCTCCATCTGCCGTGACCCCACCATGCCGGCCTCGTCCACCACCAGCACGTCCCCGCGCTCCAGCAGGTCGAACCCACGCTCCCACGCTCGCTCCAGGGACGCCAGCGTCCGGCTCTCAATCCCGGACCCCGCTTCCAGCCCTTCCGCCGCGATCCCCGACAGCGCCGCCCCGCGCACCCGGTACCCGGCCTCTTCCCATGCCGCACGGGCCACACCCAGCATGGTGCTCTTCCCCGTCCCGGCATACCCAACCACCACGGACAGGTCGCGGGACTTCGTGACCTCGCCCACCGCCAGCGCCTGCTCGTCCCCAAGACCGGAATGCTGCATCGCTGCCCGACGCACCGCCAGCGGCACCGTATGCCCCTGGGACTGCCCCATCGCGAGCGACGCTTCTTCCAGACGCTGCTCGACCCCGATCATCGCGCGCGTGGAGAACCGCTCCCGCCCGTGCCCGTCTTTCCCGAGTGCCACCAGCTCCGGACATGCCTCCACCCGAACCATGACGGCCGTAAACTGTTCAGCGTCCACCGTCTGCCGGTCCACGAACCGCGCCAGATCCTGCCGGGTAAATGTGCTCTGCTGCCGGGTCAGCGCCTCCAGCGCCACATGCGGCTCGGCCAGCAACCTTTCCCCATTGCGTCGCGCGATCTCCAGATGATCAGCGACCCGTTCCGCATCCTCGCCCCGCTCTTCCCGGCGCATCCCGGCCGGACCTATTTTGTTCTGCGGCTCAAGGTCGATCCCCTGTGCCGCGAACGACCGATGATCGATCCGCACGTCCAGGTCCAGCTCGGCCAGCCGTTCATTGGCAAGTGACGCCCATCGCTCCCGCCATGTCAGCAGGAGTTCCTTGTCATTCCACGACCGCTCTTTTGCACCAAACCCGTTCTCATCGACAGACCGCGTGGACAGCATCACATGGGCATGGGGCTTCGCCTGTCCGTCCTCACCAATATCCCAATGTACATTGAGATCGGCCACCATGCCGCGTTCCACGAACTGCTCCCGCACAAAATCCCGTGCCAGCGCGATCCCCTGCGCCTGGGTCATTTCGCGCGGGATTGAAAACTCCACCTCGCGGGCAAGCTGGGCATCCTTGCGCTTCTCGATCGCCTCGACCTCGTTCCACAGAACAGACCGATCGAGAAACCGCTCCGGCGCACCATCGGGCAGCAGGATCTCGGAATGCACCACGCCGCTCTTGTTGGAGAAGTCATGGTCGCGATCCAGCCGCACATCATGCAGGCGGGACGCCGCGCGATAGGCCGCCGCCGCCACGGCGCTCCGGCCGGTGGCGCGGCTGATGATCTTTGCATGCAGGTGATAGATCGCCATGGACGTGATCTTATCACACGACTTAAGCGCACGTCACACAGTGACGTATAAGCGCGCACTCACATTTTACTGCGCCACAGGGATTGATCATTCTGGATGAGTGACGCGGTTCTCGCCTGTGTGGTAGAGTATGGCACAGATCAGCAGGACAAGAGGCCGAAAATGCGTAAGCCACGGGACATTGATGCGGAACTGAAGGCGCTTCAGGAAAAGGCGAAGCAGCTTAAGGCGCAACGGACCATCCAGCTCGGCGAACTGGTCGAGGCGACGGGAGCCGATACCCTGTCGATCGAGGCGCTGGCCGGGGTACTGCTTGCGGCTGTCGAACAGGCGGACGGCAAACCCGAAGCCGTCGCGAGGTGGACCGAACGGGGGACGGCGTTCTTTCAGGCCGGGGGAAAAAAGGGCAGCCGGAAAGGAACCGGAAACGATCAGAATGGAGCTTCTGGCGCTTGAAAGACGGATCAGGAAGCAGGCGGCCCTGATCCATCGCCATCAGGCACGAAAGGCACGCACCGACATGCGCGACTGGGCGAAGGCGCGACGGGAACGCACCCATCATCTGATCGAACTGGGAGGCCTGGTCCAGAAGGCGGGACTGGTCGATCTGACCGACGATGACCGCGCCACTATGCTCGGGGCCTTCCTCGATATTGCGACGCAACTTCAGGGTGGCAATGATACGACTCCAGACGACCTGAAATCACGATGGAGACGCGCGGGGCTTCATGCCTTCGACAGGAACCGGGAACATGACAGGACAACAGGCGGAAACGACCATGACTGACCACGAGACACGATCATCCGAAACGGACACGCTGCGGGAACTGACGACCCGGATTGTCACGGCGTATGTCAGCAGCAACACAGTTCCAGTCGACACCCTGCCCGGCCTCATCGGCACAGTGTTTCAGGCGCTCGATAGCCTGGGACAGACGACGACCGGAATACCGGATCTGGTGCCGGCCGTGCCTGTGAAGAAATCGGTCTTTCCGGATTACATTATCTGCCTGGAGGACGGGAAAAAGCTGAAGGTGCTCAAGCGGCATCTCCAGTCCGCCTATGGCATGACACCAAAACAGTATCGGGAGAAATGGGGCTTGCCTGAAAGCTACCCGATGGTGGCTCCTGACTATGCGGCCCGACGCTCTGCCCTGGCCCAGGAAATCGGGCTGGGGCGGGCCGTCAGGACCACACCTGATGTTATAGGCCCCACTGCTGAAGATCAGGTGCCGGTCATGCACGTACCGGAGAAAAAACGTGGACGCAGGTCCAAACTGGCCTAAAAATCCAGACGGAAACAGAACGCGGGAACGATCTCTCATTCCCGCGCTGAGGTTACCAGTAATATTCGTGGGGCCGCCGGGTTCCGGTATACGGAAAGACCGCCTCGACAGGATCAAGGTCGCCCTTGATGACCAGGCGGGCAATATGCCTGTCATGATGACGGCCAGGACGGATATCGTGCAGATGGCTGTACCAGTTGGGGGATTCAGAGGCATCACGTGAGCCTCCATAACCACAGCGATCCGGCCGGTTGGCCCAGCGATGATCTCGACCGTGTTTGCGGCTGTGATGATAGGTGCGAGACATGGGGAGCTTTCCCTCCATGACGCGCGGAGTGATTTCCGAGCGTACCTACATCGCCCGATCTCCTCTGTTCTGGTCGGAATACGCTTTACCGCGCCTGTGCGACATCGGTTTCCAGCAGCATCCGGACATAGCGTGTGTAAGGGATGCCCTTTGCCTTCGCCCTGGCTTTCACGGCATCCAACAAGGACGCCGGCAGGCGCATATTGAGGGCGGCCGCCTTGGGCTCGATCTCAAAGCGCATGGGCTTGAAGCCAGACAGGTCATACCGGGTCAGATCGGCTGTCGCGACGAAATCCTCGGCCGCTTCGTCACTATGCAGCGAGGGCATGGACCTATTTTTGCTGCTCATAATGGTCGATCTCCTTCTGATGCATGTAACGGGCACTGATGGGACGTAACCTGGTCTGGTTGCTGATTGTCCTGAACATGAAGACCAGAAAAACGTAACGTCCGGCTTCAGTCCTGCCAATGGCCCGCATCCGGGGTTCACCGGGATAAGGATCAGCCATGACGGCAGGTTCTCCCAGCAGGACCTGCTCGATTTCCGCACGGGAGACCCCATGCTTGCCACATTTCGGCCAGTTGCCGTCATCCCAGCCGAAACCCGCAATCTTCATGCAGAGAAGATAGACATTTGTCTACACAAATACAACACCATTAGAATCTAACGGAGGCCATCGTGTGGAAAGTACGCTAAACAACGTTTAGCATGAACAGTAGAAGAACGTCTGGGTAGCGTGATCTTGCCTGAGGGCAAGCCGCTGTTTCTTTGTTGAACAACGGCAAGCAGCACGGAAGTTAGCGGATGAAATATCCGCTAACGCGCCAATATGCCTGTTCACGCGAAAGTACGACGGTTTCAACCGCGTTGGGTTTGTTAGCGAAACGCGTCTGGAACTGAATGATCTGATAGTCACCCGCTGGCGCGCCCGGCAGCGTTTTTGTCTGCATCACGCTTTGGAAAGTGCGTGATGACGGGCGTCCCAACGGTTGTCGTACAGACTGGATCGTAGTGGCCCACTGCGCCGGGGTGATCTTTGCCTTGAACAGTGTGCCTGCGGCTTGCCAGCTTGCATCCCACTGCCCTTCATGGGGTCGTTTGCGGGAGGGGGCGAAATCCTACGTTAAGGCTTTGGCCAGCGATATTCTCCGGTGAGATTGATGTGCTCCCATCCGAGCGGAGAGACGTGGGCCAAGAGAT
>NZ_JAAABN010000027.1 GCF_011516765.1 Acetobacter sicerae | reverse complement strand
CCCGCCGCCAGAAGCAGAATATCGTCAATATTCCAGATCGGGCTCCTGTGGGATGACTGAATTCTACAAAATGACCCGAAATTGCCTCAAGTGTGAGAAATCCGCGTCGATCACTACTTCCGGTCGGATCCGCTCAACGATTTCGAAAATATTTTCCCGGTTAAGCGCATCACCTTTCAGAGGATGAGCGCCGATCCTTTCGATCGTCTTTAGACTATCGGGACGATGGGCCAGCCCCCAGACTTCATGCCCGACATCCCTCAGGCGCCTGATCAGCGGACGGCCTAGTGCCCCGCTCGCCCCGGCTACAAGAACCTTCATGATAATGCGATATCCTTCTGGTCAGTTGGCGGGAAAGACAAACGGAGCCGTTTTGTCCTTGACGAAAAATGCAAGGAAGCGCGCGGGCTCCGTCTGACTGGCATTACGACCAACGAGATGGACATCATTTGGTCCCTCAAAGAAGCTCTGTCCTTCTTTCAGTGTTACGGGCGCGCCACCTTTGACCTGCATGGTGATGCTTCCCTTCAGCACATAGACAAAAACGGAAGCGTTATGACGGTGGATCGGGTCCGAGCCTCCGGGGGGGGGTAGTCGACCGTCAGCATGGCGCCTTCCTTACCGGGAATACCCTGCAAGTGATGCGCTATCAGAGGCGTAACTTTCGTCTCTGCATGCAGGGCATGGGTCCAGAAACCCGCAGCCACAGCGGCAAGAGCAACAAGTTTGCGCATTTTCAATTTTCCTGTTGGTAAGAGGCCGGTCACGGTCATGAGACGTCTGAGCGTTTCCGTTGCCTGACTTTGCTGGTCCGACGGGTCTGGACACGTCCGTCGAACCACGACTGCGCCTCTCCGAAGAAGGGAGAAGGCGCTTTATCCCGGACTGATCGAGCGAGATCAGCGAGTGATGTCTGCGACAGTTCCTGCCGCATGGCCTGCTCGGCACGCAGCATGACACCATGAATGCCGCAGACGCCCTGTGTCGCCCACCTGGGTGGCTGTTGATCGAAAAGGACGCAGCGACCGCGGATTTCCTGGCAGTTGAAAAGGCTCTTTCGGCCCTCAACCGCATCCACCACGGCCAAAACACTGATCTCGTCAGCCGGGTTGGCCAATCTGTATCCGCCTCTCAGTCCCTCGGATGCGATAAGCAGACCTGCCTTTTCAAGCTTGGGAAGCTGCTTGGCGACAAACGCTGCTGGGATGTCCTGCAGCTCTGCGAGATCGAGACTGCTGACAGGTTCGGGATTGTCGACCAGCCAGAGCAGGCTATGCAGGACGTATTCGGTGCTTGCGCCATAAAGTGCCATACGCGGATATTATAAGTCCGCGTTTTGATTCGCAAGATGCTGTGGTGGTTATCCTGAGCTTGCAGCTACTAAATGCTGAAATATCGCCTGCTCACCCGCAGACGCATTGATGCCAGCCAACCCTGAACCAGACATGCTGTCTTCTCGCCTGATCTGCCTGTCCGCTCGATGATTCAGGAGCAGACAGGCGGGCTACGCTCTCATCAGAGACATAAATGAACGTTTCTTGGCTTCCCAAAAGCGGACTACACAGACCAACAGAACATACGAAATTCAGGATCATCAAATGTGAGTATTTTCACAGTATGAGACGCTGCCACTTGCTTGGGGTGTATCCGAATTGCCGCTGAAAAGCGGCACTGAAATGACTCGCGTTACTATAGCCAAGTTCCATAGCCGTTTCCGTCACGTTTTTCTGCCGCAGTAAAGAACGGGCATGTTCCATACGATGGGCTTGATACAGTGTGTAGGGGGCGCAACCGAACTGCTGACGAAACAGTTCCTTAAATCGTGTGGGACTGAGATCACACATAGCCGCCAGTTGTAAAATCGTTGGGGCGCGGTCGAAATGTTTAAGCAAAGCCTGCCGGGCGATTTCGAGGCATGCTGTTTTTTTCCCATTTAACTGCAGGCGCTTTGCTTCACACGATGCAAAGGCATAGCCCAACGTGGTCATCGCCAGTCCGTAGCCTATCAGCATCTCTGGTCTGGCAACCTGCAAACAAGAGGGATTGGCCATTCGCAAATAACCAAGAAGCTGTCTCGCCGTTTTTATGGCTGGATCCTGAGGCTTCAGCGGCCGAATCTGGATGCCGGGAAGAGACTCAATCTTCATTTCACCAAGGAGTAGCGGCGGCACGTGGATTTCAAGGGCGGAAAATTCTGCACTGTTCTCAAATGTAAAAGTCTCACGAGATGTACGCGCCAGAATAAGATCACGTGTCTGAAAATGGTGAATCCGATCGCCAGCTTTCATGCTGCATGATCCTGACAGGATGAAAGTGCAACGGGTGGTCAGGCCGGGTTCATCAAAATGCCCGCTCAACTCACTTGCTCGAGCGGCCACAAATCCACTTGTGAGCAGACCTCCGGGAAAGCCACGTGAGTGCGGATACAGCAAGGACGTGCCAGCAATGCGGTCCGGGTGGGATTGATGAACCTGAGTTGAGCTGACTTTTGCCATCACAGCGCGGATTTTCCTGTCCGATCGGGGTAAAGAGACTGATCCGGGTAGCGGGGATAATAAGAATTATTATCATCACGACTCATGAAAGAAAACCTCGCTCTTCCATGGCTCAGGACTAGCGCCCGTCTGCGGAGCATCAACTCAATGGCGTTTGTCTGTACGGCTCTGACGGCTTTACCCGTTTGCGGATGGGCTGCTGCAACGCCAGCTGTAAAATGCATTCATAAACCGGGAGATAGCGCGGGAAAGTCCTGCATCTCTTCGAAAGAAGCCGTTACGGTCTGGGGCAAGCGAGCTGCTTTCGTGAACCCGACGAGCACAACGCATGTGTCTGCACAGGACATGCAGGCTTACAGAATGCAGACTTTGGGCGACATCGCCGAACGTGTCCCGAACCTGTCATTCACCAATACAACGCCCAACAATCCTGTTCTGATGGTACGAGGGCTTGGTGGCACGGAAGATGAAGGACCGGTTCTTTACACGCCCGTCCTGATCGACAGCATACCTGTTCCCAGCTTTGCCATGGGGCAGATGTTTGATTTCAGTAATGTGGATGTCATGCGCGGTCCTCAGCTGACGCAAGGGATCAACGCATTTGGAGGCATGGTTTCTGCGCAGTCGCGAGACCCTGGAAACCGTCTTGGCGGGGCGATGGACTTCGAATACGGAACGGGAAACCGAAAAAGAGCAACATTTTCCGGCGATCTGCCGATTGATGCATCCACCAGTCTCCGTCTGTCCGTCGGTGGAGAAACCGCTGACGGCTACATCCACAATCGTGCCCTGAACCGTAGCGATACGGGAGGCTGGCATGGCTGGTTTGGTCGCATCAAACTGCTGCACAAGGACAGTGCCGGAGGAGAATGGCGCTTCAGCTTGCATCATATGCTGAACCACGGCGGCAATGACTTCTTCGAAACGCCACAACATGCCCGGAACCATGTCTCTTACAATACGTCGGAAGGCGTGAATGATACAGAATACCTCATTGGTTCAGCACAATATCACCGGCGCTTCAGTCAGCATATGATTCTGGACGTTACGTTCGGAGGAGCCTCTACCGACTGGCGTTATAGCAACCCCTACTCGGTCTTTTCCGCCAATTCCGGCTTCACGCTACCGACACGCCAGATCGGCGGTTCTGTCATGCTGTCCGGAAGTTCAGGAACATTGGACTGGAAAGGCGGGATTTACGGGCAGCAGGTCAAGCGTTGGGCTCCCTACGATTTTGATATGTCGCCCTACTATGCCAGCCGTACAACTGCGACATTAGGAACAGCCAATGTTGCCTTTATGGGGGAACTTGGGTGGCATTTCTCGGAAAGCTGGCGCCTCGTGCCATCGCTGCGTATCGAACATGTCGATAGCTCGCTCAGCAACTGGACGAGCGCCATGAGCGGGGACACGCCTTATGCTTATAGCATGGAGGACAGCCTTCCACGCCAGACAGTCTCTAAAACTGCTCCCCTTCCAGGCCTGAAACTCGAGTACAATCCTCAGCCTTCTGGTAAATTAAGCCAGTTCGGCTGGCTGAGTTACTCCCGCTCCTTCCTGCCGCCAAATTACAGCCCGTACGGTTCCTATAGCAGTACGGTTTCGGTACCTTACGCTTCCAGTTACGGCAATAATCTTGAAGTAGGCTATCGCCTTGGAGATCTCACAGGTCGATGGTCCGTAGAAGCGACCGGATTTGCCAATTTCCTCTCAAATCTTCAGGTCTCTGCAACGAATGGCGCAGGAGAATCCCTTATCGGGACGGCCGGCACCGCCCACTCACGGGGGATGGAAGCCACTGCACACTGGAAGCCACTCGACACACTTCATCTTAACGCGTTCCTGGGTCTGACTTACGCAGCATATGATCGCTTCGTTTTTGACGGCTCAGATTATAGCGGCAAGCAGATGGCTGGCACTCCGCGAAGCAATTTCGGTTTTTCGGGCGAATGGCATCCTGCTTCGGGATGGACCGTCAATGCCAGCGTTGTCCGGCGCGGACGAACAACTCTCTATCCCAGCAGCAGTATTCGGAATGCACCCTACGTCCTTGTGGATGCGCAGATCGAGAAGCGCTGGAAACACTGGACTGTCGCGCTTTACGGACACAACCTGACCAATTCGAGTTATTTTACACGCGGTCTGTCGGGCGGGTATGTCGTGGCTGCCAATCCACGTCAGTTGGGCTTTCGTGTCGGAGTCAATTTCTGACATGGAGGCTGCATCCCATTCCTATCGGAATGACCACGCTGAGACCAGAACAACACTCCTTACACAGCTTCTGGCAATCGGGCTCATGTATGGCTCGCAGGGTATCCCTGCGGGGCTGGCTTTCAATGCATTTTCAACCATTTTGCGTCATAGCGGAACGTCATTGAAGGAAATCGGCCTGACAGGACTGGTATTTCTACCATGGGCGCTGAAATGCTTCTGGTCAGGAATCGCTGACAATGCCGGCAAACGATGGGGCTATGGAGCCCTCGCCTTATGGACGCATATGTCAGCGGTCGCAGTCTGTCTGCTGCTGGGATTTGCCTCGCCTGGCCATCATTTTCTATTAGCCCTGTCAGGCATTCTGCTTCTGAACACGATTTTTGCCACGCAGGACATTTTCACGAATGCATGCGCCGTCTCACATATGAAGGGACGGAATGCAGGACTGGCCAATGCCTTACAGGTCATTTCATTTCTTCTGGGCATGGTGGTTGGTGGTGCAGGATCACTCTTCATCTACGAGCGGCTTGGCTGGTCCGGTGCGATGTGGGGTGCGGCGTGTGAACTCTTTATCCTGTGGCTGGCGCTTTTGCCCTTAAGAGGAAGCATCGAGCCTGACAGGGGATTTCAGAAGCCTTCCCGCCTTATGGATCTTTTCCAGCAACCGGGATTTCGTTGGGCGCTCCTGATGGCGACTAGCTTCAAATTTGCGAGTTCAGCGCTCGCGATGCTGCTCCAGCCCTGGGTGATGGACCAATCATTCAGTCTGGGTTTTGCCGGAACACTTCAGATGTCCAACATCATCTGTGGTGCACTCGGTGGCGCATTTATCGGCTTCCCGGCAGTCAGGTTTTTGGGCTGCCGCCGTGCAGTTGCGTTGCTCATCTGGCCGTCTACCCTGCTCCTTGGAACGTTGGTGTGTCTGCAGACAAGGGGGATGGCAACGCCAATGCTGCTCTATGCGGGCCTTGGCATAGAAAACTTCCTTGATGGAGGGTTTTACGTTTCCGTCTGGGCGACGCTGATGAACTGGTCTTCAGAAGAAAGGCCGGGGATGGACTACAGCTTTCTTCAATGTGGAGAGAGCCTGGCGAATGTCCTCGCAGGCATGTCGATCGCGCCTTTGGCATCCGTCATCGGATACAGCAGGACATTTCTGACGACCTGGATCGTTGGCGCGTTCACGCTGCTGCTTGTGGTGACGGCAGCCAGAAAACTTGCAGGCCTGTGTGATGACACTGAGCCTTCCAAACAATCCTTCAGACAATTGAGACGCTCATGACGATTTTTAATCTTTCCAAAGAAGCTGCTGACCTATCGACTATTGATATTGGTAGGGAAACGGACTCTGTGCCCACAAACGGGCTCAAAATGCTTTTCCCGTTTGGAACACATGACGTCGGACTTTTGCGCTTCAAAGGCTCTACGCCCTGGGAGGAACATCCAAATGATGAATTTCTTCTCGTAGTCGAAGGGGAGACTACGCTGACACTTCGAACAGAACAGGGCGAGGTCAGTTCTACTGCAAAAAAGGGAGACGTTCTGGTTGTTCCGGGAAAGGTCTGGCATCGGCAGGATGCGCCCGTTTCAGTCACTCTGATGTTTATCACCAATCATGATGGTAATCGTCATCAGGCTGCATCTGTATAAATCGAGCGGGAGGGAGTTGGCTTTAGGCGCACAAAAGTTTCTTGTCGCATAGGTATAGTCTGCGAATGCGGACCTTCCGCCCTCCCCCCATTTCTGTCGTAGAGTTTGGCCTGAAAATCTCAGAACAATAAATCGATTGAACGCGGTTGCGCCAGAAGTGAGGGTACTCGGCTGTGTGAAGCAATCCAGTCACGGGTGAGGGGACAAATCCAACCGGTCACTCGAAGAATAGCCTCGTGATCGGCCGCCAGATGGCGGGTGAAGATCGGCTCGTGATGGGCGATGCGGTTACGGAATGTCCGCAGATAATCCAGTTGCTGATGAGCCTGCTTTCGACTGAGACGGGCAGAGGGGAAAGCTTTGACCAGCGCTGGGCGCCATAGGGTCATCTCGTAGTTACTGTTTCCTCCTTTACCCAGGAGTGCGACCCAGAACCCGAAGCTGAGAGAGGCCACGACATGAGGCGGATCTGCCCGTTGGTGCTCGCGTCGAACCTCCCTCTTGGCACGCTCGACCTGTTCCTGAGCTTTGGGGTTGAGAGCGGTCAACCGATTGTCGTACCATTCAGGTCCGGACAGCGCAGACAGCTCTCGGTGCAGGGCATTGCGCACGGCGATTTCCAGACCTTGCAGCGGTCCGTAGAACGCAGCACTGAGGGCCGTGTTGCGTGAATAGAGGCGCAGAGCCTGTTCCTGATTCCCGCCGGACGCGCGGAGATAGGTTGAAAACCGCTCTGGCGAGAGGCTTGTCTGCAGGGCTTGCAGAACCGGTTCCGAAAGTGGGAAATTGTTGACCGTCATGACGCTGACGGGTATATCTCGTTGCGTATCTCTCGGATACGCCTCTGTCTTTGGATATGCGCCCGAGAGCACGCACTAAAGGCCCTTAACGGGGCCTTTTTTAATGCCCTTCACCTAACTTGCGATAAAGGCAAAGGGGGAGCTGGACACAGCTCACTACCGGTCATTGCGTACTTGGTATCCCCAAATTTGAACACCACACCGGGCATGAACGAAATTGGACGCGCCTTGGCACCTCTTGGCAACGTATCATCGACAGCTGTGCCGAGCCTGCGGAGATATGCCTCTTGAGCCACAGCAGAAGTGAGCGATGCGCAGACGCAGACGACCGCAAGCGGCGCCGCAACTAATCTGTGCATAATATAGCTTGTGTCTTTCATTACCTATGTCCCGATCAATGCGCGGGCTTTTGCCCGAATTTCGAAAAGTTCGTCATTAGTGACCCGACCTTTTCGTTTGGCTCCCCTTGATTTCCAGTCAATCGACTTTATCTGATCCGCGAGCGCGACACTCGGCCTTTTACCGGAAATGACCACCTCGAAGGGATAGCCTTTTACTTTCGTAGTCGTAGGACAACACAGAAGAAGTCCGATACGATTGTACGACGCAGGGGACAAAACCACGGCCGGTCTATGTCCGGCCTGCTCGTGACCTGACTGCGGCGTGAAATTCAGCCAGATAATATCACCGTCTGATGGCACATAATCGTCCATCTCACAGACGTTCCTTGCCAACAGGCGCGCCGAAACTGACTTCCTCGTGGATGTTCTCAGGTGTGATACCCGCCAATAGATCGGCCAGATTGTAATCGGGCTTCTTAACCGGTTCGATGATGATCCGCCCCGCTTCTTCTCTGACATCGACAGCCTGATCCACTTGCAGACCAGCAGCTTTCATGATCGCAGCGGGAAGACGTACAGATGCGCTGTTACCCCACTTTTTTACAAAGATATGCATGAGCGCCCCTTTAAGTATCGACATAGTGATACTATCTGGTCGCGGAAAGATGTGTCAACGCCGTATAAACATCAACCCCGCATTTTATCGGCTCCATCCCTCGCCCCCTTCAAAAGCCTCATTGAGGATGGCCGTGACGTTGGCCCGTGCTTCAACTTCGTCCGCATAGGCGCGATCCCTCAGAACACTGTAATAAAGTTCGCGCATTTCCTGCAGTGAAAACTCACCTTCCTTCACGAATGCCCTGATCTCACCGAGAACCTGTGTGTTCGTCGCCTCACCGCTCCTACGCAAAGCGTGGTACTCCTCAAGCGACGCACAGGACGCGGCCTGCTTTTCCAGCTCGACCAGCGGGGCGAGGATCGTCACGAGCTTCGTGGTATCATGTCCCATTACAATCCAATTCTCCCAACGCGATCGTTTTCTCGCACTGTGTCCAAAACTGGCACATCTCCCATCTCTTCCCGAGCAGACCGGCCGTCTCACGTCCTCGATGTTACATCTGTCGGCGTGCGTGGGACGCACGCGCCCATGGGCCGCGTCGCGTGACAGACAGATACGTCCGTCTCACATACCGAGTGAACGCATATAGATCTGTAGAAGCGTTTCCATTTCCTCGATCTCTGAAGGCTCAAGTTTTCGCAGCTTAAGGATATGTTTGATCGTCTTCACGTCGAAGCCGGCCGACTTTGCTTCCCCAAAAATATCCTTGATGTCCCCTGAGAGGGCTTTCCGCTCTTCCTCAAGCCTTTCAACACGCTCGATGATTGATCGCAGACGATCCGCTGCAATTCCACCGACATTGGGTTGCTCTGAGGCATCCTCAGTGTGTGTGGTTTCATCAACTCTTGCCAGCATGACATCTCCTTTCGTTCGCCCATTGTCTGTCGGACCCGTGCGACTGAAAACTGTTCAGTGGACAGATTTCGATGAGTCGAGATATTCAGCCAGACCGTAGAGTGAGCGATCGAGCGCAAGTGTGCCCTCTGCGTGACGGGCGATCATGGCGCGCAACATGCCGCCCGGTGAACGGACCTCTCCCCTGCCATGACGTGCGGCTATCACGCACAGGGCGACTGCCGCTTCGTAGGGACCAAGAACATTCACGGCCTGACGCCACGCATGGGTGGAAACTCCCAGTCCGTGGCACAGGAACGGGATCGCTTCCATGATCTCGCGCTCGGATGGATGACTGCTGGTGCACAGGTCTCGCAAGTCGGGTGCGATTTGGAGAAGGAAGGATGGTGTGGCCTTAAATCCGCGCAACGGCGAGGTGCTGGACGTGGGCTGGAGCTCGCCCCCGTTACGCGAAGCTTCATGAGCCTTAGCGGCGTAGCCGCTTCCGCTTACTGTAGCTTTAGCTAAATGGTCTGGGTTTGTAGTAGTAATAGGGGGACGCTCGGGCGACCCCTTGGGGTCACTTTCCATAGGAAAAACGGCAAGAATCTCGGTTTCCAGACGCTCGACGAGCTGCTGAAGCCGCGCTGCAATCGGTGCGAGAATGGCGACGTCGCGATCGCGGCCTCTGAGTGCCAGAAGGTCGCGGGCTTCCTGCTCGTAGGTCTCAAGGCGTCCCTGGGGAATGCCCGCTTCATCTCCGTGGCGCAGAGGGCGAGCGCCCTGCGGGCCAGCATCATGATGTCGCTGTGAAGCCTGCGCCCTTCCCTGCGCCTCTCTTCCTGCGCCAGGGCGGCCGCCTCGAGTTCCGCGTAGCGTCGTGAAAGGGGAGAGAGGTCAAATCCGTAGCCGTGCGTCACCGGTCCTGAGCGTCCTGCGCGTCGCACGAACCGATGACCGTTCGGGCTGTCGTTACAGATAAGCCAGCCGCCTTCCGCGAGTGAACGGATCAGTTCCTTTACGCGGGTCCGGCCGAGATCGAAGCGTTCCATGATGTCTGCGTTACGAGCCGCGCAGATGGGCAGACCGTCGTCTCCCCAGTCCTGCGGACGTATCCAGCTTACAAGAAAAGCCAGAAGCTCAGTCTGCTGACACGTCAGGCCGATAGCGCTACGCGCCCTGCGGAGCACACTGAGGATATCCTTCGGTGCTGCATCGCTCATCGGCTGCATTTCGGCGGCGCGTTGGGCCTGCACCATCGCAGGCGTAATCCGCCGCACACCTGCAGCTCGCCCGGTAATAATCTGATTCATCACAATTTCTTCTGGTCTCGGGTTAAGCCGAGGCCTCGCGGGGCGCGTTGGCATCAGATAAGCCGATCCCGTTTGCAAGAAAGCCTTGCATTTCAGCCAGAAGTGTAAGAAAAAGAGTTCGCGCTTGAACAGTTTTCCTACCTTCTCCGGTCGCTAAACCGGTCTGAAGGTTAAAGATCGACGTCACTGAGGCCTCGCGAAAGCGGGGCCTTAAACGTATCTAGGTTCAGGTCATCCGATTGCCTCCATCTACAGAGCAAGGATCTTCCTTGCCGGGTACCGGTGCTCAGGGGAAGACGATTCCTTCCCCTTCGTCATCGTGCTGTCATCAAGCCTGAACGGTACGCGACTAAGCAAAAATTTTTCTCAAGACTGACGAAACCATTGGAAGTGACGTGCGGCTGTTTCACTCTGCAATGTCTTGCAACATTTTTTAGCAAAATCCCGTATTAACGATTCCATTACGATTTTGGCTCTGTTAAATCAGCGGTAGTACTGAGACAGGACGAAGGAATCGGTGCACGCGATGCGTTCGAAGAGATGGTGCGGCTTAACAGTGGTGAACCCGAAGGGGCCAAATCTAAGGAGGCGAGCATCATGGCGGCCGCCAGAGCACTGCGTGATCGTCTCGCTGCATAATGCCTTTGTCTCAAAAAGAAACCGTGCATCATAATCACCGAGATGGATCGCAGTCCGTCTCACGATAAACAGGTGATTACAGAAAACGGGAGGTCCATCCGGCCTCCCGTTTTCTGTGTCTCAAACCTTGTTTCATAGAAGAATCATGAGGGTGGGAACGAGACGCTTGGTTCAGACCCAAGAGGACGGGCGTTGCATCTTCCTCGGACGTAAAAAAACCGGTAGCGCGCCTTTTCGAAGTCGTTGTCGGTTGTAGGTGGCAGGCTCATTTGACGCGAGAAAAGCCGTCGCGGTCGGGTTCCAGATCCACGGCAATCAGAACATATGCGCTCTCCGCACGGTAGATGATAAGGTCAAAGTTTTTTAAGTGGCTTAATCCCTGATTCTACTAAACTCGTGTTGACGTTATCAACAATGCCATTACCAACCTTTCGGATTACTTCGGATAAATGCTGGTCGGAATGGCTACGGCATTCAAGCTCCGTTCTGATAAAGAAAATCTGCGTAATCTGCCCCATGAGCACTTTCATATGAAGCGAGGCAAATTCCGTCATAAACGGCTTCATTATGCTCATTGCTGAAATGACTCTGCTTCGCGCTTCTGGCGTATTGGGGGAGGCTGTGTCCTTTATTGCGTAGTCCAGATAAGTCAAGCATGGTGTCGATGGCGTGAAAATCGTTGTATCTGCGGCTTCAGCTATCGTTGCTCCAAGTGCAATAGGTAATACCGCCAAAAACGAATACTTAAACATACGCATCGCTATACTTATCCCAAGAGTGTGATTCGAACGTTTCTGAGCAGTACCATTCCCGCATTGGCCTTCTGTCCCGATTGGCACCAAGGTAGTCGCTTTCTGGAAGTCCGAACAGGTCGTCTTATGGCCGACATGAGGCGCAAGCAGACATTTAATCCACGAAGACCATTGCTTCACCGAACGGTAATATCCAGGTAAGTTCACACAGTGATCAGACCAGTAGCACAGTCAGCGCGGAATTATGCGCTGGCGGCACACAGGACGGGAACAAGCTCCTAATTTGCCGTTGCGGCGTTAAAATCGTCTGCGTCCATCCAACCCTTATTGGTCTGGACCATGACGGCCTTCTGGACGGTATCTTTCTGAAGTGCTGTCGCAAGATCGGGAAAAGCTTTCTGAATATCCGGGTTGTGCGCCCACTGAGGTACATCCGTCGCCGTGACGTGGAAAACCACCTCGGAAATCTTCTGCCCTCCACCTAGCACCGTACCCGGCTCGGAGAAGTGGTCGATCGACATCACCGCATACCGTCCGGTGCAGAACTGGAACGAGTTACGGTATCTCGCTGCCTTGCCTGTTTCCGTCAGGGAATACGTTTTCTGGTGCACGGTCTGCGTGCCCATTCCGAATAGAACCGGTTTCTGAACCGTCTCGTCTTTGACCGACAGCAGGCCGGCTGACGCCAGCGCGTCCCAGAGGCGCGTGTCATCCCCTTCCGCTGTATAGGGGAAATCCGCCTTGCCCATTGTAAAAACGAACTGCTCACCTACGGGAATTCAGGACTTTTCATAGTGTTGATTCAGAGCTTTCTTGAAGTTTCCCTCGGTCGCCGCCTGGGGATCATCACCACATCCGGCGAGAGCCAGAACGGGCAGAAGGGCAACGACAGCAAGAGAACGCATACAGACAACTCCAGATTACATCGGTTTGACGACACTCCCATAAGGGAAAAAATCTGGAACCGGTATAAAAATCAGTCATATACTCGGTCCGGGCGAAACAGTGCGCGCCCTCTGCCAGCGCAACACGCGCTCCGTGGTCGTCATCGTCGGCCCGGCATGTTTCATGACCGCTTCAATCTTACGGTCGATATCCGCAAGCCGTGCACCGGCCGTGTTCTCAAGAGTGATCGCCTGAACCTTACGTTGCACTTCACATCCATAATCCTGGTCGGATTGCGCAAGGGTCTCCTGAGCAACGCCCAGGCGTATGAGTTCCTGCACACGATGATCCCGTTCTTCGGCCGTCCGGAACGGAACATCCATGCCAAGCGCCTTATACGGCTTGTTGGCCATCGCCTTCGCCACATGGTTCCAAAGCTCGTCACCGTTCCTCGGTGGGTGTAGGCGAGCGCGCCAGCTAGATCGTCGGCAACAAACCATGGCGCGTCTCCGATCATCACCGAGCGCACGGTCGTACCTTCAAAAACGTGAGCGAGTCCTGCGAGTACCGCGTTGGGGGAGAGGTCAGGTAGCGCCGCATAGTTTGGACGAACATGTTTGCGGGACATTGTGAAAGCTCCATCTGGGTTGTCCGCCTAACGATCATCTCTTTGCGTGCGACTTATTAGGGCTTTCCGCATGTCCTTTCCCGGCCTCCCCCACTGTCGCAGAGGGGGTAGCTCACACCTACCTCCCTGCCTCATCCGGTCTGCCCCCGGCGCAGCCGCCGCACCAACGGTGCAATGGTGTATGAAGACCCTCTCCTTATGGGTAGCTGTGTTGTTGCTCTACAGTCGCCCTACGGTTGTTCGTTGGGTCGCCATTACAGTCGGGCTAGGGGTGTCATTGGGTTGCTATGAAGGGACACGGCGCCGTGTTTCTGCTTCACCGCGCCAGAGGTTGCGTTGCGCAGCAGGGATTTCAGGGAACCGTCGCGAGACCCATGCGACGCTTTCGGGCCGCTGGTCACGGCACACGCCATGCTCGTCGATCCCCTGTATGAGCGTGACCTGTCCACTCCACGGCTCAAGCGAGATGGCAAGGCCGTCTGCAAGCCCATCCGAGGGCCTGCGCAGCAGAAGACGCACACCGCCACTGGCCAAGTGATTCCAGCGGGGTGCAATTTCCGTGCGGTTGCCCAGCGTGCTGAAACAGGAAGCGAGATCCCAGTCGGCAAGCGCCTGAGCGATCCCCTCCCCGTTCTTCCAGAGCCGCACGATCGGCTGACCGGTATCGGGCTCGCCGAAAGAGAAGATGCTTTAAAGATCGCAGAAATACGTGGTCGTTCCATGCTCCCACCGGGCGAGCGTTGGATCCTCACAGCAATCGTAGAACTCGCAGCCGCGCACGACGACATCGGGATAGGCGGTGGCGATGCGGTCCCCGTGATAGCGCAAAAGACCGCCACCACCGTTGTAGGTGGAGAATTCGAGGGAGCCATTTTCAGGGGAGATAATGCTATCGACGGCATCGGTTCCGACATTGAGGCTGGTCGCAATTTCCCGCAGCCTGTCGGGCTGCCCTGTGACGATGATGGTCGATATGACGGTCACACCCATTTCGGAGATCCTTTATCTCTGTGATCTCCATTTCGCGGGCATAGACGCTGTGTCGGGGCAATGACGCGCGAAACGCACGCCCCCGCAGGGGTGGATCATTGCGGCGACATGGCGGCCTATGGCGCGGCTCTTCCCTCGCTTCTTTTATTTCCTTTTGTGGCTTACGATCGGCGTCACGTAGGAACTCTTGACTGTCTCATTGCAGCCTCATCGGTCATGGACTTCCTTACGACCCATTGAATTTACCGAAAACGCCTGCGTCGCGAAAAGAAATAGTGCGACAGACGGGCAATGTTTCTTCATCCCGTAATAATCATGACGTGTTTACGTCTTTCATGCCACGACCAAGATCAATATACGGCAGCGCAGTTTGTTGAGAGGGACAGGAAGAAAATATGAGCAAGGCTTTTATCGCGGCGGTGCTGCAGGACTCCATGGACAGCACCGGGGTTGCAGCCACCAGGGCGGCCGAGGATCTGATCGAGGCGATCGTGACCGAAATCGAGAAAACCGGCAGCTTTACCCTGCCGAGTTTCGGCACATTCACCGTGCGTGAGACCCCTGCGCGCAAGGCGTTGAACCCGCGTACCCTTGAAGAAGTCTGGGTCGAGGCCGGACGCACGGTACGCTTCAAGGCATCGCCTGTGCTCAAGCAGCGCGTGACCCCAGCGAAGCCTAAGACAAAAGCCACCAGAGGGCCTGCGAAGAAGAAGGCGGAACCCGTGACGGCCTCTGTCAGCACTGCGAAAAAGGCCAACGCCCCAGCAAAAACACTAACGGCGCGTCCTGCAAAGGCAGTCGAGGCTCCGCAGGGCGCGCCCGTCAAAGCACGTCGTGGACGCCCTAAGAAGCAGAGCTGATCGCCGCCTTTTCGAACGTCTTTTTCTCGCTGTGCCTGAAACAGGCACAGTCGCACGCGGGCATGACAGACTCTCCTTTGCCACCACTGAAAGGAGACCTCATGCCCGCCACCAGCCTCGTGCTTCCGATCGTAGCTCTCTGATGGTGCGGATCCAGCGTCGCCCGAAAGGCACGCCAACCCGTCGTGTACGGACCGATAGCGCCCATGCCGCCTGGCAGGCGCTCCGTGCTGACATCAAGGGTAAGCAGGGCGAGAGCATCGTTCGCGAGACCCTTGCGTCGTGCGGTCTCCCGACCCTTCATGACGTGCATCTCCCCAGCATGACCGGTCCCGGCTTTACCCAGATCGACCATCTGGTTCTGCTCCCAGACGCCGTCATGGTGATCGAGACCAAGCATTACTCCGGACGTCTGTCCGGTCATCCCGCAGATCGCTGGTGGCGCCAACGCGTGGGGACTGAGAAAGACGGTCGTCTGGTTCTCAGCCCGGTTCATCAGAACATGGGCCACTGTGCCGCCGTGCGGGCCGTGGTAGCCCCGATTGCTTTGGATTTTCAGGTCGTGTCGCGTGTCGTGCTGACCGGATCGGCCGAGACCGATCCGATGCTCGCAGAGTGTGTGCTCAATCCGGAAATACTGGCCGGCGAGATCAGGGCCGCCACGCACCGCGCGCCCCATGCGTCGCGGACCCGTATCTGGGATCACATCATGGTCACGCAGCGAAAACGCCCTGTGGCATCAGTCTGAGACGCGTTCTCCGCGCAGGAAGGCCACATGCTCATCGAGCGTCGCCTGTTCCAGTTCGAGCGGCGCGTCATCGCCCTCTCCGAACTCTTCATCGAGCGTCTCATCGCCACCCGGCTCGCCGCTGATGATATCGAACACACGGTCGTTGTCCTCGGAGATGTAGCCGATTTTCACGGCCATCCCGTTTTTCAGGTAGATCCAGTCAGCGGCTTCCGGTGACTCGTCGTCGGCGTCGACCTCAGCGGCGCGACTGGAGTCCACACCCACAAACTGTCCCGGAAACCCCTTCCTGATGGCGTCGATGAATTGCTGGGTCGGCGTGCGGAACGGACCTTTGGTATCGAGACTCATGAGTTCAGCGCCCTGCAGTCAGAAGTGGCATGATGGCTGAGGCCCAGGCGCACGTTTCCGTTGCTGTCGCTGATCAGTTCGCAGCGATACCACCGATTATGCTCACCCTCATGGGCGTCCTTCATGAGATAGAGGATCTGGCCGTCGTCACCCGTCGCAGAGGTGATGGCATACCCCTCGTCGAGAAGCGCCGTCAGGCTTTTATCAGCCGTCGCCTCGAACGTGGTGGAAATGCGGGTCTTCGAGACCACCTCGGCACGCCCCGAACCGAAACCGCCCCCCATGGAGCGCTCAACCGGTCCGGCGCCATGGCGACGCTACTCGAAGCCGCCGCTGCTACGGCAAGCAGGGCAAGGAAACTTGTCTTCATTCTCTGTCCTTTCGGAGCGGCCCGCGTCCCCATGACCAGGCGCACGAACAGTCGTAACGGTCAGGCGTGCGACTGAGATGCGTCTGTCGTCAGTCGCATCCAACGTCACGACCATGCCATGGCGCCATGCTGCTCTGGTGGTGGCGCGTTAAGCCCTTTCCGCCATAGTGACGCTTTCGACAAGCCGTCCTGTTGATGGGACCGGCTTCTTTATTGATCTGGAGAGAGACCACAATGAACACTTCCGAACTGATCGCGGCCATCGCCGAGCGTGCGGATCTGAGCAAAGCCGACGCGAAAAAGGCGCTGGAAGCGACCTTCGACGTCATTACGACGACTGTGAAAACCGGCGATGCTGTGGCGATAAAGGATTTCGGAAAGTTCGACCTGCGCGAGCGGGCGGCACGCAAAGGTCGCAATCCGCAGACGGGTGAGGCAATCGACATCGCCGCCTCACGCAGTCTTGGCTTCACGGCTGCCAAGGCGCTCAAGGATGCACTCGCGTCCTGAAAGGCAAACGGAAAAGAGAGAGGCCCGTGGGTCTCTCTCCTCCCGGCATTTCGTCAGTTGATGCGATAGCACTCGGATTCAGCATTCTTGCGCTTGGCGAAACCTCCTGGGGTCTCCACGCCGCAGACAATGTAATGGCCGTCTTTAACCACGGCAGCTGTTGGTCCTCCCATGCCCAGACCAACCGAGACGACTTTTGCTCCCCCGTTAATCAGATCCGCCAGAGACTGATTGACCGGCTCCCAGGTGGTCGCCACTCGCAGAGGCTTGCCTGAAGGCGCAGCATGGTCTTCGTCCGCATGGGCGGCATATCCACAGGACAGCGCAAGGAGACCGGCGACCAGGACAGCCGTTGTTCTTTTCATGGTGTATTCCCTTCTGTTGTGAAGAACGGAAAGAACAATCCCTGATTCACCTGTCCTGACAAGAGGCCGCGACGTCTGAGCTGTTGCAGTTCTCGCAGGCAATTCCTTTTTTTGTCGCGGTCATGTTGGGCCTCTCCATCCACTCGGACTCCCATCCGCATCGAGCGCAGACAAAGAGCGCGACCATGGTCATCCCGGGTGAATAGACGCACCCGTGATCGCCGACATCAACCGCATGAGCCAGCAGGCGGGGCGCGGCACGAGGACGCCGCCATCCGAACAGATCCGACTGGCGCGGTCCTCGCAACCGCTTCATGGAAACACATCCATCGCCGATTGTGTCGGTGCCACCACCATATACACCAGGCCGAGCACCATGAATCCTGCAAGAGAGGCGGTGAGCCACGTCTGTCGCTTCGAGGTGGCGAAGCCACAGAGGAAAAACCAGACTGCACCAGCAATCAGGATACCGTGCTGAAGCGTCATGAGATCGGAGCCGGCTTCGATCATTGTGTCACCCCGGATACTGCATGGACGCGGCAGGAACCGCGTGTTGCTCCAGCACAGCGAGCGGCGCTGAAGCAGAACCTGAACGACGGATACGGCATGGAATAATTCCCCTGAAATAAAAGCACGCTGAGATGCCCGAATTCATCTCGTCATGGAGGAATACTTCGTGCGCCTGCGACTGAAGCTGTTAAGTGACGACGCTATTGCTTTTCGAAGAGCCCCAGCTGCGCCGTGTGAGGCGCATTGCTCTCTACAAGGGCCGACAGGGTCAGGCCGACAAGACGCACGGGTCTCTCCAGAGGAAACAGCGTCTGCAGCGCCAGACGCGCGAGCATCGCCAGCTCACGTTCGTCGGTCACCGGGTCTGCCACCGAGCGCGCGCGGGTCACCTGCTGGAAATCAGCGTATTTGACTTTCACCGTCACGGTGCGGCCACTCAGCTGACGTTTCGTGCAGGACGCCCAGAGTTTGGTGGCGATCGCATCCAGCGCGGCCTGCAGGTCATCCTGCGAGGCGACGTCCCGTTCGAAGGTTGTTTCCGTGCCGATGGATTTGCGCTGCCTGTCCGGATTGACGGGACGATCGTCGATGCCACGCGAGATCCCGTAATAGAACTCGGCCGCGCTGCCGAAATGCCCGCGCAGAGCCTCAACAGGCCACGTGCGCAGATCCGCACCAGTGTGAATGCCCAGAGCATGCATCTTTCTGGCCGTCGCCGGACCAATGCCATGAAACGTCTCGACCGGAAGCGCCGCCACGAACACCGGTCCCTGTTTCGGGGTGATGACGAACAGCCCGTCTGGCTTGTTCTGATCTGACGCCAGTTTGGCGAGGAACCGATTGTAGGACACGCCGGCAGAAGCCGTCAGACCCGTTTCTTTCCGGATGTCCGCGCGGATCGCTTCGGCGATCGCGGTTGCTGAACCAAACTCTTCAAGATGGTCAGTGACATCGAGCGATGCTTCATCCAGCGCGAGAGGCTGAATCAGCGGCGTATAGCGCGCAAAGATCGCGTGGATCTGCGCCGATACCGCCCGGTAGACCTCGAAACGGGGCGGCACGAAGACCAGTTCCGGACACTGGCGCCGGGCCACGATGGACGGCATGGCCGAGCGCACACCGAAAGGCCGCGCCTCATAGCTGGCGGCCGCCACAACACCACGCGCTTCTTCCCGGCCGACCGCGAGCGGACGACCACGAAGCCTCGGATTATCGCGCTGCTCGATGGAGGCGTAGAAGGCATCCATGTCGATATGCAGAATGCGGCGCTGGCCGTCATGCGGATGAGGTGGCGACATCGCATGATCCTGCCCGTAGAGTGAGAACGGAACAAGATCATCGGCGAGAGTTGATATGCTACGCTGTAGCAATCGTGTTTATCGTATCCCGCAACGTCGCCATGTTTGCCGTCAATGTAACTTTAACGAGTTCTCTTCCATTGAACTCGCGCACTTGTTGAAGATGATGGTTACGCCCGTCATCCGCCGAATAGTGCGTGCATTGTCCTAACCGACGTAGAATTGCGTCGTCATGAGCCGCTAATAACCACATCCGTGGAACAACATTATTTGTTTGAACCACTACAGGCTCCCCATTCCGCAAACGGAAGCGGTGTACTTTCGAGGTTTCCGACTTACCGCGAGACATACCATAATCGGATGCACCCATGCTTCTGAGAGTCTCCAGAACGGCCCGTGTACGATGATTTTCCATGAGAACGTCGCTTTACTGTAATTGAAAGACGACACCCAATAGGAACGAATTTTCTCTCTGAGCAACAGTTTTTTATTGGCAACCTACAATTTTTTATAGGCAAGCCGTCACCGCCTATCTGGATCACTACGCGGAAACAGACACTATCTCACCCATCCCGCATCGCCCTCACCAGCTCGCGCAACGCCTTCTGCACCCTGGGCGCAGCCCATTCCCGCAGAAGTCCGCGTGCGCTGGCATCGTGCTCGATCGCATAAGGACTATCTTCGATTGGCGGCATCGCCATCACATGGTCTTTCTCAGACGCCGGCACACCCGGAAACGGGTCAATCCGCACGAGCTGCGCGAGGAGGGCGACCGAGATGATACGACACTGCGGCGTCGTGGTGTTGAGACATACATAGACGCCTGTGCCATTGCTGACCGGGTCGTAGATGGCTTTCCACGTTAACGCCGGAACCGGAATCCGGTCCGGCCCGATGGTCTGGTGATCGTCTGGATCGTAGCCCGGACCCGTGACGACATAGAGCTCCCCATCGCGGTCCGCGAGACCACGCACAGCACTCTCCACACCGACCCAGGCACCCCGGTTCAGTTCAGCCGTCTGCGGCACAATATTGGAGAGCGTATACGTCTCGGCCTGCCATGACAGCCCCGCCTCGTCTCCTGATGGGACCATATGACCTTTATCATAGCCACTTCCGCGGTAGTCCGACAGTTCCGCCCGCATGCTGAGCGGAAGCCGCCCATCGGGATAGAAACTGCCGCGACGGGGCGTGTTTCCCGCCACTTCGAGATTTTCCTCAGACAGATACTCCGCTGCCCAGAGCGGCCCGTGCGTCCCTTCCGATACCAGCACGGCGTAACCGTGACTGCACAGCATGACGGTGCCGCTACGCAGGGTCTCGTCCACGACCGCGGGCGGCTGACCACCCGGAAATTGCGTGGCGCAGGAGATGACCTCGGCGTGGGCGACCGACGAGAGCGAAACGCTAAGCGCAAGCCCCGCGAGAATTGCGACGCGCCTCATGCGGATGGCCTCTTCATCGACATCCCCTCTTTCCGTTCGCCCATTTCCCGATGCTCCGAACAGAACCAGTGCATCCCGCCCCGAGGGTGATCGAACCCGAACGGCGCACCCTTACCGCAGACCTCACAATCATGCGCCCAGCCAGAGCGTGTGCGATGGACCGGCTTGCGCTGAGGCGCCTGATCGAAAGGGAGTGAATAACCGTTCTCGCTCATCTCAGAACCCCAGTGCGTCCATCTGCGCCTGCGCGCGTTGCCATGACGGGCTGTTCTTCTGCCCGTCCGTCGTGTCCTGCCGCGCTTTACGCAACCAGCCCGCGTGACGATGCTCGAGCGGGATCTCGTCCACAAAACCGCAACGCTCCGAGCGCATGCCGTGCCGAAACCCCGCCCAGGTGATGGTCGCGCGATACATCGCCCGCGTCAGCGCCACGTAAGCAAGACGCCGCTCTTCCTCGTAATTGCGGTCACCGGTCCCCGGAAACACCGCCTCTTCCCAGCCGGGTAGAAACACATGCCCGAATTCGAGACCCTTGGCGCGGTGCATGGTCATCAGCTGGACCCTGTCTCCGCCGGTTTCTTTCGGACCTGACGTCGCCAGAGCCGCGTGCTCCAGAAGATCCTGTGTCCGCACAAAGCCTTCACTGAGTGTGATCAGTTCATTGAGATTACCCAGAGCATCCTTGGCTTCCTCTGTGCCCAGAGCGCGCAGCATGTTTTTGTAGCCAGTCTTGTCCACGATAAGCTCGATGCGCTCGCACAGACGCAGCTCGGGATCCATGCCAATCAGACGCACAATGCGGCCGAACTCCACCAATGCCGCCTTTACCTTTGACGGCAGCGCCGCGTGCTCCACGGCGGCAAACAGACTGAGGCCTCGCGCAAGGGCTTCCTTTTCGATTTCCCCCATACCCCTGGCGCCAAGTCCACGCTTGGGCAGGTTGGCCACGCGCCGGAATGCCTCGTCGGATTGGCGGGAGTCAGGGCAGCCGGAGAGAACCAACAGCGCCAGCGCGTCCTTGACGACGGCCCGGTGATAGAAGCCCACATCACCGATGATCTCATAGGGTATGCGCGCATGGAGCAGCGCCTCTTCCAGCGCCCTGGACAGTCGGTTCTGACGATAGATGATCGCCATATCCCGCCAGGCTACGCCATCCGCTGCGCGTGATCCCATCTCGGCGGCAATACCCTGAGCTTCCGCCTCACCTGATCCGTAATCCACCACCTCGATCAGCTCGCCGGCGTCGCGTTTCGTATAAAGGGTCTTGGGGATCCGGTCCTCGTCAAAAGAAATCACCGCATTGGCAGCAGCAAGAATACGGCCCGTCGAGCGGAAGTTCTCTTCCAGTTTGACTAACGTCGCGTCCGGGAAGGTCTTCTGGAAATTGCGAATGAACGAAATCTTGGCGCCACGCCACGAATAGATCGACTGACTGTCGTCACCAACACAGAACAGTTCGCCGGAGTATTCTGACATCAGCTTCAACCAGAGCATCTGGCCGTGATTGACGTCCTGAAACTCATCAGCAAGGACCGCGGTAAACCGCTCTGACCAGCGACGACGATAAACCTTGTCATTGAGGAGCGCCAGCGTGGGCCACATCAGGAGATCACCAAAATCCGCCGCGTTCTGCTCGCGCAGGGTCGCCTGATAGAGACCGTAGAGCCGGGCTGCGAAATTCCATCCTTCTTCGTCCGCCCATTTGTGCACTGCCCGACGGCGGGCCAGCAGAGCCGCCACCCACGACCAGGCGTCCTCGGGACGCACCAGCTCATCTTTCATGTGACCGATACGCTGCGCCATTTTCTTGATCTGCCGGGCGTCACAGCGTTTGCCATCCTCGGGTACCGGCACCTCATGCTCGGGCAGTCCCTTCATGATCCGGCGGATCATGGCGAGACTGTCGTCGGCGTCACGGATATCGAAACCTGAACGCAGCTGCGCAACCTCGGGCTCGGCGCGCAGCTGACGCGCACCCAGACCATGAAACGTCCCCAGCCACGTGGGAGCCTGTCCCTCACCCAGGACACCCGTGATCCGCTCACGCATCTCGGCGGCCGCCTTGTTGGTGAACGTCACGCACAGGATCCGCGCCGGCAGCATGCCCCGCGCACGGATACGGGTGGCGACACCCGCGGTCAGCGTCTTGGTTTTTCCCGTTCCAGCACCAGCCAGCACCAGAACCCGTCCTTCGGCGAGTGCGGCTTCGCGCTGGGACGGTGTGAGAGGCTCAAGGATCGGAGCCAGTCCCGTCTGCGCGCTCACCGGATCCGCTCCGCGTTGAGGATACGCTCGCAGGCGGGGTCCACCCGCACGACTTGCTCGTTCTCCACCAGCACGATCATCGGACGGAATGTGGAGAACCCGACCAGTTCGTCAATCCAGGTGCCATCGAGCACAAGAGCGGCCGCCTGATAATCGTCCTCACCAATCCACACAAGCTGGGTCGGCACATGCCGCTCCTCACTCACCGGACCACCCTGTGCGTAAACCCGCTGGACATGGGTGGCCCAGACACGGCGCGCCTCAGTGCTGCGATGAAACATCATGGCCAGCCGGGAGGCGATGAGCAGGTTCTGCACCGTGTTCTCACGACACGGCACCGCTCCTGCCGACGGAAACACCTGCCGCATCACCTCGGGTCGGTGTTCGATCCGCAGTTCCTGCGCCCGATTGCCATCGACGGTCGCAATGACACGATCCTCGGTGAAGATCCTGAACAGCCCGCCCCGGTCCCAGTCCGCGCCCTCGCGGGTGCCCCCGATGATGAGACCCTGCACGTCGGTGAGCCCATCCGTGCCGATGAGATAGTGACGCGGATGTCCGGCAAAGCCAGTCTCGCTCCACAGGGAGCGGGCCAGCTTATGCTGGAACCAGGCTTCGAGGGTCGCGGCCTCCCAGGAGAGCACGCGGGTCAGGGGATCGGTATGGGTCATGCTACGTTTTCCTTGTGGTTGGCGCGTTTGTCCTGAAGGACACGGTTCCAGTCGTTGAACTCGGCGTCGGGGGAGAGGCGCATGGCCAGCAGTCCCAGTTCCTCACCCATCGCGATATAGTTTTCGGCGTAACGGTCGCCCTGCGCGTCAGCGTCCACGGCCGCAATCACGCGCCCCTGCGCCTGCGGGAGGGAGGCCATCAGCGCCTTCAGTTCCGCCCATGCATCGGGTCCGGGACCGCCTGCGGTGGAGACATAAAGCGTGCCCTGCCGGAAGACAGTGTGGTCGAGCGCGGCGAAAGACAGCGCGTCGATCGCACTCTCGCAGATGACCAGACGACGCACGGGACGCTTTCCTTCGTCTGCCCGAAAACGGAACAGACGTTTGCCACCGCCTCCCGAGGAGAACCCCCGGTATTCCGGTCCCCGCATCTCCATGCCGGTCAGCGTCCCGTCATTGTCGTGATGGGCAAACCATGCGGTGCCGTTCACACCCTCGCGCAGGACGCCCTGCCGGGCCACATGCGCCAGCAGACCTTCAGGCAAGGCACGGGTGAGCGTGAGGTAAGTCCAGGCGGCCGAGCCGCGCGTCACGACCGCGTGGCGGTTCCACATGAACGAGGGATCATGACGCGGACGGTCCTCACGGGGCGCGCGCTGGAACGTCGCCCCTGTCGCAGCGACACCGAGCAATCCACGCAGTTCCTGTCGTGCCTGGCCGAGCGACATCCCCGGATTAAGGAAGCGCACGAGATCGATCACCGATCCCTTCCCGTGTCTGTCGGTCGCGTTGTGGTGCGGCGACCACCATCCACGACCGCCATGGTTGACGACAATACTTTCGCCTTTACCACGACGATACTTCTGATTGTTGCGGCTACTCTCGGTCTTATCGAGCCTGTAACCGGCCTTTTCGAGAACTACATCGCAGCGGATGTCCTCACGAAACCGCACGAGTTCCTCACGGGCCTGCTCTGGGGTCTGACGCTGGATCATGACGGATCTCCACTCACGATTACTTCTGAATACAGATGGATGTTAGTACATGGAGGCGACCACTCCAAGTAATTAAACGTCGAAACAGACACATTTATTTTCTCGAAATAGTGCAATACTGCATTGACGAAAAAGAACCGAAATATTGTTTTTCTTGTTCGTCCTGCGGGGGTTCGGGGGCAGCGCAGCCCCCGATGTTGCCGCTGAAAGGGGGCGGGGACTGACGTTTTTCTCGTCCCGTCCTGCCAACGCCACGACGTCCACGAGCCAGAGGTGTCAAGACCGGTGGTATGCAGGCAAGCGAGGTGCGGCTGCGGGCAGCGCGGGGCAAAGCCCTGCGATGAACGCGGTTGCGCCTTGTCGCAGCATGCGTGCCTGAGCCCGAAGGGTTGTCTTGAGACCTCTGGCTCGTGGATGTCATCATGGACGCATGACGGCGAGGTCAGTCCCCGCCCCCGTGCCACCCCCGCCTGCGGGGGTGGTTGAAGCGGCAACCGGACAGAACACGCCATGACAGACCTCCTCCAGAAGGAAACGAGGGGTCGTTTGCGGGAGGGGGCGAAATCCTACGCTAAGCCGAGGACGCGCTTTCCGTAGTCCCTAAGTTCGCCCTTTGGGCCGACATATCGATAGAGAGTGACACGCTGGA
>NZ_JAAABN010000026.1 GCF_011516765.1 Acetobacter sicerae | reverse complement strand
GATCTCTTGGCCCACGTCTCTCCGCTCGGATGGGAGCACATCAATCTCACCGGAGAATATCGCTGGCCAAAGCCTTAACGTAGGATTTCGCCCCCTCCCGCAAACGACCCCAACGAGGTCACATCATGCAGACGCTTCGTGCGACTGAACGCACGATCATGGATAAAAATGTATTTTTTCGTCTGCCTAAAAACCGGGGCCTGGCGACCGGTCCGAAGGTTTCGGCACTGACGGCCCGGGGCTTTCATGCCTCTCGGGTGACGGCGCTTTTTCAGGTGCTACACCAGAAGGCTCCTGCCTGACCTCTGTTGCGGGCTTGCGAAAGAAGGAATCCACGATCCGGCCAAAGACGCTCCGGCCACTCTGGATCTCGGGCGTTGCCTGCGGTGTCGGCTCCAGCCGGGTAAGGCCGGCTGAGATGATCGCTCCGAGATCGCGTTTGCCCTGAAGCTCGCGCAGCTGAGTAAGCGTCTGGAAGGCCATATAGCCCATACCCTCGTCCTCGAGCGCGCGGGCCTCGGTCATGCCGGGAAAAGCCCGCTCGATGACCGCCACATCGCGCGCCACATAAAGCTGGTTTCGGCTTTCCTGCGTCACACCTGTGCGTGTCCAGTCGAGGTCGAATCCCGCCTTGCGGGCGACGGAGCGCACAAAACTGCGAAGCGTCCGGCTATTGCCCTCTTCGAAAACGTGAGCATAGTCGAGATCCGCATAGAGATCCGCCAGCCGGTTTCCGGCTTCACGAAGACTGAGACCAGCAAGTTCCTTGACGCCACCAAGCTGATGGAACGTCTCAAGAGCTTCGCTGGCCTTCTGACCGACATGCTGCGTTGCATACATCACATCATACTGGACGTCCGTGCCCTCAAGAGTGCGTGGCTTCATCCAGATCCGGCTGTCTCCACGCACCTGCCCCGGACTGACCTTCTGAACAGCGCCGGGATAATGGTCGAAGTCCTGAAAGATGTAGGCGTGCGTTTTCTTGAGATGATCGAGATCGAATGACCCTGTGAGGGGCTTGCGTTCGAGTTCAGTGATACGGACCCGCGAGAGGAGACCGTCAAGAGACAGACGAGATCCGCTCTGCAGCGAGACGGGCGTATTCGGCGCGACAGAGTCTGAAGATTTCTTCTCGGTATTCGTCATCGTCCAGCTCGCCTTCGATGAAGCGGCGGTCGATGGCGCGCACTTCATCCGTGATTGTGAAACCCTCGAGTGCGATGCTTCCCGTCGCCTGCCGGATGGCCTCGGCGCGGCGCGCGCGCTCTGTATCGGTGATCGGCGTGTGTCTGGTCATGGCGGCACCTCGATTGATGAGATACCCGACCATACCAGAGAGTTTTCGCCCTGTCGTGTGTGAGCCCAGCGAAAGCGTGCTCATGCCCGTAGAGTCCGGCGTGGCGTATCACGCTCTGCCAAGTCGCGCAGACGGCTCTCAAACAGCTTGTCCGAACGACGACGCCGCACTTCGTGGGCCGTGCGGCGCAGACGGGCGCGCGCATGATCGGAGAGTTCGGGAAGAACGAGGTTGCCCTCGATATGCAAGGCTTCGCCTTCCAGATGACGGGCCAGGGCGCGGGCCTGTAGGCGCGCGACCGGGGCACCCGAAAAGGATGAGGATAACATCATGATCTTTACTCCATCGGAGAATGAAGGGAGAGCGCGTGTGCCACGCTCTCCCGTAAGCATCAGAGAATGTGAAGCTCACAGTTCTCGGGTTCGATCGTCACATCCGTGACCACACCGCGTGTCAGACCATTCTCGACAATCATGCGTGAGCGCGCACGGCCCTCGAGATAAATCCGTGTGCCTACGTGGCAGCGCTTCTCGAGCGCCCGCAACGCATGCGCCTTGGTGCAGACGACGTAGTGCCAACCCAGCGCGTCAGCACCCGGCGACGGCTCGCTGTCTGCCCAGTTCCAATGTGTGCACAACCAGAAACGCGCAGCGGTCTTTTCTCCGCCCGCCCCGCTCTCGAATTCTGGAGGCTGTGCGATGAATCCCACGAGGATGATGCGATTTACGACGTCCGACATGGCCGTCTCCCTGTGTCTTTACCAACAGGGTGAGGCCCGATGCCGCACCGTCTGTCGGTAGCGGTCAGGCGGACAGGGCCATCAGGCGGCAGGCGCACTCCCTCGATCCGGCATGGTGCGGAAGCCGCTTGCGGCTTCACGGTGCCGGAGCGACCGCAGGCTTGGGGATTGCGCGTGACGACGGACCTGTCAGACCGCGACAACCGACAGGCGGTTCGGCAGCGGGTCTTTCTTGATCTTTCTCCTTCGTTTTTCTGTTATTTTTCCTTCATTTCCCCATGTCTTCGGTTGTACAGATGCGCGATTTCTTCTAGAATCACCGGGTATTTCAGGAGGAACGGACGTGGCTGTTGTCACCGTGTCGCAAGATCGCGTGATTCTGCTGGCGGATTTCCATCCCGAGCTGGCTACGCAATGCCGACGTTTCAAAGGTCGCTGGCAGGGCAAAACCGTCGGCTGGACCTTCCTCGCCGACCATGAAGAGAATGTGCGGGGGATCTGTCGCACACTCTATGGCGTGGACGGGACACCCGAGGCGTGGGCCGATCAGTGCAACGTCCATGTCCAGGTCGAGGAGCGTGACATTCGCGCCCCCGTCTGGCGACAGTTCAATGCCGACATTTTTCTGGGCGGCCGCCATATTGCAGGCGTGTTCGGCCCACGTCAGGCGCTTCGGACCGGCAAAGGCGTGAAGTTCCTCGAAGGCGAGCCATGCTGTGCGATCGAGCGTGGAGCCTACCGTCTGGCCGTGCCGGACGGCGCGCTGATCGAAATCCGCAAATATCCATGCGCAGCACTGGCCTTCCTCAGTGCGGCGCTAACCGGTCACGGCACACTGAGCCTCGCCTAAGGTTTGTGGGGATTCATCGTGAGTGTATAACGGCTGCGGCGAGATAGATGATGGCGCTGAAGCTTTTGTCCGTTTTGTCGGCACGCATGGCGATGCGTTTGAATTCCTTGAGTTTACAGAAGAAGTTCTCGATCAGATGCCGCCATTTATACATTTCGCGATCCAGCGGCAGCGGCCTTGAACGCCTTGGGTGCTGGGAAATGACGACTGTGGCGCCCCTTTCATTGAGTTCAGCGATGATGGTGTTGCTGTCGAACGCCTTGTCGGCGATGAAAGCGTCGAATTCGAGGCCGTCAATCAACGGTGGCACGTCTACGCTGTCGAAGCGCTGGCCGGGCATCAGGCGGAAACGCACGAGATTACCCAAGGCATCTGTCAGCGCGAGAATCTTCGTCGTCATGCCGCCTTTCGAGCGGCCTATGGCCTGGCTCTGAGTCCCCCTTTTGCCCCCTGACCGTGGCGGTGAACTTTTACGATCGTTGCATCGACCATGGCATATTCCATGTCCGGATCACCGGAAAGAGCATCGAAAATCCGTTTGAAAACATCGGCATTGCGCCAGTCGCTGAAGCGACGGAAAGCGGTGCTCCAGTTGCCGAACAGGGCCGGCAGATCTCGCCACGGACTGCCCGTCCGGACAATCCACAGCACCGCTTCCATGAAAAGACGGTTGTCCCGACCGCTCCGTCCCGGATCAGTGGGCTTGCCAAGGCAGTGGGGCTCAATCAATGCCCATTGGGCGTCTGTCAGCACAAAGCGTTCCATCCGAAACTTGAATCATAACCCAAGCCTCATGTGAATCCCCACAAACCTTAGAACAGTCCCAGTTGTGTTCCTGGTCTGGCGACAGGCATTTCGACACTGGCGATACCGTGCTTCTTCATCAATGTGGCAAGCAGGGTACGTTCCGCGGTCTCCTTTGCCGCGATGGCGCGACTCTCCCAGGCTCTTACCAGAAGACTGTCCCGCACCCGCAGGCCGATCTCGCGCTCAACGTCCGACCATGTGAAAGCCGGGTCGCCCCAGCAGGGATACTCGACAATATTCTTCAGGAATCTGTGCCGGGTGTCCGCATCCTCAAACCAGACCGATCTGAAACCTGAAACATTGTAATGAGCGATGTTCCCCCACATCAGGCTGACCCGCTCATACAGCGCTTTGGTGAACTTTTCAGCGGGCATTCCCTGCGCGATAAAACGCAGGATCACGTTGCCAATTCTGGCCTTGTCGGCCGCACTACTCCATTGGGTCGGCGTGAACTGATCCGCCACGAGGGGCGGCGAGCGCACACGCTCGCACAGGATCGGGGCCGCGCTCATGCCGCCTGTCTCCGGTTGCGATACCAGTTATGGAACCGCGCGACATCGGGAAGATCCGGGTAGCGGCCCCCACCCTGCCCTTCGTCTTCGAGCTGCGCCAGCATGCGTACCGACACGCAGGAGCGTCGGGTGTTCGCAAGGCAGCGGATCAGCGCGAGATGCGAGCGTCCGCTCACATAACGATCCTCCCAGAATCCCGTGATCGGATTGCGCACGGCTGCGGCGAGCGTGCCATTGCAGAAACCCTCCACAATCCACGGCACCGTGCGATAGGGACGACCGGGGCGCGGGCTGGGAAAGCGGAAGATCGAACCCAGCGCGATCGTGCCGACACGCAGCGGGTTGTGGCCGCCCTGAAAGGGCGAGGTATGATACTGACGCAACATCAGAACTCTCCTGAAACACAAAGACCGCCTCGTGGGCGGTCGAAAGGAACGACTGGTCAGGTCTCACAGAAGACTGAGGAGATCGTCGATATCGGGCAGGAAGAAGCCCGGTCCCACGATCAGGACTGTGATCAACCCCATGAAAAGCATGAACCCCGTGACGGCCACGATGATTTCTCTCGCGTCGTCGCGTGTGATCGGAAAGTTGCGCCTGGACATGGTTCGGATCCTTTATTTTCTCTGGACCCTTCCCGCGCGACCGGGCGTTGACGACCAATGCAAAGCCGACGCATCGCGTCGGCACCGCAGGCGCGCGCAGCGCGGCGAGGAGCCACGCTTTGCATTGGACGGTAACGTCTGGTGCGGCCTTCGCCTGCCTTTTCCCGTATCTGTCAGTCCCGCCATTGCACCGGAAAACGCTCGTCGATGTTTCCGTCGCGGTCGAACAGCACCCAATCGCATCCCGCCTCCTTCGCGTAGGCAAGAATGGCGTAGAGACCCGGCGAGGCGTCGTCGTGAATGCTCGCCAGTTCGTCGGGCACCGACACCAGCCAGCCATGGGGACCGGAGAGACAGGGCATTGAGCCGTTCTGTCCCTGTGTTGCGAGATATTCTTCGAATTCCAGGGTGTCACCACGCTCCAGATGGGCCGTGCTCAGATCGAGCACACGCCGCATGTTACGCGGCTGACGGGCAATCGGGAGAGACACAACGGTGGCTGTGGCGGTATCAGACATGACAGGCTCCTTTGAGCGTGGTAGTGAGAACTCAGCGCCACATAGTCCGCGTAGTTTGTGCGACTGTGCAGCGCGTTCTCTGGAAAAATTGGCGGCGGCGACGGACAGTGTGTCTGAAACTGTCACACCGGGCCGGCATTCTCGCCGAACGCGCCCGTAGGCATCTGCCAGCGTGACGGCGCGCAGAGCACCGGGCCACGCCAGCGGGGCGAGAGCGCCCGACGCACCAGATCCGGCCTTGCCAGCACGGGTGCAAACACCTCGCCGGTAGCCGCAAGTGCCGGGAGATCACGGTCGCGGCGGATCGTGCAGCCAAACTCACGCTCCCATGCCATCAGCCGGGCAAACCGTGCGGGGTCCATGTAGCGCAGGGTCGCCGCCTGATCGGCCGACATAAAAATACACGTCAGGCACGACAGCCGTCCGAAGCCAAGCCGATAGGGTAGCGGCGCAATCACCCCGTGACGGCGCAGGCAATCCCACACCTGAGCCTCGTCCCAGGCGTGAACAGGTCGCCAGTGATCGACGTGTCGCCGCACACGACCGTCACGAAGATCCGAGCGATGCGGCTCGAAAGACGCATATCGGGCACGGTTCGATGATTCCTCGGCGCGTTCTCCCGTGATGAACAGGGTCCGGCTGTTCTGGAACCGGGCCTGATTCCGCAAGACCGTGTCGGCGACCATGATCTTGGCGTACGGCGAACACCAGCGCACTGACAGGTTTGCCGACACCTGCGGGAAACGTCGCCGTGTATTGCGCGGGCCGCGTCCGCCGACCGTTACGCGCCCCTCGGGTGCTTCGAACCAGACCGGTGCGGTAGGCGCGTCCTCGCGCAGCATCTCGCGCACGATCCCGCCCTGACGGGCCGAAAAATACAGGGTTACGCACAGAGCGGCGGCGAGCTGGCGTCCGTAGTCGGTCACGTGCGGCCAGTCGAAAATGTCGGCTCCGTCATCGACCAGGTGATGCCACCATTCGATACGCTCTGGTGGCACGCCACATTCGAGAAGATGCAGCGTGCTGGCCAGTGAATCCTTGCCGAAGGAACAGGCGACGATGATGTGCTCGTAGCTGGCCAGATCCGGCGTGCTCACAGCACCCGACTCACGGGCGCGCCCGTCAGCACCGGCAGCATGTGCGGCAACGGCGTTCCGGACAGCCGCAGCGGCTTGGTATGCCGACCGTCCCACGTCAGACGTTCGCATGGCCGCAACAGACCGGCCGCTTCAGCCGCGCGGTCGCGCTTGATGCAGACCGTCTCGTTGCCGCCCGCCCGACGCTGGCATGGCTCGCCAGCATCCGCGCCACAGCCGGCGCAGGGAAGTGTGAGGGCCGGGTCGCCGTTCTCCCACTCCATGCCGCACCGATGACATTGCACTGGCTCGGATGTGCAGATCCAGCGTGTGGGCCTGCGGACGGTGACGCTGCGGGAACGGATGGATGAGGCTGCGTATGCCATGGAAACATTCTCCTCTCTGAATGCTTCCAAGCGAACCGGGGGCGACCGGCCGGGTCACGCGCGGCGCCTGCGCCGGCACCGCAAAGCGCGCGCCAGCGCGGTGCGGAGCCACCGCTTGACGCGGTCGGGCGTCTCTGGTCGCCCCCATCCCTGCCTTACCCTTCTTCCTGTCTTTCCTCCTGCAGCTGCTCCAGACGACGCAGAAGCCAGCGACAGGCACTGTGTGCTTCTAGCCGGGCAGGATCCGCCAGGACCTGCTCCATCACACCGACCAGTGTGTCGGTGTCAGCCGGACCCGGCTCAAACCACACACTTCCGCCGAACGTCCCGATCTCCTCATCTGTGGCAGGATTTTCCACCCGCGCCACAATCTCGCCATGCACAACGTCATCGCAGTCGAGCCAAGCTTCACGACCGTCGGGAAGCACGACGGCACGCGCCCCGCAGCTTTCAACATCGTCAGCGGCCGCATCGAGCACAATGCGGGCTGCCTCTTCGGCGCAGGTCGCCTCGATCAGGAAGGCCGCACTGTCGGACAGGACGGAACGCTCGATGATCCGCACGCGATATTCAGCCATTCGCGATCTCCTCCACCAGCTCGTAGTCACTCAGCGTCGTCGCACCCGTCCATGGGTCGAGGCGGGTAATCATCTCCTTGCCGCAGACGTCGCCTGCGAACCCGTGGCGACGAAGATATGCCAGATGCTTGCGGCTGATTCTGGGAAGAGCGGTACGTGCGGTGAAATCCGCGAGAGCCGCCGTGACATCCGAATAGGGACCGTGCCAGTCCCGGGCGTTGACTGGATAGATCTCAGGCGTGCGAAGCAGAACGGTGCCATCGGGACGCTCGCAGGTTTCGACAACGTGGCGACCGACGTTGCTGCGCGTGATTGAGGGCAGGTCTTTCATTTCACTCCCTCCTTCATGCGTTCTCGGGCTGAAGCGCAAAGGCTTCCACCACGTCGTAGGGATGCTCATGGGCGTCATATCCGACACGCAGCGTGCCGGCGCGGGCGAAGTCCAGCACCATCCGCCTGCCGTGAGTTCTGCGCTGCACGGCGGCATTGGCGGCACGTAGCCAACCGTAAAACCCCAGATGGCCCTGCGCCGGTTCCACAAACTCATCGACGTGGGTTTCCCGCCAGAAAGGCGGCTGCCCGTCGATCTGGAATGGTGTCTCGGCGCTGCCCCACATCCTTACGCCCGGCTGGTCATCGCCGTGTTCCGGCTCGGGATAGATCACGTGTGTCCAGCGCTCGAGATTGAGCTGCTGGTGGCGCCGTGCGGTCTCAAACCCCGGGGGTTTACGGACACCACGCTCGCAGCCGATAAAAATGCCAAACGAGCGCCGAGGCGCGTGATGGCTGACCTTCTCGCCGTATTCCTGGACCTTGTGGGCAATGTCGGGAAGGGTGTCGGCAACGATGGTGACGGGCTGATCGAGTTCGGTCTCGCCTGCGCTTTTGAGGATCGCACCGTGCGCCAGCACAAGGCGATAGACTGGCAGAGCGGAGAGTGTGAAACGCGGCATGTCAGATCTCCGGACATGAAAAAGCCGCCTCGGGGGCGGCGTTACAGGGAATACGGAAACAGAGGAGACGGCGGGCACCGTCAGAAGTCGGTGAACCCCTCCTCCTCAAGGGCCTCACGCACAACGTCCTCGGGCGGCTCCTGCGCCTCGTAGGACTCCCGCCAGCACCGGTCCGGAAGATCGAAGATGCCGACACAGGCGGCACGGATGCAGATACGGTTGGCTACGCGCAGGTAGCCGTAAAATCCGAGATGACCGGCCGCGTATTCAGCGGTGGTGGAACAGGCGGACATCTCCGTGATGGCAACCCTCCCGTCTCGCTGGAAAGGCGTGTGCTCGCTCCCCCAGCTCAGGACAGGCGGTTCACGGGTCAGGCTTGCGGACATGAAAACTCTCCTTTGGAAAAACAGACTGTTTGAAGGATTGGCCCGCTCAGCCCGGGATCGGCTCGTCCGCAGGGGGACAGAGGCTGATGTAATCAGCGTGACCGAACACCTTGTTCCAGGGCGTAGTCACGGTGGTTCTGCAGTCGTTCATCAGATCGTATCCGGATCCTATGAACCGGTCGGTGACCTCTTTGACCTTGGATTCCGCAGGACCGCTCTCCCAGCTCACGATCAGACTGCCGTAATGCTGCTTGCGGATCCGGAAGCGGGTCTTCGGCCAGCGCTTTTTCAGCAGCACGCGCAGATTGGCCGCCGCCAACGTACCGCTTCCCTCATCACCCTGTTTGAGATGTGCGAGATCCGGATCGGCGCGCAGGCGCTCCACCTCGGCGTCGAACGCAGCCTTTGCTTCGGCTTTCTCGCGAGCCTTTTCCGCAGCCATCTCTTCGGCCTGCGTTACCAGCCGTTCCAGTTCATCCGCATCGGCGAACCCGTCCTCACGCGCATACACGGTCCACTGTACGCCGCGCAGGATCGCCTCGGGAAGACGCAGACTGCGCTGTCCCGTGAGAAACACGATGTCAAAGCTGGCTGAGCCACCCGTCATGATGCTGCGCCCTGCCAGCGACCGGACGGGTGTTTTCCCGACTTCGCCATACACGGCGGTCACGTAACCGCGTCCCCGGTTGTAGAGGATCGTGGAAACCATGGTGCCCACCATCACGGGATTTTCGGAAATCGACATTCTCTGCTCCTCTCATCATCTTTCCTGATGCTTCTGGAGCGGGCACGGGCCGGTGGCTGGAGCAAACGCGGCGCGTAGCGCCGGGATCGGAGCCACGCGCAGGCCGCTGCGCGGGCGAGCATGGCGAGAACCCACCGTTTGTGGAGGACGCCGGACTGTGGCGCCCCCTTCCCTCCCTGCTTTTCTTCGTCCTTTGCTTTCCTGCTCTGCTGATCTTTCCAGAACAGCCTGTCCCGGAAAGCCGGACCTGTCCGTGTGCGGAAAGACAAAAAAGGGGCGACACACGGATGTGCATCGCCCCTTGAAAATCGTGGTCGGTATGCCCTACTCTGAAGCCGAGTTGGGGGGCTACCCGGAAAAGTAAACCCCCCGCCTCGGTGTTAGGAAGCGACTATTCGGATAGGCTCTTCAGGACGGCTCCAACCGCCTGAAGGGCCTTCTTCGTTTTACGAAGAACCCGCTTTAGCCACTTCCGGTCCACCACGATCACGACGATCATGGTTTTCCCTTCACAGTAAGGCCAGACGCTGCGGCCCCCGAAGCGCCATGGCCGACCACGATTGATGGGGGCCGCGACACCGCGCGCATGGTCTCACGCGATGTTTCGCCGCTCCGGCTCATCAGGCGGCCCCCGGGATGTTCTGATAGCATGTCATGGACGGGCGCACAGCCCGTCCTGGCCATGGTCGCGGCTACACCGTCACGACTTCGAAGTGATCGGGCATGGCGCGGGCCAGTTCGGTCAGCTCGCGCGGAATACGCGGATCGGCCTGGCATTCCGAAACGGGCGCTGCCGGGATGGCTGAACTGCCTTCGTCCGCATCCGGGCTATCGGCAGGCCCTATCAATTCGACCGGTGCGCGATCGTCGCTCTCCTCCTCATCGACCACCTCTTCCTCTTCAGTGTCGTCCACTTCCACAATTTCCTCCTTCATCCGCGCTTTGAACTCCGCCCGCGCGGCCGCGTTTTTGGCCTTGCGCGCCAGTTCGGCCTTCCATGCGGGGATCGCCTCACTGAAGCCTGCGGCTTCCGGCACCCAGCGTCCCTTTCCGACATGGGCCAAAAGCGCCTCACGCATGGCCTTGCCGGTTGGTTTTTCTTCCAGCCCCTCGGCTTTCATCACCTTGGTGATGCCGGGCTTGCTATAGGTCTTGAGGAACTCCTCAAAGGCCATGTTCGGCATATGGGCGTCCGCACCAAACAGCACCCCAAGGAGCTGTGCCGGCATGCCGCTGCCGCTGTGCATACTCACGTCACAGTTCATGAAACTGCTCAGCACATCCACCGCCGCGCCGCGCAGGGTCGCGGGATCGCGCACGAGCACCCCTTCGGGGAAGACGCGGCCGACCGCCCGGTCACGCGCGGATCCGCCGCCATACGGGTCGTAGGTGTGATCGCCCTGAATCGTCACATTATTCGCGCTCAGCGCCAGCACGAACGCACCGACCAGATCCCACGGATCCACGTCCTCACGCGCAGCAGTGAGCGCCTCCCGCAGTGCCTGTGTGCGGACCTCGCCGATCAGCTTGAGTCCGGTTCCCGAAATGTCGGCACGTTCCTTCGGGGCATTCGAAACAGGAACCGTGGTGACATCGAGCGCGCCTGTCGGGTCCCCATCATCCGCGCGGGCCGGAACGAAGCGCATGTGGCCGCTTTTTATTTCAAGCGTATCCGCCCTGACCCACGAGATCGGCGTATCGCCCTCGAACGCGGTCTCCCAGTTTCCTACGCTGCGAAAACCTTCCGGGACGCTGGCGTTACCATACTCGTTGGCGGAAACAAGCCGTCCTCCTTCTGGCAACTCCTTCTGCGCCCAGAGCGTCTGCGCCTTGAACATGGCCGGATAGCTCGTGCAGTAGCGGTTGTCTTCGCCTCCCTGTGCAAACAGGTCTTCTTCCCAGACGACACCCGCCTCTTTGGCGGTCGTCTCGTCAAATGCGAAATTGCGCGCATACAGCTCGGTCTGATCGAGCGCCCGCACGAAATCGGACCAGTCGAAATACTCGAAATCCTCTGCGGTCATCAGGTAGTCGGCCGGATCGGCCTCGCCATCCCCGCTTTCCGCCCAGATCTCGCTCCATACGTCACGCTGCCGCTCGACCGGTGTGCGCGCGATCGCGTTACGCTCCTGATGCGACGGCCCTATGCCGGCGTCGATTGCGGCGATGATCGGCCCGTGCATCTTCGACAGAAGAGCCAATCCACGCAGATAACCCGGTGTGATCATGAACGTGCGACAGATTTCAGTGTCACTGGCTCCCACATTGCGAAGCTCGACGACGCCTCGCCACTGATCGGATTCCGACATGCCTTCCCGCACGACATTCTCGGCAACCGCGGCCATGGCGTGGGTTTTCTCATCGCCTTCACGCACGTAGACGTCGATCTCGGGGATTTTGGCGGCGATGCAGGCGCGCACACGACGATGTCCGGCCACAATCATCAGTCTGCCATCGTCGAGCACACGCACGCATGGCGGCTGAATCTGGCCAATCGTTTTTGTGTTAAGCGCCATCTGGTGCTCGATGCGGGGATCGACCACGCTGCGACGCGGATTGTTCGGGTTTGGAACGAGTGTTTTCGGGTCCACGCGACGAAGTTCTGCCACGGTCATCTCCTCGGTTTCTGGATAGCGAGGCTTTCTTTTTCTCTGCCTCTTGCTCTTCGCGACGGCGCAGACGGCTGGCCGGGGCAAGGGCGTGCGTCAGCACGGCCCCGGAACGGGGCGCACCCTTGCGGCGGACGGACGGCCTGTGGCGCGTCCTTCCCTTCCTTCCCTGCCCTGTCTTCTTTTTTCCGCTGACAGCGTTCGTTTTCAGAACACCAGTGCGAGCGTGCCTGTGCTCATCTGCTTTGCCAGCGGCGTTGCGTCGTATTCGTGCCCGCTGACCTCGGCACGATTGAAAATCCGCCGCTCATCGAAATGCTGCCAGGAAAACAGAAGGGCCGCGTCACGCATGTCGCGTAGAGGATACAGGGACCATTGAAGCCGGTTGCCGATCCGTTCGGGCGTCCGCCCGGAAAGACATGCGGTCAGTGCGGTCAGTTCCTTGTGCCGCCATTCGTTATCGACAGTCTGCGGATCGGGCACATTCAGCGTCACAGTGCATCCGAGATGGCGTCCGAGCGTCTCGGGTGTAACCGCCACGTCCACGACGTTACGGTAACGGCGGATAAAGGTCTCCGCCTGTGTGTCACGGCTGCCGGACAGCCGCAGGCACCCGTTCTCGCACCACGCTGCATTTTCGACGACAGTCTTCATGACCTCGTATTTCTTGCCGCTCGCCATTAGGCTCCAGTCGCGCACCCGTATTTCTACCAGGCGGTTGCCGCGATACTGCTGGGTGGTGAGATTGTTGTCGCCACCCAGCTCGAACAGCAGAAACTGATCGTCGAACAGGCGGGTTTCGGGAAAAGCGCTGCGCAGCGCGTCGATCGGAAAGCGCACGGCGACGGCATCGTAGGCGATACGATGGGACATGGTGAT
The DNA here is from genome assembly GCF_011516765.1 of Acetobacter sicerae. Lineage (GTDB taxonomy): Bacteria > Pseudomonadota > Alphaproteobacteria > Acetobacterales > Acetobacteraceae > Acetobacter > Acetobacter sicerae. The sequence goes on along the minus strand of NZ_JAAABN010000026.1, from coordinate 12,655 downwards.
GATCTCCACACCAGAAATGAATTGCCGGAAAACTCGCGGATTTATCGCAGAAGAAACCAGTAGCGGTACCATTCCTGCGACGGGTCGGCGGCGTTCACGCCGTCTGCCAGATGTTGCGCCAACGGCCGGGTCGGCACAGGCTGTGAGAGCGTGTGCTGGCCGCTGCCATCGACGACGCGCCACCAACCAGCCTGCTCCCCCTCCCCGACAGGATCGTCTGTAATCTGAACGGGCACAGCGTTCAGAGGACTGACTGGCGCATCGTCTTCCACCAGAGCACAGGACTGTCCGGGGAGCGCCTTCAGGACAGCCGGAAGAAAACGTCTGCGGAGACTGGCCGCCGTCCGGTCATCGCACTCCAGCCCGCCAACCGCCCGCACCACATCGTCAAGCAGCCTGTCACGGACATCGTGGAACAGATCGTCAGGCGCGACCGACACTGACACCATGAACTCACGGCGGGCTTTCTCCTGCACATGCACGGGCAGCTGGCTCGCCGTTCCCTGAAACACCAGCACAAGCGCGTCCTCTATCGGCTCGCCACACACGGTGTCCGCAAGGGGTGCGACAGACAGATCACTCATGACCTGCCTCCCCGTCGTCGACACCCAGGGCGCGCAGACGCTGGACGTCCTCGCACGCGACAATTTCAAAATCATCCGATCTGTGACTGAACTGTCCTGACCGGACCTCTCCGACCCTCGCATGAAAATCGTCAGGCCAGACCACAATGTCATCGGGATGGGGCGCGTTCATTGTCCGATTACTCCTTTTCCTATGCCTCTCGCCGCGACACAGACGGCTGGCCGGGGCAAGGGCGCGCGTCAGCGCGGCACCGGAACGGGGCGAACCCTTGCGGCGGTCAGACGGCCTGTGGCCGCCCCCTGCCCTTCTCCTTCTCCTTCTCTGGTAATTTCTGCCCTACTTCTCAGGCCACCTCCCCGACAGGCTCTGCCGTCTGTTCCGCGCCATCGTCGTTCGCGGCCTCTTCGACCTCGTCGTCGTCCTTGCCAGAGGCTTCGAGATCGGCGTCGAGCGCCACCAGCTCGGCGAGCTTGGCCGCAAGGTCGTCCGCTTCCCTGAAGGGCAGTCCCTGCCGCGCCTGAAAGCCGGGCAGACGACGTTCGGCGTCCGCGAGACTACGACAGACCTCAGCGAGCATGCTGTCAAGGCGCAGTGCAGCGTGTTCGATCCGCGAGATCAGGCCGAGCGGTTTTGTCTCGCTGCCGGCCTCGACGTCGATGTCACCGGCAGGTGTGTCGAGGAAGATGGAAGACCGGACCTGTTCTTCAACCCTGGATGACACCAGGATGAAACGCTCGCGCGCCTCGCAGATGACATCGAAACCGGCGATACGGCCCATGCTCCAGCGGCCCTCCTTCCCCTCACGCTCGGCCAGTCTTGCCTGGGAGAGGATCCACGCACCGGCTTTCTCGCGGCTGTCGAGCACGCCCATCTCGCGATGCAGTGCGAAGGCCTCGCCCCTGGTGTCCACACGCTGCGCGATGGCGGCTTCAATTTTCGGAATACGTGCCTGCGCTTTCGCAATATCACGTTCGGCCTGCTGGACCTGACGACGGATGTTGAACTGGTCGTCGTAATGCGCGGCCTGCATGCGTTCGAGCCGGGCGATATCCGCTTCAAGACCGGCTTTCTGGATCAGGCGCATGTCGCCAGAGGCAATCGCTTTCGCCATCGCGAAGTCATTGGTCTCGCCGCTGACGTCCTCGATACGACGTATCGACCTGTCTCCCGACATTGCGAGATAGATAAAGCGCATTTTACGTTCCAGAAGCTGCCAGTTCGTTGCGTCCACCGATCCCTGCTGCGCGTAGGCGAAGATCCGGATCTCGGGATTCTGATTGCCCTGACGCTCGATGCGTCCCTCACGCTGCATGATGTCGGCCACCAGCCAGGGCACATCGAGATGGTGGAGGGCGATCAGGCGCTGCTGCGCGTTCACGCCCGTGCCCATCGTGGGGGTCGAGCCGATCAGTATCCGCTTGCGCCCCGCATTGAGATCGGCAAACAGCCGCAGCTTCGCGGCCGATTTGTCGTAATCCTGCATGAAGGCGATCTGCTCGGCGGGCACACCCATGCGGATCAGTTCGGAGCGCATCCACACATAGGCCGAGAAGCCACGCTTGCCCTGCGAGGATTCCGTGCCGAGATCGGAGAAGATCATCTGCACCGCGCCGGGCAGATCGTAGGGACGCCCTGTGTCCGGATTGGTGTAGCGATTGGCCGCAGTCTCCTGCCAGATCGCGAAAACATTGCGAATGAGCAGGTTCAGTTTCGAGCGGTTGTCATTGGCGGCCCATGGCTGGTCGAACCGCAGGTCGATCGCGCCAAACCGGGCGTCGGTCATGACGTTGAGCAGAATATCGTCGCCCTTCTGTGGCCGACCTGTGCGGTTTTCGATGGCTTTCATGCGCTGGCCGAGTTTCTTCTGGAAAGCCCTGAAGTCATCGTGGTTTTCCGCGACGACAATTTTGCGCGAACCGCCCCGGATCGTGGGTAGTTTGACGTATCGGCGAAGCTCGTCTGACTGGACCACGTCCGCGAAGTCGCGATACATCGCCATCAGGTCAGCGACGTTCACAAACTCGGTAAAGCGCGTGACCGGCTTATACTGGCCGTTGGCCTGCAGTTCGAGTTCGGTGCGGGTCTCACCGAAGTTCGCGGCCCAGGCGTCGAACTCGTGCAGGTTGCGGGCCTGCAACGCGGCGAGGTCCATGTAACGGCCGACATTCCAGAGTTCCGCAATCGTGTTTGTCACGGGCGAGCCCGACGCCATCACGAGCGGCCGGGTCGGGTCGGTCTTTGCGAGATAGCGGACCTTGGTAAACAGATCCCACGCGCGCTGTGAGCCGTTGGGATCGACGCCGCGCAGATCGGCCTGGTTCGTCGCGTAGGACAGCTTGCGGAACAGCTGCGCCTCATCGACAAGGATCTGGTCGATGCCGATCTCACCCATGTGCAACAGATCGTCCTTGCGCGAGGCCAGTCCTTCCAGCTTCGCCTCCATGCCCTCCTTCATACGCTCGAGACGTTTGCGGGAAATCTTGTCGTCCTTGTCGATGTCGCGCAGCACGGCTTCGTAAGAGCTGATCTGGTCTTCGATCATCTCGCGCTCGAAACCGGCCTCCACCGGTATGAACTTGAAAGCGTCGTGCGTGATGACGATCGCGTCCCAGTTCTCCGTGGCCGCACGGGCGATGAAACGCTGGCGTTTCGCCTTCACGAAGTTGGTCTCGTCAGCGACCAGGATGCGCGCGGTCGGGTAGAGCATCAGGAACTCGCGGGCCATCTGCGCGAGGCAGTGCCCCGGCACCACGATGCACGCTTTGCTGATCAGACCGAGGCGTTTCTGCTCCATCACCGCGGCCGCCATCGAGAAGGTTTTGCCCGCCCCGACCGCGTGCGCCATGTAGGTGCGTCCGGCGGCGATGATGCGCCAGATCACCCGTTTCTGATGGACCCGCAACGTGATGGCGCTGCTTGCTCCGGGCAGACGGAGATGCGAGCCGTCAAACGCGCGTGGCACCAGGTTGTTGTAGGTGTCGTTGTAGAGTGCCACGAGACGGTCGGAGCGATCGGCGTCCTGCCAGACCCACGTCTCGAAGGCGCGCCTGATCGCCGCCAGCTTTTCCTTGGCGGCCTCGGTCTCCTGCGTGTTCAGTTCACGGCGCTCGTTACCGTTCTCGTCGCGCCAGTGATCCCAGATTTTCGGGATCGACTGGCTGAGCGCATCTTCGAGCAGCTCACCGGCATTGCGTCGGGCTGTGCCCCAGACGGACGTTGATTCCGCATTGCCGAGAAATGGCCTGCGATCCACGCTCCAGCAGGCGACGGCTGCGGAATGATGGATCGTCGTCTCGACGCCCATCACTTCCGCGACGAAGGCTGTGATGTCGCTCACCGGCACCCACGGGGCACCCAGCCGCGCAGTGATTTCCGACGGACGCAGATTGGACGGCTGCACGGCTTCAAGCGCCGTCACCGTGCGGGCGAAGCGCTCATCGCCCTGCGCGGCCTCGCGGGCGCGGGCCAGTTTGGTCCGCACCGCGCCTGACAGCATTTCGTCGGCTGTGACCCAGACGTCCCTGCCCTGCCCACTCTTCTCGGCGTTGAGATAGATGCTGTCACCCAGCTCGTTCAGCGTATCGGCCTCACTGCGTCCCAGCAGCTCGGCCATCAGCGGCACGTCCACCCGTCCGGTCTCGTGCAGCGATACCGCCAGGGCATCATGTGCGCCGTGGATCTCAGGCTCGACTGGCGCGTGGATGACTCGCTCCGAGAAGATCGGCCCCATGCGACCGGTGTCCGTCGCCTCGTCGTAGTCCTCGATCGAGGCGACCAGCCACACATCCGGATCGTCGAGAAACGGCTGGATGTTGGGGCGGCGCTGGGTCTCACGCTTCGCCCCGGTCTCGGGATCCTCGCGCACGCTGGTCCGCGTGTGATTGATTGGACCGAACTCACGCACGAAGCCGAGATAGGCATTTTTCAGCCGACGCTGCAGATCCCCGTAAGGCTGATTGTCCATCTGCGCGCGCAGCACGGCGCGGGCGCTGTCACGCACCGGCACCAGAGCCGCGATGATGCGACCGTGCTTCGCGAAGATGCCCTCTGTGGAACCCGCCTTGCGGATTGCGACCACCCGGGCCTGCCCGTCGATGATCTGATGCAGCGTGCCCTTCTCGACGAAGTAGCTGCCTTCCTTGAGGTCTGCGCCGGTCGCGGCCGTGCCGATCCGCACGCCGTCGCCTGCCGGTCGGACGATCCGGCTCTCCGCTGGTGGCAGGAACCGCACATTGGGCGCGATCCGGTTCAGGGCTTCCGGAAGCAGGACGTCGAGGCTGGTGCCCTTGCGGGGCGCACAGGTGTAACCGGGACCGAACTGCGTGGTGGTCCAGGCGTGCGTGCCGAGGACCTGCGCGGGGTTTTCGAGAAGGGTTCGGTTGACGATCAGCGGGCCGTTGCCCTCATCGCTGTCCGGCACCTCGCCGGTTGCAAGCCAGGTCTCGTCGCCCGGTGCTTCACCGATCTCGCGCTTGCGGAAGGCCAGCACGTCCACCACGACGTCTGTGCCCGCGTCATCGCGCATTGCGCCCTCGGGCAGTCTGACGGCTCCCAGCAGGTCCGCGCTCCCGGCGATGGTCTGGCGCGCGGTAGGATCGGTCTTGTCCAGCGTGTAGCGTGACGTCACGAATAGCGCGATGCCGCCCGGGCGCAGCGCCTCGATCGAGCGTGCGATAAAGAAGTCGTGCAGGCTCAGGCCCAGCTTCTCCAGACCGTCGCGGCCATGCACCGTCCGGTTGGAGAACGGCGGGTTGCCGATGGCCAGATCGTAACCCTGTGTCAGGGCGGCGCGAGTAAAGTCCTCACTGCGGATCCACTGGTTCGGATAGAGCCTGCGGGCGATGCGGGCCGACACGGAATCATTCTCGATGCCGGTAAAGGCGATCTTTCCTTCGAGCTTTTCCGGTCGGGCTGCGATGAACAGGCCGGTGCCACAACCCGGTTCGAGCACCGAGCCACCCCTGAAGCCCATCCGCAGCGCCATGTCCCACAGCGAATGCACGATCAGCTCGGGCGTATAGTGGGCATACTGTGTCGCCCGTTGCAGTCCGGCGCGCTCGCTCTCGCTGGTCAGCCGTGTCAGTTGCGAGGCGATGGCCTCCCAGCCCTTCCGCACCTCATTCCCGGTTGCCGGAAACAGACCGTTGGCCAGCTCACCGGCCCCGAAGCCTGTAAACCGCGCCAGCGCCGCCTGCTCTGCGCCTGTTGCATTGCGATCCTCGCGTTCGAGCGTTGTCAGGAGCGCGATGGCTGCGACGTTGGCTTCGGCGCGGGCCTTCCAGCCCTGGGCGAGGCCGCGCACGCCGTTGAGCCTGAAGTCACAGGCCGGGATCCGCAGGGTTTCAGCCGGGGCTGCGGGGAGTTCGGGGACTGGCTGGTCGTCATCAAGCGACCACAGGGCGGCGAGGTCGCTCGAGAGGGCGGTGGTGTCGAACAGGCTGAACTGCTGGGAAGACGCGGACATGACGCACTCCGTCCAAACGGCAGCGCCCGACGCCTCGCTCGAGGGTCGGGTTGCCAGATTGCTGGGATGACCGGGATTGGCCGTCAGGAGCGGGAAGCGGGCTGACCTTTCGGTCTCACCTCATTTCTTCTCCTTGATGCCTCCCCGGCGACCGGGCCGGAGTGGGGGATGCAGGTGCGGCGCGCAGCGCCGGGATCGGAGCCACGCGCAGGCCGCGCAGCGGGCGAGCATGGCGAGAACCCACCACTTGCAGCGCACGCCCCGGGCTGGTGCCACCTTCTGTCCTTCTGTCCTTCTGTCCTTCTGTCCTTCTGTCCTTCTGTCCTTCTGTCCTTCTGTCCTTCTGTCCTTCTGTCCTTCTGTCCTTCTGTCCTTCTGTCCTTCTGTCGCTGACTGCAGTTGACAGGTGTCAACTATCTGTCGTGTGCGTAATCGTATCCGTGAATATCGAGAGAAAAGTTCGGTTGACACGGCGGATTACGGTGATTAACTGCGGTATGCCACACAACCTTCGCCATATACCGCATGTGCCGTTATATAGCGCACGTCAAGGAATTGCCGATGAGTCTTATGACGCCACTGGAAGAAGGCATGGATGTCCTGCTTTCTGAGCAAGCAGAAATGCTTTCCACGCAGCTCCAAGCACATCGCATGGAGCTATTTCCTCCAAATGCGAAAAAGGGCTTGCGCCAGTTTCAAATTGGTGAGGTCGCCAAACTGGTTGGACTCACCCCAGCATATCTACGCAACTTGGCATTAGAGGAAAAAGGTCCAACTCCGCACGTAGGTAAGGGAGGCAGACGGAGTTACTCAGCAGAGCAAATCTTGGAGTTACGTCAGTTTTTGGCTTCGCACACCCGAAACGGGAGAAACTATTTACCAACCCGCAACAACAATGACGCTCTACAAGTAATCGCGGTTGTTAATTTCAAAGGAGGTAGCGGAAAAACCACGTCGGCTGCTCACCTCGCTCAAGGATTGGCCCTTGATGGTCTGCGTGTCCTTGCAATCGACCTCGACCCACAAGCCAGTCTGTCGGCATTGCACGGCTTCCAGCCTGAATTCGACGTACACACGAACGAAACACTCTATGGTGCCATACGGTATGACAGCGAAAGACGTCCGCTCTCTGATATCGTTCGCCATACAAATTTCCCGGGCTTGGATATCGTTCCGGGCAACATCGAACTAATGGAATTTGAGTACGAGACTCCCAAACTGCTGGCATCGTCTGATGAGGCTGGCGCTGTATTCTTCTCGCGTGTTGATGAGGCACTGCAAGAAGTGGAAGATCATTACGATGTGGTTGTAATCGACTGTCCCCCGCAGCTTGGTTATCTCACAATGTCAGCTGTATGTGCCGCAACAGGTCTCCTTATTACTGTCCATCCGCAAATGTTAGACGTCATGTCTATGTGTCAGTTTCTTATGATGATGAGCGACGTGATGACGCATCTGCGAAATGCTGGTGCGAACGTCTCATACAGTTGGGTCCGCTATCTTCTTACGCGGTTTGAACCGTCTGATGGTCCCCAGACCCAAATGGCAGCTTTTATGCGATCTCTTTTCGGTGATCATGTCCTTACGCACCCGATGCTTAAAACCACAGCCATTTCGGATGCCGCCATTACGAAACAGTCTCTTTTTGAAATCGAGAGAAAGCAGTTGACTGGATCAACGTACGATCGAGCTTTGGAATCGGTTAACGCGGTGAATGGCGAGATACGAGACCTCATATTCCGTGCGTGGGGAAGGGAAAGCTAGCACTTGTTGACAGGTGTCAACCGACCAACTGAATTATGTGAGGAAGTAGAATATGGCTCGTAACCACACCCTCGGTAAATTGCTCTCCACCCAATCCGACACACACCGCCCGGATGTAATCAAGCCATCAGGTACGTTTAGCCGAAGCGGTGCATTGGGGTCGGTAGCCCGTAGTCTCGGTGATCTCAAAGCAAAGGCAAACGAAGCAGAAAAGCTTGAGGAGAAGCTTAGGGACGGAACCCATGTAATAGAGATTGATCCGAGTATTGTTGATCCGTCATTTCTGCCTGACCGCCTTGCTGTCTCTGATGATACTTTTCAGTCCTTAAGAAGCGCTATCGCAGAACGTGGCCAGCTATCTCCAATCTTAGTTCGACCAAGCCAATCCACGTCAGGTCGCTACCAAGTTGCCTTTGGTCACAGACGGTGGAGAGCTTGTTTAGAGCTCGGCATTCCCGTGAAGGCAGTCGTGAAGGATCTGAGTGACGCAGATCTTCTGATCGCACAAGGTCAGGAGAATAGTCAGCGTACAGATCTCTCATTTCTGGAGCGAGCCCTTTTTGCAACAAAGCTTGAGGCGCAAGGGTATGGTCGCGATGTTGCGATGGCCGCGCTAGGAGTAGACAAGACTGAACTTTCTCGCCTCATTAGTGTAGCGAGAGCGCTCAGTGATGAAATTGTTGCCTTTCTAGGGCGCTGTTCGACCATCGGCCGAAAGAGATGGCTGGAGTTCGCTGATGCGTTGAAATCCCCTGGAGGACAAAAACGCTGTATTAAGTTCGTCCAAGAAACATCAGAACATTTTTCAGATGATGAAAAGCGCTTTAAAGCCGCTCTTTCCGCTGCTGTCGGGTCGAAGACGTCGCCTGCTATTGGAGTGGAGGAGGAGGCACTTCTATGGGAATCGCCCGGCAAAGATGTGCTCGTGAAAGCAGAAATTGGAATTCGCAAGGGTAAGATCGACATCCGCAGCGAGAAATCGACGGAGTTTGTTTCATTCTTGCTGGAAAAGCTTCCACAGTTGTACAGTGAATTTTCGGTACCGAAGAAAAACATTCAGTGATCGACAGGAGGAGGAGAGGGGGATAATACAACCCCTCTTTCCGTGACTTTCACTTTAGCTGCCCGATAAGCGGCCAGAGCTAGTGCCAAGGGTTCTTGGAATTCTGCTTTGAACTGTCGTAAAAGTTTGAACTCACGACCGAACTGTTTCCACAGTGCAGCCCATGACACAGGTGTTTCGTCACGCAAGGCGTGCAAGCGAAAAGCAAGCCATAAATATGCGTCAATAGCCCGTGGCGATGTTTGAATGTCTTTAATAGCAGCGCGGTCGATCAATACAGGATGACGCCGCAATTCATTATAAAACGCCTCAGAGAGCGTGATCTGTTCGATCATACGCGTTGTTCGCTTGGTGCGTGGATCCACCTCACCAACATACCTAAAACTTTCTACCAATCGTTCATTAACCACTACTCCGGCCTGATCATTCCCAAATTTGAAGTCGATCGTGCAGGTGGCTAATCGCTCAATCTGCTCCAACAGCTTGCGTGAAATAGGACCGCCGCGGCTCAAACCAAGTTTTTTGAGTAGAACCGCAGGGCTTTTCCCAAGATAAATCTCTCTGCTGCGATTTTCCAGAGCTTCAGATTGCCAGTCAATCAAGAGAAGCCGAGCAATGGCACCAGAGGGGACCGATAGATCTTCTCTTACGTCATCATCCCGCAGACGTACACCCGGCCTTACCAACAGTTGCGCGTAGTCGGTCTTTATTAGCCAATCTTCGCCCGGCTCGCGATCTTTATGTGGAAGACCGGCAAGGCACCATGCGGAGTAAGTATATCCAATTTCTCCGCCACCTTCTGCTTCTCTTACAAGTGAGGAAGAGACGGCATCTATGACTTTACGGCCTGAACGTCCGGCTATTACGTCTAATAGAGACGGACTACGTGGCGATGGACGTGTTGCTGCGTATGTTTGGGCAAACGTCAGCGCTTCGCTCGCGCCGTGGGTCTCAACGAGCCCGTGGATATTTTCAAAAAGATCATCCTGTGCGGGTACTCGATCTTTCACGTCGCTTATCCAAGCTATTCCAAGGAGATGAGAAAATGCACGGTCTTGTGAGGCTGTCGATGTGTTTGTTGCTGACGTTTGTCGCGATGTGTTCGTGTCTGACGTATTAGATCTGCCAAAGTGTTCGTTGCTGACGCAAGAGCTATTTAAGAAATATTGTTAGAAGTATATTGTTTCGTCGGCAATGAACACGTGGATAAAAAGATACCTCATTGAAAATCATCTGTTTTTTTTCGGGGTGCTTTTTTACCGTCGGCGGAGAACACATTTCGAATTGTGGATAACTGCTTGTGTTGACGCTGTGGGGCTGATGTGTCGGCAATAAACACTTGGAAAACTGAGCGAAAATAATCGTCGGCAGAAAACACAAAAGGTCAATTAGTTCCGGTTAAAGAGCGCTTAATAAGGGAATCGGATTCGAGTCGGTTTCGGCTATCCGCGGACCAGATCCGCTGTCGGCAGAAAACACAAAATGTGCACGTCAGCAACGAACACATCTTCTGTGAAAGCTCGGTGTCCTTAAAACCGCGTCTTCCCGGGATGTTTCGTAAAAGCTTCGTTTGCTTCGATGTAGGCTTCCAGCACCCGATAATCGCGATGACGGGAGAAGCGTTTGAGCGACACAAGGTCAAAACCATCCTGCGCTCCGGTAGTGATGGCGCCCCGACGCAGACTGTGCCCGCTGAAATCACCTTCAATTCCGGCCGCCTGACAACGCTGCTTGATGATCGTCGCCACAGACCAGTCTGAAAGGCTCTTTGTGCCGATTTTAGGGGGAGGGGGCGTCTCGTCGCTCTTGGCTGCTGCCGGCAACCATATTCTCGGAAACGCGGCCGTGGTGTCTTTCGCAGCATCTGCTGCCTTGGGATCGCCCGCCTCTTTATCACGCGGCTTCAGTCCTGACTGCCGTAACCACGTCTCCCACGCCCGTACCGGACAATGTCGGGTAATCCCGCGGGGGATGACGATTTCTATGCCTTCGTTTTTCTTGTCGCCTTTGGAATGAGGCAGCATGAGCCGCATGCAGTCTTCATCCAGTTTGACGTGTTCGAGCTGGATCGACGCCAGCTCGGAGCGTCGAAGCGCTCCCGCGTAGCCCAGGAGCAGAATGGCACGGTCGCGAGCATCCACCAGTGAGGTTGTCGGGATCGTGTCGACGATCTCACAGACCATTTCCCATGTCAGACCTTTTACCTGGCGGGGCATCGTCTTCTTTGAGGAGCGATGGATGCCCGCCACCGTCTCGGAGACGAGCGCGTGCATCGTCGGAATGGGGAGATGGGCGATGTGATGAAGATACCGCAGCGCCGCGCGATGGAGTTCGATGGTCGGCGGCTTACGACCACGCAACGCGAGATCCGCAAGATAGGTCGCAACGTGCTCACTGCGTGCTGGCAGGGCAGGGAGGTCATGGCGTGCTGCCCAGGCACACCAGCCCCGGATGGCAGAGCGGTAGGTGCGTCGGGTGTTGGCAGCCTTGCCTAACTGCACGAACGCTCCGACAGCGGCCTGCGACGTCTCCAGTCGCCCGTCATGCTCGGGAAGTTCGACCTCGGACAAAGCCGTGAACCAGCGAGCGACATTGGCTGGCGCCTGTCCGATCGGTGCCGGTGTCGAGACCGGACGACACTTGTCTTGTCCGGGAGGGCCGGACGCAGTTTCCCCCTGATTCAATGCGACCAGGGACGCGACAAACGCCAGTCTCTGGCGGTCCAGATCAAGAGCGACCTCGAGTTGGTAGCCATTTGGCAGGGCAGGGATGGCCGTCTCAACCAGTGTCCGCGCATTGGCAGCGTGTTCCGCGAACTCCGGGAGTTGCGTATCAGGCAGGAAACTGCCGTCGGGTAACGTGCTCCCCGCGATAAAGACGGGAAGGGGAGGGGAGAAGATGGCGGTCGAAAGAATGGGGCGCAGGACGTCGGTCGTTATGTCCGATTGGCCCAGACGCTGCCGGGTGAGGCGGTCCACCTGTTCAAGAACACGGGAACGCAGAATGGACCAGGATCCGGCGATATGGAGAGCGTCGAGCATTGCCCCATTATGTTTAGCGGGCAGGCGTAAACTTTCCATCCCCGAAAATCACCGTTTCACCTTTGATCTTCGGTGATCCGACGCCCGGACGTCCGGTGTAGCCACCGGTTGTAGCGTGCAGCACACCCCCTTTGATCTTCACCTGCACGTCCGGGCTACAGTCGCCGAACACAGGACTGAGGCGGGCAGGGGAAGTGGTGAGATCGATAGCCTGGAACTGCATCTCGCAGGCGTTGCCGCCAGCGCTCTTCGCCAGCAGAACATAACTGTGTCCCTGTCCGGTGTAGGGGCCAAGCAGACCAACAGTCTCATCGTCGGTATCATGCAGGAGCGGCTGGCCATCCATCTCGATCATGTGGTCGAGCTGTCCCGCAGAGCGCACGGCCAGATGATGCCCGGCCGCATCAAGTGCGGGGACGGGATCCGCAGCGTGGCTTGGCTGGGAGCAGCCGACCATAAGAAGCGCTCCAAAGGAGAAGGCCACCAAGAACGAAGAAGATTGTTTCTGCATCATGAAAGAGTCCTTACGGGATTGCGCTTACTTAGCTGTCAGGTTGTGAGACGTCATTGGGATGGTGTAGCGTGGGCGATGCCGCGTTACGCTCCATGGTTTTCTTCCGTTTGCAAGGAGAGCGAATGATGCTTCAGATCCACCCACAGGCCCGCACGACACCTGCCGTGCGGGCTGACATCGCCCGCTCGTTGGAACCGACATCCGTGCTCGCCAGACGCTACGGG
>NZ_JAAABN010000025.1 GCF_011516765.1 Acetobacter sicerae | reverse complement strand
GGGGTGGTCAGGGGGTGCGTGAAAGAGTGATGGGTTGCGCTATTTTGTAAAACGCGATCCCGGAATTGTAAAACGTCTTCGCAAAATGGCGGGCTTCTGCGGTTTTGTTTGGGCGATGGTGTCCGCGGCGGGATTCGAACCCACGGCCCCAGGATTCATACCACTTCGGCTTTCGCCGCCGTCGCCAAAAAAAGGCGACGTTCGTGGTCTGGACTGTCCCTTCACCCTGAATCCTTGCGGATCTTTAGGTGCTGCCCGTCCAGTCTCTACACCTTCCCGAAAAGCTTCGGGCTTGGCTCGGGATCGGCATGACCTGAAGAAGCCAAGCGTTCCCCGAATTTGAGCAGATCCACCATGCGGTTTCCCCTCATGGCGCCCAATTATCCAGGAATCCTGTGCTCTATCCTGCTGAGCTACGCGGACACACGCTGTTTGTGTAACGTAGCACGCGGTCCCCTACAAGACGGAAACATCAGATCAGAAGATCAAGATAATACCCGCGGCGTCGGAATACGGGCATCGGACCATCAAGATCCAGACCGCCCATCAGTCCACGGGAACGACGTGATGAAGAGTCTTCAGTCTCATCTGTCTGGGCGCGACCGATGCTTCTTTTACGCCCGGCGCGCGACGCCGTGGCGCGGTCACCCGGTCGGGAAAGGATGGAGATGAGATCGGTCGAAATCATGACGTCAGGTTACCCTGACGCCAATTAAGAGTTTCTTAAAGAGGAGCGACTTCTCGTCCCGCTTCCCCGAGCGAGATTACTCCAGGGAGAAGCTTGCCTTCCAGCCACTCAAGGAACGCGCCGCCTGCCGTCGAAACGTAGCTCATATCATGCAGGACATGGGCATGACGCAGAGCTGACACCGTGTCGCCTCCGCCGGCAACAGTTTTCAGCTTGCCTTCTTTGGTGAGCTTCGCCGCAGCCTGCGCGACAGCATTGGTGCCTTCATCGAAGGGGGGAAGTTCAAACACACCTAGCGGTCCGTTCCAGACCAGTGTCTTCAGCGTGGAAAGCTTCTCTATCAGGAGTGCTCTGGTCTTTGGACCAATATCCAGCGCCATCCATCCATCCGGAATCGCCGTGGCGTCAACCGTTTCCGTCGGCGCACCCGCCATGAAGTCGGAAGCGACAATCACATCGACCGGCAGAACCAGATCACAGCCACGCGCTTTCGCCTTGGCCATGATGTCACGGGCCGTGTCGAACATGCTTTCTTCCTTGACCGAAGTGCCGACCGAAAGGCCCTGCGCCGCGAGGAAGGTATTGGCCATCGCCCCGCCGACCGCCAGCATATCCACTTTTTCAAGAAGATTGTTGAGCAGGTCGAGCTTGGTCGAAATCTTCGCCCCGCCGACGATCGCACCAACAGGACGCTCAGGATTTTCCAGCGCATTTTCCAGTGCGCTCAGTTCGATCTCCATGAGGCGACCAGCGAAGGAGGGGAGGTGATGCGCCACGCCTTCCGTGGAAGCATGCGCGCGATGTGCGGCGGAGAAGGCGTCGTTGACGTAGACATCAGCCAGTGAAGCCAGATTCTTCGCCATTTCCGGATCGTTCTGCTCTTCGCCCGGATAGAAGCGGGTGTTTTCCAGAACAATGACGTCGCCATCTTTCATGGCCGCCGCCGCATCCTGCGCGATCTTGCCCTGACAGTCCGGAACGAATGTCACTTTCTTGCTCAGCACCTTGGCCAGTGCTTCGGAAACCGGTGCAAGCGAGAGTTCGGGGACGACCTTGCCCTTGGGGCGGTCGAAGTGACTGACGACAATCACACGTCCGCCCTTGTCGGACAGTTCCTTGATGGTCGGAGCCAGCCGTTCGATGCGGGTCAGATCGGAGATTGCGCCATCACGCACAGGGACGTTGAGGTCCGCACGGAGGAGGATTTTCTTGCCGCGTGGGTCAAGAGAGTCGAGCGTATTATAGGAGAGGGTAGCCATCGCTTTAGCCTTTCCAGTCGCCCGTGCCGGTAAGCCCGTTCGGGCAGGCACCGTCCGGGAAACATGATCGGGGGTGGCGGTCATGCCAGCGAGGATGACCGCCTGAAAAGTCTCAGAGTGCGCCGAAAACCGCTGCCGTGTCGGACATGCGGTTCGAGAAGCCCCATTCGTTGTCATACCATGCGCAGATGCGGATCAGCTGACCGCCATCGACAAGCGAGGTCTGCGTCGCGTCGAACGTGGAAGACGCCAGAGCATGGTTGAAGTCGCTGCTGACCAGCGGCGCCGTGTTGTAGGCCAGAATGCCCTTCAGCGGACCGGACTCGGACGCCTTCCTGATGGCGTCGTTCACAGCCTCGACCGAGGCAGGGATGTTTTTCGGCACGAAATCGAGGGACACGAGCGAGACGTTCGCCGTCGGGACGCGGATGGCGGTGCCGTCCAGCTTGCCCTTCAGGTGCGGCAGAACCAGACCGACAGCGCGGGCGGCCCCCGTTGAGGTCGGGATCATGTTCAGGCCGGCAGCGCGGGCGCGACGCAGATCCTTGTGCAGCGTATCCACCGTGCGCTGGTCACCCGTGTAGGAATGGATCGTCACCATGTAGCCGCGCACGATGCCGAACGCGTCGTCAAGAACCTTGGCGACCGGCGCGAGGCAGTTCGTCGTGCAGGATGCGTTGGAGATGACCGTCATGTCGGAAGTCAGGATGTCCTGATTCACGCCATAAACGATGGTCGCGTCCACGGCGTCGCCCGGAGCGGAGATGATGACCTTGCGCGCACCGGCTGCGAGCAGCGGGGAAGCCTTCTCCTTGGAGGTGAACAGGCCCGTGCATTCCATGGCGACATCGACGCCCTGAAGCGGCACCTTGGACGGGTCGCGCTCGGAAGACACGGTGATCGGGTCCCATGTGCGGCCATTTGCAGTGATGTGCAGCTTGTTGCCGTCCACCTTCACTTCAGCCGGGAAACGACCATGCACACTGTCATAGGACAGGAGGTGAGCGTTGTCTTCCACGCTGCCAAGATCATTGATGACCACAGGCACAACGTCTGTCCGACCGCTCTCAATAATGCCGCGCAGGACGAGGCGACCGATGCGACCGAACCCGTTGATCGCGATTTTGACTGCCATCTGCTCTGTCTCCGTCTTGTTCTTCTTTTTATCGCCCCGCAACAGGGCGCTGGTTGGACTTTACGATGGGGGACGGGCGTAGTCGCGGGTCCCCTCCGCGTTTCTGGGTTTCCATACGCGCACGGGCCTCCTGCTTCCGTTCCACTCCCAGCAGGGCGCGGACACGTGTGCAGACGACATCCGGCGTAAGGCCAGAACTCTGGTATAACGGGTCGAACCCGGATGCTACTCCGAATTCCTCACTTCCGATGAAAATTCCTGTGTCCCCGAGCCAGCGCTCCCATCCGAAGCCGGAAGCCGCCTCGATCGCAACACGTGGACACTGTCCCAGAACGGCCTTGCGATAGGTGCTGCTCTGCTTTTCGAACAGTTCCCAGCAGGGCAGGGACACCACCGCAGCGAGGATGCCTTCACTCTCAAGCCGATGCCGCGCCTGAAGCGCCAGGGTGACTTCAGGACCGGAGGCGATCAGCGTCACGGCGCGATGGCTGGAACCGCCTTTCGCCTCAAGCAGCACATAACCGCCCTGCTCGGTTTTACGGATGGACGGCACGGCGATGTCAGTGGGCGCGGGAAGGGTGTTCTGATTGCCGACTGTAGAATCTTGCCGGGGATGTCGTGCAAGAACAATGACGGCGGGACCATGCCGCCATGCCAGAGCGGCCAGCCACGCCGCCGCGACTTCCTGCGAATCCGCCGGGCGAAACAGCGCCAGATTGGGCATGGCGCGCAGGCTGGCGAGCTGTTCAACCTGTTGCCACGGCGGGCAGGCGGACGCCTCGGGGTCATCCTCGATCAGCACGAAAAGGAGCCGTTCCCGCGAGAGTGCTGCGAACCGCAGGGCCGGACGCATGCGATCCGCCGAGGAAAGATTGGCTGTGCCGCAGGGCAGTATGCTCCCATGCAGCGCCAGCCCGTTCATGAAACCGACCATTGCGGGTTCACGGGGACCGCAGGCGAAAATCTCCGCCTCGCCGGGTGAGCTGGCAGCGCTCTTGGGAGCATGTTCTGCGGACATCGAGACAAACTCGGGCAGCAGGTCCGCGAGGCGTTCCCGAGCTTCCACACCTGAGCGCAGTAGGGTGAGCTCAGGTCCATCCTCTTCATGTTCCGATAACTGATGCGCACTGGAATAGCGCAGAAAGTCATCCTCAAGACGGGCTGGCGTGCGACGTTCGAGCGTGCGTTCGAACTCGGCCCGCAGCGGATGCCGGGTCAGTCTGCGCAACCACGACCGCTGGACGGAGCCGCGTCGCCTGGGAGCGGAAGAGTTGGCAGGCGGCGTGGTGTCGGTCGTTTTAGGGGATGAGGGGAGAGTTTTACCCGATGTCTCACACAGAATGAGACGGGGTTTCCGGACGCGGGGCGTGGCGGCCAGAACCTGTGCAATGGCGGTCGTATCGTCACCGTCGAGACGCCGGATGCTCCAGCCGGAGGCTTCAATCCTGTCCACAGCCAGCGAGAGGTCCGCCTTCTCCTCAGGTGCGGAGGAGGCTGATGCGACAATGACTGTCAGGCGATCCAGATGAAACCGGTCGGCCAGCGCCGCAGCCTCCAGCGCCACGCCGGTTTCAAGGTCTCCCGGCAGGGCCAGCAGCCATGTGCGATGATCGACAAGGGAACGGCCGAAGCGTCCGGCAAGAATTTTCTCGGCCAGCGTCATGCCGCAGGCGGCGGCGATGGCCTGCCCCGGCAAGGCTCCCGCCAGTCCGAACAGCTCCGTCGCGGCGCTGGAAGGAGCGGAGGTCGAGACGAGATTGAGGAACGCATTACGCAGAGGGAGCAGGCGGGTCGACGAGACAAAAAAACGGTCCCGATCCGGCCAGAGCGGACTTTCAGGATCAAATCGGACGGCCTGCTGCCAGAGAAGGGCCGAGACGAGCCAGAACGGATGCGGAATATCCTGTATGGCCGTAGCGGCCATACCCTTGGTCCTGAGAGCCGCTGTGCGGGCTTCTTCGGCAAAGGTCAGAGGGTCGTCTGAAAATATGGGAAGGTGTGGCTTGCGAGCCATCCGGGGTCTGTCCAGACTGCAGATAACGTGGAAATCGGGTCGGAAAGAGTGCGTCAGTCGTCAGTATAATTAAGCGTCGGGTCTGTTTTCCCGCAAGTATTCCCCGGGAAAGGATTTCGCTCATTGCGCAGGAGCGGTATGCACGCAGCTTGCTCCACGCCCAACTTCCTGCGACCGTCTGAACCATGCCGTCTGATTCCTCTTCCGCCAGCAAGGCGCCCGTTCCGCGTTTGCAGGGCTCCATGCCTTCCTTTTCTCCGCGCCGGAGGAGTGTCCTTCGCGGCAGCGTCATGGGTGCGGCCGTTCTGGCTCTCGACGGATGTGGCCTGCTGGACCAGCGCACCTTCAATCCCCGCGCGTCCAGACCGCCCAAAGTCTACATTCCACCGCCACCGCCGGGGCCACCGCCCATTCCACCACTGATTCAGCTTGTGGCCGGAACGCCGGAGCAGGAATGGGGTGGACCGGTGCGGGCGGTCGTCAGAAAGGCTCTGGATCGCAAGCCGAACATCCTGTTTCAGGTGCAGGCCGTGGCGCCGCCCGGAGCCGATCCGGATGCGACTCGCACCGCCCTGTCTCGTCTGGTGTCGTCCGATGCGCAGGCCGTGACCGATGCAATCGTTGCCGCCGGAGCCTCTCCTGCACAGGTGGAGATGTCCGCCATGCCGGATTCGACAGTGACGGAGCCCACCATACGGGTATATGTTCGTTGAATGTTTCCGACCGACACATGGTCTTCATGCGTCGGCAACCTGAATGTGCTCTGTTTCGCAAAGTATGTTCGGAATGGAAGCAGGGCCAGAGTCGCAGGCACGGTCGTCTTCGTCAGCAGGGGATTTATCTTCAGTCCAGCAGGGCGGAAGAGGGTTTCTGACGGGGCGTTCTGTTACCTGTTGTGGACATCAGGGCCGGCAGAGCGCCGTAAAAAATAAGTAAAGTCCGCTTCCGGCGGACTGGCCAGAAGCAGGAGTGGGGCAGGGTGACGATTCGTAACGCGAGACACCCGTTTTACGATTTTTGTGATGAGGCGCTCGCCGGTATCAGAAAACAGGGACGATACCGGACTTTCACCCCACTGGCCCGCGATGCCGAGCGGTATCCGGTCTATGAGGAAGCGCTCCCGGAAACCGATATCAGCCGGGAAGTCGTGGTCTGGTCATCAAATGACTATCTCGGCATGGGCGTGGAGCCGGAGGTTTGTGAGGCCGCTATCAGCGCCATCCGTGAGCACGGAGCCGGAGCGGGCGGCACGCGCAACATTGCGGGCACCAGTCCGCTCCACAAGGCGCTGGAAGCCGAACTGGCGGCGCTTCACGGCAAGGAAGCCGGACTGCTGTTTGGCTCGGGTTACGTGTCCAATCAGGCCAGCCTCCAGACAATTCTCACCTCCATGCCAGGCTGGATATGCTTTTCCGATCGTCTGAACCATGCGTCCATGATCGCCGGTATCAAGGGCGCACGTGGCTCCACGACAGTCATCTACGAGCACAATGACCTCGCAGACCTTGAAGCGAAACTGGCGGCGGCTCCTGCCGATGCGCCCAAGCTGATCGCGTTCGAGAGCGTCTATTCCATGGACGGCGATATTTCGGATATTGCTGGCACCTGTGCGCTGGCCCGCAAATACAACGCCCTGACCTACATCGACGAGGTCCATGCTGTCGGTCTCTATGGCGAGCAGGGCGGCGGCGTCACCCAGCGCGATGGTGTCGCCGATCAGGTGGACATCATTGAAGGCACGCTGGCCAAGGGGTTCGGCGTGCATGGCGGTTACATCACGGCGTCGAGCCAGATCGTCGATTACCTGCGCTCCACGGCCTCCGGCTTCATCTTCACAACGTCCCTGCCGCCTTCAGTCGTGGCGGCGGCACTGGCCAGCGTGAAGATGGTGCGCGCGCAGAACTGGCGGCGGGAGAAGATGTTCGAGCGGGTGAACACCTTCCGCGCCAAGATGCGGGCGGCGGGCGTGGCGTTCACCATGACGCCGAGCCACATCGTTCCTGTGCCTGTCGGTAATGCCGAACGGTGCAAGGTCATCAGCAAGCGGCTTCTGAACGAATACGGGCTGTATGCGACCCCCATCAACTACCCGACGGTCCCTCAGGGAACGGAAAGGCTGCGTCTGACGCCCGGACCGTTCCATACGGACGAGATGATGGACGAGATGGTGACGGCGCTGAAAACCCTGTTCGCGGAGGTTCCGCTGGCGGCATTCTCAAAAGAACCTGCTCTGACGGAAGCAGCCTGAGACGGGGCTCTCCGTAAAGGGGGCGGGTCGGCTGTCCCGTGTGCGGCGCGGGACAGAAGTTTCTCCGGGAAGTCGGAACGGGCTCGAAAGAACTGCATCTCTTTGGGGAATGCGGGTTAAAGGTCCATCTTGAGCGCTTCCCGGTAGCGGCCAGCGCTTTCAGAAAATCGCCAACCTGCTGGCTCCGGAGTGGTGGCTACAGACAGCCGGAAACATCGCTGGCGGCCGCGCCGGAGTGAGGCAGAATAAGCGGAGTGCCGACGACCCGTGACAGCCCGGGAAGAGTCATCTCCGGGTGGAAACATGCCGCCCATCCGTTTTCCGCTTATCGCAGAATGAAATTCGTGATGATCTCCGCCAGTTTTCCAAAAGGCGGCTGAAGCAGTGTCGCCGCATTGAAACGACCCTGTTTGTAAATGCCGCGAGGGTGAGTGAGCGTCATGAACCCTTCCTTCCCATGATACGCCCCGATGCCGCTATCCCCTACGCCGCCGAACGGCAGGTCGTCCTGCACGTAGTGCATCAATGTGCCGTTGATCGTGACGTTCCCTGAAATCGTGCGGTTGAGAAGTCTGTCCCGCTCGGCGCACTTTTCTCCAAAGTAATACAGGGCCAGTGGTCGGGGGCGGGCGTTGATGAAGGCGATCGCGTCGTCGAGTGTCCTGTAGGTCAGCACCGGCAGGACTGGCCCGAAAATCTCCTCCTGCATCACCGCCATCTCTGGTGTGACATTCAGCAGAAGAACCGGCGCAAGAACATGACTGGCGGCTGAATCGCTGCCCATCCTGATGACGCGGGCGCCATGTTTCTCCGCGTCGCTGACCAGACCGCTCAGCCGCTCATAGTGATGCTGGTTCAGAATGGCGGTGTAATCAGGGGATCCGGCGTATCCACCCGGATGTAGCTCTTTCACAGCCGCCTGATAGGCCGTGGCGAAAGCTTCCTGTTCCCCCTCGTGAATCAGCACATAATCCGGCGAGATGCAGGTCTGTCCGGCGTTGGTCAGCTTGCCGAAAGCTATGCGGTTCGCCGCCCGTTGCAGCGAAGAGCCGGCCTCAATGACCACAGGGGATTTGCCGCCCAGTTCCAGCGTGACCGGGGTCAGGTTGTGTGCGGCTGCCTCGGCGACCTTTTTGCCGACTGCCGTGCTGCCGGTGAACAGGATATGATCGAAGGGCAGGGAAGAGAACGCCGCGCCCACTTCGGCGTCGCCAGTGACGACGGCAACCTGCTCAGGAGGAAAGACAGACTGCACGATCTGACTGATCACTGCGGACGTGGCTGGCGTGAGTTCCGACGGTTTGAGCATGGCGCGGTTACCGGCCGCAATCGCTGTCGCTAGCGGCACGAGGGCCAGCGAGACCGGATAGTTCCACGGCGCGATAATGCCCACGACCCCCAGCGGCTGCCGGACCACCCATGCGCGCCCGCACTGGAAATAGGCTGATACGTGACGACGCTCCGGTTTCATCCAGTGCCCCAGATGCGCGATCATGTAATTGATCGACTGCACCAGCGGGATCAGTTCCACAATGGCGCTTTCCCGTTCGGATCTCTGACCGAAATCGGTTTTCAGGGCGCGTACGATCTCGGGACGTCGCTTCAGGATTTCGGCTTTCAGGCGACGCAGGTCTGCGCGTCGTTGCGCCTTTCCGGGTGGTCCTTTTCGCATGAACGCAGCGCGCTGGCGGTCGAGAATACGGTGCAGGTCGGCGGAGGTAACGGTAGCTGAAACAGTATCGGACATTGCGTCCTCCATGTTTACAGGAGAAACTTGTGCAGGCAGAATATTGAGCATGACGTTTGGGTGTCAATGAAAGTTTCTTGTGTAAACATGGCCTCACGAATGAGTGAAACGAAGGAACGTCCCTATCATCACGGCGATCTGCGTCGCGCGCTGATCGACACGGCGCTCGCCATGCTGACCGCGGACCAGAACTGGGCCTTCACCCTGCGGGAAGTGGCTCGGCGCACCGGCGTCAGCCATGCCGCTCCCTACAAGCATTTCCGTGACAGGGAAGAGCTGCTTCGGGAACTGGCCCGGATCGGTTTCGTCAGGCTCGGGGAGGCCATGACGACAGCCATATCGTCAGACAGCGCGTCCGCACGCGAAAAACTTGTCGCCGGAGCACAGGCCTGCATCGATTTCGCGTTGCGGAATTCCGGTCTTTATCGGTTGATGTTCAGTGCCGACGCCGACAAGACCGCAGACCAGCCACTCCATGACGCGGCCATGGACACGTTCGGAATCCTCCTGCGTCTGCTGGAAGACGGGCAACGTGACGGCAGCTTCCAGCCGGTCGCGATCAGCGCGCAGGCGGCGGCCTGCTGGGCGCAGGTGCATGGTCTGGCCATGCTGGCGATCAGTGGTCAGCTTCTGGAGGAGAAGGTCGGAAAGGAGCCGGTGCGGGCTGCGCTCGACGTGCTGCTGGAGGGACTCTGTCGCGGGAACTGAGAGGAGCGGGACTTCACAGCCGCTTTTCCGAATCAGACGGGTCGATCATCCCGAAGGAGTGGCCGCCAGCGTCAGCCGTCGGGTCTGTTGGCTATCTTCCCATAAAAAAGGGGTGCCGGGTTATAAAAACCCGACACCCCCTGTCTGCCGTAAAGCCGATCAAGGAGTCGGAACGGACGGTGCTGCCGGAACAGCCGGAGCCGAAACAGAAGGAGCAGCCGGAACGGAAGGAGCAGCCGGAACGGAAGGAACTGCCGGGACGGACGGCGCGGTCGGAGCTGCTGCGCCGATAGCAGGCACCTTGTCCTGCTGGGCAGCGGACAGGCTCTTCGCATTCAGGTCAGCCGTGCCTGCATCGGTGGATTTGCTTTCCGCCTTCTCGGCGTCCGTCTTCGTCTTGGAAGAGGATTTGTGGTGCTTGTGGTGAGAGCGTGCGGCAGCAGGCTGGGCTGCTGACACGACCAGAGCAGGCGCACCCACCATCAGTGTTGCTGCGAGAAGGGCCTTTGAAGCGAAGAACCGCATGACGGTATCCTTATGAGTTTGTCTGGCCCGATGGGGGCCTTCATCAAGACAGATGTTGCCACTGTCTCTCCCGTCCTGAGATACACCGGATTACAAAAGAGGGGGAGTACTTACGGCAGGAACTTTTAAAGGTATTTTCAGGGCGACAGGCCTGCTTCCCGCTATGAGCAGATGTTCTGAACCGCCTTCTGCTCCGTCATTCGCCGGTTACTGGCCGTTGATCCCGAAAACAAGCGAGAGAATCAGGGACAGGATGGCGCCCACTCCAAAGCCGACCAGTGTGCCATTGACGCGGACATACTGAAGATCCCGGCCGACCCGCAGCTCCAGCTTTTCGGAAACGACATCCGCATCCCAGTTGCCGACCACGGTGGCGATGAAGGTCGTCAGATGCTCCCGCAGATAAGGCAGGGACCGGGTGATGCCTTTTCTCGCCGCTTCCTCGATGCGCTGGCGCATGGCGGGATCTTCCCGCGCCTGAATCGCCATGCGGCTCAGCGTCTCGCGGACCAGCGTGGAGGTCCAGCCATCATCACGCGTGATGTCCGCCTCGATCATGCGTTTCATGCGCGCCCAGATGTCCGCGCCCCAGCCCACCATGGATTCATGGGAGAAGACCGAACGCAGTGTGTGGGAAATCTCCTCGGAACGGCTGGGGTCCAGCTCGATCCGGTCAATTTCGCTACGGACCCATTCCGTGAAGCCTTCCCGGATGGCGGAATCTTCCGGATTGATGCGATCCAGCTCTTCACTGGCCGCGGCCAGCACCTTGTTGGCAATGGATCCGCCGATCGCCCAACCGACCAGCCTGCCCCCCTGCTCGCGCACACGGGCCTCGATCATGGCCCGGAGCGCGGGCTCCTTGGCCTGTAATCCCGATTTCAGTTGCCGCAGAAGAAAACTGAGCACTTCCTGATGCTGGTTGCCGTCCACGAGGGAACGCAGACCGCGCGCAATGACCGGACTAAGATTGCTGCCGCCAAGCAGAAGGGGGAGGCTCTTTCCAATGGCCGCGCTCGCCCGACCGTCCTCAAGCCGTTCCAGCATCTGCGGAACCGCGCCCATCAGGCTGCTGGTCAGCGTGTTGGCTGTTGCGGGATCGGACAGGATATTGGCGACAAAGCCGGGCAGATCGACCCTGGAAAGAACACGACCGATTTCTTCTTCGGTAAAGACCTGCGTTGTGACAAACCGCCCCAGCGCGAGGCCAAGCCGCTCCTTCTGCGCCGGGATGATCGCCGTATGCGGGATCGGCAGACCGAGCGGATGGCGAAACAGCGCCGTGACGGCGAACCAGTCCGCCAGTCCGCCGACGACACCCGCCTTGGCGCCAGCCCGCAATGTGCCGAGCCACAGACTTTCGTGAAGCAGACCATAGGCAGGGGCGAGATAACCCACCGTTGTCAGACCGGCCATCAGGGCCAGAAGGCTGGTCGCCGCCCGTTTCTGGCGCGCCAGAGTGCGGTGGGCTTCATCATCCGGGTGCGTCTGCGTGTTCATCACGAGGTTAATAGCATCGGCAGGACGCTCTTCCCAAATGCGCTTCGACATGCTCCGATAAGGTTGCTGTATCGTATCATCCTGTCGATCATGCCCGTTCTTATGACAGAGAGAAGTTTCAATGGCTGCTGCGCATTCGTCTCCCGGTTTTCCGCTGATTGCGAAGGGCGGCGCTCTTTCTGCCGGTGCCCGCGCCATTCTGGCGATGGGAAATCTTCATGATGGAGCGGAAGAAGGAGAGGAATACACCCAGCCCCCAGCGGAAGTGACGGGGAATGATGTCCTGTCGACAGCCTGGCGTGTCTCCACCCTGCTGGAACAGGGCAAGGCGTCTCTTGCTGACCTGCAAATCGTCATCAGGCACTTACGTGATGACGCCTTTCTGCGGCGGGCGACACGGTTGCACCGTTATCCGGGGGGAACCAGTTCTTCTGTCACCGAAGACCGCCTGAAAGGTGTGGTCCGGCAGGTTCTGGATACGGCGTTTGGCCGCACGAACGACAGCGAAGGGGCCGACGTCCCATCTCGCACGGCCACGGAAGCGCTTGCCTGTTTCAGGAATGAGCTCGAGCGCACCCGGTACGCGGCTGTTTTTACGGCGCACCCGACCTTTGCGGTCGCAAACGAGGTGTATGCGGCGCTCGCCAGCTACGCGTCTGCCCCGGAGCCGCAGGATGTCGCGCCGGATATGCTTTCACATCGTCGCAAGGCCCCTCCCACGCTGGAGGAAGAATTCACGCTCGCCTCAGCAGCGATCCTCCGGGGGCGGGACGCGCTCGACAGGCTGAATGTGGAACTGCTCGGCGCGGCGAGTGAAACATGGCCGGAAGCCTGGTCCTCCATCGTCCCCCGTCCGATCATCATGACGAGCTGGGTGGGATATGACACGGACGGACGCACGGATATTGGCTGGTGGGACACGCTCCGCCTGCGTCTGAAGATGAAGCTGTTCCAGTTGCAGCGGCTTCGTCAGCAGATTGTCGATTCCGGCGCCGAAGCGGCCACGCTGCTGAGCCGCCTGTCCCGCGCCTGCTACACGGTGGAAGCCCAGATCGCGGCCTGTCCGAAAAGTGCTGATCTGGAAGCGACGGTGGAGTTCGCCACCCTCATCGTGGATCACAAGGAAGCCGCCATTCTTGATCCGGCTGTGCTGGGCGACGCATTGCAGGATGTGATCGACACGGCCTCTCCGGAAGCCGCCCTGTCGGTCGCCGTCGCCCGGGCGGGGTTCTTTGCGCATGGCATGTCGGCGTCCCACAGCCATACACGCCTGAACGCCACGCAGCTTCACAATGTGATCCGCCAGCGTCTGCGTTTTACGGACGATCCCGCCGACCCGGCCCACCGTCGGGCGCTGCTGGCCCATATCAACGAGGCGCTGGAAAGCGTCTCCGCCGTGCCGGTCGATTTCGGGGCGCTGCTGGTCGAGCAGGCCTCCGCCGCCAGGCTGATGATGACGGTCGCCCAGATCGTCAAGCATATCGATTCGACGACACTGGTCCGGTTCCTGATCGCAGAGACGGAGAGCGGCTACACGCTGCTGGCGGCTCTCTGGCTCGCCAGGCATTTCGGGATCGACGACAAGATCGAGATTTCGCCGCTGTTCGAGACGCGTGAAGCCCTGATGGGGGGAGCGCATATCATTGAGGAAGCGCTCCGCTCTCCCCACTGGCGGGAATATCTCCGCAAGACCGGGCGGCTCTGCCTTCAGTTCGGTTACTCCGATTCCGGTCGTTATGTGGGGCAGCTTGCCGCGACCTATCTGATCGAAAGGCTGCGCCTGAAGATCCTTGATCTGCTCCATGTCTGGGATATGGAGGATGTCGAGGTCGTTCTGTTCGACACACATGGCGAGAGCGTTGGACGCGGTGGTCATCCCTTCCGCCTGTCTGATCGATTCGCGTATCTTTCGCCCATGCATGTGCGGGCCAAGTTCGCTGAACGCGGCGTGAAATACCGTGAGGAAAGCGCGTTTCAGGGCGGCGACGGCTATCTGCTGTTCGGAACGCCGGAACTGGCGACGGCGAGTGTGGTCACCATCGCGGAACATACATTCGAACCCGCCACCCGCCATGACGATCCGGTCTATGACGAGCCCGATTTTTCCTCGGATTTCTTCTCCACGATCGCTGACGCCATGACAGGACTGGTGGCGGACCCCGGTTACGCCGATGTGCTCGGGGCGTTCGGTCCGTCCCTGATCGACAAGACCGGCTCGCGCCCTGCGGCGCGTCAGAGCGAGGGCGGCGGCGTGTCGCCACGGATCACGCATCCGAGCCAGCTCCGGGCGATCCCGAATAACGCCATTCTTCAGCAGCTTGGCTGGTGCGCGAACACCATTCAGGGGCTCGGCTCGGCGGCGCGTCGTCATCCGGAGACGTTCGAGACGTTCCGGGAGGGCAGCGCCCGGTTCCGGCGTGCGCTCGATTTCGCCGCGCACGCGCTGGCGCATTCGGATGATCAGGTTCTGCGCAGCGTGATCTGGCTGCTGGATCCGGGTTACTGGCTGGACCGGGCAACCGCCGAGCCGCGTTCAGGCAAGCGTGAGCGCTATCTCTCGGTGATGCATGATCTGGAGCGACTGGATTTCTGGGCGGACACGCAGTCCATGTTCCGCCGGATACAGGAGGATCATCTGGCCCTGCGGTCCATCTGGCCGGAGGCCCCGACCATTCATCCGGCTGAAAAGCTGCTGCACGCCATCCGGATTGCCCTGATCGAAAAGATATGGGTGCTGGCGACCCAGATTCCGTTCTTCATGCCGCGCGGGAATTTCACCCGCGAGGTGATGATGCAGCGTATTCTCTGTCTGGAAATCCCGTCCGTGCTGCGGGAACTGGACGCCATCTTCCCGAGAGGCGGCTCTAAACTGGATTACAATTTCCATGAACCTGCCGGACCGCAGGTGGATAACTCCTACAGTCAGGAACATGACGAGATATTCCAGCCCATGCGGGAGATGTTCCAGATGATGCGCGAAATCAGCGTGGCGCTCATGCACGGGATCGGCGCGTTCGGCTGATACGGACGACTTTATGGGGTGATGGTTGGAGAAGCTGACGGGATCTGTCTGTCTCTGAAAAGAGGCGGCAGGTTCCTTCGTCCTTAATTTGTTGATGATAAACGGTTTCCAAAGGCACGCCTTTGGCGGGGGCAGGGCAGAGCCCAAAACCTTCAGACACTTGTTCTGGACGGTCTGTCGGCAGGGTGCAGCATTGCGCTCTGCCGTGATCTCTCACGAGGCTTTGAGCTTGACGTGAGGCCTCCGGCGTTCCATCTGTCCTTAAACAGGACCGAATTGGTCCTCAATGGCGGAAGCCCCGCCGCAACGGACGGAAACCATGCTCAGGCTGTCGAAACTGGCGGATTACGCTGTTCTGACCCTCGTTAACCTTGGACGGCATGATGGCGTTGTCACGTCACCAGCCCTTGCGGTCGAGACCGGCGTGCCGGAGCCGACCGTGGCCAAGGTTCTCAAGGCGCTGGCTTCTGATGGCCTGCTCGTTTCCCAGCGCGGAGCGCGGGGTGGTTATCGACTGGCCCTGAAGCCGGAAGAGATTTCCATAGCACGGGTCATCACCGCTGTGGATGGGCCGATCTCATTGACGGCATGCGTCACTGGCGGGGCTGGGTGCGACAATGGTGACTGCACTCTTTACGGCAGTTGGGATGTAGTGAATGACGCCATCCGGGATACGCTGTCCGGAATTTCCATCGCCCGGATGGCTGAGATGAGCAATGCGCCGGGCCGCAGGCGATCGGTTGAAAAGGTGTCCGCGGACACCGCGCCGCAAGGCAACAGGGCGACGGCCGCAACGGCCGGGACGTTTGGAGGATAGTGGGTCATGCCAGCCGTTACAGAAACCCGTGAGCAGGTCGAGAAGCTCGGCAAGTCCTCCTATGAATGGGGCTTTGAGACCGACATCGAGATGGATGTCGCGCCGAAAGGCCTGAATGAAGACATCATCCGTCTGATCTCGACCCGCAAGGAAGAGCCGGAATGGATGCTGGAATGGCGTCTTGCGGCCTATCGCTCCTGGCTGAAGATGAAGGAGCCGACCTGGGCCAAGGTCACGCATCCGCCGATCGACTACCAGGACGTGCATTACTATGCCGCCCCGAAAAAGAAGGACGGCCCGAAGTCTCTGGAAGAGGTCGATCCGGAACTGCTGCGGACCTACGAGAAGCTGGGCATTCCGCTGCATGAGCAGGCGATGCTGGCGGGCGTGGAAGTGCCGGAGGGCGAGGAAGCCCGTCTGCCGGTGGCGGTGGACGCCGTGTTCGACAGCGTGTCCGTGGCCACGACCTTCCGCAAGACGCTCTCGGAAGCGGGCGTGATCTTCTGCCCGATCTCGGAAGCGATCCGCGATTATCCTGATCTGGTGAAGCAGTATATCGGCAGCGTCGTGCCGGTCGCCGACAATTTCTATGCGGCCCTGAACTCGGCGGTGTTTACGGACGGTTCGTTCGTGTTCGTGCCGAAGGGCGTGCGCTGCCCGATGGAACTGTCCACCTATTTCCGCATCAATGCCAAGAACACGGGACAGTTCGAGCGGACGCTGATCATTGTCGAGGACGGGGCTTCAGTCTCCTACCTCGAAGGCTGCACCGCGCCGATGCGCGATGAAAACCAGCTTCATGCAGCGGTCGTGGAACTGGTGGCGATGGAAGATGCGTCCATCAAATACAGCACGGTGCAGAACTGGTATCCGGGCGACGAGAACGGACGCGGCGGCATCTACAACTTTGTCACCAAGCGTGGGGCCTGTCGTGGCGCACGCGCCAAGATTTCATGGACGCAGGTGGAAACCGGCTCGGCCATTACATGGAAGTATCCGTCCTGCATCCTGCAGGGTGAGGATTCCGTGGGAGAGTTCTACTCGGTGGCGGTGACCAACAATCACCAGCAGGCCGACACGGGCACCAAGATGATCCATCTGGGCCGGAACAGCCGTTCGACGATCATCGCCAAGACCATCAGCGCTGGAAAGTCCGACAGCACCTATCGCGGGCAGGTGAAGATCATGCCGAGAGCGTCGGGCGCGCGGAACTTTACCCAGTGCGACAGCCTGCTGATCGGCGATCAGTGCGGTGCGCACACCGTGCCCTATATCGAAAGCCGGAACATGACGGCGCGTGTGGAACATGAAGCCACCACGTCGAAGATTTCCGAAGACCAGATGTTCTACTGCCGTCAGCGCGGTCTTTCTCAGGAAGATGCCGTTGGTCTGATCGTCAACGGATTCTGCAAGGAAGTTCTCAAGGAGCTTCCCATGGAGTTCGCCGTGGAAGCGCAGAAACTGTTGCAGATCAGTCTTGAAGGCAGCGTCGGCTGAACGTGCGGAGAGGAATGGAAGAAATGAGCGAATTACTGAAGATTTCCGGCCTGCACGCCAGCATTGACGCCGACGGCGCCCCCAAGGAAATCCTGCGTGGCGTCGATCTGGTCATCCCGCCGGGTGAAGTGCACGCGATCATGGGACCGAACGGCTGCGGCAAGTCCACCCTGTCCTATGTCCTCGCCGGTCGTGAGGATTATGAGGTCACGGCAGGATCGGCTCTGTTCAAGGGTGAGGATCTGCTGGCGATGGAGCCGGAAGAGCGGGCGGCAGCCGGTATCTTCCTTGCATTTCAGACGCCGGTGGAACTGCCCGGCGTCAACAACGCTAATTTCCTGCGCACCGCCGTCAACGCTGTCCGCCGTGCGCGCAACGCGCCGGAACTGGACGCTGTCGGATTTCTGAAAGCTGTTCGCGCCGCCACGAAGAATCTCTCGATGGCTGACGATATGCTCAAGCGTAATGTCAATGTCGGCTTCTCCGGCGGTGAGAAGAAGCGCAATGAAGTGCTTCAGATGACCATGCTTCAGCCGACGCTGGCCATTCTCGATGAGACGGACAGCGGTCTGGACGTCGATGCGCTGCGGATTGTCGCAGAGGGTGTGCAGAATCTTCGCTCACCGGACTTCTCTGCGCTGGTGATTACCCATCACCAGAAGCTGCTCGATTATCTCGGCCCGGATCGCGTGCATGTCATGGCGAAGGGGCGCGTCATCCGTAGTGGTGGTCCGGAACTGGCCAAGCAGATCAACGAGGAAGGTTATGCAGCCTTTCTCAAGGAGGCGGCATGAACGCCATCGCACCGATCACGCTGAGTCTTGAGCCGTTTGCGGCGCGTCTTTCCGATGTGAAAGGCGAGGACCGCAAGGCCGCCGCTGGTGCTCTGGCCCGCACAGGGCTTCCGACACCGCGTGTCGAGGCGTGGCATTACACCAATCTGCGGGCGCTCTCGGGACGTATCTTTTCCGATGCGCCCGTAGGGTTTGACGAATCCGCCGCTCAGGCAGCGCTGGCGCGTATCCTGCCGCCAGACGCAGCGATTGCAGCCCTTCCGCGGCTGGTGCTGGTGAATGGCCGGTTTGCGCCGTCCCTGTCATCGACGGACCTGCCGGAAGGCGTGTCCTGCACATCCTTTGTCCAGTCACCGGATTTCGGGATACTGGCGTCTCCCGACCGTGAGGGCATGGTCGCGCTGAACACTGCGCTGGCTGATGACGGTGTGCAGGTCACTGTGGCTCCCGGCACGCAGGCCGGGCAGGTCGTTCTCGTCTCTCTGGCGCTTGGCACGGAAAGCGATGTGTCATTCCATCCGCGTCATAGCATCACTCTTGGGGAGGAGGCATCGCTCTCGGTCATCGAGATCGCCGCCTCTGAAAATGCTGGCGCTTATCTGCATAATCCGGTTCTGACATGCGCGATTGCTGAGAAAGCCCATCTCACGCATGTGAAGATCCAGCAGGAAGCCGAGAACGCTGTCCATCTGGCGACCGTTTATGCCGATATCGCCGTACGGGCCGCCTATGACAGCTTCACGCTTGGTCTTGGCTCGGTTCTGGCGCGTCATGAAGTGCATGCCACGATGCATGGCGATCATGCTGCCGTGCATGTAAATGGCGCACAGCTTCTGGCGGCTTCGCAGGTTGGCGACATTACCAGCGTGATTGCGCACGCTGCGCCAGACTGCATCTCGCGTCAGACCGTGCGCAATGTTCTGTCTGACCGGGCGCGCGCCGTGTTTCAGGGCAAGGTTCTGGTCGAGCGCGTTGCGCAGAAGACCGATGGCTATCAGATGAATCAGGCTCTGCTGCTGTCGCCGTCTGCCGAGATAAACGCCAAGCCGGAGCTTGAGATTTACGCAGACGACGTCAAGTGCAGTCATGGTGCGACAGTCGGCGCGCTGGATGATGACCAGCTTTTCTATCTGCGCAGTCGCGGTATCCCCGACGATCAGGCGCGTCAGATGCTGGTTGAGGCTTTTCTGGTTGAAACCGTTGATCTTGTCGAAGACGAAGCGCTGCGGACAGTGTTGCATCAGGCGCTCGCAGCAGCCCTGAGCCAGCGCGTTGGTGCTGCGGAGAAAACCGCATGAACATCGCTGAAATCAGAGCGCAGTTTCCGATCCTGTCGGAAAAGGTCCACGGAAAGCCGCTGGTTTTTCTGGACAGCGCGGCGTCGGCCCAGAAGCCGGATGTGGTCATCGACGCGATGGCGCAGATGATGCGCTCGCAATATGCGAACATTCATCGTGGTCTGCACTGGATGAGCGAACGGGCGACCGAAGCCTATGAGGTCTCCCGGAACCGGGTGGCGTCTTTCCTCGGTGGCGCGCGTGAGGAGATTGTCTTTACCCGCAACAGCACCGAGGCGATCAATCTTGTCGCCTACTCCTACGGCAGTCTGCTGAAGCCGGGACAGGCCGTGCTGATTTCCGAAATGGAACATCACGCCAATCTGGTGCCGTGGCAGATGCTGCGTGACCGGGCCGGGATCGAGCTGCGTGTCGCACCCATCACCGATGACGGTGATCTCGATCTGGACGCCTATGGTCGACTGCTTTCAGACGGCAGGGTCGCTCTGGTCGCCATCACGCACATGTCGAACGTGCTGGGCACCATCACACCGGCCGAGCGTCTGGTGACGATGGCGCATGACGCAGGCGCGAAAATCCTGCTTGATGGCAGTCAGGCGGTAGTGCATCGCAAGATCGATGTGCAGAAACTCGGCGTTGATTTCTACGTCTTTACCGGCCATAAGCTTTATGGTCCGACAGGCATCGGCGTGCTGTGGGCGCGTCGGGAACTGCTGGAAGCCATGCCGCCCTTCATGGGTGGCGGCGACATGATTTCGCATGTGACGTTCGAACGGTCCACCTGGGCGCCCATTCCGGCAAAATTCGAGGCAGGCACGCCAGCGATTGTGGAAGCCATCGGGCTCGGAACCGCCATCGACTGGGTCGAGAACATTGGCTACGAGGCCATCGGTGCGCATGAGGCGGCACTGACAGCGCATGCCCTGCGTGTGCTGCCTGAGGTTCCGGGTTTCTCTGTTGTCGGAAAGCCGAAAGAGCGCGGTGGCGTCATCTCCTTTACGATGGAAGACGTGCATCCGCATGACATCGCCACGCTGCTGGACCGGAACGGGATTGCGGTCAGGGCCGGGCATCACTGCGCCGAGCCCCTGATGCACCGTCTGGGTCTGACGGCCACTGCACGCGCCAGCTTCGGCATTTATACGACCGAAGAAGAGATCGACACACTTGCGGAAACGCTCAGGCGTATCCGGCAGTTTTTCGTATAGGGCGGTCATGGACGGATCATCCTGTTACGATGCGCTGATCCTCTCCCGCTCCCGCAAGCCTGAGTTTTCGGGGAGCGTGGAAGAGGAGACGGCGACGGTGCAGGGGAATAACCCCGTATGCGGCGATCGTGTGACGCTCTCGCTGCGTGCGACCGACGGGACCATTCACGCTGTTCGTCACCAGACGCGCGGCTGTGCGATCTGCATGGCCTCTGCTGATCTGATGGCGGAGGCCGTGACAGGCAGTTCCATTACTGACGCCCTTGAACTGGGGCGTCGGTTTGCCGATATGCTTGAGACGCCTTCTTCGCAGAACATGATTGCGGATGAGGATGTTTTACCCGTGGGGTTACAGGCATTCCGCCCTTTGAGAACCCATCGCTCCCGCCTGCGGTGTGCGACATTGCCCTGGACAGCGCTGGGGGAGGCGCTCACTCAATGACCGATACCATGCCCGCACAGGACGAACGCAAGATGACGTCGCAGGACACCGAGTTGTCAGTTGAAAACAAGGATACTGCACAGGCGCAGCAGGGGCAGGTTGCGCACTGGACGCCCGACGGGGAAGTGCAGCCGACGACGGGCGCACCTTCCGAGGACGCCGTGATCGACGCCATCGCTACGGTGCATGATCCGGAAATTCCGGTGAATATTTATGAACTCGGCCTCATCTACGCGATTGATCTGCATGATGACGGCCGGGTGAAGGTTGAAATGACCCTCACGGCTCCCAACTGCCCAAGCGCGCAGGAACTGCCCGTGCAGGTGAGGGAAGCCGTGGAGAAGGTGCCGGGCGTCACTTCCGCGGAGGTCGATGTCGTGTGGGATCCGCCGTGGGATATGTCGCGCATGAGCGACGAGGCCCGCCTTGCCCTCAACATGTTCTGAGTCCGGAGACGCCGAGATGAACACACAGACTTCAGCAGGCCAGACTCCCTCCCGTCCGGTGCGTGAACTGCCGCCGGTCATCACGCTGTCGGAGAAAGCCGCCGATCGTCTGCGGACGCTCTATAAAGGCGCGAACGCCGGACAGTTGCTGCGTATCTCGGTCAGCACCAAAGGCTGCTCAGGACACGCCTACGATATGAACTTTGTCGATGAGGCGGGAACGCCCGGCGATGAGCGTGTCACTAGTCAGGGCGTGACGGTGCTGATCGACCAGAAGGCGGTACTGTTTCTGATCGGGTCACAGATGGATTATCAGACGGGCGATTTCGAGTCCGGTTTTGTGTTCAGCAATCCCAATGAAAAAGGCCGCTGTGGCTGCGGGATGAGCTTTCACGTCTGATCTGACAGTTTTTCGTCGCTCCGCCGTCGTGGTGACGCTGGTCAGAGCCTGTTACTGCTCCGACCTGTCGCCCAGCGACCGTCCCCGTTGAATGGCAGCCTTCCCAAATCGCGAGCGTAGCGTGTCGATCGCCTGCTGCATGGCGACCCGACTCTGGGTCTGCATGTCAGCAAGATCGGGCGGATCGGCGTCATCCAGTGGCGCAAGGCCGTTTGAGCCGAGGCCAATCAGCCGGAAAGCCGTATCGCCGACTTCCGCAGCGAGGAGCGTTCGGGCAGCCTGAAACAGGCGGTCTGGAAGAACGGTCGGCGTATGCAGTTTCATTGCCCGACTATGGGTCTGGAAACTGGCCGTGCGCAGCTTGAGTGAAATCCCCTGTGTGGAAACTTCCTTGCGTTTCAAGCGAAGCGCAAGCTGTTCGCAGAGATCCCACAATTCCCGTTCCAGCAGGGTCGTATCGCGGATGTCCCGCGTGAATGTCACTTCGGTGCTGACGGATTTTACCGGATGGAAAGGCGTGACCTTGCGGGAACTTTCGCCTCTCGCTCTGGCCACCAGTTCCGGTCCACGCGGTCCCAATCGACGGAACGCCTCTTCCGTTGTCAGAGACGCGACTGCGCCGAGTCTTGTCAGGCCAAGCCTCTGAAGCGATTCTTCCTGCGCCTTGCCTATCCCCGGCAGGAGTCTGACCGATTTGTCAGCCAGCCATTCCCGGGCTTCAGTGCCGATCACGCCATAGCCACGCGGTTTGTCGATCCCTGCGGCAAGCTTGGCCATCAGCGTATTGGTGGCGAGACCGATGGAAATCGTCACGCCAAGCTCTTTCTCCACCCGCAGGGCCAGTCGTGCGACCACGACACAGGGTGGCGCTCCGTGCAGTTCACGGGTGCCGGAGAGATCCAGCACAGCTTCGTCGATGGATTTGACTTCCACCAGCGGCGTCAGTTCACGCATCATGACCCGGATGTGCTCGGCCACGACCCGATAGGCCGAGATGTCGGGAGAGAGAACCACGGCATCCGGGCAGAGTTCACGGGCGCGGCGCATTGGCATGGCGGAGCGGGCGCCGGTCAGGCGGGCGATATAGCAGGCCGTACTGACGACCCCGCGCTCACCCGTGCCGCCCACGAGAAGAGGTTTCCCTTTCAGTTCAGGGCGACGCTGCTTCTCGACGCTGGCGAAAAAGGCGTCGCAATCGACGTGGGCGATGGAAAGGCGGGTCAGTTCAGGATGGGAGACCAGTCGGCGGGAGCCGCAGGTCGGGCAGCGTGAGACGGCTGCGCCGCCCTGTGGCCAGAACAGGTTTGGGCAGTCCCGGCACAGAACCGGGTATTTGCCTGCATTTAGCGGATTTCCTCGATGTCCCAAAGCCATGCAGCCCCCCGGACACCTGAACTGTCTCCATGTTTGTTGACAAGCAGTTCTGTCCTGCACACGGGCGTAATGACATTGCGCGGGAGCAGGCCCGGCACGCGTGCGAGGGTGGCTTTCAGGTTGGACACGCCGCCGCCGAAGACGATGGCGTCGGGATCCAGAAGGTTGATGATGAGAGAGCAGGCGCGGGCCAGATAGTCCACATAGGAATCAAGGGCCGCCTGCGCTTTCCTGTCACCGGCGGCTGCTGCTTCCTCGATGCCTTCCGCGCTGCGGGACCCTTCACCTTTCCATGCCGCCGCCAGAGCCGGGCCGCACAGGAAGCGCTCGAGACATCCCTCGTTTCCACAGAAGCAGCGCGGCATCGGGAACTCTTCCAGGCGCGGCCAGGGAAGGGGGATATGCCCCCATTCACCCGCGATATGATGACGCCCGCTGAGCAGTTTGCGGTTCACGACAAGACCGCCGCCCATGCCGGAGCCGATGATCACGCCGAATACGATATTGCGTCCGCTTGCCGCGCCGTCGATGGCCTCCGACAGGGCGAAGCAGTTGGCGTCGTTTTCAACGCGGACCTGACGCCCCGTGACCT
This sequence comes from Acetobacter sicerae, assembly GCF_011516765.1. Taxonomy (GTDB): domain Bacteria; phylum Pseudomonadota; class Alphaproteobacteria; order Acetobacterales; family Acetobacteraceae; genus Acetobacter; species Acetobacter sicerae. The sequence goes on along the minus strand of NZ_JAAABN010000025.1, from coordinate 2,229 downwards.
GGGGGAGATCGACGCCGAACGGCATGGCGTTCAGCCATGTGGCGTTGGCGTTCTTGATCAGGCCTGTCGTGTCGTCGATCGAGCCGGGTATGCCGATTCCGAAAGGCAGACGCGCGCCCCGACTGCTTTCGTCCACTCCCAGTTTTGCGGTCGTGGCGTCCAGCAGATCCCGGATGGCGATCATCATGGGTTCGTATGATCCCGGATTCGGCACGCGTTCACGCAGAAGGATATCCCCGGCCGGGCTCATGGCCACGACTTCGATCTTGGTGCCACCCAGGTCGATTCCAAGGCGTATGCTGTTCATGCTGACTGTCCGTTACTGCGTATCGTGCGAAACGATCTGTTAAGATTACTTCAAAGCAGATAGTGCAGTCATGTTCCAGACCCGGGCAGAATTCAGGGATGGGAAAACAGTCCGGCGTTACGCGCAGTTAAGGTGCTGGCAATCAGGGAGAGAAAACATGAGCGAGACTCTTCTGGATGTGAGAGGTCTCTCCTGTCCGTTGCCCGTCCTGAAAGCCAACAGGGCCCTCCGGACGCTTGCCGCCGGAGACCATCTCCGCGTGCTGGCGACTGATCGTGCGTCTTCAGCCGATTTTCGCAGCTTCTGCCGGGAGACCGGGCATGCCCTTGTCGCATTCGGAGAGGAGGCGGGTGTGCTGTCTTTCGTGATCCGCAAAAAGAATGACGAACCTGCCTGAGTGGGTCACTGACCTGATGCGGAGAGGCGACATCTGCTGCAAAATCGTCAATTTCGCAGGGAAAAGTAGCCTCTGAATTTCACCTTCGGTCTTGGCATCGGCGTGTCTGCGGGGTAAGGGCAGCGGCTTGATGACCCATTGAGGATGCTATTTGACATGACGGGCGAGACGAATTCCCTGTCCTTCGAGGACGCCCTCACCGAGCTTGAGCGTATCGTTCGGAGCCTTGAAGGCGGACAGCTCAAGCTCGAAGAGGCCATCACATCCTATGAACGCGGTGCGGCATTACGTGCTCACTGTGAAAGTAAACTGCGCGAGGCTGAAGAGCGCGTGCAGGCTATCGTCAAACGGGCTGACGGCTCACTTGACGCCAAGAACGTGGATTGAAGTTCGTCATGACCAACCCCGGCGCAAGCCAAAGCCCCGCTTCTTCCAGCGAGTCATCTGAAGCGCTGAGCACGTCCCTCAAGCAACGCGCTGCTGCCGTGGAGGTCATGCTTGATCGGCTGATCCCCCGCGTGGATGGACCTGAGGCGCGCGTGATCGACGCCATGCGTTATGCAACGCTGGGAGGCGGCAAGCGCCTGCGTGGGTATCTTGTGGCGGAAGTGGCGTCCCTGTTCCCGGATCAGAATGGCGAGGATGGGGCCTATCGCGCTGCGGCTTCGGTCGAGATGCTGCATGCCTATTCCCTCGTGCATGACGATCTGCCTGCGATGGATGACGATGATCTTCGCCGTGGTCAGCCGTCCACCCATCGCAAATTCGATGAGGCGACAGCCATTCTTGCTGGCGATGCGCTCCAGACGCGCGCCTTCGAGGTGCTGGCCGAGACTGAGACGCACCCGGATGCGGCTGTCCGTATCCAGCTGGTGCTGGCTCTGGCGCAGGCTTCCGGTGCAGCCGGTATGGTCGGCGGTCAGATGATCGACATGGAAGGCGAGGGACGCGCCCTTTCCCTCAAGGAAGTCAGTCATCTCCACGCTCTGAAGACCGGTTGCCTGATTCGCTATTCGGCTGAGGCCGGTGCGATTCTGGGCGGTGCGAATCCCGAACAGCGCGAGCGTATCGCAAGTTACGGTCGTGATATCGGCGCAGCCTTCCAGATCGCAGACGATGTTCTGGACGCGACGGCGACCGAGGAAGAACTCGGTAAGACGGCTGGCAAGGATCAGGCTGCCGAGAAGTCCACTTTCGTGGCGCTGCTTGGTATCGACGGCGCACGCAAGGAAGCCGGGAAGCTGGCCGAGCGCGCCTGTCATGCCCTCGATATCTTTGGTGAGAAAGCTGATCGGCTGCGCGACCTTGCGCGCTACGTCGTAGAGCGCAGGAGCTGAAAGCCATGAGCGATACGTCAGGATCCATCCCCACGCGTGGGCGCTTTCCTTTACTGGACCGTGTTTCGCACCCTGTAGACCTGCGGAACCTGTCGGTCGACCAGCTGAAGCAGGTCGCGGACGAGCTTCGCTCCGAGACGGTCGAGACGGTGTCCACGACGGGCGGTCATCTCGGCGCATCGCTGGGC
>NZ_JAAABN010000024.1 GCF_011516765.1 Acetobacter sicerae | reverse complement strand
GGCCGCCAAGGCGGCGTTGCATCGGCTCGAGGGGCTTGTTCTGCGCGAACATATCGCGGGCTGCGTTGTAGAGGCGATCGAATCCGGCGATCCGGTGGAGCGTCAGGAAAAGATCGGAGAACTGATCGAAACGGTCAGCAAGATAACGGGGTAGACGTGCAAGGGATCGGCGCGACACGGTTGGGACGGTTGCTGGCCTGCCTGCTTCTGCAGGTGGGGCTGATGCTGGCGTCCATCATGCCGGGTCATGCCGCCACGGTGTCTTCTACAGTTGCTTTGGTTACCCAGCCGATGGTCGACATGCCAGGGATGCAGATGCCATCTCATGCGGATGCGGCGACCGCACATTGCAATCATGAACCGTGCCACGATCATCACCCATGTCATCATTGCGGCGATTGCTGTGTCCAGGGTTCCTGCGTCGCCAATTGGCTGATGCCACCATCCGTGACCAGGGCGTTTGATTACGCAGGTGTTACCGCGCCTTTCGGCATGTCGCGCTCAGATCGCATGGTCGGCCGTGCGTTCGCGCCCGCCCTGCCGCCGCCCAGACAGATGGCCTGATTCTGTTCTGACAGTCTCAGGGCTGGTCATGGACCTATGACCGGTTCCGCCTTCTCTCTTTTGCGGACTATTATTCATGTCAATACGATCACTTACGGGACGGGGCGCGATCACGCGCCGCCGTTTCGTCATCGGGACGGGCCTGTGGGGGGCGGCGCTGGCCGTCCCGCAGCGCAGCGCGGGCGCCTACGCTCCGGTCTATACACCGGCGTCGGGTCGGCCCGACCCGCTGCCTGGCACCCGTTTCGACCTTACGGTCGGTTCTGTGCCGGTCAATATCACCGGTGCGCGCATGCACGCGGTGGGTGTGAACGGCTCCACGCCCGCGCCGATCCTGCGGTGGCGTCAGGGCGACACAGTCGAACTGAATGTCACCAACCGGCTGGATGAGCCCAGTTCGATCCACTGGCACGGAATCCGGGTGCCGGCCGACATGGACGGCGTGCCCGGTCTGAGCTTTGGCGGGATCGCGCCGGGTGACACGTTCACCTATCGCTTCCCGCTGCATCAGAGCGGCACTTACTGGTATCACAGCCATTCCGGCTTCCAGGAGCAGACGGGCCTGTATGGGGCTCTGATCATCGACCCGAGAGACGGTTACGCGCAGCATTTCGACCGCGATTATGTGATGGTCCTGTCCGACTGGACCGACGTCGATCCTGAGGACATCGTCTCCAACCTCAAATTCCAGAGCGATTACTACAATTTCCGCCAGCGTACGGTGGACACGTTCTTCCGTGACGCACATCGGCAGGGGCTGGGTGCGACGATCCGAGATCGCCTGCAATGGGGTGCCATGAACATGGCGCCGACCGACATTCTGGATGTGTCGGGCATCATCTACACCTACCTGATCAACGGCCAGTCGCCTGCTGCAAACTGGACGGGCCTGTTCCGACCGGGCGAGCGCATACGCCTGCGCTTCATCAATGCATCGGCGATGACGCTGTTCGACGTGCGCATTCCCGGCCTGACGATGACCGTCGTTCAGGCCGACGGTAATGACGTGGAGCCCATCCCTGTCGATGAATTCCGCATCGGACCTGCGGAAACCTACGATGTGATTGTCGAGCCCACCGCCGATGGACCGTACACGGTCTTTGCCCAGGCTGAGGATCGTACCGGATACGCACGCGGCACGCTCGCCACCCGTCCAGGCCTTGCCGGTCCGGTCCCGCCCATGGACCCGCGCCCGCTGCGCACCATGACCGACATGGGCATGGGGAATATGGACATGAAGGGCGGCATGGCGGGCATGGAGATGGGGAGTTCGCCGGGGAAGCCCGGTGAAGCCCCTGCCAGCGGCGGCATGGACATGGATCACATGGACATGAAGGAGGCCAACAGACCCGGAGCCGCTGCGATGGATATGCCGGGCATGGCGGCTGCGTCGCGGCATAAAACAGAGCTGAAGCCCGGCGTCGCGGTGCAGAGTGTCGCCATGATGCCGATCAACCGGCTGGCGGAACCGGGCGACGGGCTGGAGAACAATGGTCGCCGCGTTCTGACATATGCCGATCTGCGGGCGACGATCTCGGGCGCGGACCCGCGCCCGCCATCGCGCGAGATCACCCTGCATCTGACCGGCAACATGGAACGCTTCATCTGGGGGTTTGACGGCAAGAAGTTCTCGGAAGCGGAGCCCATTCGTCTCACCCTGGGCGAGCGGGTGCGCTTCGTCCTGATCAACGACACGATGATGGAGCATCCGATCCACCTGCATGGGTTGTGGAGTGAACTGGAAAATGGGCAGGGCGAGTGCCGACCCTACAAGCACACGATTACCGTCAAGCCGGGTGAGCGGCTGAGTTACCTGGTCACGGCGGACGAACCCGGGCTGTGGGCGTATCACTGCCACCTGCTCTACCACATGGAGGTGGGCATGTTCCGCACGGTGGTGGTGTCGTGATCCGGGGTCTGATAGGTGGCACGGTCCTTGCCGCTGGACTGGCTACCGCGGTACCTGGCACGGGACGCGCCCAGTCAGTCCCGGCACGCCAGAGCGAAGGAACCCAGGAAGCGCAGACCGCCTCGGCTCCCGCGCCCGTGGTCTATATCAACGGCATCCAGCCGGTCATGGACCATAACATCTACATGCATGCGCTGCTCGACCAGTTCGAGGCGCGCTTTGGTGCCGATGGCGGGCAGTTCCGTTACGATGGGCAGGCTTGGTTCGGCACCGACTACGACAAGCTCTGGCTGAAATCCGAAGGCACGGTCGGCACAAACGGCAAGTTCGGTGATGGAGACCATGAGGCCCTTTATGATCGTGCTATCTCCCGGTATTTCGATGTCCAGACCGGCGTGCGTCTCGATATTGACAACGGCCCCACACGGGCCTGGGGCGCGATCGGGGTCGAGGGACTGGCTCTATATTTCTTCAATGTGGAGGCCACGGCCTATTTCAGCGACCGGGGTGCGGCGGGGCGTCTGCAGGGCTCATACGATATCCTGCTGACTAATCGCCTGATTCTCCAACCCCAGGTCGAGATGAACTTCTATTCCGCGTCCGATCGTGCGCGCGGCGTCGGAACCGGGCTGTCCGATATCGATACGGGATTGCGGCTTCGCTACGAATGGCATCGGAAATTCGCGCCCTATATCGGCGTGAGTTACTCCGGCACGTTCGGTCAGGCCGCCGACATGGCGCGTTCAAGGAATGAGCGTGTCCATGACCTGAATTTCACCTTCGGGATCAGGACGTGGTTCTGACCGCTCCTGCCCGATGTGAAGTCGTTGCGGGGCGCTCCGTGCGGCCCCGTTTCAGATAACAAAAGATAAAGAACTTACAAATGTTGACTATGAATTTCAGGTTCTCGGCCGCTCTGGCCGCACTTCTGGCCACGGTCTCGGTTGCACATGCCCAGACCCCCGCTCCGGCACCGGCCCAGCCGCAGGGTCAGGATATGTCCGGGATGCAGGGCATGTCCGGCATGTCGGGGATGGACCACGACAAGATGAAAATGGACGGCATGTCCGGTTCCGGCATGGAGGGCATGGAGAAGGGCATGAAAATGAAGGGAAAGATGGGAGACTGTATGAAGATGAAGGGCATGAATATGTCGAACGGCCACGCCATGGCGCCGTCAGATCACAAGATGAAAATGGGCTGCGGTGACAAGGAAAGCAGCATGAAGATGCCGATGGGGCCGCAGGGCATGCCTGACGCGGTTCATCAGCGCTGATCGGGTCCTGACCGGAGCGGGGCGGCGCCATCAGCGTCGCCCCTGGAAAGGCCCAGGGAGGCACGTATGACGAGACTGATCTGGGGGTTCGCCGGTATCCTGCTGTTTGGGATCGGCGCAGGAGCGACCGTCGTTTTCGGTGGCCTGTATGATGTGAGCGCCACCTCGCCGCACTGGCGGCTGACCTATCGTGTTCTGGAAACGGCACGCCTCCATTCAATCCGGCATCACGCCGAGGGCATTACCGCACCTGTCGATCTTGAAACGCAGGCACGGCTCGTCGGCGGCGCATCGCATTTTTCGACGCATTGCGCCTCCTGTCATTCCGCGCCGGGCGTCGAGGCCGAGGATATGGCGGTGGGGATGTATCCGAAGCCGCCGGTTCTGAAGGATGTGGCGCAACGCTATACACCGGGCGAACTGTTCTGGATCCTCAAGCATGGCATCAAGATGTCGGGCATGCCGTCCTGGGCGGATCATGGTGATGATGATCTCTGGAACATCGTTGCGTTTCTCGGGAGCCTTCCGGGAATGAACAGTTCTGACTACCAGGCGCTGGTCGCCCAGGCAGGAGCAGCTGGCGGACATCATACGCATCACGACATGGATATGCCGATGCCCCGACCGTAGATGCCGCTGCGATAATTGATCGAGATCAAGGAAAATATGCCATACCCCCGTATAGTAATTTCTTATTCCTGACGACGTCCGGAAAATGGGTCGGTATGCGCTTTGCCGAGGATGATGACGTGTTGGAGAAACCATGAGGTGTTGATTTTCACCGAGAACTGGGTTCTTCCGCACTTTTCGTGATGATGTTTTTTGATTATGCGGGCTGAAGGACACGCGCCCTGAGGAGTTCGAAGCCTGCTCTTCCGAACATGGTTCGCTTGATCATTTTCAGTCGGCTGATCTGTCCTTCAACCGGGCTGGTTGTCCAAGGTGTGACAAGAGACGCTTCAATGGCAGCCGCATCCCGTTCAAGCGCGGGAATCAGACGTGACAGCAGCGTCGTCTTTCCTTCTTCCAGCAGAGCCTTCAGATCGCCTCCCGTGCAGGTGTCACCCCTTTTACAGAGCAGGGTCTGCATTTTCCTGAGCCAGCAGAGTGTGACGGCAAGGTGCGGTTCAGCTTCCAGAAGGGCAGGAACCAGCAGTCCCTCCTGTCCGGCAGATAACGGATCCTCTGCGAGAAGAAGCCGCGCAAGTCTGCGTCCCCGAGGTGCAACGACATGCGCGGAAGGAACGGGTTTCGCGGAACATCCCTGTCGCGTCGCCACCCATTTCCAGACGGTGCCATATTGTCCTGCAAAGCCCTGCTCCAGGAGTTCCCGCCATAGCTGACGACTATTGCGACATCCTTCGGACCATCTCTTTTCCAGGTGGGCTGTGTAAGGCACGAGTATGCTGCGTGACGGAACCGTTCTTTTCCATGGTGGTGCATGGCCCCGCTGAAACCAGCGCCGCACGGTTTTTCTCTCTACCCCGATCGTTGCGGCGATAGCCTGAATGCTGTGTCCCGCTGCTTTCAGGGCAAGAGCTTCCTTGAAAAGAATGTCACGCCGTTCCCCAGAGGCTGACCTGACGACCGCCTGCGCCTCTTCTGGATGCGCTCTGATTGTTTCAGATATTTTGCTTACGACCGTTGATACGTTCATCTGTCGTGTCAGGGTCCTGACAGTCGTCGTAAAACGGTCCAGAATGCTGACAAAAGCGTCTGACAGGTTCTTCAGCAGATGCCAGCGGTCTGTCACCTGAAGAGCGGATGGTGCGCCTCTGCGGCATCCGTCTGCATAAGTACCGGCACGGTCTCTGGCAATGATTTCAATACCGGGGTGGACCTGCAGCCATCGGGCAAGGGTATCAGCGTCCCGATCTGGCAGGAGGTCAATGACATCATTTTTCTCAAGATCGACCACAATCGTTCCATAGTGATGTCCCCGCCGCCATGCCCAGTCATCCACCCCCACCACACGTGTAAGGGCCGTGCCTTTTGTGGTGTTCTGCACACGTGAGAGAAGACGGCGGACAAGAGTATCCGCGCTGATGGGACAACACAGGCGCACGGTCATTCGTGCTCCAGCGGAACCGCCCAGGGTGTGGGCGATATAATAATGAAGATCGGCAAGACGTGTGGTCTGTCTGCCATGACGCACGGTTATCCCCTCGAGGGGCATGACAAACGTCCGACGTGGACAAAGCATCGTCTGGCAGAAAAAGCGCGGCACAGAAACGATCAGCGTGGCTGGACGGCCCTGCCATGGAAGATCCGCGAGTTTTCTCTGATAGAAACTGTGAATGCGTTGTGTCGGGCACTGACAGTCCGGACACACTGCACTCCGTTTTCGCAGACCGACTTCGATCTCCACTCTGTTATCCAGTGCAACAACACGACGAACGACGAGGGAACGGGGAAGATCAAGAGACCGAAGGCGTGACACTGGGGAATATCCATGAAAGTGAACGACTTTCTGGATTTCCCAGTTCCGGAACCTCAGTACAAGATACCCATCACGAAAAGTGCGGAAGAACCCAGTTCTCAACGAAAATCAACACCATGAGCACCTTACTGACGTGTTTATCGGGCGCCTGCCGCCTAAAGCAGGATTGGGTAGGGCCAATGTCCGGAGTCGGGAATGTGATCTGGGCATCCGAACGACCGAGACGAGGCGTGAGCGGACTATTTCCTAAGCCTGATGATTCCGAGTTCGTGCCACATCCACCCAAAATCGTAGGCAGCCATGGCACCGCCACTCCCTTGGGCGCGGACCGTAGTGTTTTCGATATCCTTCAACCAGATGGCCACCTTTTTACGTCCTGAGGCTGTCTGGACGGCCTGGCGCGGCGTCAAATCCCCCAGGGCCGGGACTGGCTCATCAAGCACCTGCCGATAGTGCCGCTCCAGCATCTGCCCGATAATCCGGGCTTCCTCCTCGGGCGGGATCTGCAGTTCTGGCGAGACCTCCCGTCCATGCGTCCCCCGGTCTTCCATCGCCTGCGCCGGCGTCATGATCTGCGTGAACGGAGCGTGCACGAGATCTCCCAGACCAACCTGCAGCATGGCACGACCACGTTCGGCACGCTCTTTCGAGTTCACCTGCAGCCGCAACTGCCGCCCCTTCAGATCCAGCGTGCCCAGCACGATCGCACCATCATCCATCTCCGTGCGCAGGAACCGCCCGTTTTCATCTCGTCCAGCCTTGCGCACGGGATCGCTCATCGGCTCTTTCAGCCAGTTCCAGAATGACCGGTTTTCCGGTCGCAGGGCCATGATCCCGTCAAGCACGTCCGCCACTGTCTTCTGCGTCACGCCCTTTGCCAGCGGAAAACACACTTCATGGAAGACCAGATCCTCTCCGTCCCCATTGAACAAAGCTGGCCCCTCCATCTGCCGGGCCATGTCCTCCAGTGTCCGGAACAGCCAGGTCAGCGTGAACATCGGCGCAAGCTCACGCAGGGTCTGCGTATCGACTTTCGGAAACTCGGCCTTGCCCCGCCGCTTCCGAAGCACCTTGTAAAGGTGCGTCGCCAGATCTTCGCAGGCACCCCGTGAATAGGCGAGCAGCCCGCCTGCCAGAATGGTCTTTCCATCGGACAGCACGAGACGTGCTGCAATCCGGTCCCACTGTTCCAGTGTCCGGGTTGCCGTACCTTCATGCACCAGAACCGGATCACCACCCCGCAGCAGGTCACGCGCCATCAGGCTCTGGCCGGGTTTGATGTCCGAGACTTCATACAGGCTCATGACCGAAGCCTTGAGGGCACGCATATAGGCGCTGTTACGCGGCCCTTCCTTCCAGCCCCGACGCTTGAGGTAAACGTCCACGAAGTTCCGGCTATCGTCCCAGTCCTGCCCGAGAAAATCCTCGAAGGCGCAGCCCCATAGCGTCATGGCGACGTCGGGACCGATCATCTCCGCCAGATCCTCGAACGTGATGTCGCCCGCTTCCAGCGCCGGACCGATGTGATCGCCGAGCACTTCGCCAAAACACTCCTGCCAGTCCTCCTGACCGAGATAACGGATCAGTCCCGTGAGTTCGTCTGCGGCCATGGCTGCTCCTGCGTCTCCTGATACGGACAGCAGAGGGGCAGACTGTCCTGACTCGACAAGCCTAGAATGATACCCCAAAACAGGCGACAGGGTGCCTCACTCTTCAATCACGCATTTGTGAAAGTGGACAAAAATGCGCCCCGGTACCTTTTCGTCTGTTTCCTATGTGTTTCCTGCGGGGAATTTTAGGCAACAAAAAACCCGCCTGTTTAGGGCGGGTTTATCGTGTCAGATCAAGGACTTACGCTTGGTTACGGGGGCACACAACCAAAGAAAACTGCTGCTTGTGAGCGGCTTCGTTGAACGGTTGTGAGCACATTTAACTAACTGAAAAAATAAAATATTTTTCTCTACTTTTGTTTGATCCTTTATCACCCTTGCTCCGAAAGAACTGGATGCCCCCTGCCCTACGGCCAGTCTGTTACTATGTCAGAGACTATGGATTGCCTTTCCCGCGATCCAGAAGACACCAAAAGCATTGAGTGCAAATCCGTGGCTCACGATTCAGGGGAAAAACAGCATGTAGCCGCTGCTTCTTACTCCCGTACCCTCCCCAACCAGAATATCGCGTATCACGAGATCATTGATATCTCGCATGACTGTACCCGCCTCGCATTATTCCGACAGTTATGTGGGGGGAAGCTGAATGTCGGCTGTCAGGCATGAAAATCTGACCTGACCGAGAGGCAGATTCGCATCATAAACGCGTTACGTCCTGCGTCTGATCCTGACCTGTCAGACAGGGTGTTCAATTATCGTCCTGCCCGGAACGCTCCGTTTTCCAGATATCCCGGTATAGAAAGACAAGGAAAGGGACGGGCCAGAGGAACGGAAAACTACCGTGCAGGGCCAGCCCCGTAGCGGCGGCCATCACGCCTGCCAGAAAAGCCCCCCACGAAAGTAGCGGCAGAAAAATGCTTCCTGCGATAGGGCGAATGTTCCTGTCCGGCGCAATCCATGACGCCATCCATTCCGCAATTCCCGATGCGGCTTTTAACAGGTTTGTCGTCACGACGATCGTGGGCATGGGCGTGCCGGAGAATTTCGCGATCGTTTCGCCCTGCACGGCCAGAAGTGCCGGAAGCACGAGAAATTCGCCCCAGTAGCGTAGGGAGGATCCATGCACGATCTGTGCCAGAACCATGAAGATTGTCATCACCATGACACCATAAGCTGGCGACCATAACAGCCGCATCAGGCCGGACAGGATGGCGGCAAGGAAAAAGACACCCAGCACACCCACCAGAAGCAGGCCATGGTGCCAGTTGCCGCTGATAAACGAGGCGCCCATATGCGTGGTATTGCCCGTCATCGCGCCTGCAAAGACACCGCCCAGATCGACGAAACTCAGGGCATCCACATAGCCTGCGACAAGCCCGAGAATGAGAACCCGCCGGGCGGAAATCGAGACCGGGAGAAGGGAGGAGGGCATTATTGCGACCGGGAAGCGATTGACGGATAGAGCCTGCGGGCGACCCGCTCCATGGTCAGACCCTGCACGATGATGGTGAACACCACGACACCGTAACAGACAGGCAGCAGCAGATCACGCAGGTCGCCGTGCGGCAGGCCAAGCGCCAGAGAAACCGAGATGCCGCCACGCAGGCCGCCCCATGTCAGGATGCCGAGGACACGGCCCCGCTCCCACTGCCGGAGATGAACCGGCAGGGTGGAGAACAGCACACTCAATGCCCGCACGGCAATGGACAGCGGGATCACGGCAAGCGTCGCCAGAACCGTGAACAGATGCGGCGTGATCTCCAGTATTTCAAAGCCGATGAGCATGAACAGCAGGACGTTCAGCACTTCGTCAATCAGCGTCCATGCAATGTCGAGTTCCTTGCGCGATACTTCATCGAAAATGGAATGGCTGTAGCTGGTTCCGAAGCAGAGACCGGCCACGACGACGGCAATCGCACCGGACATCCCCAACTGATTGGCGATGCTGAAGGTTCCGGTCGCCAGAGCCAGCGAGGTCAGCAGATCAATATGCGGGTCACGCTGTCCCTTGAGCACACGAAGAGCAATCCAGCCGGTTATCGCTCCAAGAAGACCACCACCGAGCGCTTCGCGGCAGAAGCTCATGGCAATCTCAGAAGCGCCCACCCCTTGACTGTCTCCAGTCGCCAGCCCGATCGTCACACCGAAAATGACGACGCCCACGCCGTCATTGAACAGGCTCTCGCCCGCAAAGACGGCCTGTAGCGGTCCTGGCAGTCCCAGACGTTTCAGCATTCCCACGACCGAAACCGGGTCTGTCGGAGCGAGGATAGCGCCGAGCACGATGCACCATGTAAAGGGAACGGCATGGCCCAGCAGCGGGAAAACACACCACGCCGCGACCGCCAGAAACGCCACGGCCAGAACGGTTCCCAGAATGGAGAGAGCGGTCACAGACATCAGCTTTGCTCGCAGATGCCCGACATCCACCTGCATGGCTCCCGCAAAAAGCAGCAGCGACAGGGCACCGTTCAGAAGTGCCGCAGGCAGATTGATCGCGCCGAGTACAGACCGTGGGAGAGCCTGAAGGTCATAGGCCGGGATCAGAGGGTTCAGGATCATGACCAGAAGCGAGGTCAGCAATGAGAAGACCAGAACGCCGATCGTGACAGGAACACGCAACGTATGGTGGTTGAGAATGCTGAAGCCTGCCGAGAGCGTCAGGAGTAGAGCAAGAAGGCTGATGGTATCCATGGCCTCACCGCTGACTGCTCAGGCTCCTTACGTCAAGAAAAACCGAAAATAGTCCGCTATTCGAGAAGCTTAACCGGGCATTGAATGACAAAAATGAGGGCGGAAGCGGCTATCCCCTTTCCTGCACAAGATTCGTCAGATAGCGGACAACTCGCTACGCACAGGTTGCAAATCTTCTTTGTCTCCCCCAGTGACGAAAACCCCTTCACTGTTGAATAAGAACGAATACTCATTTGATTCGAGCAATTCCAGCGCCTCTTCGCGCGTATGATCTGCTGTTGCTTGACAAAAACTTCCCAAAACTGAACGCTTGATGTGACCTATCGCGTTATTGCTTTTGGCAAAGAACTCGGCATTCCCTTCTGGAGGGAGAGCTATAATCTCGAGATCGTCACCATCAGCGTTCGACGATCTCGTCCCAAAGCCAGGGGGATTTTTAAGGTGAATATTTGCCGCCGCCAGTTCCGCGGCTAACTCGCGAGCTTGCGCCGAATTCATCACGCCCGTGATTCTTGATAAAACGGGCTCTACAGCCCCCAGACAAATTCCGGAATCATCAAACACGGTGTATATAGCCATGTCTTTTACTCGAATGTACAAGGTGTAGGCGCTGGACACGGTAGCAATATCAAAAAATTCATCTTCGGAGTTCTCTCCAACTTCGACGAACAACATTGATCCGTGGACATACTTACCAATCTTTGCGCCGGAGTAATGGGCGCGGGCGAGACAATGCATGTGGTGAAATGTTGACCAATCATAGCCATCAGATATGTAGAATCGTCCAAGGCGCGTATCCGGGTTCTGTAAAAGCGTTTTGTCTTTAAGGTGCATTTTTACAAAGAGTAGGGCCATCCACTGAAACAGGCGCTCGGTCCCCTCGCGCTCGACCAACGCGCTTAGACCTGAAAAGCCCTTCCCAAACGCTTCGCTGATTGGTTTTTCAAAATGCTCCGCAAGACCCGTGTTACATTCAGTGCAACACGGGATGGTATAACTTCCATATCGGTGCAGCCTACCGTTCGGAAGCTGAATATTCCCCGAGTGAATATTGACATTCCTCAACAACCAATTTGGTATAACATGCTCTCTATTGAATGGGAATTTACTCGGATGTCGTCCGCATATAAAGCAATGATCGCCCTCACAGATATCAGAAACAAATTTGTCTATACTACAAAATCGTAGGCGACCGGTTTTGTCGTAGATCGACGTGTCAGTGGTGATGGGCATCATGAGATTATGCTGGAGAACTCACAAAATTTCAACAAGATTACAGTGAGTAATGTTTTAACCGAACAATGTTTCACCTACACGTTTGGCATGCTTGTTGCGACCGCAAGCTGAACCGCTCTAAAACTGATGGAAGCCAGTCTTCGAAAGTCGAACATTCATGTCTGTTCTTCGGAATCACATATTGGTGCACCGACGTCCGATATGAGAGGCAAAGTGGCCGCAGGAGTCTGCGCTATTCAAGTCCGCTATGCGGAAAGCGATCGAGGATCGCTGTATTTCCGATATGAGGGCGATTGCCGCCTGTCTGCTCCTGCCCCTTGCGGTCATTGCGTTAAGCTTGGAACACTCAAAATAACAGGTCGGCTGAGGCCGGTTGTGCCAGGAGAGTTGGCACGCGGCTGTGAGAGGCGATCCAGTCGCGGGTGAGGGGGCAGATCCATCCAGTCACCCGAAGAATGGCTTCGTGATCGGCCGCGAGGTGGCGGGTAAATATCGGCTCGTGGTGGGCTATGCGGTTGCGAAACGTCCGTAGATAATCCAGTTGCTGATGCGCCTGCTTTCGACCGAGGCGGGCGTGCGGAAACGCTTTGGCCAGTGCGGGGCGCCACAGGATCATCTCGTAGTTGCTGTTGCCGCCTTTGCCAAGCAGTGCGACCCAGAAGCCAAAGCTGAGCGAGGCCACAACATGGGGTGGATCCGCCTGCCGGTGCTCACGCTGAACGTCGCGTTTGGCACGCAGAATCTGATCCTGGGCTTTGGGATTGAGGCCCGTCAGTCGATTGTCATACCACGCAGGTCCAAATCGGGCGGTTAGTTCCCGGTGCAGGGCGTTGCGCACGGCAATCTCCAGGCCTTGCAGCGGCCCGTAGAAGGCCGCACTAAGGGCTGTATTGCGCGTGTAGAGACGCAGGGCCTTTTCCTGATGGCCGCCAGAGGCCCGGAGATAGGTTGAAAACCGCTCCGGCGACAAGCTTGTCTGCAGCGCCTGGAGAACGGGTTCCGAGAGCGGGAAATTCTTGACCGTCATGACGCTGACGCGTATATCTTGTTTCGTATCTCTCGGATACGCCTCTGTCTTCGGATATGCGCCCGAGGGCACGCACTAAAGGCCCTTCACAGGGCCTTTTTTTATGGTCCTCTACCTAGTTGCGATAAAGGGAATTATCGCAACTAGGTTGGGGGGGAGGGGGGATTTGCTCCAGTCTGGCTCATTTTGGTTGGAAACGGCTGCAAACCGCCAAACGTCTTGTGCTTTTAAGTCGAAAAATGGCTGCAAAATAGTGTTAACCTGATAGCGAGGTGTTAGAGCGGTGCAGATGCCATATTGTTAAGCTGTCGGTCTTCTTCGACTCAGGTTTTCGCTCCCCTTCTCAGTTAAGGGTTCGCTGGTCCAGAAACGGCAGAAATCAGTGCGCAAAGGAAGCACAACGTGGTGGTGGACGATCAGAAAGACCCATGGGGGCTGCCAGCGCAATTTCCAAAAGCGTCGCAAATTTCAGATGCTTACCTGGGAGAATGCGAAAATTTGGTGCGCGATCACTGTAAGGAGATGATGAAACCTTTAGGTGCGGTGCCCGCTGGTCTCGTGTCGGTGATTGCTGGGGTTCTGGTCGGCGCCGGATTTCCCTATTGGTTTCAGGGGAAATCGCTGCAGCTTGGTGTTAACGGTGCCGTGTTCGGAGTGGCAGCTATTATTGGTCTGTTTCTTTGCTTCTGGCTCGAATTTTTACGCTTTTTGCCGGGAGACTATCCAAGCACGGCGGGACAGAGCATCGCGAGATTGAAGGCGTTCTGGAAAGCGGTCGGAGACCGCCATGACCAGCAGGAAGACGATCAGCTCTGCGACGAGCTTCGGGTGTTCATTCGGCATGATCGCGAGCGGACGGCCGAAGCCTTGCGAACGCTGGCGGCCGGACGGCACAGGAATCTTTGGATTGCGACGGTTTCCCAAGCACTCGGGTTGCTTATCCTGACTATTTTTACGGCACAGCTCCTCTCCAAAGCCCACGAAGTGCCTGGCCTCACAGGCCCGCATACCGAAAGCCGTGTGGAGGGAAACCGTCCGTCATGATTGTCAGCCCACATGTCTTTGAAATCTGTCAGGCAAGACCGGTAATCTCCAGACGCGTCCGAGGTGCTGGTCCTTTGAGACATGGCTGAAGCCTGGAGATTGCTCACTGCGGCCCGCGCGCCGCAGGATCTGTCTGACGGGACGGCCAGGACTTACGCCACGTCCTGGCGGGCATTTGTCCAGTCTCACGCTCCTCTGCAGCGATTTCCCGTCGGCGAGCGGGCGCTGACGCAATGGCTGGAAAGGCGGGCCAAAGCGGGTCGCCCGCGCAAAAGTCTGAACGTTGATCGCGCTGCGGTTGTGGCGTGGTGCGCTGCGAACGGTGAGATCCTGGAAGCCATTCCTCTTCCAGAAAGCCAGAAGGTTTGCCCGAAAGCGGCGACGGGGCCATCCGCAGATATGCTGCGGGAAGCAGCACACCGCTGCAAGCCGGATATCGCGGGCGTTCGGGATCGAGCACTTCTCGCACTCGCTGCAGCTCTGAGTCTGGGAGCTGAAGCTCTGGCACGGCTAAGAGTTGAAGACTTTATCGAGACAGCGGATGGGATGACGGTTTCTCTGTTGAGTCCGAGGTCCGGTCGACGGATCGCGAAAAAATTGCGTCGTCGTCGTGACCCCGCCGTCTGTCCGGTGCGGAGTTGGCAGGCATGGCGAGACGGTGGACAACTGCGGTACGGTCACGCGTTTTGTAATGTGAGATCGAGCGGGACTCTCGGTGATCCTCTCAGTGTTCCGGGGATCCGGTTCGTGCTTGAGCGGGCCCTTGGGAAAACCACTCCTTCTTCGCGGCGTAAAAAACCGTCGTCTTTCGTCGCCAGCCCGAGCAGACCGCCTCAACAGGCGGAACGGTCTCTAGGAGAGACATCCGTAGACTGGATCCGGACCACGGTAACGGTAAGTGGTCCTACTGCGGTGGTTGAGCGGTTCGTGGCTTCGGCACGAGGGTCTGGCACCATCCCCTGGCGTGTGGATTTTGAGTATGAACAGGCGCGGCTCCTTGCCCCAATGGCTTCTATAGGGCCCCAGGCTGCCATTCTGGCGCGCCTGCTGCGGGAAACTTCCGAGCGACTATATCGTATTGGCGAGCGGCGGCGCGCATCTGGCGACCAGTCCTGTCCGTTTGATCTTTATCGTCTAGTACCGGTTCCTGACAGAATGCTCGAGGCGGGTGAGGATTCAACGGAGGCGCTTACGTGGTTGCAGGCTAACTGGGGGACGCTAAGGCCGCTGCGGCATGTCTCGGTCCGTGCTCTCCCGGATCGCCGCGCTCGACGTCATGTGAAGGTCATGTACGAATTCTGGTCGGCAGACTGGAGCCCGTGGCAGGCATTTGTCCGTCTGCAATCCGAGTGGCGCGAACTCGTTTTCGATATCCGTCCCCATTATGATTTCGTGAACAAGCCGGGGGGACAGTGATGCCCTCTAATTTAAATTATGACGGGACAACAGCGGCGCAGTCTGGGACGCGTTCCCCGCTTCCCGAATTTCATGTGGAGGGGTTTGATGGTCCTCTCGACCTGTTGCTTGATCTTGCGGAGCGGCAGCGGATTAATCTTGGGGGGATTTCTGTTGCCATGCTCGCGGAGCAGTTTGTTGTCGAAGCAGAGAGGCTGGCGCAAACGACACCCCTTATGAAACGGGCTGAATGGCTCATCTGGGTGACCAGATTGGTGTTTTTGCGCTCCAGATTGTTGTTCGCCTCTCAGGTTGAGCAGACACATGCCGAAAGGGAAGCTTATCGCACGGTCGCCCATCTCGACGAACTTTTGCGTATCCGGGCCGCAGCGTCCTGGCTGGAGGAACGTCCGCAACTCGGAGTGGCGACATTTCCGCGGGGATGCAGTGATCTGGCTAATGTACCCCGGGGGCGGCAGGCATCGTATTTCGGGCTGATGGAGGCCTGTCTCGGCGTTCTTGAGCGCGAACTGGCCCGTTTTGAAGAGTGTGATCCGATATATACGATCAATGTACCTGCGTATTGGACGATAACGGCCGCCCTCGCACGTATCCGGGAAAAGTTATCTGATGGGACGTTCCAGAGTATCTGGCGTGATTGCATACCGTTAAAGCCGGCAGAAGACATGCGCAGCCGGAAAGCGGCGATCGCTGGCGCTTTTGTAGCAGGACTTGAACTGTTGAGGCAGGGTGAACTCACGACCGAGGGAGTGACGTTCTCGGAGGAGTAAGACACGGAAGACGAGAAAGGTCGTTCACCCTCCCAATGCGTCTCCGTACCCCGGTATGAAACATGTGGGCGCCATATTCTATCGCGCTTGCCTTGTGGGGGACGGTTTCCTCCTACTTGAGGGTCGTAAATTATCGTCGCATTTATATATCAAAAATGATATATAAAACAGATAAAATGAACATAAGAGATCATATATGATAAGCTATCTGTTACCGAGAACGGCGGTTGAGGTGCATGATGAGATAGCGGTATCGGCTCGTGCGCGCCGGCTGGCGAAGAACATCACGCAGGAAGACCTTGCTGAGCAATCGGGAGTGGCCATAGCAACGCTTAGAAGATTTGAAAACGGGGGAACTGTGAGTTTGGCGACGCTGCTAGCCATAGCTGAGGCGCTCGGGACACTTGACGCTTTTTCTGACCTTTTTCCCATGCCAGAGGCATCTTCGCTGGATGAGTTGGATAAGTTTAGTCAGCTCCGTCGACGCGCAGCGAAACAGAGGACGCGATGATTGAAAGACTTTCTGTTGCGCTGGATTTCGGCGAGGGAGAAAAGTCTCTACAGGTGGGACAGTTTGGCCGCGATCCTGAGCGTCGAAACATAGCTTTCGAGTGGGATGCTGGGTTTGCTGCAAGTCCTCTTCCTCTCTCTCCAGTGCTTTGTCGGTCGTATGATCAGTTGTTGAGACCAAACGGCGGTCGGGGTGCAAGTCTTCCTTCTCTGTTTGAAGATAGTCTCCCTGATGGTTGGGGACGTCTCCTGCTTGATAGGGAAATTGCAGCGAGAGGTATCAGTCGAACCAAAATCGGTGATATCGAGCGCCTCGCTTATGTCGGGCGCTATGGTAGCGGGGCCCTGACGTATGCCCCGGAAACAGACAATCTTCCGAATGAGAGCATTGATCTGGGCTGGTTCGAAGAGATCATACCGCAAGTGGTGAATGGGGCGTCCGCCGCAGATCTTTCGCGGCTCCGCGTCATGTCGGGTGGCAGTCAGGGCGCGCGGCCCAAGTTTGTCGCGCAGATCAATGACGATATGCATTCCTTACGCGATTACCGCCTGCCGCTTGCTTCCGGCTGGACTCAGGTATTGATCAAAGGGCGTGCATCATCTGATCCGGTCGGGACAGTGGAAGCCGAGATCGCCTACGGCATTCTCATGAGAGAAGCAGGCATCAACGTTTGTCGAATGTTCCCGCTGGAAGGTCATAAAGAGCGATTTTTGGGCACTGTTCGGTTCGATCGTCCGGGCCGAGGCCGCTTACATATGTCTACAGTGGCGGGATTGCTTGATACCGGTATGCAGCACGGTGTGGTCGATTACGTTGATCTCATCAAGCTTGCCAAACTTATGTGTCGGCGGATTGATGTAGTCGAGGAAATTTTTAGACGTATGGTATTTAACGTGCGGGCATTGAACCGGGACGATCATGTTCGAAATCATGCGTTTCTCATGAATGCGGCTGGTGAATGGTCGCTGGCTCCCGCCTATGATGTGTCGTTTTCCGCAGGCCCCGGTGGCGAGCATTCGATATCGATCACTGGCGATGGGCGTTACCCGGGCAAGATTGCCATTAATGAAGTGGCGCGGGTCGCAGGCATCAAGCCTGTTCGAAGAGACCAGATTATTGATGCGGTCGACAGTGCCCTTTGCTCATGGGAAGAGATCGCTGGAAATTGTGGCGTACCGGATTTTCTGATTGAAGACATTGGCAGTGAAATGGTCATTGCCCGAGGATGGAAATGAAATGCTGTAGGAAAGAAGAGATTTTTAGACATAAATCGTATACGGGGGAATATCTTTGAGTTAATTATAAAAAATAACACCCAAACAACGAGAGCTAGTGTTTACTTCGCGCGCCACCGTTTCATTAAGCTCGCTCAGAAAATCGGTCGTAAGCCGTAATTTTAACAGGGCTTACCTCAACATCGCGGCGATATATTTTTGTTTGTAGAAAGCTCGCTTCAGTCTGAATGTCTTGCTCGGAAACATCAATAAACCAAGCACGTGGAAAACCATTATTGTCACCGTTCCAGCGGTAACCGCGGGACTTGAGATCTTCCTTGAATTCGAACGGTGCGCCGTCAGCCCATATGCGCCATGTTGGTTTTCGAGCCTTTTCGAGTAATTGGAACAGGGCATTGGAACCAGATACAGGCAGAGGATGGGCTAATATTTCCAATGCAGCCAGGCAATCGTTCACGGCTCGATGGCGATCGTAAAAGAAGCCACATTCTGTCGCAAGGTAAGCAAGCTTTGTTCCTTCGTATCCCTCTGAAACCCAGTCAATTTCTGACATTGAGCAAGCCCAGGGCTTTGAAGAAAACGAAGGACAAAATCGTTCAAGAAATTTCCGATCAAAAGCCGCATTGTGTGCGATCACAATTGCTGCAGATTGTGAAAACTTCGCAACGTCATCGGGATTAATGTAATGACCAGCAACCATAGAGTCGGTGATGCCTGTCAATGCGCTTACAGGAGGTGGGATGGGGTGTGACGGCTCACGAAGTTGCTCAAATGCGTTGCCGACTTCGGTGATAATGCCATCAAGTGAATAACAGAATGGGACCATAGCAAGTTCAATGATTTCATCTTTTGTCGGATCGAGGCCTGTTGTTTCGACGTCAACGAATAGTCCACGCCGGATGTTCTGTTCTGGTATTCCGGTGATGGGCCTTCGCGGAGTGAGACGACGAAGGACCCGATAGTCATCGCTTGTCCCTAAAAGTGCGGTCGCAGCTTCCAAGGCGGACGTGTTGGACTCAGACATCAATTTTTGTCCGATGTTACTGGATTTTGTGAGGTAATATTTATATGCGCTCTCTGGCCTTTTTTATGAAACCAGAGCTCCCTGATCTTTGCATCGTCGCTTTTCGGGAGTGGGTTTGCTTCTCGCACTTTAAAGGTCGTCGGCAAATTGACCGATATTCCGAAAACGAGCGCGTGTTGCTTGGGCAGAGAAGGCAGTCATTTCAAAACTGCGTCTGAAATAAAGGGCGTCATTTGTCTAATTTGAGAAAGATCGTCTGGATTTTGAATACGATGGATAACAAAATTCGAACATTGCGATAGAACTGTTTTTGACAGTTCGCTCGGTCGCTGCGATGCGACCAAAACGAAAAGACCGTATTTACGCCCTTCTTTAGCAATACGTTCGTAAATTTTGCCGGCATCGATTGCGTAGCGAGATGTCTTCTCTGAGATATACCGATGTGCTTCTTCAAGAAGTAGATGGATAGGAAATCGGTTCCGGGGATCAGCTTTCCGTAATAATCTGAGTGTCATTCTTGCCAGTACGGACGCTACGAGTTCGACGACTTCGTCTTCTACGGCGTTCATATCCACAATAACAATCTGATTTTTTTTGATCCAGCCGTCTCCTTCGGCTTCTAGTCCTAAAAGGTCAGCCAGAAATTTATCCTGCGAAAGTGCAGTCCCTCCACTCAGGGCATTGTGGCGCAGGAATGCGTATTCGGGCCGCTCTTCCAGAGATTTAAACCGTGTTAACATTTGAGCGCAATAATCTCGAATCTGCCTGTTACCGTGTGCCTCTTCGTAAAGTATAGCGAGGTCAAGATCATCTCCCAATGCAGAAAACTCAAATGGAAGATTTGAATAGGCCGGAAGTTTTAGGTCATCAATAAGGAAGCCACCGCCCTTCTCATTACCACAAATATATTCTGATAGACCTTTTGTATCTGCCATCTGGCCAAAACTAATTTTTATATAAGGCTCTATTTTTTTGTGTTTATCTCGGCGGTGTAGAAGCGCTGTAGGCTCAGGACTCATAGCCAGAACAAGACGGTTGCGGCGAGGCAGACTGCGGAGAAGAAGACGGTCGGGCATCTGTCATAGCGTGTTGCGACCCGTCTCCAGTCCTTGAGTCTGCCGAACATGATCTCGATACGGTGGCGTCTTTTGTATTTCCGTTTGTCGTATTTGACCGGTTTTGCACGAGATTTTCGACCAGGAATACAGGGTTTGATCCCTTTCTCCTCCAGGGCCTCTCTGAACCAGTCAGCGTCGTAGCCCCGGTCTGCCAGCATCCATTCGGCTGATGGGAGACTGTCCAGAAGGGCAGCGGCACCAGTATAATCACTGATCTGACCTGCTGTCATGAAGAAGTTGAGCGGACGTCCGTTCCGGTCAGTGACAGCATGCAGCTTCGTATTCATCCCGCCTTTGGTCCGCCCGATCAAACGGCCTGGGCCCCCTTTTTTAACCGCAGGCTCGAAGCCGTGCGATGGGCCTTGAGATAGGTCGCATCAATCATGATTGTCTGAGGCTCTGCCTTGCCAGTAGCCAATCCCTCCATCATGCGGATGAAGATCCCCATAGCACTCCAGCGCTTCCAGCGGTTGTAGAGCGTCTTGTGTGGACCGTATTCCCGGGGGGCATCACGCCAGCGCAGACCATTTCTGTTCACGAAAATGATCCCACTCAACACACGACGGTCATCAACGCGAGGTTTGCCATGGCTCTTCGGGAAAAAGGGCCGCAGACGATCCATCTGTTCCTCGGTCAGCCAATACAGGTCACTCATCTTCAGTCTCCTCACAGAGGCTGAATCAGATTTCCGCAATCAAATCAATGGGTCCTGAGCCTACGTTTGTCTGCCGCCTGCGAGCCCGTTTCCTTCTGAACCTCAGGCTGTAACTCCGTGACGACTTCAGGCTTGGCCTCTGGACTGACAGGAAGGCTGCTTACCGCGGCCTGTTCGTTTATTCTTTGTTCGTCGCATTGGGATTCGATGTTTGCTCATTCATGGTGATATGCCTCGTATGAGTGAGTGAAAATAGGCGAATCTATTGGGGCTGACTGCGAACATCGCGAGACTGACCGACCGAACAGTCGGCCCCTTCATCACCTCAAAACAGCGTTTCGAGGCGCGTCTTCACCTCGTCGAACCATCCCTTGCCGCTTTTGCCACCAGCCGACTTTTGCTCAATGGACTTCACCTGATCGAAGATGGGTTTGAAATCCGCCTTCTTGCCATAACCCAGGATCTGCGCCATCTCGATCTCCGTGCGCACGGACGACAGCAAGGTGCTGAGCTCCTCGTTCTGCTTGGCATCGCGCTTGTCGGTCTCGGCCAGCTTTTCAGCTTTTGCAATCGCGGCTTCAGCCCGTAGCACGGGCAGAGGAAAGGCGACCGAGGTCACCACCAGCGTGTTCAGTGCTCGGGCGAGTTCCGCCTTGGCGTCGTCGATCTTGCCGCTGTCGATGAGCCGTGCGGCCGACTTGATCGCTGCCGGGTACGTTGCCATCGGCAGGTTGTCGGTTTCGATCACGATTTCGCTGGCCAGATTGGCGACGATGGGCCGGGCCTTTTGCACCTCGCCATCACCCAACAACTCCCGAGACAACTTGACCGCTTTCTTCACCGTTTCCACGTTGGCGTAGATATCGTGGGTGATGACGCGTACATCGACCGGCGCCAAAGCAAGTTTGGCGTCGCGTGCCAATACCAGTTCCAGCTTTCCGCTGGCCAGTTCCAGCGCAGCGAGCGCCTCCTTGGTCTTGTTTGCATCAAGGAGTGTCAAAGCCTCCTGGGTCTTGGTGAGCGCCGTGATGGCGTCCTGAGTGAGCTCAGCACGCTTTTTTTCGGCTTCCCGGGCGGCCTTGTCATCTACCTGTGGCTGCGCCGCCTTGGATGCGGCAGAGGGTGCTGCAGCACCTGGGCTAGAACCTGCCGCCGATTGGGCCTGAGCCGGTCCGCTAAGTCCGACGACGACCGCCAGGGCAAGTGCGGAGAAGGTTGATTGGGGCTGTTTGATATTCATGATCTTGGGCTCCTAATTAAAGTTAGTTGACTGAGATTTCAATCTGTTTCGGTTTGGCTTGCTCGGCCTTGACAAGCCGCACTTCCAGCGCGCCGTCTTTCATCGAAGCCGTCACCTTGGTCGAATCAAGGTTGTCAGGCAAGACAACGTTGCGCACAAAGTGACCTGCCACTGAACTTTCATCCAGCGGCGATTAGAGTCTCGACGTAGCCATTCTGCATGGGCTTTCCGGGCGCGATGTAGTGCCACTCGACGCGATGATCCTTCGACCAGGCGAGGATCGCGTTCGAGGTGAACTCCGTGCCGTGGTCGGAGACGATCATGCCCGGCTTGCCGCGTCGGGAGATCAGGTCCGTCAGCTCACGAGCAACGCGGCGACCGGAGATCGACGTGTCCGGGATCGCTGCCAGGCATTCGCGCGTCACGTCATCGACGATGTTGAGCACACGGAAGCGCCGCCCGCAGGCGAACTGATCGTGCACGAAGTCCAGCGACCAGCGCGCGTTCGCCCTTGCCTCGACCAGGATCGGCGCCCGCGTGCCCACCGCGCGTCGCCGCGCCCGGCGCTTGCGCACCGTCAGGCCCTCCTCGCGGTAGAGCCGGTAGATGCGGTTGACGCCAGACGTCTCGCCCTCCCGCCGCAGCAGGACGAACAGGCGCCGGTAGCCGAAACGCCGGCGCTCGTTTGCGAGGTCACGCAGCTTGCCGCGCAACTCCGTCTCGGCCCATGGAAACATCTCATTTCCCCGAGCGCATGCAGCTGGCCGTCATCACGTCGTCTTTCTTGCAATTGTCACACCCGTCCACGCCGGAGGATGAGAGGCGGGGAAGGATTCGAGCGAGGCTTCGAGGACCGGATCGAAACTCTCCCTGTCGCTGGTAGACGGGTCGGCCGTGCTCTCATGCTGGACGCCTCTTGAGAGGCGGCGATCGGGGCGGAACGGGACCCGGAAGGCTCCCGGGGCATCGACGCCCCTGTGCAGCCGGTGGCGCGTCTCACCCGCCCAAGGGTTCGCCATCCGGGCTCCCCCAGCGTCCTCGCGCACGACATAATGCCAGTCCTGCCTCTCTGCGAAGTCCACGGCGCTGTCGCGATCCGGAAACTTCAGCCGGATCGGACGATAGGGATCGCCGCTGGACGTGTATCCCATCAGCGGCTCGATCTGCGGCGGCGGGGACGGCTCGAACTCGAGGACCCAGTAGTTGGGCCGAGGCGCCGATGTCATCGCGGAACGGGCAGGACGGTAGATGATTGCCGTCGGCACGTCCCAGGATGGCAGATCGGTTCCGGGAATTTTCGGCGGGAATGGTGGGCGATTATGGCCGCGCATATCAGTTCTCCCGGGTGTCGGTGGATACGAGAAGGTGACGTTCGAGATCGTCGAGTTTTTCCATTCGCCTTGAGTTCAGGCGAACGGCGCGTTCGGTGTTCTGCGAAGGAAAGGCAGCAGCGTGCAGGACGTCCGACCGCATCGCTATCGTGAGATCGGCGACGGCATTCATCACGCCCTCTCCGTCCCCGTCCGAGAGCGTGCCGTCAGCAAAACCGGACTGCAAGCTCTCCAGTACCTGCTCGAAGCTGGACACGACCCCTGCACTCGCGACCACAGCCAGCTTGTGGCTGAGAACACGCAGTTCATCGATCAGCTTCGCATCGTGCCTTGCGGTTTCCACGATCTCTGCGACCTTCTCGATGCAGGCCATGTAAATGTCGCATTGCTGCTGGAGGATGATGACCCTTCCTTCCTTGCGAAGCTCGAGATCGGTCTGGCGATTGAGAAGCGCCGCGGTCAGAATGATCGTCACGACCGCGCCGAGGAAGATGAGCGTCATCTCCTGCGCGAAAGGCAGTATGTCTTCGGCAAGATACATCGAACGAAAAACGAAAACGATGCCGATGCCCAAGGCAGCGGTCGCAGCAGCATATGCCAAGTCAGGCAGGCGGTTCGACATCAGCACCTCGCATTTTCGGTGTCAGGTGGCATGCACGGCTTTGCATCGGCGTCCGGCGCCTCTGCGTCCCGGTGCCGCAGGAAGATTGGCGTCGGACCGCTGCCGAACGGATTGAAGCCAGTGCTCAGGCAACGGTCGAAGATCGTTTTGTCCCATCGGGTGAAATCGTCCTCCTCGCCGGCAAGTCGCCCGTCATCCACCACAGGGCACCTCACGCCTTTGCCGATGGGGGAGCGTCATCGAAGGCCGCACCGTCCGAACGATCCGCCTTGCGAAGCCGTAGCCCGAGGAGGATCATCATCACCCCGAAGACCGCGGCGTAGAAGCCGATCAGCCAGCCGAGCGCGAGGAAGCTTTCGACCGGGCGCGTCAGCAGCATCCAGGTCACGACGACACCGAGAACGACCGAGAGAAGGCCGCTCAGGATCAGCCAGATTTCGCCGTTGATTTCCTTTCGCAGGCGGATCGCTGCCGCGATCTCGAGGGCACCCGAGAACACGGACCAGAATGCGATGCTGGCCCAGAGGAATGTCGCAAGCACAAGCGTCGTGACAAAAGGCGAGACAACCACGACGACGCCCGTGGCGATGCCCAGAATGCCGCTGAACATCAGCCAGCCCCAGCGTTTGCCCTTGCGGATGTTACGTATCGCGGCGACGAGGCCGAACACGCCGTCGGCAAAGGCGAACGCGCCGAAGACCAGCGTGAGCGCCAGAAGCGATTCCGCAGGCATGACGAAGGCTAGCACTGCGATGATCAATGCGAGCACGCCGCGTAACACGAATGCCCACCAATTCCGGGACAGGCTGCACAGCATGTCCTGCATCTTATCAGTCGGGTTTTCAGAGGCTATGGTCATTGGTCGATCTCCTATTCAGTTCCATGTCAGGTATCGGAGCCGGCCTCCTCGCCGGTCAGGGCGGCGGCCACGCGGCGGCGATCCTCGATCGGCTGAGGCAGACGCCGCGTGTGAGCGATTTCCCGTTCGATGGGCGCGCGGCCTGATGGATCTCTGACCAACCCGGCTTCGGCAAGCCTCGCGCGTAGTGTCGCGCCCGCATTTTCTGCGATCTCGGCGACCATTGTCTCGGTCAGGCCGAAAAGGTCTGCCGTCTCCGCGATCGTAGCGTTGTCGAGGTGGAGCCGATAGAGAACGCGGCGTTCGACCGACGGAAGATCGGCGATTGCCCGGTGCAGCACCATGGCGATCTTATGCCGATCCGCTTGGCTCTCGGGGTCTGTGCCGCCGTCGTCGGCGAGGAGGTCCTCCAGCATCAGCACTTCGTCGGGCTGCTAGAACTCGAACATCGCCTGATCCGCCTCGGTCGGATCCTCCGCCGGGGCCTCGGGTTCCGCCTCGATGGAGGCGGCATCCTCAGGCGCGGCGCGCGGCGCGCGCCTCGGCCTCGATGGTCTCGAAAGCCAGTTTCAGCAGCCAGTCGCCTATGGAAAACTCGGTGGGCCGCTGCTCGAACCTTTCCAGTCCCTTGAGGATCGTCGTCCCGATCAGCCCGATGTCCGAAGCGATCATGGGTATTCTTCCTCCGGCTGCATGACAAACAGGTTAGACTGCCCTCTATCCAAGGTGCAACGCACGCAGCATATATGCTTGCACAATAAATGGAACGGCTTATCTTGATGGGCGGTCTCCGAACCGACGTCCGGCCGGCCACGTTGCCCGACCGGACGTCGGTTCGGGCATCGATCAGCTACAGGAGGCCAGCAATGCTCTATCCGACATATCTGCGCCGCAGCGATCCTTTTGCGCTGATGCGCTCCATGATGCGCGATCTGGACCGCGGTTTCTGGCCGCCGTCCCGCGCGGCGTTCCCGACGGTGAATGTGTGGCAAGGCTCTGAGGCCGTTGCCGTCACCGCTGAACTTGCGGGTATCGAACCGGGTGATATCGAGATTTCGGTCAAAGACCACGTCCTGACGCTGTCGGGCGAACGCAAGGCGCCCGAGGTTCCCGACGGTGCGCGCTGGCACCGCAACGAACGCGGTGGCGCCTGAAAACCAAAGGAGACCATATCATGCAGATTAAAGACCTCATTCCCTGGGCGCGCAAGGACGGCGCGCCAGAATCCAAAAGTAGCGAAGGCAACCCGATCGCGACGCTCCAGCGAGATATGAACCATGTGTTCGAGAGTTTCTGGAACCGGGTCGGTCATTTCGAATGGCCCTTTGGCAGTGGCGAGGCGAAATCCGACGTGGTTGAGACCGACAAGACGATCGAAGTGTCGATCGAGTTGCCTGGCATCGAGATGAAGGACATCGAGGTGACGGTCAACGACGACATGTTGACTGTGAAGGGGGAGAAGAAGATCGAGCGCCAGGAGGAGAAGAAAGGATACTATCTCTCCGAGCGCAGCTACGGCGCGATCTACCGCACAATTCCGCTCCCCCCCGGTGTGGATGGCGAAAAGGCGCAAGCATCCTTCAAGAACGGGGTTCTAACGATCAAGCTACCCCAAACCCCCGAGGCGCAGGCTAAGGTCAAGCGCATCGAGGTCAAGAACGGCTGATTTGCCACATTGGGTGTCGCCGGTTTGCGGCGTCCGCTCAGCTCCGTTTGATATCACGCCGTCGGGTGAGCCCCGGGGAGCCTGTTTCTCCGGGGCGGCTTTCGAGGGGGAATGATGAAAGACCTGAAACGATCCGGGCTAACCCGTGAACAATGGTCGGCGATGACGCTCTACGAGAAGTTCGAACAGGTCGTCATTTTCGTCCTCAGCGCCATCATTGCGGTTATCGTCGTGGCGTCGGTTTGGGCGCTGATGCGCGAGGTCGTGAACCGGTTGGTCTTGGGAGCGTTCGACACGCTCGATTACGCCACCTTCCAGGTGGTGTTCGGAATGATCTTCACCGTTGTAATTGCGCTCGAGTTCAAGCGCTCCCTTCTTGTGGCGACAGAACGCAGCTTCGGCGTTCTCCAGGTCCGCACGATCGTGCTGATCGCGCTCCTCGCGATCGCGCGCAAATTTATCATCCTCGACCTTGGCGAGACGGAGCCAGCCAAGATTGCCGCCCTCGCGGGCGCGGCTCTTGCGCTCGGAGCAGTCCACTGGCTGGTGCGCGATCAGGACCGGCGCGAAGAGCCCGGTGCTAAAAATGCCGAAGGCGATCAATGAGCCGAAGCGTTTTCGTTCGACTTGTTTCATCAACCTCTGCCGCACTCATCATCTTAATTGTTTAGCAGAAATTTTTTATCATGCCGAGCGTTGCGCTGGTCGGTTTGCCGAGCCACGCGCCGTCGCTTCCCGCGGAGACTTGGCGGCGTTTGACCTGCCACTGAACTTTCATCCAGCGGCGATTAGAGTCTCGACCGTTTCTGTTACGCCGTTGGGCGCAGGTTGAGCAACGGGCGGAGACGCGAAGCCCTTATCGAGCGAAGCGTCGGAGCCGGTTGCGGTAACGGTTCCGGCGAAGGCCGCCGGGGTCTGGTATCCGAGCGAGGAGTGCGGTCTCGCGGTGTTGAAGTCCTGCCTCCATTCGGCGATGGCGCTGCGGGCGTGGTCGAGGCCGAAGAACAGGCTCTCGTTCAAGAGCTCATCGCGCATCCGGCCGTTGATGGGGTGGACGGCCCCTGCACCCGGCATCGGCGTGCCATAGTGGCCGCGGTGTGGTCCACTTTGAGCAGGAGCCGTCCCCATGCAGATTAGCATTGTTGGCCTCGACATCGCCAAGCAGGTCTTTCAGGTCCACGCGGCAGATGCCGAGGGTCTCCAATCATGGCGTTGGCGGCATCCAGAATGGGCTTTGTCGAGCGATAGTTCCGGTCCAGCGTCACGACGCGCGCCGGGGGATCGAAAGACGCCGGAAAATCAAGAATGTTGCGCACGGTCGCCGCCCGGAAGGCATAAATGCTCTGCGCGTCATCGCCCACCACCGTCAGCCCGCTCCCGTCGGGCTTCATCCCGAGCAGGATGTCCGCCTGCAGCCGGTTGGTGTCCTGATACTCGTCAACCAGCACATGATCCCATTTGCCGCCAATATCAGCGGCCAGAACGGGGTCGTTTGCGGGAGGGGGCGAAATCCTACGTTAAGGCTTTGGCCAGCGATATTCTCCGGTGAGATTGATGTGCTCCCATCCGAGCGGAGAGACGTGGGCCAAGAGATC
>NZ_JAAABN010000023.1 GCF_011516765.1 Acetobacter sicerae | reverse complement strand
TAGCTGCAGAAGTGAGGAGAGGCCTCCTATAATGGAAAGGCGAACTCTTAAATAAAGATCGTATCCACCATATAAACACTGACGCTCGATGTTACTTCCCCCCCCCCGCAATATCAGGCCCGCATTAACCGCCCGCCCTAGTTCGCAGCCAATACAGCAGGTGTTCGATCTCAGACTTTCGGCGGCTTGCCCGGCCTCGTATCGTCAGGATGCACGCCTAACTTCGCAGCGACCTCAACGCGCGGCACGTCAGACGGGACCATGACCGCTTTCTTTCCGGGCTGGTAAGCGTTTGCGGCCCATCCCCGCGCCTGAGCAATCGCAGAGACGATCGTGTAAATCGCCACCCAGTGACTGCCTGGATGCGGTGGCTTCCAGAACCTGAGCGCCAGAGCGCACGACGCGATGGTGAACGACACGAGCGCAACCAGATCGCCAGAATACGGCTCTGGGAGCGCCGAGTAGAGCCACGTCAGGATTGATGAAAGAGAGTCCATTATTGGCTCCGGTTTTGTGTAACGGGCCGAAGCCCTCCCTTTTTACGCCGACGCGATAGCAGCACCGCTGTCTACGGCCCACGTGTTCCCTGCGCCATCCGTGAACGTCGTTGCGCCTGCTGTCTGCGTGGTGAAATCAGGGTTCCAGATCGCAGTTCCGGTTCCGTCATAAATAACCACGGAGTAAATTTTCCCGGCGTTCTCAGCTAGATGGCCTACCGCCATAGCATTCGGTGCGGACGGTTGGTTAATGCCGTTGTGAGAAACGTTACTCGACGATACGGTTGGCAGAACTGAATATGTCTTCCCCCCGTCGGTTGAGAGAGAAATCTGCATACCGCCGGTCTCAATAACATTACCGAGCGTGTCCGTGTACGAGTTTGCAGTATCGATATTCATAACACTGTGCAGTTTTACACGGCCTGAAATCCCCGTGGGCAGCGCAGATGTATTATGGCAATACGTTCCACCGCTATCGTAAGCCTGAACAGATACTGTGCCACCAGTGCTGATAAGTAGGTTTACCTGGCTGTTTGATTTTGATGCGCCGGTTGTCGGGTAATTTCCGATGATCAGGCTGTTATTCGTCGTGTTAGAATAACTATCGAGATCAATATCGGCAAATATCTCTGCGACATTGCCCGTAATCAATTTGGCTGAACCTGCTGTCGCGCCAGAACCAGAGGATGTGGCGGCGAGATAACTGGCTCCAACAACCGGCTCAGTCGTGACGGTGAGAGATACCGCGCTCGGATTTGTCAGAGACCCGTTGTTCGTAGCACTGAGGGCCACGGTTTTGGCCGTCGTCGGGGCGGTGTAGGTGCTGGACTGCGCTGCTGTGCTACCGGCAGAGAAAGTCAGCGTCTCTGGAGAGAACGACCCCCCTGCATCTCCGTCAGATAGCGTGACGACGATATCAGACGTGTTTGCTGCGCCGTCACCCGGAGTTACTGTCAATTTTGATGCTCCCCCGACAACGACAGATGCCGGAGACGCCGCCAGAGAATAGGTCGTGAATGGGACAGTAGCCGCTGCCGCCGTAACAGAAAGGGCCGACGGATCAGTCAGGCCGCCGTTGTTTGTGGCCGAAAGTGTCCCTGTGCCGGACGCAGAGGGTGTGAACGTGAATGTCGCAGCCGCATCAGAACCGGCTGCGAGCGTCACTGTCGTTGGAGAGAACGATCCTGCAACGGTCGAGGTGGGCGTTACGACAACCGCCGTGCTGCCAATGGCTGCATTAGGAGTGACAGTATAGGTCGTTGCGGTGCCTGTAGTTAGAGACGCAGAGCCAGTCAGAGTGTAAGCAGTCGCAGTCACGGCAGGCGCAAAGAACGTGCCTGTCACCTGATTGGAAATCGGACTCTCACCGCCCCCTCCAAGCGCCGTGGCGACGTAATTGCGCGACCCGGAACTCAGTGACGTATCAGTAAACAGCGTGTCTGATCCTGCGGCTCGCCCGATCAGTGTCTGCGTTGAGCCGTTGACCGCATAGATATTGAATGCCCCCACAGACGTGCTGCCGATATTGGCTGGCGCAGATATAGGGAGGGTTGGATAACCGGCAGTGCTGTTGCCGGGCGTTCCAAGCGTCGGCGCGGATGGAGCCGCTAGGGTAGATCCTGCCTCAACGATATCAGCTGGAGACCATGATCCTGAAAACAGACTGTTGGCCGCAACGCTGACAGAAAATGCAGTCCCGGTCTGCGCGTCGAGAACTGTTGCTATCAGCGGGGAACTCGTCGGATTCCAGATACCGACACCGCGATGACCATCCTCACCGACAACGCAACCGGCCACGAGATCGGTAGCGTTGTATCCCAGAGCAGGGCTCACGCAATAACACGGATAATCTCCGCGACGGAAAACCTGCCCGAGTTGCGCAAGAATATATCCGTCCGGCTCCAGAGACCACGTGCCGTCCGATTTTACCTGCGTGACTGCACCGTATCCACCAGTTGTCGCATTCGGATCGCCGAGATATGGGCCTCCCTGCTGATTGAGTGCGAGGTTCCACTGCATAGTGCCGACCGCACCATATGCCATCTGCCCGAAAATATAGTCTCCCAGAAGCGTCCGCATCTGCGCGTCGAGTGTGTACTGCGAGCCGAACATATATTCGGTGCCGATCACAATGCCGTCGCCTACATACTGAGCAATATCGGTGGCTTCCTGAGTAGGGTGACCAGTATATCCGTGATACCCCACGCCTGCGAAAAATTTGGCATTCACGCCGGAGAAGTTGTTCAGAACAATCTGTTTTTGCGCTGCCGGCCCCCACGACGTATCTGCGGAGATAATGCGAGTATTCAGACCGACAGCCCGCAATGCAGACGTAATATAGCCTGCGGCAGTCGTCATATCGGAAACGACCCATCCTGTTTTTGCGTAGGCTGTGTCGGTTTCCTGAATCTCGTTCTGGATGCACAGGTAGCGTGGGAAAATCCCATAGCGTGCCAGTGCGGAGAGATATTTCTGCCAGTACAGCGCGAGAGCCTGAAAATTTGCCGTGGTTCCCTGAAAATATCCACCACGAATAGTTGCTGGTGATTTCATCCACGATGGCGGCGACCACATCGACACGACTAGATCGACGTCGGGGCAGACTGCCAGAAGTTCCTGCCAGAACGGAATAACGTACTGAAGATCGGGCGCGATGGAAAAATTGGCCATCGTCAAATCGGCGACACCGCCGTTTTCGTCATACGAAAAATCAGGCCGGTAATCGAAATCCGAAACACCGCACGTCATGCGAAACAGACGCCAGCCGCATGTCTGCGTCAGCGTCGTGAAATACGCGGTCCGCTGTGATTTCGTCATCTGCGTCATAATTGCGTAGATCGCCGCTCCGGTGCCGCAAGCCCCGAAACCAAGCCACGGATTTCTGCGTGTTTTTGTCGGATCGACAACAATCAGGCGACCAGCAGGCCCAGAGAGAGATGACGATGCTGACAACGTGATCGGAGCGAGTGGCGTCTTTACCGCCGTGTCCGTGACCAAACCGGTCGGCTGGAAAAAATCGCCGGTCGAGAACGTCGCTGCCGAACCGCCAGTGCCACCGCCGGTTTTGGCAGCCGCCTCGATAGCAGCTCCAGTTGTGGTGACGGCCCCATTGACCGTGATTTTCTGACCGGCGATGTCCGTGCTGCCGGATGTGTTGCCTGCAACGACCAGACCAGCCGCCGAGAGGTTTCCTTTCGTATCCACGGACAAATTCCCGCCCGCAGGCACCATGACGCCGCCAAGCGCTGTGGCTGTTGCTGGCGAGAGAGCGCCGCTTCCGCCACTCCCGTCACCACCAGTCTGGGACGCCTGCTCAAGCGCAGTATTCAGAGAGACTGTCTGGCCACCGTATGTGACTGGATTGGCGCCGATATTCGTGCCGGATGTCCCAGACGAAACCAGACCTGACGTGGCAGACTCAATCTCCGACGTGACGCCGCTGGTTGTCGCATATCCACCCAGTGTCGTTTCGAGGCTGGTCTCTGTTACGAACCCGCCAGACTGGACGGCCCCCAGCGCCGCATCCGCCGTTTCCTGTGCGGACGATACACCGGACGAGATTGTAGTTAATGACTGCTCAACCTCCTGCGCAGCGGATGTGGCAGAGTTCGCTGCTGCCGTAGCAGACGAAGCGGCATTGACCAGAACAGCACCGTCCGCGTTGACCCACGCGCCGTTGCGAACGACTGGTATGAGGTCGCCGGCCTGTGGCGTGACGGCAGATGTGGTGCTGAGAGAGACGTCGGTCATGGGATCAGGTAGGCTCCGGTATCGTCGGTGAGGTATGTGCCGTTCAGGCTCAGGGCATTCGTGGGAATGAAATTGCTCGGCGGATCAGTCGCCGGAGTTGCGCGTGTGATTTTGATCTCGATCGGGACGGCTTTTGTGCGCCCCTCGACTGTCTCGACTGTGACCACGACGCGCTGTTTCGTGCCGGGCCGACCCGACGCGAGCATGATGACGACGATCTCGCCCTGATAGACGTCCGCCCAGAGGTCGGTGAGGTCGTATGTCAGTCCGGTCGTATCGGGATAAGTGACTGAGACCACCTCGATCGCGTCTCCTGTATCCGCGAGCCACGACGAGAAATCGACCGCATAGTCGAGAATGTCCGCGCTTGATTTCGGCGGGAACGTGGCTCGGCACTGACAGGAAGCACCGCCGAATTCCGGGATGATGCCGCGCAGTCTGAGCGCATCCCACGTCGAGACGGAACCGCATGCCTCGGGCTGTCGCTCTGCCGGGACAACGTAGGTCCGGGAGGCTGATGGGATGAGGTTGTCAGGTAGGCTCATGTCATCACCTCCCCTGTTGCACGCCCATAAGGGCCGATCCTGAAAAACAGGTGGCTCCCGATATGCGCAATGGGCCTTTGGCAGTTCGCCCACTGTGGCGGCGTGATATGGACGCTGTAGTAATGATCTGCGCCATGAGTAATGTCCGGTAGCTTTCCGTTCACAAGCAACTCAGCCAGACTGAGAGCGATGGAGAACTGCGGATTTTGCTCCGTCACGGACAGCAGTTTTTCGTGGTTGGGGTCGTCTGCGTTCCAGCATGAGAATTGCCACGGACGCTGACAAACGCCGGGGATGTCATGCCCCCACCAGGAAGGTTGTGCGGCCCGATTGCCGATGACGTTCAGCACCGCATGCATACCGTCCGGGCCTTCGCCCCTTGCTTCACCCCACGCCGTGCGGGCAGCAATATCTGCGGGGGTCATCTCAGCGCCTCACCAGCCACGCGATCACGACACGCGACACGATCCACAGACCGGCAATCAGGCTGACAAGAATAAACCGCCATGCTTCCATCTCATTCATTGCTTGTACCAAGCCCGCATCTGGGATAAGATTTTTCACGTTCGGTCCTGCCGCGATCAGGATTGGACACAAGAAACCCCGGCAGGACGGCCATCCTCCGGGGTTTCGTTTTCAAGGCATTTCTCAGGCAGCCATCTCTGAGGCAATTACAGGGCCGTGAACCCGAAATGATGGGCTACGATGCCGCACGCCACACCAACGCCCACGGAGATTCCTAGCGTCACGTAGGTTCGCAAACTGCCAATCCGGTCCAACTTGTCGTTGAACTGCGTGAAGCCGGTAGCAAGTTGCTTCTCAAGCTGCTCGGCTCTGGCTTTGTTCTCTGCCGACAGGACGGAAACTTGGTTCGATAGCGACTGCTGGCCGTCTTCGAGTTGATCCACGCGATGTCTGAGAATACCGATCTCGACATTGAGTGTTGGCGCTTGTGTCTCAGACATTCAGTGTTCCAGAAATGAAAAACCCCGCTCAGTGGCGGGGTGTTTTAGGAGGCAGGCGAGGAATAGGTGCATATCATGATGTAACGGTTAGAAATTTCGTCACCTGATCGCCGTTACTGTCATAATAAACAATCGCCAGTTTCCCTGCTGCGCCACTGTAATAGATCGAATCAACCTTTGTATTTCCTGATCCGCTAGTATTTGTTGAGGTGGATATTTTAAGGTCATTCAGGTTTGACACCTGTGTATTCGTGGCGTTCAGGGCTGAATTGATGTTTTGCGTGTTCTCATTGAGGGTGTTGTTTGTGGACGACAGGTTGTCGAGAGTTGCAAAGCGTCCGTTTGTCCAGTCCTGCGTGGCAAGGATATAACTCGTCATTGTTCCTGATGCGTTATATCCAGAAAGGTATGGCGCGCCGGAAGCGTTGCTGTAATAGGCTGCTGATATCTGAAGATCCCCAGAAGCACCGCTTGTATTCGCGCTGGTCGCGACATAATTGCCCTTCGACTGCCAGATATTGTTGCCGTATCCGACCGATGGAATAGCGAAGGCTGAGGCTCCGGGAGGGGTTACCTGAAGATATGTTTGGTTTCCACCCAATCCAGATGCGTAATTGGATATCTGGATGTTCTGAACGTTCGCATTCTGACCAGCGGCGGTCCCGTTTACAAAATTTCCAGACACCCATGACTGCGTCGCAAGGATATAGTCCGTGGGGGAGCCTGCGTCGTTCCATCCACGCAAATAGGGAGCTGAATATCCATGACCATAGGCTGCCAGAGCGATACGCAGGTCTCCGCTCCCGGACGTAGCGGTGGTCGTTCCCACGAAATTTCCAGACACCCATGACGAGAGCGCGTAGCCGGATCTGATTGCTGCCAAAAAATTGGCCTGCACTGTAGCTATCGTCTGGCTGTCATTCGCGTCCTGCCCGTAATCGGCAATGATCTGACCAAGGACAGCTGCCCAGATCGTGGTCTGTCGCCAGATCTTATTGAAGGCCTTACTGACAGCGAGGCCTTGCTTCATGCCTGTTACCATACTGCCATTGCTGGCAATCTCGGACTGATATTCAGTATCGGTCAGAACATTCGCGTCATCCCCCGAAGCGAAAGATACAAAGCTATTCGTAGCCATCAGGATGAACTCGCAAAATTATATGTGACAGAAATGCCCGCGGGTTTGATCGGGATATATCCACCCACAATGATTGCCTTTGTGACGATGGCAGGCGTGCCAGTAATGGTGAATTCTACCGACATGGGATCTTCAGATGCTGAAACCGTGCATCCATCCGCACGGACCAGCAGAGCAAGAATGCTGCACGCACCAGGCAGCGAGCCATCCCATGAATTACAGGCTATCTTTGCTCGGATGATCGTTCTGTATTGAGCGTCCGCGAGCTGAGTAACTGTCGTGAGGGCATCACCAACTTCCCACCAAACGCCCTGATCTACGCCAACACCATCAGTGTCGAGAGAGAAATACTGATTAACAGAGAGCGCTACCAGACGCGAAACGCCCACCCATATTCCGATCGTGTCGAGTTGATAGCCAACAGCCTGATCAAGATCGAGAAAATCAGGAACCCCAGTAGCAACAGCGATATTGTCAGAGAACCCCTGCACTGATGCGCTGACGGTCTGGACGAATCTCGCTGCATTCTGATGCTCTGACGTTATCAGGTCCGTGAAATCTGATGTGTCTGT
This sequence comes from Acetobacter sicerae, assembly GCF_011516765.1. Lineage (GTDB taxonomy): Bacteria > Pseudomonadota > Alphaproteobacteria > Acetobacterales > Acetobacteraceae > Acetobacter > Acetobacter sicerae. Next base: position 22,390 of record NZ_JAAABN010000023.1, on the reverse strand, counting down.
CGCCATCAGCCTGAAGCCGTTATGGTCACATTGCTGGATGCGGCTGTCGGGATAGCGTCAAAGGCAAGAGTGATTTTCGACAGCCCGCTTGCGCCCCCACTCGTCCCGAGCGTGATGCTATCAATCTCATAGGTATCTCCGCCATCCGCAGACGCCAGATTCGCATATGAGTAGACACGCCCTGCATAAATAGTCGTGCCGGTCGTGAGCCCAGATATGTAATCCGCGACGGCGCTGGCGATAGAGCTACCAATCGCGTCCGTGTATCCAGTGAGAGCGGTCAGATTGATCGCAACCGTGATTGTCGTTGTAACGGCGCGCTGAAAACTTATCGACCGGCTGTTGCCATAGCTATCGGTCACGGTTTCAGTGGTATTCCCAAATGTGGGGGAACCCATCGTTTTTTTATTGGCGATCACCGTAGCAATTTCGGCGGCATCGCCGCCTTCGACCACCATGCACGTTGAGTAAGCCGGGATGCCGTTTGCGTCAGCCGCATCGGTATCATTCTCATATCCGCAGACGGCTGTAACGCCAGAGAGAGAGAGTATCCCCCCCTCAATGCCATCGAGGACAGTCTGGCTCGGCAGCATTGTGCTGCCGGACTGCTGGAGCCTCAGAGATGCATCACTCTGCACCGCCTGCCCCGGCGCTGACGCTGTTGCGTTCGTGACACTCGTCCATCCATCCGCGGGGGTTGCGATGATGGTCAGTGTTCCAGCGCCAAGCATAACCGCGCCAGCAGTTGTGCATGTCGCCGTAACCGTTACCGTGCCGCCAGTCGGTATTGAAATGGGCGTCGGGAGCGACCAGAGGTATTTATATAGGGTGTCCCGGACGCTGCCGTTGGTGATCGTAGCGCCGACCGCACCAGAAATAACAACATCGCAGGTCGAATAGGTCTCTCCATCGCGGGAAATCCCGTTTATTTTTACGACAGAAGAAAGCCCAGCCCCCTGCGCGAAAGACGGGCGGAAGCTGTTGAAGGCCGCAATCGTGGCCTGATTGCTCGCATTCACTGCCTGCGCGATAATACCAATCCACTGGCCATCCTGCGTGCTGTTATCCAGAGAAACATCAGCGCCATAAATGCTGAGAAACTGCCCCTGAAGCCACTCAAGAATCTCTGAGTAGGTCGGTGCGTAAATGCCGGTCGCATCGACTGTGCAGGCGATATCTGAAACGCTGGATATGGCGACCATTACAATGAAACCGTCGTAGATCCGTAAATCGTTGAAACCCGAGCCTGTATTTCCAGATCTCTGCCGGTCATATTGCTGATGTAAGCATCAATGGACTGAACGCCCGGCGTATCGAGTATTCGCGCCCGGATAACAGCGTCGTAGGTGCCTGTTGTTCCCTTACCCAGAACCTGCGTGGCCCACGGCGTGCCATCGTCCGTGTCAGCAAACCACTCTGACAGCCATAAACGCAACCGCGTCCCGACAAGCTGCCCGACGGCTTCAGGGCTATTGACCAGATAGGCGTTAGCATTTGTTCCGAAGATCATATCTCCGGAAGCATCCATCGCGCGAACACGCATCACTGAGGCCCACCCGTTTCGTCTGTACCGGCCTTCACACCGCTGTGCGTGTGGCTGTCGAGCGAGATGCCGGCTCCAGTTATGTCACCCGTTGCCGTGAGGCTTCCTTTGACGGAGACGTTCCCGTCAATCTCCAAACCACCCGGCGCCAATATTTTGATTGAATGATCTTCTGGGTTGATCTGAATAGATGCAAGACCGTCGTCAGTTCGCAACTCGACAGCGTTTGCATTGATGTTCGATAGCGGCTTCACCTGACTGGTCAGGCCGGCAAGACAGATGCCATCAGAAAGGTCATGCCGCCTCAGATCGTATGCAGGTTGCGCCTCACCATTCTGCCACCACTCATCAATAGAGCGGCTGCTGAATACGACCATGCATTCATCCCCGGCAGATACCGGAAAGGTCAGAGAGCATCCACCGCCTCGGGGGAACCAGACCGGGCAATGAGGGAGAACAGGCATGTCATGCGGAGACCGAGTTCCGGTATCGTCAACATCGTAGCCCTTGACCGCTAATTTCACCGAGGCGACCGGAGTGCCGCTGACGACTGAAAACGACTGCACGACACCCGGTAGCATTGTCCAGATGCGCGCTTGCCGAGCGTCCAGCGCCATCAGAAAATCTTCCTGCTGGTCCTTGAATCTTTCTCTCAGGTCCATCAGTCAACCGCATTCACAAGGACTTCTGACTTCGCCGGCATGTCGCTTGGGTCAACGCTGATGCATGTCATGCGTGTGTACCATTCATCGCCCCGCGTATCGCCGGAGTGCTCAGCAAAGATGGCCCTAAACAGGCCATTTTTAGGAAGTCCGTTCACTTTCCATCGCTGCGTTCCCGACACATTGTCTGACGCCTGCGTCGTTTTGTTGCCGCCTTGTGTTCCTACATAAGATTGATCAACTTGCGCCGGAAGAATGGCGGACTGACCAGCTTTGTCACGCTTTGCATCCAGCCGGATATGAATAAGTGAACCGCGCTTGATCTGCGGGCTCAGGAGGCATGTTACCTGCACACCGTCAATCGTCTGCACGGGGATGCCAACCAAACCAGAGGACGGGGTGAGTACGATCTGGGGCTCTCCGGGCTGTGCGGGTTTTGACAAATCGGCCAGCGAAACCACCTTAATTTCATCACCATCTGTTACAGGGAGACCGCCAACTGACTGCGCGGTTGTCCGGCATATATCCCGCGTCATCCCATAAATGACTTTTGGACGCGCTCCTGACCCCGATATTTCCGGGAAGGTCCCGGCTTTCATGGTTCCCTGCGTCGCCCCATCAGCAGCTATTGCTGCGGCCATATCCTTGGCGCATTGCTCATGAATATCTTTGTGTTTCCAGCCCGCCGCCAGAACCGCACTGCTTACGCTGAAAACATGCGCTACATCGCCAGACTGCGCGAATATATCAACGAAAGTATCTACGGGATTTTCCCGACCGCTGCGGATCTGATTGATTGTGCCGTCAAATATGACGCCCACATTCCCCTGATAACCCGCTGCCAGTGTGACGCGGATAAACTCGGACTGTAGCCTTGCAACAGTTTTTTCGTTTGGATTGTATACCCGCGCTGACAAGACGCGTGGCGTATCCGTCGTTCCGTGCGTGATATTGAAGGTAACGCGCAGATTGGCGAGGTCGAGACCGGATCCCGATGCGTCACCAACCACCAGAGAGCATGCGCGGATGAATTGCTGCGTCACGACACAATCACTGCGTAGAGATAGGAAGAAACGCCCAGATTATCGTAGGTCGGGACAGAATCAGCGTCGCCGCTCGTCGTTACAACCAAGCCAAACCCAAGGCTGAGATAAGAGAATTGTCCGAGAAGGTTTGCGCCTGTAACGAGCGGGAGGCCGGTTAGAATATTCGACCCCGATGAGTCAATGATATCTATGAGCCATCCACCACCGTCAGGCACATCGCAGTAGGTTTGACGAATGGTATATTGTGCACCGGAAATGCTGACAGAGAACGACTGAGGCGCAGCCGAAACGGGCACCTCGTAGAACGTCGTCGCCATAATGTATCCGGGAGTTGTCGGCCTCGACGCACGAAACCCAAACTACACATTCAATTACACATCCGTTGATGCATCGTCAAGCGCAATCAGTGCAGCGGCACAAACACCGCGCCCTGCTTCGGGGCTGCTGACGAGCGGGGCACATACGGCCAGTGCTGCGGATTGGTCGCCGCGCTCTCGGCCATCGCCTGCAATTCCGGGTCGGAGCGCAGGTCAGCCGGGAGCAATCTACCGCCCATCGGGTCAATGCCAGTATAGGACGTGTGAATATCCGCATACCGCGCGCGCCGCTCTGGCCGCTGAATTGGCTGGAACGAGCCTTAACCAGTGGGCTGAGAAAGTGCTGGACGAAGCTTCGCGGTAAGCTCCTGTCACGCGCAGCCTTGCCACCCCACCCTTCCCAACCCCATTAACCCGAAGTAACCTCGCGTCACATTTAAAGACTGAGGTTACTATGCGGAAATTGCTCGTCGCGTTGGGGTTGTTGTTTGCTTGTCATGCCGCACATGCTCAAACCTACAAACCAGACTTTGATTGCAACAAACCGCCGCCCAACAATGGCGTTGCTATTATGCTTTGTCAGAATAGTGAGGCTGCCAAGCAGGAATTGATTTTTGACCAGACCTATTACGCGCTGCGTCAAAAGGTCGGGCCAGAAGGCTGGAAGTCTCTGAAGCAGGAAATTGTCTTGGCAGAGAATGCGATGAATCAACAATGCGGCTTGCCTATACCTGGTGAAGCAAATCAGGCAATCCCAGATCAAGGTGCGGCCTGTTACATTGAAGGAATGGGTAAGCTCACTGAGCAATATAAACAGAGACTTTCAGGGAGCGCCCTAGAAGAAGCAACCCGCGATATTGACCGGCATATCGCCCTTCAACAGAAGCTGATCGACCTCGGTTATCTGCCTTCAGGCGCCGTGGCTGATGGCGTTTATGGTGAAGGGACGCGGACAGCGATTGAAACATGGCAGAGGACAAAAGGCCGACCGGAAACGGACGGCTTTCTTTCCGACAACGATTCGGACATCCTACTATCCCCTCCTTCGATTGACGCTGGCACGCCCACAACATCCGCCACAGAAAACGTCAGCAATTCTTATTCAAGCCAGAATGGACCTTTAAGGGGAGAAGAGGCCAAACCAACGATAGAGCCTAACGAAGCGAGCAAAAAAAGCGACTTGCTACAACTTGCTGAAAAGCATGGGGTTGCTGACTCAATACGAGGAATTTCTCCAACTGTCGTTCTTCTTATTTTGCTATCATTAATATCATTCTACTTCCTGCCGTTAGTTGTTGCGCTTTGCAGGAGCAGCAGTAAGACAATACCAATCTTTATCGTAAACTTTTTTCTGGGATGGACTTTTCTAGGGTGGATTGTTGCTTTGGTAATGGCCTTCTCAAGCGAAACAAAAACTGAATACCATCTTCGTATGGCGGCTATGAAAAGGATGGCAGACATATAAAATCGTTTTCTATCATACCTCACAAACAAAAACGCACGGAGAATAAATTGAGATTTCTTAATTGGATATTTGGGAAAAACAAAAAAGAAAATAGCAATACAGAATACTTACGGAACACAAAATATGGCTCCGATATATTTACTATAGGAGGCCCTCCCGGTTATTGCGCGAGAATACCTCTCCCAAAGAGAAGAGGTATATCGAAAGAACAAAGAAAATTAGATGATATTGAATATAATAGACTCATGCGTGAAAGCTTCGCTAAAAGAGGTGAATTTAATCTCGACCGTTTATTGTGCACAAATGTTGCTGATAAATTTATTTGGAAATCGAACAGAGAGAGTATGAGAACATGTCAGATAGCAAAAAAGAATAATGGGAAAATATTTTCGAAACACAGCCTGCCTGAAGAAGGATATCCGGGGAATGTCCCGTCTTGTCCAAATGGATGGTGTAATTGCTACATTAGTCCATTAGTGAAATAAATAAACGCACATCTCATCATTATATATGGATGATCTTTTGCCCCGCGCGATTAACTTAACGCGGGCTATTTTATGCATAGATTCTGCTGTTGTCCTTAACGCTCTCTAGTAGAGTCGATTTTATCTTCCGACTCCGCCTCAAGTCCTGCCGCAATCAAGCGCCGGATAGCTTCAGCACGAGTAACGTTGTGGTTTTTGGCCCATGCGTCCAATTCTCCGAGAAGGGGTTGTTGGACGCGAGAGCGGATCTCCTCGCTTTCCACTGGGGGCCGTCCCATCTTTTTGCGCGTATAAAGTGTTGACATGCAGACTTTATACGCGCATATAGTTCGGGCGGCAACAGGAAATCCTACCTTCCTAAGCCGCCCTAACCACAAACCGAAAGGGCTTTCGGACTATGGCTACCTATATCAATACACCAAAACCATTCTCATGCGTAGATGAAGCGTCTATCCGCGCTCTGCTCAAGCCGAAAGCGCCGACCCACGACAAGGACATGAAGCCGGTCGTTCAGGCCCGTGTCCGTGAGTTGGAGGCTGCATGATGACCCAGAACCTCATCACGCCCGAAATGCATGACGGCGAGCTTCGTATTCTCGATACTGATCTGGCGGTTCGTCTTGGGTTTGCGCAACCGCGAGATATTCGTAAACTGATAGCGCGCCACGGTGGCGCGCTATTGCAAATGGGCACTTTGCCCACAGAAGAAATGACGGTTGGGAAGGGCCAGAAGGTCGAAGCCTATTACCTCAACCGCAAGCAGGCGATCTTCATCACGGCCAAGTCGGAGACGGCGACCGCAACCGATATCACGATTGAGATCATCGAGCGGTTTGATGCCTACGAACGGGGAGAGGTCCAGCCGGCCATTCCGCAGACCTACGCGGCGGCACTTCTGGAAGCGGGCCGTCTCGCCGCTGAGAAAGACCAGATCGAAGCAGCCCGCGCAGCGGCGCAGGCTCGCGTCGAGGAGCTGGAGCCAAAGGCCGAGGCGTTGGCACGCATCTCATTCGCAGAAGGCGAGTTCGGTTTGCAGGAAGTCGCCAAGATGATTCAGGTGAAGCCGGGCAAGTTCATGGACTTTCTCGATACGCACCGGTGGCGCTTTGCGCGCGGCAAGGTGAAACTCGCGTATCAGGACAAGATCGACGCCGGGTATCTGCGGAACAAGCCCTACACCTATCGGGACAGTAACGGCGAGGAGCATGTCGGCAACACGATCCGCGTCACGACGAAGGGTCTTGTGAAGCTGGCACAGGTTGTCCCCGGCGCTTCCATCGCTTCTGAGGTTGCGGACCTGAAAGAGAAAGTCCCTGCAAATTTTCGGAAAGCCCCGGAGCCAGCGTCATGAGCGCGCTGGTGGCGGTCGGAAGCCCGGAACGACTGGATTGGGATGAAGTCGCCAAGAGGATCGGCGACCTCACGACGGTATGGTCGCGCCTTGAGCACAGGACCTCGGAAGTGAACACATCAAACTGCGAACGCTCTCTCAGGAACGCCGCCGCTGCCATCATGCAGCTCTGGGATGATGTGCAGGCGGAGAAGTCGCGGCGCGAGAAGGCTCTCCCTCGTGTGAAGCGGAAGGCGCTCGCGGGGGTGTGAAGGGGCGGTCGCGATGACCGCCCTAATATCCAGACGCCGCCTTGATCCCGGCCCACAAGGAACTTAGCGCACTCGTGTTCGTCGCGGCCTTCAGCTGCTTCTGTCCTGTCTTGGTCACAGGGGCCGTGCTTTGCGGCCTTGCTTGATTGCTCGCCGTGACATTCGTGGTGGCTGTGACCGTATTGACAATCAGTATTTCGCGGCACGACGCTGAAACGAACATACTATAGGCTGTGGAGGCGTCAGTGAACGTCTCCACGCTCTCAATGAGCATGTTCTTATAGAGCCGCTTCCCCGTCACAATCTGGCACAGCGTCCGCGCCTCCTGGAGTGCGATCAGCTTCTCATAGACCTGCCGGCAGTATGCCTCTCCCCAGTTGCCATCAAGCAGGCTCTGAACAGAAAAATCCTGCACTGAGAAATTGCTGAACGTCGCTTTCAGGCTGGCGTTCGACCATCCATACTCAAGTCGCAATTCGGCAGGCAGTTTGAACGCGTGGTCAGTGATTGCAGCGCCGGTTTCAACAGGATGGCTGGTGATCCCGAGGCTGTCACGGTGGCTTTCCCGGACGGTGAGATCCGGAATGACGCTGACCGTCGCGCCGGTCGTATCTGTGCTGCTGATGGACCGTGAGCCACCGTAAATAAGCGATGCAATCTCGCTGAGTGTTCCGCTCATCCGCGCCTCATTTTCAGATTTCGCGTCAGCCGCGCCGTAGCGTCCTGCTGGCGGTCTGCAACAGCCTGCCCCGTTGCCTGCGGGTTTCCAGAACCGGAGATGTTGTTCGTTATGTTCTGGTGCAGTGTGACCGGCGCGTTGGTTGTGGTGGTTGCCCCAGATTGCGTGCCAACATCGTAGGCTATGGACGCGCCTGACAGACGGTTTTTCATCCCCTGACTGTCACCGCTCTCTCCGGACCTCTCGATGTTCTGGGCGAAGTAATGCGCTGCCTGCATCAATCCATTCGTGCGAAAGAAGCCGTTTCCGCCTTGTTTTTCGGCACCGTTGCGGATTTCCCAGACCGCAGCCTTAAGCTGATCTGCCAGACCGGCGCGGCGCACATCAATACCTGTTCCAGAAAGAATGGCATCAGCCCGCGTGTCATCCCACTGCTCCACTCCGTAATGAACATTCCCCCTCTGATCCACGTTTCTGGCGTATGGATTCAGGGTGCTCTCCTGAACGAAATTCCCCACCATCGCCGCCGCGTGGGTAGCATCGACGCCAAGGCTCTGAAGCGTCTGCATAGCCTCGCCCATCAGCTTTTTTTTCTGGGCGTTCCGGATCAGGCCGCCTTCCTCATTCCATGTGTTTTTGATGTCGGCACCCGTTGCCGCGTCATTGTCCTGCATTATCTTCCAGATACTCGATGCGTCTTTTTTGGCAGCCCCCCACCGACCACGAACAACGTCATCCGCGAGTTTAGCCATCCCGACAAGAACGTCCCGCGCCTCGGTGAATGCTCCGACGACTTCATTTTTTACGAAATCAACAATCGGCATCATGTAGGGTTTTACGTCAGGCCACAGATTTTTGAGCAGATCGCCCAGGGCATTTATGCCATCAACCGCCGCATCAATGCCCGGCTTCCACTTGGCCCAATCAACAAGATGCTCTCCGCCCTTCTGCCACGACTTGTAATCGTCATAGAGGGCCAGAATAGCTAATCCGAGTGCGATGACGCGCCCGATAGGGGTGGCCATGAACGCCGTATTCATAACCTTCCACGCCAAGGCCAGAAGACCAAGCCCCACAATCCACTGGCGCGTTCCACGGTCCAGATGCGTGAACCAGTCAAAGAGCGACGCCATGATTTCGCCGCCACGCGAAAGGAGCTGCATCAAAGCCTCGCCTAGACTCAGCACGACCCGTGCCGCTGTCTCGATTGCCCCGGATATCCTGCCGAAATTGGATAGGATCAGCGCGCGAAGGCGAGCGATATCACCGCCGACGCCCCGCATCAGAGAGATGCCGACTTTATCCCGGAGCGCCTGAAGGACGATACCGAGGCTCCGAAGCTGCTGCATGAACCCAGCCCCGGCTTTTGTTGCCTGCTCCTGTGAAATTCCCGCCATCTTGTAAACGCGCTGATATTCCGGCCAGAATTGACCAAGGCCGCGTATCATTGCCTGAAGCGTGTTCTCGTCTATCCCAAGGACGCCAGCGGAGGATTTTGCCTGCCAGTAAGGCATGGAGCGGAACTTAGCCGCCAGATCGCCCATAATAGCCGAGGTGTCGCGTAGATTGCCGTGAGCGTCCTGCGCCTGAACGCCGAGGCGGGACAGGAAAGACGCCGCGCCCGGCGATGAGCGTAGGAAATTCCCCATACTCTGGAGAGACTGCGCCGCAGCCTGCGCATTGCCTCCCATCTGAGAGACAGCGTAAGCAAAACCCTGCATGCCGGAGACAGATGATTGTGCGCGTTGGGCCGCATAGCCCATCTGCTCGTAGGCCTGAGCCACCTTCCCGACAGACGCGACAACGCCAGCCAAGGTTGCGCCAAGCGCAAGGGCTGCCGTTTTCGCTCCAGCAATCGCGTCATCGAATTTCTGCTGTCCCTGCCGGTCAACAGCCCAGCCGAGACTGACCAAAAATTCCTTGATTACGCCAGCGTCAGCCATCTTTCGCTTTCAATGCCCTGTGAGCGCGGGCTTCATTCTCAAGTTTCACGTCAAGCGCGTCATTCATCGCCAACACGTCTTCCAGCATCAGCGCACCATCCGTCAGGCTCTCCATGTGACAAAGGCCCGCCAGAACAGGCCTCATCAGGAAATCCTCGCCATTGGGCAGAGAGACTGTCTCGAAGGTCAGGCCAGCGCCGGTTCGTTCGAACCTTGGCCGCTGGCGGGCATAAAACCCGCGAGGTTTTCCTGAATAACGGCAGCCGCCAACTGGAGCATTTCAGGAAGCCCCACAAAGTCGAACTGCACGACGCCCGGACGAGGCATGATCTTGAAATCACGCTGAGCTTCCTGATCGCGGTATGTCACGACACTGAGGCAATTATCCATGATGTAATCAGCATCCGCGTCAGAGAGCGCGGCGACTGCCCCGGCGATTTTCTCCAGATCGATAGATGCAGCCACGCTCTTGAGGTCATTGATTGACGCCGCGGCATCGGCCATTGCCGCGATGACCGGGGCAAGTCGGCGTGCGACATGAAACTGCCTGCGCGCATCGAGCTTGCCGGTGTGATAGATCCGGCCCGATAGTTCGATCTCAGTCATCAGTATGTCCCCAGATATTCGATGATTTCACCAACGTCGAACGCCCACGTCACAGTTCCGCCGTCTGTCGCGTATTCCAGATCAGGAGCCTGCCGGAAGGCGATCCCGTTACAGACAACCTTGTCTCCCGACACGTTCTGGGTGACGGTAATCGTGTTCTTGCCCCACAGGCTGGAAGATATGCGCTGAGCGTTGTAGGCGATCATCAGTTTCGCATTGACCGGAGAGGTCTTCAGGAGCCGAACCGTCACGCCGCCATTGTTCGCCGCGTGAAGGCTGTGCATCCAGTCGCCCGACGCGCCGGTCGTCAGATTGTTCTTCGGATTTGCAAGAGAGATTGAAATACCTTCTTCCGCTGCCGCTGCTTCCGAAGCGAGAGAGGTCGAGATGCCCGGCCCCACCATGGAGGCTGAGACATCAATGAAAGAATAAGTGCTACCGGTAGCCATTGTTCAGCCTCAGTTCACAATGTTGACGATGACGTTGGATGAATGCACGGCTCCGGCCAGCTTGCAGGCAATCTGCATCGTGACGGCCTTCCGCGCGGCACGATCGGCGGCGCTCTGTGTGGAGATGGCAGGCCGATAGATGTAATAGCCGCTCGGCATGGTATCACCGCTGTTGAGTGCTCCAATTGTCGGTCCATCCCAGACACCGGGGGCAAAGAAGCCGTTCTGCACATAGACACTGCACTGTGCGTCATATGTGGTTTCGAGAATGTTCATCCCCGCGTCAGTCTGCGCAATCTTCGGCTGTGTGTAGAGCGTGTTGAAGCCCGCAACCTGAAGAGCGTTCTGGAAAGCGTCAGCACCGATGCGCGTGTCAGCCCATGTTCCGTCAGCCATAACGCCAGTCTGGAGGATTGCCGTTCCATTCTGATAGTTGACGTAGACGTTGCAGTTTTTTGCTTTTAGCGCGGATGCCTGCGTGCTGGTGAGCGTTTCCGCTGTCACATCGGGCTCAGTCTTGAACATGAGCGTCAGCGTGGTGTTGGAGCCCGTGTAATCCACGGTCGCGATGCGGCCAAAAGCAGAAATGGCGGCATACGGAGAGGATGACGAATACTGGACAAAGGTTCGCGTAACCGTCGCCTTCGAGAGAAGGTATGCGAGATCGGTGGTTGAGGCCGCGTCAATCGCCCCAGCCTCCTGTGCCGTTACCCACAGAGTGCGAGGTGGATTGAGAGCCTCGATCTGCTTGGCTACAGTCACCATTGCCGTATCAGTCGGCATCGTCGCTTCAGTGAACGCGCATCCATACCAGTCCCCCGTGGCGGCAGCGAGACGGGCGATCGTAACAGTCGGATCAGTCTCCGTTTCCTGCTGTTCGCCAATGTAGAGCGTCGAGGGGTGGGGTGACTGTGCGAAGAAAACCGTTGCCGCCGCATATTCTGGCGTCGTCGTGGCGAAGTCCTCACCGACCTCATCCAGAGACGCATACTGGCGGACATTCTCACTCGCTGTGAGGACGCCAGATGATCCGATAATAAGAAGAGCCCCGAAATTTCGCGTAGCCGTAGCAGTCGGCTCAAGCGTGATCGTCACATTGACGATATCCGAGACAGGCAGTCCGGAAGTGCTCATCCGGCGTTCTCCGTGTTGAAGTTTGCAATGATAATCGTGTCGTTACCGGGATGGGTCTGGACTGTTCCATCAGACGTGAGGACTGATTGAATGGCGTAGGATCGCTGTTCATGCAGGCGCAGCCGAAACGTCAGGTCCGAGCGCGGGAGCCACCCCTGATTGACGAGAGATGGAACGCGAACAATGCTCCCCATATCGAGTATCGCCATCCCGTTCTGAAAAAGGATCGCCCTGTTCCCACAGATCAGAACGCCCTGCCGGAACCGTCTGGCGTAAAGTGTGGCGTCAGGGCCGTAGAATGATGCGAGGACAGACAGAGTGCCATGCTGATGGGCCACAAGCGGGCCGTCGCCAGACAGTTCCTGCGCCCCATACTGGTCGAAGTCTTCATCTGTGATTGAGGCAGCGCACCAGTTTACCTCGCGGTCGGGCTGCTTGGCCGGAACGATCTGCCATCGCCGTCGAACGAGCGACCGGTCCAGCCCTGATACGGCGGCGATGAAGTCACCTACTATGAGATCAAGGTCACGGTCCTGCTCGCAATGCGTTTCTGTGACTGGAAGGAGTTCTCCGGTCATGGTGCGTATTCGCTGTTGACGCTATCGGCCTGCAAGCCCCACAGGGCGCATTGCGCCTGCGTATATCCGCTGCCGTATGCCCCCCAGTCATTAGTGCTGATGACAGTGTATCGGGTTTTGCCAACGATGATATTGTCGGCGCTCATCGGCCCGTCGCCGGATATGAAGCCGAAACGGGCATAGACCGTGATGCCTCCTCTCAGTCGCTCCGCATCCGGGCTGCGTAAAAGCTCCTGCGTTGAGATCGGCTGGACGCACCCAAGTATTGGAAACTGGGTTCTCGTCAGGGCCGTTTCGCCGCGTGCATCCACTCCACTCTGAATGCGCTCGACCGTGATATTCGACCAGAAATCCGGATCATCCAGAACATCGGTAACATCAAGAAGAGCCATCGCGTCTCGTCCTCGTATCCCGGATGACGTATGTGATCGAGTTCTGAAGATTGCCCGTGTCTATCAGTGGCTGAGCCAGATCGGTCGAAGGCGGAAGGCCTCCTTTGCGGCGCTCCAACTCTTCGGTTGCTCCAACCTCTGAGCCACCTCCTCTTCTGATCCGCGCCTCAAGCGTTGCGTCAGCAAGCGGCTTGAATGGCCCTACATCCATCTTGTCCTTAACAGCACCAGATGCATTCAAGCCTATACTATTGAGGGCAATCTCAGTTGCCTGCGCATCGCCTTCCAGCGCTTTCTTCCCGGCAGAAGCTAGACGCTTGATTGCGTCTTCCGTAACGCTTTGAACGCCGGGAACAAGGAAGGGGCGCGCGGGAATATTCCTTTCAGGGCATCCGGTTTCCTGCACGTAGCCTATGAGTGCATTACTCGCTTCTGCATCATCCGGTCTGGCGCTTTCTTCTTCCGGGATACCTATCATGACGCGTTTGAGCGTGAGATCCTTGACGGCCTTCATCACTTCAGCAACGCGATCCTTGCTTGCCGTCACGCCCGGCTTCAAAACTGCATCCCCCCAGATCCATAGATCTGGACCAGTTGCCAATACTGGCGCCCATAGATCGTCATATTCCATGGTCCAGCACCGTCTACGGAGCCGATAGACGCATCCATGCTCTTTGAGACGCTGCCCACGCTCTTACTTGTGACAATGCCGACATCCATTCCGGGAGTAGCGCCCACCGCCGCCGAACGCGCTGCCTGTTGTGACAGAACGAGTTGGTGCGCTGTCACCAGACAGACCCCGTATCGGTAACTGTCCTGCCACCTCTCAGCTGAAACGAATTTCCGGCCGAGATGGATAAGTGTTTCGATACGACAGGGTGGATAAGACGCCGTGTCCGAAAACTCTGGGAATAACCCCAGAAAATCACACGGCGTTATTTCCTTTTCGTGCTCGTGAGGGTTTGGGTGCATCCGGTTCATTTCCGGCCACCTCTGCGGTCCCCAATGCGGGAAGATCTGATCCATCGGTTTCGTTTCGAACGGATTCATTCTCTTTCGGCCCCAGTGTGGAAAAGAACAGGCAGTTTTCACGAACGAATGGATGAAGCATCTCCTCATCCGTGAAATCATGCAGCCCGACGGGAAGATATCGCGCACTCCGCCCATCTCGTGAGAGATGGAACGGACGCACCACGCGGGCGAGGGTCATCAGATACCGTCCTGATAGCCGACGGTTTCCGGATAGACGAATTCAACCTGACCCAGCAGAGACCAGTAGGTTGTGCGGAGCCAGATATCCTGCGGCGTGATCTGCGAGCGCTGGAGCGGGACGAGAGGGTAGCGGACGTAATTCTCATCCTGCGTATAGATAACCATACGGTCAGAGCCACTGGCACCTGCTCCAGTCAGCCACTTGCAGGGCAGGATTTCGATTTCCTCGCCACTCGCATTCGTCGTCACGTTGTTCTTCTTCAGATACTGAAGAATGGAGAACGTGCCTGCGCTGCTATTGACGCGGGTAAGCTGCGCATACTGGGCAGGCGGCAGGAGAATCTTCTTCGGGAGGACAGCGTAACCGGACTGTTTCCAGACCGCCGTCATCGCCTCATTGACTGCTGACTGGATGACATCGGCGGTTGAGGCCGTGAACGTCGCAGAAAGAGCCGTCTGCGCGGCAACTTTTGGGCTGTTGATCAGGCCATAAGCGCCGCTAAACGTGTCCGAGTCACCCTTATAGACCATCTGGTCGATGTCCATCTGGTGCTTCAGATTAATCGCGGCCAGTTTCTGCGCATCGATCGGGCGTCCGAGACGCATGGAACGCTCAAGCTCCACAATCGTATAGGACAGATTCGATCCCCAGAGGCGTAGGGGCTGAGCAACCTTGTTGATGTCAACGGTCGCAGCCGGGATGCTGGTGCTTTCGTCGCCAATCCAGTTTAGCCCCGCCGGGTTGATACCGCCGACAGACCCGAAAGAGGATTGCGTGAAGGACGACAGTTCGTCGCCTACACCAACGTCCTCGCGCAGATCGATATCGCGGCCCCACGTCACCGCTGCGAGAGGTTCGTGGATCTTCGGGTCAAGGCGCTCAAGCTCGCCGATGAAGAAGTTCCCGACGCTGTCCATAGTGGCTGCGTCATAGGTGAATGCCGAGTCAGTCGTTCGCACGCGACGGATTGTCGGCGCGTTACCGTATCGATTGTTCATTTGGTGATTCCGTCTGAAAAGATCGGGGCCCTCTGTCAGGAAGCCCGGAAATCGAAGGAGATTTCGGTAATGCCATCAGTCCCGGCTGGGCCGACGAACTTGGCCCCTGTCAGAGCGGGGGTGTTGGAGGCGGTCGTGGCATCAGCCGCAGCTTCAGCCGCGCCGAGGACAGACGGAGACGTCACGCCGCCAACGCGAACGTAAACCGAACTCCCTTTTGCCGCTGACGTGCTGCCCTGAAGCGGGACGGCCATAAAACCGCGCCGGGCTACAGCATATGCCTCACCATTGATCTGAGGATACGCAGCGTTTCCAGTGTTCGCCACAGCAAAGCCGGGATATGCCCGCACCAGCATCCCATAAATATCAGAAGACTTTGTGCTTGCGGTTGGCAGCGTCGCCTTGCCATCGCTGGTCAGAACAACGGGGCGGCCAAAGCCATAAGTGGACCAGTCAACGGTCGGATCAAGAGCAAGCTGCTCAATGTCGCCTGGAGCAGGCTGACGCGTCATGTCGCCCGCGTAGGACGTGTCCATGCGGTAAAGGTAAGAAACCATTGGAGCCTCTTATTTCTTGCGGTTGTAGAACGCTTTGTTGCGCTCATTGATGGATGCAGGGCTGGTGCCGCTCCGATCCTCAGTGAAGGACTTGAAACCGCCATAGGAGCCCTTGCCACCCAGGTTGTTCGCGTTCTTCACTGCGGCGCTGGCGGCGTTGAACGTGCTGAACAGAGCATCACTCGTCATGGTCCGAGGCGTCAGTTTGCGATAACCGAGAGTGTCGGAGATAACTTTCGCCTTTGCCGGGTCGCGCATGGCGTTCTCCAGAGCCTGACGACGCATGCCGTCGATGGCCGCGCGCTTGTCTTTTGCACTGGCGGCGCCATCGGTCGTCATGATCATAAGGCCCGGCGACAAGATTTCTGCGGCGCTCAACGTGTGCTGACGCACAGCAACAAAAGCCGCATCTCCAGTCGGGGCGCGCTTGCCATCATCGCAAAGCATTTCTGCCTCGTCCTCAGTCTCAGTCTGGGCGTCCTTGTCGTCATCCTTCTCAGTCTCCTCGCCGCCTCCAGCGCCATCTTCGTCGGCGGTCGCCTTGAGCGCCTGAGCAATCAAAGCAGGTAGCGCGTCGATTTTTTCACCGAGGCCAGAGATCGCCGTCATGCAGGCGGCCATCGGGTCAGGGGCCGTCTCTTCGTCGCGTGTGCGGTCAAGCGTAGGCTCAACTCGCGTCTCCGGAGATTCATCGGCACCTTCACGGATAGCCTCTTCGACACCGTCAGCATCGTTTGTCTGAAGGGCGGCCATCAGTTTGCTGCCCCATGATTTTTTCTTGAAAGCCATAACTGGTCCTTCTGAATCACCAATTCTGACCGTCCGGCCACCACGGCCCCGGTCCACAATGGCGAGATGGTTTCCGATGATGTTCTTCTGCCGGTAATGACCTATCTGGCCCTCAACAGGCTCGTAGTCCGCGTCATAGCCGGGCGAGACCTCGCGCATCCCGCGATTGATCGCATCGATGGCGCTCTGGTCACGAACAACAAGATCGGCGATGAGATAGTCGGAGAGCCCACCTTCTCCGCGCCGAACATTCCGGATGCTCCCCTTGGAATATTCCGAGTAACTCTGCGGCGTCATCTGAACGGGAGGATGCTTCAGAGTGACGGGAGCGGCCTCAAACGACTGGATCGTCTCCGGCCTGAAAAGATCGCTCTCATCCCGATGGACCTTTAGAACGCCATCGGGCGATGAGCCGATACGTTCGCCATTCTGGTCGAGAAGCTCACTCTCGTCGTAGAGCATCGTCCCCGTTCGGGCGATTGGCACGTCCCGGCAGAGCAATGACCCATCGGGAAGCAATTCCCTCGTGTCGCCAATTTTTTCGACAGAATAGAGATCGTTCCCGCGCGACGGGACAAAATCGGTGGTATGGATACGCATGACCAATGAAAATCCCAAACCCATCGATATTGCTTGGGTTGTTGAAGAACTGCGCTTCACTGCCAACGAGAATGCGCAAGGTATGCCGCTGGAAGTTCTGCTCAGCAGAAAGGAATCACCAGAGTTCGAAGCCGCGTGGCTTCTTGTTCAATGGTGGCGAAAGCTGGTTGAATTATCCGGAACAAACGATGATGCGCGTGCCATGCTCTCCCTCGTAACCGGTCAGATCACAGAAGAAGAATGGCCAGACAATGATCGAACACCGCCGGATCTTCTGAACCGCCTCTGATCAGGCGTCGGGCAATACTGGACGAGCAAAGCACCTGCAATTCGGGACGCACCCTGCATGACCGGTGAGACCGTCCAGCGTTGGCGGCTCTTCCCATGCAACGAACTGCCCATTCATTTCGCGATGGCTCGGGCGTGTCCTGTTATCGCGATGAGAGCGCCAGATATAGCCGGGTGAACCAATCGCCTGTGCGCGCGCCTGCGTTAGAAGCGAGGACGCTCTTGAAGTCTCGGTCCTCGCTATGGGCGTGGCCCGGCTTTCCGTGACCTCTCCTGTCTTCAGTAGTTCGTCCCGCAGTTCACTGAACCGGGCTCCGGTTATCAGACTTTCAGAAGCGATTTTCTGAGCCCGCTCAGCCGCTTCACGGGGGAGTGACGTAATCAAATCAACCTGCTCGGCCTGCAACTGCCGCATAACCCGACCTGTGTCAGCGTTCTCCAGTTCGCGCCGGAGCTCAACGCCCATCTGTTCGGAATACTGCTTCCAGTGCTGGCTATTCACGCGACTTACGTCGGAGAGCATCCTCGCCGCTGTTGTTTCGGCCCACGGCTCCAAAAGTCTTTCATATCGATGCAGGGCGGAAACAAGGGGGGAAACCCCCTGGTCGCCGCCAGGATCATACAGACTGGTCAAATCCCCTATCTGTCTGGCAATTTTTCGAAGTGACCTCTCGTAGAACAGTGTCAACCTCCGCGTCGGCTGGAACGCTGACTGCGGGGCGGCCTGATCAGTCGTGCGGATGAGCATTGTTATGCCTCACGGTTCGAGGACGGTTCCGCTACTGGCAATGTTAAAGCATCCTGATCGAGAGGCTCACCCGCTCCCTCTGAGGTCGAAGCTGTTTCCGAAAGTGACGGTGGCTCATTCTCAGCCTCGGCAATCTCGTCCTCAGAAATCGTGTTCCAAGCGCCATCGTATTCAGCGCCTGCCTTCAGCTCCTTCAGAGCCGTTCCAGCCCCTACCAGCCCTGCACTGAACGCCGCGACCACAGAGTTAGTCCTCTGCGCTGCCATCTCAGCTTTTTGGTCAGCCGTCATGCCCATCAATGGCGCGAACTTGAATGACATTTCCTCCGGTGCGGGCGTGCCATATTTTGAGCGCCAGACCAGATCCAGCACCTTATGCACGTCAGGCCGCTGCATTTCCTGCTGTTGGGCTATGCCCTCGTGATACTGCCGAAGGTCGCTTTCTCCGGTGCTGAAACCAGCAGGGGACTGCCCGAACAGGCGCGTCATAGGGGTGCGTATTGCGCCGCTGATCTGCTGTCCGAATTGCGTCAGAATATCTGACAAGCCAGCAAAGGCGTAGGTGATTGCATTGAAGTCATCCTCGCTATCGATGACCGTCATGCCTTCGTTTGTCTGCCACATCCGGATGTTATCCATCTGTGCATTCAAGCCACGTTTTGCGCGATCATCAGTGCCGCCGAGGACTTTTTTGTAATCCTTCACCTTCATCACGCGCAGACGAGCCGTGTAGACCAACTGAGCCGCACCCATTGTTGCGCTGTCGTATGCTGTGAGCGCGTCGAAAATGCGTTCTACGATGGACATTCCCCATCCATTCTCATATTGGCGCTGATAGATCGGGAGCCTGATACCATCCATTCGGATGACGCGACTGTGGTGAACGTATTTTCCTGACAACGGTCCAATACCGGGAACGATCTGGTAATAAACAGGGTTACCCATTTGCGGGCCAATGTCAGTAATGCAGTTTTCGTAGTCCGGCTGAGTAATCCAGCGGTCTATCGCGTAAATTCCGCGGAACTGATCCTTCCCCACAGCCTCAAGGTTGAGAGGGGTAGAAACATCCTGTCCGTCCACCAGCAAGATCCCAAGCGATCCTCCATAAAGACGAGACCACTTGATTACATCAGAATACGACGACCATATTCCAAGGCGGCTGAATTCAGCCTGGACCTCATTCTCACGCTTTGTATCTTCCAGACCGACAATATCAATCCCGGCACGCGTCATGTCCTCAGCGACGCAATCTACAGCATTGCCGATGATCCACGACCCGCGATAGGCGGCCTCAAGCTGGACGCGGTTTCGGGTCCAGAATTTGAACGCGTAATGGCCAGCACTTGCGAGGTTGTCCTGATACCGACCGGTGCGCGTGGCGGGATTGATATAGCCATCGCGCGTCTGGGCTGACCGGGCGTTGGTGCGTTTTCTGTTGCGGGGGGGCATCAGTCAGCCAATCGTGCGTAAATTGAGGTCCAATCGTCTTCACCCAGAGCCAATTCAGTTATACCCCAGACCATTGCGTCAGCTCGGTCGGGAGACTTAGAGCCTTGGAATCCTGCACTAGAAAACTGGCAAAGCTGTTCTTCAAGATCGGGGAATCTTCCATGATGCACCACGCGGCCCATCTCATAGAGATTAGCAACCGGCTCGGCCCGTATGTGCTTACCCCGGCTAGCGGTCACGATCTTGATGGGGGCAGAGTTTCTGGCAGCGAGAATGTTACTCTCCACCAGAGCGCCGCCATAGTTGCGTTCTGCCACTATCAGATCGGCCTGCCACTTATCAAAGAGCTGGATGACCAGAGAGGCCCATCGCGAAGGGCTGTATCGGCCTGATGCATCCTCAAGAATGTGGATGCCGCCGTCCCAGTCTAGGCCTGAAACGCTGATCCCTATCTCATCCGAGCGGATATCTTCGTCGCCAGAGCATCCTGATGGGTCTACAGCAACGACAATGCGAGAAAGAGAATCTCTTACGGACGCAAAATTTTCGTCAGTGACAGCGCTGTCGCGTTTGAAACTGTCGAGGTTCCAGAACGCACCGTCAATCGCAGCCTGATATTCTCCATATAGAAACCGTCGCCGTTCGCGCTCAGGAAGCGCCTCCAACTGGGCCAGATATTCAGGAGATAGATTTTCCCGGTTCGCATCCGGGTTGAGCTGCATTGTGACGTAATTGTCCGGATCTGGTAGCGGCTCGCCAGATTTTGGTTCGATCTTCTGCTCGAATAGCTGGTAGAGCCAGTGCGATGTCGTCGGCGGATTGGCGTCGATGTATTCCTTGAGAGCCAGACCGGACTTTTGCGCCAGTCGCGTCACAAGCATATTACGAGCGCCGTAGGCAATCTGGCTGGCCTCGTTCATGTAGATCGTGGCGAACTCGTAACCGAGGATCTTCTCGGTGCGCTCCTTATCGTCCAGTCCGCCGAAAATAATCCGGCTCTTGTTCGGAAACTCTACAAACCAGTCCGTCTGGTTCACTGCGTAAGGAACACCCGGAAAGCATAGCTTCATTACTTTTGGGAATGTATCCCGGATAATTGTGCCCTTGAGAGCATTGAAACGATGTCGGAAAATTCCGTGCTGTGTTTCCGGCGCACGCATTGCACGGATACAGATTGCCCGGATGAGGAGAAATGTTTTCCCAGATCGAGAGCCGCCCCTCAGCAAAATATGCGTAGCCGCGGACCCGAGGAGTTTATTCGCCTCGTTCTGCCTCGGATTCAGTTTGGCGACCATCAGAGATCAGCGTCATCCGGGGTGATGTTGATCGCTATTGCGCCGGACTGGCGAACGTCATGGCGTTCGCGGTATTTCTCTGGACGATGGGCCTTGAGGAGCATCTGCATGAGCGCGTCGGACCGCTTCCGGGTTTTTAGAAATTCACCGTCCGGTCCACGCACAACCTGCCCGGAAGAGACAACGTATTCCTCGTCCCCCTCAATAGCCCTGCGTCGAGCCTCCTGCTCAAGCGCGTCCGTGGCCTCATCAATCGCGTCATCCCATGCGGCGGAAAAGGCCGCGTCAGTCTCGCGCCACTGGTAAAGCGTGCTGCGGTCACGCAGCGCCACACGCGCAGACGCGGAAACATTAGCCGTTTCTCGTAAGTGCGCTAAGAAAACCTCTCTCGCGTCGCG
Organism: Acetobacter sicerae; assembly: GCF_011516765.1. Classification (GTDB taxonomy): domain Bacteria; phylum Pseudomonadota; class Alphaproteobacteria; order Acetobacterales; family Acetobacteraceae; genus Acetobacter; species Acetobacter sicerae. Next base: position 1,156 of record NZ_JAAABN010000023.1, on the reverse strand, counting down.
CGTAGAGGGTGTTGTTTCTGTAGGCACAGCCTTATTCTTGGCCGCCTTCTTCCCGGCCATATCCGTTCTCCACCAAATTGAAACCCTTCCCGCCTTACCGCTTAAAATTTCAGGCTGCGCGGTTTGCTCACCACGAACGACTGCCACGCCTACGCGTTCTGGGATCGTTTCGCTTAGAGAGGTTCGGGATTTATCGCATCCGGGTCAGATGCGGAAAGGTAGCAGCCCCCAGAAACAGAAAAAGCCACCCTGCAGGATGGCTTTAAACGTAGAAATGCTAAACTACACAACTTATCTCATGTTCGTTGATGGATTGCAAGCGCTTTCGATCGGCATGTGCCGCACGCCATCTTTCCATCCGCTCTTCATGTTCGGACTTCTCACGCTTGGCCTTAGCTGAACGTTCCCGCATCTCACACATCACCTCGGATAGCCGCTCTATCGCGGAGATGCAGAGCGCATTCGCCCTCTCTTTCTGACGCCAGCCAGCCAATTCGGGCCGTAACTTCTTTCCAATATCCACAAACGACATCTCGCCAATCAGAAGCCACACCAGCAGCGCGTCGGATCGCTTTCCGATTTTGTCGCGTATCTCGCCCAGCCAGACGCCGCTGTCCATGCACATGATGCGCCACGTCATCGGATCGTGCCGTCCGTCCTCTGGCGAAACGTAATCGCTCGCATGATCGACGTATCCCGCGTAGGCTTTTTCGAACTCCTGCCGCCACCGGAGCGCGTCGTTATACTGGACCGCGTTGATCTGCCCGGATGTGACAAGCCTGTCGATCGGCGGGTTTTTGCGGACAGCACCTCCTGCCGGACGAAAATCTGATTTCCCCGCCCTCTCCGGTGTCGGCCCCATATCGTCAGCCTGTCGAATGACCACCCTGCGTTTCTGCCCTGCCATCACCCACCCCTCGCCGCTCGTTTCAACCCTGCCTCAATATTCCGCACGACACGCCAGTCACCGGGCGTCGCCGCCGAGAAATACAAAGCGCCCGTTTCGTGCTGCCATCTGACGTGGCCACCTCTGCCAACCCGCGCAGTCCAGCCCATAGGTGCGAACCGGCGCATCAGATCGCGTATTGTTCGTGATGGAGCGCGGGTCATTGTGAGCGCGCTGCGGTGGTTTTCTCCACCAGCGCCCTCTGCACCT
>NZ_JAAABN010000022.1 GCF_011516765.1 Acetobacter sicerae | reverse complement strand
CGATCAAAGGCTCCCAGACGGACCATGCGGTATCGGAAAAGACAGACTGCATCATGCTCATCATAAACAGCTATGCAATCCGTTCCGTCATTCAAGGCCTAACAGGCCCTAGAATCATGTGAGTACCTTACACTTCGTGATTAAACGGCGGCGATCGCTCTTCTAGGGGAGATCGCCGTCACACCCGAATAGGTTAAAAAGATAAAACACATTTTAAGTCTCTCGGAAATGGCTAAATCCGATTATAAGCCAAATAGACGTATTTTAGCTATACTGCCTGCTCATATTCCGATTCTGACGATCAGGTAGAAATTTTCTGACTTAATCTCAGGTCCCTCTGCAAGGTGAGGCCGCGTAGGGTGCCCGAATAGAAACACAGGTTAGTAAAATTGCTATCGCTCGGCACCCGTCCGAGCAACGTCAAATAACTGACTGTCTCTAACCGCCTCATATTGGTCATTAAACTTACAAGATCACTATTCTCAGACCGGACACTAAATGGAGATGGGAACATTTCGTGTGCAGGTGCCCATTAAATATGGTTGTCCCTTTAAATTTGTATTCTCGTAATATCAGATATGCCGCGCGAGCGGAGCAGCAGATCAACCGAGCCGGGAAAAGGCAATGTCTGGATCAATCCCGCCGAAAATCAAACCTACTACAGATACTCCGCAAAAGTGACATAATCACTTCTACCAAGCACCAAACCGTATCAAATCTAGGTAAGAGGCCAGACCTTGCGTTTCAGTAAGAAATGGTTATTGACCATGTAAGTTCGGAAAAATTCATAGTGTCCGAATAGGCTTTCCAGCCCCGGTTGATAGCCAGCCATGTGGGTCATTTCGTCGAAAATGTAGGAGAGCCATCTGACAACCGAAAGCGTGTAAAAGCGTCCGTACTTCTGCGCCCATTTCGTCTGTCCAGTGCGTTCGGAAGCAGTCGTCGCGTCCGACATCACGTTGCCGGTCTCATCTGTGAACAGGACAAACATGTAGCAATCGGCCATCGCTCCGAATTGAGCTGCGCGTCTCTTTACAACAGCTTCACCTTTCTTCCCTCGATAATGATTATCGAGAATTGGCTCAACAACCTCGGTCCACCATTTGTTGACGGGCTCATTTGCTGGGTCAAATGAAGGGTTGCCTATCGCCTCGAAGTTGGCGTAGCGGCCCTTGGAGGCATCCGAGAATGCGTCAAGGCAGTTTATGACAGCAGTGCAGATAGGATGGTCAGGGCCGATGTGAGGTACGGTGATACTACGCTTTTCAGCAATCATACCGACTTGCGCTATCAACTCCCTCAATTTGTGGCCATATTTGCGAACGACCGACTGCCCTGGAAGGGCTCCGTTATTCTCCAGTGCGTAATTGGCAACTAATATAAGCTTTGCCAGCCGTTCAATTCCAACCGAAAGTCCGAAGAAGGCAGTATAGTATTCACCGAATCCGCTTCCATAACTCGCACGACTTAATGCGGTTGCACCAGAGCCAAGTATCTGACAGACCAGAGATGCCTCGCGGTGCAACGCTTTCCACTCGGGAATTGTGAAGGGATCAGGACGCGTCATTCCCCAACCATATGACCAATCGTAGTGTTTGACCACGGTCGAGGCACGCGTGGGCACACATTTAGGACAAAATCCATCGGCCCACTTAATTCTGACTGTATCTAATTCAAGATACTCTGGGACTGTGCCTGAAAATGCCTATGGACGATGACCAGAGCCGTCAGTCTCCTCATCGGTGGTACCGTGTCCATTTTCCCATAGCTAGCTTCCTATAACGGACAGGCGCCCCCCAAAAAACAGCCTATACTTCAGCATCTCAAGAAAAGCACAATGGGACAGAACCCGTATTGTGCAGCAGGCCTCCGCATTCAAATTGCGACTTGTCTGACTTTCCGCAACTGCACGGCTGTTGCCCGCTTCATAAGACAAGCTGAATTCTTGCTCTCATCCCGCACGCAATGCTACTGAGAAGCCTTCGCAACAAGAGTCCTGCCATGATTTCCCGCCTGCTTCCAGGAAAGCGTCCTGCCGAGCGCACACCTCTCCCGGCTCACATCGAACAGATCCGTCTGGAAGCCCTGAAAGGTGATCCCCTTGCCCAGACGCAGTGGGGGCAGGCTCTTCTCAGCAGCACTTTCATGCAGAGTGATCCAGCGGCCGCCGTCGGCTGGTTTAAAATCGCGGCCAATGCCGGTTTTGGGCCTGCCTGCAACATGCTCGGGCGCTGTTATCACTTTGGTCACGGCGTGGAGAAAGATCTGGCTCAGGCGGCTGTTCATTACGAAAAGGCCGCCTCTCTTGGCGATGAATGGGGGCGTTACAATCTGGGCATCCTCGTGCTGCGAGGGCTCGGCATGCCCGCCGACCGCCCCCGGGCATTCGCCCTGTTCCGGGAAGCAGCCCACAAGGGGCATGCCAAGTCCATGAACCTTTATGCGCGTTTTCTTGAGGAAGGCTGGGAAGCGCCTCAGGACAGACAGGCAGCGCTAACGTGGTACAAGCGCTCGGCGGAACAGGGCGACTATCGCGGACAGCATAATTACGCGACAGCATTGGCCGAAGCAGGACTTGTCGAGGAAGCCCTGTCATGGTGGCGGAAGGCCGTTCAGGACAAGGATGTCACGCCGGATATTCTTCAGGCGATGAAACGCTCTCTGACGGCGCTTGAAAGCAACGGCGACAGTACTCTGCTTGCGGACGTGGACCGTAAGCTCGACGTATTTCTGAAGAAATGAGTGCGGCTTTTCTGTAGCCTGCCTTTTGGAACCCATCTGGCCCCGGGGCGCTTGAGCCAGATGGCTGCCCGTTGCGCATAGAGCTTTTGCGTTACAGAAAGCTCCATACCGGACAGTCCGGCGTTTCATAAAGGTTCACCCATGTTTCCTGAACAGGTCTCGACGGCGAATATTCTGTCCGCTTTCATTTATGTCATCAGCGCCGTCAGTGTGATTCTGGTTCTGATCGGCCTTGGTCTGGTCGATGCCGGACTGGTCCGGAAAGACAATGTTCTGCATTGCTGGGTGCAGAAAATAACGACCTGCATGATCGGCGGTCTCGCTACGTTCTTTGTGGGTGACGCCATCTGGCAGTGGCAGTTCTATACCGCCTTCGGCACGCCGCATCCGTTCGTGCAGGCCTTTCTTGACTGGTGGCCCGGAAGCGCCGCCATGAGCACCCCGGCCATGGCGCAGGACCCGAAACTGGTGCCGGGAGCTGATACGCAGCAGGTCTTCTCGGTCTTCTTCGTGACCTTCGCCATGGCGACCGTCGCCCTCATTCACAGCGGAACGGTGGAGCGCATACGCAGTGCGCCGCTCTATGTGATGTCCCTCGCAACGGGCCTCATCTTCTGCCCGCTCGCGGCGTATCTGACATGGGGCCCGCTTTCACCTCTCACCAATAACGGCCTGCATGATTTCGAAGGAGCCGTCGCGCTTTACGTCTTTACCGGTACATGGACGCTAGTGACCGCATGGCGGATGGGACCGCGGGCTGGCGTGTTTATCCCCGATCCTGAAGGGGTGCAGCCGAAACCAGGCAATTACGGCAACATTGCTTCCGGAGCGCTGTTCGTTTTCATGGCGATCCCCCTCATTGCGCTCGGCTCGACATGGATCACTCCGGGGAAGACTGTTTATGGCATCACCATGGTCCCGACCGGACTGGGTATCGTGCTGAAAAACGTGTTCCTCGCCCTGCTGGGAGGCGGTGTCAGCGGCGCTGCTCTGGCGGCGCTTCTCAGAGAACCGGTCTGGGTGTTTTTCGGCCCCATTGCCGGAGCCGTCATGACCGGCACTGTTTTTGACGTTGCCGGTTCGATGGAAAGTCTTGCTTTCGGCGTGATCGGACCGATCCTTGCCGTGATTGTTTCCCGCGTGCTCGTGCATCTACGCATCGACGAGCCGAAAGTGGCCCCTCTCGCTTTTGGACCCGGTATCGTCGGTTCTCTGGCTGGCGGTTTCCTGCACTGGGGAACTGGAACGGGTGGTTTTACGGATCTGCCTGCGCCTTACGCGCTCGATCATGCCCATATCACGCCGCTATTTCAGCTATTGGGAATCATCACCGTGATCCTGCTGTCTGCTGTGCCCGCCTATGTCATCTGCCGTATTTTTGAAGCCACCTCCGGGCTTCGCATCTCCCGCGAGTGCGAAAGGAACGGCATGGACGTCACGTACTGGGGGCATGACAAAGGCTGAGTCTCTGTTACTGCGCATGCCGTATCAACCCGGAGATCCGACATGTCATGCAGTGAAGCCGGAATCACGACGGTTTCGTTCCAGACCAGCAAAAAAGTGATCGTTACGATATTGTCGCAATGTCATGTCAGCGCTCCAGCCTGCGCCGCCAGAACCGGAAATCCATGAGAGAAATGTCTTGTCCGGATGAACCACGCCTTCATTTCGTCCTTCCGGCGACCACGAACACGGCAACCATCCATTTCATCACGGCGACAACTGGCAAATAAAGATTTTTCCAGTTACATCTCCGACATGAAACGCTGATCCACAGGCAACAGGAAAGGTGGCTGCAGGATGCTGCATACGGCCCGTTCATTACGCGGAATGGTTACCGCACCGCACCATCTGGCGTCACAGGCGGGTCTTGCCATTCTTCGTGACGGCGGCTCGGCTCTTGAAGCCGTCGTGGCCACTGCCGCCGCCCTCGCCGTCGTTTATCCACACATGACCTCCATCGGCGGCGACGCCTTCTGGCTCATCACGTGGCCCGACGGACGCACCGAGACCATTGACGCCTGCGGAGCCGCCGCCGCCGCCGCCGATCTGCCGCTGTATCGAAAGGCTGGACACGCAACCATTCCGTGGCGAGGACCGCTGGCCGCCAATACGGTCGCGGGCACTCTTTCCGGATGGGCGAAAGCGATGGAACTGGCGGAAAAAGTCAATGGGTCCGTCCTGCCGCTGCAACAGATCCTTGCCGAAGCGATTCACCATGCCGAAGCCGGCGTGCCTGTCACGGCAGGAGGCGCCGCGCTGGCCCGCGAGAAATCAGCCGAACTCACGCAGGCTCCCGGTTATGCAGTCGTTTTTGAACCCGAAGGTCGTCCGCTGGAGGAAGGTGACATCCTCCGCAACCCGGCTCTCGGCGCGACTCTCCGTGAACTCGCTTCATCCGGTCTTCAGGATTTCTACACCGGTTCCCTCGCCCGCCGCATCGCCGCCGATCTTGCAAGCGCAGGAAGTCCGGTCAGTGCGGAAGATCTTGCAACTCATCGGGCGCAGGTCCGGTCCGCGCTCTCTGTGCCGATCAGGGGTGCGACGCTCTACAACATGGCCCCTCCGACACAGGGCGTTGCGTCCCTGCTCATCCTCACACTCTTCGACAGGCTGAAAGCTGATGAAGGTGAGAGTTTCGCGCATATTCACGGACTGATCGAAGCCACCAAGCAGGCCTTCCGTTACCGCGACACGCATGTGGGCGACCCGGCCTACATGACGGTGGAAGCGCAGCATCTGCTGGATGATCCCGCGGCATTGGACGCCATGGCCGCCGCGATTGATCGGCAACGCGCCGCACCATGGCCGTATCCTTCGCAGGCGGGTGACACCGTGTGGATGGGCGCGGTCGATGCCAGTGGCGTCGCCGTCAGCATGATCCAGAGCACCTATTTCGAGTTCGGCTCGGGCGTCGTGTTACCGCAGACCGGCATCGTCTGGCAGAACCGTGGCGCGAGTTTCCGTCTGGAGGAAGATGGCTGGAACACGCTGAAGCCCGGACGCAAGCCGTTCCATACGCTGAACCCGGCCGCGGCCCGCTTCGACGACGGACGCGTGATGGTGTACGGCACGATGGGCGGCGAAGGACAGCCGCAGACGCAGGCAGCCGTGTTCTCGCGTTATGCCCGCTATGGCATGGGTCTTCAGGCCGCCGTCACCGCGCCGCGCTGGCTGCTGGGGCGCACATGGGGACAGGAAAGCGTGACGCTGAAATATGAAGACCGGTTCGATCCGGCTCTGATCGCGCAGCTTGGCGCTGCCGGACACGCCATCGAACGGGTTGCGCCTTTCACGTCCATGATGGGACATGCCGGGGCGCTGGTCCGTCATGCGGATGGCGTGATTGAAGGCGCGACTGATCCGCGCAGTGATGGAGGGGTCGCGGCATGGTAAAAGCCATGACAGAATCAGGGACAGTTACAGGAGAACGCGCTGTCGCCCGATGCGATGTGCTCGGCAAACCTCCCTTCAGCGACGAAAACGATCTGCTCTTCCGTCCCTGGCTTGGTCCGGGCTTTATCGCCACGGTCGAAGCCATCTCGAACTGGATGCGTCAGGCGGGCATGACGGTGCGGCAGGATGCCGCCGCCAACCTGATCGGACGTTATGAAGGCAGCACGCCGGACGCGCCCGCGCTGCTGTTCGGTTCGCATCTGGACTCCGTGCGGGATGGCGGTCGCTACGACGGCATGCTCGGCGTCATAACGGCGCTCGAAGTGGTGGCCGGATTTCATGAACGTGGCGAGCGCTTTCCATTCGCCATCGAGATTGTCGGTTTCGGGGACGAGGAAGGATCACGCTTTCCCATCACCATGCTGACCACCCGCTCCATCGCCGGTGTTCTGGAAGAGGATGACCCTGTCGCCGCTTTTGCCGAACTGCATGATGTTGACGGCATCACCGTCGAACAGGCTCTGGCGCGTGTAGGGCTGACGCCTCGCGGCATGGCGGCTGCGAAACGCCGCAAGGACAGTGTGCTGGCCTATGTCGAAGCGCATATCGAACAGGGTCCGGTTCTGGAAGCCGAAGGACGGGCGCTCGGTGTGGTGAGCGGCATTGCGGCGCAGCGTCGTTTCGAGATCAGACTGCATGGCATGGCCGGTCATGCCGGCACCATGGCGATGTCGCTGCGCCGGGATGCGCTGACGGCGGCATCGGAGATGGTTCTGGCGATTGAGCGCATTGGCGTGGCTGGCGGGGATCGCGACGGGCTTGTGGCGACAGTCGGCTCGTTGCGCACATGGCCGGGCGTGACAAATGTCGTGCCGGGCGATGTCACCTTCACCATCGACGCCCGCGCCGGCACCATCGCAACACGCGACAGGGCCATGAACGACATTCTTGCCGCCCTCAAAGACATTGCCGAGCGTCGCGGCATAGAGATCGAGATCATCCCGCGCGAGGATCTTGATCCCTCCCCCTGCGATCCGCGCCTCATGGCGCTGATGGAAACAGCCGTGCAGGACGTGACCGGCGAGCCTGCGCGGGTGCTGGTCAGTGGCGCGGGGCATGACGCCATGATCATGGCGCGACTGGCCCCGATGTCGATGCTGTTCATCCGCTGCGAGAAAGGCATCAGCCACAACCCGGCGGAAGCCGTGCTACCCGCCGACGTGGGCGAGGCTGTCACCGCGCTGACCCGATTTGTCCGACTCTTCGCCGACGATTACAGCCAGACCCAAGGGAGACATTCCGCATGACCGTGCCAGTTTTCGGCCAGATCGATCCGCCGCAACGCCTGTTGATGGGGCCGGGACCGGTCAACGTTCATCCGCGTGTGCTGCGGGCGATGAGCGCGGACATGCTCGGGCAGTTCGACCCAGAGATGACGACCTACATGAACGAAACGATGGAACTCTATCGCGAAGTGTTCATGACGCGGAACCGCTGGACGTTCCTGATCGACGGCACGGCGCGCGCGGGCATCGAGGCGGCGCTGGTGTCGCTGCTGGAACCCGGCATGACGGTGCTGATCGTGCGTGCCGGACGGTTTGGACTGCTGCTGTCCGAGATCGCCGAGCGGATTGGCGCCGATATCCGCACGCTCGATCTGGAGTGGGGCGAAGTCGCCTCTCTGGACGCCATCGATGCCGCCTTCAGGGAACACAAGCCGCGCGTGTTCGCCTGCATCCATGGCGACACTTCCACCACGACGGCGCAACCGCTCGAGGGACTGGGCGACCTCTGCCGCAAGTATGATGTGCTGTCCTATGTCGACGCCACCGCCACGCTTGGCGGCATGCCGGTCGATGTGGATGGCTGCGGTCTGGATATCGTGACGGCCGGGCTTCAGAAGTGCATGGGCGGCCCGCCGGGCTCCGCACCCATCACGATTTCCGATCGCGCCGCCGAACATATCTTCAGCCGCCGCCATGTGGAGAAAGGCATCCGTGGTGCGGACGCCGATGATGGCTATGGGGCGCGGATCAGTTCCAACTATTTCGATCTGGCGATGGTCATGGATTACTGGTCGGAGAAGCGCCTGAACCATCATACCGAGGCGACCACCATGCTTTACGGCGCACGTGAATGTGGGCGCGTGATGCTGGAAGAAGGTCTCAAGAACCGCTTCGATCGTCATCGGGCCGCCGGAGCCGCCATGACGGCGGGACTGCGAGCGCTCGGGCTGAACGTGTTCGGGCATGATGAATACCGCATGACGAACGTGACCGGTGTGTGGATTCCCGATGGCGTGAATGGCGAGGCCGTGCGTCGCCGGATGCGCGAGGATTTCGAGATCGAGATCGGCACAGCGTTCGGTCCACAGGCTGGGAAGATCTGGCGGATCGGCGCGATGGGTTATAACGCCATGAAGCATAAGGTGCTGCTGACGCTTGGCGCGCTGGAAAGCGTTCTGGCCGCGGAAGGCTACGCCACCCCGCGAGGCGCTGGCGTGGATGCGGCGCTGATCGCGTGGAACAGGGCTCTTCCGGACGCCCTGAAAGCGCACGACGCATGAGCACTTATCCCCGCGACATGGTGGGTTACGGCGCGAACCCGCCGGACCCGGAATGGCCCGGCAAGGCCCGTATCGCCGTGCAGTTCGTCATCAATTACGAGGAAGGCGCTGAAAACTCCGTCCTGCATGGTGACGCCGGATCGGAAGCGTTCCTGTCCGAAATGGTCGGCGCACGCTCCATTCCCGGCGCACGGGCGATGGCGATGGAGAGCCTTTACGAATATGGCTCCCGCGCCGGCTTCTGGCGTCTGCACCGCCTGTTCACGGAACGCGAGTTACCGGTCACGGTCTTCGGCGTCGCCGAAGCGATGGCGCGCAATCCGGAAGCGGTCTTCGCCATGATGAAGGCGGACTGGGAAATCGCCTCGCACGGTCTGCGCTGGATCGATTATCAGGATGTGCCTGAAGAGATTGAACGTCACCATATCCAGCGTGCGATTGCGCTCCAGCAGGCGCTGACCGGCAAGCGTCCGCTGGGCTGGTATCAGGGGCGCACCAGTCCGAACACCGCCCGACTGATCGCCGAAGAGGGCGGCTTTGTCTATGACGCCGATTCCTACGCCGACGACCTTCCCTATTACGATCACACATGGGAATCCGTGACCGGCCGACCTCAGCTCATCGTGCCTTACACGCTCGACGTGAATGACATGAAGATCGTGGCGTATAACGGCTTTTCAGAAGGCGAGGAGTTCTTCCGCTACCTGCGCGATACGTTCGATCAGTTATGGGAAGAAGGAGCCTCTCGACCGAAGATGATGTCTGTCGGGCTTCATGGCCGCATCGCCGGGCGACCGGGCCGGGCCCGGGCCGTGGCGCGGTTCCTCGATCATGTGCAACAGCATGACCGGGTCTGGATCGCCAGACGTATCGATATCGCCCGGCACTGGCTCAAGGTCTTTCCGGAATGAACGCCATTTTCACTTCTATCAACGCGCTGAATCAGGACGACTTCACGAAGCTATTCGGTGCGCTCTACGAACATTCGCCATGGATCGCGCAGGAAGCATGGAAGGCGCGGCCTTTTCAGGATGAGGATGCACTGCTCGCCGCCTTCCGTGACGTGGTGGCGCATGCGCCGTCCGACGCCCAGATGCGGCTGATCCGCGAGCATCCCGAACTGGCGCGTAAGGTCGGGGTCGATGAAACACTGACCGCAGCCTCGCAGAACGAGCAGTCTTCCGCAGGGCTTGATCGTCTGACGCCCGCCGAGCATGCCCGCTTCACGACGAGCAATGAGGCCTACCGGGCAAAATTCGACATGCCCTTCATCATCTGTGTCCGGCTCAGCGAGAAGGACCATATTCTCAACGAAATGGAGCGCCGGACGCGCAATTCCGCCGATGAGGAGCGCCGTGCCGCGCTGGCGGAAATCGACAAGATCGCCGCCATACGCTGCCGCGATGTTCTGAAAGCACTGGAGACGAAAGCATGAGCAGTCTTTCAACCCATGTTCTGGATCAGGTCAGCGGCCGACCGGCTGTCGGCATGTCGGTCACGCTCTGGCGGGGTGACACCATACTGTTCGCTGGCGTCACCAATGAAGACGGGCGCTGCCCGGAACTGAAATCGCTCGGAGAACTGGAACCCGGTTCCTACCGGCTGGAGTTTGCGGTCGCCCCCTATTTCCGTCGTGAAGGCGTTGAACTAAGCGACCCGCCATTTCTCGACACCGTGCCGATCGCTTTCGGTATTGCAGCACCGCGCGAAGGCAGGACGGGCAGCCATTATCATGTGCCGCTTCTGGTCGCGCCGTTTGCCTATTCAACCTACAGAGGCAGTTGATCGTTTCCTGACACACTCAGGATTCGGCTCGCTGCGTCTACACAAAGCACGCAGTCACGATAGCAGTGTCTGCTGCCCGGATGACTTTCAAAAACAGTCTTCGCAGACAAAGCCACCGCCGTTCCCACGACGCGTTTCTGGTTGCATGACGAGATCATCTTAGTCTTGGCGTTACCGACCAAATTACGCGATGATGCAAAGTCCGACGTCCTGACGTAAAGGGACGCCAGAAATGTCTTCCGGAGCGTCTGTCTGACAATGTCTCTTGCTATTCCCGACTGGATGCCACTCTGGGCGCAGGTTCTGCTGCTCGGCTTTGGAATCGTTGTCCTTGTAGCGTTTCTGCTGATGCCTTTCGCCGTTTATGGCGTGAAAGGGCGGCTGTCTGAAATCGCATTGCAGCTTGAGGATGCGAGGGCCGATCTCCGCGTCCTGACCATGCGTGTCGGTGCGCTCGTTCCGGAGCAGACGACAGCCCGCAGGAAGCCCGAGACGTCAGCGCCACAGGAAGAGTGGATCCCGCCCGCTGCGGCGGCGCCTGCTCCCACTCCGGAATTTCAGCCGACGTCCGCACCGCGCGCCCGCGCGACCGGCATGGCCCCCTCACCGCTCCTGCCACCGGACATTGTGCAACCCGATCCGGAAGCAGCGCCACGCGCTCCTGTCACACGTGCGGATGACCTTTCTGACGAGACGCCCGCACCGGCCGAAAAACCATTTTCCATGCGTCGGGAACGGACGACCCCGTCTTTCGGCTCGTCCTCCCCGCTACGCGCTTCCGACGCCTATGAACCCGGTCCGCCACGTCCACCGGAACTCCGTGCAACGCGCCCGGAACGGGAGGCTCCCGCAATCCCGCCAGTGGACCGGTCAGCGGGCCGGATGCCCTGGCACAATGCGGATCGTCCCGAGGCCCCCGTCTTCTCGCGACAGCCGCCTCCTCCGACCGGGGCAGGCGACAAGCCTCCGGCTGACGGCCGCACGGAACCGGTTTTACGCTGGCCATCACGTCCGTCAGAGCAGCCTCCACACAGCGACAGATAACGTCCGATATTTTTCTGTTACACGGTCATGTGTATAATTGATGACAGAGAGTGCCGCTCATCCTGAGCCGCATAAAAGGACTTACTGCTGCCTTATGGCTACCTCAGGCCCCATTATCGCTGTCGTCGGTTCGGACGGAAGCGGGAAATCGACTGTTGGCACCGAGTTGCTGGCATGGATGCGCGAAACGCAGCCGACCGCTCTCTGCCATCTGGGAAAACAGAGCGGGGAACTGGGTCGGGCGATCGCCCGCCTGCCGTTCGTGGGCAAGAAAGCGGACCGCAGAATCGTCAGGGTCACCAGCAGCGCCCGTCAGACCCGCAGGATCGGTTTTTTCCCGGCCGTGGTCATGTTCGCGCTCTCCATGCGCCGCGTCATCCGTTTCCGCCGCATGCTCAGACTGCACCGACAGGGTATCTGCATTCTGACGGACCGCTATCCGCAGGTCGCCGTGCCGGGACCAATGGACGGACCGAGCCTGACCTTTTCTGCGCGCAACAGCGGCGTCGTGCAGTTCCTGACGATGCAGGAACGGGGTCTTTATGACTGGATGACCAGCACCGTGCCGGATCTGGTGATCCGCCTGAACGTCGATCTTGAGACGGCCGTCGCCCGCAAACCCGATCACCGCCTTGCGTCGCTTGAACGCAAGATCGCGGACGTTCCAAGACTGAGTTTCAACGGCGCACCGATCCTTGATCTGGACGCCACCGAGCCTCTGGATGTGGTGTTGGAAAAGGCCAAAAACGGCATCAGGGAGGCTCTCCTCCGCCATCAGGCACAGGCCAGGGATGGACAGACAGCATGTTGAGTCAGACCGACATGGTCTCGCAGCACTACGCCGCCTCACGATCAGTCAGCGCCTCCCGGGAAAAATCGCTGGCTCCCCTCGTCGCCCTGATCGGCTGTGACGGTGCTGGCAAAACCGCCATTTCCAATGAACTCGCGGCCCAGCTTAACCAGATCCGACCGACCCAGACCTTCTATCTTGGTCTGGGGTCGGGTGATCTGGGACGCAGGATCGGCACCATTCCGCTGATCGGACCGGCTCTGGAGAAACTGCTGACCGGCAAGGCCAAGAAGACCCGCTCCAAAGGCGAGAAGATTCCTGGCCCGCTGACCGCTCTGGTCGTGTACGGGTTTTCCCTTCTGCGTTACCGTCGTTTTCTGAAGATGCAGAATGCCCGAAGACATGGCGTCGCTGTCATCACTGATCGTTACCCCCAGACCGAGATTCCAGCGTTCTATGACGGTCCCGGCCTGTCCGCCGGCCGTCCCGGCAGCCGTTTTGTCGCGGCGCTCGCCCGCAGCGAACTGCGGCTCTACGAAAAAATGGCCGCCGTCAAACCGAATCTTGTGATCAAGCTGGATGTCGATCCGCAGACGGCTCTCAGCCGGAAGCCGGACCATGATCTGGCGACGCTCACGGCAAAGGTAGCCGCCACCCAGAAGCTGACCTTTGGAGGCGCACCGATCGTGACGATCGACGCACGCCCCTCCTATGATCAGGTCAAGGCAGAGGTGACGCGGCTATGTCGCCCCCTTGTTCTCGGAACCTCCTGAGCGGCCTGTGGGACGGCGTTTCCTGTTGCGTCTGCGCCCCTCACCCGTCATGAAGCACGGCGATGCCGGGTTTACAGCGCGCCCGGTTCAGGATGAAGCAGGACATCGTTCGGATCATTGGCTGTGAAAAACTGGTTTAATGACGGAATACTCAGGTCCGTCGTCAAGAAAGCAGGACAACTTGCTTCCACCAAACTGCTTGGCGGCATCATCGGACTTCTGGGGCTGGTCTGCACGGGACGTGGACTGAGCGCCGATCTGTTCGGCACGGTCATGCTCATTCACGCCTATGCGCTGGGCGCGTCGGCGCTGACGAAATCCCAGAGCTGGCAGATGATCATCCGGTATGGCGCGCCTGCGCTTACCCGCGGCGACACGTTGCCCGCACGGCTCGCCATCCGGTTCGCCTGCGCGATTGACGCCGTCGCGGGTGTGATCGGCATGATCGGCGCCATGCTGGCCCTGTTCTTTTTCGGCACGAAATTCGGCGTGAGACAGGAGCATATTCCGCTCGCCATCGCCTACTGCACGCTCATCCCCACCATGTCCTGCGCAACGCCAGCTGGCGCGCTGCGTCTGCTGGATCGTTTTGACCTGCTCAGCCTCCAGCAGATCGCCACACCGCTGATGCGTTCGCTGGGCGCGGTGACGGCGTGGATTTTCGGGCTGGGCATGCCCGCCTATCTGCTGTCGTGGTATATCGCAGACATTGCCGGAGACCTTGTCCTGTGGGGCATGGCTGTCGTTGTGCTCGACCGCCACAGAATGCTCGACGCCCTGCGCCCGAGCCTTTTTGCCGCTCCGCGCAGACTGCCGAAAGTCTGGAGCTTCATCTGGACGACCAACCTGAACACCACGCTGGCGGTGGGCAAGGAGCCGATCAGCAACGTCATCGTTGGCGGCATGCTGGGACCATCGGCAGTCGGCATTTACAAGATCGCCACTTCGGTGATCAATTCCGCGACCAAACCCGCCACGCTGATGGAAAAAGGGTTTTATCCGGAGATCATGCGGCTTGATCCGCACAGCACGCGCCCCTGGAAGCTGGCGCTGAAGACCGGTTTTCTCGCTGGGTGCATCGGGCTCGCCGTCGCTCTGGCGATCATGCTGCTCGGTCATCCTGTCGTCTCGCTTTTCGGCAAGAAATATCGGGAATCAGCGAGCCTCCTTATCATGATGGCGCCTGCGCTGATCATCACGCTCAGCGCCTTCCCGATGGAATCACTGCTTTATATGGCAGGCCGCCCGAAAGCGCTGTTTTACTCCCATATCGTCGGCACAGGCGCTTACATTGCGGCACTGGTCTATATGACTCAGCATTTCGGATTATATGGGGCTGGCGCTGCGTTTATCGTGGGACCGCTTCTGCTGTCGCTCTGTTCGCTGATCCCGACCGTCTATTGCTTTTTCAATCGCCGTACGATCGTCCCGCCGACCCCTATCCAGCTTGCTGCCGATGAAGCCGGGATGGAAGAAGAAGCTCTCGCAGAAAGCTGAGAGACTGTTCATAGGTCTCTCAGCTCAGTCTTTCTAAAATGCCAAAGCAGTTTTGATAAAGATTTTCCAAAAAACCTTATGGTATCCATAAACTTTTTTTCGTTTATTGCCTCTGAACCTCAGAGAAGAGATGCGCCAAACGCTTGATCAAGCGAAGATACTTGTCAAAACACTACGCTATAATGGATCTGGCTGATAAACAGATCCAACCCTTTTCAGGAAAGATCCGAACAGATCCTGTTCTCTCCGGGGTGCAGCAACATCTCCCTGAGGCTTTCAAACCGTTTCTGATCCAGAGCATGCGGCATTTCCAGCTCACGATGCTCCAGGCGCCAGACGCGCTCAAACCCCAGAACCAGCTGCTCCAGCAACCGGCGTCCTGATGCGCCCTGCTGCTCATTGCGTCCGATCATGACGCGCTCCGCCAGACCAAGAAGTCCTCGCGCGACATCAAACTCGCCGTAATCACAGGCAAAATGGGCGTCCGCCAGCAAACGGCGCGTGAGAGTACGGCCATTCCGGCTTGTTTTCCCTCTATCGTCAGCCCCTGATCCGGTCTCCGCCAGATCGTCACATCTGCGTCCGTAATCCATCACTCAATGCTGCCCGCACCACTTTGGTGTTTGCGGGTGAAAACGTCCCGCAAATCATGAAGGAATTCTTGGTGAAGATATTTCAAAAATCCTGAGAGAAAACCGCCTTTTGGAAAAAGGCGGCACCCGGAAATTTTTACTGCTTATTGCAGTCGATTACCGCGAAACAGTCTTCAACCGAAAACGTCGTTTTCAAACGCTTCTTCCCATGTTCCGGCCGTCGAAGCGCGGCTGTATTCCGTCGCACGGTTTTCGAAGAAGTTCGTATGCTCGACAGCGTTGAGCATGTCGTCCACCCACGGCAGCGGGTTCCGCTCAAGCGCACCATAAATCGGATCAAGTCCGATCTGTCCCAGACGACGATCCGCGATAAACCGAATGTACGCCTTGACCTGATCAGCATCCAGACCTTCGACCGGACCGGCTTCAAACGCCAGATCGATAAAGGCGTCCTCGTGCTCGACAATGGTCTCGCAGATTTCGGTGATTTCACTCTTGAGCCGATCCGTCCAGATTTCCGGGTTCTCATGAATGAAGGTCCGGAACAGACGCGCGACAGACAGACAGTGCAGCGTTTCGTCCCTGACGGACCAGCTGACAATCTGCCCCATACCCTTGAGCTTGTTGAAGCGCGGGAAATTCAACAGGATGGCGAAGGAAGCGAACAGCTGAAGCCCTTCGGTAAAAGCACCGAACGCAGCAAGCGTTTTTGCGATTTCATGCTTGTTGTCGACCGAGAAGGTCTGCATGTAATCGTATTTGTCCTTCATCTCCTTGTATTTCAGGAACATGGAATACTCGCTTTCGGGCATTCCAATCGTATCAAGGAGATGGCTGTAGGCGGCGATGTGGATCGTCTCGATATTGGAGAACGCCGACAGCATCATGAGAACTTCAGTCGGTTTGAAAACCTGACTGTATTTCTTCATGTAACAGTTATTCACTTCCACATCGGACTGCGTGAAGAAGCGGAAAATCTGCGTAACCAGATGACGCTCGCCATCATTGAGAACGCGATGCCAGTCCTTCACGTCATCAGCCAGCGGCACTTCTTCCGGCAGCCAGTGAACGCGCTGCTGTGTAAGCCAGGCGTCGTAAGCCCACGGATAGCGGAACGGCTTATAGACCGGATTGGCGGTCAGAAGATCGAATTTCTCATGTTCCTGCGTCGTCATCACGGCACCTGCTGTCTGGAAGGATGGTCGGAAAGAAGCGCAACGGCATTTCAGCTAGAACTGATAACGCTACAGCGGCTGAATTTCCAGAAATATAAAAGAAAAAGTCTTTATCGTACCGACGATTTTCTCATCCATGAAAGAACATCAAAAACGGGTGCGAGCGACTTTCGCTCACACCCGTTCAGATGGCTTGCCGAGCTTTACCTTATCCTACTGACAGGAAAGACATTCCTCGTAATTGCTTGGACCAGCGCCACTCTCTGCCTGAGGCTTCAGGTCCATCTCATGCTTCTGGGAGACGTTGCTGACCGTGTCGGCGCGCTGGATGGACAGGGAGCGACAGTAGTAGAGCGATTTGACGCCCTTCTTCCATGCCTGGAAATGAATCTGGTGCAGATCGCGTTTATGGACATTCGCAGGCAGGAACAGATTGACCGACTGCGCCTGACAGATGAACGGCGCCCGATCCGCGGCATGTTCGACAACCCAGCGCTGATCGAGTTCGAAGGCGGTCTTGTAGACGTCCTTCTCATCCTGCGTGAGGAAGTCGAGGTGCTGCACGCTTCCCTGATTCAGGGTGATGGATGACCAGACATCGTCCGTATCCTGCCCTTTTTCAATCAGCAGCTTTTTCAGATGCCGGTTACGGACAGAAAACGATCCGGACAATGTCTTCTGCAGGAAGACGTTCGCCGTGATCGGCTCAATGCCGGGGCTGGCGTTGCCGGCAATAATGGAGATCGACGCCGTCGGGGCGATGGCGAGCTTGTTGGAAAACCGCTCCTCAAACCCATATTCAGCAGCATCCGGGCAAGCACCACGTGTCCTGGCGAGCGCCTTGGAGGCTGCATCCGCCTGCTCACGAATCTGCTTGAAGATCTTGCGGTTCCAGACTTTGGCGATGACGCTTTCGAACGGAACCTTCCGGGCCTGCAGGAAGGAATGGAAGCCCATGACACCAAGCCCGACGGAACGCTCACGCATCGCCGCATAGGCGGCGCGGTGCATTTCCTTCGGCGCACGGTCAATGAAGTCCTGCAACACATTGTCCAGAAACAGCATTACATCTTCGATGAACTGCGGATTATCGTGCCAGTCATCCCACGTCTCGAGGTTGAGCGAGGACAGACAGCACACCGCAGTCCGATCTTTTCCGTGATGATCGATCCCTGTAGGCAGCGTGATCTCTGAGCACAGATTGGAGGTCTTGACCTCCAGACCGGCCAACTTCTGGTGCTCCGGACGGGCATTATTCACATGGTCGGAATAGACGATGTAAGGCTCGCCCTGCTCCATGCGTGCGGTCAGGATACGAATCCAGAGCGACCGCGCCGATACCTTGCGGATGACCGTATGATCCTTGGGGGACAGCAACGCCCACTGCTCGTCAGCCTCCACGGCGCGCATGAACGCATCCGTGACCAGTATGCCGTGATGGAGGTTGAGCGCCTTACGGTTCGGATCGCCGCCAGTCGGGCGACGAATCTCGATGAATTCCTCGATTTCCGGATGCCAGACCGGCAGATACACCGCAGCGGAACCGCGACGCAGCGAGCCCTGGGAAATCGCGAGCGTCAGGCTGTCCATCACCCGGATGAACGGGATGACGCCCGACGTCTTGCCGTTACGACCGACATTCTCACCGATGGAGCGCAGATTGCCCCAGTAGGAACCGATGCCGCCGCCACGGGACGCCAGCCACACATTCTCGTTCCAGAGACCGACGATGCCATCGAGACTGTCCGAGGCTTCATTCAAGAAGCAGGAAATCGGCAGTCCACGGGTGGTGCCGCCATTCGACAGGACCGGGGTCGCCGGCATGAACCAGTGGCGGGAAATATAGTCGTAGAGTCGCTGCGCGTGAGCAGCGTCTGCACCATAATAGGACGCAACGCGTGCGAAGAGGTCCTGATACCCCTCGTCCGGGAGAAGGTAGCGATTATCCAATGTGGCGCGACCGAAGTCGGTCAGCAGCGCATCACGGGAGCGATCCACGCGGACAGGATGATGCCCTTCAAGTTGCACGATATCGTCCAGCATATCAGGCTCGAAGAGAGAACCTTCATCCTCGGTATGGCTGGTGGGGAAACCGGAGAGGGTGTCAGACATGTCTGTAGTCAGGCTCACTCAGGTTGCTCCGTGCACTCAGGCAATTTTGGCAGAATCAAGGACACGGACATTTCGTCCCGCGTTGTGGGGACACAATATGCGGTATGCAGGCCAACTGCTAGCACAAGATGTAGGGCAAAAGCACAAAAAAAGTGTTGACGAATTAAACCCGGCAGCTTTCCGCCAAACAAAGCGGGGCCGCCGATTTCAAGTTCTATCTGTTCTTTTTTTGTTCTTAAAATCAGCTCTATGCAAGCCCCTCCTTACAGAAAGCGCATCGCATCCGAAAGGCCTGTCTCGTGGGGCCTTTTCTTTCTCCCGTTCTCAGGAAGAAGACTCACCGATCAGACCCGAAAGTTCCATTCTCTGCCGCGATTCTGCGATGCCGTCGCCAACCGCCAGAGCCGCTTCCAGCGCGCGACGCCCGGCCTGTGCATCCACCTTCACAGGAGCGCCATCCAGACAGGAGGCCGCAAAAGCCCGATGCTCGGCCTCCAGAGAATCGTGCTCTTTCCACGACGCCGCCTCCCGTCGAAAGCCTCCGGTCCCCGGCAGCGGCATCCCCTTCTCACGCCCGATCATCACCAGTTCACGTTTACCGAAGTCGGCGGACAGATAGCCCTCCGCAGAAAACAGCCGCATCTTGCGCTCGGTCTTGAGGGAAATACGGCTGGCCGTGATCGTCGCCACGCAGCCGTTCTCGAATCGTACCCGGGCGTTGGCGATGTCTTCATGTTCGGAGCTGACAGCCGCGCCGATCGCGTCGACCTGTGCGATCGGGCTTTCGACAATGGCGAGAATCAGATCGAGATCATGAATCATCAGATCAAGAATCACCGACACATCCGTGCCGCGCGGCTTGAAGGGCGCAATGCGGGTCGCCTCTATATAGAGAGGACGTTTGATTCGCGTCGTGATGGCCTCGTATTCCGCCGAGTAGCGGAGCAGATGTCCGACCTGCAGCACTTTCCCGGCATTGTTCGCCAGCGTGACCAGTTCATCGGCTTCCGCCAGAGTCGCCGCCATCGGCTTTTCGACCAGCACATGCTTCCCCGCCCGGAGCGCCTGCACAGCCAGCGTGAAATGCAGTTCAGCCGGTGCCGCGATGATCACGGCCTCGACCTGAGACAGCAGTTCGTCGAGATCATCGAACGCCTTCGTGCCCGCTTCCTTCGCCAGCGCTTCGGCCTTCGTCTGATCCGGATCGAACAGTCCGACCAGCGTCTCCCGGGGCGCCGCGGCTGATTTCAGGGCGTGGAACCGTCCGAAATGCCCGCACCCCACAAGCGCCACCCGTAGCGTTGAGGAAGAGTCGCCCTGAACCATGGTTTCACCCCTGAACCTGTTAGTGGATCGCAAGCAAGCACGGGAAACCGCTGATGGAAACACCCTGCCCCTCATACCGGCATGACCGTTTCGGCAGGGAGCGGCTTCTTCAGGCTCTTCCCTGGGAGAGATTCGCACCCACTTACGGGCCAGATAAAAGCCTCAGCGCACACTCCGGAAATAAGGCAGCCCCAAAGCTGCGGGAGCCTCCCCGCCACGACGGCCTTTCCGTCTGAACACGGCAGGTAGCATGATGAAGGCCAGCGTTCCCAGATAGGGCAGCATGTTCAGGACCGGCGCGGCGACAGGCCACCCCCTCGCCTGCCCCAGAAATCCGATGGCGCTGATGAGACCGAACAACAGCCCGCCAGCCGCCGCACTGAACGGTCTGAATCCGGCAAAAATGACCAGAGCGAGCGCGATCCATCCACGCCCCGCAACCATGCCCTCCGACCAGCTCGGAATGACCGCCAGACTGAGATAGGCCCCCGCCGCGCCCGCCAGTGCTGCGCCCAGCGTGACATACCAGAAGCGTATGGCTCTGACCGGGATGCCCGCCGCATCGGCAGCGGCAGGATTTTCACCCACGGCACGCATATTCAGCCCATGACGCGTGTGAAACAGCAGCCAGTGACACAACGCAGGCAGCAGAAAATAGGCCGGAACGATCAGCAGATTCTGCGCGAAAAAGGCCGGACCAATGATCGGCAGCGCCGACAGGACGGGAATCGACACAGGCGCAAACGTTACGGGAACCGGCATGCCCGCCACCGAATGGCCGATAACGGCGGACAGACCGACCCCGAGAAAAGTTACCGCCAGCCCGCACAGAACCTGGCTCGCCTGCACGAAGACCGCCGCGCTGGCGAACGCCATGCCGCCCAACGCTCCGGCAGCGGACGCCGCCAGCAGGGCAAGCCAGGGATTGCCGGTCGAGATCGCCGTCAGAACGGCCGTGGCCGCGCCGACCGAGATCAGTCCTTCCACGCCCAGATTGGTCACTCCCACGCGCTCGGCCATGACTTCGCCCACGGACGCGATGGCCAGAACGCCACCAGACAGAACGGCGGTTGTCAGAAGGGCCGTCAGCATCTCGATCATGATGCCTTCCTCACTGTCCGTCCCGTTGCGGGCGTCACGACACGGTAATGCGCGCACTCATCGGCAATCGCCACGAGCAGCAGGACCAGCCCGGTGATGGCCAGCACGACCGTCGCCGCGACCTGCTGGGTCTGAAGCACGATCCCCACATCGAGAATCAGCGCCATGAGAAAGGCCGCAGGGATCACCGCGAGGCAGGACCCACGCGCCAGCACAGCCACGACGATTCCGAGGTAACCGAAGTTATCCGCCATACCGCCCTGCAGCCGATGAACCGTTCCTGCGACCTCGAACATGCCAGCCAGCGCCGCCAGCGCCCCGGACAGCAGCATGGCCGAAATGATTCTCACCCTGACCGGCATGCCGGCGTACCGCGCCATACCCGCGCTGGCCCCGCTGATCCGCACCTCATAGCCCCAGCGCGTGGAAGACATGATCGCTGCAAGACCGCCCACGATCAGAAGCGCCAGAGGAAATCCCCAATGCACGACGCCCCATAGATCCGGGATGCTCACAGGCAGGCGCTCCGTTGAGGCCAGCGCCCCGGTCACGCGGTCACGCCACGGGCCGGTCGCCAGCCAGTAGACCAGCAGACCCGCCACGAAATTCAGCAGGAGCGTGGTGATGATCTCGTTCACATCAGCAAAAGCGCGGGCCAGGGCTGGCAGCAGAATCCAGATCATTCCGCACAGCATCGCCGCAAGCGCCATCAGGGGCAGAATCAGAATCGCCGGACCATGAATGAACAGTCCCACTCCGGCCGCGCCGGCCGCGCCGAGATAGAACTGCCCTTCCCCGCCGATGTTCCACAGCCCCATGCGCCGGGTCACCGTCACCGCGCCGCCAGTCAGCAGCAGCGGCGTCATGAACAGCGCAAGGTCTTCCAGCCCGAAGCGTGAACCTATGGTGGAGGTCAGAACCAGATGCGCCAGTTCCCCGACATTCCGCCCGGACATCGCCAGCAACAGACTGACCACAATCACCGAAACCAGAATCGCGATGGCCCGACAGACCAGAATCCTGCGGGCCGGGGCTGTCGGAAATCGTTGAAAACGGCTCATGTCAGCGCCTCCGTCTGCACCGATGCGCCACTGGTGCGTCCGCCCATGAGCAGACCGATTTCCTCGCTGTCGGCAGTTATGGAATCGAGCACGGCCATCATGCGACCACCGCACAGGACACCGATCCTGTCGGACAGGCCGAGCAGTTCGCCCAGATCTTCCGAGACGATCACGACCGCCACGCCTTCATCGCGCAGACTGGCGAAATAACGATGCATGGAGGCAATCGCGCCAATGTCGAGGCCACGGCTGGGATAGGCCGCCACCAGCAGTCGTCGGGCGATGCGCATTTCCCGACGCGCAACAAGGCGCTGCTGGTTACCTCCGGAAAGATTACGCACAGGCATGGAAAAGTCGGGAATGGTTACGTCCGCCACTTCGGCAATCGTCTCCGCAAGCGCATGGGCTTCGGTTGCGCGGTACAGCACACCGCTGCCAATCGGGGCACGATCATATTCCCGCACCGCCATATTGTCCGTGATCCCGAGAGACGGCGCCAACGCGCTGTTCAGACGATCCTGCGGGATATGTCCGACACCGGCTTTGGCGAAGGCCGCCGCTCCGGACGGCGCGGCCTGTCCATCCAGCAGAATCGTTCCCGCTGAAGGTGTTATCAACCCTGTCAGAATCTCGGTCAGTTCACGTTGACCGTTTCCGGCGACACCCGCCACGCCAAAGATCTCGCCGCCGAAGATATCGAGTGTCACATCTGAAAGCGTGACGACATTCTGGTCATTGCGGACCGTCACATCGCGCAGACTGATCACCGGAGCAGTGCTGACCGGGGCGGCATCGCCAGAGCGGGCGTGCAGATCCTGCCGCTGGATGTCATGCCCCACCATGGTCGCGGCCAGCATGTTTGGCGAGCAGTCAGCCGTCGCCCATGTGCCCACATTCCGACCGGCTCGCAGGACCGTCACCCGGTCAGTGATCTCCATCACCTCGTCGAGTTTGTGACTGATGATGATGACGGCATTGCCTTTTGCACGGAAGGCCCGCAGCGCCGTGAACAGTTCGCGCGTTTCCTGCGGCGTCAGAACGGCTGTCGGTTCATCAAGAATGAGCAGGCGCGCCTCACGCGACAGAACGCGCAGGATTTCCACGCGCTGCTGTTCACCGGCGGAGAGTGTCTCCACACGGGCGGCGGGATCGACCGGAAAGCCGAAACGCTCAGACAGTTCGCGTGTCCGCGCTTCAAGCACAGCGCGGGAGGTGCGTTTTGGCGTCTCGCTCCAGCCGAGATGGATATTCTCCGCCACGGTGAAGGCCGGAACCAGCTTGAAATGCTGGTGAACCATGCCGATCCCTGCCCTGATGGCGTCCTGCGGTGTCGCAAACTCCGCGCCATAGCCGTCAAGGATGATCTCGCCCGCATCGGCCTGATAGATGCCGGTCACGACATTCATCAGGGTCGATTTTCCCGCGCCGTTTTCGCCCAGAAGCCCGAGAATTTCTCCCGGACGCACATCCAGATTGACGTCCTCGTTGGCGATCACGCCCGGAAAATATTTGGACACGCCAAGCAGTTGCAGAACCGGTGGCGTACCGTTCCCCTGTTTCACAGGATCAGCCAAGACCTGTCATCCCCTGCACACCCCAGTCCCACTGATAGATCGCCATGTCATTCATGGTTGTGCCCGCCGGAATACGGATGGCGCCGTTATTGTCGCGGATCGGTCCCTGAAAAGGCGAGTATCCGGCGAGTATTCGATCACGCATCGCATCTGCCTGTGTTCTTACATTTTCGGGAACCGTCTGCCCCCATATGTCACGATCCACACCATGCGCCATGGTGAGAAAGTTACCTGCGGCTTTCCATGTGCCGTTCAGCCTTGCGCGAACCTGCTCGATATAGAACGGAGCAAAATCGAGCATCACGGAACTGACATACGCATTGGGGCCGAAACGGCGCATGTCGAGATTCCACATCGCGGCTTTCAGACCACGACTTTCCGCAACACGCAGATAAGCCGGTTCGTCCGTAATACCACAGAGGAAGTCACAGCCGCTGTCAGCCAGAGCCGTGGCGGCCTGTGTCGCGGCCTGCGGGTCGAACCATGAGTTGGTTGATACAGCCTGCATCGTGCAGGCCGGATTGACCGACTGCGCGCCAAGAAGCGTTGCGTTTGCACTGGCGAATACCGACGGGATCGGAAATGTGCCGACATATCCAAGCCTGTTCGTTTTGGTCATGAGACCAGCGGCAATCCCGATGACATAGCTTGGATACCAGTGTGTGACGTAATACCAGCCAAGATTACGGGTAACGGACGTGCCATCACATTCCAGAAACGCCACTTCCGGAGCGCGGTCAGCCACATCCTTGATGAAATCGCCATAATTCGAAGTGCCGAGGACCATGTTCGCCCCCTCCGCCACAAACTGACGGAAAATACGGGTTGCATCAGCGGAATAGGGCACGCTCTCAACATAGACAGTACGCAGTCTGGGGAAGGCCTTTCTGACAGCCTGCACGCCCATATCGTGCGCTGTGTCCCAGCCTCCATCGGTGATCGGCCCTGTATGTCCGAAAGCCACCAGAGCATCTTCTTCCTTTACAGGAGGCAAAGAGAGGATCGGAGTTGCGGCATGTGCAGCAAGTGGATTCAGCAGACCGCCAGCCGCCAGAGAGCCAGCCCCTTTCAGAAATCTGCGTCGTTCGGGCAGAAGCAGCGCATTTTTACGGAGAACGGGAAACGTGCGCGTCACTGCGGGCCTTTCTTTGTCCGGACACCCTGTGACGTCACAAAGGCCCATACCTCGTTTCGAAAACGTTCTGACAGGTTTATTGAGCCTGCCTCCCCGGTCAAGACAGATCGGAGGATTTGACCAATAAAATTCCAGCGTTTTCTGCTTTGCTCACAGCGTCTTCCAATGGCGCGATACCGCGGCATGCGTCCAGAACGATCACGCTCTCCAATCCATCGTTCTGTGCGTCGATAGCCGTGGCCGTCACGCAGTAATCCAGCGCCAGTCCCGTTACAAAAACGCGCTCGATCTTTCGCTCACGCAACCAGTCTTTCAGGATCGTGCGTGTTACACCATCATTTTCCAGAAACGCGGAATAGCTGTCCACTGACAGCGACTGTCCCTTGCGCAACTCCAGACTGACCGCCTTGCGATCCAGGGTTTCCGCCAGTGCCGCGCCGGACGTATCGGCGACACAGTGCCGGGGCCATGGCCCACCCTGCTCCCTGAAAGAACAATGGGCGGCAGGGTGCCAGTCCTGCGTTGTGATCACCGCACCGAATGGCAGAGTCATCAACCGGTTGATGACAGGGATCACCACGTCGCCCTCTGGCACAGCGAGAGCGCCACCCGGCAGAAAATCATTCTGGACATCGACGACCAGCAGGGCGTCGGCGGAAGAAATCTTTATCATTCCGTAATGGTAACGCACATCGTTCGGTCTGTCTTTCTTCTTCTGCGGGGTGACTGTTCGTTGCCCGCTTCAGTCTTGAGGGCTATGGCTGCACGGGATACCTGACCGTCTGCACAGATCCGGAGCCCGAGATGTTCATCATCGGCAAAATTCTGACCATGATCATGATGCCGACAGCTCTGCTTGTCGAAATCCTCCTCATCGGACTTCTCCTGCGTCGCTCCCTGTTCGGACGCGCACTGGTCACGTTTGCCGCGGCGGCTTTCGCGATCTGCCTGTTCTTTCCTGTGGATCAGTGGGCGATCAGACCAATCGAGGATCGCTTTCCGCAGATCCGAACACCACCCGAGCATGTGGACGGGATCATTGTTCTTGGTGGCTCGATCGATTGTCTGACCAGTCAGGATCGCCAGACCCCGGTCACGGGCGCGGCGGGAGACCGCCTGACCACGTTCGTGGCTCTCGCCCGGCGCTATCCGGACGCCAGGCTCGTCTTCACGGGCGGCTCGGGTGATATCGAACAGGGCATCACCAACGAAGCGAAATGGGTGCGTCTCATCTTTGAAAGTCTCGGCCTGCCTGATGACCGCGTGATCTATGAAAACCGCTCACGCACAACACGGGAAAACGCCACAGACAGTTTTGCTCTGGTACATCCGAAACCTGACGAGACATGGATTCTGGTCACATCCGCCAGCCACATGCCCCGCTCCGTCGGCGTCTTTCGCAGGGCCGGATGGCGTGTTCTCCCCTGGCCGGTCGGTTACGTATCCCGCGATCATCTCCATAATTACTCCCTCTCATTGGGAAACCGTTTCGCGATTCTGGACTGGGCTGCTCATGAGTGGATCGGCATGGCGGCATACCGACTGCGAGGCTGGACAGATGCGTTCTTCCCAAAGCCTGAAAAGACTGATTGATGACACCTGTTTCCAAAACAATCACATCTGGTGACAGCACCGCGTCAGTGGCGCGTCTTTCGCCAACATTCAGTCTGACGGATGAGCAGAAGCACCTTGTTGACGATATTGTCGGGTTCTGCCGAAAGCACATTCATGACAGACAGGCCGTTCTGATTCTGGAAGGTGACGCCGGAACAGGAAAAAGCCTTGTCCTGAACACAGCCTTCTCACGGATTCAGGAAGAAGCGAGAAGTCGTGACAGCAAGCTTCCCCTACAGGGGACCAGTAATACCCTTCTCGTCAATCATCCTGAAATGATCAAACTCTATCGGAATATATCCGCCAATATTTCCACCCTTCGCAAGAAGGACTATGAGCGCCCGACCAGTTTCATCAACACCCTGTACAAGACCGCGGGACAGGCCGATATTGTTTTCATTGATGAATCCCATCTTCTGCTGACACGCAGCGATCCCTACAACCACTTTCGCCAATCGAACCAGCTTGAGGAAATTCTCAAGCTGGCGCGCGTGGTTGTCATGGTGTTCGATCCTCGTCAGACCCTGAAATTCAAGGGATACTGGGATGACGCTCATCTCCGGACACTTTTGCAGGACATCCCCACCGAGACGATTCATCTGACAGACCAGTTCCGCGTGCAGGCTCACCCTGACGTCATGCGCTGGATCAGGGCTTTCTGCGATGGCCAGTTGCTCTCCTTGCCGGAAAAGCAGGAATTCGATTTCCGGATCTATGATGATGCAGAAAAGATGTACGAAGACATCCGTGAATGCGACCATCGCTGCGGCCTGTCACGCATTCTGGCCACCTATGACTTTCCCTATACGCTGAACGGGAATGATCACTTCGTGCAGACCGGCTCTTTCCGTCTACGCTGGGACAGAAACCAGCCATCTCACCCGCTGCCATGGGCCGAACGGCCAGACTCGATTGATGAGGTCGGCTCAGTCTACACCGTGCAGGGGTTCGATCTGAATTATGCAGGCGTTATTCTGGGGCCGTCTGTCTCCTACGACAAAACGACGGACCGAATCATTCTTGATCCCGCATTTTATGAAGACAGCGCCGCCTTCATCGGACGCGGGGATTTTGGTGATACAGACACAGCCAAACGCCATGTCATGGCCAACGCCCTGTTCGTCATCCTGACACGCGCCCGCAAAGGCCTGTTTCTCTACGCGCACGACGATGCGCTGAGAGCCCGGCTGCACACGCTCTGGAACGATCGGACCTGAAGGTCCGTTTCTTTCTCAGACGTGCAGCACATTCTGACAGATGGAGCGGGAAAAAGCGCCTGAATCGAGCTCGTTCGGCAGGAGGTCAATGAGTTTCAGTTCATCGGCATACTGCGCCATCTGGTCACGCAACCAGTGTCCCAGCAGATGAACTGGTGCGGGCTGATGCGCCAGCATATGTTTGACGTCATCATCGTTCATATCAGGCATATGGCTCGAAAGAAGCTCCGCCGTCTCATCGCGATGCTTTTCAATCCAGCGACAGGCATCCCGCAGGGCCAGAACAACAGCCAGAGCGCCTTTTGGGTCTTCCGAAAGAAAATGACTGGAAAGCCCGAACACCTTGCTCACCCGCTGGGCATAATTCCCTGTTGTCGATCCGGCGAGTTCGGCCAGAAAAGACTGATTCTCTGACAAAAGCTGCCAGCCATCCGGATCGTGCAGGACCACACCATCCACTTCCCGACCATCAAGAGCCTGATCGATTCTGTCTTCCGAAACGGATCGCCAGAGCACCTCGGAAGGGTTGATGCCCTTTCGTCTCAGCAGGACAGAGAAGAAGCGCTGATCTGCCGCTTCCTCATTCAGGACAGCAATCTTTTTGCCGACCACGCTGTCGATTTTTGTAATTCCGATATTTTTCCGCACCAGCAGCCGGAACGTGCCTGCACTCAGGCCCGCGACCAGTTTTGCAGGCACGCCAGCATGCAGCCTCGGGAGCCATGATAATGCGGCCGCGGCTGCACCCGCCACTTCCCCACGGGTAAGCGCGTCAATCGCCTGATGGCCTGTGATACAGGGACGCGCCGTGATCTCAAGATTGTAACGGCTGAAAAAACCCCGTTCCTGCGCGACAATGAACACCGGATCGTTTTCTGGCGATGGCCACGCCAGAACAAGGCTTCTCGACTGTCCATCAGGCTCCTGAAGAGCCTTCCTGGGATGGGTAAACCGCCACCCCATTTCACCCAGCACGCCGGTTCCGACAACCGCACCCGCCGCTACCAGCATATTCCGCCGGCTGCTCATACCGCTCTTCTTCCCGGGTTTTCTGTCCATCTACCAGGCCTTCTTCCCTGCGGCTCGTTCACTGCCGGAACCTAGCTGCCCGGAGGCTGTGATAATGTCAAAGCCGCATGAAAAAAATCCTCACAAGAGGGGTTTACGACGGTTTCAGGGTTGGCTATACGATCGCCAACAACTGGTCCCGAATAGCTCAGTTGGTAGAGCAAGCGACTGTTAATCGCTGGGTCGTAGGTTCGAGTCCTACTTCGGGAACCACTTGTTGTTATTTTTCCCTACAAAATCAAATATTTACGCCATTATTCTGAATGGTCGTCCTGCATGTTGTCCCTCTTGCGGACAGACATTCAGAGCGCTCCCCTGAGGCTTGGAGAGACGTTTTCAGCCCGCCACGTGCTCCAGCGCATCCTGAACAAGGCGGTTCAGACTAACGCCGCGGGCGGCTGCCATCTCGACGGCCCGCGCGTGCGCTTCAGGCGGCAGGCGCACCTGAAACTTGCCGGAATAGTGCTTCACAGGCTCGATGCCCTTCTCGGCGCACATCTCCAGAAAGACGCGTAGGGATGTTTCCCCTTCCTGTCGGAGACCTTCCACACTGTCGGCATAAAAGTCAGCCCCGCCATTCAGGCCAACGAACTCGCCCCGAAACAGGCCGATTTCAGGATCAAACTGAATGACGGCCCGATGGCCGCTTATCTCCATCATATTGTTCATGGCGTCACCTCATTCTGCTCAAGCCATTTGCGCACCGTTGCGACAGCGCCCTTGTCAGTATCCGGTTTGGGGTGCGGGCGATGGAAGACCCGGACTTCTCCAAACAGGAACACGCCAACGCGGGAGCCTTCCCGTTCTGACACCTCCCCACCCAAAGCAATGAACAGGGCTTCGATATCAGCCCATGGCACATTGCCGGAGACGGGACGCTTGAAGATAAGCTCCAGCGTGCGGCGATGTTTGGCTTTTATGAATAAGTGATACTATTTTTCAGTATCACAGGCAACATATTTATCTGCTGAGTCGGCAGGCATAGACCCCAATCAGCGCAGCCTCTGCCCGTCCGTCGTCTTTCACGCGTTTGAACTGGTCGGCTGCTGTCGGGAAAAGCTGCATCGCTCTGGCACGCGCCCCGCCCTTATCGGCAGGGCAGCCGGTCGCCTTCTTCCAGACGGCTGGCGTCACGGTAGTTAATGGCTTGCCAAGGGCAGCAGCCACGCCCTCGATGACGCCAACGCCACGACCGAATGCAAAAGCCCCCACGGCACCCTCGCCCGGTCTGGTGGAGACCTTCTCAAGCCATATCTCCGCCGGGTCGTGCACCCGCAGCATCGTCGCCAGTAATGGGGCGGACACGACGTTGCGCTGCTTCTTCCCAACTGTGACGGCCACGGTCGGCATGTCGAAGATCTCGATCAGGTCTCCGGTGTCGGACAGGATGGCGATGGCCCCGCTGTTGCCGGGGTCGATTGTGGCGATGGTCATGCTTTCACTGAACCCCTCTTGGTGCCATGCGCGCCAGCAACTGAGAACTGCTAAGCCTATCGTGGATTGCCGATGATGCACGGTCGATTATCCCGCCAGAACGCCACGGCAGCGGCCATTCCCTCGCTTCCCTCAATCACTACTCGAACCATCCTTCACTTCGTATTCAACCGACCGAAGCAACTGCCCCGACCAGACAAGAGGCTTGCCTGCTGGCGCACTCGCCCCAGCTTCCAGATCGGAAACGGCCTGAAGGAAGTCGTCCTTCGTATAGTCTCCAGTCGGGAAGCGGTCCTTGAGAAGGTTTGTCAGAGGGCTATTGGCCGGCGCGTCCATCGAGACAATCTCGTCCCGCATCTGCGTCACCATCTTCTCACCGCACATCGCCATCGCTTTCTTGGCGTCCAGATCGGACGCTTTCAGCGCAGCAGCCATGAGCGCGGGCCACTTGTCTTTGTTGTTGGCAATCGTGTTTCGCATAAAGGGACGAGGCGGCGCGGTCTTGGTGCCGAACTCATTCCACGATGCCACCTGTGCAACCGGCGTCCCGTCCGGGTAGGTTTCTCCTTCAAAGAATCCGACCTGAACGTGGGCACCGTCCGCTACCTTCTTTTTCAGACGGGCGATTGCAGCGCGCCAGCCGGGGCCGCCTGTCGATTTCATCGGCATTGCGAAGATCCTTTACGCCTTGAGGCGGGCTGACCGGCCCGAGATGGGAGAGTCTGGGGCAATCGGCATGTTCTGCTTGCCGCGCCCGCGCCCCATCTGACGGAACATGGCCCGTGCTGCATCCAGCGGGGCCTGCGCAGCATTGACCCCCAACTGTTCAAGGCCAGCCCGATAGATTTCAGCGCTATCCATCCCAATGACTTCATCGCCGAGAAGAGGCTTTACGTCGTTGATAGCGCTCTGATGGTCCCGATTAGTCCGGATTACGCGTATCGCCGCATCCATGGCGGGCGACTGATCCTGCAGCACCAGACCTTTCGCCCGATCGTATTCATCAGGCGTCAGATCCTCTTCGAGCAGAGCAAGCAACTCGGACGTACGCAACGCCAGTTCCGGCGCATCTTTACCTTCACTCTGGCGAACATCGACGCATTCATCGAGTAACTTCCAAACATCAGTGATGACATCGGTGCAGAGACGACTGTCGAGAAAGGACTGGAGGGCATCCCGAGTTGATTGTTTCATTTTGGGTCTCGCATTATTGAAAGTGTGGGGAGAGAGCCCCGTGCTCTCTCCCGCTCGCCATCGCGGAGAGGAGAATATTTCTCCCATGGCTTGTCGGTGTTTTTGACCGCCACTTGCCGACTTGGCGGGATGACCTATTTGACTGAGAAAAGACCTCGTTTCTGCCGAGGTGTTTTGATTTCAGGCTGGGCAGGCACTGAGGAAGGCTGGGAAGATTCTGAAGATGGTAGGGGAGTTTCTGCGTCCGCCTGAAGACCTTTCATGGCCTGAACCCATGCTGACAGCCTTTCCTGATCGGCTGCCTCTCTCATCCGCTTTCCAGCGCCAAGATCGCCATCCCCGGCAGGATCAAATTTGCGTTTGATGCTATGGTAGACACCTTCTTTGGTGAGAACATCCATGATCGCGTAACAGGTGCCGAGCTCCTGCTCATGGTGACGTGTGGTTTCAATAAGTGCTGCCCATTCAGGGCTCGATTGAATGACCTGAGAAGCGGTCTGGTTGGTTGAACTCTTCGCCGCGGCCAGTCTTCCTTCATAATCAGGAAGACGGGTCTTCAGTTCCACGAGGGTCTGTTCCGCAGCCTCAAGCTCGTCCCGGGCTGCGGCCAGCGCGTAACGCTGCTGATTGATCTGTGCAGTAGCGGGTGCCCGGCCTTCTTTTGCCGCCGAGATCAGTTCGTCCGGATCCGTCTTGCGTGCGGTAGTCAGGGCATTCTCCGCGGCCTCGACAGCATCCCTCATTTCCTGACAGCGGGTGCGAGCCATATCGATAGCTTGCCGCGTGGCCTGCTGGGTTTCCCGTGCGGCGTGCTCCTTGGCAATAGCGTCGGCAAGGTGTTGCCGGGTTTCGCTGGTCATGCTCATCACCCCTTACGCCTTGAGACGCGCTGATTTGCCCGACAAAGGAGAGTCATCGTCCGGCACCGCATCCATCGCAGGCTGGAAAGGGCGTGATGGTGCACCCGTAGGTTTGGCAATCTGGGAAGCCATATCGAACATTGCTGACATACCCTCATTGGATACGCCTGCCGTGTCGTAACCAAGCGTCTTCAAAGCCTCGCGATAGAGGCTATGGGCGTGATCCATTCGCAGGGCAGCATCCATCCCGATGATGGGGGCAACGCGGGTCCGGGCGACTTCTGCCGTCCGGCGACGGTCATGCTCCAGCTGCATCGCGCCTTCGAAAGATCGTTGATTCATAAGACCATACTCCATGATTTGTGGGGACGTTGAGATTTGTATCCAGCGAAACTCGGCATACGCGGCTTCGCTTTCTGTGAGAGGACGCCTGCAATTGAGTTCACGAGGTCATCGTGACTGCCGGGCGCATGATCGACAGAATCCTTGCCACTGCGGGCAGTGCGTCGTTCCAGACCGCAGAACTGACGCTCGATCAGCTTGATATCGAGAAGTTCGACCTTGCCAGCGTTCAGCTTCGGCAATGCTTCAAGGTAAAGACCCGATCTGTCCTTTTCGCTCAGGACATACTGGATGCCGTGCGCCCTGAACCGTTCACGCGGCCACTCTCCGCCGTAGCGATCTCCGGTGACAGACTTCAGGCCATAGGACTTGATGGTGTCGGCAATCTCTTTCGTCGCGGCGTCGGGAGAGAAAGGGGCCTTGATCTCGCGGACACAATCAAGAACGGTGATGTCACCTTCATCGTGAGCAATGGCCAGCGTGAAGCTGTCCGAAGAACCGCCGCTCGGGTCGCAGAAGGCGCGGTAGAGATTGGTCCGGATGAAGGGCACCTCGAACCGCCCCGGGATCGTACAGGCCTGCACCACTTCAGGAGAGATGAAGGAAGCGATATCCGTTCGGAACTCACCACCATATTCTGCCGAGGCGGCCTCAGGATCTTCCTCGTAAGCCTGCGCGATTTCAGCCGGGTCGATGGACGGGTTCATGACCGCCGTGCCAACTTTCCACACCAGCGTTGTCGCACCCTCCACACCAAAGTTCTGCCGGTAGGTTTTCCAGAGCGAGCCACGCTTGGCATAAGGGGAAGAGGCGAGGAGCAGCATTGATCCCGGGATGGTCGCGAGACCCGGACGCAGGGCACGCAGGATCTCCTCATCGGGGTTCGCGCCGCTGTCATCGCGCCAGAAGGCGGTCTCGTCACAGAGCACGGCGGCGTAGGTGTAACCACGTGTCGCCCGAAAGCTGGCTGTGCCGATCTCGATCACGACACGCCTGCGCTCCATCTCGATGCTCTCGTTGGTCTCCTTGCTGACCTCAGCCTCGATGGCCGGAACCGAGGCGATCAGACCCCGCACGTAGCGGAAGATGGAGCGTGCCTGCTTGCGGTCGGCAGCAATGATGCCAACGGTGGCGACTTCACCGGCTGACAGGACATCCCGATAATCCCTCAGGCAGGCGAGAGACGTTCCCAGCAGGGCAAGGATGCGGCTTTTGCCTGCACGACGCCCACAGATCAGCGCCGCACGCCTGAAGGACTGCACAGGGAGGTCAGAGCGGCCCGTGCACTCCCTGACCAGCTCTTCCATACCTTCGGGGATGGGCTGGGCCTGAAGGACTGCGAGAAAGGCTCTCCAGCGGTCCCATGTCTGCCCTGTGAACTCCGCACCGAACAGGTCGGGGTCATCCATTGCTTCCAGAGCAGTGATATCGCTCATGCCACTGCTTTCCTTTTGGCCAGCAGGGCATCAAGGCGAGGCGCAGGGTCAGGCTCATCCGATGGCGGGGGCTGATCCAGACCCAGACGGGCAAGGAGCTTTGCCATCGTGTTCGCCCAGGCGAGATACTGGCGGGCGTCACGTTCCGCAGGGGCCGCTCCGGCCATCTTCCCATCCAGAAGAGACAGATGCACGTGAAGCCATGCCACCCGGTCCACAAGCATCGCCTGCGCCACAGACGGCTTCCTGCCAAGCTGTGCAAGCAGTTCCGAACGAGTGCGCTTGAGCAGGCGTGCTTCCTTGCTGCGACCGTCCAGTTTCGCCAGAGCATCAGGTGCGGAGTATGGGGATAAGCGCCTCATACAGTATTCGTATCACGTTCATTTTTCGCAGTTCAAGTGTATATGTGTGGTTTGTAGAGTATGTTCTTGGTTATTACTTCATACAGTGATGCGCTATGAGTAGGCATGACTTTTCCTGAGTGCATAAATAGGTGGTATTTTTCTTTGAATTATTTTTCCACACAAACGCCCTCAAACTTGAGGTGGTCGGTTCGGTTTCTGATATAGGCACCGAATAAACGACACAAACAGCTTTAATCGGCCAATTTTGTTCATGATTTCGTTCAATGCCCTGCACAGTGTCCCTCTTAAAGACTGAGAGACCGCCGGATCAGAGATTTTCTCGACCGCGTGGGAAGTGGTCCCGCAAGTAAAACTCCGGGCGGCTGGTGTCAGTCTTCGGGCTGGCCATGGCGATTGATTGGAGATTTCACAGCGTCTTGGAAGTTCAGCGCGTGAGGGAAGGCTGGAAATTTTTCAGTGTCCCAAACAACCCGCTATGTGGGTTCGAATCCCACCCGGATTCACACCTACCGACATTCCGGTATGCCCCGCGCCAAAGACCATATCTGGGCTTTGGGAGATTTCTACGATTAACTCCGTGCTTCCAATTTCCGCCACCGTGGCAAGAAAAGCTGATCATAGCAGACACCTTTTCGTCGTGCAGGTGCGGACCCGCATTCAGTCGATTTTTGAGAGGCTAATGGTCAATTCAACCCTTCATCATGGATCATATCTGAGCCATCTGGGTCTCGTTTCCAGAAACGACCCCTCGTCTGAAATTCGGACGGTTGCGAAAACCATTCTCCTGATTTGGGGAGCTGTCCTCACATAGTCCAGATTTGGACCATCTCCCGCACGGAACTTGCACGGAACCTGCACGGGAAAATAGACCGCACGGATGGTCTATTTCCCTATAGGGTTCCGAGATCCATCCGTGCACGGATTATACACGGAAGTTACACGGATCATTCCTCATGTCCTTTGACCCATTTTGCGGATTTAGGAAAGCCATCGGGAGACTGAATACCTTGGGATTTGCCGTTGTTGGATCTCTTGAAAGTCTCAACTGTGCATCCCGATGCCAACAAATGATCCAATGCAGCTTTCTGCGCCTTCTGCGAGGTAATGCCATTCTCGGAAAACAGACGGCGCACAGATCGCGTATCATTCGAAAGCTTCGGACTCCACGGTCCTTCTGAAGAGCCTTTCGCAATCCCCGCCTCAATCGCCATGCGCTGCTCCAGCCCCACGGTGTCGTCAGGCGGTGACCAGGGCAGCATGGCCGCCACACTGTCCCCATTCGGTAACTCGTAAGCCTGACGCTCGAACCATTCTTCACGACCA
>NZ_JAAABN010000021.1 GCF_011516765.1 Acetobacter sicerae | reverse complement strand
GAACCCGCCGCCAGAAGCAGAATATCGTCAATATTCCAGATCGGGCTCCTGTGGGATGACTGAATTCTACAAAATGACCCGAAATTGCCTCAAGTGTGAGAAATCCGCGTCAGGGCTCATGCGGTTCTGGCGATGTCTCCCAAATTTTCGCTGGATCCCGAGGAATGTAACGTCCCCCAACGCTATCTGGAGGAGAATTTCAGACCCCATATGCGCGGCATGGGCATCAAGCCGGAAGATGAGTGCCGAAACATCATTGTTGCATGGGATCCGGCGGAGAGCACGGACGAGGAACACGCCCAGCTTATCCTTACGGCGCTCCCATCCGCCACGCCGGTCCGAATGTTCTATGCGGGCCACCTTGTCTGCGTGTCGATCGCCGGATCAGACACGATGAAGAGCGTGATCGATACGCTCGCGGAAGACACGCCCGCTGCGACAGCTACGTTGCTCTCACGGATACGCCGGTCTCACCCGAGCAATATCGCCTCCCGGCTACATCGGTGTGTCCGCAAGCATCCGCTGCTCTGTTATCGCATGATCGTTTCGCCACAGATTGACAGGCACAGACGCGCTGGTGAAATTTATCATAATCATGGGGCCAATGGCATTCTGTATTTCATGCTGGCCGTCCGTGGTTACGCCGATGAAGCGGTCAGTCTGGCAAGCAAACTCACGAATTTTCTGAAACACCGGACAATCTCTCCTGAGGCAGGAGGGGATGCGCCTCTTCCGGTCGCGCTGCATACAGGAGATTTTCAACTCGTCACCGATCATGGCTATCTGCTCGCATGGGATATGCAGAACCGGAATTTTCATGGCTCCCGGGCTTTCTGGTCCGATAACGGACTGTTGCCGGTGATCGCACGACGACAAGCCCACGGGTTTGGGGTTTATGTCCGAATCGATGGCAGACTGGAGCTTCTGGTTTTACGGAATGGTGCAGTCATGCTCGGGGCGGTAGCGCCTGACGGAGAGCGATTTACAGTCGATCCTTCCGGCAGCAAGGTCGGTCCTGGGGAGAAATGGTCTTGTCCCGGCCTGTCCGTGACCATTTCGTCCAGCCGTGGTTTTCTTCTCGCCACGCCGCAGCGGAGCATCGCGCTTGATTCACCCAACAAGGGTGCGTGGGAATGTCTGGCGTTATTGCCGGTCAATTCCTGACGAAGCGCAGTTTTGCTGGTCATTATTCTCGGTGGAGAACATGCCTTTCCGATGTCCCGTTGGCAGGCTCGTCGCCATAAGTCGTTCAGACAGGTCGCTGGCCACACAATAACTGATGAGGCAGTCATACAGCGTAAAAAGCACCTTGCCCCCTGAACTCATGAGCGGCACCCTGCACGCGTCTGGATCAAACAGAAGCAAGGGACATCATCATGAGTGACACTCCGGAAGCCCGCCTCGCCGCGCTTGGCATCGAACTTCCCACGCCTGCCGCTCCGGTTGCGAACTATGTCGCCACTGTGCGCACGGGCTCGCTGGTTGTCGTGTCCGGTCAGTTGCCATTGAAGGACGGCAAACTGCTCGCCACAGGCAAGCTTGGCGCCGCCGTTTCTCTGGATGTTGGTACGGAAGCGGCAAAATACTGCCTGATCAATGTGTTGGCGCAGCTCAAGGCGGAAATCGGCGATCTGTCGAAAGTGAAGCGCGTTGTGCGTCTGGGTGGCTTCATCTCCTGTGCTCCCGAGTTTACGGCGCATGCAGGCGTCATGAACGGGGCGTCCGATCTGGCGGTGGCCGTGTTCGGCGACGCCGGACGTCATGCACGTTCAACGGTCGGCGTGCCATCCCTGCCGCTGGATGCGCCGGTAGAAGTCGAAGGGCTGTTCGAGGTCGGCTGATGTCTGGATGGACGGTTTCCCTGCATGACCGGATTGCGGCCATTCCCGCTGAAGAGTGGGACGCCTGCGCGGGAGAGGGGAATCCGTTCGTCAGCCATGCCTTTCTGTCAGCCGTGGAGGATAGTGGTTCGGCCACACCCTCTACCGGCTGGCTGCCGCGTCATGTCGCTCTGAATGATGAGACCGGTCGGCTGGTCGCCGTGGCTCCTGCCTATCTGAAGGCGCACTCCTATGGCGAGTATGTCTTCGATCACGGCTGGGCGCGGGCGTTCGAGGCAGCCGGAGGCGCCTATTATCCCAAGCTACAGGTCGCTGTTCCCTTTTCTCCGGTGCCCGGACCGCGACTTCTCGTCAAACCCGATGCGCCTGATGGAACAATGTCCGTGCTGGGACAGGCGCTGGTGCAGGTCTGTGGCGAGATGGATCTCTCGTCCGCGCATGTCACGTTCTGCACGGAAGCGGAGTACGAGACGCTCGGCGGGGACGGCTGGTTGCAGCGTCTGGGACTGCAATATCACTGGCACAATCGCGGTTATCAGGATTTTGAGGGATTTCTCGAAGCGCTTTCATCGCGCAAGCGTAAGACGATCCGACGTGAAAGGCGGGACGCCAATGCGTGCGGACTGACATTCCGCACGGTGCGCGGCAGCGGGATCACTGAAGCATTGTGGGATGCGTTTTTCGTTTTTTATCAGTCCACGGTAGATAAAAAATGGGGAAGCGCCTATCTGACACGGGCGTTTTTCTCTCTGCTGTCGGAGCGTCTGGGCGATCGGGTCGTGCTGATGATTGCCGAGCATGAAGGGCAGCCGGTGGCGGGGGCGCTCAATCTGCTGGGCGCTGACACGCTCTATGGCCGCAACTGGGGATGCGTCGGAGAATGGCCATTTCTGCATTTTGAACTCTGCTATTACAGAGCGATTGATTTCGCCATCGAACAGGGCCTCTCGCGCGTGGAGGCTGGCGCGCAGGGCGAGCACAAGATCCAGCGTGGTTATGTGCCCAGCCTGACGCATTCCGTTCACCATATCCAGCATTCGGGTTTGCGACAGGCTGTCTCCGAGTTTCTGGAGGTCGAGCGCGCAGGCATGTTGAGCGAGATGGTCGCGCTCAGTGAACTGTCGCCCTATCGCGTCGAGAAAACGTGAAGAAAGAACGGGCGTTTCATGACCGACCATCCGTTAGTGTCGTCGTTATAAATCCTGTGTGACTGTGTTGTATCTTTTTATGCAGTCTGACTGATCAGGAAAATAGTGCGAAGGATGATGGACTGATGAAGCGTTTTTTGATGTCGCTGCCCGTTCTGGCTGGTGTTGCAGCGACTGCTGTTGCGCCTGTGCACGCTCAGACAGCCAAAAGCGGATCAGCGGATATTCTTGTTAAATCCACGGCTTCCTGGAACGGAAAGCCCTATGCGCCCTACGCAAGTGGCACACCGGAACTGACGGTTCTCAGATTGACGGTTGCGCCAAAGGCGGCGCTTCCCTGGCATAAACACCCCTATCCGAATGCTGGATATGTGCTGGAGGGTGCTCTGACCATTCAGGATAAGGAAAGCGGCGCTCACAAGACTTTCCATGCCGGAGAAGCGTTTACCGAGTCCGTTGACGACGCGCATCGTGGTGTCGCCGGAGACGAAAAGACTGTCGTGCTGCTCGTCTATGCCGGTATCAAGGGCCAGCCCACGTCCGTGCCGCTGCCGGGACAGGAAAAGGAATATTGAGGACGAAAAAGTTTTGGATGCCGCCTTTTTACAAGGCGGTAATTTCCAAAGTGTTCAAGTGATTTTCAGAATTCAGTGGTGTTAAACAATACTCCTCAGAAGTTCATGAAGAACGACCTAATGCGGCATTAAGGTTCACTTCATTGACCAGAAGAGCCGTGCGGGTGTGGTCCAGATCTGTCCGGGTTTCATCACCGGACAGGATGGCCATCAGAAGATCAGTTCTGGCGATATCTCCGTGGCGGTAACGATCCGTCAGCGCCACGATCCGTTCTTTCCTTTCGTTATTAACGATCAGAAGACTTTCATATTTCTGCCGAAGAAATCGGCGGTTCGCCAGAAGATCTTCAATCTCTTTCCATGCATTGAGAACAGCAATCTGATACGCGATGCCAGCGCTGCGGGCCGCAGATTGCCGCAGTTCAAGCTGACGGGAAAGACGCCCACCGTTGAAAATAGGCAAGGTAAGTGATGGCCCGAACGATGTGTTGCGGGCATTCCAGCCCAGTTCGGCAACGGTCAGGGCATCAAGAGTGAATTGGCCCGTCAGCATGAGTTTGGGATAGAAATCGGCCTTTGCGACGCCGATCAGGGCTGTTGCTGTGTGAAGGCGTGCTTCAGCAGCACGGATATCAGGACGGTTTCTCGCAATTTCAGAAGGAACGCCAGCAACCGTTTCCGGAATGACAAGATCCTGCACGGGGGCAGAGAAAGCCAGAGCCGGGAGATCTGCGTCTGGCCGGCCAGCAACCAGAGTAGCCAGCGCCCGATGCAGTGAACCAAGTCTGGCTGTGAGGGCGTCTTTTTCGACAAGAGCCGTGTTCTGGGCGGTCAGTCTGTCATCCAGATCGACAGAAGCCAGAAGACCACGTTGTCTGACTGTCTGTGCAATGCCCAGAAGGGTATTGTTGGTTTCAAGGATTTTTTCTGCTCTTGTTAAATCGTCTCTGGTGTTGCGCCACTGAAAATAGGTTCTCGCTATTTCTGATTCCACAGAAAGCCGAAGGGCATCGGCGTCAGCCTGGACCGCAGAATATTCGGCTTTAGCCGCTTCCCTCATGCGACGTTGACGTCCCCAGAGATCAAGTTCCCACGAGGCGACGCCGCCTATGCTGTAATTTGAATATGCGACACCTTCCGGTTCTGATCCAAACTGTCGCGACTCAAGTCCCAGAAGGGATTGCAGCACCTGTCCTACGCCAGCCGTAGCCAGCCGTTCCCGGCTGAAACCTGCCTGTCCGTCCAGTGTGGGCATCCCCTCTGCAGAGACTGCTCCTCTTTGAAGACGCGCCGCTCTGATCCGTTCCAGAGACATGGCTATGTCCGGATTGCCTTGGCCGGCCTGCACCATGAGGCTGTTCAGGGTCGGGTCATTGAATGATTTCCACCATTCTTGGTCAGCAGATTTCGTATTTCTGGATTGATAGTCGTTTTGCCAGACACGCGGCAAATGCGGATCAGGAGGTGTAAAATCTGGTCCCATTGCGCAGCCGGAGAGCAGACAGGCTGCCAGAACTGACAGCAATCGCATGTGATGAAGTACTGTGATCTGGTCAGACATGGTGAAGATCCTGAATCTGACGGGAGGAACGATCAAAGAGGAGTGTATAAACAGCCGGCAGGGCGACCAGCGTGAGCACTGTTCCGCCTATCAGTCCTCCGATCATGACGATCGCCATGGGGCCCCAGAAAACATTGAAGCTCAAAGGTATGAACGCAAAGATTGCAGAAAGCGCCGTAAGAACGACAGGACGGGCGCGTGTCATGGTTGCTGCAATGACGGCTTCGTCAGCCGACATGCCAGCCTGATGGTTTGTCTGAATCTGATCGACCAGCAGAATTGTGTTGCGCATGATCATGCCCGCGAGCGCGATCAGACCGAGAAGCGCGACAAATCCAAAAGGAGCCTGAAAAGCGAGCAATGCTGCCACTGCGCCAACCAGTCCGAGTGGTGCTGAAGCAATAACCAGAAAAGCACGAGGTACATTCTGAAGCTGCAACATCAGCAGCAGAAGCATCAGACCGCCGGTCAGAGGCAGGAGTGTAAAGATTGCATCATTGGCTGTGTCAGAAAGCTCAGCATCTCCGCCGATTTCGATGCGATAACCGGCAGGCAGCTTGTGGGTGAGTGTGGCGATATCAGCAGCAGCTTTCTGGACAACGCCGGCTGGCTGTACACTAGAAATAACATCTGACTGGACTGTCAGACACAGTTCACCATTTCTCTGCCACAGAATGGGAAAGGCGCTTGTTGGACGGATGGTCCCCAACTGACCAAGCGGCATCATGCCGACTCCGGTTCTGATTGGAATATCATTCCATTGGCCGGGATCATTCCGCAAGGGTGTTCCGGAACGGACGATGATCGGAATTCTTTTCTGTCCGCTCGGGATATTTCC
This sequence comes from Acetobacter sicerae, assembly GCF_011516765.1. GTDB lineage: Bacteria > Pseudomonadota > Alphaproteobacteria > Acetobacterales > Acetobacteraceae > Acetobacter > Acetobacter sicerae. The sequence goes on along the minus strand of NZ_JAAABN010000021.1, from coordinate 30,374 downwards.
AGCGATGGTTCCTGAAATGACAGCCTGAAGCTGGGACGCAACGCCATCCCGATCTGTCTGAAAAAGCGCCAGCCTGTCCGGATCAGCATCAAAAGTGAGCGTGGGAGTCCGGCTGCCCCAATCTGACTGAACACCAACAGCCTGTCCTGTTCTGCTCAGGATGGCTGCCACGTCCTGCGCAATGGTGCGGAGTTGAGAGGGATCAGGACCGATGATCCGATACTGGACAGGAAAATCGGCAGTCGGACCAAGAGATAAACGCTGAACATGCAGGTTTACGTCAGGAGGAACCGGAATTGCATTGATTGTTCTGATCAGATCCTCTCTCGCGTGAAGATCCTGTGCCACAAGAAGAAGGGTTGCGTGAGAAGCGCTTGGTGTGGCCGGGCCATAAGGTAGATAAAATCTCGGTGCGCCATCACCAATATGGGTTTCCATATGATGGAGAGAAGAGTGGCCGATCAGGTTTTTCTCGAGATAGCCAGCCAGTTTGCTCGTCTGTTCGATCGACGTGCCGGCGCGCATGGCTACATCCACAATGAGTTCAGGACGGTCGGATTGTGGAAAGAACTGCTGATCGACAAAAAACAGACCTGCTACGGATAAGAACAGAACAAGTATCGTTCCTCCTGCAATCGTGCGGTTGTGGCGCAATGTTGTGACGAGGAGCACATGCAGTTTGGCTTCGATAAGAGCCGTTCTGCTTTGCTTTGTTTTTTCCAAAGAGCGAGCGTCTCTTTCTTCTGACAGAAGATGAACCCCGAGAAAGGGAATGAAGATAACCGCCACAATCCAGCTGAAGATCAACGCAGCGCCACTGACCCAGAAAATCTCGCCCGCATATTCACCGGTCGTGGAATGAGCCAGACCAACCGGAAGAAAGCTCACAACTGTCAGAAGCGTGCCTGTGAGCATGGGAAAAGCTGTGTGGGTCCATGCAAAGGCGGCCGAATCCTCCCGATTGTGACCGGCTTCCAGTTGAACGACCATGGCTTCGATGCTGATGATTGCATCATCCACAAGCAATCCGAGAGAAAGGATGAGCGCACCAAGAGAAATCCGGTCCAGACTGATGTTCATCGCGCCCATGTAGAGAGCCACGGCAGAGAGTGTCAGAGGTACAGAAAGCGCGACGATCACTCCAGAACGCCAACCCAGACTGATGAACGCGACCAGCAGAACAACGGTGAGAGCAACAGCAAATTTTATCAGAAAGGTATTGACGGCTTCACGTATGACAAGACTCTGGTCTTCCACCTGAAACAGTTTCATGCCCGCAGGCAGCCCTGCCGCTGCCGTTTTCATGGCGCTGTGGAGGGCTTTGCCCAATGCAAGCCCGTCTCCCCCTGAGGCCATGGCAACAGAAATCACGACGGCAGGTTTTCCCCCGTAGCGAACAAGAACGAAACGTATTATCGTTTCTGAACGCATGTGATTAAACATTCTCTGATTCCACTGAGATTTTCAGTCTGTTCGTTTGGTGTCGGTCTGTCCTGCAAGCTAATAATTTCTTAAGTCATCAGACTGATATGTAGATGCTTATTAAAAACAATATTTGTAATAATTGTTTTTGAAAAACTGATGCCGGAATGTTTTTATACTTTAACCCTGTAGCGTGCGGGTATATCCGATAATAAAAAGTCCAGATATGATAAAGAAAATACCTACGAAATATGGTGAGCTTATTGGCTCGTGAAATCGTATCCAGCCCACCAGACTGGCGCATATGGTTCCGAGGCCAGCAGAACCGGCATAGACAATGCCCATCGGCAGCAGCCTGAGCGCCAGAGACAAAAACAGAAAAGACGATATGTATCCAGCGACCATCAGGGAAGTTGGAATAACTTTTGTAAAATTGTCCGCCTCTCTCATGGCGACTGTGGCTGTCACCTCGGAGATGACGGTAATGACAATACAGAGATATCCCAGCATTCTAGGATTCTGTGTTTGAAGAATTGGTCAGTTTCTCAATGAGTGCATGAAGTTGCTCTCTGTTTTTTTTGTCGATGATATCCGCTCCAAGAATATCCCAGATGGCCAGTCCGTCAGCAGCCAGACAGGATAAAAGCAACGAAGGCGTCATGTTGTCGAAAAGACCGGTCGATCTGATGGTCTCCCAGTAATGCCGGGTCCATTCACTGCACAGTTGTGGTTCCAGCAGCATGACCGCGAGCAGATGACGCAGGAGCGCTGGCGTGCCTTTTTCTCGGTTTCCCATGTGATCCATGCCGATATAGGCCCGGGCGGCACGTCCGTTCGGCTCAGGGTCTTTCTGCATGGAGGCGAGAATGTCGTCCCTGAAAGCCTCCATTTCCCGCAGGAAGAGTCCGTCCAGAAGAGTCTTCTTGTTGGCGAAGTGATGAAGAAGGCCGCCTTTGCTGACACCGGCATCGCGCGCCACCAGATCAAGCGTGAAAGCCAGGATGCCACGTTCCGTCAGAATGCGGGCGGCGGCGTCCAGAAGGTCGGTTTTCACGGCCTCGGGTCTGTTGGTGCGCTTGGGTGCTCTTGTCATGCTCAAAACATACCGTCTGGACGGTATGTTTGTAAAGGGTTGAGTATGCGGAAACATCGGGAGTCAGAGTATGTGCTTCCGGAGAGGGAAAGCGCCATGCGGATTCGGGTCACAGTATCCGCCGCTTCTGTGCTGTCGTTTGCTGTGACGCTTGCAACGCCTCCATTCCATTGACGCATTTGTCAGTGGTGCTTCTTTCTGTCATTTGATTATAAGCATGCGAACTATTCGTGTGTTTTCTAATTGTTGGGTCAGGGAAAGCTTCTGGTGTCCGAGCAGGCGCAAAAGAACAGCGGTGCCGATCAGTCCAGACGGCTTCTGAGGCGTCGTTTCAGTTATCGACTGGTCCGTCTGGCGACCCAATGGCGGCGGGAAATCGATCTGGATCTGCGTCAGTTCGACCTCACGGACGCCACCTGGCGACCTCTTTATTATCTGCGGGTGCTTCCAGCGCCCGTCCGCCAGACGGATCTGGCGCGCGCCATGCTGGTGGAAGCCCAGTCTCTGGTCAGGTTGCTGGATGTTCTTGAACGCCGTGGCCTGATTCATCGCGACACGGATCCGGATGACCGTCGCTCCAAACTCGTGACACTCACCGATGCGGGTGTCGCAATGGGGGAAACGGTTCTCGGTGTGGCGGATGGCGTCGCGGCCCGTTTTCTGGAGGGCGTTTCGGATGACGCCCTGAAAGAATGTGAAGCTGTCTTCGATCAGGTCTGGTCGGGCAGGGGCCATGATCGTGCTTCAGTCGAAGGCAGCTCTAAATCTCCGGACCGGGTGGCGGGTGAGTCGTGAGCGCCTCCGCTTCTGTCATTGATGAAGTGAGAAGCGTTCCGGGTGATCTGCTGCGCGAATGGCGGCAGGAATGGAGCCGCCTGAGTCCGACTGTTCTGTATGCGACACGCGTGTTCTTCGCGATCGGGCTGGCTCTGTGGCTGGCTGGTTTCCTGATGCTGGAAAACCCGATTTCAGCCGTGACCACCGTGCTGATCGTGGCCAATCCGACACCGGGCGCCCTGATCTCCAAAAGTATCTGGCGTATCGCCGGAACATTGGCCGGGACGACGCTGGGCATTGCGTTGATGGCCTCTTTCCCGCAGCAGCCGGTACTGTTCTTCGGGGGGCTCTCCCTGCTGGTCGGGATGGCGTGCTGTGTGGCGACCCTTCTGCGCTTTTATAGAGCCTATGCTGCTGTTCTGACCGGCTATACGATCATTATCATCTCGACGAGCGCGTTCGTTGATCCGGATCGCATCTTTGAAAGCGCGATGTCGCGGCTGTCGGTTGTGGTTATCGGTATCGTCAGCACGGCTTTCGTGTTTCAGATCACCACCCTGAAAAGCCCCAATACGGCCACGGATCGGATCGAGCAGTTTCTGCGTGATGTGCTTGGCCAGTTCGTGCGGCTTTCTAAAGCCGAATTGCAGAGCGACGAACCGCGGCCTGACGATGTGGGGCAGGTCGGCGCGTTCCGCGAGATGGATGCGTCGAGTTACAGCGAACGGGCCCGTCTGCTGGCGCAGGCGGGTGCTGTTATCGAGGCGATCGATTATGCCTCCTCTGTTGATTATCAGGTCAATCGTCGTGCCGCCGCACTGCATGAAGGGGTGGGGCGACTGATGGGACTGCTCAGCGCCCATCACGCCGCCCAGCGCGCCATCCCGCCCGACGATGCGGGGCATGTGCGTGAAGCCCGTCGTATTTCCGGGCGTCTGATTGGTGAACTGGCTGACATGCCGATGGAGACGCTGCTTCATGGAGATGCAGCCCTGATTCGCGACAGGATCAGGCTTGCCATCGGGGAGCTGGAAGTGTTGGCGCGGGAAGCGCCGGATCTGGCTGGTCTGGCGGCAGTCGATACGGAGCGCGATATTGTCGTGCAGCTCGGACAGGCCGTGGACAATCTCTCCGACGTGGCCTGGCACGAAAAAGGAGTCCGTCTGCTGCCGCTGGTCGAATGGCCTGCAGCGCTCAGGAACTTCGCAAGAGGTGCGCTGGTCACACTGATGGGGTGCCTGACCTGGTATATCCTGCGCTGGTCTGCAGGACCGAGTGCTCTGGTTTATCTGATCTGCGCATCCTGCCTGCTCTCGACCGCTCCTTCGGCAACGAAAGCCTCCTGGCTTCTGGCCTCCGGAACCGCGATGGCCATTCCGGCCTGTTATATCTTTCGCACGTTCCTGCTGCCGCAGACGGACGGGTTTCCGTTGCTCTGGCTTTCCCTGTTCGTCTGTCTGCTGCCAGGTATCTGGATTCAGTTTCATCCGCGCTATGCTGTGCGCGGGTTCGGATATGCGGTGTTTTTCAATGTCATCACGCAGGTCGATAACCCTGTGCCGTATCACGATATTCCCATGATGAACGCCTGGTTCGCCACGTTGATCGGCTGTGTCGGGCTGGTGCTGGTCTTCCGTGTGGTGCTTCCTGCTGACCAACGGCTGGATGTCGCCCGACTGATTTCGGCGCTCTGCCGCTCCGTGCAGAGATTCGCTGCTCTTCCCCTGCGCTACAAGGTCAGCTGGCCCAGTTGGGAATATCGGCAGATGCAGCGTGTGTTGCGCATGACGCAGAGGCTGTCCTTCGTGGAGGGAAGCGCCCGCGTGTTTCAGGTGACCGATGCGGCTCTGGCGGCCGTGGCGCTGGGCCGGACGGTGATGCGGCTGCGCTGGCTGCTGCGGGAAGAAGGCAGCGTCACGCAGGAGCAGGAGCGAATCGTGGAAAATGCGCTGGCGTCGTTAAAAGGGCTGAGGCGTGACCCATCGGCAACAGCGGCTGCGCTCCGGTCTGCCGCCATGCAGCTTTTGCCGGGCATGCCTGTTGCTGGTGAAAGCCCTGTTTCCGCTGAAAACCGGGAAATGCAGCCATTCGGAGGAGGGCTGGGCACCCTCAGACGCATGGCTGCCTGTCTTGTACAGGCTGCCCAGCTTATCGACGCCGCGCCCGGTTTCTTTCATAAGGGTGGCCCAATGCAACAAGCGGCGGACCATCCGCACGCCCACGCGGATTTACGCCACTTGATCATGCCTCGTGTAAAACGACCTGCTTCGAGAACTGCCTGATGCTGACCGAGTTTAATCTGTTCGGTGTTTTTATGGCGCCGATCGTGGTTTACGCACTGGTGGCCCTGCCCGTAACAATGTTTATCCGGTTCCTCCTCTGGTGGAGCGGAATCATGCGCTGGTTCTGGCACTTCGCGCTGTTCGAAGTCGCCCTGTACACCTGCGTACTGTGTCTGCTCATCCTCTACGTCTGATTCACGCGTCTCACTTCCACGAACATAAGGTTTTCAGGTCACAGCCATGCCACTGCTTCGCACACTGATCCGAGTGATCCTGACCCTGGCAGTCGTCTCGCTGGCCATTGTACTTGGGGTAACTCTCTGGAACACCTACATGATTGCGCCATGGACCCGTGACGGTCGTGTGCGTGTCTATGTTGTGGACGTGGCGCCTGAAGTTTCCGGCACGGTGGTGCAGGTTCCTGTGGTGGACAACCAGTATGTCCATAAGGGGGATCCGCTCTATGTGCTTGATCCCGTGCGTTTCCGTCTGGCTATCCGCGAGGCGCAGGCCCGTCTGGACGGCGCTCTCGAAGACCTGAAGCTCAAGCAGAACGATGCGAAGCGTCGTATGGGACTGGGCGGCATCGTCTCGGCGGAAGAGCAGGAGGTCTTCAACTCCAGTGTGGCGACGCAGATCGCGGCGGTTGACGCGGCCCGTGCGGCGCTCGATGTGGCGAAACTGAATCTTCAGCGTTCGGTGCTTTACTCTCCGGTGAACGGTTTCATCACCAACCTGAACCTGCGTGTGGGTGACTACGCCACGGCGGGGCAGGCCCGTCTGGCGGTGATCGATTCCGACTCCTACTGGGTTTACGGTTACTTCGAGGAAACGAAGATGTGGGGCGTGCATGTCGGGGATGTCGCCCGCGTCAAGCTGATGGGCTACAAGCAGATCGTCCCCGGCCATGTCGTGTCGATCGCCCGCGGTATCAACGACACCAACGGCAATCCGGACAAGCTTGGACTGCAGGACGTGAACCCGATCTTCACCTGGGTGCGTCTGGCGCAGCGTATTCCGGTTCGTGTGCATCTCGATTATGTGCCTGAAGGCGTGACGCTGGCGGCAGGCATGACAGCGACAATCAGTGTCGGGCCTGAATCTCAGAGCCGTCGCGGCAAGCTGACCACCTGGCTGCAAGACCACCTGTAAGGCGTACAACGGGATCATGGGGATAATGATAGCTTCTGAAACCGTACCGGTTTCCTCCGGTTGCGCGAAAAACGGTGGCAGACGGGGTGTCTGGCAACGGATGCTGACGCTGCTGGTCAGCGGGTCCATTCTTGCGGGCTGCACCGTCGGGCCGACCTTCCAGCCGGATCGTATGAAGCTGCCTGCGGGTTTTGCGGAAACGGCCGAGGAAAAGCCGGCGACGCCAGAAGAGATCGAGCGCACCAACAAGGAAATGACCGACTGGTGGGCGAAGTTCAATGATCCGATCCTGACGAAGCTGGTCGAGGAGGCCGTCAAGGGGAACTACGACCTGCTGGAAGCCGGACAGCGGATTCTCGCCGAGCAGGCCCTCCGCGACAAAGCGGCGTCCGCATGGTATCCCCAGATGGACGGCAACATGGGCGGCGGCGACGTCCGGTATTCGCTCAACATCGACAACTGGCCCCTGCGTCCCGGCAATCCGGCTAACCATCCTGAAGCGTCGATGCTGACCTATGGCGCTTCCGCGACATGGGAGTTCGATGTGTTCGGGCGCATTCGTCGCGCTGTCGAGGCCCATGAACATCAGGTTGAAGCGACTGTCGAAGGTCGTCGCGCCCTGCTGATGGTGCTGCTGTCAGAACTGGCCAATGACTACATGCTGCTGCGGGTGACGCAGCTTCAGATCCAGATCGCCACGGACAACATCAAGGTCGCGAAGGAAAGTCTGGACCTGACCAACCGTCTGTATCTGGAGGGCGTGGGAAACACCCTTCAGACGGCGCAGGCGCAGGCCGAAATGGATTCCCAGATTGCCGCGCGGGAACCGCTCAAGACCCGTGTGTCGCAGGTGGCGCACGCCATTTCCGTGCTGACCGGCAAGATGCCTGGCGAACTGGAGGAAGAACTCAAGGTTGTCCGGCCGCTGCCGGAAGTGCCGTCCTTCCCGGCAACGCTGCCGTCGATTGTCATTGCCAATCGTCCTGACATTCGCATGGCGGAAAAGGAATATGCAGTGGCGACGGCGGAAATCGGCGTGGCTGTCGCAGACCTTTATCCGCACTTTGTCGTGCCTCTGACATTCAACCCGAATGCGTCGGCGATGTATCAGGCCTTTCAGGTCAATGGCATGAGCTGGCAGTTCCTGATGATGGCCAGTCTGCCATTGATGCATGGCGGCAAATACACCTCCACCATCCGGGCGACGCAGGCGGCGGCGGAAGCGGCACGGCTGCACTATCGTCAGACGGTGCTCAACGGCTTCAAGGAAGTCGAGGACTCCATGGCGGCCTGGCATGACGATATGGAGTATCAGGAAAAACTGGAAAAGGCGGCTCAGGATACTGCGCTGGCCCGTGATCGCGCGCGCAAGCTGTATGGCGCAGGGCTGATCGGATTTCTGGATGTTCTGACCGAAGAGCGTGCGACGCTGAACGCGCAGAACGCCGAAGCGCTGTCCCGTCTTGAGCGTCTGCGGGACGCCGTCAATCTCTATACGGCCATCGGTGCTGGCTGGCGTGGAAATGCTCTGACCAATTCGACGCTGCCGGTGTCTCTGGAAACACAGAATATCTGGGCGCGGGCGTTCCAGCAGTAAACTGAAGCCTTTTTTCGTGCGTTGCAGTGGCAGTAACAGTATGCAACGCATGTCGTCCCAGGATGCGCCCCGCGTCCTGACAGGGCTGGACCAGAGAGGTCATGCAAGACTGATGGCAGGCGAACCAAACTATCTTCGACGGCTCATCCTGATCGGAGCGGGCTTCCTCGGCGGCTTCACACTGATCATCATTGATGGATGGGCCCTCATCATTCATCCTGATGATACCGACTCATGGCCTGTGTGGCTGTTGCGTCGTCTGCCGGTGCTTGTTGGAATCTTCTGTGTGGCGGGGGCATTTTTTCTGCTCCGCAAACCGGTGGAGAATGATCCTGGTCTGCCGGACGATGATATCGAAAACATGGACGGAGCCTGATACGCCCGTCCCGCTGTCTGTCAGGGATGCTGTTGTAGCGCCCTGATTTCCTTCACGGCGGCGTTGACCTGCATGTCAGCGCCGATTTCTCCCAGTTCCGCCGTCGCGCTACGCGGGTCGCCGCCATAAACGCCATCTGCCGTCGTGGGTTTGGGGGCGTTGCGGAGGGCTGCGGTCCGGACCATTGACGGATCGACAGCCAGCATGAGGGACGTGTCGCTCAGATCGGCATGAGTGCCGACAGCCGCTCCCAGACCTTTCTGACGGAGAGTGTCGTCATAGGTCCCGGCGATGACGGTGTAATAGCTGTTGATACAGGCCGCATGTGCTCCGGTGCCGGACCAACTCTGGTTGATCTGTGCCGCGGTTTTGCACATTTCAGCACGGTATCCTCCATGATCGCCGATGAAGGCGACGAGCCTGAACCCCTGAACCCGGAAGCTCTCGGCGGCTGATTTCAACAGACCATCAAACACGGCAGGCGTGACGCTGATCGTGCCGGGGAAACGCATATGCGACGTGCGGGGAGAGGTGTTGCCCTCCGGGACATACGCAATGACCGGCGCGACCAGTGTGTTCTCGAGTTGATGCGCAATCCGGTCCGCCAGAGCCTGCGCCCGCACGTTATGTTTGCCGACCGCGATGTAAGGACCGCTCTGTTCCGTGCCACCAACCGGTACGATGATGGTGTTGTAGCCCGCATTCAGCGCATCCCGGATTTCCGTCCATGTCAGGCGTTGCAGTTCGACCTGTGGGGCTGCCTCGGCGGTTCCGGTCAGGGCGATGAGAATTGCAGCGGCGGTGACGGCGCGAAAGCGGGAGCGGAACATGGAGCCTCCTCGGATGACATCATGTGTTGGGTATAGCGGTCGGTGAGAGGGCGCAAGTATATGGAAAATCCTCATTTCTCTCCTTGTAAAGAAAGATCAATGAAATATTGTGTTGCCAGAACAAAACGGGTTTGGGGTGTTGTCGCAAGGGCATAGACTAAATTTAATAGGTTGCCATTACATGATTTGGTAAAAATATTTTTTCTGTATCAGGACGCAATCCAAAAATTAACCTCTTTCTTGTAAAGAAAGAGGCCGATAACCAAAATAAGACTTTTTTGTTGGATCATATAGTATAAATGTTTTTCTGATTTTCTATCTCATAGAGTGGTGAGAGCGAGTTAAGGGTTTGTAGGCAAGGAGTTATCATGAGTGCATTTGTAGATAAAAATAATCTTAATTCATATTCATCGCTTCCCCGCGTTGTGGCAGAAAATCATGGTCGATGGCCGGAACCGAAATATCGCTTTTCATTGGCGGCGTGCGCACGGTGGGAAGCCCGTTATATAAGCGAATGGCTTTCCTATCATCGATCTATCGGGATCGAGCATGTTTATCTTTATTGCAATGACGATGATCCTGCTGAATTGTATCAGGCAGTTTTGCCTTTTCTGACTGGAAATGAGCCTTTTGTGACGTTTGTTCATTATCCATTTCAGGGTCTTCAGTTTCAGATGTATTTTCATTTTGCACGAAACTATATTCATGAAACAGAATGGATGATGTTTCTTGATATAGATGAGTTTTTCTTTATACGATCGGGCGAATTATTGGGAGAATTCATTGAGAGTTTTCCCTCTAATATGGATGCTCTTTATATTAACTGGTGTAGTTTTGGTAGTAATGGGCATAAAACAAGGCCGGTAGGAAGTGTGCTTCTTAATTATACAAAAAGAGAAAAAACAGTTACGCCATTCACTAAGGTGTTGATAAAGTCAAAAACATTTCCATACAAGGAATTTTTTGAAAATAACAACCATCCAATACAGCATGACTATACTGGATTAAATAAAAATTTGATATGCCGCAATACTCTTGGAGAAGATATGGCGGGTTATTATGATAATTTTCCTTGGTCGGCATGGGGAATGCTGAATGATGGCGATAGGAAATTTCGTATCCTTGATGTAGCTTTTATTGCTCACTTTAATATTAAATCTGATGAGGATTTTGATCTTCGTGTGAAGCGTGGTTTACACGGAGATTATGCTGCAGAAAAAATGTGGGGGGACAAGTCTGAAGAAGAAAGATCTGACTTCCATCTTTTAACAAATGCTGTGGAGGACTATGGTCTTCATGACTATTGGCATAAATATCTCTCCGATAAAGCATGGAAAACTTCGCCTTTCCCTGCATCCCAATGGCCGCTGATTTCGACGAATTGTAAAACGTTACAAAGTTCATCGGCTCACCCTTGGGGAGCAGAAGCAGATTCCCAGAATCTTATTAACCGTCGCCCTAATGGTCGGTCACAGGCTCATACTGAGAAGGAAGAGCAGCCATGGTGGCAAATTGATTTGGGATCTGTAAACTGTATACAGGAAATAAGAATTTTTAATCGTCTCGATGTCGCTCTGGAGCGTATGTGTCACTTCAGCCTGTTTTCATCTCTTGATGGAGAAAACTGGAATGAGTTCTATCATCACAACTCTCCTGAAATATTCGGTGGAATTGATGGGACGCCTTTCATCTGGCTTTCTGATGCCGGAGTGAAAGCACGTTTTATGCGGGTGGTGGTAAACGGAGAGCCGGATTACCTGAATCTGGATCAGGTTGAGGTTTATGGTTTTCCAGATTTTTCATGAAACCATTATGTTTTGTAAAAAAGTTTGTGAATTGTAATCTGTTGGTGTTCCCGGTGAATGACGTAAAAAGCTGATGATCTTTGAAGACCATCAGCAACAAAACACTCAGGGTGCGCTGTCCACCAGCACCAGTTCCGCGTCTTCGACCGCGTGGACAGTGACGCGGTCCTCGTCATGGATGGCCACACCGTCGCGGGCGGCGGCGGCCATACCGTTTACGGTGATCGCACCCTTTGCCGAGACCAGATACAGGTAACGCTCCTTGCTGGTCTCATAAGTGACGCTTTCACCTGCCTTCAGGGTCGCGCCTAGCACGCGGGCATCGGCACCGATCCAGAGCGCCTCGCCGTCTCCTTCCTTGCCGGAGGCCAGTGTGATGAACTGACCGGCACGGTCGTCTTTGGGGAACGGACGGGAACCCCAGCGCGGCTTGTGACCGCGCGCCGTCGGCATGATCCAGATCTGGAACAGGGTGGTCGGTTCATCCTCGCGGTTATATTCCGCGTGGGTGATGCCGGTGCCTGCGGACATGACCTGCACATCGCCGGCTTCCGTCCGGCCCTTGTTGCCGAGACTGTCCTCATGCGTGATGGCCCCTGTCCGGACATAGGTGATGATTTCCATGTCGCGGTGCGGATGCGGCGGGAAGCCGGTATTCCCGGCGATGGCGTCATCGTTCCAGACCCGCAGTGCGCCCCAGTGAACGCGTTCGGGGTCATGATAGCTGGCGAAAGAGAAGTGGTGGTGTGCATCCAGCCACCCATGGTTGGCGGCGCCCAGTCCGGCGAATGGTCTGACTTCAATCATGGTCAACTCTCCCTTTCCGAGGAGTGGAGGCGTCACCCGTTGGTGCGCCTGTCTGCAACAAGACATGGCGCTTTAGGGTGTTTCTTCAAAGAGAAGGGATGGAAAGGGATCGTTTCCGAAAGTGGGCAGTCTGTTCGTTCAGTTTCCGCGAAAGCTTTTCCACACGGACAAGGCCCGTTCCCGCGCCAGTCTGTGATCGATGATGGGGTGAGGATAATCGCGTCCCAGAGTCACGCCGCACGCTTTCAGTGCTGCCTGATCCGCAGCCCATGGCGCATGGATCATATTCGTCGGGACACGCCGAAGTTCAGGCACCCAGCGGCGGATATAGTCACCATCTGCATCGAATTTTTCGGATTGCAGGATGGGGTTCATGATCCGGAAAAACGGTGCGGCATCGACGCCGGTGCCGGCATTCCACTGCCAGTTCATCGGGTTGCTGGCCGGATCATGGTCAACGAGCGTGTCCGTGAACCAGCGTTCGCCTTTCCGCCAGTCAAGCAGAAGATGTTTCACCAGAAAGGACGCCACGACCATGCGGATACGGTTGTGCATCCAGCCGGTATGCCAGAGTTCGCGCATACCGGCATCGACAAGCGGATAGCCGGTGCGTCCACTCTGCCAGGCTTTCAGACCCTTGGGATCGGTGCGCCACGGCAGCGCATCGAATTCCGGCCGGAGTGATCGGGTTGCGACATTTGCCTGCTCGAACAGGATTGACCAGGCGAATTCCCGCCATCCCAGTTCGGCAAGGAATTTATCCTTATTCTGAGCGGAAGCGTTAGCCTGCATGGTGGCGTGCCAGAGCTGGGCTGGCGTGACGTGCCCAAAGCGCAGGTAAGGCGAGAGGCGGGAGCAGGCTTCAGCGGCAGGATAGTCCCGCTCTTCGCTGTAGCCTCGCAGAGTATCTTCGGCAAAAAGCGCGAGATGTTCGTGGGCTGCTTTCTCGCCCGGCTCCCATGTTTCCCGAAAACCTGCCGCCCAGTCTGGCGACATGGGAAGGAGATTAAACTTTTCCGGATTCAGGCAGTGAAACTGGTCTGTTTTTGGAAAAGGAGCGAAAGTCAGTGTGTCCGGAATGGGAAGGGGAGGACGCGGATCTCCCAGCTTGCGGGCCGCTCGCCAGAACGGGGTGAAGACCTGAAACGGTTTGTCGGCCTGTGTCCTGATGGTCCACGGTTCGTGAAGCAGCGCGCCGGGGAAACTGTGCGGTTCTGTCCCGTGAGATTTCAGTTGGGTCTTGATCGCGGTGTCGATGGAGCGACCTGCCGGATCATAGCGACGGTTCCAGTGCACGGCGCTGGCCTTGCAGACTTTCGCAAGCGCCGGAACAAGGTCTTCCGCCTTGCCGCGCAGGACATGCAGCCGCCCGCCTTTTTCCTGTAGCGCCGCATCCAGTGCACGGATGGCGCCATCCCGCCACCAGTCATGAGCCGCGCCCTGCGGCGGTTCCGGCTCGAGAATGGTGATGCAGAGGACTGGTGAGCCGTCCCGCGCTGCTGCGGAAAGCGCCGCGTTGTCAGCGAGGCGGAAGTCTTCGCGGAACCAGATGATGGTAGGGGAGGTCAGCATGCTCCCGGCTTATCGTCGTTGAGGATATGAGTCGAGGGATCGGACGGATACTGTTTTCATGCCAGTGCTCTTTAGAGATTCTTGTCGCAAGAGGCTGGCTGAGAGAGAAGCTAGGTCGTCTTGACGCGATCGTTTAATGGTCCGTTTGCGCTTTGCGGTAGCGGACAGGAGACATTCCCAGTTGATGCGTAAATGCTTTTGCAAATGCACTGAGTGATCCATATCCCACCTCGACCGCAACATCCGTCACACGCTGGCCTTCTCCAAGCAGTGTTGCAGCATGGAAGAGGCGGGCCTGTGTGATCCAGTCCTGCCATGTCATGCCGGTTTCCGCATGAAAATGACGGCGGAAACTGCGCTCCGACATTCCTGCGAGATGCAGGGCCTGCGCCAGACTTGCCTGACCGGGACTGACAAGAGCCGCATCCATGGCGCGCTGCACGGAGGGATGGGAGGCGCGTGGCAGTGTGAAGAACTGACCAGATCCCGCCTGCATCTGCTCCAGACATAATAAGCCAAGAGTATGAAAAAAACTTGCGGCAAGAGGCGTCTGTTCTGCCGGTCCTGCTGTCCAGCGCAGGGTATGAAACAGCATTTCCTGCAACAGAGGAGCCATCGGAAATGTCTGTATATGCTTCGCGAAACCAGCGGGAAAATGCGTAGGGTCAAAATAGACGGATACCCCGTCCAGATTGCGGATCATGGTTCGGTGGCGTGTTCCGGCCGGTATCCATATGGCGTGCCCGGTGGGCAGCAGATGACGGCCATCCGGTCCTTCAATCTGTGTCGTGCCGCGTCTGGCGTAGGTGATCTGGTGACAGGGATGTTCGTGCCAGTCGTAGAATATGGACGTAGGAGGATTTCGGAACGCAAAACCGGGATTGCCTGAACGATCCAGCCTGTTTTCGATCAGAACGCTTCGGGTCTCGCTGGCTGTAAGGGTCTTCATTGGCCGGTATCCGCTGATTTATGGCCGGATCGCGTTAGCCGGTCAGTCGTCTCGTCTTTATCCTGAACCCATCAGGAAAGGAATGAAGATGTCGGATGCTTTCTCAGCTCATAATGCCCGGGTCATTGCGCAATTTACGCGTTGGGCCAAACCGTTTGCTGAACTGCCAGTTCATGCTGAAGCGGACAGCATGGAGCGGACACTCGATGCGTGCTCGGTCAGTAAAGGCATGAAAGTACTTGATGTCGCCTGTGGACCGGGAATTGTCGTGTGTGAACTGGCTCGGTCTGGTGCGCAGGTAACAGGTATCGACCTGACACCAGCCATGATCAATCAGGCGCACCAGCGGGCTGACAGCATGGGAGTGAACGTGGAGTATCAAACGGGCGATGCGCTGCATCTGCCATTTGATACCGCCAGCTTTGACCGGGTTGTGACGCGCTACAGTTTTCACCATATGCAGGACCCTGGAAAAGTTCTGGCGGAAATGGTGCGCGTCTGTCGTCCCGGAGGTCGGGTTATTGTCATTGACGCTACACCGGCCCCTGAATGCCAGAAAGGATATGACCGTGCGGAAACCTTGCGCGATCCTTCCCATACCTCGGCTCTGACATTGCCGCAGTTACTCGCGTTAGGGGGAGAGGAAGATCTGTCGCTTGTGATGACACATCCGTATCGTCTTGAGTCTCGCTTGCAGGATCAGGTCGCTCCGGAAGATTGCTCTGCCCTGAAGGCAATGTTTGCGGAGGATATTGCAAGCGGACAGGATCATCTGGGAATGGGAGCATGGGAGGCTGAAGACGGTATTCGCTTCTATTTCCCAATCTCAATTGTGGCGTGGACAAAAAATAAGCTTGCACCATAACGAAGAAGGCGAATGCTTTTGTCTGGAACAGGAG
Source organism: Acetobacter sicerae (assembly GCF_011516765.1). GTDB lineage: Bacteria > Pseudomonadota > Alphaproteobacteria > Acetobacterales > Acetobacteraceae > Acetobacter > Acetobacter sicerae. The sequence continues at coordinate 14,813 of NZ_JAAABN010000021.1, read as the reverse complement.
TGGCGTGCCCAGCAATAGGCAGTCGTTGCATTGAGAAACGGATTGGCTTGGTGTGTTTTCACACAGAGGCAGCCCTTCTCGTTCGTCTGTTCAAACCGGTTGTTTTTGTAAGAGATGCAGCCGTTTGTTAATGAAGCTTCTGGTTCCGGGATTTGTTTTTTCTGTACCAGTGTAAGTGGAAAAATAACGCCAGCAGCGCACCACTCTGCACAACACATGCTGCACGATACAATTCCAAAGCCCTGCGAATATCGGCAGGCGTCGCCTCCTGACGGCCCTCTCCGATCCAGCGCACATTGGCGAGCGTGCCGTTGTAAAGACGCGGACCACCGATCGACAGGCCGAGGGCTCCGGCCATGGCCGCCTCGGGCCAGCCTGCATTGGGTGAGCGGTGATGACGGGCGTCGCGCCTGATGGTGCGGAAAGCCGTTTTCCAGTCCTGCCCTGTGAAAAATGCTGCGGCAATAATCCAGAATGCGGAAAGGCGGGATGCAGGCAGATTGATGAGATCATCCAGTCGGGCGGCGGTCTTGCCAAACGCTTCATAGCGCTCGTTGCGATGGCCGATCATGCTGTCGGCCGTATTGACGGCTTTATAAAACACGGCTCCCGGCAGACCGCCGAGAGCGCACCAGAAAGCAGGAGCGACAATTCCGTCCGAGAAGTTCTCCGCCAGCGTCTCGATGGTGGCGCGGCAGATAGCGGCTTCATCCAGAGCGCTGGTGTCACGACCGACAATCATGGAAACGGCCTGTCGTCCTTCTGATAGCCCCCTGTCTTCAAGCGCCTGTGCGACAGCCTCGACATGCTCGTGCAGGGAACGCTGCGCCAGACAACTGCTCGCCAGAAGACCGCAGGCTATTGGGGAGTGGCGCAAGCTTCGCGCAGCCAGAGTCGCAAGGCCGACAGGAACCGCAGTCAGAATCCCGGTGGCGAGGGCTCCGGTTGCAATTCTTTTGTGGCGTGAAAAAGTGGGACGGTTCAGGCGGCGTCCAAGCATCGAGATCAATGCGCCCTGCCACATGACGGGGTGCCGTATGGCGGAATATAGCCGCTTTGGATAGCCAAACAGGCCCTCAGTCAGAGTCGCCACGAATGCAGTGAGAGGAAAAAACGGCATGACTGCACTCTGTCCCAAGTAAAAACGTAGGATGATAGGTTGTTGGAGAGAACGGAAGGCGGCTTTTTACTGCATTCCTCCTGATTGCAAAATGCTCTCTTCGTGCAGCATCTTCATCCCCATTGCCTGTGGAGATCTGTACCCGCTATCCACAGGGTTGTTCACACAACCATCCTCAGAATCTGTGGATAATGATGGAAGCGGCTGCCTCGGAGCCGTCCGTTCTGTGGTCACATGCAGGGACGGTGAAACTGCCCCCTAAAAAGGCGTCACGTCTTCCAGGCGGCCACGAACGGCGGCCCGATAGATCGCAGCATACTGTTCGGCGTTCAGCGGCAGGGCATTGGTCTCGGAAGAGGAAATATCGGCGACCGCCTGCTGTCCGACCCATTCAGCAGCGTCTTCGGTCAGACTGGCCGCATGCAGGTCGTGCGGCACATTCAGGTTCCTGCGGAGTGACAGAATCCAGCTTTCAACCGCATCAAACCCTGTTCCATCCAGATCAAGGATGCGGGCCAGACGGTTCATCTGCGGTTCGATGGCGTTTCGGTTGGCGCGCAGCACGTAGGGCAGAAGGATGGCGTTCAGGAGGCCGTGATGCGTCCCGAAGCGCGCTCCGATCGGGTGCGCCAGAGCATGCACGCCACCCAGCCCTTTCTGAAACGCGACCGCTGCCATGGCGGAGGCTGTCAGCATGCCGGATCGTGCTGTCAGATCGCTTCCGTCGGTGAATGCCTTCGGCAGGTGTCGCGCAATAAGGCGGATGCCTTCCAGTGCAATACCTTCCGACATGGGATGGAAGAGAGGCGAACAGAGCGCTTCGATATGATGCACGAGAGCGTCCATGCCCGTCATGGCCGTCAGGCCGGGAGGAAGACCGACCGTCAGATCAGGATCAAGCAGAACACAGAACGCCAGAAGCTCTGCGTGGGTGATGACTTTCTTGATATGCAGATCAGAGTCAACGAGCACGGCCTCACGGCTCAGTTCCGAGCCCGTGCCTGCGGTTGTCGGAAGGACAATCAACGGAGGCAGATCGGCTTTCGGATAATCGGCCAGCGTCGGATACTGCGCCATGGCCTGCGACCATTCGAACTGTTCAAGGTAGTCAGGATTCTGGGAGGCAAGAGCGATGCCCTTGGCGGCGTCAATGGCGCTTCCGCCGCCGATTGCGATAATGGAATCGTGGTCGCCGTCTCTGAAAAACTTTGCGCCAGTTCTGGCTTCATCCAGTGACGGATTGGCGTGAATTTCACTGAAAATGACGAGGTCTGGGCAAGCGGCGCGCAGTGTTGTCGTGAGTTTTTCAAACCAGGGAAGTGCCCGCACTCCCGGATCTGTCACGACAAGAGGGCGCTTCCGTCCGGCTTTGCCGCACCATGTCACAGCTTCGGCGGAACATCCTGAAGCCAGAAGAATGTTGGTGGGGTACCCCCAGTAGGCGGTTTGTTCGGACATTCGGATATTCTCCAGACGGCGCTGTTTGGAAGAATTAATGCACCCGGTGTTCTGGTTGTAAAATCGTAATAATCGAACTTCACATTGATCGCTGGAGATTGTTCGGAATGGTCTGAAATGTGTCTTTCGAGTTTAAACATGCAAACAAGATGCATGTTTAAACTCGCTTTTATGGCGCATTTTTCCGGTAAAAAACGGTGATTTCGTACGATTTTACGATCAGATGCCTAAAACGGGCTTGAAATTCAGCCGTGACGGGTGAGCGGATTTTGGGTGAGAATAATCAGCCAGCCACATTCGTCCCACGTTCACGAGCAACGGGTTCGGTGTGTCACGATGTCATGCGGTCTCACTCACAGGTTGAGAAACACTCATCTGTGATGGACCAGAGGAACCCTGACTGCGGAAGAAAGGGATTATTCTGCTGTCAGAATACGCCCGATCGTGGCGGTGGTCGAATGGCCAGCCTGTAGGTCGGCAAGGAACAAACGGCCGCCATTGTCGATAATCTCTCTCGCCCCGACGACATCCTCCGGCCTGTAATCAGAGCCTTTCACAAGAACATCGGGCAACAGGACCGTGAGGATTTCCAGCGGCGTATCTTCGGAGAACGCCACAACGGCATCGACATACCGGACGGCGGCCATTACGGCGGCCCGATTGGCGAGGGTGTTGATTGGCCGTTTTTCGCCTTTCAGACGCCTGATGCTGTCATCATCGTTCAGCGCCACGATCAGTCGGTCACATTCCGCCCGCGCCGCCGCCAGAAGACTGATGTGGCCAGGATGCAGAATGTCGAAGCAGCCATTGGTGAAGCCGACGGTCAGGCCCTGTGACTGCCATTCCTCAACCTGTCGTCTGGCTTCGTTCAACGTCAGCAGATGCGGTGAATCAATGGACGAACTCTGGGCCTGCAACTCACGGGTTACTTCGCCAAGATCAGCGGTGGCTGTGCCCAGTTTGGCGACCACCACACCCGCCGCAGCATTGGCGACGCGCATGGACTGGCCGAAAGACATGCCGGACCCGACAGCTAGCGCCATGGTGGCGATCACGGTGTCGCCTGCGCCGGAGACGTCGAAGACCTCCCGTGCCCGGGCCGGGACAGTTTCAGCCTCTCCGTGCGCCGGAACCAGCATCATGCCTTTTTCCGAACGGGTGGCGAGAATAACGTCGGCTTCCGCTTCCGCCATCACCTTGCGGGCGGCGCGCTCCACGCTGGCGTCATCCGTGCCGGAAATGCCGGACGCTGCGATCAGTTCCTTGGCGTTGGGAGTGATGCAGGTGGCGCCGCGATAATGCCGGAAGTCAGACGTTTTCGGATCAACGAAGACAGGAATGTTTTTCAGACGCGCTTCCCCGATCAGATGCCGGACAACCATGCTGTCGCAAACACCTTTGCCATAGTCGGAGAGAATGACGACGTCCGCCTCATCCAGCCTTGCGTCGATGGCGCGGCAGAGCAACTCGGCTTCTTCGGGTTGCAGCTTCTGCCGGCTTTCCTCGTCGGCTCTCACGACCTGCTGGTGGGAGGCGATGAAGCGGGTCTTGCAGATCGTCGGGCGCTTGGGGCTGGCGACCAGCATTTCGGAAACACCCGTGCGGAGACGCAGGGCATTGCGGAGAATGACGGCAGCCTCATCTTCGCCCACCAGTCCGATCAGGATGGCCTGACCGCCGAGGGAGATGATGTTGCTGGCGACATTGCCTGCGCCGCCCGGCATTTCGCGCCGTTCCTTCAGCAGTAGGACCGGAACCGGGGCTTCCGGTGAAATCCGCTCCATCTCGCCATAGACGAACCGGTCAAGCATGACGTCGCCGACACAGAGAACGGTGATGTTCGAGAAATCCATGATGCGCGTCAGCCCCAGAAGCTGGCGACAAAATCCGCCAGACCGGTCTGGCGTGTGGTGCGGAGGCGGGCGGCGTTCAGCACGGCCTGTGTTTCCGCGATGGCGCGGTCAAGTTCCGCGTTGACGATCACATGGTCGAATTCTTCCCAGTGGGAAATCTCGTCGAGCGCCGCATCCATGCGCTTCCTGATTTCCTCTGGCGCATCGGAGGCGCGGCCTGTCAGGCGGCGTTCCAGTTCGGCGAGGGAAGGGGGCAGGACAAAGAGGCTCACCACATCATCGGGCAGCGCGGTCCGGATCTGGCGATGACCCTGCCAGTCGATGTCGAACACCATGTCCTGCCCTGCGGAAAGAGCGGCTTCCACGGGGGCGCGCGGCGTGCCGTAGCCCCGTCCAAATACGGACGCCCATTCCAGCAGTTCGCCCTGATCGGCCATTTCCTTGAACTGTTCCATGGAGCGGAAATGATAATGAACACCGTCCGTTTCACCGGGGCGCGGGGCGCGGGTGGTGATGGAGACGGAGTGTTTCACGCGGGGGTCGGCGGCGCGCAAGGCATTGGCGATGGTGGATTTTCCGGCGCCGGACGGGGCGGAAATGACAAGGCAGACGCCTCGCCGCGTGATGGGCGACGGGACGGTCGTTCCGGTGCGTGTCATATCGGCGTTCATGCCTCCCTGCCGTATCGAACGTTTCTCCCGATTGTTTCGGGAGGACGGTTGCGACCTTTTAGCAGCAGGTTCTTAATGGGGCGACTATGAAACAGGATTCTCTTCTCATCACGGGAGCCGCCTCAGGGCTCGGCCGTGGTTTCGCCCTGCGTGCCGCCCGTCCGGGGGTTACGCTCCATCTCATTGATTGCAACGAAAATCGGCTGAAAGACACGGCTTCCCGCACGGAAGCACTGGGAGCGCAGGTCTTTGTCCACGCACTGGATGTCACGGATGCTCCGGCAATGCGAAGCGTGATTGAAGGCATCGGTTCATCAGGTGAATCGCTTGATGTGGTGCTGGCCTGTGCGGGGATCACTGGCGGGGTCCATGACCAGCCCGGTGAAAAAGGAGCGCCATCCGAATCCGAGTATCAGGTGCGGCGTATGGTGGACGTTAATGTGAATGGCGTTCTCAATACGATTTTCCCCGCCATTGACGTGATGCGCCGTCAGCCGGTGGCGTCTGACGGTTTCCGTGGTCGGATCGCGGCGATCTCCTCGATTGCCGGACTGGTCTCCTTTCCCGGCACACCATCCTATTGCGCAACCAAGGCGGCGGTCGATCGCTTCATGGTGGCGACGGGGGGCAATCTGAAGCAGGATGGTATTCTGCTCAGTTCGGTGGTCTGTGGTTTCATCAACACGCCGATGGTGGCGACGAACGAATTCGCGATGCCCGGCCTTGTGCAGACAGCCGAGGCGGTGGAGCGGATCATGGCGGGGCTGGAAAAAAACAGGCGGCGGATCACGTTCCCTCGCTGGATTGCTGCGGGGTCGCGTCTGATGGATCTGCTGCCGATCGGCCTGTCGGAGCGGTATTATCAGAACCAGCCGACGGGCGCTGCGGGCAGTATGCCGGTCGTGCAGAAATCTTCAGACAGATAGCTGTTTTCAACACCTGTCGTGGTGTCATTGTGATTCGGAGTGTTGAGAATGTCGTCTGAACCGTCTGGCCTGATGGAAGACCTTTCGGCGGCGTCCGTCTGTCAGCCCGTGCCCGCCGCGCGCAAGACGATGGCGATGGACCGGGTTTTCTGGAGTCATTTCTCGCCGAATCTTGGTCCCGGCGGGTGGGTGACCGGCGCGCTGCTGGTCAGTCTTGGACTGGATTTCAGGATGGGCTTGCTGGCCATTCTGATAGGCAATGTCGTGGGCGCCCTGCCTGTGGCGCTGGCGGCGGCGATCGGTCCGGCGACGGGTCTGACCCAGATGGAAGCCTCACGCATGGCGTTGGGGACAATCGGCGTTCGTCCGCCGTCTTTTCTGAACTGGATTTACTGCGTCGGATGGGACGCGGTGAACAATGTGCCGGCGGCGGCGGCGCTGGTCAGTCTGTTGATGCTGGCGGGTGTGCCGACGCCATTCTGGTTGGCGCTGGGTGTGCTGGCGTCGATTCAGATGGTGGCGTCCATCTATGGCCATCACGTTGTGCAGGCGCTCCAGAAATATCTCGGCGGTATGTTGCTGGTCGTGTTTGCGATCATCGGCGTGACGTTTGCGGTGAGGGGAGGCGGTGTCGTGCAGGTGACGCATCCGGTCGGGCTGGCGACGTTTCTGCTGGCGGTCGGGATACTGGTCAGTTTCAACCTGTCCTGGGCGACCTATTCCTCGGATTACACCCGCTATCTGCCAGCGAACTCGGATCCGAAGCGGGTGGTGGCGCTTGCTCTGTCGGGGCTGCTGCTGTCGGCCGTGCCGTTCCAGATCCTGGGTCTTCTCACGGCGGCGAGCATCGCCGAGCCTTCCCCGACGGCAGTGATTGCAAGTTTGCAGCACGCCATGGGGCCGCTTGGGCCATTGGCGCTCGCTGCGATTGCGCTGTCGTCGATTGCCGGGAACTCGTTCAACGATAATACGGCGAGTTACAGTCTGATCTCGGCGGGGATCCATGTGCCACGCGTCGCGGCGGCGATCATCACGGCCAGTCTTGGATACGTGCTGGCGGTTGCCGGGGCGGGGCGGTATGCGACGCTTTATACGGATTATCTTCTGGTGACGATGTACTGGATCGCACCGTGGTGCGGGATCGTACTGGCGGACTGGTATCTCACAGGCGGTCATTCGGCAGCACGGGCGGTATATGGGCAGGTATTACGACCGCCTGCCGGGTGGAAACGTGGGGCGACAATTTTTGTGGTGACTTCAGTGCTGACTGTGCTGCTGTTTTCCACAAGTTCGCTTTACACGGGACCGGTTGCTCGCTGGCTGGGGGGCGCCGATATTGGATATTATGTCGGATTTCTTGTCGCGGGCTGGTGGTATGCGGCGGGACGCGAAAAGTAGGTCCGGCTGCGTGCTTTCGCGGGTGAGGATTTTATCATCAGCGATTTTGGGAATGACGTATCCGTGCCATGATCGGTCAATAAGGTTCTGCTATGTTGGTGCGGACGTCATGTCTCGAAGCATGGCTATCGCTGGAAGCTGAAGCTTACAGGAAGAGATGGAACGTGATGGAACGACGCTATTCGCTCAGGACAATTGGGTCTGTTTTTCTGCTGTCAGCGGCGGTTGCGCTCACTGCCAGCACGGAAACCAGAGCTCAGCAGGTTTATTCAGGCCAACCACAGGAAGGCCAGCAATCAGGCGATTTTCAGCAGCCTCCCGCACCGGACGCGGCGCAAATGGCGGCAATGCGCAAGGATGTGCAGGTCGCTGCCTCGTATCAGTTGCCGGATGATTTTCTGCCACGGATGATCACGACCCTGCAGGCGTTGCAGGATGCGGGTTTGCAGCCGCCTCCGCCGGAGGGACATATTTCTCTGGATGATACGATCAGGCGTGTTGAATCGGTGCAGGGCATTCAGCCGGTTCTCAAATCACAGGGTTTTACGGCCCGCCAGTTTGTCATGGGTCTCACGTCCTTCGGCATTACGTATGCGGTGACGTCTCATACGGCTGACGCCAAGGATGCGCCCCGGCTCAATCCACGCAATGTGTCTCTCTTGCAAAAGAACCCTGACGCCGTAAGGGCATTGCTGCAGCAGATGGGGAATCAGCCCGCTCAGGCGCAATGATAGCAAAATGGAGAATGTTTTTGAGGCGTTCTCCACGCTCATCCGGAATTGACTGCTGAGAGAGAACAAGGTAGTTTCCGCCGCAACGCACTGACTCAGTGCTTGGAGGGGTGGCCGAGAGGCTGAAGGCGGCGGTTTGCTAAACCGTTATACGCTTAACAGCGTATCGTGGGTTCGAATCCCATCCCCTCCGCCAAAATTTTAATTTTTATCCAATATAATCAAAGAATTACGAGAAAACGGCAAGACCTAGCCCTGCATGTTGTCCCTCTTGCGGACTGACATTTCAAGAGGGGCAACTCCCTCTGCATCACCCCTTGATAACCAAATCAGTCATATTCACCACCCTCCTGATCCGATGCGTCCCGCGTCCGCAGCGTGACGGTCTGCGTGTATCCGCCAGACCAGTCGAGCGATGACGTCACAGCGTCCACGTCCCGCGTGCCATCCCATGTCGTGCCTGTGCCGGTGAGAGTGAGAAACTGTCTCGGAGCAAGATGAATGCGGCCCGGGATAGTCAGGCTGATCGTGCGTTCGTGAGCGACGATTTGCTTGTAAAGAGCCTCGGCCTTGCCCTCGAGTTGGTCCTGCTTCAGTCCCGGGAAGCGGAAGCTATGGAGTGTGCCGTTCTGGAGCGCGTTCTTCTTGGAAGGGCCAAGAGCCGAGAAATAGACTTCAGACTTGATCCGTTGCTTGCTGTCCCATGACATGCAATGGACGACGATACCTTTCGCAGTCTGATAATCTCGCTCAAGGCTTAGGTCTATGACTGGCGCTTGCGGAAATCCAACGTCGCGGGGGGGGATATATTTGATCTTCGGAGTGTTGGCATCAGCGGACGGCATAGACGGGAACGGCCTGCAAACGATCGTCCTGCCGTCCGCATACAGGTCGCAGTTCGCGCCATTCGCAACATAGCGCGCCAGATCAAATGCTGTCTGAAATCGCGTCTGCCCGTGCGAGGACTGACGCTTGTGTTCGATCTGCCAGAACTGGCCTTCCATGCCGGACGAAAACTGGACGTCGGGCGTCAACCCCGCCGCTGTGATGACTGCCTTCATCAGTTCCGGGCCGGTCAGGTTCAGCCACGCCTCCTGAACGCGCATGTCCATCAGTTTGGCGAGGTAATCTCGGCATTGGGTTTGAACCTGCCCGCGATGCGGCTGGAGACTGACGTGATCAAGGACACCCTGAAAAACAGTGACCCACTGCGCGCCATCTTTCTCAGCGTCACGCATCTGCAACTGGACTTCAATGTCCGGCAGCGTCTTCCCTTGCTCCGGTGGGAACACGTCAAACCAGTAAGGCGGCTGCGTTGCGGTCGTGTCGAACCCCACCGTCATATCCAGTGTGTCGCAACGGGCATACCTCGTGCACTGGAGATTGAACGAAACAACGCCAAAACCGCTCCGCTCGGCTCCGTTCACAAGCAACCGGCAACGAGGCATGGACCACACATCAGGCTTACGGATGGCCGTTACCTTGATGTTTTCGTCAGATATTGGGGGAGTATCTGTCAGGGCGTCAGATGAAGTCATGCCTGTTTCCTTGTCTCTTGAATCACATAAACCCCGATCAGCGCGGCCTCTGCCCGCCCATCGTCTTTCACGCACTTGAACTGGTCGGCTGCGGTTGGGAAAAGCTGCATCGCTCTGGCACGCGCTCCGCCCTTGTCAGCAGGGCATCTGGTCGCCTTCTTCCAGACGGCAGGCGTCACGGTGGACAGAGGCTTGCCAAGGGCAGCTGCCACGCCCTCGATGACGCCAACGCCACGACCGAACGCAAAAGCCCCCACGGCACCCTCGCCCGGTCTGGTGGAGACCTTCTCAAGCCATATCTCCGTCGGGTCGTGCGCCCTCAGCATCGTCGCCAGTAACGGGGCGGACACGACGTTGCGCTGCTTCTTCCCGACTGTGACGGCCACAGTCGGCATGTCGAAGATCTCGATCAGGTCGCCAGCATCGGACAGGATGGCGATGGCCCCACTGTTGCCGGGGTCGATTGTGGCGATAGTCATCGGCCCATACTCCACTGAACGGGCGGTCGCGGGCGGATGCGCTGTTCACCACCCCAGACCGCCAGCGCCGTGGCCAGCACGAGATCGTCGTGGATACCTTCACGCCACGCTTCCATCGTCTCATTGCCGTGCGCCGTTTTCTTCACTCTGAAGCCCTGCAATTCAGATTTCAGAGCTTCAGACGCGCTGGCCTGCGATGTGAGTTCGAGACGATCCTCGGCAAAGGCAATATCCAGCGCGGACGCCAGCACCGATTTCGGCACATTCGCCTCGCGGGGGTTCGGTTTGTTCACTTTCGCGCCGCCGGTGATCGACACGCCGACAAGCGCCAGCCCCATTTCACGCATGGTATCGACCACCGGAGCGCCAACACCCGTCCGATCCACGAAGAGAGCGGGAGGAACAGAAGCCGCCGGAAGCTGTCCCATGACATTGCGTACCGATCTGGCGATGTCGGGGTAGGATGTGCCACGGGGGTAACGATGCACGTTGCGGATACGGTAGCGCCACGTCACCCGGCGCTGCACGATCTGGGCAAGCGGCTCGAATTGCAGTCTCTGCCAGCGTTGACGCTCACAGAGAAAAGACTTCCGCCACACAGATGGCCGTGAAATCCTGCGACTTTCCCAGATCGAGCCCGATGGAATACCCATCCAGATGCCCCTCGGTGATGACGCGACGATCTTCGACGACTTTGTGGCCTGGTGAGATCACACCCATCAGAAATGTGTGCCATGGCTGGGGTGCATGTTGCCCCACTGGTCGCAGGGCACACCCGGACGGGTGAAATCTTCATGCCCGGTCACGTTGACCACGGCATACCCAGTCTCAGGCACATGGCTCCCTGAGAGTAACGGCTTGTCGGGAACCCCCTCCATCCTCTGAAAGGGGTGTCTGTCCGGCGCGTTGGTCCTCACGACCTTCACCGTCACCCTGTCCCTGACCAAGGCCCATGAAGTGCCTTTGATGAGATTGCCCGCCATCGTCAGAAAGGGGGGATCATCGGAAACAGAAGCGATCTGATCTGCAATATCTGCCATTGTGGCCTCAGAAATTAAGTTCGAGCAGAGGCACGTCGCGGGAGAACGCCCGTTCGATGGCCTCATCGGAAAAGAACTGGTCGTCAGCCTCGACAAACCGGCACATGAACTCCTGAGCAAACTTGTGCGGCCCGTATTCAGATTTCATGTCTTCGAGATAGTCAGGGCTGATGCGGGGCACCTGAAGGGCGGTGACGCTCTCCCGCTGCCACTTCGGATCTCCACCAGCCCAGGCATGATAGAAATGGCCGCGCTTGCCGTTGGGCGTGCTCATCAGCACCAGCCGTCCGTTACTGGTCGCCAGCATCGGCAGGAAGGCTTCGTACAGGCTGTCGTGAACGAACGCCGCCTCATCCTCCACGATCAGGTTCGGCGCCGAGTAGCCACGGATGCTGTCGCCGTCACCCGGCAGGCTGACGATGCGCGAGCCATTGGTGAGCTTCAGTTCGGTCGCCGCTTCCTTCACCAGCCGTGGCGGTCCTTCCATCGTGTTGATGTGACCGTGAACCTTGGCAAGCAGTTCCGAACTCTGGCGCTGGGCCTTGGAGAAAAGCAAAATCAGGGAATTGGGCTGATACATCGCTGTATGAAGCCCCAGCACGGCAGTGGTGCTGGTCTTGCCCGCCTGCCGGGTGCAGTTGAGCAGAATGCGGTTGCTGGTCGAGTTCAGGACGCTGCCCTGCCATGGATCGGGCTCAAATCCCAGCCGCTCGCGGGCGAATAGCACAGGATCGAGACCGTGCCGGATGTCGCGGGCCATGTCCTGAGCCAGATCAGCCATCGGCTACCTGCCCCAATGCCTGCACCACGGCGGCCCGCGCCTCCGGGAACGGCGCCAGTGCGGACAGGATGCTCCCCTGCACGACCGTCCAGCCGGGCGCGTTGACGATGTTGATCTGCACGCCAGTACGGGAGCCTTCCCCCGTCACACGGGCCTGACTGTCCAGCACGCCACGGGCTTCACGGATGGCGGCGATGGCATCCTTCAGCTTGCCTGCCTTCTCCGCCCGGTCGAGGAGCGCCATGGCGCGGCCACGCAGCTCTTCAAGCTGGGCGACAATACCGAGAGTCGGCTCGATCTCTTCACACACCAGCCCGGTCGCCTTTTCCAGCCGTGGCAGAAGATGGTCTGTGTAGTGTCTCTGAAGGGCGCGAGCCGTGACGCCGGGGAACGCCTCTGCAACCGAGGAGCAGGAGGTATCCGGGTTGATGAGCGCCCGGTCGATGTCACGTGCCAGAGGGTGGGTGCAGATGCTGCACGGACGTCCTCTTTTGGCCGCTGATCTTTTCGTCGCGCCGGCCGCCGGAACGGCAATTTCGCCGGTAATTTCGTCCGACGTTTCAGGGGGCGTTTTCGACGGGCGATTTCACTCGACGATCCACACCTGATTCTGTTCCAGCCATGCCGCTGCAATGTCATCCCGATAGGCCTTCAGGCTGGCCTTGTCGCTATCAGTCAGCAGATGGGCTGGACGGACGCTCAGGCGGCTTTTGGACCCCACTTCGAGGCGGATGCCGCGCTGGGAGAACTCGCCAAGCAGACGCCGGGCGGTCTGTGCTAGTGTGGCGACAGGCTGCGAAGCAGGCGCAAGGGCCACCGTGGCTTCACGGCCAATGTCCTGATGCGGCATGTTCCGCCAGCGGATGCACTCCTGCATCACACGCTCCACCTCGCGGCGGATGTGTTCCTTCTGACGACGATCTTCAGGACTGTTCGGGTTTGCTCCGGTGTCGTTGTAGCGGCTGGCAGCGTACCGAACCCGCATGACTATACCGTCCAGCGTCTGCCACGGCACACCGTTACGACTGCGGGCGGCAGCATGGGCCTCGACCATCTCCCGGACGAGAACCTCAATCGGCTTTTCCTCAGTCACTGTCTGCATCACATCGGACTCCGTCGACGATACCCCATCTCTTTCAGACGGGCTTCGTAATCGGCTTTCGTGGCTGTCCGGGCATCAAACGGAGCCGGGAATGCGGCGGGATAACGCTGTTTCAGGTCCGCAATCTGCCCCACTGGCGGCAGGTCCGTGCGAACGCATTGCAGGAGGGTCGTGTCTTTCAGTCCGGCCTGTGCGGCCAGTTGTTCAAGCGTGCTCACTGGCTACGCTCCTCTGTTGTTCGGGAACGCACCCACTCGATCAGGGCTGCCTCAGGCCATAGGCGCTTGCGCCTTCCCGGCACGATTGATGGCGGAGCCTTGCCCTCCTTCAGCATCCGACGAAGGGTCACAGCACTGACACCAATTCGGCGGGCTGCGGTCTCCGTGTTCAGCATGACAGAAGTGTCTGGGGGCGTATTCATGAGTATCACAATGCAATAAAAGAATACGAAAGAGTATATTGTTCCGTAATTACTAAATTATCGTGTAGACATGCACTGATATGCAGAGATACGCCGAGATAATCTGGACGAATATCACAAATTATTGCAGATATACCATAATGTGTATTTCAGGGCCGATTTGACGGCAAACGCGTCCCAAAGGTTCGATTTGCAGTTTGATGTGACATTAAGAGGGGCAAAAAGAGGGGTGAGACTGTTTTCCGTCTTAAAATATGGCTTTTTTCAGCGGTTTTACTGGTGAAATTTGGAGTATAACATAGAAACCGAACCCCTGCTTTCGCTCGATCTGGCGGGAGTGTCCGACAAGTATTCGGCTGGCCATTGGTTGGTTCTTTCTAGGGCGAAAAAAACTACCGACTTCCCGGCAATTCTCGCTCCTCACATCTGAGGAACGGTCTGCATCTTCGTTACGGAGATCCTGCTTCCAATTTCCGCCACCGCGCCAAAGACCATATCTGGGCTTTGGGAGATTTCTGCGATTAACGCCGTGCTTCCAATTTCAGCCGCCGTGGCAAGAATTAAAGCTGACCATCTCATGCACCTTTTTGACGCGCAGGCGCAGGCGCGCGTTCAGTCGATTTTTGAGAGGTTGAGGGTCAATTCAACCCTTCAGGATGGATCAGAGCTGAGCCATCTGGGTCTCGTTTCCAAAAACGACCCTTCGTCTGAAATTCGGACGGTTGCGAAAACCATTCTCCTGATTTGGGGAGCTGTCCTCACATAGTCCAGATTTGGACCATCTTCACGTGAGTTCTTCTGCACGAGAAATGCACGGGAACCGCACGACAGGGAATGAGCGCACGAGTACGCATTTCCCTATAGGGTTCCCTCACTAGTCGTGCGCACGACTTTTGCACGAGAAACGCACGAGTCATCATCCATCGTTTTTATCCATCCAATCCACTCCAAGAGGAGCGCCGTCAGGCGAACGAAGTCCTTTTGCGGCCATGCGGTTGGGCTTCTTGAATTCAGCCGTTTCCCAGCCGTTATTTTTCAGCGTGTTCAGGAATTCCTGCTGCGCCTTCTTAGTAGAGACGCCGTGCCGCTCAAACACAACGCGCACAGAGCGATCTTCTTAAGTCAGGCGCGGGCTCCACGGGCCAAGAGGGCTTCCTTTGGCAATATCCGCCTCAATCGTCACTCGCTGCTCCAGCCCCACGGTGTCGTCAGGCGGTGACCAGGGCAGCATGGCCGCCACACTGTCCCCATTCGGTAACTCGTAAGCCTGACGCTCGAACCATTCTTCACGACCA
>NZ_JAAABN010000020.1 GCF_011516765.1 Acetobacter sicerae | reverse complement strand
CTTCTGCGGGCCGCAAGACGCTCAATCTGTCGAAACAGGCTCGTGCCGCCTGATCGTTCCTTTATTGTTCATGCCAAACGTTGTTTAGCGTACCATCCACACGATGGCCTCTACCGGCTTACTGCTATGGGGGCTCGGCTTGTGGTGGATGCTCATGGCGATGCTCATCACGGTGCGCTACATGCGGGCTTCCATGCCATTCAACTTGGGCTGGTGGGGCTTTACCTTTCCACTGGGGGTCTACACCGTTGCCACGCTGAAGCTGGGGGCCCTGCTCCATCTGAGTTTTTTCAACATCGTCGGGACATGCCTTGGCGCCATGCTTGCGTTGCTTTGGATCATCGTCGCGGGTCGTACCGTGGCCGGGGCTTATCGGGGCGACCTGTTTGTTTCACCGTGCATCGCCTCATTAAAAGCAACGGCGGCTGATTGACGGGTGAGGCGACGGGCCTGGCGCAGCGCGCTCACGATGCGTCGGGCGACCTCGGGATGCTGGTTGACCGACAAAGGGCTAGGATGCGGCATCGTCAAGATGGGGATTTCCGGGCGCCATTGGTGGACGGTGGGTATGGCGCCAGACGCGGTGCGGCCCGCTAGTACGACGACCCGCAGAGCGGGCAACAGCCCAAGCAAAACGGGCAGTGCGGCCAATCCCGCAGCAATGTCTGCCCGGCGAACCGAGCTGACCGGATGATCGTCCGGCGGAAGCCAGGGGATCAGGTTCCAAAGCACCGTCATCTTGCGCGGCACGTTGGCCTCCAGCAAAAACCGTTTGAGATTCTGCTGAGCCGGACCAGGATTGTCCCGAGACACAAACCGCGGTCGCATCGGATGCCGAGCGGGCCGTTCAAGGAGAACGAGCATGGAGGCATGGACGCCGCCGTCGAGGGGGTCAAAGTAAGGCAAGGATTCTCCTGGCCGGGACTGTGCCTCCACGTAACGCGTCAACGATGAAATATGGGCGGCGTGGAGCCCAAGCACCCTCGCGTTCACGGCCTTGGAGTCGTCTAACCGGCGCGTTCTGGCCCCGAGTTTACCCAAATGCTTTTTCTCTTATTGACAGTGCCCGGTGCGTCGCGCCAAACAGCGCGATCGCGCTAGCAAAAAGGCGTAACCGATAGATGGCGAGAATCACCAGCAGGATATAGGTGCCTATAGTGTTTCTGGGCCTGATTATAGGCTGGCCTACCCACGTCGACAATTCCGCGTTCGGCCGCCTAAGCGGTGCGCTCCATGGCGAATAAGCGGGTGGCGTAGTTGCGCATCATATCTCCCGAATGCGTCATCGGTATGCCGCAAATAGCCGTTCGAGCAACACTACGCCAAGTAGGTCTTTGCTACAAAAGCGCCGGCTGGGAAATGAAGGCGTGCCTGGCGACCTTAATGAGGTTGTCAGCCGCAATTATCGCGCAAAAGAGAATAAGCGATGAACGTCATTCATATCAAAATGATATGGCACTACGCAGTAACTTGCATTCGAGTTGCATTTCAGATTAGTTGCATTTCAGATTGGGGCATCCTACTCACCCACCAACAGGATTATCGACCATGCGCCGTTTTGCCAAGATCTTCGTCCTTGTCAATCTCGCACTTGCCGCCTCCACTGCGTTTGCCCAGCATAACTTTTCAGACCCAGGTTTCTGGACCACGCCGACCATCCAGAGTTACGGCAAGATGCACATGCTGCCCAACGCGGCCTACAAGCCCGAAAAAGATGCGACCTACAAGATCGTGTTTTCGCTGACCAAGGGCTCAAAGACGCCGGCCGACGTGAATCCGTCGCTGGATCACGTGGCCCGCACCGTCAATCTGTATGTCGCATCAGGCGTGCCGGTTTCGCACCTGAAATTTGTGGCCATTGCTTATGGCGAAGCGACGTCGCTGGCCCTGAGTGACGAAGCGTATCGGGCCAAGTTCGGCAGTGCCAATCCCAACCTGCCGTTGATTGCCTCGCTGCGCAAGGCTGGCGTGGATGTGGCGGTCTGTGGCCAGGCCGTCGCAGAGCATCAGTTCACTTACGCAGATGTGGACAAGTCGGTCACCACCGCGCTGTCCGGGCTGACCACGATTACCACGCTGGAGCACGAGGGTTACGACCTGATGCCGATGTAAGGATCGGTCCGCCATTTCCTTGTCCAATTCGAATGCGTTTCTTTGGAGATACATCATGTTGAAACAGTCGACTCTGGCTGCCGGTCTGTTGTGCGCACTGTTTACCTCGCTCGCCAGTCCATCCATGGCGCAGGACGCTTCTTCGCAACGTTTCAACGAGGCGTTGTCGCCGCCCTGGCAGAACGGCGCCAACGACGACGCCACGGATCGCGGCTTCGACTTTACCGTGCCTGATGCGGACAATCTCGCCGATTTCCACGGTGACCCGGTTAACCCCAAACTTGCGCTGTACGTCGGTGGCAACTATTTTTTTGCGATGGCGCCGCTAGTGCAGGCGTTCGAAAAACTGCATCCCGAGTTCAAGGGCCGTATCTACTGGGAGACCATTCCCCCCGGTTTGCTGATGAAACAGCTGAAGGCCGGCGGCACGGTTACTGTCGGTAACATGACCTGGACGGTCAAGCCGGATGTCTATCTGGCAGGTCTGAAGAAGGTTCAGCAGTTTGTCGCCGACGGCACGCTCGACGCGCCGGCTGTGCCCTACGTCACCAACACGCTCACCATCATGGTTGCAAAGGGCAACCCCGAGCACATTACCAAGCTGGCTGATCTGGCCAAGCCTAATATCAAGCTGGCCATGCCGAACCCGGAGTTCGAGGGCATTTCTCGCCAGATCACCGATGCGCTGACCAAGGCGGGCGGTCCATCGCTGGCAACCATGGTCTACGAAACGAAGCGGAAGGACGGCAGTACCGTGCTGACGCACATCCACCATCGTCAGACGCCGCTGTGGATCATGCAGGGAAGGGCCGAAGCCGGCGTGACCTGGCAATCGGAAGCGATATTCCAGGAGCAGGCCGGGCATCCCATTTCGCACGTGGATATTCCGGCATCAGAAAACAGCACGGCGATCTACGGCGGTGCGGTGGTGAAAGACGCGGCGCATAAGGAAGCCGGCCGTGAGTGGCTGCAGTTTGTCCGCTCACCCGAAGGGCTGGCCATCTTCGAACGCTATGGCTTCAAGGCCTACGCGGGCGGCGGCAAAAAATAATTCGGGTGTTGACGCTGCATTAACGTAGGGGTACACGGCATGATCAAACGGGCCATCGCTGCAGTCTTCTGTTTCGCTGTATCACTGGGCAGCGCCCATGCGGCGGAAGTCATCCACATCTATGGCCCGGGTGGTCCGGCGCCTGCCATGAAAGCCGCTGCCAAAGCCTATGGCGATGCGCACGGCGTGGAGGTCATCGTCACGGCTGGCCCCACCGACGCCTGGGCCGACGATTTCAAAAAGGATGGCGACCTGATCTACAGCGGCTCGGAAGCGATGATGAGTGACTTCGTCACGCAGTTCGGTGGCGCGATGCTCGACGGGACCATCGAATCACTGTATCTGCGACCAGCGGCTATTCTGGTTCGTCCCGGCAACCCGCGGCATGTCGGTGGCTTCACTGACCTGCTCAAGCCGGGTATGCGCGTCATGGTGGTCAACGGTGCCGGTCAGGTCGGCATGTGGGAAGACATCGCCGGACGTGACGGCGACATCCGCACGTTGCAGGCGTTGCGTCACAACATTGTTTTCTACGCGCCGAACAGCGCCAAAGCGAAGGCGCGCTGGACGCAGGATGCGAGCGTAGATGCGTGGATCATCTATGCAATCTGGGCCAAGGCCAATCCGGGCATTGCCGACGTCGTACCGCTGGATGCCGACCACGCCATTTACCGCGACTGCGGCGTAGCGCTGACGGCCAAGGGCCAGAAGGATGCGGCGACCACCGGTTTCGTGGCGTTTCTGAAAAGCCCCGAAGGATATAAAATCTTTGCCCGCTATGGCTGGAGCGATCATGCGCCTGCCCATTGAACTGCGCGCCTGCCTGCTGATTCTCGTCCTTCTGATGACTAGCAGCGTCGCGGCGGCTAACATGACTCAGGGCGCGCAAATTGCAAATGCTGGCAACGGCCATGGCGCTCCGCCCTGTGCGAGCTGCCACGGCGTTATGGGCGAAGGCAACGCGGTGGCAGGCTTCCCCCGGCTAGTCGGTTTGCCGCCTGAGTACTTGCAGAACCAGCTGACCGATTTCGCCAGCGGACAGCGGCAAAACGCCATGATGACGCCTATCGCCAAAGCTCTGTCGGCCGACGAGATGGCATCACTGGCAGCGTATTACACGCAATTGCCGGTTCCGACCAAGGTCACGCCGCTTGCTTCCGGGACTGCAGGTAATACTGCTTCCAGCATAGGCGAGCAGCTGGCTAACCGCGGGCGCTGGTCCGATGGCGTGCCCGCTTGCAGCTCGTGCCATGGTCAGGGCGGCGTGGGCGTGGGCGCGAACTTCCCAGCACTCGCCGGGCAGTCATCGTTGTATCTGGTGAACCAGCTACAGGCGTGGCGCAAGGGTACACGCGATGCCGGTCCGCTGGGCCTGATGGGCGGCATCGCGAAAAAACTGTCCGATGCCGAAGTCCAGGCCGTGGCCGATTACTTCAGTGAGCAGACACCTGCCACACCCGGGGAAAAGCCATGAAAACCTCTTACGTTATCGCCGCCGTTGTCGGTGTACTGGCTATCGCCGGTGGCACCATTTTCATTTCGGGTTACCACGAGGCCGACGAACCAAAGCCGGTCGCGGTCGTCGTTGCCAAACCGGCGGCGCCGAAGCCCGAGAAGAAGCCCTTTGCGCCGCCTTCGGAGGCATCCATGCCAAAGGACGATTTCGGCAAGATGGTGAGCCTGGGCGAACAGATTTTCGAGCACCCGAAAGAGAACGCGCCCGAGTTTGTCGGCAATCAGCTGCACTGCAGCAGCTGTCACCTGGACGCTGGCCGTAAGGCCGGCGCGGCGCCGATGTGGGCCGCGTACGTGGCGTATCCTGCTTACCGAGCCAAGAATGGTCACGTCAATACATTCGAAGAACGCCTGCAGGGCTGCTTCAAGTTCAGCATGAACGGGAAGGCGCCGCCGTTGGGTGACAAGACACTCGTGGCATTGGAGACCTACGCCTACTGGCTGGCGAAAGGCGCGCCGGTGGATGACAAGCTTCCCGGCCGTGGCTATCCGAAACTCGACAAACCTCCGCTGCCTGCCGACTACGCCCGCGGGCAGACCGTCTACGAGGCCAAATGCGCGCTTTGCCATGCCAAGGACGGAGGCGGTCAGATCGCCGCCGATGGCAGCATGGCATTTCCTGCCCTGTGGGGGCCAGGGTCGTTCAACTGGGGCGCCGGCATGGGCAGCATCAAGAACGCAGCAGCCTTCATCAAGGCGAACATGCCGCTCAGTCGCGGTAACACCCTCTCTGATCAGGACGCCTGGGACGTGGCGACCTATATGAATAGTCAGGATCGTCCACAGGATCCGCGCTATCTGGGAACCGTGGAGGCAACCCGCGCCAAGTTTCATGATTCGGCCAGTTCGATGTACGGCAAGACGGTCAACGGTCATGTGCTCGGCAGCGCATCGGTGCCATCCGGCGGTACGACCATGAAAGGCGCGCCCAATCCATGAGCAGTGTGGCGATAGATACACACGGCGACAGCGAACTCGATCTGCCGATCACCGGGACGTTGGCCGGCACCGAACACGGGCTGCTGCGTGCGCATGGGCTTGCGGCCCTGACTACGCTGATCCTGTCAGCGGTCTTCGGCACCGTCGTCGCGATCAAGTTCGTGCTGCCGAATTTTCTTGGTAGCGAACCGTGGGCGACCTGGGGTCTGCTGCGTTACAACCATACGCAGGGCATCATGTTCGGCTGGCTGGGTAACGCGTTTCTGGCTTTTCTGTATTTCGCCACGCCGCGATTGTCGGGACGTGCGGTGACCAGCCGAGGCCTGGGCTGGACGCTGTTCGTGCTGTGGAATTTCGGCATGGTGCTGCCGGGCTGGGCGCTAGTCGAGGCGAACCTGCCGCACTGGCTCTTGGCGATCAAACCACTGGAATGGACCGAGTTTCCGCTGCTCATCAATGCGATGACGGAACTGTGCCTGGTGTTGCTCGGGGTCCAGTTTCTTTGGCCGATCGTGCGCGGGCCTGAGCGCGATCGACTGTACATTTCGGCGTGGTATGCGCTGGGTGGCGGCGTGTTTACCCTGCTGTCGTTTCCGATGGGCAGCCTGATTCCCGAGTTCACTCCCGGCGCCGTGGGAGCGGCGTTCAGCGGCTTGTGGATCCACGACGCGGTCGGCCTGCTGGTGACGCCTTTTATCCTGTCCATGTCGTATTACGTCATCCCCGCCGTGACCGGCAAGCCGGTCTACAGCCACTTTCTGTCGATGCTCGGGTTCTGGGTGCTGTTTTTTGTCTACCCTCTCAATGGCACACATCACTACGTGTACTCGGCCATTCCGATGGATACCCAGCGCGCAGCGATTGCTGCTTCGATGCTGCTGGGCGTCGACGTCATCATGGTGGTGTTCAATCAGCTGATGTCGCTGCGCGGATCCGGCGCCATGGCGATGCGCGACGTACCTCTGCGTTTTGTGACGGTGGGCGTGGTGTTTTACCTGCTGGTGAGCATCCAGGGTGCGGGACAGGCCGCAATGCCTGTGCAGCGGCTGATTCATTTCAGTGACTGGGTAATCGGCCACTCGCATCTGGCGATGCTCGGCTTTGCCAGCTTCATTGCTATCGGTGCCCTGCTGCATGCGTGGCAGCGCACGCCCGGCGCGCGCTATCACAATGGTCGTGCCAATGCCGCGTTCTGGCTGATTCTGGGTGGACTGACGCTGATGGTCGCCGACCTGACGATGGCTGGACTGGTGCAGGGCGAGCTGTGGGGCGAGCACGTGCCGTGGATGGATTCGGTGCGTGCATCGATGCCGTATTGGTGGTGGCGCGTTGTTTCGGCCGTCCCTATTCTGGCCGGCTTCGGTTTCCTGATTGCTGCCATGCTGAGCGGCCCACGTGTTACCGCCGCGGCGCGGGTGCCAGCATGAGCCTGCTGCCGCGCAAACGCTGGTTTGGCGCCGCCCAGATGATTCTTTTTGTGGCAGGCATCGGCTTCTTCGTATTGTCTGTCGTGGCGCTCGGGATCCTGCCTGGTTTACGGCTGGAGAAATCGATCCATGATCATGCGCCGTTGACGCTGGCTCCCTTCACGCCGGCCGAGACCAGAGGCCGTATTACCTATGGCACCCAGGGCTGCGCGTACTGCCATAGCGAGCAGGTGCGCAGCACGCCCGAGGACGTGCGTCGCTGGGGACCGCCGACCACACCATGGGAAACCAAGTTCGAGTCGCCGCAGCTGTGGGGCACCCGACGAATCGGGCCCGACCTCGCGCGTGAATCCGGAGTCCGCAGCGACGACTGGCAGTTGACCCACCTCTACAATCCACGGCTCATCGTTCCGGGCTCGGTGATGCCCGGCTTTGCCTGGATGTTCAAAGGCAGCCCCAACCAGCCAACCGACGTGGCCAAGGATCTGCTGGCCTATATGAAAACCTTGGGCCGCGCACGCATGCAGGCGGGGAGCGCCGCGCACGATGCGCCCAATGAAGCCATGCCGGGCATGCAGCCTGACAGCGATGCATCGCTGGACGCGAATGGCGCACGCGCGCATTTGGCGAGTCCTGGCAGGGAACTGCCACGGACGCTTTCTCCAACAGGGGTCGCCAATCGGGGGGCAACGCTGTTCGCACAGAATTGTGCAGGCTGCCACGGTGCGCTGGGCAATGGCGCGTCGGTGGCTAGCGCATCGTTGCTGCCACACCCTACCAACCTCACCGTGTTCCGTTACAGCGAAGGCGCTTTTGCCGGCATTTTGCATGATGGAGTCGTTGGTAGCTCGATGCCGGCCTGGCGAGACCTGACCGCACAGCAGGTCGCTGACCTTGGGGCCTTCGTGTCGACACTACATGCGGCCGCAGAACCGGCAACGTCCGAGCCCGGCGGCGTCTCGCGGGGTGTAGAACTGTATGCGCAAAACTGCACGGCATGTCACGGCGTCGGCGGCGGTGGCGACGGTCCGGCATCGCTTGCGTTCAAACCGCGGCCCTACAACTTCCGGCATCTCCAGCCCGACGTGAGCGAGATTGACCGCGTACTCCGCGTGGGTGTTCCCGGAACGGCCATGCTTGCTTTTCCAACGCTCAGCGAACCGGACCGCCAAGCGCTGGCCGCTTATGTGCGCTCGCTATACGGGCAGGCAGCCGAACAGGGTTCGCTGAAAGCCGCGGCGCCAGTGAACAAGCCCTGATGGCGAATGTCACCATCGTTACCTGATCGAGGGACCGCTGCATGTTTGCCTTCATCGTCATTGCCTTGCTCGTATGTGTCCTCGCCGTGGTGCTGGTGTGGTGTCTTTCGCCGGCTTATCGCAAGCGGGTGGAAGAACCGAAGTACCGGTTTCTTGAAATGCAACGTGAATTTTTCGATCAACCCCACACGAGGCTTCCCGAGCAGTCGACAAAACCGCCAGCCGAAAAGTAGCCCTAAAGCACCCGCCTATATGTAGCGCCGGGAGGCGGCGACCCAACCATGCAGCTGTGACAAGCTGCCTTCTGCAGCCAACTTATGCTGAAGTGATCACGAGCAGCCGGCCCATTTATGCTTTCAAAACATCATAAACTGGCCAATCGGGCCAATCTATGCTTTTCAGAACATGCGCCGTTTCCTGTTCCAGACCATTCATGATGTCTGTCTGATGCTTGATCGTGAAGCGGCAGGACGCGAAACCAGTCCATCGGGTGGTGTCATTGATAGCCAGAGTATCAAGGCACCCCACGCAAAGACACGTGGTTATGACGCAGGCAAGAAGATCGTCGGTCGGAAACGTCACATCGCAGTTGATACGGATGGCCGCCTTCTCCTGGTTCAGCTGACAACAGCCGATATTTCGGACAGTGCAGGAGGACAGATGATCCTTGATGCCATTCGTAAACGCTGGCCTTGGGTGAAGCACCTGTTTGCCGATGGAGCCTATGACCGCCTCCAGTTGATGGATAAGGCCACTTTTCTCGACTTCACAGTCGAGATCATCCGGCGGTCAGAGACAGCAAAAGGGTTTGAAATCCTGCCGCGTCGGTGGGTTGTGGAACGGACCTTCGGTTGGATGATCCGCTGGCGTCGCCTTGTGAAGGACTACGAACAGCGGATCGACGTCGCAGAGGCCATGATCCACATCGCCATGGGAAGCCTCATGCTACGCCGAAACGCTCATCCGTGAATTTCCAAAAGGGCTCTTACGCCTTATCTCGGAAATTCAGGCCCTTGACACGGTTTCCCGAGAACTGACATTCGCATGCTTATCTCAATCGGTTGGGTTGGAGACAGTCGCGACCTTCAGATTCTGTTGATGATCATCCAGAAAGCAAATGTCAGCGACGCTAGCCTTGAATGCCTCCTGTCTTCCATAGTCCGTTCAGATCGATCAGGGTTGGTCGATATCTCGTCAGCGGCTAATCAAGCTTGTTGTCCTACAACAGGCGCGTATCGCAATTGAAAGGACCAACATGTCAACGAATGAATCAACTACCGCTGATCAAAGGTTTGACCTTAACCAATTGCGACCTTACCTCGGGGACAAGATCGTCGACACGATGCATGCGATCAATGCAATCTCCGGTTACGAGATGGCCCCCGGACTACGATCGCCATTTGTCGATTTTAGAAATTGGCTCAATACAAAGCCATATTTTATCGAGCAATGGCGCTTGTCCAAGAGCGACGAAATTAAGAAATATGGACGCTTTTCGAATGGCGTCGAATATTGTGAACGGGCCATGGCAGAGTGCTATTATAGACTAGACTTGATCCGGGATATGGATACTCGCTTACGCAAAGAACTCGCGGACAGAAATATTTCAAGTCAGATTCCCCTTGGATCGACAATGTGCATAGGAAATACTGCGAAAATCGATTTCGAGTATAGATCGTTCGTCCTGTCATACCGAAGGGCGCTCGATTATCTATCCTATGGCTTGTCGACGTATTTCAATGAATCTCAGGATTCGTTCAATCGGTTTGCGAAAAATATCCTGAAGTCCCATCCGACTACCGTATCAGCGGTCCTGGCCCCTATTTTGAAAAGATATATGCCCCATTTCTCCTTCGTCATTGGTGATCAGAAGGGCCGATCCACGCGCGATATCATTGCTCACAAAGCTGCGCTGGATGCAGGATCGATCAACATCAGAAATAATGGGTTTGTGTTGTTTGGTGGTGGCGAAAATCTCGGGATCAACACGGAACGCGGTGATGATTTTCTCAATCCGCCGACTTTGCCTGACGTTCTTGAAACCAGAATGGTGAATTTACAAGGGTGTATTGCGGATCTTTTGGCAGGCATCCGGGAGGCGATTACCGATTACGAAAAATCCCAAGGATGGCGCTAGGAAGGACCTTTCACAGTGAACCACGCTGCGTCTACGGAGGCCATTTGATTTAAACCCAACAGCCACTGACGGTTCGATGAACGCAACCGACTGATCTGAATGACTACTTTTCTTATCTCACCACCAGACAACAGACTTTCCGCTTCCCCCCCCAACCCAGACATCACGTTACAAGATTGTCTTTCGGGTCAGGGGCATCCTGCCCCTGCTCACCTAGCCCCACGTCCAGCCTCACCTCGTCGTCCAGCGTCTTCCCTCTGGCGAGCCTGCGCCCGACTGCCTCAATGAACCCGTCATACCGCTCCCGCCCCTTGCTCTGCGCTGCGGCAAGGGCCGCATCCGGCAACGGCGGCGTACTGGTCAGCCAGAACCGGACGAACACGGCCAGAGACTCGTTGGCGATCGTCACCCGTCGCTCCATGCGCTCCAACTGCCGCGTCATCCGGTCGAGCCGCCGGGCGAGCGCCGCTTCCAGCCGTTCGGGCCCGTCTGGTGACAGGAAGGACGCCAGCGCCGTCTCCACGATCAGCGCCTGCGATACCTTCTTCCGGGCGGCGTAATCGGCTAGCCTGACACTGAGATCGGCGGGTAGCCGGATCGTGTGTTTGATCCGCATCCTGGTCATAGCCCCATCCTGTCGCCGGGATCGAGCGACACCTGCCGCGCGAGAGCCCGCTCCGCGTGTCGCAGGATTTGCCCCCGCGTCGCGTCATCTTCGGGCTCATCCTCGGGTGGGTCGAATTCATGGACCGGCTTCCTCGGCGCCTGCACCACCTCTTCCTGTTCCGGCAGTTCCGGCTCACGACGGATGCCCGCATTGGCCGGGTCGTCGTCTCCGTTATCCTGTGTCGCCGGCTGCACCACGTCGGCCCAGTCGCCCGACGGCTGCGGTCCGAGGGGCGGCGTTCCCTCTGGAGACGGCGGCGGCTCGAATCGGGGTGGCGGGAGAATGCGCGCGGCCAGTTCGGCATCCTCGAAATAGCGCGCCTTGCGTCCCCGGATCGGCGGGCAACCAGACACCAGCACCAGTTCCTCGTCAGGGGGAAGCTGCATGATCTCGCCGGGCGTGAGCAAGGGCCGTGCCGTCTCATGGCGCGTCACCATCAGATGCCCGAGCCACGGCGACAGACGATGCCCGGCATAGTTTTTTGCGTCGCGGATCTCGGTCGCGGTGCCGAGCGCGTCCGAAACCCGTTTGGCGGTTCGTTCATCGTTGGTCGCGAAGCTGACCCGGACATGGCAGTTGTCGAGGATCGAATTATTCTGGCCATAGGCTTTCTCGATCTGGTTCAGGCTCTGGCCGATCAGGAAGCTCTTGATGCCGTAGCCCGCCATGAAGGCCAGCGCGCTCTCGAAGAAATCCAGCCGCCCCAGCGCCGGAAACTCGTCGAGCATCAATAGCAGGCGATGGCGCCGCTTCGCCTCCAGTTCCTCGGTCAACCGGCGGCCGATCTGATTCAGCACCAGCCGCACCAGCGGCTTGGTGCGGCTGATATCCGAGGGCGGCACCACCAGATACAACGTTGCCGGATGGGTGCCGGCGACAAGGTCGCGGATCCGCCAGTCGCAGCGGCGCGTCACATGCGCCACGACCGGATCGCGATAGAGGCCAAGGAACGACATGGCGGTGGACAGCACGCCCGAGCGCTCATTGTCGCTCTTGTTGAGCAGTTCTCTCGCCGAACTGGCGACTACCGGATGCACGCCCTTCGCCCCGAGATGGGGCGTGGTCATCATGGCGCGCAGTGTGGTCTCGATCGCCCGTTTCGGGTCGGAGAGGAAATTGGCCACCCCGGCCAGGGTCTTGTCTTCCTCGGCATAGAGGACATGCAGAATGGTGCCGACCAGCAGGGCGTGGCTGGTCTTTTCCCAGTGGTTCCGCTTCTCAAGGGCGCCCTCGGGATCGACCAGCACGTCGGCGATGTTCTGCACGTCGCGGACTTCCCGCTCGCCGCGCCGGACCTCCAGCAGCGGATTGTAGGCGGCGCTGGCAGGGTTGGTCGGATCGAACAGCAGCACCCGACCAAAGCGGGAGCGCCAGCCGGCGGTCAGCGTCCAGTTCTCGCCCTTGATGTCATGGACGATGACGGAGCCCGGCCAGGTCAGCAGCGTCGGCACCACCAGTCCCACCCCCTTGCCCGAGCGGGTGGGCGCAAAGCACAGCACATGCTCCGGCCCGTCATGGCGGAGATAGGTATCAGCCGAACGGCCTAGCACCACGCCATCGGGCGCGAGCAATCCGGCGCGCCGGATCTCGCGCGGGTCGGCCCAATGCGCTGAACCATAAGTGGTGGCGCGTTTCTTCTCGCGGGCACGCCACACGGACATCGTGATCGCGACGATCACAGCAACAATCCCACCTGAGCCCGCAATGTAACCGCCGATGGTGAAGATGTCCGGAGCGTATGCGTCGTAGGCGAACCACCACCAGAAGAACTCCGGCGGATAATAGACCGGCCAGCCGAGCAGCGTGAACCACGGAGCACCAAGCTGCGTCTGGAAGCCGAGCCGCCATGCAGTCCACTGCGTCGCGGCCCAGGAGAAGGCGAGGATCACGGTGCTTACCGCACACACCGAGCCCCAGAGGATCTTGGTCTGGTTCATGACAGGAACCGACCAAACGGCTCGCTTCGCCAGCGTTCAAGATCTAATTATGACGTCTCGGGCCGCCGGATAGGCGCGGACAATAAACGGACGGCCTGCCTGTCCGCCTGCACGGCGGCAAGAATATCGAGAATCGTGCGCCTGCTGACGCCGCTTCGCTCGCCCTGTTCCAGCAACTCGACAAGCGTGCGCTCATCTTGGCGAGTGGCCGGATAACAGGTCGATGGCACCTTATTTCGCCCTGTCATGCTGAGAAACTCCGATCGCCTTGTCGTCGCATGTGGAGAAGAACCCGGTACGGTAAAAATGCCTCCGCCTGATGATCGCCTCCACGTTCTGATCGTCGTGATGGCGGCGAAGTTCATTGTCACTGGCGACGGCTGCGCGCGATCCTATGGGAAACCCCTGATTTTATGAGTCGAACACCTGCGGCAGATCCCGTGCGCCATGAAGCACACGGACGATGCGTACCTCGTCGGCCAGTTCACGGTAGAACAGCAGGTAGCGGCCGTGAACAATGACCCTCAATCCGGGACTGATCTCATCGCGCGCCGGAAAGCTCCCCGGATGCTCAGCCGCAACGGCGGCCTTCGCTTCTAGCTCGGCAACGAAACTCATGGCCCGATCGGGATTGTCTTCGGCGATATAGAGCGCAATCTCCAGAAGGTCGGCACGCGCTGCCGGAGCGAAGCCGAGCCGTTTCATCCCTGCGCGCGACGGCGAGCGATCACGTCACGCAATTCGGCGAAGACGGTCTCGGCCGGGATGCTCGACCCGCTCTCGTCGCCCATCCTGATCGCCTCGCGCAAGGTGTCGAGATCGCGGCGGTCGGTATCGCGCCGGCGCATCCATTCGCGCAATGCCTCCCGCACCACCTCGCTGGTCGAGGCATATTCGCCGCCATCGACGGACTGGCGCAGAGTCGCCGCCATCTCGGACGGCACGGTGATGGTCATACGTTCGATTGTGGACATAAGGCGGCTCCTCCCAAGCGAGCATATTTTATCATACTTATGAAGCACCCGCTTTGTCAGCCGAAAACCCGCAGGCGAGCCAGCCGACATCAAATCCCGAGCCCGCGCTTACGCCCGAAATTCCAGTCGACACCGCCGCCCGGCGACATAGTGCCGGAGATCTGCCGCCCGAGCTTCTGCTCCAGCGCCGGACGCCACGGCACGAGCTGGAAGCCCAGCCCGTCATCGACCATGGCGAACCGCCCCGAGGACAGGGCCACCCGCTGGCGATAGACCCCCGAGACGATCTCGCCTTCCTTCGCGGGCCGGTGTTCCAACCCGGTCTGCGCTGCCAATCTGGCGACCGCCTGATCGAGATCGCGCTGGCGCAGGGTACCGATCAGGTCGGGTGCAAACACCACACGCTCGCCCTGCCGCCGGACCAGCCCCTCGGAGGCGAGATGATCAATTCGTTGCGCCATCGCCGCGCGGACCTCCGCGCCGAAGCCCCCATTGGCTAGTGCCGGCTCTTTGGCGAGTAACTGGCGATCGAGCCAGGTTGCACCGGGTGCCGTCACCTGCTCGGCCAGCGTGAAGTCCGAACGCGTCGCCAACGACAGACGCTGCATGCCCTTCGTGTCTTCCCAACTCCGGGTCTCGACAATCGCGCCGATCCTGGCATCGCCGGTCAGGTCCAGATCAGGGAAGCGGACATGATGCGTCCGCCCATCGGTGCCGGCGATCACCACGTAACCGGAGCCCTTGAGTTCATCATCCAGTCCGCGCTCGACCAGCCGACCAAGAACGGGATCGGCCAGCGTCTCGCCATGGATCGCGAAACCCGCGACATCGGGTTCCGCCCCGCGGCCGGACATAGCGCGGTGCATGGTTTTGATGATGTCGCCCCGGATGGAAAGATCGCGCAGGGTCGCCTCCAGCCCCGGCTTGAGGGTCCAGCGTGCCACCCCGACCCGTTCGGCGAGGCCAAGCCCCTCCAGCTTGGTCGCCCGGCCGACCAGCAGGCGCCGCAGTTCCGGGTCTTCGGCACCCGCTCCCGGCCGCAGATCGACGATACCTCCGCCCTCGTCGCTGAGATCCTGCAACGCGCGATCGAGGCTGGTCCAGCGGTCGGCGGCAATCTCGCTCTCCAGGGCGGTGCGGATTTCCAGCTCGCTGCGCGGACCCAGTTCCAGCGTCACCCGTTCGGCGGCGCGGTCGCGCACGCCCTGGCTGATATAGGCACGACTGATCACCAGATCCTTGCCGTCATCGGCCGCCCCACGCACCAGGATATGGACATGCGGATTGTCCGTGTTCCAGTGATCCACCCCGACCCAGTCCAGCTTTGTGCCCAGGTCGCGCTCCATGTCCTGCATCAGTTCGCGCGCGAAGCCCCGCAGATCCTCCATCCGCGCTGCGTCCTCGGGCGAGACGATGAAGCGGAAATGGTGCCGGTCG
The DNA here is from genome assembly GCF_011516765.1 of Acetobacter sicerae. Lineage (GTDB taxonomy): Bacteria > Pseudomonadota > Alphaproteobacteria > Acetobacterales > Acetobacteraceae > Acetobacter > Acetobacter sicerae. The sequence continues at coordinate 28,441 of NZ_JAAABN010000020.1, read as the reverse complement.
TCTTCACAACGTTCCGCGAAGGCCTTGCTGTCCGCTTCGTCGGACCCGGCATCGAACAGATGGGCCCTGGCACCGTCACGGGTGACGCCCTCGCGCCTGAGGTAGGCGATGTGCCGGGAGAGCGGTGCGGAACGAAAGCGCGTGCCCTGCTGACGAACAACGCGCGCCTTGACCACGACCCGACGGGCATTGCTGCGCAGCCGCATGGACAGCGCCGCGCGTCGGCCGCGTCCGAAACGGGAACCACCGCCGCCTCCCCTGCCCTTCGCACCGAACCGGGTGCCGGTATGACCGGCCTTCTTCGCGGCCCGCATGACCTCACCGACGAAGGATTTCGGTCGTGCGCCCTGATTGCCATGCTGGATGCGTCCGGGCCGGACAGTCAGACTGTCATCGCGCGTCGCCATGGCCGGCTCTCCGCATCGATTTACGCCTGACGGCGCCCGGATCGTTGAAAAGATTAGGAAAATGGCACGGGCCGCCGCAGGCGGTGCGTGGTGAGAGGACAAATTCCCCAATCAAACCAACCACATGCAGCCCCGAACGGGCGCTGCTTTTACCTTGCCGTCCTTCCCTCCGTTGCCAGCCTCCCCCCAGCGCCCCCTCCCAAAGGCACCCATGGCCCGCCAACGCCCGATGGACCGGAACGGGGGTCATCGACGTGCTTCCCCATGCCCTGAGGCGATGAACAGCCCGACCGACTGCGGTGCGAGTGCCGTCCAGTCTGTCGGGCGAGCGTCATCGGCATGCACCGGATCATGCGCGCTCTCGCCATGCCGAGGGGCATTTCCTGTGCGCAGGAATGACGCCGGAAAGAGTGAAGATCTCTGCCAGGACGGTGTCTCCGAAGCACCGATCACGATGTCATCGGCAGGCGGAAGAGCCAGCCGCGCGCTGACCGATGCAACGTAATCCCGCGTCTCGGCAGGCAGTGGTCGGCCGGTTGCGAGATGCTCGTCATAGCGCGCGGGACCGGCATTATAAGCAGCCAGAAATCCGGCTTCGCCATAGCGATCCCGCATCCAGCGCAGATAGGTCGCACCAGCCAGAATGTTGTCACGCGGGTCGAACGGATCGTCGCCGAGGCCGAGCGACGTACGCAGGCTGGCCCATGTTCCGGGCATCACCTGCATGAGCCCCATCGCACCCGCCGACGACACGGCATGCGCATCGCCCCTGCTCTCCGCGTGCAGCACGGCAGCAATCCATGAGGCCGGAATCTGCGCGCGCGTGGCGGCTTCCGCGATCATGTCGGCGTAGGGATCGGCAACCGCATTATGCGTCGGCACCGTCAATGAAACGACGGCCGGAAGCACGACACCGAGCAGACGGAGCGCCGCCTTACCGCCGGTCATCACGCTTCACCGGGCGGCTCCAGACCAGATGGAAGGCACGCCCCTGACGATCGGACTGGAACAGATTGGCGCGGATCGGCTGCGCCAGCATGGGGTCGTCGAGAACCAGCGAGAGATAGGTGCCCGCCTTCTCGCCGGTGCGTTTCCAGGCCGCGCCGACCTCTGGTCCGGCATCGGCGTCACCGAGATGGACGCGATAATCGGGCGCATGCTCGGCGTCCGACGATGTCGCCGGCACGATCGTTAGTTCGACGTCGAGGGCGAGCGTGCGCAGCCGACCGGCGAAGCCGTCAGCCGTGCGTGTAAAAGTTCCGATCTGGGCCATGTCAGCCTCGTTTCTGCTTGGGGGTGGGAGACATCGGTGACGGCACGAGCCACAGCGGCTGCGCGCGGCCGAGCACCGCAGCGACCGGCAGGATGCCGAAATAGCGACCGTCAAGACTGGTCGGGACTGCTGCGTTCATGACGAAAATCTGGCCGGGCAGGACGTGCCGACAGCCTTGCCAGATCGGCAGCGGACGACCGCGATGATCGTAGGCGAGTGCCTCGCCAAGCGCCTTGCCGTCGACCGAAACAGCAGTACCGATCCGGCAGACCAATTGCCCCGGCAGTGCGGCAACCGGCTTGAGCAGCGGCACACCGAGGGGCAGATAGCCGCCGTGCGCCAGCATCGTGGCAATGTCGGCCGGTGGTCGGATCGCGATCAGGTCGTCGACATGCAGGGTGCTTACCGATTGCAGGCGATACAATCCGACCGGTGTACTGGCGGTGGCATTCCAGATCAGCCGGGGCGCCGGATGAATCGCCACTGACGTGCCAACACCGAGTATTGCGAAATACGTGGTGAAGAACCAACCAAGGCGCGTCATGACACCGCCCTCCGGCGCAGCCAGGCCTGATGGCGGTCGCGCGTGTAGGAGCGTGCCGCCTGCCCGGAGAGCATCCGATTGTGCAGATGCCGCCAATGCTCGGGCGCCACGTCGACGGGGTCGATGCCGATAGCTTCGATACGATCGACAGCTTCGAGCACCAGACGGACCTTCGGCCAACCGCTCTGGCGCAACAGGCTCTCCCCGCCGGGGCGCACGAACGGCACCGTCTGATACGGCTCGCCGGGACGGGTGACGCGCACGATGTCGATGCAGGACACCACCGTGCCGTAATCGTTCGCTGCCCAGCGCAGGAAGGCGAATACGGTGTCCGGCGGAAAGCTCAGTATCCGCCGACGACGATCGAGAATCTGCTCATGGGCGACAGAGCCGAAGCGGATCCAGTGCTCGATGCGCTTCTCGATCCAGGTCAGTTCGACATGAGCGAGGGTGTCGGTCATGGCACATCTCCAGCAGTATCGGGGAACTCGCGGGCCAGCAGCGCGCGCAGCATGTCGGCGACCGTGATGCCGCGCTGGAACGCCGCGACCTTGAGCCGCGCGCGCAGCGCCGGCGTGACGTCGATGGTCAGCCGGGCGGTAAAGCGGTTGATGGTCGAAGGCTTGTCCGGCGCCCTGACCCAGCGTTCGGGATCGGCGGGACGCGCCGCGAAGCCGGGCGGCGTGCGACGTTCCGTCATGGCGAAATTCCTTCGCCGAGCGGCAGCACGGAGGCGATGCGGTCGCGCGCCTTTTGCGCCATGACTGGATCGATCTCGCAGCCGACATAGCGCCGACCGGCGAGCCGGCAGGCGACACCGGCCGCGCCCGAGCCGGCGAACCAGTCGCCCACCAGGCCACCTGGTGGGCAGCTCGTGCGGATCAGGATCTCCAGCAGTGCCACCGGCTTCTCGGTGGGATGGATGGCGCGCCCATGCGCATTGCGGACCGGAATCACGGAGCGCATCAGGCGCGGGCCGCCATCCTCGCTCACGTAATGGCCGGCATCGATCCGGCCCATGTGGGGCGGCCGGTGTCTCCGCCTTACCGTGCGCGCCCGCGCATCGGACGTGGTGGGAACAACATTGTAGACGGCGCGCCAGGGCGTATCGTCGCGATAGAACTGGACGATCAGTTCATGCACGCGGCGGAAGCGATCGGCATGGAAGCTGGAACCGTTCTGCTTCTCCCAGACCAGTTCCTGAGCATATTTCCAGCCCGCATTCCGAAATGCCGCGTTGGATGCGAGAAAGCTCCGCAGGGAGCCGAAGACCCAGAGCGAGCCGCTCGGTTTCAGGGCGGCGAGTGCCTTGCCGGGCCAGTCCGCCACGCGCCGGTCCCAGGCGAGCGACGTATCGCCATAGGGCGGGTCGACCAGGATCATGTCGTAGGGGCCGTGCCAGGGCATCAGGAGCGCGCTGTCGCCGGTCAGGAGGGTCATGGCACCAGCCCCCCGATCTCGGCCGTCAGGGCGGCGATTTCGCGGGCGGCAATCCCGTGCGGGCGCAGGTCGCAGACCAGGCGGCCGGTGCGCGCGGCGTCGGCGAAAGCAACCCGCTGGCCGATCCGCGCCGCTAGAGCGGCAGGCTCATGCCCCATCAGCGCCAGCCGGGTTTCGCGGGCGATGACCGTGCGCGCGGCGCAGCGGTTGAGCACGAAGCGGGCCAGCAGGCCGGGACGGAAGAAGCGCGCGTCCTCCAGCAGCCGCAGCATCTCGGCCGAAGCCCATCCGTCGAACGGCGAAGGCTGCGCGGGAATCAGCACCAGGTCGGCAGCCAGCAGAGCGGAGCGCAATAATGCCGCCACCCGAGGCGGACCGTCGATGACGACGTGATCCACCCCCTGAGCTAGTTGGGGCGCCTCGTGGTGGAGTGTGTCGCGTGCCAGCCCGATCACGCCGAACAGCCGGGGCAGTCCTTCCCGCGCGCGCTGCGCCGACCAGTCCAGCGCCGAACCCTGCGGATCGGCGTCGATGACCGTCACGCGCTGGCCTTCCCGAGCCCATTGGCCGGCGAGATGCAGCGCCAGAGTCGTCTTGCCGACGCCGCCCTTCTGGTTGAGGAAAGCCACGATCATGGCCCCTCTCCGGGGGTTTTCCACGGATCGGCAGGGGGGCCAACATCCTTAAAGTTAGACTCTTTTAAGTTAGAATCTAAGTTAAGGGCGTCGTAACCAATTGATTCAATGTCATGATTCGGCGTTTTCCGCAAACGATAGCACGGATGCCGTGGCAGTGATGGCACGGATAAATCCACAACTGATAGCACGGATGAACTCACAGCTTGTCCACAGACGCCTGTGGATAATTTGACAGGTGCAAAGGCCAGCGTGTCATTGCCGTTGCGGTCGGGACGCACCGACAGCCGATAGCCGGCAAAGGGCTGCCGCTTCGCCATGTCGCGCAGTTCGAAGGCAAAGCGCCGATAGGGGGAAAGACTGGCGGATTTTTCGTAGAGATGGCGCAGGCCGAAGGCCCAGCCCGCACGCTGGCGACCGCCATGCTTGCGCACGATGCGATAGAGCCAGCGCTCCAGACCGCCGGTGAGGCCAAAATAGGCCGGGTCGATGGTCAGCACGAGCGCGTCATCGAGAACCGCCTGGTAGAACCAGTCGGGCAGGATCAGTTCGATCACGCGGGTGCGCCCTTCCCGCGCGGTATGCCGTTTCCATTCGTTGATCCAGGAAAAGCGGTGCAGTTGCCCCTTGCCGGTCTGCCGCAGCGACGTCTTGATCGTGGTGGATTGCAGCCGGTCGAAGGCCGCTTCCAGCCGCTCATAGTCCCGCGCGCTGTCGCCCCGACCGATGAAGGTCAGGATCTCGCGCGGGCTGGCCACCATCAGCCGCGACGTGCGCCGACCGGCGTCACGCGCGGCAACGAGATGGCTGGCGGCCCAGATCAGCACGTCAGCATCCCAGATCGTGGCCATGCCATGTTCGGCAGACGCCTCGACCCGGATGGTGACGTCCGGGGTCCGGTAATCGATCGGGACCATGCGGGGGGATTTGGCGAGGCTGAAGAACGGAAACGCCATCAGATCCTGTGCGTCACGAGGAGCGAAATCTCCCGCGATAGCGTGGAAGAGTTCCAGTTGCTCGCGCTCGGAGCGCGCCCTGCCGGGCGGAGGCATCAGCGACGGCTCCCGCGTGATGTCGGCGGAATCAGCGGACTTTGCCGCGCGGCCGCCGGCACGACGCCGGCAGTGGTGTCCGAGGTATGGGCGCGGGCACCACTCTCGACCCAGGCCTGCAACTCATCCACCCGATAGACCACGCGGCCACCGAGCTTCGAGTAGCGCGGTCCGGTGCCGTAGATCCGGTGTTTCTCCAGTGTGCGAATAGATAGTCCGACGAAGCGCGAGGCGTCGGGCGTGCGCAGATAGCGCGGCGGCAGATCGCTGTAATTGGCGGACATGAGGTGGCTCCGTGGTCGCTGGCTGGGGCCGCGGGACAGATGCGGCCAGCAGGGATCAGCGTGGCGGAGCGAGGTCTTCCGGGACTAGGACCGATCTCATCGGGGGGCGAGATCGGTCCTTGACTGGCGGGAGATGGCGACGCGGCCGCCTCGAACCGGGCGACCGAACCAACTGGATTTCGGCTTTCGCCCTCGTCCCAATCATACAAAGTTCTGCTGAAGGTTTCGGTAAGCGGACATCATGCTGCGATGACACGAGCCAGTCTGCCAGTTTCTGAACCATAACCCATGCCATATGGTCTGCTCTCAGCAAATTGCGAACTTAGCCCATGCCGGGCCCCATGACCCAGTAGCCAAGGACATGGGGCCTGGACCGCTTACTGCATCGTGTCGCCGTCCGGTTCAGCCAACAGAGAAAGAAAGCCGGGTTCAACAGTGGGGCAGCGGTCTACAGTCCATACGTTCTGGGACGTTGGGATGTCGGTCCTCACAAGACGATCACGCCATTGCAGCAGTCAACGTTGTGTTGGCTGGTCTGTCTTCTCGGGTTGCATCGACCTCACGACCTGACTACCCTGCAAGCACCATTGCCGCGTCGGGCCACAATACGACGAAACCTTATTGAGCGTGCTTACTACCTAGAGAGGTTTCGAAAAAACGCCATGAACTTTGCGACTTATCGGTCGCAGTGGGCTTATAACCCGCTGCGCGAAGTGCTGGCCGGAATGGTCGGCACCTTCGCCCTCATTCCCGAGGTCATTGCTTTCTCCTACGTTGCCGGCGTCTCTCCCGCCGTCTCCCTTTTCGCGTCATTTGTCATTAGCGTCGCCATTTCCATCACCGGTGGCCGCCCGGGAATGATCTCAGGGGCGGCGGGTTCCGTGGCCCTCGTAGCCGCGGCCCTCGTGCATAGCTACGGGCTTCAATACCTTCTCGTCGCGACATTACTGGCTGGCGGACTACAGATCATTTTCGGTGCGCTTGGCTTTCAGGTCATTATGCGCTTCGTATCGGCTGAGGTCCGCACCGGCTTTGTGAATGCTCTCGCGATCCTGATCTTTTCGGCACAGTTACCACAAATGCTTCATGTGACGTGGCACACGTATGCACTGATTGCCCTTGGGCTTGCCATCATCTATCTCATGCCACGGATATCAACCCTGATACCGTCGCCCCTGATCTGTATCGTAGTTCTGACAGGCATCACGATGTGGTATCCAATGCCGGTGCACACTGTCTCTGATCTGGGCACGCTGCCGACAGGCCTTCCTGCTTTTACGATCCCCCACGTACCATTCAATCTGGCCACACTGAAAATTGTGTTTCCCTATGCCCTTGCGATGGCATCTGTGGGCCTCCTTGAATCTCTAATGACAGCAGGTGTCGTGGATGATGAGACCGACACGCACGGTGATCCCAGAATGGAATGCGTAGGTCTTGGTGTCTCGAATGTGTTTGTAGGACTGTTCGGCGGCATCGCCGGGTGCGGTATGGTAGGGCAGACAGTCGGCAATCTTCGGTACGGCGGCCAAGGACGTCTGTCGACCTTTACTGCCGGCGCTTTCCTGCTGTTTCTGATGGTCATGCTGCATACTTATGTCGCCCGCATTCCAATGGCTGCCCTTGTCGCCATTATGTGCATGGTCTCAATCAGCACATTCTCGTGGTCATCCCTGCGTGATCTTGCGCGTTTTCCAAAGCTCTCAAGCCTCGTCATGGTCGTAACCGTTGCCGTGACTGTCGCATCCTCGGATCTGGCTCTAGGTGTGCTCGTCGGTGTTCTGCTCAGTGGTGTGTTCTTTGCCTGGTCTATGACGCATTTGATGCACGTCAAAAAGATCAGAGAAGAGGGTACGGATATCTACGAGGTTGAGGGACAGGTTTTCTTTGCTTCGTCTGACCTTCTTCACGATCAGATCGACTTCAGGACCAATGCGCGCCGGGTCGTCATCAGGCTGAACAACGCCCATTTCTGGGACGTGACCTCGGTGGCTATGATTGAGAAGATCGTATCCAAACTCAAGGCTCGCGACATTGAAGTTGAAATCGAGGGCTTGCATGCGCTCCGGCATGGCATCGTCATGCGGTTGACCAGTGAAAAGCTCCTGACCACCTGATAAACTTCGAATAAATGTCCGGAAAAATTCGCCGTCAGGCCAATTTTTCCGGGCAGGTTTTCCATATCTGGGTTGCGGTATTCGATTACAAAATAACTGCCCCTGCAGAAACATTCCCGATGCAAACATGCGATGGCTCGTGTCAACGTTATCTTTTGACGTATAATGTTCAGGAATGGACTATTTTCTCCTTATGTATCTGAAGCCTCACTTCTTCTTTTCAACGAACCGTCACGCGTCTCCAATAGCGGACCATTTTCGGTTTTCCTCGACACAAAGCACCGGAGCGGCCAGCAGTGAGGCCATGGATACTATCAGCCTCCTTGTTCTGTTCTTCCGGCCCTACAAGACATTCATCATCCACTATCGTCCCCGAAACGGGTGCAGTAGCAGGCGCCGATATCCTCCGTCAGTCAGTCCCCGCGCAAAACGCACCAGCCGTTTCATGCGGAAATGCAGATCATGGGAGAGCCAGTCCCCTGCGGAAACCTCCCGACCGAACAGGACGCCGGCGATCTCGCGCTGCGACACCCCGTCGTCCAGGCCATCGAGCGTCCGGAGCGCCAGGATCAGCCTGCGGATGCGATCGGATGACAGGCAGGCCGGATCACGACCGGGACGCCGATCCATCAGCACGCGCCAGAGCCGCAGGGCGGCCTGGACACGCACCTCGAACAGCGCGTCGAGCGGCAGGAGCACGCCGAGCTGAGCCCCGTCAGGCGGCAAGACGTACAGCCGCAGGATCATCTCCCCCTGCTCGACCAGCACTTCTCCCGCCATATCAGGCGGCAGTTCTGCCCGAGCGAGGGAGACCGGATGATACGCCGCGTCAGCCAGTGCTGTCGGCAGGCGGACAACCGCAATCACGGCCGGCGATACCGCAACAGTCCAGCGGGCGGTACGCGGATTGAGGGCCGTGCGGACACTCTCGAAATCGCAACCCCCAGCGCCGGGCGAAGGCTTCGGCGTCTGACGTGGACAGCGCGGCCCGGAGCGCGGCGCGCTGAAGGGCGGCACGATCACGGATAAAGTCCCGATTGCGACTGACAAACTGCAAGGCAAAGGCAGGAGCGTCGAGCGACCGCAGGCCCTCGTACGCGCCCGCCGACCGCCAGTTGGCGCGGCTCATGGCGTCGTCTCCGATGCGTAACGGGTGGGAACAGGGCAAGTACTTGCTCGCGAGAGTATGCCAGACCGTCCCGTTGCCCGCTACGCCCCGCACCTGCAACAGGTCTTGCAGGTCACGCAACGATTCAGGGTGTCAGTGGGGCGCGCCGCCGCGCAGCAGATGCTGGTAGCCATGCTCGGTCATCCAGTGCGCCCGCGCCAGATGACTGTGCCAGCAGCGGTGGACGCCCTCGGGGTCAACCACCGGGTCGCGGTGGAGCACGATGCGGGCGACCTCGCGCCAGTCGGCGCCGTCGGCCTCGGCATCCAGCAGGCGGAGATAGGTAATCAGATGCTGTTCGTCGTAGCCGGTGAGACAGGACGCTTCCGGAGCGCTGTCGGCGACAGACGGGTCGAGCGGGGGCTTCTGCATGATGGAGTCGATCAGGTCGGAGAACGAACGCGACGCACCCTAGCCTGCCGCGTTTCGATGCCGGAAGTCTCGTTAAGAAACATGACGCCACGCCCTTGTCCGGACTCGATGAACAGGATGCCCGCCGCTTCCAGCGCGCGGCGAACCTGGTCGGTCGTGCCCTCATGAACGCCGAGACCGCGTTCGGATTCAAGGCGCTTGAGCGCGGTCAGTGCTACGAGGGCTTTTTCAGCGAGCATCTCCTGTGTCCAGTTCAGGAGTGCCCGTGCCGCCCTTACCTGTCGGCCAGTGATCATCCATGATCACATCCGACACGCGGGGCATGCACACCAGTAATACGACTATAATAGTCGTGTTAGAGAGATTCAACAACGTTCTTTCAGGAGGATGGCAAAGTGGAATCGGCGCCTGGATATCCGATGGCACGGGCGACCATACGAAAAGCCCCCCGCTCTATGCGGGGGGGGTCTCGTCGTATCGGTCCGCCGCGAATTGCGCGCATGCCAGCTTCAGTTCTCGTTCGATCCGTCGGCGCTCCCCGTGGCTCAGGTAAAAGCTGGTCAGTTCGGCGCGCAGCATCTGGATATGGTCGTGTAGCGTGGTCATCGTCCTGCTCCTTTCGTTTCTCGAAGACAGGACTCCGCCTCATGCACGCGGGAGCCGGGTCAGGGATCGCCGCAGGCGACCGCGCCAGCGGCGCCCGGGGGAGCCGATTTTGTCCGGTGTGCCCGTAGGGTGCGCCGGGCAAAATTGGGGGGACCGCGCGTCCTTGAGGCGGTTCACGCCGGGCATGGTATAATGGGAAGACTGAGGGAAGCCCTGTTCCCCTTTCTTGCCCGCACCCCGGCAGATCGAGAGGAGCGCGACTGCTGCGCACGCCCGCTGGTTTCCAACCGGTCATGCGAAGGCCCCGCCCGGACCGGCCGGGCGGGGATCGCGGGCACTTCAGTCGCCGTTGCGGCGACCATTGGGGCGGGACCAGATCAGGCTGTAACCCTCGCCGTCCTCGTCATCGAAGAGATTGGCGAAGATCGGGGCGTTGAAGCTCGGATCGTCGAGCTTGAGGCTCAGATAGTCGCGCCCCTCGTTGGAGCGCCGGGACCAGGCCGCCCCGATCTCCACCCTGCCTACGAAGACGCGGTGGCTGGGGGCGTTGTCGTTCGCGCGCGTGGTCTCGGGAGCGATACGGACGTTGGGGGTCTGGAGCGAGAGGGTGACGATCTCGCCGTTATACCCGTTGCCGACTTTCTTGAAGGTGCCGATGGTGGCCATGATACTCTCCGTGATCTCTGTTATCGAGCCCGCACCATTGCGGCCTCGATGGCGATCGGACAGACGGAGGCGAGCGGCGGCGCATCCCTTGGGGCCGAAGCGCAGCGGAGGACGGCGGGACAGAATTTTCTTGGTGCGCGAGGAATGACGGCGCAGCCGGCAGGGGAAGAAAATTATGGCCCGTTGTTGCGCCATAGCCGATCGAGGCGTAGCCGGCCTTCGGCTAGATCAGCCATCTTGAGAGGCAGCATGCGTGCGCGGCCCGACAGAGCACACATCACGGAGACTATGGCGACCGGCACAGCGCACGAGATCCGGCGGCAACCAGAATGACGGCGTCATCCTCCCTCCATACCAGCCCACCGAACCGGCCCGTTCCGGGACTGCGCCTCACCGGACATGCCCGGCTTCCCCGTTGCGATCGGCCTGCGGGAAATCAGAGCGCCAGTTCGTTTGCTTCAACAGGCGGACCGTATCTGGAACAGCGCGTCGCATCCGCGCTTCGCTGCCCATCGCTCCCCGCCTCTCGATGACGTGGAAAGACAGGCAGGTACCTGATCCATGCCTGCCCGCCGGCTGCCGCGCAGGCGGTCAGACCCGCGCGACGCTCCCGTTGGCCGGTTCGGGCGGGGCCATGCCGGTAAAGCGGACGAACGCGGTGATGCCGACCGCAATGGCGCCGATGACCGAAAAGAAGAGCTGCCAGACGACGGACGGCATCATCATCTCGGCGAGACCGTGCGTGGCGCTATAACCGGCAATGATGGCGGGCACGGTATAGAGCAGGACGATCAGCCCTCTCAGCCAGATCCACGGCGCGCAGGCGAGTGCGATCTGACCGGCGACGAAAGTCGCTATCCCCGCCACGACGCCGACGATCAGGGCGCCAATCACTCCGGCACCGGTATGAAACGCCCAGAGCCCGGCATACAACCCGCCAGCAAACGGCAAGGCGAAGACCGCGAGCGTGAACATGAGCCAGCAGAAAAATCCGATGCCGGCGACGATCAGGAACGGTGCGAAGATCACCATGGTGGCGGCTCCCGTAAAGATGACATGATCTGACGGTCACGCCTGCCACCACCACCACGGCGCAATCCGCATCATAGAGAAAACGATGTATCGACGGAACGAGAATCGTACTGACGTCCGCCAAGCGGACGTGCATCGTGGGGCTGCTCAGGGAGACAACGTCATGGCGGACATCACGGGACGCGAACTGCATCTGGTCAAAAAGGCGCTCGCCATTGCAGTGCTGGCCATTGAACAGCAACCAGGGCCGTTTCAGTCCTATTCGGACATGCAGGACATGAAGGGCCTGCTCGACCTTCTGGCGCCCGGCGATACCGAGCTGGCCTTCTATGCCCGTTCCGCGCGGATCGCCGTCACGGGTAATCCGGACTGAAGACGGCGCTCACGCGCCGCCTCCGAACCGCAGGACCGGGATACCGAGGCGCTTCGCCTTGTCGGCCAAATTCTCCTGGATACCGGTTCCGGGAAAGACGATGACGCCAATCGGCAAGGTATCGAGCATGGCGTCGTTGCGGCGGAAGGGCGCGGCCTTGGCATGCTTCGTCCAGTCCGGCTTGAAAGCGATCTGCACGATCTCGCGGTGATCAGCCCAGCGAGACGCGACGAACTCCGCGCCCCTGGGCGAACCACCATGCAGCAGCACCATGTCGGGATGCTTGGCACGGACCTTGTCCAGCCGGTCCCAGATCAGGATATGGTCGTCGAAGTCCAGCCCCCCGGTCACGACGACCTTGGGGCCGGGCGGGACCAGCAATTCGCTCTCGGCGCGGCGTCGGGCGTTGAGAAAGTCACGGCTGTCGATCATAGAGGCCGTCATGGTCCGCCGCGATACCAGCGAGCCGGTCTTCGGCCGCCACGCGCTCAGGGTCAGCCGCTCGAACTGCTCCTGCGCCTCGTCGCGGAAGATCTCGTAGGCGTTGCGGCGTTCGATCAGTGTCAGCCCTTCGGCGATCAGTCGCTCCAGTTCCACCGAGCGGATCTCGCTGCCATCCTGATCCTGCTGGCTGCGTTTCTGCGCCTGCTCGTTGCGGTCAAGCTCACGCTCGACCTGGCCGACCATGCGGTGGAAGATGTTCACGGTGGACCAGAGCAGCGCTTCGAGGTCCGGTTCCAGCCGTGTGTCAGTCAGCGTCGCGGCGACGGCGTCGAAGATGTCGGCCACAGCACCCCCGATGCGCGGAGCTTCGGGCAGCGGCCTTGGATCAGGCTCGTCCTCGAAGGGACGGTAGCCATACATCTGAAGTTCAGCCAGCACATGGGCGGTGGATGAAGCGGCGTGCGGCGGTTCAAAATCATCGGTGCGGGTCATGATGCGGTCCTCCCAGGTCTCCGGCCGCGCCCTTCGCGGCCTTTCCGGGGGCGGATAGCGGCAGACCAGGGACGGGCCGGAACCGCGCGCTCGCGCGCGGCCGCAGCACAGCGAAGGATGGCAGGGGGCCGGCTATTTTGCTTCGCGATGTAAAGCGCCCCCAAAGGGGCGCGACGGAAAATAGCTGGCTCACGCCATTGAAGGCCCGGCCCGGCTGACGCCCGCTCCCCACTTGAAAGGCCGGGGCGCGAACCTGCCGAACGGGAGGCACGACAGGACCGCCGATAGAAGACGGAAACCGCCCGCCCCTCTTTCCGGCCCGCTCATGTGCCGGCAGTCTCCAGAAACCGTGCCACGTCCGGTGGCGCAAGTTGCGGATGCAGGATCGCCCGCAGTGCGCCGCGTCCGAGCGCCCGGAGATCATCGTTGAAATCGCCCAGCCGTGGCGACAGCCCGATCACCTCGATCCCGGCGTCATCCGCGCGGGCGTGCAGCGTCGCCAGCGCCTGATCCCCGGCCGGATCATCGTCGCGCAGCACGTAGAGCCGGCGCAGCAGCGGCGGAAAGATCAGGGCGGCGAGATGCGCCGAGGACAGGCATGCGGCCAATGGCAGATCGGGCAGAACCTGCCGCAGCGACAGCACCGTCTCGATGCCTTCCCCGGCGGCGAGCACATCGGATGCCACCCCAAAGCGCACGGCATGGCCGAGCAGCCCGCCCAGGGCGCGACGCGGATGATCGACCGGCGCCTTGCCGCGCCCTTCCGCCGCCAGCCAGGTGCGATGCACACCGGTCAGAGTGCCGTCGAGATCGGTGACGGCGGCGATCATGGCGGGCCAGGTCTCGGTCGGACTGTCCTCGTCCGGGCGGTAAAAGCAGCGCGGATGGAAGCGCAGGGCGCCGGCTCCGTGCAAAAGCGTAATATCGCGTCTACGGAGATACGCTTCTACGGATGTACCCACGATCGGCCCGGACATGGCCCAGAGCCGATGTGCGGCTTCAGAAGAACTGGCAGAGCCACGCTCACGGGCCGGACGGTCCTGTGACGACGGTACCGGATCGGGACGCGGCAGGCTGAGAAAGGCGCGCGCCTCGTCGGCCACGTCGCGGAAATCCACCAGGCCGAGGCTTTCGCGGATCACGTCCAGCAGGTCGCCATGTTCAGCGGACTGCGCGTCCGTCCATTTTCCCGCCCTGCCGTTGGCGGTGTTGTGCAGCCGGACAAACAGCGACCGGCCGGGCGTGTTGCGTACGTCACCGACCAGCCAGTAATTGCCGTGACGACGACCAGCGGACAGATACCGACGGCACACCGCCTCTGCGTTCTCCGCCAGACGGCGGGCCAGATCGCCCGCGTCATGCAAGGTCATCGCCCTGCCCTCCTGTGTCGGGATTGCCTCCGTCCAGGGCGATCGCCAGCCAGCGATCGGTGGTCATCCATGAAATCGTCTTGCGCCTGCCAAGGTCAAGCAGATGCGCGCCTCCGCTGAAGGCGCCGATCCGGGGACGTGAACAGCTATTGGCCCACTGGAACCCCCATCGCCCCCGCAGCCGGAATGCCCGCGCACAGCGTAGCACGAAATCCACCACCTGATGCGGATCGCCGGTTGTCTCATCGTGCATCCAGAGTTTCGTGCCACCATATTCAGGCACGATCGACAGGACAAAACCGTCAGAGGGCGGGTCTTCCGCCGCCAGTTCGTCGATGAATTCATTGTAGAGGTCGAGCGCCTTTGCGGCATTGTCCACTGTGCCCACATCGAGAACGCAGGAAAAATGCGTGAAGAAATCAGCCATCGGAAAACTCCCGAAACGAAAAAGCCCGGCGCGGTGGCCGGGCTCGTAAAAACGTATTGGCGGAAAAGCGTGCAGTCGGCTTTCAGGAAGCCCGTTCCATCAGCCTGCGGGCCTTCTCTTCCAGATCCAGCCGCGTATCCTGATTGGCCCTGGTGCGGGCCAGTGCGGTAATCCCCTGCACGAAATCGAACACGCTCTCGGGCTTGCGCCCTTCCTCATGCAGCACGGTTTCGATGATCTTCGCCGTCTCTGGCTTCGAGAACCCGCGACGACGCAGGAAACTTTCGCGGTCCTCATCGGTTCTGGCCACCAGCGCCTTGCGCGAAGCCTGAATGCCGGAGACGAACGAGGCCGGGCTGGCCGTGGCGAAATTCCGTAGCGCTGGTGTCGCCTGATGCACGAAACGGGATGCTGCAAACTTGCTATGCCGGATCGTGATCTGTTCGAAATTTTCCACGCCCCAGAGCATGCGGTTTTGACACACTCCGCGCAGGTAAAAGGACGCAATGCCGAGGCTCTTGCTGCCGACTTCTGAATTCCATGCATAGAAACCCCGGAAATAGAGATCGGGCTCACCATTGGGCAGGCGTCCCGCCTCAATCGGGTGTGTATCGTCGACGAGAAACAGGAACACATCGCGATCCGATGCGTAGAGCGTCGTGGTTTCCTTCGTAATGTCCACATAGGGGTTATGGGTCATGGTGGCCCAGTCGATCACACCGGGCACCTTCCAGTTGGTATCACCTGTGCCGTCACCAGCAATTTTCCGCACCGCGCCGACCAGTTCATGGTCCCAGATGCGGCCGTAATCGGGACCGGTCACGGCCCGTAGCTCGACGCGGCTGTCCTCGGTTTCCAGCGTTTTGACCAGTTCGGCGCGGTGCGACAGCAGTCCGTGCTGCAGGTTGATCGCCGCCAGCGGAGCCGGAAGATTGCGCAGATAGGACGATGGCGCGCCGACCAGGCTGCACATCTGGCCGAACGACCAGTGCGTGGGCGCGATCGGCTCATTCTGCCCCGGCAAGGTCAGGGTCAGGCGCTCGGCATTGTCGCGCGAGGCCTCGACGCGAATGCCGCGGCTTTCCACCGTGCGAGCCGTGGCGCGCTCGGCACGGGCAAGTGTGGCCGCGTGCAGATCGGACAGGGACAGGTAACGCTCGTCATCGGGACGGGAAAACCATTCGGATGATACGCGGGCGCTACGCTCCCCGCGCGAAGGATCAACGCGGAAGCCGCCGGACGCTGCACCACGGGACGCAGG
Organism: Acetobacter sicerae; assembly: GCF_011516765.1. Classification (GTDB taxonomy): domain Bacteria; phylum Pseudomonadota; class Alphaproteobacteria; order Acetobacterales; family Acetobacteraceae; genus Acetobacter; species Acetobacter sicerae. The sequence goes on along the minus strand of NZ_JAAABN010000020.1, from coordinate 12,478 downwards.
AGGCAGGATGGTAGTCGTGGTCATGGAAAACTCTCCTCTGATGCCGGTTATTCGGCACAGAAGGCGAAGCCCCCCTCTTCCTCTGATCACCACTTCCCACGCGGGATCCCATCCGACCACGGAGACACCCTGCCCCTCGTTCCGCAACACGGCGAGGCCGCAGCCTCGCCGAAATCACGACGGCAACGGGGGGTAAACTGCCTGTCCGTTTTCTGGCTGACTTACACAGGAAACGGCCGAAACATGGCCCTTATAACGACGCGCCATTATTGAAGTGTGCGTTGAAAAACGGTATGGCGATCACGCGTCGATGCACGTCGCTGACTGAACATTTCATTATGCTGCCTGCCCAATGACGACCCCTCCCAGCGCGCTGATACCGACTACCACCAGGGGTGGCGCCCGCCAGACGGTCAGCAGGACGAAACCGACCAGCACGATCCCGAAATCCGCCGCCGACCTGACCGCGCTCGTCCAGACCGGTGTATAGAGCGCCGCCCCCAGCAGGCCCACGACCGCTGCGTTGACGCCGCGCATCGTCGCCTGAACGGCCCGCTGGCTGCGGAAGGTGTCCCAGAAGGGCAAAGCTCCGATCAGGACCAGGATGCCCGGCAGAAAGATGCCGAAAAGACCGAAAGCGGCACCGGCAACACCGTGGGGAGATTGCCCGACGACCGCGCCGAGATAGGCCGCGAACGTGAAAAGCGGCCCCGGAACCGCCTGTGCCGCGCCATAACCGGCGAGAAAGGTGTCGTCGCTGACCCAGCCCGATGTCACGAAAGCCTCGTGCAGCAAGGGCAGCACGACATGACCGCCACCGAACACGAGCGCGCCTGACCGGTAGAAGGCGTCGAACAGGGAAACGCCCTCTGGTGCGCCATGGCGGGCGAGAACGGGCAGACCGAAGAGCAACGCCAGAAAGAGAGCCAGTGCGACGATCCCTGCACGATGCGATACGGGCACTGTAATATGCTCGCCATCTGACGTCTGCACAGAGCGGCAAAGCCACAAGCCGGCGAGGCCCCCGAGAACGATGGCCGCGATCTGGGCAAGCGGTGAGATGGCGAACAGAACGATGAGCGCGGCCGTGACCGCGATCGAAGCTCGCGTCCGGTCCGGACACAGCGTGCGCGCCATGCCCCATACGGCCTGTGCGACGATGGCGACGGCGACGAGTTTCAGTCCATGCAGAAGGCCTGCACCAGTCGGGCCGGCAAGCGCGTTCGCGCCATAGGCGAAGAGGACCAGTATAAGTGCCGAAGGCAGGGTGAACCCCGCCCACGCCGCAAAACCGCCTGCATAACCGGCCCGCATCAGGCCAATGGAAAATCCCACCTGGCTGCTCGCGGGACCGGGCAGGAACTGACACAGCCCGACGAGATCGGCATAGGCGCGCTCATTGAGCCACCGGCGTCGGACGACGAATTCGTCCCGGAAATACCCGATATGCGCGATCGGCCCGCCGAAGCAGGTGACGCCCAGCCTGAGAAAGATGAGGAGCACCTCAAGAGCCGACCCCGGTCTTTCTGGTCCCACGCCACGCGGCACGATCGTCATTGGGTCGATACTTTCTTATTTTCCCGTTCGACAGGAGACAATTCCCATGAACCGGCATTCATGTGGAGCTGCTGATGACAACAAAAAAATCATCACTTCTGGCTTGTTGGCGACCCAGCATCACGGTGTGCCCAGTCATACAATCAGACAGGATACTGACCGCCTCACTGACGGAGCAAGAAACACTGCGGCAACATGCGCCCGAGAACTTTGTCCTTCAGGACGAACTGATGAAAAAGCGCCGCCGCGCCATGGCCTGTCGCAAGACCCATAATCAACCAGGCGTTCCAGTAATGTAGCGTCTGAAACCACGTCACGGTTTCCGCCGGGAACCGCGCGAACGGGGATGGAATCAGGAGGCCGAAAAAACTCATCGTCTGCCCGGCACCCCATCGCCAGAGATAGCCCAGCAAGATTTCCGCCAGAAGCAGCACATAGAGCGTGTACTCTGCTCCAAGGGCGAATACCCGGTCCACAGGCACGAGAAGGTCCGACAGATGCCGGCCTTTCGTCAGACGCCAGACAATGCGGAACACCATAATTGCGGTCAGCAGGATGCCGGCTGTCAGATGCGCGACCACCATCAGATGATGGACGGGTTTTGTTGGCCAGTTCCAGGTTTCGCCAAGAGCAAACTGAAGCAGCACCAGAAAGGCCGTCATCCAGTGAAGGATGATCGTCGGCCTGTCGTAACGCAGCAGGCTATCTGTGATGTCCGGCGTTGAATAAGGCATATACGTCTCGGCAAAAAAGAACCCTGAATCCACTTCCGTATCATGCTTACCTGACAGGATTCTGAACAGAACAGATTTTCCTAAAACATAAACAATATTGAAAATAACTCGCAATATCAGAATGAAATATCTGTTGTCGCGGCAAATGATGCATCTTAACCTTTATTTGTATTCACCAGAAGCAGCAGGTCATCTTATGTCGCGTCTCCATCCTTTGGCCGAACGTCATGCCGTCGAGAAACTGGGATGGCTGCGTGCGGCTGTTCTCGGCGCCAATGACGGAACGCTGTCGACCGGCAGCCTCATCGTCGGCGTTGCCAGTTCTCATGCGACACGCGGCAGCATTCTCGTCGCGGGACTGTCCGCGCTTGTCGCGGGCGCCCTGTCCATGGCGGCGGGCGAGTATGTCTCGGTCAGTTCCCAGGCCGATTCCGAACACGCCGACATCGCCCGCGAGAAACAGGAACTGGTCACGGACTGGGAGGGCGAAGTCACCGAACTGGCCGGGATTTATCAGAAGAGAGGGCTGGATAAAGACCTCTCGCGCAAGGTCGCCGTTGCCCTCATGAAGCATGATGCGCTCGGTGCCCATGCAAGGGATGAACTGGGTCTGTCCGAAGCCACGGCGGCACGACCCATACAGGCGGCATTCGCCTCGGCAACCGCCTTTTCATCCGGAGCACTACTGCCTGTGCTGGCGGCGGTTCTGACGCCCGTGGCGTGGGTGTCCTGGGGCGTGTCCCTGACGTCCGTCGTGGTTCTCGCTGTTCTGGGGGTCGTTGGCGCGATTGCCGGCGGCGCAGCGCCTCTGCGCCCAGCACTGCGTGTGACGTTCTGGGGTATTGTGGCAATGATCGTCACGGGCGGGATCGGCCGCCTGTTCGGCGTGTGACGCCGCGTTCCAAGCTCTGAACGAGGCATGTCCTGGGTGGTCTTGACTTCATCCCATATATCCGTGATCGTCGATTTATGGATACAGAATCCGCACTCTCGGCCCTCAACGCCCTGTCCCAGTCCACGCGGCTGGAGATCTTCCGCCTGCTGGTGCGCCACGAACCGGACGGGCTGCCCGCCGGGGACGTCGCGCGGCACCTCGATGTCCCGCAGAACACCATATCGGCCCATCTCGCTACCCTGACGCGGGCTGGCCTGCTGACCTTGCAGCGCCACAGCCGGCTGATCGTCTATCGTGCTTGTCTTCCGCGCCTGCGCGACCTGATGCTTTTCCTCGTCAGGGACTGCTGTGCGGGCAGCCCCGAACTCTGCGCGCCCCTGATCGCGAACCTGTCCTCCTGCTGCCCGAGCCCGGAATCCTGTCCATGACCATCACGATCTACCACCACCCGGCCTGCGGCACGTCGCGCAACGTGCTGGCACTGATCCGCAACAGCGGCGAGGAGCCCAGGATCATCGAATATCTGAAAACGCCACCCAGCCGCGCGGAACTGGTCGATCTGATCGCCCGTATGGGGGTTCCGGTGCGCGCGATCCTGCGGGAAAAGGGCACGCCCTTTCACGAACTCGGCCTCGACAACCCGGCCCTGAGCGATGATACGCTGATCGACGCCATGATCGCACACCCGATCCTGATCAACCGGCCCATCGTTGTCACACCGCTTGGCGTGAAACTCTGCCGTCCCTCCGAGGTGGTTCTGGACATTCTACCCACGCCACAGAAGGGTGCTTTCGCCAAGGAGGACGGCGAGAAGATCGTGGATGAGGCCGGGAAACGGATCGTCTGATGCTGGCCCTTGCCATTTTCATTGCAACGCTGGTCTTCGTCATCTGGCAGCCACGGGGTCTCGGCATCGGCTGGAGTGCGATGGCCGGTGCCGCCGTGGCACTGGCGACCGATGTCATCCACTGGCACGATATTCCTGTCGTCTGGCACATCGTCTGGGACGCCACCTTCACCTTTGTCGCGCTGATCATCATCTCGCTGCTTCTGGATGGGGCCGGGTTCTTCCATTGGGCGGCCCTGCATGTGGTGCGCTGGGGCAAAGGGCGAGGCCGGACGTTGTTTCCCCTGATCGTGCTGCTGGGAGCGGCCATAGCCGCGGTTTTCGCCAATGACGGCGCGGCCCTGCTGCTCACGCCCATCGTCATTGCCATCCTCACACAACTCCGTCTGAACCATGGCGCGGCGCTGGCCTTCATCATCGCGACCGGCTTTGTCGCGGATACCACCAGCCTGCCGCTGGTGATTTCCAATCTGGTGAACATCGTCAGCGCCAATTTCTTTGGCATTCCCTTCGACCGCTACGCCGCGATCATGGTCCCGGTCGATCTGGCAGCACTTGGCGCGACACTTGCCGTGCTGTGGCTCTATTACCGGCGGCAGGTGCCCCAGACCTATCCCGTCTCTGAACTGCCAGCACCTGTCACGGCTATTCGTGACCACCTTGTGTTCCGCGCGGCTTTTCCGCTGCTGGCCCTGGTTCTGGCGGCTTATTTCCTGACCGCCCCGTTCCATATCCCGGTTTGTATCGTGGCCTGCCTGGCTGCCAGTACCCTGCTGGCCGTTGCTGGATATGGAAGGGTCATTCCCATCCGCCGGGTGCTCCGGGGCGCGCCGTGGCAGATCGTGATCTTCTCGCTGGGGATGTATCTGGTGGTGTATGGCCTGCGCAATGCCGGGCTGACCGACTACCTTGCGACCGCACTGGTCTGGCTTGGCCATCAGGGTCCGTTCATCGCCACGCTTGGCACCGGCTTTCTGGCGGCGGTCCTGTCGTCGGTTATGAACAACATGCCCAGCGTTCTGGTCGGCGCGCTGGCGATCCAGCAGGCCCATGACATCACGCCCCTGACCCGCGACCTGATGGTTTACGCCAACGTCATTGGCTGTGACCTCGGGCCGAAATTTACGCCGATCGGTAGTCTCGCAACACTGCTGTGGCTGCATGTGCTGGCATCCAAAAACCATCGGGTCACTTGGGGGCAATACATGACGGTGGGTCTGGTGATCACGCCACCCGTCCTGCTAGCGACACTTGCCGCACTGGCCTTGTGGCTGCCCCTGATCAGCCATCCCTGACAAGACCGAAGGATCTGACGGAACGATGTCCAAGCCGGAAATGCCTGCCCTGCACCCGGAGTATCTCGAACAGGTCGATCTCACACGATTGGAACCGCAACCACGGGTTGACCACCCACCACGCATCCTGCTGCTGTATGGCTCGCTGCGTCCTCGGTCCTTCAGCCGCCTGCTGGTGCTGGAGGCCGAACGCATCCTGAAGATACTGGGGGCCGAGACACGGGTGTTCGACCCGACTGGCCTGCCGGTTGCGGATTCCGTGCCCACCACCCACCCGAAGGTGCAGGAGTTACGGGAACTGTCGATCTGGTCGGAAGGCCAGGTCTGGTGCAGCCCCGAACGCCACGGCACCATCACCGCCGTGTTCAAGAACCAGATCGACTGGCTTCCCCTCACGGAAGGTTCGATCCGACCCACACAGGGCCGCACGCTGGCTGTCATGCAGGTTTCGGGCGGCTCGCAGAGCTTCAATTCCGTCAACGCCCTGCGGGTGCTGGGCCGATGGATGCGGATGTTCACCATCCCCAATCAGTCCAGCGTGCCGATGGCCTATACCCAGTTCGGTGACGATGATCGGATGAAACCGTCTCCCCTTTATGACCGGATGGTGGATATCATGGAGGAACTGATGAAGTTCACCTGGCTGCTGCGGGACCGGGCCGACTACCTTGTCGATCGCTACAGCGAGCGCAGATCAGAACACCGCCTGCCTGAAAAGCTGTGAGCCGGGAAATGGCGGAACAGTTCGATGTCGTGATCGTGGGCGGTGGTCAGGCAGCACTCGCCGCCTCTTATTTCCTGCGCCGGACCGGGCTGACCTATGTCATTCTGGACAACGGCGCACAGGCGGGAGGGGCGTGGGTGCATGGCTGGGACTCCCTGCATCTGTTCTCGCCGGCGTCCTACAGTTCGCTGCCCGGCTGGCCGATGCCAGACACACCGGATGGCAGCTATCCGACCCGTGACGAGGTGCTGGACTACCTGCGCCGGTACGAGGCGCGCTACACCCCGCCGATCCGCCGTCCTGTAACGGTCGGGCGCGTGGAACGGGCCGGTGGGAAATTCCTGAATATCCGCACAAACGCGGGCGATTTTCTGAGCCGCGCCGTCATCGGTGCGACCGGCACATGGTCGGCCCCGTTCATTCCTGATGTCGCGGGGCATGAATTCTTTGGCGGGACGCAGATCCATTCCGGCCACTATCAGAGCGCCGCACCTTTTGCCGGTCGGCGCGTGCTCGTGGTCGGTGGCGGTAATTCCGGGGCGCAGATCCTGGCGGAAGTGTCACTGCTCGCGAACGCAACGTGGGTGACGCTGCATGACCCGGTATTCCTGCCCGACGATGTGGACGGACGGGTTCTGTTCGAACGGGCGACCGCACGTGTTTTGGGCAACGCCGGCGCCATGCCGACAGGAGGCTTTGGCGATATCGTCATGGTGCCACCCGTACGGGCCGCCCGGGAACGGGGAGTCCTCAAAGCGGTGCGCCCGTTCGTGCGCATGACGGCTACGGGCGTCGTCTGGCCCGGCGGACAGGAAGAAGCCATTGACGCGATCATCTGGTGTACAGGCTTCCGTCCCGCGCTCTCTGCATTTGCACCACTCGACGTGATCGAGCCGGACGGGCTGATCCACGTGAACGGGCAGCAGGCTGTCAGGGAGCCACGCCTGTGGCTGCTGGGGTATGGCTCCTGGTGCGGTCCCGCATCCGCAACCCTCCTGGGGGCGGGCCGTGTCGCGAGATCCATGGTCCGGCAACTGGCGGGCTGGCTTGCGTCGCCGACACAGGATGTCCGCTTACCAAAACCTTGAGCGACTCTCTTTACGACCGACATGTAGGCGTAAGCCGACATTACGACGACGGAGACTGAGCTGAGATGAGCTCCACGTCACAAATCCAGATTGGCAACTCGCACCAGTCTGGTTCATTGTTTACCCGATGCGGCCATTCCATTCACCCAACGACGGCGACCTCCCCCTGTCGCATGCCCTCATACTGAAGGCCGCGCTGCTGACGATCGGCTATATCGAGGAACACGGCCCGATCGGCCTCACGCCCAGCAAGGCGCTGAAACGCTATTTTGTCGCATGAGCCGCCGAGGCATTTGACTGGCCCGGCTATACGGTTGAAGACCTCTATGCCGTCAATAAAGTCCTCAATGAACATGATTTCCCGCCGCTGGTGATCCTGCATGAGGTTCTGCTCAGTGCGAAGCTCGCAAGGCATTTCAAGGGAACCCTGCGGCTGACCGACCTGGCGAGAAAGCTCAAATCGGAGCCAGCCCGGCTCTGGATGCTGTTGACGACTCATCTTCTCTTTGTCATCGACCACAGTCCATACACCCGAAGCGAAGAGCCACTGCTCGGCAACTGGGACATCTTTCTCAACGTCATTAATATCGAAGCTCAGGTTGCCGTCACCGAAGAGCGGCTGTGTTCGGTTCTCTACGGGGGCGAGGAAGATGATATCCGTCGCCGGGATTTCAAGCTGACCGCCAGTCTTTACGTCCATGTCCTGCGACCGCTGTGCTGGGCAGGACTGCTCAACGAGCACCGAACAGGCTCCGGCTTCAGCAGACCGGATTTCTATACCAAAACGCCTTTATGGCCAGTAGCCCTCAGCCTTGAAACGGACCGTCACCTGCAACCGGTGACCCATCACTAACGACTGCCGGCTTCCACTCCGGCGCGATATCGCTCCAATACAAAAGGCGGCTCCCGGAGACCGGAAGCCGCCCATGATATTCATCGACAGATCTCACTCGGCTGCGACCGCATCATGACTATCGGTCATACGCGCCGCCCCTTCTTCCCTTTCAGTTCGCTCCGGCACGTTCGCCGTCCGCAGAGCCTCGGGCAGCCAGCCGGCGCCCTCAAGCAGCCTTTCGGCCGCCTGCGCCATGTCGTTCTTTTTCAGATGTGCAATACGCTCGGCTGCCTCACTTCCCCGCGCCTCGCGCACGGCTTCGAGAATACGGGCCTTGGTGACGCGGCCCAGATAGTTCTCCACCGTCGGCTGCCAGCCCGCTTCGACCAGATCAAGCGTAAGCGCAGTGGCGAGGCGGTCGGCTCGCGCCAGCCGTTCCCTGACGCTGCGTGCCAGAGACGGGCCATGGGACGATTCATGCAACGCGTTGATCCCGAAAGACAGGCAATGCGCCAGCAGGGCCAGACGGCTGGTGTCATCCAGTCCGTCGATCCAGCGCCACAACGCGTCCTCATCCTCCGGCAGATCGTGCTTCCAACCTTCGTTGCGCTGGCGCAGCGCATGAGCCGGCAGGCTGCCCGGCATGTCGGGGGAATGCACCGGCAGGGAGATTTCCCGAACATAGGCTTCCAGGCAGTCCGCGCCCGAGACCTGCCAGTACAGGTCGCGCATCAGCGTGTGGAGCAGTTCCGTCAGCGCGATATGCGGATTGCCGGCAAACGCATCGCGCAGGGCCAGCGTGCGCCAGGCCGTCAGTTCGGTCAGCAGGCGGTCGGAAAGCGGCTTGAGTCCGTCTTCTTCTTCGGGCTCGGTATCGAAGGTATCTTCCATCCCAATTCCTTCGACATCGTCACCCGTGCCGTGATGAACGACCGTGTCATCATATCCCTCGGACTCATCGTGACCATCCTCGGGCTCCACCGGCATATCCTCGGGCAGAACGAAGCCCCGTTCGACCAGCAACGTGCCGTCGGTATCGAGACTGACAAAGACGCCGGCTCGCTGCATGTCCACCGGATCGAAGGACACAGGGCGTTCTTCCAGCGCCTCAATGGCCTGCTCGATCTCGCCCAGGCGGATATCAACGTCTTCGGGGAATTCATCGGCCTGCGCGTATTCCGCCTCGATCGTTTCCTGCTCGCTGTGCAGCGCGGTCAGGCGGGCGGCTTCTTCTTCCAAGAGCACCACTGGCACACCGTCGATCTCCGCTAAGTGCCGTGTGTGCCCCCAGGGGAAGGATAGCGCCGTCTCGACCCATTTCCAGCCTTCGGCACGGACCTGTTCGGCCGCCTCCTGCAGCTTTTCCATCACCAACTGATCGAGCAGGGTCGGATCCTGCAGCCAGCCGCCGTCGTCTGCCTCGAACAGGTCACGCATGACGGGACCGCCGGCGGCAAGATAGACGTCCAGCCCGACAAAGCGCACCCGGCGATCTGACGCCCGCACGGTTTTCTCCGTCAGCATGCGGCGGATCAGATAGGGTTCGCGATTGTGGCTCTGGGCAATAATCTCCCAGACCTGTTCCTGACGGGTGTGGTCATCGCTGATCGAAAAGGCCATGAGCTGGTCGAGCTTCATGCCATCCTGCTCGTAGATCTCGCGCAGTTTGTCGGACACGGTCATCAGGCGCAGACGCTGTTTGACCACGGTGGGCACGACGAAGAACGCGGCCGCGATTTCTTCCTCGGACATGCCCTTCTCCAGCATGTCACGGAAAGCCCGAAACTGGTCCAGCGGATGCAGGGCCACGCGCTGGACGTTTTCGGCCAGGGAATCATCCTCGGCGAGAATGGCCGATCCTGCCTCACGCACGACACAAGGCACCGGGGCGGTTTTCGCCAGTTTCTTCTGCTTCACCAACAGTTCGAGGGCGCGGAACCGGCGCCCTCCAGCAGGCACCTCGTAGGCACCGGTTTCCGCCCCCTCACCATTCAGGACGGGACGGACGTTCAGGCTCTGCAGCAGGCCGCGGCGTTCGATGTCGCGGGCCAGTTCCTCGATCGACAGACCGGACTTCACACGCCGCACATTGGACTGCGACAGCACCAGCTTGTTGAAAGGAATATCACGGGACGCATTGAGGGCGATTTTCTGGATGGCGCTCGCCATGGCAGGACACTCCGTAACGGACGGGCGGAAGCCTCTCTCCCACCCCTGAATCCGTCACGAAAAACCCCACGTCCCTCTTCCTCTCTCCCGGCCCCACGAGAGGTCAAACCGCATCCACGGAATGGCACGGACACGACTTTACGGAAGCTACATCTGCTCCAGTCGATCTGCGAGTCGACACGCGTCACGATAAAATACGACCATTATAGTCGTTCAATCACTGATTTGTGATAGTGCCGACCATGATAGCCGCGAATGTTCGCGCGTATCCCCAAGCCCTCTCTGCACGGCGCATCTCCCTGTTTCCACGTATTTTTCTGTTCACGCCTATCCCGTCCGACCTCCACAGTGCTGTCAGAACCACTCACAGGTCCATGCAGAAAGGACGGGAAGATGGCACGCCAACGCGATACGATAGCGGGCAAGGTGCGGCTCGTTCTCGACGCCCCGGAGGCCAACGTGACACCATTACGCAATGGAGCCGATCCTCGGCTGGTCAGTCTGGTCCGGCTTCTGGCCCGTCAGGCCGCACGGGATTTCGTCAACGCTGAAGTGGAGGCCGCGAGGCGACGCGATCTCCAGGATTAAGGAGATGGGATTGTGAAAGTCGCGCTCTACGCCCGCTACTCATCCGACAACCAGCGCGATGCGTCGATCGAGGATCAGTTGCGCCTCTGCCGGCTTCATGCGGAGAAACAGGGCTGGACGATCATCGACAGCTACACCGACCGTGCCATCTCCGGTGCTTCCCTGCTCCGCCCAGGTATTCAGGAACTGATCCAGGACGCTACGCGCGGCCGCTTCACGATCATCGTGGCCGAAGCCATGGACCGGCTGTCGCGCGACCAGGAAGATATCGCCGGCCTGTTCAAACGGATGACGTTCGCTGGCGTGCGGATCATCACCCTCTCCGAGGGCGACGTTACCCACCTGCATATCGGCCTCAAGGGCACCATGAATGCCCTGTTCCTCAAGGATCTGGCCGAGAAGGTTCGGCGGGGGCTGCGCGGGCGTATTGAGGACGGCAAGTCCGGCGGCGGCAATTCCTATGGCTATGATGTCGTGCGCCAGTTCGATGCGAAAGGCGAGCGCATCCGGGGCGACCGGACCATCAACGAGGAGGAGGCCCGCACAGTCAGACGGATCTTCACCGATTACACACGGGGAAAGTCGTCCCGCACGATCGCCATGGAATTGAACCGGGACGGCGTTCCGGGTCCGCAGGGACGTGATTGGGGACCGTCCACCATTCACGGCAATCGGGAACGCGGCACCGGTATCCTCAACAACGAGATGTATGTCGGGCGCCTGGTCTGGAACCGGCTGCGTTATCTGAAGGATCCGGATAGCGGCAAGCGCGTCTCACGCCTCAATCCTGAATCCGAATGGGTGATCCAGGAGGTGCCGGAATTACGGATCGTCGAACAGGATCTGTGGGATGCCGTAAAGGCCCGCCAGGCCGAAACGACGTTCAGCCAGCCGGCACGGGGAAACGAGGCCCTCAGCGCGCAACGGCGTCCCCGCCATCTCTTTGCCGGGCTGATCCGCTGCGGCTGCTGTGGTGGTGGTTACAGCATGATCTCAAAAGATCTGCTCGGCTGCTCGACAGCACGCAACAAGGGCACCTGCGACAATCGGCTCAACATCCGTCGCGACGCCCTCGAAGCATCAGTGCTGAGCGGGCTGCGCACGCATCTGATGGAACCGGACCTGTTCAAGGAGTTCTGCAACGAGTTCACCCGCGAGGTGAACCGACTGCGCATGGAACTGGGTGCCGATCTCGCAGCAATGCGGAATGAAATTCCCCGCATCGACAGAGAACTGGATAAGCTTCTGAATCTTATCCTTGCCTCAGATGACATTGAGGCATCCAAGCGGGTCATGAAAAAAATGACGACGCTCGAAGCCCGCAAGGAGGAACTGGAACAGAAAGTCGCCAATACCGAGGAGCCGCCTCCCCTTCTCCATCCGAACATGGCGGAGATCTACCAGCAGCGGATCACGTCTCTTTATGAGAGCCTTCAGGCCGAAGAGACGAAGACCGAGGCTGCCGAGCGCCTGCGCACACTGGTCTCGCAGATCACGCTCCAGCCGACCGACGGCGAACTGACGATCATCCTGCGCGGCGACCTAGCGGCGATCCTGCAGTTCGCGGCGCACAAGAAAAACGCCACGGTCCATCCGGACAGTGGCGTTCTCGATGCGTTCGTATCGCAAGTATCGTTGGTTGCGGGGATAGGATTTGAACCTATGACCTTCAGGTTATGAGCCTGACGAGCTACCGGGCTGCTCCACCCCGCGGTGGTTTATGTGATGTGTTGATTGATGTGGATT
>NZ_JAAABN010000019.1 GCF_011516765.1 Acetobacter sicerae | reverse complement strand
GCATCGTGGAAATCGGTCCGAATGATACCCTTGGTGCGCCCCGCAACCTCGACGTCATAAAGCCAGCCCGCTTCGCCAGAAATTACCCGGTTTTTGCGGGTCTCCAGCTTGAAGCGGATTTGGGCGTAACGATTGTTGAACGAAAGAGAAAAGCATTTACGCTTACAGAAGAAGGGAAGCGGGTTATCCGGTGGGCTCACGATATTCTGCGTGGGATCACGGAATTGCGTCAGGATGCTTCCTTGGCAAGGCAGGGGCTTTCCGGAATCATACGTATTGGCGTCATTCCGACGGCAGTTCATCTTATTCCCCTGATCCTGCAGGATATAAGGAAACATGCCGGACCATGCGCCAGTGCCGTACAGGTCATTCCAAATGAAGACATCATTTCGAAGTTGATTTCAAAGGAAATTGATTTCGGCATTATGTACACGGATCAAATGCCTCAGGCCAATTCGTTCGAGGTGCGTACACTTTACGCGGAATATCAGGTTCTGGCTGCCGTAGATGATTTTGAGCTTCCGCTTCAACCGGAAATCACCTGGGAAGAAGCAGCGACTCTTCCGTTGGCATTACTGACAAAAGGTATGCATTGTCGGCAATTGATTGATACCGGATTTCAAATCGCTGGTGTTACTCCCAATGTACAGATGGAATCAGATTCTCTGGAACTCATACACGCCGAGTTGATGCTTGGTAATGTCGTAACGATACTTCCCATCGCCTCTTTTCCCTTGCGCATATCAGGTGAACAAAAGCTGCAAAAGCGGGCTCTTCAGGGGTTCTCACCAGGTTCCATTGGTCTTTGCAGGATGAAGGACGAACCGATAACGACTTTTGCATCTCGTGCCTGGGACACTGCTGTCGCAATCGACTACGCTCATGCCATTGAAAAATCCTGTCTGACTCCGGTTGAAACAGAGAAATAAAAATAAATTAGGGAGCAATATACTTTTTGATTCTGATCGGAAAAGTGTAGGACACCCAACTTTTTTCGAAAAACGTAGAGTATGCACTTCTTTTATGGAGCGCATATAGGGTTTTTACTTTGGAGAACGTAAATGGTCTTTAGAAACTGCAAACACGCGTGCTGCATTGCCGCATTTGTCACGATCCTTCTGGGTCTCTCAGGATGTGCGGATATGGCAGAGCAAGCAAACAACAGGCAATCTGTGTACAATGCGATAAAAAATATCCAGTCTGATCCGCATACTATTCCAGATCGTGGTATGTTCTAGGATAACAATACGTCAGCAGGATCGTCATGGCGAGGCGTGGAGGCGACAGTCAGACGCAGACTTTCGTTCAAATCTGTTTCAGGCTTCGTGAAAGGATTGAAGATGGCGACCTGCATTGGCTGACAGACGAACAGGTAGTGCGTCTGCGGCCTTTTTCCCGAAAAGCCATGGCACAGCTCAGGTTGACGAACTCTGCATATTGAGCGGAGGCATCTTCGTCAATCGGACAGTGGTGCTTCCATAAAGAGTTGTCCGTATTGTTGCTTTCATTGTCAGAAACGGACATATCTCTTTACTCTACCCACAAAATCCGTCTATTTATAAGAATAACTGCTTCGAGAATTTTTAAATATAATTTATATATTTGATAAAATTAATCATATTCTTGCTGTGAGTATATCACCTTCGTGAATATTCACATTTTTGTGAGTATTCAACCATAAACAGCATTCTTGATGGACATCAATGCTTCACTCCTACTCGTGACATATTTTGTCGCAATTCACATCAGGCAGGAAATACCCCAATGGCAGACCTTCCCTGGACCAGCTCAAAACGTGAGGCCCCGGAACCCGTTCGCGGTGATCGTGGGGCGAGCATTCTTGGACCGCGCAATCTTCCACGTGAACGCGAGGTTCCCGATCTGCTGGCGTCACCGGACACGGATGCGGGGACAATTCCCAATCTGAAATTCTCTTATGCCGACGCCCGCAATCGTCTTGGTTCCGGTGGCTGGGCGCGTGAGATTACCATTCGCGAACTTCCGGTGGCTACAACGCTTGCGGGAGTGAACATGCGGCTCAAACCAGGCGGGTATCGAGAGCTCCATTATCACAAGGAAGCTGAATGGGGTTTCATGATCGCTGGGAAAGCGCGGGTCACGGCGCTGGATACAAGCGGACATCCTTTTGTTGATGATGTCGAAGCCGGGGATATCTGGAACTTTCCCGCCGGGATTCCTCACTCCATTCAGGGGCTTGGCGATGAGGGATGCGAATTCCTTCTTGTTTTTGATGACGCGAATTTTTCTGAAAACGAGACTTTCCTGATCAGCGACTGGTTCGCGCATACGCCCCGGCGTATTCTCGCAAAGAATTTCGGTGTGCCGGAATCCGCTTTCGCCAATCTGCCAACGGATGTGGAAAAAACGCGCTGGATCTTCAATGGAACCGAACCGACGGTTGCAAAGGAAGATGCAATCAAATGTCCGCAGGGTCCGTCGCAGATCCGGTATACGCATCGGTTTTTGAAGCAGGAGCCTGCGAAAGCTGCTGGCGGAACCGTGCGGGTTGTCGATTCCCGTAACTTTCCGGCGGCCTCGACCATTGCCGCTGCAATTAATGTTGTGGAACCGGGGAGGATGCGCGAACTCCACTGGCATCCGAACAATGACGAGTGGCAGTATTTCGTTCGTGGCCGTGCGCGCATGACGGTTTTCGCATCGGGTGGGAAGGCGCGAACCTTCGATTACTGTGCGGGCGATGTGGGTTATGTGCCGCTCGGGATGGGGCATTATCTGGAAAATATCGGTGATGAGCCGATGGTTTTTCTGGAAGCGTTCAAGAGCGATCACTTCGCTGATTTCTCGGCCAATCAGTGGTTGGGCCTGTCGCCGCGTCAGATGGTGAAGGAACATCTCAATCTTGACGATGAAACGTTGTCGAAGCTGCGGCAGGACAAACCGCTGATCGTCTGATGACACCGCTGATACGTTCGGCCCTGCGCGTTCTCGCGCTGAGTCTTGTGGCGGGGTATGTGGATGCCGTGGGGTATGTTGAACTCCACGGCATTTTCACGGCCGCGATGACAGGAAATTCGACCGCCTTCGGGATCTCCCTGGCCGACCGGGATCTGGCCAGAGCAGGTGCGATCGGCACGGTTCTGGGACTGTTTTTTTCCGGAGCGCTGGCGGCGAGTCTGCTACGGCGGGCTTTGCCGGCATACCGGCATGAGTGGCTGTGGATGGCGGGACTGTTGGTTCTGGCTCAGGGCGTCCACTGGTCTCATGCAACAGGCGGCAGTGCTCGAATTGAGACGCTGTTGCTGGCGGTTGCGATGGCGATGCAGGGCGAGGCGCTTTCACGCTTTTCCGGTATTTCCGTGCAGACGATTGTTGTTACCAATAATATTGTAAAATTCTCTGATAATATTGCGGAGTTTCTCTGTGGGATCTGGCGAGGAAAGAGAGAGTTTTCGCTGGCTTCATTGCTGCCGGGACTTGGTTGGGCCGGGTGTATTGCTGGAGCCTTTCTGTCGGTTTTTGCGCGCGGGGCGACTTCGGGGTTCTTTCTGGTTCCGGTGCCGCTGCTGATCGGCCTGTTTTTCCTCTGGCCGGAGCAGGTATGATGGGGGTGATGATTACCTGCAGCTGACGCAATCCGCCCCACTCGTTCCCTGATTACAAGTCTCCGGTTTCCATTGGCTGCACGTTCCGGAAACGGGTGAAAACATCACAGGGATCGGGAGAACAGACTGCTAACGGGCGACACGTCCTATGGCGCGACAGGGATACGAAAGCGTGGTTTCCGCAGGCGCACCACCAGCGTATCGAGCGCGGAGAGATAACGTGAACGGTCGAGCTTGCTGAAGGAGGCTCCCCCCGGCGTCTCCATTCCGGCGGAGCGGAGATCGGTCATCAGATTGCGCATGGCGAGCGCCATTCCGATGGAGTTGGCGTCGAATATCTTTCCCTTCGAGTCAATCACGCTCGCGCCTTTTTCCACGCAGCGCGCCGCCAGAGGAATATCGCCGGTGACAACGATGTCGCCTTCCTGCGCCTGCTCAGCGATCCAGTCGTCGGCGACATCCGGCCCGGCTTCCACAATGACGCGCTCGATCAGCGGCGAGTCAGGGATGACGATCATGCGGTTCGACACAACAGCGACGGACAGCTTGTAGCGGCCTGCCACACGGTAAGTTTCGTCCTTAACCGGACAGGCGTCGGCATCAATATAGATACGGGTCATGAGCCTCGTCGTGCCTTATTGCGCGGAGGAGGTAAAGCGTGATTCCGTCACTGCCCCGAATGGGCTAGACTCTTCCCAGCATGTCCGAACCCGTTCCTTTCCAGCCCGTCCTGCGTCGGCTTTCCGACGCCGTCATCAACCGTATCGCCGCCGGTGAGGTGATCGAGCGTCCTGCCGCAGCCCTCAAGGAACTGGTGGAAAACGCGCTGGATGCGCAGGCGCGGCGCATTCGGGTCGCCATTGTCAACGGCGGCGCTGACCGGATCGTCGTCACGGATGACGGTGTCGGCATGACGCCCGATGAACTGGCGCTGGCCGTGCAACGCCACTGTACGTCCAAGCTGTCCGATGAGACGCTGGTGCGGATCGCCACGCTCGGTTTCCGGGGCGAAGCTCTGCCGTCTGTTGGAGCGGCGGCCCGTCTGACCATTACCTCCCGCAAGGCGGACAGTGACTGCGCATGGCGCATCCATGTCGCGGGAGGTGAGATTTCCCCTCCAGAGCCCTGTTCGGGTGAAAAGGGCACTTCGATTCTGGTGGAGGATATGTTCTTCGCCACGCCCGCCCGCCGGAAGTTTCTCAAGAGCGCACGGGTGGAGGGATCGCATGCGGAAGCGGCGGTCCGTCGTCTGGCGCTGACGGCTCCCGACGTGGCGTTTTTCATGGAAGTGGACGGACGCACCATCCTCGATCGCCCAGCCGAAACGCTGGAAGCGCGGGCGGCGGCGCTGCTCGGGATCGAAGATGCGGACGGCCTGCTGAAACTGGATGGTGTGCGCGGCGACATGAAGCTGTCCGGTTTCGCGTGCAGCCCGTCCGTCCACAGGCCGACGACGGCCGGACAGTTCATGCTCGTCAATGGTCGCGCCGTGGTCGATCCGCTGCTCCGCACGTCGATCCGCGTCGCCTACCGGCGCGTCATCGAGTCCGGTCGCCATCCCGTTGCGGTCATCAACCTGTCCCTGCCTTATGAGCAGGTTGATGTGAACGTCCATCCCGCCAAGACGGAACTCCGTTTCGCCGATGAGGCCGGAGTGCGTTCGCTGGTCATCGGCACCATCACGCGTGCTCTTGGGCTGGGAGCCGGAACGGCTGGTGTGCGGCCCGGCTTTTCCGCGCCCCGTCCGGCACGGATCGTCTATCCGCCGGCAGCCCCACGCTCGGAGGGATTTGCCGAGCCGTTTCTGGCACTGGGTGCCCAACCCGCAGCACGAACCTTTGCCCCGGAGCAGCCTGTTTCAGACCGTCCGGCTATGATGTCGGAAGGACGGGAGGCTGGAAATCAGTTTCCAGATCCCCCTTTGCGGCCAGATGATCCGCCGGCTTATTCGGTTTCTCCAGTCGCTGGTCCGGAGAAAGATCATCCCCTCGGTGCGGCGGTGGCGCAGGTGCTCAGCACCTACATCATCGCCGTGACCGCCGATGACAACATGGTGCTGGTGGATCAGCACGCCGCTCATGAGCGTCTGACGCATGAGGTTCTGCGCGAGCAGTTCCTCTCCGGCACCATCCGCGCCCAACGCCTGCTGGTGCCGGACGTGGTGGAGCTTTCCCGCAGTCAGGCGGACCTGCTGGTGTCGCGCGCCGACGCGCTGTCGAAACTGGGTATTGATCTGGAGCCGTTTGGCGCTGGCGCAGTACTCGTCCGGTCTCTGCCTGCGCTGCTCGGCAATGCCTCAGCCGTGAATCTGTTACGGGATCTGGCGGAAGAGCTGGATGCGGATGACCTCGCCAGTATCGAGGAAACACCCACTCTGGATGCAAAGCTGGATGCGGTGATCGCCCGCATGGCCTGTCATGGCAGCATCCGGGCGGGGCGTAGCCTGACCATACCGGAGATGAACGCGCTGCTGCGTCGCATGGAGGAAACGCCGCGTGCGGGCACCTGTTCGCACGGGCGCCCGACATGGGTGAGACTGACACGCAACGATCTGGAACTGCTGTTCCGTCGTCGTTAAAGCGTGAAACCGTCAGGTTGCTTCGAGTTCTTCCGTACGGGGCAGGCGGGTCACCAGCAGCTGGTTGATACGGAAACCCTCGACATCGACCACTTCAAAACGGAAGCCGGAAGCATCCGTGTGATCCGCCTTGCGGGCCATCCGGCGCAGGCGGTGCATGACAAAGCCTGCAATCGTGTCGAAGGAGTTGCTGTCAGGCAGATCGGCGATGCCGAGTTCACGGATGACGTCGCCGATCGGGGCTGCGCCGTCGATCAGCCATGAATTCTCGTCACGCTGAACGATAAGCTGCTCCTCGAACGGGGTCGCCAGTCCGTCCATCAGCGCGCCCATGATGTCCTTGAAGGTAATCAGTCCGACGACAAGCCCGTATTCACTGATGACCAGCGCAAAGCCTGCGCCGTGGGCATCGAACTGGGCGAGTGTATCCCACAGATTGAGCGTCTCCGGGACGGACAGCACATCGCGGCGCAGACGACCGAGAGGCAGAGCGCCTTTTTCATCGGCGGAGGCGACGAAAATATCCTCGATCCGCACCGAGCCGATGACGTGATCAAGGCCGCCATTGCAGAGCGGATAGCGGGAATAGGAGTCGTGGCGGACCTTGTTGCGCAGGGTGTCCGGCGTTTCCTGCACATCGAGAAAGACGATTTCGTCACGGGGCGTCATGGCGGAGCTGACGGCGCGGTCCTGAAGGCCCAGCACGTTCTGGATCATCAGATGTTCCTGCTCCAGCAGCACGCCCGAGGCGGTGCCTGCCGCGAGGATGGCGCGCAGATCTTCCGGCGTGACCGGCTCGACAGCGGAGGCGGCCGGTATTTTCAGGGCGCGGAGCAGCGCGTCGGAGATCTTGGAGAAGACCCAGACAAACGGATAGAGCAGATGGAGCGCCGTGGAGGGGAACCATCCGATGGCGAGGCCGATCCGGTCCGGCGCGTTCATGGCGATACGCTTGGGGAGCAGATCGGCGAAAACGACAAACGTGCCGGTGATGAATATGAAGCTGACTGTCGCGCCGAGACTGTCGGCGGAGGCGTTGCTGAGTCCCCAGCTTCTGAAAATGTCTGAAAGGGGCGGGGTCAGCATGTCGGAGCTGACGATACCGCCGAGGATTCCCACGGCGTTCAGAAGAATCTGAAGCACCGTCATCACCTGTCCGCTGTTGCGGCGCATGGCGAGGAAGGCTGTCGCCCGTTCGTCACCGGCTTCGGCACGGGATCGTAGGCGGACGTCGCGCGCGGCGGCGAACGAGATTTCTGATAGAGAAATGAGGATGTTGATGGCAATCAGCAGGACGACGGCAAGGACGCCCATCAGGAGAAGCAGCACGGGATCAACCGATGTTTTTATGGGAGCCGTGCCTTGGTCAAGCGCGGCCTGATGCTGGTGTATATCGCGTCAACGCAGGAAAGTTCCAGCATACTTTCAAAGGCGATGTCGTTTTTATGCAATGCCGGTCTGCTGTTTACCTGTCGGTAATAGTAAGAGCGCCGACACTACACCACCAGAAGAAACGCCCGTCTTGCTTAAATGGTGCACATGATCCGGTAAAAAGGGCGTTCTTTCAGGTTAAGGACCGTTTCAATACCGGATCATGATTTGTCTCGTTGAGTCAGCCGGAAGGTCAGTCCGCTCCGGCGAGTCTGCTTTTCTGACGTCCGTAAAGAAAATAGACGCCCAGACCGATCCCGAGCCACACAAAGAGCCGAAGCCAGGTCAGGGCGTCCAGAGACACCATGACAACCAGACAGGACAGGATACCGGCCAGCGGAATGACCGGGCCGCCGGGCACGCGAAACTTGCGCTCGACGTCGGGAGCCTGACGGCGGAGCACGAGTACGCCGACACAGACGATAATGAAGGCGAGCAGCGTGCCGATGGACGTCATATGGCCCAGCTCGGCAATCGGCAGGAAGGCGGCCAGCAGCCCCGTCAGCATCATGAAGAACAGGTTGGACAGCCACGGTGTGTGAAAGCGGGCATGGGTCCGGCTGAACAGTGCGGGCAGAAGGCCATCACGGGACATCGCGAAAAAGACGCGGCTCTGTCCCAGCAGCAGCATCAGCAGCACGGAGGTGAAGCCGCCAATGATGCCGAACTTGATGGCGATCTGAAGCCAGGTGATGTGGGTCCGGTCGATGGCCGTGGCGACAGGGGCGGGGTCGCCAGCCATATCGGCGTAGTTCACGATTCCGGTCAGCACGAAGGAAAAGGTCACATAAGCCAGCGCACAGATGGCCAGACTGCCGAGAATACCGATGGGGATATCGCGCTTGGGATTTTTGGTCTCCTGCGCGGCGGTGGAGAGCGCGTCAAATCCGATATAGGCGAAGAAGATGGTGCCCGCCGCACGCATGACGCCGGAAAAGCCGAAATGACCGAATGTCCCCTCATTGGGCGGAATGAACGGGTGATAGTTGGCTGTATCGATCCACGGGATGCCAAAGCCGATAAAGGCGGCAATGACCGAGAGTTTGAGGGCGACGATGACCGCATTCACCTTCGCTGAGGCGGAGGTGCCCCGGATCAGCAGCAGGGAGACGAGAATGATGATGAAGGCTGCCGGGAGGTTGGCGATGCCGCTGGCAGTGCTGCCATCCGCCAGATGAACGGTCTGAAACGGTGAAGCGGTGAAGCGCGCCGGGAGATGAATGCCCCATCCAGCGAGGAGCGAGGTCACATAGCCCGACCAGCTGACCGAGACGGTCGCGGCCCCGACGGCATATTCCAGAACCAGATCCCAGCCGATGATCCATGCGATCAGTTCGCCCATCGTCACATAGGCATAGGAGTAGGCGCTTCCCGCGACAGGAATCATGCCCGCCAGTTCGCTGTAACAGAGCCCCGCAAATCCACAGGCGATGGCGGCGATGATATAGGACAGCGTCACGGCCGGACCCGCATTGTCGCCTGCCGCAATGCCTGTCAGCGAGAACAGCCCGGCGCCGATGGTCGCCCCTACGCCGAGGGCGACCAGAGTGACCGGACCCAGCACACGTTTCAGGCCACTGTCTTCCGGGGCGGCATCCATGGGTTTGCGACGGAAAAGGGATGATGAGCTGGGCCGGGGCGGCTGAGGCATGGGTAAGGCTGTCCTTGAAACGTCTCTGTGCGGACCATCTATGCGCGAGGTGTGGTTTTCCGTCCATGAAAAGGCTACAACCACGCCAACAGCAAGGTACGTTTCGGGTTGGGCGTCCGGTTTCGGGGCTACCTGCTTTGTGATGAGTGGCTCTGGGACAGGGAGTTTCAATATGAGCGAGACGGATCTGCATCGCTTTTTCCAGTCTTCGTTGGCTGAGGTTGACGCCGAGGTCGCGTCGGCGATTGCGAGCGAGTTCGAGCGTCAGCGCGACGGGATCGAGCTGATTGCGTCTGAGAACATGGTGTCGGAGGCTGTGCTGCAGGCTCAGGGCAGCGTTCTGACCAACAAATACGCCGAGGGTTATCCGGGCCGTCGCTACTATGGCGGCTGCTCCGAGGTCGACAAGGTCGAGGTCCTCGCCATCGAGCGCGCGAAACAGATGTTCGGCGCGGGCTTCGCCAACGTGCAGCCGCACTCGGGCGCCAACGCCAACCAGGCGGCGTTCATGGCGGTTGTCGCGCCGGGCGACACGGTGCTGGGCATGAGCCTCGCCGCTGGTGGCCACCTCACACACGGTGCGGCCCCGAACTATTCCGGCAAGTGGTTCAACGCCGTGCAGTATGGCGTGCGCAAGCAGGACGGTTATCTCGACTATGACGAGATGGAATCGCTGGCCCGCGAGCACAAGCCGAAGCTGATCGTCGCCGGCAGCTCGGCCTATCCGCGCATCATCGACTTTGCCCGCTTCCGCAAGATCGCTGACGAGGTCGGCGCTTTCCTGATGGTCGACATGGCGCACTTCGCCGGTCTGGTGGCGGCCGGTCTGTATCCGAGCCCGGTTCCGCACGCCGACATCGTCACCACGACGACGCACAAGACGCTGCGTGGTCCGCGTGGTGGCCTGATTCTGACAAACAGCGAGGCGCTGGCGAAGAAGATCAACTCCGCCGTGTTCCCCGGCCTGCAGGGCGGTCCGCTGATGCACGTGATCGCCGCCAAGACCGTCGCGTTCGGCGAGGCGCTGAAGCCGGAGTTCAAGGACTACCAGAAGGCCGTCGCCGCCAACGCGAAGGTGCTGGGCGAGACGCTGGTAGCGCGTGGTTTCGACCTCGTGACGGGTGGCACGGACAGCCATCTGCTGCTGGTCGATCTGCGTCCGAAGAAAGTGACGGGCAAGATCGCGGAAAAGGCTCTGGAACGCGCGGGCATCACGGCGAACAAGAACGCCGTGCCGTTTGACCCGGAGAAGCCGGCGATCACGTCGGGCATCCGTCTGGGCAGTCCGGCGGCGACGGCGCGCGGTTTCCGCGAGGCCGAGTTCCGTGAGGTCGGCGAGATGATCGACGAGGTTCTGACCGCGCTGGCCGCCGCTGGTGGCGAGGGCGATGCGGCTGTCGAGAACGCCGTCCACGAGCGCGTCAAGGCGCTCTGCGCGAAGTTCCCGATCTATAAAAAGTGATTCTGCCTGTTCCTAAGTGAGGACAGTTTCACTGACGAAAAAGGCCGTATCTTCCTGAGGGGAGATACGGCCTTTCTTATATGAACGCTGGCATCAGCAGGGAAATGACGAAATGGACATGCGTTCGGAGGGTGGTCGTGCGATTTGCTGATTGCTGAACTCTGGCAGTTTTCGAATCTTCAGATCAGTTCTTGATCATGGATGTAATGAAATGAGAAAACAGCATGCTCTGGCTTGAAATGCCAAGTTTCGCATAGATATTTTTGCGATGAATTTTAACGGTTCCCTCAGTAATTCCCAGATTTTTTGCAGCAGATAAGGAGCTGTGTCCACGCAACAGAAGCGCAACGACATCCTGCTCCCGTGTGGAGAGGCGGTCGCGTTCAAAGTTATGAAAAGAGATATTCAAGGCTTCCCTGCTGAATTTTGTCTCTTCCTGTCCTGATGTTTTTCGCTCCACCTGCTGACGCCAGTGCCGCACCATCACGGCATTGATGATGGAGGAAAATGATTTGAGTTGTGAAAACTCCTGTTCGGAGAATGCTTTTGATCCTTTGGAGCGCATCAGGGAATAGACCAGAGCCGTGCCGTCTGGAGCCCGTGTACAGAAAGCGATTTCCTCAACCAGACTCCCGCTTTCCATTGAGATGCAGGGATGAATGAGAGGAGAGAGAAAGTATTCGCTTTCAAAGAAGGCGTCCGGAGCCAACGTGCTCAAACGATAGAGACCATCCGGCAGGCCCTGCATGCAGGCGACATATACTGCATCAAGAAGATACCCTCCTGCCAGATAGTCTTCCATGGCGTTTGGAAGGGATATTTCTTTCAGACCATCATGAAGAACCACAGGTTTTTCTGAGAGCGGGTATGCGAAGACTACGGAAATATCAAAGCTCGCCACACGATTGAGGATCGAATCAATTTCCCTGAAGAGTGCGCTTTCATCCATGTGTCTGATGACGAAAGTTGACAGTTCCACAAGAGCATCAATCAGCTTGGGCACAAGAGTTTCCTCTCCGCATTTTAAAGCGGCACATCATCCGACTATCCCTTTCGGGATATACCCCAAGTTTTCTCCCCAGCATATTGTTGCGACAAAGAAACCATAAAGTTGAGTGGAATGTCCGCCGACAACGGAGAAGATTATGTCAGGCAACGACCCCGCCCTCCAGTCCGATGACAGCAGCCTCGAACAGTTTGGCTATAAGCCGGAATTCCATCGGGTTCTTGGATTTTTTGCAGATTTCTCCGTAGGCTATTCTTATATGAGCCCCCTCGCGGGCTTTTACGCATTGTTCGCCTACGCCCTCACGACAGCAGGCCCGGCCTTCTTCTGGACGATGCCGCTGGTTCTGCTTGGTCATACGATCAATGCGCTGATTTTTGCCGAAATATCCTCCCAGTATCCAATCGCGGGTGGTGTTTACCAATGGGCGCGACGCCTTGTCGGAGATCGCTGGGGCTTCCTCACGGGCTGGATGTATTTTCTTGCGCTCGTGGGTGTCGCCGCGGGACTTGCCGCTGGCGTTGCGCCCTATCTGGCGGCCCTGACAGGCATGGAAGCCACAAACACTTTCGATACCTGCGTCGCTTTGGTCATCATCATCCTCTCTGCGTCGCTCAACCTGATAGGCACAAAAGTTCTGGGGAAAATGACCGAACTCGGTGTCTGGGCCGGTCTGATCGGACTGGGCGTCTGCGGCGTCTATATGCTGCTTTTTGCCCGTATTCAGCCTTTCCACGTCCTGTTCGAAGACTTTGGTGCCGGTGCAGGGCATTCAACGGGCGCCATGTTTGCGGCGAGTCTGCTGGGAATATGGATATTCTTTGGACATGAAGCGTGCGGCGATCTGGCAGAAGAGGTGCATGATGCTTCACGGGAAGTGCCGCGCGCCATGCTCACAACCATGCTTGCTGGTGGCGGATCGGCTCTTCTGATCGCTCTTGGCATGATTCTGGCTGTTCCTGACATGGTTGGCGCCGTTTCAGGGGCAGTCGCCAATCCGGCTGATGCGGCCCTGAGAAACGCGATTGGTCCTGTAGGGGCGACCGCCATGTTCGGATGTCTGATGCTGGTCGCATTCAGCGCCGCCATTTCCGTGATCGCGTCGACAAGTCGTCTTCTCTTTTCCATGGGGCGGGACGGGATGATTCCGTTTTCTGCCGCAATGTCTCAGGTCAATCCACGCACGGGTCTGCCAACGGCCGCTGTGCTTGCCGCAACCGTGCTGCCCTGCATCGTCCTGCTCATCGGCGGCTTTGCCCCTCATATTGCGGAAGCCGTCATCAATTTCGCTACGGCGGGCATCTACACAACCTTTACAATGGTGCTGCTTGCCGCCGTTTTTGCCCGCCTGCGTGGCTGGAAGCCATCGGGTCCCTTCCATCTGGGACGGCTGGGCTGGCTTCTCACTCTGGTCGCTCTTGCTTTCGAGATCGGTGCATTGATCAACCTGGTATGGCCCCGCCCTTCCTCGCCAGATCAGAGCATTGTCTCAGTCATGCTGATTCCTCTCGTCTTGATCGCAGTCTTCTGTGTGGGGGTCGTGCTCGCCGCACGTCGTTCCGTAACAGTCGATGAATCCCGGTAAGGAAATAGAAAATGAAACAGAAATTTCTGGATAAAACCGTTATCGTCTCAGGAGGAGCAACCGGAGTGGGTGCGGCCAGTGTCGTCCGTTTTGCTGAAGAGGGAGCTCAGGTCGCCATATTTGACCGCAATGTCATTGCGGGTGAGAAACTTGCGGAACAGCTCTCGACTCTCGGGCATCAGGTCGCCTTTTTCCATGTCGATGTTTCTGACCCTCACATGGTCAGTCGAGGGATGCAGGCCTGTATCGACACTTTTGGCAAGATCAATGTGCTCTTCAATCACGCTGGGACGATACTCATCAAGCCATTCCTCGAGATTGAGACGGAAGAGTGGGATGAGTTATTTGCCATCAATGTAAAAAGCATGTTTCTCGTAACTAAAGCGGCGCTGCCTCACATGATCGCAGGTGGCGGCGGCGCCATTGTCTGCACATCTTCCATCTCCGCTACGGCTGCGACACCTACTGAAGTCGCGTATAACGCTACCAAAGGAGCATGCCATATGTTCGCGCGCGCCATCGCCATGGAGTTCCGCGACCGAAACATACGGTGCAATGCTGTTTGCCCCGGCTTTATTGATACACCCCATGGTCGAAAGGAAATTGCGGCATTACAGGCTTATGGGGTGGGAGCATCCGAAGAGGAACTGACGGCCCGTCAGGGACGTGCAGCTACGCCCGATGAGGTTGCTGATGCTGTCCTGTTTCTTGCCAGCGACGATGCTCGTTTTATCAATGGTACGTATCTCTATGTGGATAACGGCTTTACCGCCGGGTAGGTGCATTGCCCGGGGATCTTGATAAGCGATGCTTTCTCCCGACAGGGAAGGGCATCGCGCTGCCGAAAAAGCCGTTGAACGAAGGAAGCCATGTACCATGTGCGTAGTTTTCGATTGCAGGCAGTGAGAACATTATTGCTCGGGAGCTGTGAAATACACAGACCAAGAGCTGTCTCATTATTCAATAGGTGTATCTCCGAAACAAAATGGCTTTTTTCTCTTGCTGTTTTATGACTGCGTTCTTTTGTGAGTTTTTCTCCATCTTCACAAAGGGACGCAGATTTTTTGATCTTACTTGTTTTTAGTTGAGGCTGGTAAGGGGAAATCTGTCTGCAAAACACACTGCATTTCACTCAGGAATTTTTCACAGCTTCTACTTCGGTCTGATGCGCAGGGTTCGTGACAGGGCAATGGAAGACTGCAGCAGAAACAGTCCTGAAAGGCTCAGATAAGCCTACCGCCAACCTTCCACCGGCATGGAGCGGGATACCCTCGAAGCTGATCCAGATGAACACCACCAGCTTGAGGCAACGATGATGCTTGAGGCAGGGCGAGGTGCGCTCATGATGAATTCCTTATTGATGTATTGTTGCTGAACATCGTTCATTTTTTCTCCCCGTATGTCATAAGGGTAAGTAAGCAGACGAACAGGAGAATGAAGCGTGGCACGAAAAGGCAAGGATCCGGAAGCACTCAGAAGCGCCATCACGGATGCGGCGGAACAGATCATCATTGAAGAAGGGTTCCGATCCTGCTCTGCGCGCGCCGTGACCGGAAAAGCCGGCTGCGCACTGGGATCCCTTGGTTATCTTTTCGGCGGACTGGACAATGTGATTCTGGACGTGAACGCCCGCACGCTTCTGGAAATGGGAAACTTCATGTTTGCCGAAGCGGAAAATATGCCCGGCTCCACGCAGCAGAAGCTGGAAGCGCTGGCGCTGGGATATTTCAGATACGCCCGTGATCATCTGAATCGCTGGGAAGCGCTGTTCGCCTTACGCTGGGGCGCACAGGAGGAGCTTCCTGCCGATTACCTCGCCCTGCGCGATAGCCTTCTGGACCGCATCGCTAATTTATTCGCTGAAGACATGCCTGCCTCAGTGCAGGAGCGATCTGTTCTCGCCCGCACGATGTATGAAGCGGTGCATGGCGTCGTCGTTCTTGGACTTGATCGTCGGCTTGGAGGCAGTCATGAGGATGTCGAGACGCGAATCCGGCTTCTTGTTAAAAGAATGAGCAATAAGAGCTGAAACAATCAAAAAAAGCCTGAACAAAAGATACTGTGCTTGTAAGGCGGACTTTGCCGCCAGAGGCGAGGTTTAAGGCCGGGTCGGCTCATATTTAAAAAAGAATTTTATATCAGCCATTCCTCAAAAGTGGATATGTCAAAAGATGTCTGGGCGCCATCCGCTTCCGCGGCCGGACAGCCAGTCATTTGCACTGCTGCGTCCGGCGCAGTGACAGGCTCCTGCTCTCTTAACGCAAGGCAGTTCGATGAATGCAATCGTCGTCACCGCTCTGCGGCGGCCTTACACGTTTATTGTTCTTTCAATTCTGATCGTCATGTTCGGTCTTCTTTCAATAAAAAAGACACCAACTGACGTTTTTCCAAATATCAGAATTCCGGCCATCGCAGTTGTCTGGTCCTATTCCGGTATGCTTCCCGAAGAGTTTTCCGGGCGCATCATGTACAATTTCGAACAGGGCGTGACCTCCACCGTGGAGGGGATCGAGCACATGGAAGCCGATTCCTATTATGGCCGGGGGATCGTGAAAATCTATTTTCAGCCCGGAACGGATATCGGCGCGGCGGAAGCCGACGTAACCGCCATTTCCCAGACAGTCATCCAGCAATTGCCCCAGCATATTGCTGCACCGATGATCATGCGACTGGAGGCTTCGTCGGTTCCTGTTGTTACCCTGAAACTGACATCTGATGTGATGACACCATCAGATTTGTGGAAACTGGCCTTTATCCGTATTCGTTCCCTGCTGGTGACGGTGCCGGGAGCCGTCGTGCCGCAACCTTATGGCGGCATGGACAGTTTTGTTATGATTTCGCTGAGCCAGCAGCAGCTTCAGGCCCATCATCTTTCGGCGATGGATGTGCAGAATGCGCTGGATCATCAGAACGTCGTCAGACCGGCGGGTGATCAGAAAATCGGTCCGACAGACTGGATGGTGCAGACGAACGCAACACCGAGAAGCCTTGACGATATCGCGGATATTCCGATCAAGCGTGTTGGCAACGCGGTCGTTTATATCCGTGACGTCGGGCAGGTCTATCGTGGCGGCCACCCCCAGAGCAACAGCGTTCTGGTCAAGGGCAAGCAGGCCGTCATCATGGTGGTCATGAAAAGCGGCGAAGCCTCCACGTTGGACGTGGTGGACAATGTAAAAAAGATGATGCCGCGTCTTCAGGCGGTGCTGCCATCAAGTGTCAAAATCAGCATTCTTAGTGATGCATCGGGCTTTGTGAAGGATTCCATTCACGACGTGATGCGGGAAATGGTGACGGCCGCCGCACTGACGGGACTGGTTGTTCTGCTGTTTCTTGGATCATGGCGATCAACTGTCATTATCGCCACGTCCATTCCGCTGGCCATTCTCTGCTCGATCATCGGACTTGGCTGGGTCGGACAGACGATCAATGTCATGACATTGGGTGGTCTGGCTCTGGCTGTTGGTATTCTTGTTGATGACGCAACGGTCATGATCGAAAATATCGATACGCATCTTGAAATGGGAAAGGAACTGGAAGAGGCGATCATTGACGCCGCCAACCAGATTGTCATCCCGACATTCGTTTCCACAACCTGTATCTGCATTGTCTGGCTGCCCCTTTTTGAACTCGATGGTGTAGCGGGTTGGCTTTTCATGCCGATGGCCGAAGCCATCATCTTCGCCATGGTCGCTTCTTTCATTCTGTCCCGGACACTGGTGCCGACCATGGCGAAATATCTTTTCGCCGGGCATGTTCATCCAGGTGCACATGGTGAAGAGCATGAGGCGCTTCCGCATGGAAATAATGCCTTTACGCGGTTCCAGAAGGGTTTCGAGAGGAAATTTACCCGGTTTCGTGAATCCTATGGTGTGCTTCTGGAAGGCCTGATCCGTAAAAGAACAGTTTTTGTCGGAATCTTCCTTGGAATTTCCGTGCTGTCCTGTGGTCTTTATGCCGTGTCCGGGCGTGACTTCTTCCCGGAAATCAAATCCGGTCAGTTGCAGATGCACATGCGCACACCGCTCGGGACACGCATCGAAGTTGCCGGACGTATCGCGACACTTGTCAGTGACAGGATCGGGGAGCTTCTGCCCGGTAAGGTGGAAGATGTTGTCAGTAACTGCGGATTGCCGGAAGGCGCGCATAATCAGGCATTTATTCCTACCCCTACACTGGGTGCACAGGATTGCGATCTGACGATTTCACTGACTGATGAAGCATCGCCAGTCTGGGATTATCGCGCCATTCTCCGTCGTGGTCTGTCCGCGAGTTTTCCCGGAACGGTCTTCACCTTCCAGCCTGCTGACCTGACAGCAAAGATCCTGAATTTCGGTTCACCGTCACCGATCGACGTCAAGATTGGCGGACCGGATCTTCGCGCAAGCTATAACTACGCTGTCGTTCTGGCCGACAGAATCCGAAAGGTCTCTGGTGCAGCCGATGTTTCTCTCCAGCAGACGATGCGCACGCCAACCCTGTTTGTGGAAGGGGACCGCACGTTTGAACAGGCTACCGGGATTGATGAGGGCAATCTTGCCGATAACGAACTGATGACTCTGTCTGGCAGTTCGCAGGTCGATCCCCAGTACTGGTTTGATCCGAAAATGGGCGTAACCTTCACGCTGAATACGTATGTGTCACAGGATCAGCTGATTCATTACAATGATCTCCTGACCATTCCCATCGACAAGGGTGACGGTGACCCTTCCGGAAAATCCATGCAGCTTCTGGGAGCGATGAGCCGGATCAGGGCAATCGGTACGCCGGGCGAAGTCTCTCATTATAACTCCATGCCGGCATTCGATATCTATGTGTCGGCGGAAGGCACCGATCTTGGCTCCGTGCTTGATGGCGTCAAACGCGAAGTGGAACTGACGAAAAAAGACGTACCACAGGGATCCGTTGTGGATGTCGAGGGACAGGCGACGACCATGAGTTCGGCATATAAGGAACTGGTGGGTGGACTGATCGTGTCCGTCGTCCTCATCTATCTTCTCATTGTCGTCAATTTTCAGTCTTGGCTTGATCCGTTCATCATCATCTCGGCGCTGCCGGGGGCGTTGGCTGGTATTGCCTGGAGCCTGTTCCTGACGCGCACGCATCTCTCCGTGCCAGCACTGACCGGAGCCATCATGTGCATGGGAACGGCGACGGCCAACTCCATTCTTGTCGTTGATTACGCAAGAGAAAGACTGGCCGTGCATGGAGAACCACTGAAAGCGGCGCTGGAAGCCGGTTATGGACGTATACGCCCGGTCATCATGACGGCCAGCGCCATGATTGTCGGCATGGTGCCCATGTCCATCAGCAACTCCCAGAACGCTCCGCTGGGCAAGGCCGTCATTGGTGGTCTGATTGTCGCGACGGTTTCGACACTTCTCTTTGTTCCCTGTGTCTATGCAATTTTCTACAGCCGAAAATCTTCTCGCAAGGAGGCCGTGTGATGGCGCGTTCGATCCGTAAATATTCCGGATTGTTTCTGGTTGCTGGCGTTCTCGTTCTGGCTTCGGGCTATGTCATCGTTGAACGGATTCATTCCGATCATGAGGTGACGCTGGTTACTGGACACAGCGCCATTCCGGATGTGGAGGTTGTCACGCCGGAGCCGGGAGCAAAGACTCTCTCCCTGACCCTGCCAGGAACAGTGGACGCCTGGTATCAGGCGCCGATCTATCCACAGGCATCCGGTTATGTTAAGATGTGGTATAAGGATTTCGGTTCTGATGTGAAAGCGGGAGACGTTCTCGCGGACATCAATGCGCCCGGTCTCGATGCCCAGTTTGCTCAGGCGAAAGCTGATCTCGACGCACAGGCAGCGAAGTACAACCTGACGGTTGTCAGTGCGAACAGGTGGCATGCGATGGCTCAGTCGCAGGCTGTCTCCGGTCAGTCTGTTTCCGTAGCCGATGCAAACAGGAAATCCGGTTACGCTGAAATGCAGGCGTCGCAGCATAATCTGGATCGTTTTTCGGCACTCGAAAAATTCAAGACCGTGGTCGCGCCCTTTGATGGTGTCGTGACATCCCGTGATATCAATGTGGGGGATTATGTCAGCGCGGGCGGGGGAGAGCATTCCGCCAGCGGCGATGCGAACCAGATGTTCGTGGTTTCCGATATGCACCGGATGAGACTGTTTATTTCTGTTCCGGAAGTCTTTTCCTACATGCTCAAGCCGGGCCTCACCGCAACGGTGTCGGTCCCCCAGTTTCCGAACCGGACATTCGAGGCGCATTTCCTGACTATCGCCAAAGGTTATGATCCGAATACACGCACAGCGGTCACGGAATTTACGATCGATAATCCGGATCACCTGCTCTGGCCGGGCACCTTTGCGTCCGTGCATCTGACATCACCGGCAGAAGGTGGTATCTGGCAGATCCCGACCTCGACACTGGTGTTTCAGGAAGCGGGAATGCAGGTGGCCGTTGTGTCCAATGACAACCACGCGCATTTCCGGTCCATCACGGTTGGCAGAATGGCTGATACACGCACGGACGTGATTTCCGGGCTTCAGCCGGGCGATCGGATCATTCGCAATCCGCCTGCCGATCTTCTGGACAATCAGGAAGTCCGCGTTGTGGTTCCGGCCAAAGGCTACGAGCGTGAAGATGAGGAAATCGAAGGATGAGCCAGCTTTCGATCAGATCTTCGTCCGTTCTGAAACGGATCATGACGGGGACATGCGCTCTGGCGTCGGTTGCGGCCCTGTCCGGGTGCGATCTCGCGCCCCGTTACGAGGCTCCGCATTTTGTCGTGCCAGACAGTTGGACCGGCCAGACGCCTTTTGCGAAAGCGACGCCTGCGGAACTCCAGATTCCTGTAAACTGGTGGACACTTCTTGGTGATCCCGTTCTGGACGATCTTGAGCAACGCGCTGTGGAGCAGAATGCGGATCTTCAGGCGGCGGCCGAACGGTTTGTGCAGGCGCGGTCGCTGGTGATGAAGGCGCGTGCCGATCTATTGCCGCATTTCGGACTGGCGTTTGGCGCTTCCGACAACAAGCAGTCAGCCGACGCGCTGTTCCGCTACAAGGGCGCTACGACCGCGACCGACGAATTCTATGGCGGTCTTGCCTCCTGGGAGCCTGATTTCTGGTCGGAAATCCGCAATCAGGTACGGATGCAGAAATTCGCTGCTCAGGAAAAGGCCGCTGATTTTGCCGGTGTCCGTCTGAGTCTCGCTGCTGATCTGGCGTCGGATTATATCGCTCTCAGAGGGTATGACGCGCAGGATGCGATCTATCGTCAGTCCATCGGCTATTACGGCAAAGCGGTGGACATGACGCGCACGCAGCTGGACAATCAGGCCGCTCCCCGTCTCGATCTTGCACGTGCACAGAACAGACTTTACGTGGCGCAGGCTGCCGAACTGGATGTGCGGGCGCAGCGCGAGGTGACGGAACATGCGATTGCGGTTCTCACCAACACGGCGCCGGAGAGTTTTCATATCGAGCCGCGTGATAATTTCTCGTTTCGCGCGGTGGATGTGTCGCTTGGCGTTCCTTCTGAACTGCTGCAACGGCGTCCGGATATCGCGGCGGCCGAGCGGGTGATGGCGCAGGCCAATCGCTCCATTGGTGTCGCACGGGCAGCCTTCTATCCGCACATTTCCCTGCGGGCGAATGGTGGTTTCAATGCCAACGGTTTCGATCTCGCAAAACTGGCCAACAGCATGTGGAGTTATGGAGCCTCGGCCTCCATGCCGATTTTTGAAGGCGGCCTGCGTCGTGCAGCGTTACAGTATTCATGGTCCGTCTATCGTGAAACACGGGATTCCTATCGTTCCACCATTCTCTCGGCGTTCAGGGAAGTGGAAGATGAACAGTCCCGTGTCCGACTGCTGCGTCAGGAGGATATGCGTCTCAAGGGAGCCGTCGGCACGGCCATGGATATGCAGAGCATGACAATGACGCTTTATAAAGGTGGGCTCTCGAACTACCTTGAAGCGATCGTGGCGCAGGAAGCCGCTCTTGATGCGCGTATTGCCGAAGTGGAAGTCGCAGTCCGGGCAGAACAGGCGGTTGTCAGCCTGATCCGCTCCACGGGAGGAGGCTGGAATGACAAGCTGCTGCCAACCCCTGACCAGACAATGACGTTTGACGTTCTGCAGTATGGCAACCTGCATTACCCCAAAGCGGCAGGCGGCATTGCGGCGCAGCCACCCGAGCAGTTCGAGAATCTCGTAACCGGCCGATCTGCGCAGGAAAGAATGCAGTAGTCGAAAACAGAATGGCCTGAAGGAAACCCTTTCAGGCCATTGTCATGATCGGATACGGGCCAGCCGCACGGCCGTGTGGTTTCGCGCTGTTCTGAAATTGGGCATCACAAGCAGGCAATGGTCGTAAGGGGTTCGGATTTCATCCGGACCGTCCTGCGCGATGAGCGTGCCCCGGGCTGGAATGACAGTGCCGCTCGCAAAGGGATGAATGAAACGAAAGTTCCCCGTATGGGCGGTAATCCGGTGCGTGACATCTGCAATCGTAAGAGGGCCTTCAGAGTGTTCGGTCTCTTTTTCCATTTCCGAAACGGATAGAAAACGACGGACAGTTTCCTGTGTTGTTTTCAGGGAAGCCCATGTCCAGTGCTGGCCCGCTTCCAGAAGACAGGCCTGTGTGGCCGAGGTTGCGTTGGTGAAATGAGGCAGGTCGATCAGTCTCGGCCCGGCGCGATGCCCCCCATCCGCCACGATGAGCGAAGGCGTGCCGATAGAGGACGCCAGAGACACGCCTTTTTCGGATGGACCCGCCAGCATCAGCGGCCCGGAAGGCCACAACATCGAGTGCAGATCAAGAAGTCTGTCGATTGTCTCGATATAGGGCAGAAGCTGGCGCACGCGCGCCTGTTCGCTGGAATGAGAGATCGACTTTTCTGGAGTTATGTCCCATAGCCGGTTCATGTCTTCATCGACAAAGCGGGACATGATCGGGTTTTGCGGAGAGAAACGGGCGAAAGCAGCGAGATTGAGAAAGATCAGTGACAGTGTGCCGCGTTGGGGGACAAAACCCCGCCTGAGCAGGTCTGCAAGAACGATCGCCCCTGCATATTCATTTCCATGCATCAGTGCGGTGATGGCGACGTGAGGACCGGGCAGGGCGCCAGTCAGCCGATGCACACCGGGAATGCCGACATTCCCCTCGCACCATGGTGAGAGATCCGGCTGGGGTAATTCAACGGGAAGAGAGGGGAGGGTGCGTGACGCGGGGGGTAACTGTTCGGATAACCGCTTTCTGGGAGTGGTGCGGACAGAAAAGTCTCGACCTGACGTGGGGGGCTCCATGATGTGCGGCTATCCGGCGTCACATTGTGCTGGTGGGGAGAGGCGCTGTGTCGGCAAGGCAGACGCGACGGGTCATGTCACGGAGAAATCGGTCGCAGGCTGTCAGCTGGCTGCGTTCGATCCATTCATCGGGGCGATGCGCCTGCTCAATGCTGCCGGGACCGCACACAATGCTCGTCATTCCCGCCTGCTGATAAATCCCGGCTTCCGTTCCGTAGGAGATGAAGCCCTCCGCGTTGGTTCCGACGGATTGTCTCACCACCGTAGCGAGCGGGTCATTATTCGGAAGGGCGAGGGGAGGCAGTTCGTTGATGACCTCAAAGGTCAGTCCGCACTCAGGTGAAGCTTTCTTCATCCACTGGTCGGTCCCGGCCAGCGCCTGCTTCATGCGGTCAAGAAGAGCGTGTGCATCATCGCCGGGGACGGTGCGCCATTCGATCTCGGCTTCCGCGTGATCGGGGATGATGTTGAGCGCCACACCGCCTCTGGCCAGTCCGATCTGGATAGTGGAGTGAGGTGGATGAAACCCGTCCACCTGTCGTCCTTCGAACGCAAAGCGCCGCGCTTCCTCGGCAACCCACGCCATGGCTTCCCCAAGAGCGTGGAGCGCGTTCACGCCCTCCGCAGGATAAGCCGAATGGCCCGCCTTGCCGTGAGCGGTCAGACGCACCGACAGACGCCCCTTGTGCCCGATGACCGGCAGCATGAGAGTCGGTTCACCCACAACACACCATGACGGCAGGAGGTGGTCTGCCTGCGCCTGCTGCATGGCGATCCGTGCGCCATCGCAGGTGATCTCTTCGTCATGGGTAAAGAGCATGTGAATGGGGCGCTTCAGGTCCATGGCCGCCAGATCCGGCACGGCCGCCAGCATGCAGGCTACAAAACCCTTCATGTCTGCGGCTCCGCGGGCGGTCAGGCGGGCGCCGTTTTCGTGGAGCTGGAACGGGTCGGATGACCAGTGCTGTCCTTCGACCGGCACCGTGTCGACATGTCCGGCAAAAGCGAGGCCGCCCGCCGTGCGCGGCCCGATGATGGCGTGCAGATTGGCCTTGGTTTTCTCTGGATTGTAGCTGAGCGACCAGAAGACGCCGTGAGCATCCATCCACTCTCCGATCCAGTTGATGAGCGGAAGATTGGAGTGCGTGCTGGTCGTGTTGAACGACACGATATGACCAAGCATGGCGACGCTGTCGGTCGAGCCGGGGTGTGGGGCCGGGAAAGAGGAGCGGGCGTCATCCATGACGGGGAGAGTATTCACGTCTGGGCGTCCGCTGCAATCCCGGATCATTCAGGGATGACCATCTGTGATGACTGGACGCGTCGCTGCTTTTGCGGCACGGGTAGGCATCTGTTCAAGTCTTTGAAAGATTTGAATAATTTTTGAGAATATGCGGATTTTCTGGATTTGAATCCCCTCTCTGACAAAGAGTATCATCCTTTGCACAGCCTCTGGCGCAAGCTCCCCGCAGAACCGCGCAGACGCGGGGCGGCGGGTCTTACTGCGTGGCTGGCTCCGAAGGCGCACCATCCGGCGCCGGTTGCTGGCGAGCATCTGCTCATCGGAGGAGAGATCAACAGGGCGTCAGGTCTGGGAGAAGGTGCGCGCATTATGCTGCGGGCCTGCCGCGCGCTCGGGATTCCGGCCAGCGGCTTTCAGGCCAGTCTGCTTGAGGGAGCGTCAGCGCCCCCGGACGCGCCGACCCGGTCCCCGCTGATAGTGCACGTCAACGCGCCTTCTTTGCCTTCTGTTCTGTTGAAGCTGGGACGCGGATTTCTGCGCAATCGTCGGATCATCGGATACTGGGCGTGGGAACTGCCTGTCGTCCCGCCGCTCTGGAAGACGGCTGTGGGCTGTGTTCACGAGGTCTGGACACCGTCGCTGTTTTCCGCCCGTGCGCTTGAAACGATCATGCCCGGTCGGGTGAGGGTGGTGCCTCATGCGCTGGCCGCTGATCCGCTCCGTCCCTCGCATCTGGAACGCAGCTCTTTCGGCCTGCCGGATAACGCCGTTGTCGTGCTGGTCTCCTTCAGTCTGGCCTCCAGCTTCGAGCGCAAGAATCCGCTGGCGGCCATTCAGGCGTTTCGCAGGGCGTTCGGTGAGCGTTCAGACCGGTTCCTGCTGCTGAAAGTCTCACATGCCGGACATTACCCCGAGGATATGGAGCGTCTGCGGGCCGCCATCACCGGAGCGAGGAATATCCGCATTGAGGAACGGCTGTTTCCGGCGGAGGATTCGCAGGCCCTGATCCGGTGCGCCGACATCGTACTCTCCCTGCATCGCAGCGAAGGCTTCGGACTCGTTCCGGCAGAGGCCATGCGTCTGGGGCGCACCGTGATCGCAACCGACTGGTCGGCAACGTCGGAATTCCTGAACGCGGAGTGCGGCCTGCCTGTTCCATATCGTCTGGCGCCTGCCCGCGATCCCCGTGGTGTTTTTGAGGCGGAAGGGGCCGTCTGGGCCGAGGCGGATAGCCGGGCCGCGAGCGAGATGCTGTCCCGTGCCGCCGATGACGCCGCCCTGCGCCAGAGGCTTGGCGTGCAGGCGGCGCGTGTCGCTGCGGAACGGTTTTCCGGAAGCGAACTGCTGGCGGCTCACCACGCACTGACACGCGGGACCACGACGCACGCGAACGCGCAGAGAGTGTCGGCATGATGAAGCGGGTTCTGGTCTGGCAGTGGGGGCGGCGTGGAGGCGGGCCGCGTTTCGGGCTTAATCTTGCTCAGGCGATAGCGCGCCTGCCGGGGCGGGAAGTCATGCTGTCCCTGTCCCGCCGTGCCGAGATCCTCACAGCCCCGGGCTTTCCCCATGATGCGATGACAGTGTGGCAGGTGGAAACCTATGGGAGTCTGAGCGGATTGCTGGTTCGTCTTCTCGGCGCGCCTGTCGTTATTCCGCGACTGCTGAGGATGCTGCGGCGCTGGCGGCCTGATCTGGCCATCTGCGCCATGGCGGGACCAATTGATCTTCTGATGGCGTGTGCTCTGCGCTGTGCCGGCGTCCCGTTGATCGTCATCGTTCACGATGCCCTTCCTCATCCCGGGGATGGTTTCCCTCTCCAGCATACGTTGCAGAATATCCTGATCCGGCAGGCGCAGGGCATTGTCGCCCTGACGCATCATGTCGCCAACCAGTTGCGTGAGCAGGTGGGGATGCAGGAACGCGAGATCATGGTCGCCAGCCTGCCTCCATTCGATTATCCGGCCATGCAGGGGAAAGGCAGGATGCCGCCTGCCGAACGGCCGCCCGGTCCTGTGCGGCTGCTCATGTTCGGGAGACTGCTGGCTTACAAGGGGCTTGATCTGCTTCTGGAAGCGCTGAAGCGCCTGCCGCCAACCCTTGAATATGAGTGTCGTATCGTCGGCAGCGGCCCGGATTCAGGCGAATTGCAGAAGCTGGCGGTGCTTCCACATGTGTCGGTGGAAAACCGATGGGTGGAGGAAGAGGAGATCCCCAGTCTCGTGGACTGGGCCGATGCGATGGTGTTGCCCTATCGGGAAGCCAGCCAGAGCGGCGTCGGAGCTGTCGCCATCGCCGCAGGAAAGCAGGTGCTGGCCACGCGTGTAGGCGGGCTGGAAGAACAGTTCGCCGGGCTTCCGGGCGTGACCCTGTGCGATGTCGATGTGACCGCTCTGAGAGATGCGTTGGAGGCGTTGATCGTGGCGGGACCAGCCGCGCCGTGTCAGGTCGTGCAGCAAACCGATTTCCTGTGGGAGAAAATGGCGGCGACTATGTTGAGTGACGTTGAGAAATGCAGACGTCGTCAGGAAACATCGCAGGTGGGAGTTGTAGTGGCACCGTTTTCGTGAGGTTTTACGAAATATGGTGGCAGGAAATAATGAGTCCTGATCTTCTGCGCTTTTTTACCTGCTGGAGATTGTCCGATCCTGTGGCCAGCACGTCTCAGGTCGTGTTCGCGGGATGTAAGCGGCATCTTTGAAAACAGTGGTCCGTTATCACGCCGGATTTCAGACCGGCGTGATAACGACTTCCTTTTCAGGAATTTTCCATGGCAGTGCGCGGCATTATCCCAGCGTAGGCATGGAGAATTCTGCACCGTTGCGGATCCCCTCAGGCCAACGGCTGGTGACGGCCTTCAGGCGTGTGAAGAAGCGCACCCCTTCCGGTCCGTGCATGTGGTGGTCTCCGAACAGCGAGTCTTTCCATCCGCCGAAAGAGTGAAACGCCATAGGCACGGGGATTGGCACGTTGATGCCGATCATTCCCGCCTGAACGCGGTGTGTAAAGGTACGGGCGGTGTCGCCATCGCGGGTGAAGATGGCGGTCCCGTTGCCGAACGGGCTGTCATTCACCAGTTTGAGGGCTGTTTCAAAATCCGGAGCGCGCATGACGCACAGAACCGGACCGAATATCTCTTCCTGATAAATCTTCATGTCACAGGTGACATTGTCGAAAAGTGAGGCGCCGGTGAAGAAGCCTTTCTCATGGCCGGAAATGACATGTTCACGCCCGTCCACGACCAGTGTCGCTCCCTGTTCGACCCCGGAATCCACCAGTCTGCACACACGCTCGCGATGCTGCGCCGTGATCAGCGGTCCCATATCGTTGCTGCCATCCTCGCCGGGGCCGATCTTCAGCGTTCTGGCCCGTTCGGCCAGCTTGTTTACGAGTGCATCCGCCACGGGCCCCACGGCGACGGCGACCGAGATCGCCATACAGCGTTCGCCAGCCGAACCCCAGGCCGCGCCCGTGAGAGCGTCCACGGTTTTGTCCAGATCGCAATCTGGCATGACGATGGCGTGGTTTTTCGCCCCGCCCAGAGCCTGCACGCGCTTGCCATGCGCCGTGCCTGTTGCGTAAACGTGCTTGGCGATCGGCGTGGAACCGACAAAGCTGACAGCCTTGATTTCGGGATGCTCAAGGATTGCGTTGACCATATCCTTGTCGCCATGCAGCACCTGCAACACGCCGTCAGGCAGGCCTGCTTCCTTGAAAATCTCAGCCAGCAACACGGACGCTGAAGGATCGCGCTCAGAAGGTTTGATGATGAAACAGTTGCCGGTCGCAATCGCCATCGGCGCCATCCACAGCGGAACCATGACGGGAAAATTGAACGGCGTGATGCCGGCGGCGATGCCGAGCGGCTGGCGCATCGTCCAGGCGTCAATGCCCCGACTGACCTGTTCGGTATATTCGCCCTTGAGAATTTCCGGAGCCGCCGTGGCGAACTCAATGACCTCCATACCGCGTGTGACTTCTCCCTTTGCATCCGGAATTGTCTTGCCATGTTCGGCGGAAATCACAGCGGCGAGTTCATCGGCGCGCTTCTCCACCAGATCGCGGACACGGAACAGGATGCGGGAGCGGGTCAGGGCAGGCGTATCGGCCCATTTCGGAAAGACGGCCCGTGCGGCGGCAACAGCGGCTTCCAGATCCGCCGCATCTCCGAGCGCGACCTGAGCCTGCACTGCGCCGGTTGCGGGGTTGAAGACATCCGAACGACGCTGGCCAGCGCCTTCGGTTTTCCGGCCACCAATGAAGTGAGGAATGATTTTCATTTTATTTTGTCCTTGTCAGGAAAGAGTGAAAAATTAGGGGTTATTCGGCGGGGTGGGCCGTCGCGGTGGTCAGGGGTTCGTGAGATAGGGAAATGCCCCTGCGTTTTTCACCATTGACGGCGGAAGGCAGCGTTTCAGGCACGAAAAACAGCGTGACAAAGAAACCGATGATGCAGATCGCTGCGGGGTAGAGCAGCCCGGCGAAGACATTTCCGGTGCGTGAGACGAGACTGAGGCTGATGAGCGGAAGGAAGCCACCGAAAATACCGTTCCCGATATGGTAGGGAATGGAAATCGAGGTGTAGCGCACCGCCGCCGGAAAGCTCTCGACGATGAATGCGCCATAGGGGCCGTAGATCAGCGCGGCGATGACCACGAGGACGAACACGATGGCGGCGATGGGAAGAGCGTCAATTCCACCGTCATGAACACAGGATTTCAGAACCATGAACAGCGGCAGGTAGAGAACGGCAGCGGTGGCCATGCCGGCCAGAGAAAGAGGCTTGCGGCCGATACTGTCAGACAGGCGGCCGAAGATCACGAAGAACGGCAGGCCGCACAGTGCACCGACAGCCACGGAGAGAGTCGCGGGCAGGAAGGCGACCTTCAGGACGCTTTCCAGAAAATACAGGGCGTAGAACTGGGCTGTGTAGAAGGTCACGGCCTGAGCGCAGGAAACGCCGAACAGAAAGGTTACAATGCGGCGCGCATTGCCGGGAATGGTGAAGGCGTCCCGGATGGGAGAAGAAGAGACCTGCTGGTTCTGTTTCATCTCCAGAAACACGGGAGATTCATGCAACCGCATACGGATGCGGAAAGACACGCCGACCAGCACGATGGAGAACAGGAATGGCAGACGCCAGCCCCACGCGGTGAAGCTCTCCTCGCCCAGCCCCAGACGCAGCCCGAGGACGATGCCCAGCGCCAGAACGAAGCCGCCGGACGCCATGGCCTGAATATAGCTCGCCCATTTGCCGCGTTCCGTGGCGGGAGCATGTTCGGCCACATAGGTGGCGGCGCCGCCATATTCTCCGCCCAGAGCCAGCCCCTGAATGATCCGCAGCGTGATGAGCAGAACCGGCGCGACATAGCCGGCGGTTTTGAAATCAGGCAGCGCACCGATGGCGGCTGTTGAACAGCCCATGATCAGCAGGGTGGTGAGAAACGTGATCTTGCGTCCGAAACGGTCTCCGAAATGACCGAAGACCAGACTGCCGAGTGGACGGACGGCGAAACCGGTTGCGAACGTCGCCACACTGATCAGCGTGGCGGCCATTCCGTTGCCGGGCGGATAGAACATCTGCGCGAAGAAAATCGCGAGGCAGCCATAGAGAAAGAAATCATACCATTCGATGATGGTGCCGACGCTGGAAGCAAAAACCAGA
Source organism: Acetobacter sicerae (assembly GCF_011516765.1). Taxonomy (GTDB): domain Bacteria; phylum Pseudomonadota; class Alphaproteobacteria; order Acetobacterales; family Acetobacteraceae; genus Acetobacter; species Acetobacter sicerae. The sequence goes on along the minus strand of NZ_JAAABN010000019.1, from coordinate 15,398 downwards.
CCATGCATCGAACGGATTTTGGAAGAGGCTGTAACGCTGCTCATGCTGCGGTCCTCCCTGTTATGCGGCCCAGACGCGGTGGTAGAGCGCGACGATGTCCTGCGCCGTCGGCACACGCGGATTGTTGGCGGGCGATCCGGAAGCCAGCGCCTGCTCCGCCATCAGCGGCAGAAGATTGTCCCAGCGTGCGACATCGAGACCGTGTTCTTTCGGCGTCGGCACACCGATTTCCCGGTTTCTGCGGCGCAGCCCTTCCACGAGCGCCTCACCTGCGGCGTCATCGGATGCTCCCGCATCTGCAATCCCCATCATGCGGGCGGCCATTGCATAGCGCTCCGGCGCGCCGGAGAGGGACCACGCCGTGATCTCCGGCAGCAGCATCGCGTTGGACAGACCGTGCGGCACATGAAAATGCGCCCCGATGGGCCGGCTCATGCCATGCACCAGCGCGACGGAGGCGTTCGAGAACGCCATGCCGGCCTCGAAAGCGCCCTGCATCACGGCGGCGCGGGCCTCGCGGTTGCCGGGCTCCTCGCAGGCAACGGGTAGCCATCTCCAGATCCGCTGCATTGCGGTCAGGGCCAGCGCATCGGTGAAGGGAGAAGCCTTTTTCGAGACCCAGGCTTCCAGCGCATGGGTCAGGGCGTCAGTGCCGGTATCGGCTGTCAGCCTGCGTGGCATCGTCAGGGTCAGTTCATAATCCACGATGGCGATGTGAGGCTGGTAGGCCGGTCCCATGCAGAGCATTTTCTCATCGGACACCTCATCGGTGATGACGGTGACCCGCGTGGCTTCCGACCCTGTTCCGGCGGTTGTCGGAATGGCGATGACCGGCAGTCCCGGCGTGTTCTGGATATGCGGGACCTTGAGACCGGACGGTGTCGTGTCGTGTCGTGCAAGCACGGCGACCATCTTGGCGGTATCGATCGGGCTGCCACCGCCCAGTCCGATCACGCAGTCATGCTGACCGTCCCGCAGCATGGCGAGGGCGGCGTTTACGCATGCGACGGTCGGGTCCGGAACGGTCTCCGTAAAGGCTCGCATGGCGTATCCGGCCTGTTCGAGGATGTCCCTGACCCGTTCGAGCACGCCGCCTGAGGCCATGAACGGATCGGTGATGATGAAAGGCGCTTTGAGACCGGCCTGTTGCAGGGCTTCCGGAAGGTCGTTCAGCGCGCCGCCCCCGAGCCGGACAAAAGGTGGAAGGACCAGTGCAGTCATCAGAATTCCCCTTTTCGCGGATGGAGTTCCGGACCTCGGTCCTGCTCCATCTCTTTTGTACGGATGAAAGTGTCTGACACGATGCGAACGGACAGAAAATCTGGCGTTTTCGCCCATCCCATGTGCAAAAATGCACGGACATTTTGAGATATGGGCTGAGAAGGAGCGAAGTATGCACGGAAGACGAGGGCTCGACTGGCGTGACCTGCAGTATTTTCTGGCTGTTTCCCGCGGTGGAGCGCTGTCCGTGGCCGCGCGGGAACTGGGCGTGGAGCACACGACGGTTGCCCGGAGGATTCAGTCTCTGGAACAGACAATGGACGCCACGCTCTTTGAGCGGCACCCACGCGGCTACCGTCTTACACGACAAGGTGAACAGTTGCTGGCCGGTGTGGAGGCGATGGAGCGCGAGGCGCAGGAGGTGGCGTTCAGCGCCGGAGGTGGTCTGTCCGGCACGGTGCGGATCAGCGCGCTGGAAGGATTCGGGAATTTCTTCCTCGCCCCGCGGATCGGCGCGCTACTGGAAGCCAATCCGGATCTGACCGTAGAGATGGTGACGATCCAGCAGATCGTTTCTCTTTCCCGTCGTCAGGCGGATCTCGCCATCAGTCTCACCCGTCCTTCCGGAGACCGGTTTCATGCGGAAGAACTGACGGATTATCGTCTGTTCATCTATGCCAGCCCTGATTATCTGCGACGACATGGACCGGTCAGGAACCGGGGAGACCTCGCGGATCATATCTTCGCAGGTTATGTCGATGAACTCGTTTTCTCGCCTTCTCTGGATTATCTGGCGGAGGTTGGAATCGATTCCCGACAGGTGCGGATTCAGAACTCCAGTATTCAGGCGCAGAAAGCAGCGGTTCAGGCCGGACTCTGTCTTGGCGTCCTGCCTGCGTTTGTGGCGGAATCAACGCCCGGGCTTGTGCGCGTCATGCCGGAAGAGATCAGTCTGCTCCGGACCTACTGGCTGATCACGCGGGGAGATGAAGCGGGGTCATCGCGGCTTGGCCATCTGTGTCGGGTGTTGCGGAATGAGACCCGTGCCGAGCAGGCGCTCTTCCTGCCGTCCCGAACTGCAGCCGCATGAGGGACATGTTCTGACCGCTCTGGGAAAGACACAGACGCCTGTCATTCAGGCGCTCAGGGTGTACGGGGATCGGTATGCGCGTTCTGTCCTGTGGAACAGAGTAGCCGATTGCAGCGTCTGACCGGACAGGATTCCGCAAAGCTGACGTATAAACGTGGTGTGTAACGTCAGGAACTGATCCGCTCACGCATGTGGCTTCTGACGATGGGCGGACAAGGCGTAAGCCCGGACATTTATATTTCGAACAGTTCAGAAATCTCTTTTGTTCCCGAGAAAACATCGACGCCCGTGGCCGACCCTTTGGCTGCAAGGCGAAAGGTGGACCAGCGAGGTTTCTGATCTGCCCATCTTCTTTCGTTTTACAAAGAGAAGCGCCTGCAATCAGTCTCTATCGTTTGAAATGTCGATAGTCAGTCGTCAGCAAGCCCGAACAGTTCGGGATAGGGCATGGCGTTTCTGCTGAGCTTCTTCTTTTTCCACTCAGCCAGCGCTCTGTTATATTCGACATGGCGCAAGGCAAACTGCAATGCTTCCTGGTGGTATTCGTTATTGGCGTCCATCGTGTTGCGACGCCAGCCCGCTGCAATCAGCCAGTACTCTCCTGCGAGTTGCCATGATCCGGCCCGATGGGACTCTTCGGCAAGTCGCTCAAGACCATGATATTTGTTGTCTGGATTGGCGAGCGCTTCTGCCGTGAGAATGAAGTCTTCGTCTTTCCACGGGAATGTCGATTTCATGTAAGGAAACTGCCGCGTCAGGCCACCGGGATTACCGAAGTGTTCCTTGATCAGCATCGGAACCAGCCTGTCGTAAGATCGACGCCATTCACACTGCACAGACTGCCCCTTGAAACCTACGTTGAAGAATACTGCTCATATAACGGAGTGATTTGTCTGAGTCGATTTTCTGAAGTTCACTCACCCTTGGGCTTTTCAGAAGGTCAGAAAACGTCCTTTAACATACATCCAGTTTCTTGCTGAACTGGATAAGAATTTCTGGTGTTCTGTGTTGTGCGGGCTGCTTTCAAACCTGCAGCGTCCCTGTAATTCTTGTGATGGTTGAACCACCGATCCAGACTTTTCCATTCTCGTGATCAACATGCACCAGACCATTCCGACCGAGCCGGGCACCCTGACTGGCAATATAATGTTGGGGCGCTCGCCCACTTCCAATCAGCCATTGAGCCAGCCCGGCATTCAGACTGCCGGTAACAGGATCTTCGTTGACACCAGAACTCATGGCGAAAGCACGCACTTCAAATTGTGCTTCCGTTCCATCAGTGGCTGGATTCCATGGACCAGTCACCCCAATGCTCAGATCTGCCAGGCTCGCGTAATCCGGTTCAAGCGCCAGAACCTCTTCTCGAGAACCGAGCAGAACAGAGAGCCAGCCGGGACCATTATCCGTCCATGCGGATGCCTGGATGGAAGAAGGTGGAATCCTCAATCCGTGCGCAACACGACTTAAAAGCGCTTCGTCGATTGGGCCGGACCGAAGAAGTTCTGGCGCAACAAAAGCAAGGCGTTCTTCCGTAGAACGAATGGGCACAAGCCCGATGCCACATTCCTGTATGACTGTTTTACTGCGGGGACGGTCACCAGACATCAGCCATGCATGACAGCTTCCCAGCGTGGGATGGCCAGCAAATGGTAGTTCTGTTTCGGGGGTGAAGATACGGACCCGATAGTCGGCTTGCGGTGAAGTCGGTCTGAGCAGGAACGTTGTTTCACTCAGGTTGGTCCAACTGGCAAAAGCCGCCATCTGTTCTGTCGTCAGATCGTCCGCTCCGAGAACAACGGCGACCGGATTGCCCTTGAAAGGCGTCGCTGAAAATACGTCGACCTGTTGGAACTCAAGCTGCGTCATCAGGGATGTCCTGCTGGAATCGGGACGGAATAAGGAAACGGATTACGTGATTCAGACTCTTTCCGGTTACGGTGTCATTTCCATGAAAATCTGGCTTTCCGTGTTGATCCCGTCCGCCGGACGTCCGCCGGGTTCGTCAGCGCCCATCGCCCTTACGCCGTGAATCAGACAATCTCCCTTGCGGACAAGGATCGGATCCTTTGGCTGCAAGGTGAAGGGTGTATTGGGATACGAAACGCCTTCTCCCTTGAGGTAAACCGTATGCAGTGTGGTGGTCTGAGGCTGAAACATGAAGGCATCCAGAGCGGGGTTGTCCGTATAGGTGCCGTCACGCGGAAATTGCGGGCAGCCGCCATGCTCGAGAAAGACGGAATGCGACACGACCCACCAGTGCAGCGGCGTCCGGAAAACCACGCCGGGTCCAGCGACTGCTGCGACATTGCCGTCGATTGAGAAGATCATCCTGTCTTTGGGTACATGATAAACCTTGTAGGCGGTTTCATGCTTTTGCGGCGACATGAGGAATTCGTCCGACATCGCGCCGCTGAGTTCAAAGGGTTCCGGAGGCTGTGGTGTGGGTGTGGTGGTCACATGCAGATGCGCCCTCATCGTGTAGGATTTTACGGCAAAATCCGAGCCGTCGAGAATGAGAAACAGGCAGGACTTCAACGGAAAAGGTCTGGCGAGGTGAATGTGCACAGGGATGCGCTGGTGGTCGGGCGCGTTCTGTTTGACGATGGGGGCCGCCAGCGTGATGTTCGGAAAATGCGCATTGATGGCGGCGTAATCACCGACATCCTCGCCCTGACCGGGGCAGGCGGGCGAGGTGGCCATATGCAGGGAGATCAGGGCTTCACTGAAGTGGTCGGAAGGGGACGTGGTTTCCACATAGCCGTCAATTCCGACAAGACTCTGTCCCGGTGGAACATGGAAAGGATACAGCGGCTTCCGCGTGAGGCCCTTCGTAACCGTCGTGACGGACGCGTCAGCCTCTATTCCCGGGTCCGCTGCCCCGGCGGTGCCGGAGAGACAACTCACGGACAGGCAGGACAGGAGCAAAGCCGGCAGAAGAAGCATCTTCCGATGAGTGTTGAACGTCATGGCGGCAGCCTTCCTCAGGAGAAACATTATGTTTACTTTAGGCTTTCTGTCTGAAGGAAGAAACATCGGCCACGCCATGCTCCGGACCGGATTGCGTAGCCGGGGTCAGACGGACGGCCATACATGAAGGTCAGGCGGACTGCGACAGGCGCCGATTTCTCTTCCTCGGAAGGGTCAGCGCTGCTGCGCAGGAACCGCTGCCCTGTCCACAGGACAGAGCGGCAGGACATCGCGCTATGTCTGAAATCAGTCAGTCAGGACGCCATCAAAAGCTCTTCACTCTTTCACATGGCCTCCACCTGCTCCGGAGCGGTTCAGCTTCCGGATTGCGCCCCTGCCATCCTGCGCTAGACTGCGGGCCAGATGTCCGCTGCCTTTCCCTCTCCGTATGAAGCGCCTGCTCTTGTCGCCGGTCATGGCTTCTTTTCCTGCCTCACCGTTGACGGAGAACTGCTGACGCTCAACCGGACGCGGGCGAAGCAGTTTCTGCAGGAGGAACCAACTCCCCTCGTCGTGCATGCACCGGCGACGGCCCGGATGCTGGGCATGACGCCGCCCGGACAACCGGCTCCGTGGTTTGATCTGCTTGAGCTCTTCGCCTTTGTGCATCCCGCCCGCTCCGTCGCTCCTACGCCGCGCGGGCTGGCCATCGCGCTTGGTCTCGGTGATTTTGATGGGCGGCGCGTCGAGGCGAATACATTGCCCGACCTCGCCGCACGTCTGCTGACAGACCTGCGCGCCCTGAAGAACACGCCGTCTCATCCGTTCCTCGCCGCTCTCGCCACCCGTCTGGCGCAGACCGGCTGGATCTGGAGTGGCGCGGTCATGGAAGCGCTGGAGATCACCGGTCCGCTGTCGCGTGAGGCGATGCAGCCCGGCGAGGCGCTGCGCATATGGGACCAGCTTCCCAAATGGGAGGATACGGCCCGCAGACCACCGCCTGGCTCCAATCCGGTCACGCCAGCGGAGGCCCGCACCCGGCTGGGTCAGATTCTCGGTCCTGACGCGGAAGTCCGTGTGGGACAGGCCGATTTCGCCGATGTCGCCACGCATGCCTTCGCACCGCGCGAGGGAATGGGCTTCCCACGTGTCGTGCTGGCGGAAGCCGGGACCGGCACGGGAAAGACGCTCGGCTATATCGCGCCCGCCAGTCTCTGGGCCGAACGTAATGGTGGCGCGGTCTGGATCAGCACCTATACACGCCATCTCCAGCGCCAGATCGAGGCGGAAACGGCGCGCCTGCACCCGGATCCCGCCGTGCGCCGCAACCATGTGGTGGTGCGCAAGGGGCGTGAGAACTATCTCTGCCTGCTCAACATGGAAGAGGCGGTGAATATCGCCCCCACGCGTGGTCCGGGGCCGGTCATTGCCCTCGCTCTGCTTGCCCGCTGGGGTATGGCGACGATGGAAGGCGACCTGTTCGGCGGCGATCTCCCCGGCTGGTTCGGCGACATTCTCGGTCATGGTGTGCTGTCCGCGACTGCCGACCGGCGCGGCGAGTGTATCCACGGCGCCTGCCCGCACTATCAGCGCTGCTTTGTGGAACATTCCATCCGCCGGGCGCAGGACGCGGATCTGGTGATCGCCAATCACGCACTGGTCATGGCGCAGGCGGCATGGGCGCAGTCGCAGGGTCTGCCCGCACTGGAACAGGGCGACCAGCCTGAGGCCACGCCGGAAGAAGCCGTGCCCGACGAGGACGGCATCCCCACGCGCTATGTATTCGACGAGGGGCATCATCTCGCCGATGCGGCGGACGGGGCGTTCGCGCTTGAACTGTCCGGACTGGAAGCGGCGGAGCTCCGGCGCTGGCTGCTCGGCGCGGAAGGCAGCCGCTCGCGGGCGAGGGGATTGCGTCGCCGCCTTGATGATCTCGTGGCGGGCAATCCACGCCTCGAAACGCCGCTGGATGCCGCCCTGCTGGCCGCGAAGGCGTTGCCCGCGCCGGGCTGGTCCGGTCGTCTGTGGATCGAACCGCAGACGGACAGGGCGGAAGAGCCGCCGGAACCGGAAGATGTGACGGCCTCGCTCTTCCCTCTGCCTGCACCCGTTCAGCTTGTTGAGCCGGTCATCGACAATCCGACCGAGGCCGTGCTGCGGTTGCTGCGTGATCAGGTGCTGGCCCGCACGGTCGGCAATGGTCCCGTGCGCCGGAATGGCAGTGAGTGCGATCTGCATCCGATGATCGACGGGCTTGGCGAGGCCGCCGATACGCTCGCCCGGGCGCTGAGCCGTATCGCTGAGCCGCTCCGCACGCTCGTCAATCGGCTGGAAGACAAGCTGCGCGAGGATACGGACACTCTCGACACCGCCGCCCGCGCCCGCATCGAGGCGACGATCCGGTCGTTGCAGCGTCGCGCCATCGGACGTCTCGACGGATGGGTGTCGATGCTCACCACTTTCTGCACACCGCCTGACGAGGTCGGACCGCCGCAGTTCATCCGCTTCATCCGCCTTGAGGCGCGGGAAGGCCAGCGGCGGGGCGAGCAGGATGTCGGGCTGCATCAGCACTGGCTTGACCCAACCCTGCCGTTCGCCGCCGTGCTGGCCGCACCGGCGCACGGCCTGCTCATCACCTCGGCGACCCTGCGTGACGAGACGGACACCGATCAGTCCGCCGAAGCCGAACAGATCTGGGAAGCCGCCGAGGCGCGTGTCGGAGCCAGCCATCTGCCGTCGCCAGCGTTGCGGGCCTCTCTGGCCAGTCCGTTCGACTATTCCCGCCAGACCCGCGTGTTCATTATCAACGATGTCGCGCATGACGATCCTGACACGCTTGCCGCAGCGTTTCAGGCGCTCTTTCTGGCGTCCGGGGGCGGAGGGCTCGGGCTGTTCACGGCCATTGAGCGGTTGCGCACGGTGCATCGCAAGATTGCAGCGCCTCTGGAGGAAGAGGGCATCCCTCTCTACGCGCAACACGTCGATGCGATGGATAACGCCACGCTCGTCGATGTGTTCCGCACGGAGACGGACTCCTGCCTGCTCGGCACGGATGCGATGCGCGACGGTGTTGATGTGCCGGGCCATGCGCTCCGTCTTGTCGCCTTCGAGCGGGTGCCATGGCCGCGTCCTGACATTCTGCATCGTGAGAGGCGGATGCATCTCTCGCAGGGTAATCCGCGCCTTTATGATGACCGGCTGGCGCGTCTGCGGCTCAGGCAGGCTTTCGGTCGCCTTATCCGGACACGTACGGATCGCGGCGTGTTTGTGCTGCTGGATCGGCGCACGCCGTCCCGGCTGCTCAGTGCGTTTCCCTCGGGGGTGATTCCGCACAGGCTCGGAATCGCTGCAGCTGTGGAAGAGATCAGAACTTTTTTCGCAGAAGAAAACTAAATACCGGCAAAGGTTATGTTTCTGCGTAAGTTGAGGCACCCTAGGTTTCAACAGAAACGATCCGGCCCAGTCTGTCCCGACCGGTCTGCGCCGAAAGGAATGAATGATGGTTTCCGACAACAGGCGTTTCAAGAATCTCAGCCCTTTTGAACTGAAGGACAAACTCATCCGCATGGCCACCCGAAAGTCGGGGCGCACCATGCTCAACGCCGGTCGCGGCAATCCGAACTTTCTGGCCACCTTGCCGCGGTCCGCTTTCTTTCACTTCGGACAGTTCGCGCTGGCGGAGTCCGAGCGGTCCTTTTCCTATCTGACGGCAGGGATTGGCGGACATGCCCGGATGGAGGGGATCGAGGATCGCTTCGATCGCTTCCTGTCCGAAAAACGCGGGCAGGACGGGATCCGTTTTCTGACCCGCGCGATCAGTTACGTGCGCGATCAGATGGGATTGTCCGCCGCAGCTTTCCTGCATGAAATGGCGGAAGGCATTCTGGGCTGCCATTATCCCACGCCGCCCCGCATGCTGCCGTTGAGCGAGCAGATTACCGGGCATTATGTGCTGAATGAGATGACCGGCGGCACGCTGGCGCGGGAGGAAGTGGACTTCTTCGGTGTCGAAGGCGGCGCGTCGGCCATGGCGTATATCTTCAACTCGCTGAAGCAGAACGGGCTGATTGAAAAGGGTGACAAGGTGGCGCTCGGTATGCCGATCTTCTCGCCCTATATCGAAATCCCGCACCTCGAGGAGTTCGGGCTTGAGGAAATCGGCATCCATGCCACGCAGGAGACAGGCTGGCAGTATCCGCGGGAAGAGCTGGAAAAGCTGAAAGACCCTGCGGTCAAGATCTTCTTCTGCGTCAATCCGGGTAATCCGACTGCTGTGAAAATGGACGACGCGTCCATGCAGGCCATCGCCGGGATCGTGCAGAATGATCGTCCGGATCTCATCATCATCACCGATGATGTGTATGGAACCTTTGCCGACGACTTCCGCTCGCTGTTCGCCGTCTGCCCACGCAATACGATTCTTGTCTATTCCTTCTCGAAGTATTTTGGCGCGACGGGCTGGCGTCTCGGCGTTATCGGCATGCACAAGGACAACGCGATTGATGAGCTTGTCCGCAAACTGCCGCCGAAGCTTACGGCGGAACTGGCGGAGCGTTATTCCAGTCTGACGACTGATCCGGGCAGTCTGAAATTCCTTGACCGAATTGTGGCCGACAGTCGTCTGGTTGCGCTGAATCATACGGCGGGCCTGTCCACGCCGCAGCAGGTGCAGATGGTGATGTTCTGTCTGTTCTGCCTGATGGATGAGAACGACCACTACAAGCAGACGGTCAAAAATCTTCTCCGCCGCCGTGAGGCGACGCTTTACAAGGCGCTCGGCGTAGCGCCGCCGGATGATCCCAATGGGGTCAATTACTACACCATGCTCGATCTCAAGAGCATCTGTCGCACCCTGTATGGCGATGAGTTTGCCGAATGGGTGGCTACGCGGTCCAGTTCGAGCGAGCTTCTGTTCCGGATCGCCGACGAGACGGGAATTGTTCTGTTGCCGGGACAGGGCTTCGGTCTTCAGCGCCCGGCGGCCCGTGCTTCCCTGGCCAATCTTGATGAATATCAGTACGTGTCCATCGGTCGGTCGCTTCGGAAAATGGCCGATGAGTACTATCAGGCGTTCCTGAAGTCTCACAACTGAGGTCGAAAAACGGTTTTTTCTGCGGGAGTTGGCTCGACTCCCGCAGACGAGAGCCCGACTTAACCCAATGCTAAGTCTTCTCTGTGACCCTTGCTGGAACGAAAAATCGTTGTTCACAGGGGTTAAACCAATCCATGGAATTTCAGAATCACCATCCGGACAGTGATGTCCAACAACCCGCGACCGAGGAACTGGCAGAGCTCAGGGCCTGCGTTTCGCGATTTGCGTCCACCGATCCGGTCATAATCGCCTGGGCGGGACAATGTGCGAGCAACCTTGCCGAAGAGGATCAGACCACGGAAGACATGATCCGTCTGTCCGCAACGGTGCTCAAGTTTGTGCTGGATCTGGATCTACAGGCCCGCGCCGCCGTGAAGCAAAGCCTGCCCGCTGAATGGTGTGTGTCTCTCTGAAAGAGATCCTCTCCAGCCAAAGCGCGAGAGGTGCGGCGCCAGAGAGGCAGCCTTCTTCTTTGCGATGAAGCTTATGATGTGAATGGCAGACGCGCCGGGTAAATATCCTGTGCGCGGACGGCTATTCTGGCAGCCTGTACGTGGCGAAGGTTCGCTTGGCTGATGCGAGGTTTTCTATTCGTGAGTCGGTCGCGGTTGCAGGAAATTTGGCCTGCTCTTCTTTCCGGGGCACCGTCGGATCAACGATGCCCCTTCAAAACCTGTCCGTCAGAATTCCGCAGACAGGGTGAAGTGATAGACGCGGGGCAGTCCGGCATACAGGCTGGACGCTGCGCCTGATGTGCCGCTGGGCGCACCGGTATAAACGGAGGCCCAGTAGCGTTCGTTCGTCACGTTGCTGACACCGAACCGGGCAACCCACGGAAACTTGGCGACATGGAAGGCATAGCGCGTGCCGAGTTCAAGAGTGGTGTATGAGCCGGTATGCAGCGTGTTGGTGACGTTGGCCGCGCGGTTGCCCATGTAATGCACGCCGGCATTGAAGGCCCAGCCGGAAGCGAAGGAGCCAAGCGATGCCGGCAGTCGGTAATCTAGCAGGATGCTCGCCTGAAGAGGCGCTGCACCGACGATTTCCTTCTTGTTGAGCGTGGAGGAGGCCGCGTGGACCAGTTCCGCATCCAGCCAGGTCATGCCTGCAAGAACGGACAGGTTGGGCAGGACTTCACCCGAAATCTGGGCTTCCACGCCATAATTGCGCTGCGTTCCGCCATATTGATAGGTCTGGCAGTTGGTTTCCGCAGCACAGCCCTGTGACGGGTTCGCCGCAGCGACATACATGGCGTACGGAGAGGTGATCCGGAAACCGGCGACGTTGAACTGCATTTTCTTGAGGAAACGCAGTTTGTAGCCGACTTCATATTCTTCCGAGTGCGCAATCGGGAGCGCAATGTTTGTGTTGGTATAGCTGGCGCTGTTCGGCGTGACGGGTCCGGCTTCGACCGATCGACCATATGTGAAGTAGATCGTCTGGTTCTCGGTCGGCTTGTACATGATGCTTGTGGTCGGGCTGAAAGCCGCCGATTTGCTGAATCTCTTCATGAGCGGACTGGCGGCGTTCAGCGCACCTTCCTGATTGATCCAGCTCCACGCCAGCGTCCCCATGATCGACCAGTGCTCGTTGATCTTCAGCGTGTCACCGATGATGAAGGACTGACTGGTCACGCTGCTGGATTTGTAACGCCCACGATAATAGGGCTGCGTTCCGCCGTTGGGGGAAGCGCCATACATGTTCATGACGCCGAGGTTCTGTGCAGGCGTCACGGCGGCGACCGGGTTGTAATTGCCCATCATGTAGCCGTTGGTGCCGATGACCAGATCATGCCGGATCGGACCGGTGTAAACACGACCGTTGAAATAGGCCATGTTACTGCCGACACGGAAATCGTCAGCTGTGGTCGTGGCGGTCGCTTTCGAGCTGTACCAGCCGTCACTGCCTGTCTTTCCACCGCAGGTCTTGCCGCCGTCGCACAGCGTATCGGCCACGCCAAAGGACTGACGCGCAGCATCCTGATACAGACCGCCGAGGGTGAAGCTCCAGTTCTCGTTGATCTGGTGCTTGATCTTGGCAAGGAACGTGTTGGTTTCCATGTTGTAACCGCTCCACTGTGGAGCAAGGCGTTTACCCAGATCAGGAGCTTCGGGCAGCTTGTCGCCACCGACACCGGTCGCCAGAATGCCGAAGCCGGGCGCCGTGCCGCGTTGGTCATAGGTATAATGGCTGGCATCCAACTCGATGACCGTCTTGTCGTCCAGATGGATGTCGAAATCGCCGCTGACCATTTCACGGCGTATCGAACTGCCCTGCGTATAGGCCGTGCCATCGGCGTGCAGCATGTTCAGGCGGTAGCCGAACCAGCCATTATTGCCGAGGCGACCGGAAATATCGCCGTTTACGGTCGGTGTGCCGACGGAATCCACGCCGACGGAGAGGCGTTCGGTGCGTCGGTCAGTCGGGCGTTTCAGGGTATATTCGAAGACGCCGGCCGGGTTCTGGGGTCCGTACATTGCGCCTGCCAGACCGTTCAGAACCTGCAGGTTATCCACCCACTCCGCTGGGTACGGTGTGGTGGAGACCACGTTCAGTCCGTCCAGACGGGAGTTGGAAATGACATCAGCCTCGAACCCGCGTGACTGCGGACGGGATGTGTTGGGGTCGCCGCGGACTTCCAGTTGCACGGAAGGCAGATACTGAGCCAGATCGTTGAGGTTGCGGATCTGCTGATTGACGATGACGTCGTGCGTAACGCCCATGACGGAGTAAGGCGTGTTCAGCGTGTCCCGATTGCCCAGCGGTCCAAGATAGACAGTCTTGTTCATGTATTTGGCGCCAGTGCCATCGGCGGCATGATGACCATGAATGGTCAGCGTTTCGCCATTGGAGCCATCCAGTATTCCGGCAATGGGAGCGGCTCTGGTTGGCGACGGGCTGGTCTTTGTCCTGTTGTCCGCTGCCCTGATCGCTACCGGTTTGCTGACGACTGGCTGAGGCGCGGCGGTTTTGGCCGCCGGCTGTACGTCTGTCTGGCCCGGCTGTGATGAAACAGGCGGGGAGGCCAGAGCGGACGTTGTCAGCAGAGCAGATGCAAACGTTCCGACAATGAAAGCAGTAGGGAAACGGCAGGACATGGGGCAGGTGCGTCCGGAATATGAACAGGGGAATACGGTGTCGGCCCCTTATTCCCTTCTTGCGACCGCATTGTCTATATATCGTGGTAGCGAGTCATGCTGGTGATGGACGATTGTTAATTAGTGTTGCCAGAATAATACAGGTTCGAATCATGTCCGATGATCCTGCCATCAGGATGTGAAACCCATTTGTAAATATCATGATAAAATCAGCATTATCCGTGATCGCCTCTTTTTTCTGACTCTGTTGTCATAGGTGCGGGACGAAATGGAGAGGCGAAACGTCTGGTATCCTTCACGGTGAAGGAGCGCCTGGAACCGGTTACCAATGGCGGCGGCAGGCCCGATTGAAGTAGTGTAACGAGAGCGTTTTATTGGTAGTTATTATATGGTATTTCTGAATTTTGTTTGAAATATATTATATTTTCAGGTATATTGTTCTTTATTGATGTGGAAATTATCGGATCTGTTCTGTTCTGTGGTGTATTTTCTTTTTCCATTTAAGTTCATGGTGACGTAACCTGACATGTGATCACGCCTTGCTCTCCCAGCAGCATCAGGTTCGCCATCTCGTCCCGTCGGGCTTTATCTCGTTCCCGGTCCAGCATGATGCGTCCGAGAGGCTGTCGGAACGCTGTCTCGTAAGTGTGCTTTTTCTGGTGGTTCCTTTCGATAGGCCGCTTATTCCACTGGCCGCAGTACCTGCGGTTTCAGAAAAGGAATCTTCGTAACCACGGCGCTGACGGCAGCAGCGCATCCAGACGGCTGCGGAAAACGCTCTGCGCCAGTGTAAAATACCAGAGGTCCTGCAGCATCTGCCAGATCCAGACCAGCATCAGATGTGTCGTCAGGGACAACCATCCATCTCTTGACCCGCAGTGTTGTGACGGGACAGCAGACTCGTTCCGTCATGCTTCAGTCGCGCAATGAATCAGCAGGGCCGACCGCATGATCTGTCCGGTAATCGCCCATATCCTAACAGACTCTAAAGTCTATTCCGGAGGTCGTCTCTTTTTTAAGCCGACCGTCTCTCGACCTTATACGATCGTTAAGAAGTGCGTGCGACAGTCCTGAGAAAGTTGATGTGCCCTTTAGCGGAATGATTTGTTCATGGAACGGCTGTTTACATTTCTTCTCAGTGAGCAGCACGTTCGTTCGCATATGACGGTGATACTGCAGGCGTTTCTTTTTGCGGCGCTGGCGATCTTCTTTCTTTCCAGAAAAACATGGCCATCTGTTGTTCGGATACTGCTGTTCTCGTTGGTTATTTCTGTCGCAGATCTGGCGATCTTCTTTGATACATTCTGGTCGACCTATCCCAATCTGCTCTGGAATTTTCCTCATCCCGCGACTGAAATCACAGGGCTGCTGACTTTTGTTTTCGCCGTTGGCGCCGCCTATTTTTATCTGGAAGTCAGGCGCTCCATTAAAACAGCCATCATGTCCGGCGCCCTGCTTGCGTTTGGTATGGCCTTTTCGGCTTTTGATATTCTGGTGGCGACGGTCAGCCCCGCTACACTGGCGTATGATCTTTCCGCAGTGATGAGCGTCCTGGTTGTGGGCGCGACCCTGTGCGCCTTTGCCTTCTGGGAACTGGGCAACCCTCTGGCGACTCGTCCCCGGCTTGTCACCAGTATTCTTCTGGCGCTCACCCTGGCGCTGGTGCCGCTTGGCTCGATGGGGTCCATCCTGCCATTCGATCAGTGGCTCACGGTTATCCAGACACCGGATAGCGCTCTCTTTTCTCCCTTGTCCGTCATGTGTCTGTCGGGCGGTCTGGCGATGGTGTTTCTTCTCTGTATCGCCTCGCTGCTGGATATCCGCGTTGCGACATCCCAGCAGCGGGAAGGGGAGAGGGTGCGCCATCTTGCTGACGGCACTTTCGACGCGGATTTCTCACACTTGAGGCAATTTCGGGTCATTTTGTAGAATTCAGTCATCCCACAGGAGCCCGATCTGGAATATTGACGATATTCTGCTTCTGGCGGCG
>NZ_JAAABN010000018.1 GCF_011516765.1 Acetobacter sicerae | reverse complement strand
CATCGCTTTATTGTCACCACGCTACCGCAGGGAATGTCCGACCCCCGCCATCTCTACGAACAGATTTACTGCGCACGCGGGGATATGGAAAACCGCATCAAGGAATGCCAGCTGGATCTGTTCTCAGACAGAACATCCTCCCATACCATCCGGGCCAACCAGCTCCGGCTGTGGTTCTCGGCCGCAGCCTATGTCCTGCTCACCGCTCTGCAAAAGATGGCCCTTGGGCAGACCTCTCTGGAGAAGGCGACCTGTGGCACCATACGCGCACGACTGCTCAAAATCGCAACAGTCGTAAAGGTCAGCGTGCGTCGAATTGTCCTGTCCATGCCCGATATATTCCCTTGCCAGCACGAATTCGCCCTCGCTCATGCACGATTGCGAAGGCTCCGCCAGGCTTCCTGACGAAACAGACAGAGCATAGGCCACATACTCACAGCCATCACCGCCTTCTCAGGCGCTAAGACCCCAACTGCGTCCAGAATCTGCCTCCAGAGGCAAAATGCCGTTGTCATTCCAGATCAGACGCACAGGACACAGCTCTCAGAACAGAGAATAACACTCTTCAGACAAAATGTGAGAAATCCGCGTCGAAGGCAATAACTTTGATGTATCATTGAACGGGAAGTATTTTTCCCCGATTTCTGTGCCTCAGGGTGCTGCGGAGGAGGTGTCCATCAAATATGACAGAAGGACGTCCGGATCCACCAGCATACCTGACGCCTGACCCGGCTTACAGTGTAGGCGATGCAGCAATAACCGACGCACTTGACGCTGCACGATCATTCAAACCTCTCCCGCCTCAGTTAACCCGTGACTGGGTCCTGCAAAATGCCGGACCACAAGAGACCATTTCGGATAAGAAACAGTCTCCCTCCCCGTCCTTTTTCATAAACGGCATCGCTCATTGACCACACATCGATATAAACAGCGGCGGATGTGATGCGAGTTGGGTCGCGAGAAGACGAAAACGCGGGTCGAAAGCGGAAGCAAGCCACACAAGCGCGCCAGCCGTCCGCGGATCAAAAGGCCCGAATAGCCTTTCAGCCCGGCCTGTGCGCGGATCGCGTCAAAGCGTACGGCTGAATGTACAAACTCCCTGTGTCGCTTCTCTCCGCTCAGATAGGGAAGCAGCCATGTCATGGCATTCGCCAGAGAAGAGCCGTCATCGCTCGTCCAGTGATACCAGTCCTCATCGCGTGTTCTGGCGGCAAGAGCGGCCTGGATCAACGGCTGAAGGTCGTAGACGACATAGTGCAGCGCATCCCGTTCCCGAAAATCCAGAGTGGTCCCGTCTAGTGCGATATTGGCCTGTATCTGCTTGCGGAAAAGATCGCGTGCCTTGTCAAACAGCGGGGTATCGTCGATCGCTACGGCGATCATTGTCACCAGCTTGATCCGGTGGCTCTGCCAGTTATTGATCCAGATCGCACGTCGCCCGTGATGGATAATGGCTGTCACATATCCCCAACCCCAATCCTGAAGATAGGATCGGACCTGTTCTCGTTCCGAGGCGGGGAGCGAGGGGCCGATCATCACATAAGTGTCGATCAGAGTGTCAAAACCTGTCTCGTCGATCGGGTTGAAGCTCGGCTTATAGGTCTTTATCCACGCCATCAGATAGCGACGGGCAAAATTCAGCCATTCGTCATCTGCTCCGGCATGCCAGGCCAGCGCTGCCTCTTGCATGAGCTTAAGGTCATATTTTGAGGAGACGCTCTCGTCCTAAATACCGTGATGCGGCAACGTGCCTTCCGTGTGCACCCGTGGCAGAGGCGCTGGCGGCCGGTTCCGGACAGAAGCCAGATGGCGAAGAAGCGCGGGCATAGTCCCTGCAGCCTGCGGATCAGATACGGAACACCACGCCTTGTCCGCTGCCTGCGCAGGCACGCAAGGCATCAGGGCCAGAGCGATTGCGCATACTGACCCCAGGAAACAGACTTTCTGTCTCCGTTGACTCTCACTCATGGTTTGTCGGAACGTCTGCAACCTGCACAAGAAGTTTGCCGAAATTCTGTCCACTCAGTTGTCCAGCCAGGGCGAGAGGGGCCTGATCCAGACCCTTTACAATCTGTTCCTTATAAACAAGAGAACCTTCCTGAACCCAGGGAGTTGCCAAAGCGCGCCATTCCGCAAACCGCTCCGGCCGGTCACCGACAATGAAGCCCTCGATGCGGGCTCTGCGAAACAGCAGCATAGCCGCGCTGATTGTGGGCGCATGCGCCAGCCCGCTATAGTCGCGATCATTATAGTCAGCGACCAGACCGCAGATCGGAACCCGGGCATGATTACGTAACCGCCTGATCACAGCCTGGCCTACTGTACCCCCAACGTTCTCGTAGTAGACATCGACGCCGTCAGGACAGAGGGCGTCAAGCTGTTCGTCGAGATTTTCATGATGATTGATGCATCCATCAAATCCGGCGATTTCCGTGACCCACGCACATTTCTCCACGCTGCCCGCGATACCGATCACCCGCGCTCCTGCTCTCCTGGCTATCTGCCCGGCTGTTGCGCCTACGGGACCGGACGCCGCAGAGATAACAACCGTTTCCCCTGCCTTGGGCTGTCCGATATCCGTCATACCCGAATAGGCGGTTGTACCAGGCATACCGAGCACACCAAGATAGGTTGACGGTGGCACATCATCGGGAACCCGGACCAGCCTGTCCCCGGGAGTTGCCAGCACCGTCGCCCATCCAAACGCACCGGAAACGACCGCGCCTTCACGAAAGGCTGGGTGCTTCGACTGGATGACCTGTCCCACGGTTTCGCCAGGGATCATGTCGCCAACCGCCAGTCCTTCACGATAGGTCCGCCCCTCGTTGAGAATGCCCCGCATATAGGGATCGACGGAAGCAAAGAGGGTGCGTGTCAGCACGTCACCCTCCTTTATCGCGGGCCAGAGACGTTCCACTGTCGCGAAAACATCCGGCGTAATACTTCCGTCAGGACGCTTTGCCAGAACAACGGCCTCAAGTGTCTTTTCGGTCATGATCCTCTCCCTGATAGGTCGACGCGGAAATCTCACAGAAGGGTTGTGCATCGGGTTAGATTATGAAAAAGTCTGTTTTGTAGAAAAGAAATTTCCATAATCATCAAGAAAACCCGATGCAGACAGAGTGTAGCGCAGGCGCGTATGAGTTTCCAGCCTCCTGTGGACGGCGTGTTGTGGCCCGTTTTGACGGGGGTCGCATGAGTTCGGATGGGGGCGTCATTCTGGTGAAGCAGGCTGATGACATTCTGGGTCTCAGCCGCCGCTTTGCTGCCTGTTTTCGCGATAAGCGGCATCCTGCCTTTGTGGAATACCGGGTTGAAGACCTTGTCCGTCAGCGGATCTTGGGCCTGGCACTGGGCTATGAAGATCTCAATGATCACGATGCCCTGCGGCATGACCTGATCTTTGGTCTGGCCTCGGGCCGTCTGTCAGGAGGCCGGGCAAACTGCGCAGCATTGGCTGGCAAATCTACACTGAACCGGTTGGAGCGCAGTGGGCACAAGGCAGATCGTTACTGCCGCATCATTGCTGATCATGAGGTCCTGGCGGAGCTGTTCGTGACGCTCTTCATGGACCAGCATGAGCGCGCACCCGCCCGGATCGTTCTGGATGTGGACGCGACCGATGATCGTATCCATGGCCATCAGGAAGGCCGGGCCTTTCATGGGTATTACGGCCATAACTGCTATCTGCCGCTATACATCTTCTGCGGGGATCATCTCCTCAGCGCTACCCTGCGCACGGCAGACAGGGACCCGGGGAAGGAAGTGCTGGCTGACATCCGCCGGATTGTGCAGCAGATCAGGAACCGCTGGCCCAGGGTGCGTATTCTGGTGCGCGGGGACAGCGGTTTCGCCCGGGACAGTCTGATGACATGGTGCGAAGACAACCACGTTGACTTCCTGTTCGGGCTTGCAGGCAACACCCGCCTGTATGACCGGATTGCCTCTTTGTCCGCTGAGGTTCGTGACGAAGCCGCCACGACAGGCAAAGCGGCGCGCGGTTTCGCCTCCTTTGACTGGATCACAAAGGACAGCTGGACGCACCGCAGGCGGGTGGTGGCCAAGGCCGAATGGCGCCACGGCAACCGCTATCATCGCTTTATTGTCACCACGCTACCACAGGGAATGTCCGACCCCCGCCATCTCTACGAACAGGTCTACTGCGCACGCGGAGATATGGAGAACCGGATCAAGGAATGCCAGATGGATCTGTTCTCAGACAGGACGTCCTCCCATACCATGCGAGCCAACCAGCTCAGGCTATGGTTCTCCGCGGCCGCCTACGTCCTGCTCACCGCTCTGCAAAAGATGGCCCTTGGGCAGACCAGCCTGGAGACGGCGACCTGTGGCACCATACGCGCACGACTGCTCAAAATCGCGACACGTGTAACGCTCAGCGTCCGTCGGATTGTCCTGTCCATGCCGGACATGTTCCCCTGTCAGCATGAATTCGCCCTCGCTCATGCACGATTGCGAAGGCTCCGGCAGGCCATCTGAAGAAACAGACAGTGCACAGACCACATAGCTTCCACCAACACTGCCTTCTCAGGCCGTGACACCCTCACTGCGTTCAGAACCCGCCGCCAGAAGCAGAATATCGTCAATATTCCAGATCGGGCTCCTGTGGGATGACTGAATTCTACAAAATGACCCGAAATTGCCTCAAGTGTGAGAAATCCGCGTCGAGATGCTGTTTGTCCACCTCAAGGGGATTCTGAAACTGTATCGCCTGCGATTGCGCGCCCCAAAGGGCGCTCATGATGAGTTTCTCCTCGCCGCAACCGCCCCCAACCTCCTCAAGATGGCAAAACTCGCTCCACTCCGCATGGCGATAGCGACAGGGGTGGCAAAGAGACAAATCAGGCTGATCCCACGAGTGCTTTCATCACCAACCGCAACGAGAATTTTTCAACACAATCTGGGGAATAGCGGACTGTCCACGAATCAGTTAATAGAACAAAAAGGAGGTATTCGCGTAAGTCTGATACAAGATATATAGCTAAATACGACAGTTGTTAAGACGCGAACGACCCGGAGAGTATCCAACGTAGAGTGATTTGCTGTGGCAAATCACCCTTATTTGGGACTATATTATACTATACTTAGTTATTATATTAAATGTAAAAATAGAGATACCATACAATAAACTTGCATATACTATACAATTAAATATAGCGCTAAACCAAAACAACTTCATCTTATTTTTATCTAGAAATAATTTCACGTAAGGTGCTACCAAATAACAAATAAAAGATGCCATCGCAAGTATTGAAAGTTTTCCAATTATATTATACCATACTCCCGAAAATATTGCTATATTGATCCTTAGAATAATGGCAACAACAAGAATAGCAAGTACCGATGCTAGAATAATTATTTTAGGTTTTTGACCATTTTTTGTATTCTTTGTGATCAAAAAGAAGAAGGAAAAAGCGATTAAACTAAATGCACAGTCTATTAAAAACCACTTTCCAAAACCTATTTCCAAAACCTATTTCCGCATAATCATGATACACACCTTCGTTTGTGTACGGAATTATCGCTAATACGATAAACATGGAGATTGGTATAAAAAATTTATACTGAAAATCCGTTATTTTATTGAATTCAGACTTTAACTTGTTTCGTTCTTCTGGAATATCTTCATCATAGAGCGCCGCTTTTTGAGCATTATTATTCGAAAGTAAACCCATAAAAACTGCCCAAGCACCAGCAAGGAGCGTGAAGCCGTGAGCAGAGACCCATGGCCAATGCTGGTCGATTAACCCTGTTATATGTCCCATTAACGTCTCCGAAGTAGCCATCTATTTATTTAAGAGCGGACAAACGCGTTTCTATTACGAAATTTAACTTGAAAACAAGAACTTCAGTTAGACGATGTCGTCAGTTAACGGATAGCGATACTGACCTTGTACGTTGACGCGTTTTATGATGTTTTCTTCCTGTTTTTCGGGTAAGATTTGTTGATGCGGCGGTATGGTCTGAGCGATGGTCAGTGGGCTCGGATAAAAGGCCTTCTCCCGGATCGTGAAGGCCACGTCGACGATATACAGCCGCGGATAACCGTCTGTTTGTGGAAGCGGTTCTGTATCGCTACCGCGCAGGTACTGCCTGGCGTGATCTGCCAACCCGTTTGGGAGACTGGAAGAATGTCCACCGGCGACTGCGCCGCTGGTGCGAAAGCGGTGTGATCGAGCGCATTTTCCGGTATCTGGCTGCTGACCATGATAGCGAATACATGATGATCGACAGCACAATAGTCCGTGCTCACCAGCATAGTGCGGGTGCCCGTAAAAAGGGGGCGCGGCTCAGGCCATCGGACGGTCCCGCGGCGGACTGACCACGAAAATCCACGCTGTTGTCGATGCCGTGGGAAAGGCTGTGACGCTATCCCTGACTCCCGGATAAAGGACCGACATCAGTAAAATTAAGCCATTGCTCAATGAAACCGATTCCGAAACCTTTCACCGCCGACAACGTCTATGATGCCGATCGCTAATCGAAAAACTCAAAGAGCGGCAGATTACAGTCGTCATCCCTTCAAGGAAAAACCATCGCTATCCACGGAAAATCAGCTTTCAACTCAACAAAAACAGAAACATCATCGAACGCATCTTCTTCAAACTGAAGCAGTTCAGAGGCTAGGCGACACGCTATGCCAAGCTGAAGTCAACCTCCATCGCAGCAGTGCAACAGGTCTCCACCATCATGGGAATTAACTCACAAGACGTCCTAGTCTGACGGATAAGGGAAAGCACGCAAAAGTGGCTCTGACCGCTCTCATGCGGCGTCTTGTCATTCTGGCAAATGTTCTGTTACGCAATGACCGATTATGGGAACCACGCCACACTTGACCAACGCAGATATTCATTCTTTGAGATAAAAAATGAAGCTTGCTGCGATGTGGATCGGCTACATGAAAGTACGAGCGCAGCGGTCATATCTGGTCGCGACACGCCTCCTGCTTTTCAGTTTTACGAACATATTTTCGATGATGTGGCGCTTTTTATAGAGATGCCAGCCGGAAGGTGGCTTTGATTTCCGGTTCTTCTTCGGCGTAAAACAGGCGGTGACATGCCGGTTTGCAAGCGACTGCCTGATTTTATTGCTGTCATAGCCGCCGTCCCCCATGACTTCTGATGTTTCATCCGGATGGTTGTTCAGCAGGTTATCAGCCCCTTTGAAAGTCACTGACCTGACCCGCAGTCAGATGCAGCCGGACCGGAGATCGTGGACCAGAGCCTCGAAACATCCCGCTTCCATCCAGCGCCGGATCTGCTGATTGGCGTAGCGAGCGGCGCCTTATAATCACCCTTTGTTGCTTTTTATAGAATTCTCGGAAAGCACAGTTGCTGGAAGAGTTCCGCGTCTTCCGACGCCGTCGCAAAGAAAAGAGTGCGACCGGAAGGCTGCAGGTGGTTTCAGTAATGATTCGCGCGGCATTCCCATGTTTCGAGCGCGCCAGATGAGGCGCAACCGGTCCGTCCGATCATTTGAGCGCCGCATGGTCTCCTGAACACGATGGCGCCCGCAAGGGCCAGCATACAAGCACGATGCGACGCCACCTCCACGTACCAGAACGAATATTCGTTTTCGTACAATGGTCCTAGAACTGACATTAGTCGCTTAACACGACCAAACACATGCACATGTGCAATAGCACCAACTGATTTAAATACTCAGACGGAGCAGGCATGCCAGAGAGAGAGGTCGTTAGTGGCGCCAGTCTCCAAATCTCCGATCGACCTGATTACAGCACCGGCCATGTTCTGACGTCAGAACATGGATCACAGTAACCTGAGCATTCCTCAGATTCGTCGACCGGCAACACATACCAATCGACTCGCCGCCCACACCGTTGCGAACCAACTACGACCGACTCCGTAACGTTGAGACGATGTTCTGACGTCAGAACATCAAGGTGTCCATACGGGAACGATTGAGCGCCGGACCTCCACACGCCAACCTTTTCGCAGTCCGAGTGGCAATTATTGGCGCGAGAGCTTGACTCCGAGCGTAAGATAAAGACAACATCAACCATCATTGTTGATGTTGATGGCGTTGAGTAACGCAGCATTAAGAACCTGGAGAATTGCACGTGAATGGGCAGGCACTTCGCAACAGCCGGCTAAATCTGCGCTTAAGCCAAGGCGAACTTAAGGATGAACTAAACCGTCGGCTAGGCAGAAGCTATGACAAACCCAAAATAAGCCGATGGGAAAACGATAAGGAACCTATCCCCGATGATGTCGCCGACATAATCGAAAGCATGACTGGCGCTATCCAGGATACAGCGCGGGTCCTGGTCCTCGCCAATCAAAAGGGTGGTGTCGGAAAAACGACGTCATCCCTCAATCTTGCGTATGCATTCTCCTTGTTGGGCTGCCGAGTTCTTTTGATCGATATGGACCCGCAAGCTACAGCCACAGCCGGTATCCTAGCTGGCACGAATACTGACCTTTACCACCAAGGGAAAACCACAGCCCATCTGGTCTTGGGAGGCAAGCCTATTTCGGAAGTGATAGTGCACGCAGGTGTGCTGCCTGACGGCCGGTCACTACCTTTCGATTTCATAGCAAGCCACATTGATTTGGCCGAAACAGACGGAAAGCGAGAGCCTGGCTTCGACGCAGCTCTCCGCGAAGCGTTAGAGCCCGCGCGAGCGCATTACGACTGGATCGTAATCGATGCCCCCCCCAATCTCGGAATGCTGACATGGATGAGTTTAGCGGCGGCCGACGAAGCAATCGTGCCCGTTAGAAC
The DNA here is from genome assembly GCF_011516765.1 of Acetobacter sicerae. Taxonomy (GTDB): domain Bacteria; phylum Pseudomonadota; class Alphaproteobacteria; order Acetobacterales; family Acetobacteraceae; genus Acetobacter; species Acetobacter sicerae. The sequence continues at coordinate 39,380 of NZ_JAAABN010000018.1, read as the reverse complement.
TGAGCCCTACGACACTATGGGCGTCGGACTTATTATCGGGACAATAGGAAAAATACAGAGACGTCTCAATCCAAGTTTAAGATTGGCAGGAATTCTCCCAACCCAGTACAGCGTTAGAAAATCTGTCGACCGCGAAGTGCTTCATCATTTGTGGCTGATGATGAAAGACCGTGCGCCCGTCTTGCAACCAGTTCCAGCCAGCGCAGTATACGGCCACGCTGCGCGTGCAGGACGCGTCGCTCTTGAAGCATCACCTTCGGCAAACGCCACGGTCCCGTATCTGAACCTCGCCAAAGCACTTCAATCAAGGACACACCTGCCGCTCGCCGAAATCCAGACCTTGGAGGAAGCTCCCTAATGACAACGAAGCGAAAGACAAAAGCTCCATCACCCATTCTTGGTGTGGCTGCGGGACTAGTCACTGATGCTGGCAATAACTTCATCCGGCAAGGAGGAAGATTTCGACACACTTTCGAAGTGGAAGTCGCGAGTACTGCGCCGGATCCGGACCAGCCAAGAAAAACATTTGAACAAGAAAGCATTACAAAACTTGCAGAGACGATGGATGCTGAAGGACAGCTCCAGCCCATCCTTGTCAGGCGAGCACAGGACAGTACCGCCAAGCATCCGAAATGGACGATTGTAGCGGGTGAGCGTCGTTGGCGCGCCGCAAAGCTCCTCGGCTGGAACACGCTGCTTGGAATTGAGCACGACGGCGATCCGGAGATCGCATCTCTATTAGAAAATTTGCAGAGAATAGACTTGAATCCACAGGAGGAGGCAACCGCTATAGATCGTCTGATTACCCAAAAAGGCTGGTCTCAGACGCAGGCGGCCGAAGCGCTGGGCAAGAGCCGCGCTGAAGTCAGTGCCATCCTCAAGATTCTGACCTTGCCCCCGGAGATATTGAACGAACTAGCGTCCGAACGTGCGGTAGCAAGAAACGCGCTGGTCGAACTCGCGCGTATTCAAGACCCAGATCGGCGCAATGAGCTTATCGAGCAAGCAAAATCCGGGCAGCTTACCGTTAAAGCCATTCGTCTCGGAAAATTAGATGGTGTTCGGGACCCAGAACAACAACTGGGCAAACCAAGACATTTTACTTTTGGATCTGTCGAGAAGATGGCCCACCGTCTGAGCCAGGTTCGGGCTCAACATGTCAATCTCACCGAACTCGACCGCACCCGACTGCACATGCTCAGGGCTGAAATCGACCAGATACTGGAGCAAGCCAAGGATGAAAATCCTTGACCCTTAACCTCACCATCCTCCTACTATTCGGAACATCGCGCACATTCCTCGGGAGCCGGTAACCTATGGCTGGAAACGAAACCGACCTCTTTATCGACTCTCTTGTGGGAGCTCCCCTCAAAGACGACAGGGCACTTATGGAGTTCCCGTTTTTTAGCATCCAGAAACAGCCCAGAATGGAGCCGCTGATTTATGACGATGGAAGAACTCAAATTACGATCGAACCCGGACCAAAGGGATTAGCCACAATCTGGGATAAAGACGTTCTTCTGTACGTTGTCTCGTTGATTAACGAGCGTATCGAACGAGGTATGGATGTTGATCATACTGTCCGCTTCGCGGCTCACGATCTTCTGCGAGTCACAGGCCGCGGAACAGGAAAACGCAGCTATGAGCTCCTTCTCGATGCGCTGTTCCGTCTTCGATCGACCAACATCATGACCTCCATTGAATCAGCGGACGAGAGAGATAGGCGGGGTTTTGGCTGGATTGAGACCTGGCGCGTGGTAGAACGGAAGACGTCAACGGGCCGAAAAATTATGGCCGCGATCGAGATTACTCTGAACGATTGGATGTTTCGCGCGCTGGTCAAAGAGAGACGCGTGCTGACAATCAATCCCACCTATTTCGATCTTGAGAGTGGCCTCGGTCGACGATTATATGAGATCGGGCGTAAGCATCTTGGTAACCAAGACTCCTGGCGAATCAGTCTTGAAAAACTGGCGAAGAAGATTGGGACGTCACGCGAACTGCGTTTCTTCAAACGAGATCTCCTGAAGATCATCAACGATGATGTGATCCCAGATTATAAATTGGCGCTGGAACTCGGCCCGAGAGGTGGACGGCCTGTTGTTGTATTCGAGCATCGAGACAGCGAACACACGGCGGCGAGCATCTGATTCCACGTCATGTGCGCGATATTCCGATCCGTCGAAGTTGCCTGAGCGTTGGACACTCATCAGGAAACTTCCCGCTCCGTCGCTGTAAACGGTGTGCGCGATGTTCCGATGTTTGCTCTTTACACTTTCCTTTGGCCACATTCACGGTCGCTGTCGGAACTCACGCAGCATGCGTGCGCGATATTCCGATCTTTTATGCAACAGTCCCAAAATGAGCGAGACAGCGCGATTTTACTTGCAGATCGCAAGATATAATCGACTCGCGCCACGATTTAACGGCGGTGCACACAACTCGATTGTCAGTTATCCACAGATCGCCACCGCGACAACGGAACATCGCGCACATTCGTTCGGAACATCAAGCACAGCCAAACGGTATATCGCGCACAAAACCAAACAGAACATCGCGCACGCATCTTCGGAATATCGAGCACAAATACTCATGATAACCTATTGATATATATTACATTTTTTGCCCTATAACTCTTTAACAACTTTAAAATAACCTTTTAACGATGTCCTTGGGGATAATTGTCCCTTTCACGCGAAACTCAACCTCGCCACAAACAATAAGAAAGAAGTTCAAAGAACAAAAGAAGCAACAACACTCTAAAATGACATTTATTTTGAGAATAGAAATCTACAATACTCCTAAACCACACAATATGATAAAATATACATCAGACGTATTATAGATATTAATGCGAGTAATCCTGAAATTAGTTAGAACCTTCGCACCAGATCGGCCGGCGCGCCGCAAGGGGTGGCTCCTCCCCGTGCTCGCCGGCTTCGCCGTCTGTGCGCGGGATGCGGTGCCGCCGCTGCGCGGCGCCCTTGCGTCCCCCCGGCCGACCCGGTCGCGATGAAGGCTGAAGGAAAGAGAAAAAGCCTTTCCTGACACCCTGAAAACCTGAACCCGGCAATCCCCCGGCCTGCGCGAGCAGGACCGGGCGCCGGCGTTTGTACGGAGCCCGGTCATGTCACTCCAGCTCAGCCTTTTTGGCACAACCGCACTCGGCGATCCGCAGAGCGATCTTTTCTGGGGCGAACTCGAAGGAGAAGAGGGAACATCTCCCGTCCCCGCCTCGTCCGTACCCGTTGCCTCGCTCGCCATTCCTCAGACCGACTTCCGTCTCTGCGGCACACGCGGCCTCGCAGACGGTTGGCGGCAGCGCGCCCGCGACAACGTGCTGGCCATCGCCCTGCTCAGAGAACTCGAAGAGGAAGACCGCAACGCCACGGCCGCTGAACAGGTCGTGCTGTCACGGTTTATCGGCTTCGGGGCAGGGGACCTGGCGAACAATCTGTTCCCGCCCGGCCAGGACGGCTTCAAGACCGGGTGGGAGGAGATCGGGGAGAGCCTGCTGGCCACGACTACGGACGCGGAGCGGGCAGGGCTCAAACGCGCCACGCAGTATGCGCATTTCACGCCCGAGACGATCGTGCGTGCCCTGTGGGATACGGCGCTGCGCATGGGCTTCAGAGGCGGTTCCGTGCTGGAACCGGGCTGTGGAAGCGGCCTCTTCATTGCCGCCCGCCCGGAAAACCTTGAAGGCCGGATCGCCTTCACCGGAATCGAGAATGATCCGATCACGGCGCGGATCGCGCGCAGACTCTATCCGAACCAGTGGATCCGCAGCGAGGATTTCACCACGGCGAAGCTGGCGGCCGGATACGATCTCGCCATTGGCAATCCGCCGTTTTCCAATCGCACCGTGCGCGGACCGGAAGGCCTGGCCCGCCTCGGACTGAGCCTGCATGACTATTTCATTGCCCGCTCCGTGGAGGCGCTGCGTCCGGGCGGCGTCGCGATGTTCGTGACCTCCCGCTACACGCTGGATAAGACCGACAGCACCGCCCGCCGCACGATCGCGGAGATGGCTGACCTCGTGGGGGCGGTGCGCCTGCCTGCCGGCACGATGCGGAACGACGCCGGCACCGATGTGGTCATTGATGTGCTCGTGTTCCGCAAACGCGGGATCGGCGATCTGCCCGGAGATGAGAACTGGCTGGAAACCGGCGAGGTGCCCGGGAGCAACCAGGGCAACGGACCGCTGGTGATCAGCCGCTATTTCCTCGACCGTCCGGAACAGGTGGCGGGCCGTCATGGCTGGACCACGACACAGTTCGGCCCGGATTACACCTGCGAGGCGGCGGACGGGCTCGCCCCCGATGCTGTGCTGCCCACGGCTCTGGCCCGGATCGGGCAGGATGTGCGGTTCCCGGCCCCGGCGGAGCAGCGCATCGTCAGGCCGGCAGGATCCGACGTTCTGGTCGGCACCGCAGCGGACGGCGCCCTCCTGAAGGAAGGCTCGTATTTCGTCACCAGGGGCGTCCTGCAGCAGATTGCGGACGGACAGGCGGTGACGGTCCCGATCAGAAAAGGCGAGCAGAAGGAGGGCATTTTCCAGAAGCACGCCCGCATCATCTCCGCTCTCGTGCCGATCCGCGATGCCGCCCGGACGGTCCTGCGGGCACAGATGGAAAACCTGCCTTATGGCCGCCTGCAGGGTGAGCTGAAGCGGGCTTATCTCAGCTTTGTCCGGCAGTACGGTCCGATCAACCTGACGAACGTCACCGTCCGCGTCGATCCGGAAACCGGGGTGGAGGACGAGACCCAGCGGCGGCCGAACCTGACGCCGTTCTACGACGACCCGGATGTCTGGCTGGTCTCCTCGATCGAAGAGTATGACGATGCGACACAGAAGGGCCGGATGGGACCGATCTTCTCGGAGCGGGTGATCCACGCCCCGGTCGAGCCGGAGATCCATTCCGCGCACGATGCCCTGGCAGTCTGTCTGCATGAAACGGGTGGCGTGGAGATGCCGCGCATCGCCGAGCTTCTGGGACAGCCCGAAGGCGATGTCGTCGCAGCCCTTGGCGAGGCGGTGTATCTCGACCCGGAGCGCAGCACGGACGGGCGCGATGTCTGGGTCACGTCGGATGAGATGCTCTCCGGCGCGGTGCGCACAAAACTGGAGCAGGCCCGCGATGCGGCCCGGGCCGACCCCCGCTACGCCCGCAATGTGACGGCGCTGGAAGCCGTGCAGCCGGCCGATCTGCGCCCGTCCGAAATCACGGCGCGCCTCGGAGCGCCCTGGCTGCCGGTCAGCGACATCGTCGCCTGTACCGCCGAGGTTCTGGGGGTGGAAACCACGATCCATCATTCCGCCGCCGTAGCGTGCTGGACGGTGGAGAAGCGGGGCTTCCTGGGCAAGGCCGAGGCCACCTCTGTCTGGGGGACGGAACGCCGCCATGCGGGCGAGCTGCTGGAAGATGCGCTGACCCAGGCGTCACCGAAGATCTGGGACGTCTGGCGCGACGGTGACGGCAATGAGCACCGCGAGCTCAACACGAAGGAAACGGAAGCCGCAAAGGAAAAACTCGCGGCGATCAGGCGTGCTTTCGAGACATGGGTCTGGCAGGACGGCGAGCGGGCGGAGCGGCTGGTCCGGCTGTATAACGATACCTACAACAACCTCGTGGCGCGGGAGTTCGACGGCTCCCATCTCCGCCTGCCCGGCGCCAGCACCACGATCAGCCTGCGCAGCCACCAGAAGCGGGTGATCTGGCGGATCATCGCGGCTGGCGGCACGTATATCGCCCACGCCGTCGGCTCGGGAAAGACGTTCTCGATGGTCGCCGCCGTCATGGAGCAGAAGCGTCTCGGCCTGATCAGCAAGGCGATGATCGCCGTGCCCGGTCACTGTCTGGCACAGATGGCGCGCGAGTTCCTGATGCTCTACCCGACGGCGCGGATCCTTGTCGCCGATGAGACCAACTTCGTGAAGGCGAAACGGCAGCGTTTCCTCGCCCGGGCCGCGACCGGCAACTGGGACGCGATCATCATCACACATGATGCGTTCAAATTCATTCCGGTCGAGGGGGATTTCGAGCGCCGGATGATCGAGGAGCAGATCGCCTCCTTCGAGGAAGTGCTGGAAAGCGTCGATGCGGATGACCGGCTCTCGCGCAAGCGGATCGAGAGCATGAAGGAGAAGATGCAGGCGAAGCTGGAAGGCCTCTCCGGCCACAAGGACGACCTTCTGCATCTGGGCGAAATCGGCATCGATCAGATTCTTGTCGATGAGGCACAGCAGTTCCGCAAGCTGAGCTTCGCCACCAACCAGTCCGACCTGAAAGGCGTCGATCCGAACGGCTCACAGCGGGCGTGGGATCTGTTCGTGAAAACCCGCTATCTGGCAGCGAAGAATCCGGAACGGCCTCTGATCATGGCGTCCGGTTCGCCGATCACGAACACACTGGCCGAGATGTGGACGGTCAGCCGCTATATGGATCTCGAAGCCCTGCAGAAGCGCTTCCTGCATGAGTTCGATGCCTGGGCGGCGAATTTCGGCGAAACCCGCACCGAACTGGAGCTGCAGCCGAGCGGCCTTTACAAGCCGGTCACACGTTTCACAGAGTTTGTGAATGTCGCCGATCTGATGGCGATGTATCGCGACTTCGCTGATGTCGTTCAGCAGGATGACCTGCGCCAGTATGTGAAACTGCCGGCGATCCGGGGAGGCCGGCGCGAGATCATCGTCGCCCCGACGAACGACAACTTCCGGGCGTATCAGAAGACGCTCGCGGCGCGGATCGACGCCATCGAGGCGCGCGAGGGCCGGCCACAGAAGGGCGACGACATCCTTCTGTCCGTCATCACCGACGCCCGTCACGCGTCGATCGATCTGCGGTTCGTGGCGCCCCTGGCCGCGAATGATGACAGCTCGAAGCTGAACCTGATGATCGGGAACGTGTTCCGGATCTGGCAGGAAACGTCGGACAACCGCTATACCGATCCGGAGACCGGCCGGCCCTGTGATCTGCCGGGCGCGGTGCAGATGATCTTCTCCGACCTCGGCACCGAGAGCGCGATGGAGACGCGGGGCTTCTCGGCCTACACCTGGATCCGTGACGAGCTGATCCGCATGGGCGTGCCGCGCGCGGAAATCGCGTTCATGCAGCACTACAAAAAGAGCGCTGCGAAGCAGAAGCTGTTCGGCGACCTCAATGCGGGACGCAAGCGGATCCTGATCGGCTCGACCGCGACCATGGGCACGGGCGTCAATGCCCAGCAGCGGCTGAAAGCCCTGCATCATCTCGATGTGCCGTGGCTGGTCTCGGACATCATCCAGCGCGAGGGCCGGATCGAGCGGCAGGGCAATCAGCACGAGGAAATCGAGCTGTACGCCTATGCCCGGCAGGGGTCCGTTGACGCGACAAACTGGCAGCTTCTGGAGCGCAAGCAGCGTTTCATCGGCCTCGCCATGTCGGGCGACCGGTCCATCCGCCGGATCGAGGACATTGGCGGGGAGGGGGGCAACCAGTTCGCCATGGCCAAGGCTCTGGCCTCGGGCGATGCGCGCCTGATGCAGAAGGCCGGGCTGGAAGCCGATCTGGCGCGGCTGGAGCGGCTGGCGGCTGCCCATTACGATGATCAGTTCGCGGTGAAGCGCGCCATTGAGCGGGCTGAGCGCGAGATTGCTGGCGCCGACCGTCTGATCCCGCTGATCGAGGCGGATCTTGCTGTCCGCCAGCCCACCAGAGGCGAGGCCTTCGCGCTGTGTCGTGAGAAAGGCAATGTGACGGAGCGCGAGAAGGCCGGATCGTGGCTCCTGTCCCAGGTGCGGATGGCAGCGAAGAACGGCGAGGAAGGGAAGTGGACCCTCGGACAGATCGGGGGCTTCGCTGTCGTATGCGAGGCCGAACCGAGCTGGATCCGGCGCTCCGACAAGCGCACCGTCGATGTGACGCTGTTCCTCGAAGCGCGGTCGGGCCGCATCACCGTCACGATCGAAGAGGACACGAAAGGTCTCGGGCTGGTTTCGCGCATCGAGCACGCGCTGCTCCGGCTTGATGATGCGCTGCGCGACGCCATCAGGACGCGGGAGGAAGCAGAGCGTCGCCTGCCGTCCTACCAGTCCCGGCTGGGTCTGCCCTTCGCCGAACAGGCGATGCTCGATGAAAAGCGCGCCGAACTGAAAGCGCTGGAAGACGATCTCGCCGCCACCTCGACGGAAGAGGAGGCGGCGAATGATGACGGTCAGGACAAGGAAAAGGAAGAGACGGCAGCCTGAGAGCGGCTGCCATCTCCGGCCAGCCGCCGCAAGGGGTGGGTCGGCATGTGTCCTCGCTTCGCTGCGGGCCATGCCGATCCCGCCGCTGCGCGGCGCCCTTGCCCCGCCTGTCCGCCGCTGCCTGCCGGAAAAGCATCAGGAAAGAGTCCTGAAAACAGGAGTGGAAACCATGGAACTGCGCGAAGTCGATCCGAAGACGCTGCTCGACAATCCCGAAAATCCCCGCACCGCAGCCCCGAACGAGACGGAAGACCGGCAGCTGGCGCTGAACGTCAAGGCGGTCGGGATCATCCATCCGCCTCTGGTCCGGGACACCCCGGATGGCCTGATGATCGTTGCCGGCCATCGTCGCCGTCGCGCCGCCGTGAAGGCCGGGCTGAAGACGATTCAGGTGGTCGTGGCGGGCGATGACGAGGAACTGGACCGGATGCGCGCGGCGTCGGAAAACATGATCCGCCAGCCAATGACACAGGTGGAACAGTGGCGGGTCATCTCCTCGCTCCGGGCGGAAAAGCAGTGGAACGACACCGCGATCTGCAAGGCGCTGATGCTGACGCCGGTGCAGCTGAAACAGATCAGCCGGCTGTCATCGGTCCTGCCGGACATTCTCGCCTGGATCGAGGCCGGAAAAGGACCGGAGAGCCGTGAGCTGGCCAGTATCGCGCTGGCCTCGAAAGGCCTGCAGGAACAGGTCTGGCGCTATTTCGGGTTTCCGGTCGGCACGGAGCCCCCGGAAGACGTCGAGGCCTGCGAGGGAGACCGGGTGCGGCTGCCGGACGGATCGTGGCAGCCGGGAGCGGCCGAGCCCGACTGGAGCCGGATTGCCTCGGCGCTGCGACAGGATCGTTTTTACGCGGCCGATGCGTCCTTTGACGATGCCATCGCGAAAAGCTGCAGGATCGTCTGGCAGGAGGATCTGTTCGGTGAGGCCGGCAAGGACGGGCGCTACACCGAGGACGGGATCGCCTATGAGAAGGCGCAGCGCCAGTGGCTGAGCCAGAGCACATCCGAAGACGCGGTGATCGTGCAGAGCGACGAGGATGGCGAGCCCCTGTTCGAGGATGGAAGCGCCCGGATTTACTGGGAGCGGGAAGGGGCGACCAAGTGCTTCTGGCTCAATCACAGGCTGAAGGTCGAAAGTGGCTGGTGCATTCTCGCCGGCAGCGCGGCCGCGAACCGGATCACACCGTCCGCCGTGATTGACGCGCTGCCCGACGTGCCGAAGGAACGGGCGGACATTTCCGGGCGCGGACATGACATGATCGGAAGCTTCCGGACACAGGCCCTGCACGCGACGCTGGACGGGATGCAGGAGAGCGTCGATCCGTGGACGCTGGTCGGGCTGATGATCGCGGCCTTCAACGCGCAGAACGTCCGGGTCGAAGGAGATGCGGGCGCGTGGTATCCGCAGCGCCGGCCCTCGCAGAGGCTGGTAGCGGCTGCCGGACTGTTTCAGGACGGGGAACTGGCGCTGGACGAGACCCTGTTGCGCGGAGCGGCGATCCGCGTGCTGAAAGCCGTGCTCTCCTGCGAGAAAAATAGCACGAACAGCGGCGAATGGAGCGTGCTGGTCGGCCATATCGTCAATGCCGACGCCCGGCTCCCCACCATGGCCGATGAGGACTTCCTCAAGACGCTCAGCAAGCCGGGCATCACGAAGGTGGTTCAGGCCGAGGGCATTCTGCCGCGCAACACGGGCAAGGAGATGCGCAAGGCGCTGATGGACCGGGCGGGGCAGGGGATCTGGGTCCATCCCGAGGCCCGGTTCGGGCTCGATGTCGCGAAGCTGAACGCCTCGTTTCAGGAAGCCCTTAATCCACCCCCACCCGAAACCAGCGACGACGCAGTCACGGATGGCGGTGCGATGGCTGTTGCGGAGACGGCCGAACCTGAGCAGGAGATTGCTCTGGACGATGATGAGGTCGGGCCTTCGCGGCGCGCGGCAGAAGAGGAAGGGGAGGGTGATCCTGACGACGAGGACGAGAGCCCGCTTCCACCGCCGCAGACCCCGGATGAGTTCCTGAGATCGCATGTCGAGTTCATCGCGATCCGCTGAGCCGGAAGCCGCTCGAAGTGTGTCCATTATGGTCACACCTGTTTCAAATCCCGTCAGGCAGCAACACGATTATAGCGGAATCGCAGTCTGCCTGACCACCTCTTTTTTCCGTCCGCCCGAAAGTGCGGCGTGAACAGAAAGGCACAGTTCCATGGTGAATGCCCATATCAGACGTTTCATGGATCTCAGCACCGGCCATCTGCCGAAGTCAGATCGGGAGTTGCTGGAGGCTTATGCACAATCAGGCGGTGCAACCGGCCTGTCCTGTCTCTCCGGTCCTCATGGCTGGTTCGTTTGGGTGGGTGAACGCCGCTGTTCGCCGGACTGGCCGGGTTCTGCCAGCCTTCGCCGAATTCTTGAAGATGCGGCAAGTAACGGATGTGATTACGTCATGTTTGATTCAGACGGTGCGGTAGAAGAGGCGTACCAGTTCTTTGATGATGAAGATGAATGACCGGCGATACCGGAACCATGGCCTGTAATACGAAAGAGCGGGACACGAGAGTGTCCCGCTTTTTTTGTGTCCTCACAGGAGGAACACAGAAGGAAGACGATCATGAAACTGCATTTCGACCATGCCCTGGTGACGCGGCTGCTCGCCCACGCTGACGCCGCGAGCGAACATACGCCAACGCTGGATCAGCTCTATGACCCCACCTATCTCCGGCCCGGGGTGAACACCCGACATCCCGCATACGAGGATATTGACCGGACGAAGATCCCTTCTGGTCTCATGCTGGTGGGCGACCAGGGGATCTATCTGATGTCGAATGGTCATCCGGGCCTCCCTGGCGACAACGGTGAGGTGAACCTTGTCGCCTACGCCAGAGAGGCGGATCCGCAAGCCTCTTCCGAGGACTGGTATGACGTGAAACGTGCGTCTTTTGGCGGGGATGATGGCGCGGAATTCCTGTCTGCCGAGACTATCCGCAAGGCGCTTGAGGCGACCGCGCGCGGTCGCTTCCGGATCGACGTGTCCCCGACACAGATCCGATGCCCCTTCCTTGCACCGCCAAAAAAGCCCCGTGCCGGCCCGTCACGCACGAAAGGGAAGGGGCCTTCGCGGCAAGAAAAAAAGGGGAAAATCTGAGAAAGGAAGGGAAGGAAACGGAAAAGAGGATCGGCACCACAGTTCAGCCTGCCGCGCAAGGGGTGGGTCGGCATGTGTCCTCGCTTCGCTGCGGGCCAGGCCGATCCCGCCGCTGCGCGGCGCCCTTGCCCGTCAGTCTGCCCTGCGGTCGCCGGAAAGGGTCAGAAACGCCAGAAAAAAGGATCTGGACAATGGCTCAGGACCGCACCGTCTCTCCACCCCAACCCCATCCCGCCGTTGAAATCATCAGGTTTCTCGCGCTCGTGCTCCTCTGGACGCTCGCCCTGGTCGTCGCTCTCGTGCTTCCGGACCTGTTCCTGGATCCCACGACCGGAGTGCTCGATCTCGGGTGAAACCCGTCCGCCCATCTGCAGCAGAGAATGGCCGTCCTTCGGGGCGGCTTTCGCATGTTTTGGAGACAGATCATGGCCAGAACCGAACGCACTGACATCCATCAGACCGTGACAGACCGGATCATCCGCGAGCTTGAGAATGGCACCGTGCCGTGGGTGTGCCCATGGGGCCGCTCGAACTGCGGCGTCGCCCTGCCCCGGAACGCGACGACGGGCCGTGCCTATTCCGGAATTAATATTCTGATGTTGTGGGGTTCGGTGGAAATGCAGGGCTTCTCCACGCAGAAATGGCTGACGTTCCGGCAGGCGCTGGCCGAGGGCGGAAATGTCAGAAAAGGAGAGAAAGGAACGACGGTTTTCTACGCCGACCGTTTCACACCGAAGTCGGAAGCAGGGGCCGACGATCCCCGGACGATTCCGTTCCTGAAGCGGTTTACGGTGTTCAATGTGGACCAGTGCGAGAACCTGCCGGAAGGCATGGGGGCGGCGCCGACACCGTTGCCCGAGCGTGAGATTGTGCCGCAGGCTGAAGCGCTCATGCGCGACACCGGGGCAGACATCCGGGTGGGAGGCGATAAGGCGTTTTACGCGCCTGAGCCGGACTATATCCGTGTCCCGCCCCAGCAGGCCTATTTTGCACAAATCGATTGGTATCGCACGATCTTTCACGAGATCGGACACTGGACGGGCTCGGAAAAACGGCTGGCCCGCACATTCGGAAAACGGTTCGGAGACCGCGCTTATGCCGCCGAGGAACTGGTCGCCGAGATGATGTCAGCGTTCGTGTGCGCGGAGCTGCAGATCGAGCCGACCGTCCGTCACGTGGATTACATTGGAAGCTGGCTGGAACTTCTGAAGGCGGACAAACGCGCGATTTTCACCGCCGCAAGCGCCGCGTCGGCCGCTGCCGAATACATTTTCAACACATCGACGCGCCGTCAGCCCATCGGGGACGTGGCGGCCGCTGCCTGAGAGTTTCCGAAAAATACATGCCCGAAAAGGGTGTTTTACAGATGGAGTCTGTCATGCCTGTCTTTGCTCTGATTGCGACCCCTGCCGTGCGCAGGCTTTCCGGCACCGGCAAAGTGCTGGTCGCTCTGCCCATGGATCACCTCGGAAACCGGGGAATGACCGAAGCCCGTACGCTGGCAGATCTCACGAAGGCGGTGACGCTTTATGGCGACAGGATCGCCACTGACCATCCCGGGCGGTCGTTCTCCATCGGCGTGCATATCCGCCGGGGCGACCGCAAACCACGCGGGTTCGATACCGCATATCGCAGCGGTCTGCTCGGAACGGACAAATGGATCGTGACCGTGGAGAGCGACGCTGCCGAGGCGCTTGCCCTGAACGGTCCTGCGTCCGGCGCGGAAAAAGGCTCTGAGACAAAAGGAGAAGCGGCATGATCCGTCAGTATTACACGTCGCCGTTCCAGGGCGGCGACAATCCGCTTCGCGTCGGAACCGTGGCCAGTGGCTCGATTTTCCGGCTCCCGGCTCCTGTTTCCGGCCGCCCGTGGCGGACAACACCGTGGATCGTGGAGAGCTTTCTCAATGGGAAGATGGGCGCGGCCGTGCGGAATCCTGTTACAGGGTTCTGGGAGGACCGTTATATTCGTGGGCGCTCGGATCTGGCGATACTGCGCAGCCTTGCCAGTGGTCGCCGCGTGACAATGGCTGTGCGCCATCTGGAGCATATGGACGAGGAAGGCATGGGAGAAGGGCGGTATCCCGGTCTGCCCGATGTCAGCCGGTTCCATAACAGGTATCGGAACCGGAGCCTGGTCGCATGACCCCCGCACCGATCCTGTGCGAGCGGATCCGCACGCCGCCGCTCGACCCGGCTTTCCTGAAACCGACCAGATGGGCGACGACCGAGGAAAAGGCGAAGCTGGGTAACGCCATGCTGCGCTTCATCGCTCAGGGAATGCCTGCCGAGAAATTCACGGCGTCCCTGTATGAGCGTCTGAGCAATATGTTTGGGTTCATTGCTCACTGTGACCGACACGGCTTCGCTCAGACATGGTTCGACAGCGCCGTGACACGACGGGATTTCCTTGACCAGATTGCGCGACATCCCTGCTGGGGAGATCCCGGCTTCGTCTGGTCGGACGTGGAACGGGAAATCGGCCAGCGTGTCCGTGAGAACCTTCTGGTCGAGGCATGGGCGAGCCGTGCCCGGGAAGATCAGGATGCGCGCGAGAAGGCGGAACTGGTCCGCCTGATGGCGAAGCACGGCGTGGCGCCGGTATCCCCGGTCGCGGCCGCGCCAGCCGTGCAGATGGGACTGTTCTAGTCCCGCGCCACGGTCCATGAACCGTGACCGTCGAGGCAGTGGGCCAGAAAGTCGAGAGCCGCACGAGGATAATTACGGATTTCAAGCAGAGTGCCGGACGGCACGTCCATCTCATAGGCGCCGTGCTGAAGGGCACAGCACGGCCCACCACGCAGGAATTTCACGCCCTTGCCTGTCCGGAGAACCTGACGCGGGCCGAAGACACCGGCTACGTGCCGACCGGCGACATAAATGTCGGCGTTGAACTGTCGCCACAACGGTGTGCGGATGTTCTGCTCGTTGACTTCGATCTGCACGTTGCAGCGATCGGCCCACGCTTCCGGCGTGCCGTCCACGCCGTAAAGTGTGCGGCAGACATTCCGCACCGCCTCCTCGTGCTCGTGCCTGAAGGACCAGCCGGTCTCTTTCCCCATAAAGCGTCCCCGGTAACGCCGCGCCTGTGTGGCCAGCTCCGGATGAAAATCGGCTTTCAGGGTGATGTGGCCGTCCAGGACAGTAATCACAGCCATGTTGAACTCCCGTTCTCTCGTCAGGAGAGTCTAGTACGCGGAATCGGGCTGTACAAGCGAAAACAGCGGCGAAAACGCAAAAAACAGTCGTCAGAACGCTGAAATATCAAAAATCAGGAAGAAGAGGAAAGGGGATCGCCGGCACTGCCGGGTCTCTGCCCTGGTTTTTGCGGTCTGAAGCGGTCGTCGTCGGGCGCAACCCCCAGGCCTTCGGTCGGGACGGCACCGTGAAGCCGCAGGCGGCTTCCGCACCACTGCCGCCCCGAGGGGTTGCGCCCGCCGCCTGATGCCCGCTTCCGCGCGACCGCACCAGGTCAGAGACCCGGCAGAGGCCGGAGAGGAACTGGAAGGAAAGAAAAGGAAATCAGGTCATGAGCCAGTCAGTCAATCGCGTCATCCTCGTCGGCAATCTCGGTCGGGATCCGGAACTCGCGGCACGCAGGGAAGGCGACGGGAAAATCGCAAATATCGCCGTAGCAACGAGCGAATCATGGAATGACCGCAATACGGGCGAGCGGAGAGAAAAAACGCAGTGGCACCGTGTTGTGTGCTTCAACGACCACCTCTCGGGCGTGATTGAACGTCGCTGTCAGAAGGGCACGCTCGTCTATGTCGAGGGCCATCTGGAAACGCGGAAATGGACTGACCAGCAGGGACAGGATCGTTACACCACCGAGGTGATTATCGATCGCTTTGACGGAAACATAAAGGTGCTGGCCAATGGCCGGAGCACCGGAGAAGGTCGGTCTGACGATGACCGGCCATCACGGAGTGCGGCGCCGCGTTCTGCCGGGAGCACGCCCGGCGGATCGGATCTGGATGACGAAATACCGTTTTGAGTCGGGCTTTTTTTCCGGGCCGGAGACGGTCCGGAATGGCGCACCTTCATCCGGAATCCCTGTGCGGAGTCAGCACCATGTGCAGCGTTTTTATCAGGCGCCAGACCGCTCCTCGCGGACAGGCCCGCGCCTATGCGCGGAATCATGAGGCTGCGGCCTCGGGCCTCGACCAGCTCTGTCACCTGCCGCAGCTTTCGGCCCGGCAGCGGGCCGAATTCCGGCGTTGCGCCCTGGAGATGCGCAGAATCGCCCGGGAGAAGCTTCTCGACAGCGCGCGATAAACCGGAAAGGAAAAAACTGCCCGAAACGGGTGAATATGATACACTCCGCGACAGAGCATGAGGAGGTGCCCCCATGTTGACGCCTGCGCAGATCGCGGTCCGGACTGAAGCCGTCAGGAAGGCACGCGTGAACAATCTGATCGATGGGTTTCGCGAAGACCCGCGCGACGCAGATGTGCTCGATGCGTATGCGCGTGGCGAAATCAATGGAGATGAGGCCCGGCGCCGGGTCGTTGCGTCGTGTCTTGATGTCCGGAAGAAGAGGAGAGGCGAAGATGAGTGAAGTCCTTGTTTCCCGCCCGAAGATCAGCCCCGAGGAGCGGCGCCGTCGCAGGGAAGCCGTCGATTACGCGCGCGGCAGTGTCCGTCTTGAAGGCGTGATTCTCGATGCGGAAATAGAGCGGATCAATACCCGGTTCATTGACGGGGAACTGACGGTCAGGGAGCATTTCGAGGCTCTGGAGCGTCATCTGGATCGGTGACGAAGGAACCTGTCTCATACGATCTTTCTTCGTATACGAAGGATGAGGGCAAGAGTTTCGGCCGGATCCTGCAACTCCGGCTGGAACCCATGGCCGGGGTGTTTGACGCTCCCCATCTGAACGCGCTGCACGCCTATATTTTTCAGGATTCACCAGAGCATCGGCCGGGCCAGACCAGGCCGGATGCAGAGAGCTGGGTGAAGAACCGGGTGCTGGAAGGAACCCGCTCTTCCTGGCAGGTTCCGTATCTGTCGCAGAATATCAATGATGCGCTGGCCTCCCGTCTTGAGACGGCTGGCGGCCCCGATGGTTTTCGCGGACTGAGCATCCCGGAGTTTTCCAGCCGGATGGCAGGACTGTACGGGGATCTCGACTTTATTCATCCCTATTCCGAGGGAAACAGCCGGACACTCAGGGAATTCACACGATCCCTTGCGGCTGAGGCGGGATTCAGACTGGACTGGCCCGGTCCATCTGCGGGAATGACGGAAAGAAATCAGCTGTATCTGGCGAGGGACCGGGAAGTGCTGGAACGTCGCTGGCCAGACCTGACAGAAGAGCTCGCCATGCGCACAGACAGCAGAGAAGAATACGAAGCGTGGTTCCTTCTTGAAGGTATGAGACGTCGGGCCGGATCTCTCACGCTTGCCGGCATCATCGAGGCGCGCACTTCGCTGCTCCCTGAGGTGAAGACGGGACCGGCCGTCGCTGCGGGACAGGATCCGTTTTCCCGGCTCGCCGGTGCGATCGGTTCACGGGCGCCATCGCCGGATGACACCGTCTCCGCTTCCTGGTTTGACCGGGCGCAGGCCTATAGCGAACGCAGGCGGCCGGGGCAGGATGGAAACACCGCTCCCGAAAATGGCGATGATGGCGGGATGGTCGAGAACAAACGGGACGCATCGAGCGATCCGTCTCCCTGAGACCAGTTTTTTCTCGTTGGTCGCATGATGGGAGCGCACGCGGGACATTCCAGAAGGAGTGTCCCGTGTCGTGTTTATGCGTGCGTCTTTAATCCGGTCGGATCCTGAACAGTCATGTGCCGTCGTGCAGGCGGTTGCGGGCTGGGTGCGCAGGCAGGGGGCTTTGCTGCCCCCTGCACCCCCGCCGGGCAGGCGGAAAGAAAAAATCCTGTATAGATTGACAGTGCAAGTAATAAATTCCGCTTCCGCGCGGTTTTTGTTGCGCTTTATTGTATTTAATACTCGCTATTCCGTTCGAGCAGTAGTATAGTTTTACCAGAAAGCCGAAGCTATTCGTGAAAGGATTTCTTCCATGGCTTACGCAAATTCCGCAGAAGCACAACAGAAAGAACTCGAAGAACTTCGCCGTGAGGTGAGCTGCGTTCTTGTGCTCGAAAAAGCCGGCTTCAGACTGGACCGCGAAGCCACGGCGCAGCGCTCGCCCCGCAACCTGAAATTCCGCCGTGAAAACGAGGCAATCATCGTGAATCATGACGGCAAAGGCTGGTGGGATCCGAAAGGGGACGGAAAAGGCGACGTTTTCAAACTCGTGCAGCATCTCGATCCGTCGAAGAACCTCGGCCATGTCCGGCGCGAGCTGCGCGATCTGATCGGTAAAAGCCCGACACTCGAAGTCGCTGAGCGGACCAAAGGCGTAAGTGACAGGCCGCGCCGCGAGCCGGCCGAGTTGTGGGGCCGTCGTTCAGCGCCGCAGGAAGGCACCCCGGCATGGCGGTATCTCACCGAAGAACGCGGGTTGCCGGGCAGCATCGTGGCGGCGGCCGGACGTCAGGGCGTGCTGAAGGAAGGCCCGAACGGGACCGCCTGGTTCGGCCATCGGGACGCGGGCGGCCAGTTTACCGGCATGGAGATGCGCGGCCCCGAGTACAAGGGTTTTTCAACGGGTGGCGGCGGTAAGCGTCTGTTCGGATTTCGGGCGGACGAGGGAACGGAGCCCGCACGGCGGCTTGTGGTCACAGAAGCCGCTATTGATGCGCTGTCCTTTGCCGCACTGGATCGCTTCAAAAAAGGATCGCTCTACACTTCGACGGGTGGCGGGATGAGCCCGGAGAGCGAGGCCAATCTGAAACAGGTCATGGCGACCGTGGCGAAACAGCCCGATGCCCGCCTGGTCATCGCCGTCGATAATGACCACCAGGGTCACGTCTATGCCGCGAAACTGGCCGCCATGGCCCAGGAGGTCGGGCTCTGGTCGGGACGTATCTCTCCGAAAACACCGGGAGACGACTGGAACAAGGCTCTGAGGGCACGCGGAGAAGAGGCTCAGGGTGGAGCCGCCCCTGCTGGCTCTTTGTCCCGCCTGTCCGACGCTATCACCACACAGCCCGCTGCGCAGCCGGATGCCGTTTCCTCCTCATGGCTGGATCAGGCCAGGGCGCACAGCCCGGCGCACCATCAGGCAGCGTCAGCCCCGGAACCTGTCAGGGCGCCGTCCCCTGCCACAGCGCGCTCAGCGACCTCTTCTCCGGGAGCTTCCCTATGAGCTGGTTCGAACCTTTCGCCTCACAGAACTGGCGGAGACGCCTTCTGGATATCCTTCCCGGTCACGCTCAGGCCAGTGCGATCTGGAAGAAGCATCGACCGCATGGATGTGCCGAGCCTGACTGTTTTGTCGAGATCGGTGACGGGAAAGCGGAATTCCGGGGTGTGGTGATTGGCGGCGAACGCGACACCTCCCTGCCTCAGGGCTGGGATCTGGAAGGGCGCATCGTCCTCTTCACCGATGATCACGAGGTGATCGTCATTGCCGGCTGGCGGGCCACAGACCTGTCGGCTGACCGATCCTGTTTCCAGGATCACCTGACACAGGAGACTGTCATGACCACTGTTGCCCATTACGCGGATCTCGGCGTTGCACGCCTGGCCTTCGTGACGGACCTCGCCGAGGTGTTCGCCCGATCGGCCCCGGCTGCCGAGATCTGGACCCGTCATCTGCGCCGGAGCGATGCTCCGATCGAAGAGGATCCGCCGATCCCGCAGACCGCTGTGCGGCTTTATGAGCGTGTCGGCTGTCCGCTCGGTCTGGTCATCGACGGACGCTGGGAGCGCGGGCTTGAGACCTGGGATCTCTCCTACCCGGCGACGCTCCTGCTCTCGACCGGTGAGATCACCGAAACGCATGGTTGTCTGGCGGAAGGGATCGAAGAGCTATGACACCCGATGATCTTCCTGTTCCGTATGCCCTGGCGCCGATCCTTGACGATCTGACGGCGGAACAGCGCCGCGCCGCCATGGCTCTCGGCCATGTTCTGGTCCTGGCCGGTGCCGGCACGGGTAAGACCAAAACCCTGACAGCCGGCGTGGCGACGCGCATCGAGCTGTATGGCATGGTGCCGGGTCAGATCCTGTGCGTCACCTTCACCAACAAAGCCGCGCAGGAAATGCGGAAACGCATCGCCGGCGTTCTGGGTCCGCACTCGGTGCCCACCTGGCTCGGCACATTCCACGCGCTCGCCTCCCGCCAGCTTCGTGCAGAGCCGGAAGTGGCACATCTGCGCAGCGGCTTCGACATCCGCGATGCGGATGACAGTCTTGGGATTGTGCGCCGCCTGATCAAAGCGATGCCGAAAGAGGAGCTTCCTGTTCCGCAGGAGGGGGCTCCCGGAGATGCGAAACAGATCAAAAAGATGGCCGAGCGGATCTCGCGCCTGAAGGAGGATCTGGTGACACCGGAAGCCGCCCGGGCGCATGTCGAGAGCATGATCCGCAAGCGCCAGGCGGCCAACCGCTTCGTGGATCATGAGAGCTGGCGTTTCGTGGTCGGGCTCTATGGCCGGTATCAGGCCATTCTGCGTGAGCAGAACGCGGCGGACTTTGGCGATCTGCTGATGTGGCCGACCCTCGCCATGCTTCATGATCCGGCCTATCATCGCCGGTGGACAGGCCGCTTCACAGCCGTGATGGCGGATGAATTTCAGGATGTGAACCGCGCGCAGTATCTCTGGCTCACCCTGCTCAGCAAGAAATCCGGAGAACTGTTCTGCGTGGGCGATGATTCGCAGAGCATCTTATAAGTTAGTTGGAATACATCGGCTTGAATCTATACCTTCGTGTTGCAAAGGGAGGGTACGATGCCTGAGCCTAAATGGTCACGATATCCGCAGGTTTCTGAGAACTCTCAAGGATGCTTATGGCTTTCGTTGCTCGACAATCTTGGCCGTTCGCCCGCTACCATAGACGCCTATGCCAGAGGTCTGGAACAGTATCTGTTTTTTTGTGAGGCAGCAGGTGTTGCTCCTGAGGCAGCAACTTTGAGTCATGTTTCACTATTTGTAAGGTATTTACGTGGAGAAGACGTTCCTTTCCTATCCACTCGCGCTGCTGTGAGCAATGCTACGCTTCATCAGCGCCTGTCCGCCGTCCGACTTTGGTATGATCATTTGGTCTTTGAAGGAATCAAACATCGAAATCCGGTGCCGCGAGGGCAGGCGGTTGTAGGGCGCGGCCCACTCTCGGAGCATGTCGGGTTCAGGTATGGTTTGGTACGTCGTTCCAAATTACTGCCATATTTGCCATCTGACGAAGAATGGGCTCGCTTGCAAGAAATAGTCGCACAGGAAACAGTCAGAAATCGCCTCATGTTCGCCTTGGCCTACTATGGCGCACTGCGCCGAGAAGAGTTAGTAGGTTTGAGGGTGTCGGATATTGACCCTGCGAGACGTCTCCTCACTATTCGGGCTGAGACGAGTAAAAGTGCACACGCTCGAGTGGTTTGTTACTCAGCAGTGATTTGTCCTGTGTTGGCAGTGTATTTACATCGTCGACGCGGTGCGACAACCCATTCAGGTGCCTTGTTTCTGTCTGAGTCAGATCGAAACTTTCGACAGCCCATAACGAAGTGGTCATGGAGCAAAACTGTCAGACGTCTTGCCCTTCAAGCCGGCATACCGGCGTTCAGTACTCATACCTTGAGACATCTGAGACTGACGCACTTGGCCCGGTCAGGCTGGCGTCTGCACGATATCGCAACGTATGCCGGACACCGCAATGTTCAAAGTACGACACTTTATATCCATCTATCTGGTGAAGATCTTCTCCGTAAAATCGCACACTCGGTCGAACAGATGGATATGAATCTTGGTAACAGGGTCTTCGGAGGATAGAACAGTGGCCGAATATCAGGTTTCTCACATCCAGCCCGAATACAAATTCCACATTAATCTCGATGAATACGACAGACGGGCGACATTGTCTGCAGACGAATTAAAAGTTGTCAGACGTTGGAAAGAAGAAAATCTTGTTATTACGAAACGGCAGGCTCCGCGTCTTCATAAGCCTCTGACGGACATCCTGTATCGCAGCAATCTCGACCGCGCTAACAGCCATCGTGCTTTGAAGTATTTGCTTCTGACGGTCGCACACCAGGAAAAACCCTACTGGGGGTGGAGTGAAGACCTGTGGGTTGAGATTATCAATAATAGTCCTGTTCTGAAAAAAACCGGAATGGTACCGCAGTTGATTGCAGTCGCTTATCTTCTGTGTGGTTTTCGAAGCGTGTACAAAATTCAACGCAATGTGGCGACGGCTGTCGTTGCCCGATTGGTTTTTGGAGCGGAGATTGTTGATACAGAATGTGAGCGTCTGTTCTCGGCCCTAACCCGTGTCGGCTTCGTCTGTCAGACCGTTCGGCCCCTCGTACCATCAGTATTTGCTGCAGTTGCATTACAAGGCGAGAATCCAAAACTTGAAAGTTTTGATAGGAAGATACTGGAACATACACGAGAGTGTTACACAGGAAATCATATCGCCAAGCGGATTGGAATATTGTCAAACGGTTTGGCCGCAATGGGGCTTACATCGAAGGTTATTCATTTCCGGGCATACCAACCTCGTCATGGAACTGAAACTGATAATATCAATCCTGAGTGGATGACATGGTGCCGACGTTGGTTGGAAACAACAACCTTGCGAGAAGGGTCGAGGCGAGCAGTTTACAACACTCTGACCCGTATCGGAATCTGGTTGGGTCGCGAGCATCCTGAGGTCACAGGACCAGAGCAATGGACGGTATCGGTATGTGCCGACTATCTCGCCGCCGTCGACAGGTTACGTATTGGCGATTGGGGCGGTTCCACCTTTGATTATCGTCTGATCCCAACAGTTGGCCAGCCTCTACAGGCTCCAACGAAAGTTGCTTATTATCAGGTTATGCGTCGGTTTTTATCTGATATTCAGAGTTGGGAATGGGCGCAGCTCCGGTGTAATCCGCGATATCATCTCTCGACACCGAAGAATATTGCGAAATATCTTGGCGTAAATCCTAGGACCATAGATGATGCTTCTTGGCTGAAACTGACCTGGGCCAGCTTCAACATTGAACCAGACGATCTTTCTCCTGACTGTTTCTATCCATTCGCCCTGTTGCAGGCAATCGCCGTGGTGTGGACACATGCAGGCCTTCGGAGCAATGAGATCGCCCGACTTCGGGTCGGCTGCACGCGCGAGCAATCAGAGGATGTGGTTGATCAGTCTGGCAACGTCGTTCCGGCAGGGCAGGTCTGCTGGCTTGATGTTCCGGAAGGTAAAACTTCGGTCGCGTACACTAAACCGGTCGGCCATGCTGTTCATAAGTACATTACGGCCTGGATGAAAAAACGAGCGTCACCCCGCAAACATCTTGATCGGCGAACCGGTGAACATGTACATTTTCTCTTTCAACTTCGGAACAGGCCAATCGCGAAGGAAGTTTTAAATCAGACTGTTATCCCGCTTTTGTGCAAAAAGGCTGGTATTCCGATTGAGGACAGTAAAGGCCGTATTACAAGTCACCGTGGACGGGCTTCAGCCGTTTCTATGCTGGCCAGCGTTCCGCAAGGAATGACAATATTCGATTTGGCAAAATGGTGCGGCCATACGTCCGTTCAATCGACGATGAGCTATGTTCGGTCGAAACCTACGCAATTGGCGAGTGCGTTTGCCAAGGCGGATCAGGCGGCGCGGATGATCGAAATTGTTATTGATAAGGAGGTTATTGCGGCAGGCGCAACGAAGGATGGAGCACCTTGGAAGTATTACGATTTAGGTGATTCTTACTGTAGCAATGCGTTTTGGAGCACTTGTCCGCATTGCATGGCATGCGCACGCTGTTATTTCAATATTCCGAAGCCAAGCGCCAAGGGCGTTGTCCTGGCCGCTCAGCAAGCAGCCAATCGTTTACTGGAAGAGGTCTGGTTAAGCCCAGAGGAACGGGATGCCGTGTCCGGAGACGTTGAAGCATTGGAGGGAATGTTAAACAAGCTTCGAGATAAGCCAGCGCTGGATGGCCGAACGCCTGGCGAAATTTCGGCAACATGCGGTTCCCAAGTGTCTTCTCCGTTCACAGAATCAGAATGACCAGTGCCGTGGTTGGAGAACAATGCCAAACGGAAGCGCTGGCCGGCCTCGTGGAGCGGGTGACGTTCCACAATGCCGAGAACGGTTTCTGCGTCCTGCGGGTGAAGGTGCGGGGGCAGCGCGATCTGGTCACTGTCGTCGGCCATGCCGCCATGATCTCGGCGGGTGAGTTCGTGCAGATGTCGGGGCGCTGGTTCAACGACCACACCCACGGCTTGCAGTTCAAGGCGGAGTTCCTCAAGGCCAGTCCGCCGACCACGGTCGAAGGCATAGAGCGCTATCTCGGCTCGGTCATGATCCGGGGCATTGGTCCCGTCTATGCCAAAAAACTGGTGAAAGCGTTCGGCGAGGCCGTGTTCGACCTGATCGAGCAGGAACCGCATCGCCTGCGGGAAGTGACAGGCATTGGTCCCAAGCGGGCCGAACGGATTGTCGGTGGCTGGGTAGACCAGAAGGTGATCCGCGAGATCATGCTGTTCCTGCACAGCAACGGCGTCGGCACGTCGCGGGCGGTACGGATCTTCAAGACCTACGGGCAGGATGCGGTCAGACTGATCAGCGAGAACCCCTATCGGTTGGCGAAGGACATCCGGGGCATCGGCTTCAAAACCGCCGACCAGATCGCCCGGAAGATGGGGATCGCGCCTGATGCCATGATCCGGGTGAGGGCCGGGATCTCCTATGCCCTTGGTGAGGCGATGGATGAAGGGCATTGCGGCCTCCCGGTCGGTGAACTCCTGACCAGCATCGCCGAACTGCTGGAGGTCGCCGCCCCTCTGATCGAAACAGCCCTCGCGCTGGAGCTGGAAGCGGGAGACGTGGTCGCTGATAGCGTGGGAGAGACGAGTTGCATCTTCTTGGCTGGTCTCTATCGCGCGGAGCAGAGCATCGCCGAGCGATTGCGCGCCTGCGCCGTGGGTCGGCCGCCCTGGCCGGAGATCGATGCTGAAAAGGCCATGACTTGGGTGGAAGGCAAGACCGGACTTGCCATGGCGCCCAGCCAGCAGGAAGCGGTGCGCCTTGCACTGCGTAGCAAGGTGCTGGTGATCACGGGTGGTCCTGGCGTGGGCAAGACCACGCTGGTCAACGCCATTCTGAAGATCGTGACTGCCAAGGGCACAGACGTGCAACTTTGCGCGCCGACCGGCCGGGCGGCGAAGCGCCTGTCGGAAAGCACGGGGCTGGAAGGCAAGACCATCCATAGACTGCTGGAGACGGATCCGGGCAATGGCAGTTTCAAACGGGACGATACCAACCCGCTGACCTGCGACCTGCTGGTTGTGGACGAGGTCAGCATGGTCGACGTGCTGCTGATGCGCTCCCTGCTGCGCGCGTTACCTGACAGCGCGGCTCTGCTGATCGTCGGCGACGTGGACCAGTTGCCTTCTGTCGGACCGGGGCAGGTGCTGGCCGATATCATTGGCTCCGATGCTGTCCCTGTGGTGCGCCTGACCGAGGTGTTCCGCCAGGCGGCACAGAGCCGGATCATCACCAACGCGCACCGGATCAACGAAGGGAAGATGCCGGAGCTGAGCGCGGAAGAGGGATCGGATTTCTATTTCGTGGAGGCGGCTGAGCCCGAGGTCGGACTGCGCAAGTTGCTGGCCGTGGTGAAGGACCGCATCCCGGCGCGGTTCGGGCTGGACCCGGTCCGCGACGTGCAGGTGCTCTGCCCGATGAACCGGGGTGGGCTGGGCGCACGGTCGCTGAATATCGAGTTGCAGCAGGCGCTGAACCCGGCAGGCGACGTGAAGGTCGAGCGGTTCGGCTGGACCTACGGTCCCGGCGACAAGGTGATGCAGATCGCCAACGATTATGACCGGGACGTCTTCAACGGGGATCTCGGCGTTATCGACAAGATCGATGTGGAAGAGGGCGAACTGACGGTCTTATTCGATGGACGGGAGGTCGTTTACGGCTTCGGCGAGTTGGACGAACTGGTGCTGGCCTACGCGACGACCATTCACAAGAGCCAGGGCTCGGAATATCCGGTAGTGGTCATCCCGCTGGTGACGCAGCATTATACGATGCTGGCGCGGAACCTGCTTTATACCGGTGTTACACGGGGGCGGAAGCTCGTCGTGCTGGTCGGGCAGAAGAAGGCTCTGGCCATAGCTGTGCGAAATCAGGGCGGAAGGCTACGTTGGTCAAAACTGAGAGACTGGCTGGTGGGTACGTCAGGTACAGGTCATCTATCCCGCCTAAAGAAACCTTAAAATTGCTTTTTTGAGGTTGTGAAATTGTATTCCACATAAATTCCTGGCGCGGCGCGAAGGTCGGATTTCTCCGCAATTTCTCAAGAGAATTCCCGAACGCGAAGACATTCAAGCTGGAGGAGAATTTCCGCTCCACCAGTCATATTCTCGATGCGTCGAACGCCGTGATCTCGTTTGATCCATCCCGGATCGAGAAGACGTTGTTTACCCGCCGGGGTGAGGGGCTGCCGATCGAAGTGCTGGGGTTTTCCTACGCCAGCGAGGAGGCTGAGGCGATTGCCCGCGAGATCGGCCGCCGAGCGGCTGCAGGCGCAGCCTGGCACGACATGGCGATCATTTACCGTCAGAACAGACTGTCACGGGCACTGGAGGAAGCGCTGCTGCATGCGCGCGTCCCTTATGAGATCGTCGGCGATGTCGGTTTCTATCAGCGAACAGCCGTCAAGGACGCTCTGGCGCTCCTGACCCTTTCCTCGTGCCCGGATGAGCGCCAGTCCGATGAGGCCTTTCGTCGGGTTGCCAACAAGCCTGCCCGGGGTCTCGGAGCGAAGGGTCTGGGGATGATCGAGGCTGAGGCGGCAGGTTTCGGTCTGTCGCTGTGTGCCGCCGCCACGCGAACGCGCCTGCCTCCCAGGTGCGGTCTGGCGCTCGACGGCTTTATCCAGATCCTCAGGCGAGCCGGAGCGCGTGATGACGAGACGCTCGGACAACGTCTGACGTGGCTGCTTGAGGAAACGGGCTATCTGGACATGCTCCGCGCTGATGACAGTGATGAGGCCGCGACCCAGAGGGAAAACCTTGCCGAGCTGACAGAACTGGCCGACAGCTTCCGGCGTGTGGAGCATCTGATGGAGCACGCGGCTCTGGCGAGCGGGGCGCCCGGGGAGAAGGGAAAGGACCGGGTGCAGCTCATCACCATGCACAGGGCAAAAGGACTGGAATTCCGCCACGTCTTTCTGCCGGCGTGGGAGGAGGCCATCTTTCCGGGCGGCATGGCGCGCAATCTCGATGAGGAGCGTCGCCTTGCTTATGTCGCGCTCACCCGGGCCATGACACAGGCTACCATCAGCTTCTGTGATTACCGCCAGGGCGGCTCTTCCGCGCCGTCACGCTTCATCGATGAGATCCCGCTGGAAAACAGGATCCGTGGCTGGAATCACGGCCGCGACGAGCCACGCCAGTCAGGTGGACGCTGGGCGCAGGCTGACCGTGAACTTGATGCACTGGGGCTTTGACCATGAGAGACGAACCACCAATGGATTTTTTCGGAAACCAGTCACAAGCATCGCTTCGACCCCAGTCGGCAGGCCATGGATACGCGCATAGCTGCAAGGCCTGCGGAAAAGGAGCAATGTTCGGTTTCAATACGCGCTCAGGGGAGGAGTGGTATTGCCGGGAGCACCGCCATCTCGGTCGCTCGGTCCCGCCGGCTGCAATGAAACGGGGCGTCTGATGCGTAGTCTGCTTCTGGCCGCCGGTGTGGTGGTGTGCGTATCAACGCCTGCCGTCGCGCAGACGGTTTCCTGTGCGGGTCAGTTTTTCGGCGGACAACCTCCTGCCGTGATGGACGAGACGTTGCGGATCGGCAGCGTGATGCTCTGTAATCACGGGTACGCCGTCCTGGCGTCCGAGCATACGAAAGGCGCGCTCTGGGCCGCCGAGTATCTCTCGGAAGAGAATCTCGAAGTGGCGGAGCGTACCCCCCGCAGCAGCCGCTTCTATCCGGACGCCCGCCTCCCTGACACGATGAGGGCCGAACTTTATGACTTCAGATCGAGCGGATACAACAGAGGCCACCTTGTTCCGAGCGGCGATGAGGCTGGCCTTTCATGGCAGGCCGAGACGTACGCACTCTCCAATATCGTGCCTCAGACCGCCGAGCTGAACCGGGGCGCCTGGGTGGGCGTGGAAAGTGCCGTGCGCGGGCTCGCGGACAGGGATGGAGAACTTTATGTTGTCACCGGTCCCGGTTATGACCCGGACAGAACCGATACCGTCGGCCCGCACCGGATTCCGGTTCCTGCTATCACCTGGAAGGCGATTTACGATCCGGTGACAGAAGGAAGCGGCGCCTACGTCTGTCTCAATACGTCGTCGCCTCAATGCCGCGTCATCACGGTCGCCCTGCTGACGCAACTCGTGCGGATCGATCCGTTCCCGGCCGTGCCGGCAGGCGGGAAGGACCACGTCATGCAGATGCCGCCGATTGAGGCCAGTCCTTACACGCTGGAGCACGAGGCTGGCGGAGAAAAGATGCTGCGCGAATGGGCTGCGCCGAAGGTTCGCCGGGCTCTTGCGGAGCTGGTCAGATCACTTGGAAGGTGAATGGGGTCGGGGGTGACGGCTTCGGCCTCTTCTCAGACATACAAATTTCCATGTGTCATGCCCTGAAGCGGACCGTCCGTCATTTCACTATGAACTGATGCCGTTTCTCCTCATATGAGCGCATTCTCCGCTTCACTGCATACAAGCAGTCCTTCTGGAAAACGTGTCATGGAATAAGGCATACGCCTCCCATCACCCACACTGAAAACCCAAACTCCGTGGAACGCTGGCAAATGGTCAGCGCCAAATGGACTGTTCGGCTGGATCGCAACCTCGGCCGTTACCTGACGCGACACCTGATCCTTCAGGTTTTATGGCGAGACCCGTACACGGTCGGGCACGCTTCTTGCCGCTGCGTGTCAGAACTGAGTATTGCGGCAGATTAGAGCGGCTGCGTCATCGGG
Organism: Acetobacter sicerae; assembly: GCF_011516765.1. Taxonomy (GTDB): domain Bacteria; phylum Pseudomonadota; class Alphaproteobacteria; order Acetobacterales; family Acetobacteraceae; genus Acetobacter; species Acetobacter sicerae. The sequence goes on along the minus strand of NZ_JAAABN010000018.1, from coordinate 10,984 downwards.
ATACTATCTCTCCCCACATGACCAGAATTAAAAAATTTTCCAAAAAATATTTACTACAAAATGATTTTATAAATTCAAACAATTATCATATCGCTAATTACACTATTTTTAATGATTGTTTAGCTTCACATTTGCTATTTTTAATTTTATTTTATTGTGAATTATATTAGTCTACAAAATTAAATGTTAATTGACTAGCGGTGATGCAAAATGCCCTCTCTCACACACCATATCTTGCTCCTGTTATCTCCACACCCTGCCGCCACAAATGTAACCCGACAAAGCTGACAAAGTTGACAATTGGCGAACTCTATATCCCGCAAGGCTGAAATTTTTTCCAAACAAAACAATGCATTGTCTATTTTTTATAAAAAAGTGTGGGTTTGTTTGGGAGAGAGAATAATCTGATCAGGCCATGAGCCGGCAGACCACTTAAAGGGACGTCCTGACAAATGAACAAGACAGAAACCGTAACATCCTACCTGCGCCCGATTGACCGCGACGGGCTACTTGAATTCGGCAACAAAGGTTGTTCCAATCCGGATGGCTACGGCACCAACAAGGTGCATACCGTGTGCGAGGGCCAGTACCGCACACTCAGCTATGTGGGCGATCACGCGCCGGTCGTCGTGGATGAACCCCTGCACCTTTTCGGCCAGAACACGGCCCCCGCCCCGGGCGAGATCGTGCTGTCGGCCCTTGGCGGCTGTCTTGCCGTGGGCATTACGGCGGTTGCGACCTATCGCAACGTCAAGCTGAGCAAGCTCGAACTCTGGATTGAAGGCGATATTAGCAACACGGCGGCATGGGGTGCCGGTGGTGCGGACCGCAAGCCCGAGCAGATGGGCTTTCAGAAAATCCGTGTAAAAGTCGCGGTAGAAGGCGATGCCTCCCGTGAAGAACTGGATGAAATTGTCCAGCATGCCAACTACTTTTCGCCGGTTGCAAACAGCATGCGCAACCCCATTCCCATGACAATCGGTCTTGTCGACTAAGGCGGCCTCGCTTTGTCACCCACGCAATCAGGAGCTTACGGACACATGCTCAGCAATATGGCCGTTTCATCGCGCCTTACGGACGATAAGACCCTTCTTGCAAGGGTGGACGACATAGCTCACGGCCCGCTGGCAAAAATTGTCGTGGATATCGACCAGAAAGGCCACTACCCGCTTGAAATCATGCGGCTGCTGGGGGAAAGCGGCGCCTTGGCCGCCCACCTGCAAACCCATGGCGAGAATTTCGGCCTGGCTCTACGCGCGATGGCCAGTGTCAGCCGGGAATGTGGCGCCACCGGTTTTCTCATGTGGTGCCACATGGTCTGCGGCCTGTATCTTCAGGCGGCACCGGATGCGAGCTTGAGCAAAGACCTTCTGGCTCGCCACGCCACGGGCCAGACCTTTGGCGGCACAGCACTTTCAAACCCCATGAAGGCTCTGGCCGGCATAGAACGCATGGCCCTGACGGCAGTAGAAGCCGATGGAGGCTTTCTAGTCAGTGGCAACCTGCCCTGGGTCAGTCATATTGCCGAAGGCCAATACTGTGGCGCGATGGCCCGCAAGGACGGCCAGCCGGGGCAGGAAGTCCTGTTTCTCCTGCGTTTTGAAGACGCATCGGTCCTACACCGATGCCCGCATTTTTCGGGCATGGAGGGTACGAGCACCTGGGGCATACGGCTGGATAATCACTTCGTGCCCACAAGTGATGTCATCGCTTTTCCCGCCCAGGAGCTTGTCACTACAATCAAGGCCCCGTTCATTCTGCTCCAGGGCGGCATGGCGGCGGGCATCGTCCAGGGCTGCATTGACTCCATGCGGGAGGCCGAACCGCAGCTCGGCCACGTCAACCGCTTTCTGGAAGACCGCCCCGACACAATGCAGCAGGAACTGGATGCGTTTGTGCAACGCGCGCTCCACCTTGCACAAACGCCGCACAGAACAGACAAAGACTACCTTCTGGATGTTCTGGACCTGCGCGTTCTGGGGTCGGAACTGGCGTTACGGGCATCGCAGTCCGCACTGCTGCACCAGGGAGCCAGAGGCTACCTGAGTGCCGCAGCCCCCCAACGCCGGGTGCGCGAGGCGCAGTTCGTGGCCATTGTCACGCCTGCCATCAAGCACCTGCGGCTGGAGATCGCCCGGCTGATGACAGAGGAGCTCCCGGCATGACCTTCCCCCTGCCTGAAGCTGCCAGTTCGTTCCAGAAATACATCTGTATCGTCTGCGGCTGGATTTATGACGAGGAACTGGGGGACCCGGATTCCGGTCTCCCCCCCGGCACGCGTTTTGACGATATTCCCGATGACTGGTCCTGCCCCCTTTGCGGCGTGGCCAAGGCGGATTTCGAACCTTACACCCCGGCCTCCCGCCCTGCGGTGCCTGCGGCGTCGGTTACGCAAGGCACACGCTCCTCGTCCATGGTCTGGGACACCGTGATCGTGGGTGCGGGCAGTGCCGGGTGGAGCATGGCCGAAAGGCTGCGTACGTTGGCACCCACGGCAAATATCGCCATAGTGAGCGCGTGCGAGGGAGACATATACCCCAAGCCCCTGCTTTCGGTTGCATTGTCGCGCGACCTGACGGATGAGCATATCCGCAGCAAAAAGGGCGAAGCCGCAGCGCGTGAACTGGGGATCAGTCTGTTTGCGCAGACATATGTGTCAGGCATAGACCCCACGGCAAAACGACTGCGCACTACGCAAGGCACGCTGCGCTACAAATCCCTTGTTCTGGCGTATGGCGCACGCCCCGCACTGTTGCCGGGGCTGCCCTCCAGCCTTGTCTGGCGGATCAATAACCTGCGCGCGTGGCAGCAGCTCCGCCAGCGGATCGGACAGGATAAAAAACGGATTACGGTGGTTGGCGCAGGGCTTGTCGGCTGCGAACTAGCCGAAGACGCGGCCCATGCCGGGCATGAGGTGACACTGCTCTACCGCGATGATTTTCCGCTACAGACCCTGTTGCCCGAAGCTGCCGCGCGCATAACCGCCGAACACCTGCGCCAGGCCGGCATTACGCTGCTTGCCAATGCCTCGGTACGCGGGGTGCAACGACAGGACAGCGGGATCGGGCTCGACATCGCATCCCCCGTCGGGCCGGGTGATATACAGGCTGATATTGTCATTGCCACCATTGGGCTTGAAACCGACCTCAGGCTGCCCCGTGCTGCCGGGCTGAACACCGATTGCGGGATTGTGGTCAACCCTTCCACGCTGCAGACGTCCGGCCCGGACATTTACGCCATGGGGGACTGTATCAGCGTGGAGGGCGTGCCCTGCCGCTATATTGCCCCGCTTGCCGCGCAGGCGGACACCATCGCACACGAAATTCTTGGCCTGCCACATTCGGGATATCGGCATCAGCCCCCCAAAATCAGGCTCAAAAGCAAGGTTGCCGCATTCGAACTCTCGGGGCGTCCCTGTTCCGATTTGCCGTGGGAAACGGTGGAGAACGCCCCAGGCCGCCTTGTCATGCAACAACGTCGTGGCTCGACCATAACCGCCAGGCTGGAGGTTTGATTTCATGACGCTTTTTCCGTTCTCTCGCAGACCGTACGCATTCCGTGCCGCACCCTGCGACCATGGTCCGGCTCTGGCCTGTCAGTGCGGCAGCACGTATCCAGGCATTTTCACGACCGGGCATGAGAATGGACTGCCTACAGGGGCCATGTCTGCCCAGGCGAGTGTTCCTGCCATTAGCAGGCGGCATTTTCTCGGCGCGGCAACGGGTTCTGCAGCACTGGCAGGGCTAGCGGGCCTGTTTGCCCCCCATGCGGCAATGGCTGATACCGCGCCATCTGGCGTGGTGGAAAAACCGGACCTCAATATCGGGTTCGTGCCCATAAGCTGCTCTGCACCGCTGATCATGGCGACAGCCAAAGGTTTTTTCCAGAGCGAAGGGCTGAACGTTCAGCTTCGTAAAACGGCTGGCTGGGCATTGATCCGTGACAAGCTGCTTGACGGATCGCTGGATGCGTCCCACCTGCTTTCGCCCATGCCGCTGGCGCTGTCCCTGGGGCTTGGCGGCAATGCGGCCCAACCCATCCGCGTTGCGACCATGCAGAACATCAACGGCCAGGCCATTACGCTGGCTTTGAAACACTGGCACAAACGTGACCCGCGTGACTGGAAAGGCATGACATTTGCCATACCTTTCCAGTTTTCCATGCACAATCTGCTGTTGCGCAACTACCTTGCGCTGCACGGACTCGACCCTGACAAGGATGTGTCGCTCCGCGTTACGGCCCCACCCGATATGGTCGCCAACCTCAAGGCCGGGAATATCGACGGGTTTCTGGGGCCGGAACCCTTCAACCAGCGCGCAGTCTACGAAGAGGCTGGCTTTCTGCACGTGCTCAGCGCGGATCTGTGGGACGGCCACCCGTGCTGCGCCTTTGGCACGACTGCCAGTTTTGCGGAAAAATACCCCAACACGTATCGCGCGCTGCAGCGCGCAATGATCCGTGCTGCATATTTCATGCAGGAGCCCTCCAACCGGCTGGAAGCCGCCCATATCATGGCGCAGGCAGCATATCTCAACCAGCCGGAGATCGTCATCGAGCAAAGCCTGACCGGGCATTATGCCGATGGCCTGGGCGTGGTCCGGGACAACCCCAGGCGCTCTGGCTTTTCCCCCTACCCGTATCCGTCCATGGCGGTGTGGATTCTCTCGCAGTTTTCGCGCTGGGGCTACCTGAAAGAGAACATTCCCCTGCAGGAGACGGCGCAGCGGATTTTCATGATCGACGAGGTCAGGAAACAGGCCGCGGCCCTCGCCCTGCCCGCGCCGGAAGACGGGCAGAACAACTGGCCCGTCCTGACGGTCATGGGGCAGCGTTTCGACGCCTTCCATCCCCCTTCTTACAGCAAAGGATAGCCGCAATGCTTTCTCAGGAAAACCGCCTGTCCTTTTTCCTGTCGTTCGCGAGCCTGCTGGGTGTTCTCCTGATATGGCAGTTCAGCACCCTGCCGCAGGCCTCCCGCTCGCCGTACGGCATTCCTGACGGCAACGCCGAATACCAGCGCCTGATGGGGCGCAGCGCCGTAGCCAGCACGGTCAGGAGCGACTTTCCCACCCCGGGCGCATTCGCGCGCAACGCAATCGAGGTGCTGCACGCGCCCTTTCACAACAATGGCCCGAATGACCGGGGCATAGGCTGGCAACTGGGCGCATCGCTCCTGAGGGTCATGATCGGGTATGGGCTTGCCACGCTGGTTGCCGTGCCACTGGGCTTTGTCTTCGGTCTGCAACCCGTTATCCAGAAAGCACTCAACCCTTTCGTGCAGATTCTGCGGCCCATTTCCCCCCTCGCGTGGATGCCCATCGCACTCTACACGATCCGCGATGCGGAACTCTGCGCCATTTTCGTCATCTTCATCTGCTCGCTCTGGCCGATACTGCTCAATACCGCATTCGGGGTGGCAAGCATTCGCCGCGAGTGGCTGAATGTTATCCGCACGCTGGAAGTCCGGTGGCCTCAACGCCTCTTTTTCGTATTGCTTCCCGCAGCAGCCCCTACAATTCTGACCGGCATGCGTATCGGGCTTGGTGTAGCGTGGCTGGCTATCGTGGCTGCCGAAATGCTCGTGGGGAGTTCCGGGATCGGTTATTTCGTGTGGAACCAATGGAATAATCTTTCCCTCTCCAACGTCATTCTTGCCGTATTGCTGATCGGACTGGCGGGCATGGCGCTGGACGCGGCATTGGCGTTTGTTCAACGGAGTGTGCGTTATGCAGAATAGTCCCGCACTTTCCCCAACATTTGCCGAACCACATGATGCTGACGCACTTGTCCAAGTGTCGGGCATTGGCAAACGCTATCGCCCCGACGGCCCACCTGTGTTTTCCGGCGTGTCCTTCGACATCCGGCCCGGTGAGTTTGTCTGCCTTATCGGGCATTCAGGCTGCGGTAAAAGCTCGATCCTGAACATTCTGTCGGGCCTTGAACAGCCGAGCGAAGGCGGCGTGATCATGGACGGGCGTGAAATTACCGGGCCAGGTCTTGACCGGGGCGTGGTGTTTCAGGGCCATGCGCTGCTGCCCTGGCTTACCGCCCTGCAGAACGTGACCTTTGCGGTGCGGGCCCGCCACAGGCATATGCCCCGCCACGAGATACGCGAAAAAGCCGAGCATTATCTGGCCATGGTCGGGCTTGAAGCGGCCATGCACAAAAAACCCGCCGAACTATCAGGCGGGATGCGCCAACGGGTCGGCATTGCGCGGGCGTTTTGCACACAGCCGCGGGTGCTGCTGATGGACGAACCCTTTGGCGCGCTGGACGCCCTGACACGGGGCATGATTCAGGAAGAACTTCTGAAAATCTGCGCCCAGACACAGCAGACCGTCTTCATGATCACGCATGACGTGGATGAAGCAATTTTTCTGGCGGATCGCGTCCTGCTCATGAGCAACGGTCCTGACGCGCGACTGGCGGAGGATGCCTACAACCCTCTGCCACGCAGCAGAACACGCGAAACCATGCACCATGAAGACGGGTTTTACACCTTTCGCAACCACCTGGTCGATTTTCTGGTCCGGCGCTCCGCCCTGGCCCAGAAAGCCGCAACCGGATGACACAAGGACACCACGACATGACAGTTTTCAAAAACCGCAATGACGTTACCGAAGCCATTGTCACGACACGGGTCGCCAAGGGGCTTTCGTGGAAAAATGTTGCTGACTATATCGGCCACAGCAAGGAATGGACGACCGCCGCCTGTCTGGGACAGATGACGTTCAATGCCGAAACCGCCACCAAGGTCGTAGCACTGTTCGATCTTGACGCATCCGCCCTTGCATGGCTGCAGGTGCCCCCCAGCAAAGGCTCACTGAGCGGCAACGCGCCAGCCGACCCCCTGCTTTACCGCTGGTATGAAATTGTCAGCGTTTACGGCCCCACCATCAAGGAACTGATCCATGAGGAATTCGGGGATGGGATCATGAGCGCCATCGACTTCAGCATGAACATCGAACGCGAGCCCAACCCGGCAGGTGATCGTGTTCGTGTCACCCTGTCTGGCAAGTTCCTGCCTTACAAAGCGTTCTGAAGTCCTGAATAGAGGTTGCACTGACTCTGCAACCTCTTTCCCCCCGCCCTGCGCCTGCGAAACAGGGTTATGACGGTCACCCTGCTTAGCGTCGGCCTGGGCGGCACAGCTCTTGCCGAGACATTCCCCGAAACCACCCGGAAAAACCCACCCGCACCGGATATGGCTCGCCTTCATACGGTCAGTTCCAGCACGGCACGGCCCGTTACAGGCCCACACGCAGCACCACCCGCCAAACCGCAGGGCACACCCGCCCAGCCCAAATGGTACGGCGTATTCGGTGGTGCCAACGGTGCGGCCTCGGGCTTTGGAACTGTCAGCCCCTATGGCCAAGCCCGGTGGGCCGAGGACTGGAGCTTTCTGGCCGATGGCAACACGGCAGCCAAACGGCATGACTGGTTCGACCGCCTGAAATACATTCGCCTGAATGACAGCGGCTCCATCTGGCTGACCCTGAGTGGCGAAGAACGCCTGCGGTATATTTTTGAAACCAACCCGGCCATGGGCCATGCGGGGGTCACCAACGCCAGCCGCGTCATGATCCGCAACCAGTATGGTGCGGACCTGCATCTGGGCCAGCATGTCCGTGTATACGCCGAACTGATCAATGGCGAGGCAGGTGGGTCCAACACCTATGGTTACAATACCGGATTGCAACGCGAGCGTCTGGACCTGCAGCAAGGCTTTGTGGAAGTAAAAGGGCACCTTCTGAACGCAACCGTGGGCGCTATGGGCGGGCGGCAGCTTTTTCTTGACGCTCCCGTCGTCATGCAGTCCGCGAGAAATATTCCCAATGTGCAGCAGACCTGGGACGGTTTCCGCGGGTATGGCATGTGGAAACGCTTCCGGATCGACGTGTTTGATTTCTTTCAGACCAACAAGGCGCCGGTGGGTATTTTCTCCGACGGCACCAACTACTCCGGCCGACTTTACGGCGCCTATAGCTCCACAGCACTTCCCAAATTCTCCTTCCTGGGGCAGCCCAGCCAGCTTTACCTGGATGCTTTTTTCATGGGGTATCTCTACGGGGGCGCTACGGCGTCCATCGCCACGGCCAAAATCGGCGGCCTTCAGGCTGGCAGCACACGGCGCGACGGGATTGGCGCCAGGCTATGGGGCAAGCTGGGACCCATGACCGTCAGTCTCGACGGCATCTTTCAAGGCGGCTCCTTCCGCCCTGCCGATAGCGGGCAGGCAAGACCAGTCCGGGCTTTTGCCGTCAATGGCAGTGCAGTTTACACGTTTGCCGGTCTCAGGGGGGCGCCTTCCATCGGTGTGCAGGCCGATATTTTTTCTGGCGGGAATTACAACAAGACCACTGGTGCTATCGGCACATTCGGCACGCCGTATTTTCCGCTTCCTTACTACAACGACGTAACACTTACCCTGAACAGCCAGAACCTGGTTGGCGTCGGGCCGCTGATTTCCTTCAGCCCCGCGCCAAAAGTGGCACCGCGCCTGCATGCACCGTTTTTCTGGCGTGACAGCACACAAGATGCAATTTACGGCATTGGCCGTGTCTATACGCCCCGGGGCAACCTTCAAGGCGGATATATCGGGGCAGAGCCGCAATTTCAGGCCAGTTGGAACTTTGCGCCGCACTGGACATGGACCAGCGATGTGGCGAGCCTTGCGACATCGCATTCGGCGCAGAATGCCGGGCTGAAATCAAGCCTGATGTTCATGCAGACCATGAGCCTGGTTTTTTAAGTGGGCAAACACCCCATAACACGATAGCGTTGCTCTCGTAGGTGAAGGCGCTTTACGCTGAGTAAAGTGCCCTTTCTACCAATTTTTTGAACAGGAGAAGAATGGCCAGGCTCGAGAGCGACGACAATTTTTCCGCCGAGTTCTGGCGCTCGCAGGAAATGCTGCTTCTGCGCAGTGTCATTACTCTGGTCGGTCGTAAACTGGACACGGGGTCCGTCTGCCTCGAAATCGTGCATCTGCTGTCCGAACTGCTTGGTCTCAATCGCGCCCGTATCCTGTGGCGCGATCTTGACAGCCCGACCTATCGCATTCGGCACGCTTACGGGCTGACCGCCCAGGAAATCGCACGCGGTCTCTACCTTGAAGGCGAAGGCATTACCGGCACTGCCCTGAAAAACAAGCACCTCATCATCATTCAGGATATCGACGAGGAACCGCTGTTTCTGGGCCGGGCGGTCAAGCGCGAACACCTGCCCGAAGGCAAGGTGGCCTTTATAGCCATGCCGATCCAGCTTCCCCGCAACGAGGTCGGGCTGATCGCATGTCACAGACTGCGACACAGAAGCCGAAACCTTTCCGACGACATCACGATGTTGCAGATTCTCTCAACCCTTATCGGCCAGCTTATGGCGCTGCATGAGCGGGTCGAGGAAGAAAAACGCGTCCTGCATGAGCACAACGCCCTGCTTGAGCAGGCTCTGGAAAAGGCATCCAGCCGCTACGGCATTATTGGCACCTCCCCCCCATTGCTCAGGGTGCTTGCAGACCTTGAAGGTGTTGCCGCGTCATCGTCCCCCGTCATGCTCGAAGGCCAGCCCGGAACCGGCAAGGAACTGTTCGCCCGTGCGCTGCATATGGCCAGCCCACGCAATGGCAGCCCGTTTGTGCGGATAAACTGCGCGGCAGTTCTTGAACGGTCCTTCGAGCAGGAATTTTTTGGCTACGAGCGCGGGGCATTCCCCACCGCCCGCAGCAGGCATGTCGGGCAGATCGAACAGGCCGATGGCGGAACCCTGTTCCTGGATGAAGTCGGTGAACTTCCCCTTTCCGTGCAGGCCCTGCTTCTGCACATGCTGGAGCAGGGTACCATCACCCGGCTGGGGGCCGCTAACCCAAAAAAAGTCAATCTGCGCATTGTCAGCGCAACCAGCACGGATTTGAAAAAACTGATCGAGGCCGGGCGCTTCCGATACGATCTTTTTTACAGGCTGAACGTCATTCCCCTTCGCCTGCCGACCCTGCAGGAACGCACGGAGGATATTTCCGTGCTCAGCAACCATTTTCTGAGTCAGTTTAATCAGAAATACGAACGCAACATTAGCCTGTCCGCTTCGGCCATGTCGCTGCTTGCCCGCCACAACTGGCCGGGAAATGTCAGGCAGCTTAGGAACGCCATTGAAACGGTGGTTTTGCTGGCGCAGAAAACGACCCTGACATCCAGCGATCTGCACGGTCTGCTCAAAGACCGGACTTTCAACCGATCAGCGGAGATCCATTCCACAGCCCTGCAAAACCGGCCTTACCTCTCGGCCGCGTCTCACACGAAGGAGGAACTGGTAGCAGCTCTTAAGCGTAATAGTGGCAACAAAACCCGAACGGCGCGGCAACTAGGCATGACGGCTCGCCAGCTTTCCTATAGGCTGACGGTCCTTGGTATTCCAGGCGTTAATTTTTCCTGAAAAACGCCGCATCGAGCTATCCACGTCGCATCATGGTGCCAGGCTCCAAAGTCCGAAAATTGTGCCTGCAGCCGCTTGCCGAACGGTGTATGCTGGCTGGTAAACGTCAAGAACTTGAACGCTGTGAGCGGCCACTTTCGGTCATGCTACGCCAATAACAGACAGACAGTTCGCCCCCCTGATCGGCCTGTCTGCTCAATGATACAGGAGCAGACAGGCAGCAATCGCCTTCATGTCGGACATGCAGCGAGCCAAATCGTTTCCGCATAGCGGAAATGATCAGCATAATAACTTCTCATCGCCACTCTGAGTTGATAGCGTGCCTTTCAATTCTGAGAATTACCCCCAAGCCAGCCAACCAGATCTATATACGTGCTTGATCCAAAATTCAGGGGGCACGTATATTTCAGGTCTCAATCAGCAACTACGGTTATTAGTCCGATTTTGGAGACATTCCCCTCAACGAACGGTGTTACGAATGCCACGCTTCAGCCCTCGAATGCAATCGACAGTCGTGTTTCTATTTGGGGATAATCCTCGAATAGATGGTTCG
>NZ_JAAABN010000017.1 GCF_011516765.1 Acetobacter sicerae | reverse complement strand
CGTGGGAAAGTCGGTCGCCGCCAGGTCTTCCAATCCACATCAATCAACACATCACATAAACCACCGCGGGGTGGAGCAGCCCGGTAGCTCGTCAGGCTCATAACCTGAAGGCCGCAGGTTCAAATCCTGCCCCCGCAACCACGCACTATTCGTCTGAAAAGACAGAAGAAAAGCCACCCAATCAGGTGGCTTTTTTTGTGCCTAAAATTCACCGCAGGAAACACATAGGAAACAGACGGAAAAGTAATCAGGCGCGTTTTTGTCGGTTTTCACGTTCGCGTGATGTATCAATGAACGCATTGTCCGTCGGTTTGCCGGGTCGGGGGAAAGTCCAGCGTGACATTGTTGACATAAGCCCCTAGATCCAGATCGCGCGAAACGAATTCCGAGCCCTGGTCGACCCGGATCGTCTTCGGGTAGCTCCGTCTTGAACGTCGCGATGCACTGATCGTTGATGGTGGCAATGTTGTTCGATTTGGGTGATCGCGCAAGAAATGCTGGAAAAATAGGATGCTCATCTTTCCAGTTTTCAGAGCTTTTCCGGCAGTTTGAAAGCTTCGCATCGCTCGCTATAGCGGTCGGTTAGATAATCGGTCCGATCCCGCAGCAGCCACGTAAATTTCATCAGCTCTTCCATGACATCCACCACGCGGTCGTAGAGTGGTGACGGTATCATGCGGTCATCATCGGCGAATTGCGTATAGGCCATCGGCACGCTGGACTGGTTGGGAATTGCGAACATCCGCATCCAGCGTCCCAGAACCCGTAGGGCATTCACCGAATTGAAGCTCTGCGATCCGCCGGAGACCTGCATGACCGCCAACGTACGCCCCTGCGTCGGACGAATAGCCCCTTCGGACAGGGGCAGCCAGTCGATCTGGTTTTTGAAAACAGACGTGATGGTACCGTGTCGTTCAGGGCTGCACCAGACCTGCCCTTCCGACCAGATCGAAAGCTCGCGCAGTTCCTGAACCTTGGGATGGGTGACGGGTGCTGCGTCCGCCACCGGAAGGCCAGTCGGATTGAACACTCGCGTCTCTGCTCCCAGCAGTTTCAGGATACGTTCTGCTTCCAGCACAAGCAGGCGACTGAAGGAGCGGGAGCGCAGGGAGCCATAAAGCAGGAGGATACGTGGTGGATGCTCAACACGTGGCTGAGGCTCAAGTTGAGCAAAATCGACCTGCTTAAGATAATCTGAATTAAGGGCAGGTAGGTCAGGAGCAGTCATAGCGTCATCGGTTCCTTTAATCGTCATGGCTGTTTCACGACGGGCAGCCAGCAGGCGAGCGCAGCAAGCGTAATCAGTAGGACGGGCGGCGTGAGGACCAGCCCGACCTTCATGTATTGCCCCCATGTGACCCGATAGTTTTTGGAGGCCAGCACATGCAGCCACAGCAATGTTGCCAGACTGCCGATCGGGGTGAATTTGGGGCCGAGATCGCAGCCGATGACGTTGGCGTAAACCATCAGGTCACGGGTCAGTGGCGTAATGTCCTGCGCCTGCCCGATCGCCAGTGCGCCAACCAGCACACTGGGCATGTTGTTCATGACCGAGGACAGGATAGCCGCCACAAAGCCGGTGCCGATCGTGGCGATAAACGGCCCCCGGTGGCCAAGCCAGACCAGGGCTGTCGCCAGATAATCGGTCAGCCCGGCATTACGCAGCCCGTAAACCACCAGATACATGCCCAGCGAGAAAATCACGATCTGCCACGGCGCACCGCGCAGTACGCGGCGGATGGGAATGACCCGCCCATATCCCGCGCGCCCCAGCAGGGTGCCGGCGGCCAGACAGGCCACGATACAGACCGGGATATGCAGCGGGGCGGTCAGGAAATAGGCGGCCAGAACCAGGGCCAGCAGGGGAAAAGCCGCCCGGAACACATGGCGGTCACGAATGGCCGTGGCGGGTGCGGGCAGTTCGGTAACGGGGTAGGTCTGGGGTACCTGCTGCCGATAAGAGAGCCACAGCACGGCAAGTGTTGCACCAAGGGCGACCAGATCGACCGGGACCATGATCGCGGCGTAGTGGTCAAACGGAATGCCGAAGAAATTGGCGCTGACGATGTTCACCAGATTGGAAATCACCAGCGGCAGGCTGGTCGTATCCGCGACGAAGCCCGTGGCGATGATAAAGGCCAGGGCAGCGGCGGGGCTCAGGCGCAGCTGGGTCAGGATGGCGATGACAATGGGCGTGAGCAACAGGGCCGCGCCATCATTGGCGAACACGGCCGCGATGGCCGCACCCAGCACCACGATCAGCGGGAACAGCGTGCGGCCCCGCCCCTTGCCCCAGCGCACCACATGCAGGGCGGCCCAGTGGAAGAACCCGGCCTCATCCAGCAGCAGCGAGATGATGATCAGCGCGATAAAGGTAAAGGTTGCGTCCCAGACGATGTGCCAGACGACGGGGATATCATGCCAGTGGATCACACCTGTCGCCAGGGCAACAGTGGCACCAGCCATCGCACTCCAGCCGATGCCCAGACCGCGCGGCTGCCAGATGACGAATACGAGCGTGGCAATGAAAATAACAAGGGCTAGCATCAGACGATCCGCTTTCCGGCCTCATCCACGATCTTCTCCCCATCCTCTTTGGCGAATGCGCCACGCTGCGAAGAAGGAAGGATATCCAGCACCGTCTCAGACGGGCGGCAGAGCGCGACACCGAGCGGGGTGATGACGATGGGCCGGTTGATCAGGATCGGGTGCGCCATCATGGCGTCGAACAGCGCATCGTCGCTCAGGGCTGGATCATCAAGGCCGAGTTCGTGATAGGGGGTACCCTTTTCGCGCAGGATCGCGCGCACCGGCACCCCCATGCGGCCGATCAGATCGACCAGTTCGGCGCGATTGGGTGGGGTTTTCAGATAGTCGACAATCCGGGGCTCCTCTCCGCTGTTGCAGATGAGTGCGAGTACATTGCGCGACGTGCCACAGGCCGGGTTGTGCCAGATCGTGACGGTCATAAGCAGGTTTCCGGAGATGGGCAGCAGGAGGACAGGTTTGCGACCAAGGGCGCGCAGAGTTCGGGGCTGCCCGCGCAGCAATCCCTGACGAGGAAGAGCATCAGGTCGCGCAGGCGGGAAAGACAGGCGCGATAGACGATCAGCCGGCTGTGGCGCTGCGAGGTCAGCAGACCAGCGCGCGTCAGGGTCGCGAGATGGGCCGATATGGTGTTCTGCGGCAGATCGAGCTGACGGGCGACTTCACCGGCAGGCAGGCCGTCCGGTTCATGGCGCACCAGCAGACGAAAAATTTCTAGTCGCGTAGACTGCGAGAGGGCATTGAGCGCGGCGATGGCAGAATCGGTATCCATATATCAACTATCATGGATATATTGGGCGGGGTCAAGGGCGCTACACAGGTCTCACTTGACACCTGTTTCTGCGTTACACGCCGAACAGGTGTCCGATGCCGCCGGTGACGATCATTGCCATAATACCCCAGAACGTCACGCGCAGCGCCGGGCGCAAAGGGGCTGCGCCACCGGCGACTGCACCAACGATACCTAGAACGGCGAGAACCACGACGGATGTCAGGGAGACACTCCAGGACACCCAGGCCACGGGGGCCAGAACAGCCGCCAGAACTGGCAGCACCGCCCCTGACGAAAAGGCAGAAGCCGAGGCGAAGGCCGCCTGGATGGGTCTGGCCGCTGTGGCTTCCGAAAGGCCCAGTTCATCTCGGGCATGAGCGCCGATGGCATCATGCTGCATGAGGGCGACGGCCACCTTGTGGGAGAGATCTGCATCCAGCCCACGCTGCTGATAGATCCCTGCCAATTCAGTCACTTCTCCGTCCCAGTCCGTGGCCAGTTCCTGTTTTTCACGGGCGATGTCGGCTTGTTCAGAATCCCGCTGGGAGCTGACCGAAACATATTCCCCGGCCGCCATGGAGAGGGCGCCAGCCACAAGCGCGGATAATCCTGCGATGAGGATACTGCCGTGTGTCGCGTGAGAACTGGCAACACCAACAATCAGGCTTCCGGTGGAGAGTGTTCCATCATTGGCGCCAAGGACGGCCGCGCGCAGCCAGCCCAGTTTCTCGACAGCATGACGTTCAGCGAGAGGATGAAGTCGCGACATAAGATTATCCATTGGCAATCTGAATTGTGTTTAGGAATAGGTCTTCAATTTCCGCATGACAACAAATAATTAATTCTAATACTGCGAGTTATTTTCAATGGAATTTATTATTTATCATGACTTCTTGTTCAGGTTCCCGTCAGGTTTGGTGTGATATGAATTACAGTTTCTTCACCGTTATCTGGGAGAAAGGCATGCCCGACGCGATGCCGGATATCACGCATACCCAGCGCTATGACAGGCCGACGATTGCCCTTCACTGGGCAACCGCCTTTCTGGTGCTGTTTCAGTTCGCTCTTGGCGAAAGCTGGGGCTGGCCAGCAAAACCGGTTCATCATCTGATGGTCATTGCGCATCTGACAGCGGGCATCCTGCTGACGGCAATCATGGCGTTCCGCATTGCCTGGCGCCTGACGAAAGGCCGGCATCTATCGGACCTGCTGCGGCCGCTCGACCGTTTCTTTGCGCTGGGCGTGGAATATACGCTCTACGTGCTGCTTCTGGCTGAAATCGTGCTCGGCTACCTCTGGCGATGGGGGGCAGGGCAGGCCATGAGTTTTTTCGGCTTTCTTATGCCCTCACCATTTGTCCGCTTCCCCGCGCCATTTCTCCATTGGATTCAAAACATCCATCACTGGAATGCGTGGTTGATTGTCACGATTGCCACAGGCCATGGCATGGCGGCGATTTTCCATCAGGTCATTCTGAAAGACGGGGTTTTAGGACGCATGCTTCTGCGTGGAGATCAAGCCGCCAATCCTCTGTCCACACAAAAGCCGTAAGGCCGCGCTTTCTTCCTGAGCTTCATATGGAGGTGCCTATGACAAAACGATTCACGACAACTCTCCTGTCAGTTAGTCTGCTTATGACCTGTTCCGCTGCCTACGCAGACCCTCCCTGGGCACGCGGCGAGCATGACCACCATGGTGGGGGCGGTGGACATGGCTATGGCCACATGAAACACTGGCGGAGAGGCGACTATTATTCCGGTCCGCGTGAGCCGCGTTGGATGGTCAGTGACTGGCGCGGGCGGCGGGGGCTCTGGGCACCTCCCGCGGGTTACTACTGGATGCAGTCAGGCGGACAGTATCTTCTGATGGCCGCAGCAACCGGTCTTATCGCAGGGGTTGTCGCAGCGACCGTTGGTTCCGCAGCGCCTGCCTACCCGACAGCGCCGGGTTATGTTCCGCCTTATTGAGGGAGGGATGATTATGATTCCTCGCTTGATTTATACAGCCTTTTTTGATTGATGAAGTCGATCATGCCAGCATGATGCTCTTAAAGTGCGCATGATACCTGTCTCGCACTTGTCCGGAAGACAAAGGGCCCAACCCGATGACCATCGTGCCCTTTGGCGCAGCGCCAGAACGTCAACGGACGGCCGCAGCATGGGAAGTTCTGTTCATCTTCCTCAGACTGGGCGTTACCTGCTTCGGTGGCCCAATCGCGCATATCGGATATTTCCGCAATGAGTTTGTCGTCCGACGGCGGTGGCTTGATGAACGCGCCTATGCGGATCTCGTGGGGCTCTGTCAGTTTCTGCCCGGTCCGGCGAGCAGCCAGGTGGGATTTTCCATCGGTCTAATGCGGGCGGGCTATCTCGGTGGCCTCGCGGCGTGGACCGGCTTTACTCTGCCCTCGGCGCTCGTCCTTGTTCTCTTCGCCTATAGCGCGGGCGCACTCGGGGGACCGATTGGCCTCGGTCTTTTGCATGGATTGAAACTCGTCGCCGTGGCCATCGTTGCACAGGCCGTGTGGGGCATGGCTCGAACTCTTTGTCCGGATCGGGTGCGTGCTTCTATCGCGGTGTTAGCCGCACTCATTATTCTGTTTGTTACCTCGCCGTTTGCCCAAATCGGCGCTATTGCCCTCGGGGGCGTTGTCGGCCTGTGGCTCTGTCGCACCATTTCGCCATCGGATAGCGGACATGTCGCCATGCCTGTGTCGCGCCGTGTCGGAATGGCCGCGTTTCTGGCCTTCGGAGCGTTGCTCTTCGCTCCTCCTGTTCTCGGCCAGCATGGTGCGCCGGGGGGACTTTCATTGTTCAATGCCTTCTACCAATCTGGCGCGCTCGTGTTTGGCGGCGGTCATGTGGTGCTGCCATTGCTCCATGAAGCCTTTGTGACACCAGGTCTGGTCAGTGACGACGCCTTTCTTGCCGGTTATGGCGCTGCACAGGCGGTTCCGGGACCACTCTTCACGTTTGCCGCCTATCTCGGTGTGATCGTCAAGTTGCCACCCCACGGTGTAGCGGGTGCCTTCCTGGCTCTGCTCGGCATCTTTCTGCCAGGGATCCTGATCCTCATCGGGGTATTACCCTTCTGGGATTCCTTGCGTAGTCGTCCAGCAGCACAGGCGATCATGCGAGGTGTCAATGCCGCTGTGGTGGGCCTGCTGGGCGCTGCGTTGTACACGCCGGTCTGGACGAGCGCCGTCAAATCGTCGGGCGATTTCGGGCTTGTGCTTGTCGGCTTTGTTTTACTGACAGTCTGGCGGGCGCCCCCGCTGGTCGTGGTCGCTATCAGTGCAGTGGGAGGAATTGTTTTGGGACAAGCTGCGTAGTGAAAAGTCAGGCATGGACTCTACGGTCAAAGTGAAATGCGCGGTGTGGATACTTCGTCTTCAGTATTCTGGTGCAATACTTGGCAAGCGCTGGGGCGTCTGGGAATATTTGTTCGGATGATTGCCGAGACAGCGAAAAAATCCGCTGAACCACAAACGGTCATAATTGATGCGACCTAATCTTATGGCGCACTGCACGACCTCGAGTCTGCATATACTATGGAGAAAAAAGATTTTCTTTCCGGGATTTTGATGGATAGAGCCTCAGAGTTTCTGGTCTGTTCAGATGCACTCCTCGATCTCGCTGATCTGCAATCGAACTGTCACCAGGACGCCTCTGTCCGTTCCAGGTATAGGCGAACTCACCACCATGTCGGCATGCAGCTGCTGAGCTATCTGTCGCGCAATCGCCATGCCGAGGCCGCTGCCTTCGGCATCGGTCTTTCCTCTGACGAAAGGCTTTTCCATATCCCGCAAAATTTCAGATGGCAGCTGTTCGCAATCATTGCAGATCAGGACTTTATGATCTTGCGTGATGATCACACTGACGGCTTGCGCAGATGAACCATGAAGAACGGCGTTTTCGAGAAGATTGCGAAACAGGATACCTGTTGCATCCATATCGCCCCGGATCATGAGATGAGATGCTCCAGAAAATTCAATCGGCTGGTTTTTTTCCCGCTCAAGTTCTTCTGCCAGAAATCGAATGACAGGCACCAGATCGAACATGTTCCCGGTCAGAGCGATCCCTGATGTCGCTCTTGAAAGCTGAAGCAGCTTTTCCATCATCCGGCCAATTCTGCGGGCCTGCTGCATGATGATCGTTGCACGCTCTTCATAGTCCGACCCTACAAGAAAATTCCTGAGAACCTGAACCTGTGCAAGAAGCGCTCCTACTGGATTGCGTAGTTCATGGGCTGCGTTGGCCGCAAAAGCGCGCTCTGTCGAAAGCGCCATTTTCAGACGTTCAAGCAGAAGATTGACGGCCGAGTGAATGGACACCAGTTCTTCGGGGAGATCCAATGGGGGAACGGGGGCCAGATTCGATCCTCCCCGGCTCCTGATTTCCTGCTGAAGGCTGGTCAGAGGACGCATGGCGCGACGGACACGCCAGCGGACCAGAACCCAGATCGCCGGGAAAAATATTACCATTGGCAGAACTGAAATCAGAATAGCCCGCCTGACAGCTTCATTTCTGTGAAAAGTCGGCTCACCCACCAGAATGTAATGGCGACCAGACGCTGATGGTACGACATACACTCTGAATAATGAGATGTTGTAAAATCCTGACTTCAGACGTGGTACGAATAGTGTCTCCGGCGCATTCTGTGACCTGACCTCAAGGCGACCGTCCGATGTGGTGATCTGGTAGGCCAGCGTTCGCCGGTTCACCCCGGGGAGTTGCGCAATCTGACCACCTGGGGTGACGGAAGCCCTGTCGGTTTTGTCCAGTTCACTGATGACAAACTCCAGACGCTCGGCCACTTCCTGTAACGAGTTGTCAAGACGCTCCGTAACTTCATAGCGGGTAAAGGCCGCAACAAGAATACTGAGAAGCACCAGTGCGCCAAGCACGATGATCAGTGTTCCGGACACGATACGGGACGCCAGACTCCAGCGCTTCATCGGGACGTGTTCTCCGCGAGACAATAGCCTCTACCCCTGACTGTCATGATCAGACCAGGTCCGGTTTTCTTCCTTATCCTGCTGACGAAAACTTCAATGGCGTTGCTTTCCACATCGTCACTAAGACCATAAAGGGCGTCTTCAATCTGCTCACGACTGCAGACTGCTCCAGGCCGGCGCGCAAGAAGTTCGACAATAGCCCATTCACGCGCAGACAGATCAACTGTCTGGCCATCGCGTTCAAGCTGACGGCGCGCGAGGTCTATTCTGATAGTGCCCACCATGACCACATTGTCTGGAAGGGCCGCGTAACGCCTGGCAACAGCGTCGATACGGGCAACGAGTTCGTCGAGATCATAAGGTTTGACAATATAATCATCTGCGCCTTCTGACAGCCCCGCGATCCTGTCACTGACCTGATCCTGAGCTGTGGTGATCAGGATGGCCAGAGATGAACAGTCCCGCCGGATTTCCCGTAGCAGATCCCGACCATTACCGTCTGGAAGACCAAGATCCAGTAGTAGGAAATCATAAGAAGAGGCAATCAGGGCTGCCCGGGCATCGGTCAGGGTTTTGAACCAGTCGACGACATGTCCGGCCTGGCGGACGCGGTCTCTTACGGCCGAGCCCAGAGCGGGTTCGTCTTCGATAATCAGGATTTTCATGCGATGCGATTTTTCATGATACGTGCGTAGAGAGAGGGCAGCACAAGCAATGTCAGGAGTGTCGAGGAGATCAGACCACCAATGACGACGGTCGCCAGAGGGCGTTCAACTTCGGCACCGGCACTGGTCGAGACTGCCATGGGAATGAAACCAAGACTGGCGACCAGCGCTGTCGCCATGACCGGCCGGAAACGTTCTTCCGCGGCTTCATACGCGGCACGAGCAGCATCCCGGCCTGCCACGCGCAGGGAATTAATGGCGGTGACGAGTACCACGCCATTCAGAACCGCCACACCGAACAGCGCAATAAAACCGATCCCCGCGGAGACGCTGAATGGCAGGCCACGCAGAGCGAGGGCCAGGATGCCACCTGTCGCGGCAACTGGCAGATTGACGAAAACAAGCCCGGCCAGCCAGACGGAATTCAGCGCAACGACAAGCAGGGCAAAAATCAATACCAATGCAATCGGCACGACAACTCCCAGACGTGCCATGGCTGACTTCAGGTTCTGGAACTGACCCGCCCACACGATGCGATAACCGGGAGGCATGGTGATTTTTCTGCTGACTGTCTTCTGTGCTTCGGCAACAAAGGAACTGAGATCTCGCCCACGAACATTGGCCTGCACGATCAGACGACGGCGGATATTATCCCGGCTGATGCGGGGAGGACCGTCCTTTACAGAGACCTCCGCAATTTCTGAAAGCAGGACCGCTCCACGGCCATCGGCGCGGCGTACCCTCAGGCGGGCAATCTGGTCACGTGTGCCTGCTTGGGCTGGATCGAAACGGACCTGCGTGCTGATCAGGGCGTTACCAACTGTGACCGGCCGTCCAATATGACCACCGACTGCTTCGACCACGTTCAGAAGTTCCTGCTGGGAAATACCCAGCCGTGCCGCCTTTCGACGATCAATGTCGATATGGATGAAAGAAACGGTGCCGTCTCCCTGTGGAGCCACGTCAGCCGCACCGGGAATGGTTTTCATGACACTCGCTACCCTGTCCCCCAGCCGCGCCAGCGTAGCGAGATCATCCCCATAGATCGAAACGGCAATCTGGGTCCTGACACCGGACAGGAGGTCATCCATCCGCATCTGCACTGGCTGGCTCCATGACTGCCCCATTCCGGGCAGTTCAGTGCTCAGCACCTGACTCATCGCCGTAACGAGCCCCTCCTGCGTATGCGCCGTGGTCCACTGTGATGGTGGCTTCAGAAAAATGAAACTGTCTGTCTCGTTAACGCCCATCGGATCAGTAGGAATGGCTGATGTTCCTGTATTGCTGACAACGCTGGTGACCTCGGGAAAGCGACGCAGGATACGCTCCTGAAGGCTGACTTCCTTCAGAGCCTCGGGCAGTGAAATACCGGGCAGTCGCGTCGTTGTCACAGTCAGGGCACCCTCGTCCAGAGATGGAATGAACTCCCCACCCAGATGCAGACCGATATAGACAGAAAAAGCAAAAATCGTGAAAGTTGTGCCAAACAGGGTCCGTGGTCGGTTTTCACACCAGTTCAGCATGGGACCATAACCACGACGAAGAAAAGCAACCAGACGGGTATCGTCATGATGGCTTGCAGACCTCATCGCCAAAGCCGCAATCACCGGTATCCCGACAATACAATAGAGCAGAGAGGCCAACAGCGCCATGATGACCGTCTGCGCCATGGGGCGGAACATTTTGCCCTCGATATCCTGCAATGTCAGGATCGGCAGGTAGACCATCACAATGACAAGAATGCCGAAACTTACGGGACGGAGTACTTCGGTTGCCGCTGAGACTGCGAGGGAAGCCAGCGGTGTATTCTGCCCACTGGCCCGGTCACAAGCGCGATGGGTCATGAGATTTTCGACCACGACGAGAGAACTATCGACGATCATGCCGAAATCGATGGCGCCAAGACTGAGTAGATTGGCGGAAATTCCGAACCATCGCATGCCAGCCATTGCACAGACGAGCGCAAACGGGATGACTGACGCGATGACCAGTGACGCCCGCCAGTCACCGATCACCACGATCAGAACACTGATGACCAGGAGTGCTCCAACGACAAGATTTTCTTTCACGGTCCTGATGGTGCTGTCTGTCAGCGTTGAACGCACGTAATAAGGGTCAAGCGTCACACCTTTAGGAAGAGATTGACGAATGCCGGGAAGTGCTGCTTCGATGGCGGCTAAGGTGGTGTCGGAACTCGCTCCCATGCGCATCATGATGACGCCAATGACAACCTCGCCCTGACCATCACGGGTGACGGCACCCAGTCGTGTTCTCGGTCCCATGGAAATGTGCCCGACATCCCGCAGGAAAATGGCGGAACCGTTAGTGTTGGCCCGGACGGGAATGGACCCAAAGTCATCAAGTGAACCGATCAGGCCGCGTCCGACAACGATCTGCTGTTCTTCACCATGCTCAATCCATCCACCTCCTGATGCGGAGTTATTGCCATCCACCGCCCGGAAGACGTCATCAACTGACACACCCAGTGCCATAAGGCGGGCCTGATCGAGAGCGACCTGAAATGTCTGTTCGGCACCACCGTTCACGTTCACGTCCACGACGCCCGGAACCAGTTTCAACTGCGGTGCGACAGTCCATGTCATCAGACGGTTCAGATCCATCAGCGAATAACCGTCGCCTTTGATCTGCAACTGCATGATTTCACCAAGCCCTGTTGCCAGAGGCCCGATATTCACACTGACTCCCGGCACAGATATCATGCCTCTGGCCTGCTGAATCCGTTCTTCCACACGAGCACGGTCAAGATTGATGTCCGTCTCATCCGCGAACTGGATGTAAACGACCGAGACTCCTGAACGGGAGACCGACCGTAGATCTGTCATCTCCGGGATGCCGGCCATACTGGCCTCGATCGGAAAGGTGATCAGCCGTTCGACTTCTTCCGTAGCGAGGCCGGGAGCAACAACGGAAACGAGCACCTGCCGGGGCGAAATGTCGGGCACGGCTTCCACGGGAAGGCCACGCACGATCATACACCCGGCGATGAATGTCAGGAAGATTACCCCAAGGACTAGCCAGCGTCGGGTCTGCAGGGCGGAGAGAACGCTACGCATGACGCTTTCAGTCTCCATCATTCATATCTGACACCAGCATCACCGCCTTCAGGGCGAATGCGCCTTGCGTTACGATCCGCTCACCTGCGGAGAGGCCAGAGGTAATGACTTTCTGTCCATTGCCCGTAGCACCAACATGCACGTCCTGTGCTCGAAACCGGTTTGGACTCACCGGCACAAATACAGTGCTTACGCCGTTGATTTCTGTGACAGCGTTCTCCGGCACAATGATGCCTGCCGTCTTTTCGCGTGTTGGCAGATGGGTATTGAGAAACATGCCTGGATGAAGACTGCCATCTGGATTGGGGGCCGTGCTTATGACGCGGACGAGGCCTGTGACCGGATCCGCCATACTCCCTACCGAAGTTATTTTCGATTTCAGTAATGTCGTCCCTGTGTCCGATGTAAGTTCGGTGGTCTGCTCGCCGCCCTGGACCACCTGAGCGGCATCCTGAGGCAGGATGTCAGAAACAATCCATACCGATGACATGTCTGTCAGGCCTATCAGTTCCGTCGCAGGGGAAATGTCGTCAGCAACGCCAACGAACACACTCTGTACTTCTGCTGTGGTCGGGGCAATGATTGACGATGTCTCGTCCAGCGGACTGGTCTGGGCTTTATCTGATTCCGTAACGGAGTTGTATTCTTCTTCAAGTTGATGCTTCAGCGTATCGACATCAGCCTGTCGGGCTATAACATCGTCTTTTGCTGCCTGGAATATGGCCAGGCGACGCCTGGTCTCTCCTGCTGCAACTGTTGTGCCTTCCAGTTCATACCCCCGGTGGTAGGCTGACGCTGCATTCTGAGAGGCCGCATACGCTGTCGTCAGTGCCGCCTGTGCTCTTGTCATTTCAAGGCGGACCAGATGTAATGAATGATCCTGATAGGTAAGAAGCGTCTCTCCTTTATGCACATGCTGACCAGGTACCACAGCAACATTCAGAACTTTACCGGACCCTGCTGGGTGAATACGGACGACATGCCCCGCCTCGGCTGTGACGGTTCCCATTGCATCCAGATTTTTTGCGAGTGTACCACTCCTTGCGATCGAGATTACCAGAGCAGAATTCTTCTGCGCCGCCTCTCCCATTACGACAATCGGCGCACTGCCGGCGGCTCGTGCAGGCGGCTCAGTAATGCGAAAAATAATCATGACACAGAGTAAATATTTCCAGTCTTTCATGGAGACAGATGAAATAGTCACTGGAATTCTCCTGCGGCGATCAATGTTCGTATGATGGCAGCGTGCCAGGCAACTTCCGCCTGATTGCGGAGCTGCAAAGCCCTGCTGGCAGCGGATCTGGCTCGTAACAGTTCGACCAATGATGTCTCACCGACCTGCCATGATCGATTCATCTCATTTGCGCGCCTGTTCATATTCTCAGCGGACAGAACAGAATTTCTGAACATATCTTTCGTGGCCGTCAGGTGAGAAAAAACCTGAGCAAGTTCCTGCCTGACATTGCGGCGAGCCTGCTGCTCCTGACTGATAGCCGCTGCCAGCTTGTTGCGGGCGTCCGCTTCCATGGGAACGTTGCGGACATCGCTGGGAAGCGGGATGGAAACTGTTACCCCCACGCGGTCGTCCCACGGGCTGCCATACTGTTTTTCGTGAACTGCAGCTACGCCAACTTCAGGGTTCGGCATGAAAGAGGTTTTGGCGAGATGCACGCCAGCTTCTGCTGTATGCACGGCCTGACGGGCGGCTCTGACGCGAGGATCATTATTTTCGAGGGCTTCGGCAGAGAAGAGTCCGTGATGCGCTAACGCCACATTGTCAAATGAGAGGATATCGGGGACGGCCGGGCGACCCAGCAAGATACGAAGCGCTGAGGTCGCTGTCTCGACCTGCTCTTCAGACTGGGAATATTCATTGGCTGCATTTGCGATTTCAGAAGCGATGATCTGCTGATCGGCAAGAGTCATCTCCCCGATGTGCTTCCCATGGATTACTGAGGCCCGGATTTTTTCCAGTGTGTCTTTCTGGATGCGTGCGATTGCCAGTCGGCGCTGAGCCATAACGACGTTGGCTGATGTATCCAGAACTCTCATGGCCACCGCCATTCGCGCCACATGCAGCCGTTCCTGGATGGTAAGCGCTTCTGCTCTGGCAACTCCCACAGTTGCGCTACCTTGTCCAGGAAGCCAAAAAGGAACAGACACACCACCCTGGTAGGTTGTGTATCCTTCGTTGCTGCCTATGGCATGATCATCGAAATACTGACCCGAGACAGTTGGGCCGCCGGCAAACCAGGAACCGGCTGCTTCTGCTCTTGCTGCTGCTGAGCGATAGTTTGTATTCAGTTCAGTCCGACTGGGATCGGCAGCCCACGCTGCTTCAACAGCTTGGGCGAACGTAATATTTTCTGCTTTCGCTTCTGAAAGTAGAATAGGGGAAAGTAAAATAAATAAGATATAATATATATATGTATGTTTTATATTTTTTCTCATTTTTTTTGATCTGGAGCGCGAACCCAGATAATAAACATCACGATCACACATAAAATTATGCTGCCTGTATGTATTAACACGTGAAAAAAACTGCGACATGTCCGATATCATACCAGATGAAGCTGACAGTTCGCTGAACGGCATCACTGAAATGAATACAGCAGAGAACATAAGTGGTGAGGGGGGGGATATTTAAGTCGAAACGGATGCATTCAACCCTATGCACGGAAAATAGACGGATATCGGTATTTTATGCCAAAGAGTATATTCGCTGATGGAAAATTTTTTCGGATTTTTGTTTGAAATAGAAGATTGACTTCGAAGAATTCGATGTTTTTATCTTCCTTTTGAGAGGCTAAGGCAAATTGGCTCTGGGGTCGTAGACTACTTATTGGACTGTTTTAACTACAGGTCGTTTACCTGTGCTTTACGCTTTCTGTCGCCTTTGCGCACATAGCACGGATGGTTGTTGACCTTATCCTACCGGAAAAGTGGGTGGGGGGTTGTTTCGGTGTGAACACCAGAGTCAGAGGGCTGCGCGAATTTTCGTGACGGGTTGAGAGGGTAGGGGAGAGTCTCCTGTCCGCCCGTCATGGAGCTTTTCGCCATGGCGACCGCTATTCCCAAAATCAGCCTGAGTTCGTCCCGCGACATCCCGTTCAACCGGCTGGTGCTGTCCCAGTCCAACGTGCGACGCGTGAAGTCCGGCCTGTCGATTGAGGAACTCGCCCGCGACATCGAGCGCCGCGGGCTGCTGCAGAGCCTGAATGTCCGTCCCATGCTTGATGGCGAAGGGGCCGAGACCGGCACTTACGAAGTCCCAGCCGGCGGACGGCGCTTTCGCGCGCTCGAACTGCTGGTGAAGCAGAAGAAACTGGCGAAGACCGCCCCGGTGCCCTGCGTGGTGCGCGAGGCCGGGTCGGCCATTCTCGCCGAGGAGGACTCTCTGGCCGAGAACGTCCAGCGGCTGGCCCTGCATCCGCTGGACCAGTTCCGGGCCTTTCGTGACATGCTGGAGAAGGGCATGTCCGAGGAGGAAATCGCAGCAGCGTTCTTCGTCGCACCGGCCGTGGTTAAACAGCGTCTGCGGCTGATGACCGTGTCCGACAGGTTGCTTGAAATCTATGAGCAGGACGGGATGCGGCTGGAACAGTTGATGGCCTTTTCCATCAGCGATGATCATGTCCGCCAGGAACAGGTCTGGGAGATCGTGTCCCAGAGCCATAACCGCGAGCCCTACGTCATCCGCCGCATGCTGACGGAAAAGACCGTCCGGGCATCGGACGCGCGCGCCCGCTTCGTCGGGCTGGACGCCTATGTCACGGCCGGTGGCCACATCATGCGCGACCTGTTCGAGGCAGACGACGGGGGCTGGCTGCAGGATCCGGCCATTCTGGACCGGCTGGTCATGGAAAAACTGCACGCTGCCGCCGAAGATATTCGTGCCGAGGGCTGGAAATGGGTGGAGACGGCCCTGTCATTACCGTGGGGGCACACACGGCAGTTCGCGGAAATTGATGGCACGGAAGTGTCGCTCTCCGACGAGGAAGCCGCCCGTCTCGAAGTCCTGCGTGCGGAGCAGGAAACCATCGAGGCCGAATATGCCCAGGCCGATGAATATCCAGACGAGGTGGATGCAAGGCTGGGCGGGATCGAACAGGCCATCCTTGTCCTGGAGGAACGACCTCTGGCGTTCGATCCTGCCGACATGGCGCGGGCAGGCGCTTTCGTCAGCCTCGCCAGCGATGGCACATTGCAGGTGGAGCGGGGCTTCGTGCTGCCCGAGGACATGCCGACCGAGCCCGAAGAGACCGATCATGCTGCGTATAATGGGCGGGATGAACGTCTTGCTGATGATGGCGGTGACGGGGGCAGAGGGGGAGATAGCACTTCTCCCGACGTTGAGCCCGAGGAAGAAGACGGGATCAAACCACTGCCTGACCGGCTTCTCACCGAACTGACGGCCTGGCGCACGCTGGCCCTGCGGGATGCCTTTGCCAGCAATCCGCACATCGCCCTGACCGAATTCCTGCACACACTGGTACGCGATGTTTACTGGCAGACACCGGGGGCTGACTGCCTTGAAGCCTATGTCCGGGAAATCCCGCTGCCCGTTCATTCACCTGACATGCCGGGCAGTGTGCCAGCCCATGCGCTGCGTCAGCGTAACGAGGGCTGGAAGCACGATCTGCCTGAGGACGAGGATGCGCTGTGGCGCTGGATTGCCGGGCTTGATGATACCAGCCGCATCGCCCTGCTGGCCCATTGCCTGTCCTTCGGCGTTAACGCGCTTTATGAGCGCATGCCCTCCTATGGCGCGGTGTCCCAGCGCAGCGTGACCGAGCGCCTCAAACGGGCAGACCGCCTGGCATCGGCCCTTAGCCTTGATCTGGTGGAGGCGGGCTGGCAGCCGACCGTCGAGAACTATCTCGGCCGGGTGACTAAGACGCGTATCCTGCAGGCGGTGCGGGAAGCGCGCGGCGATGAGGCGGTCGAGCGCATTGCGCATCTGAAGAAGCCCGACATGGCCCGCGAGGCCGAGCGACTGCTTGATGGTTCGGGCTGGCTGTCTGAGACGTTGCGCACGGCAGGAGGCGCAGAGCAGGTGCCGGTTGAAACGGCAACGATGGACGCTATCGCTGCCGAGTAGCCTTTATGAGGTTTGGAACTTTGAGACAGCGGCTTCCGGTGCCCGGAAGCCGCTTTTTTCATGTCCGGCGCCCCGGAAAGAGGGAGAGGGCGGCTTCGCCTTTTGTGCCGAATAACCGGCATAGAGGAGAGTTTTCCATGACCACGACCACCATCCTGCCCCCTGCGTCCCGTGGCGCCGCGTCCGGTGGCTTCCGGATCGATCCCTCCCGTGGCGGCCGCAATGCCCGCGTGTCTTCGGAGTGGTTCTCGCGCCCCGATGACGAGCGTTACCTGTCCCTGTCCGATTTGCACGCCGCCACACTTGCCCGTGCCGAGCGCGCCACGGCCCGCACGGTGGAAAGCCGTGCCATCCGCGTCGAGGCCAGCCGCGACAAAGCCGAACGTCTCACCCTGACCGTGCCGGGGCAGAATGAGCCGATCGCACCCACACACTGGTCGTTCGGCCAGATGTGCAGCCTTGTCGGCGCACCCTCGTCCTACCTGCGCAATCTTCCAGCGCCACTCGCGGCGATCAACCTGCAGCATGGCCTGCTGTCGCATCGGGCTGAGCTGGTGAAAACGCTGGAAACCGAAGACGGGCGCGTCGAGCTGCGCGCCGTAACCGGTCCCGATTACGGCCGCATCTGGGACCACGAACTGGTGGGCGCGGTGCGCAAGATCGCGGGCGATGGTACGGGCGATACCAACTGGAAGGTGCCGGGTGTCATCGACTGGGCGACCATGACCCACAATCCTTACGTCGATATCACCAAGGAAACCACGACGCTGTATGCGTCAGACAGGGACGTGTTCTTGTTTCTGGTCGATGATATGCATCCGATCGAGGCAGGACGTTTGCCCAATGGCGATCCTGATCTCTATTTCCGGGGCTTCTATGCCTGGAACAGCGAGGTCGGCAGCAAAAGCCTCGGCATCGCGTCATTCTATCTGCGTGGAGTATGCCAGAACCGCATGCTGTGGGGTGTGGAAAATTTCGAACAGATCACGATCCGGCATAGTAAGTTTGCAGCATCCCGTTTCGTGCACCAGGCCACGCCGGCGCTCCGGAGTTTCGCCACGGCCAGTCCGGCCTCGTTCATCTCGGGCATTCAGGCCTCGCGTCGCGCTCTGGTGGCGAAGAACGATGATGATCGTGAAACGTTCCTGCGTCGTCGCGGGTTCTCAAAACCGGAAACCGCGAAAATCATCGAGACGGTGTTGAACGAGGAAGGGCGCAAGCCCGAGAGCGTGTTTGATTTCGTGCAGGGGATTACGGCGCTGGCGCGGACGAAGACCAACCAGGACACACGGCTCGATCTGGAGGGCAGGGCGCGCAAACTGATGGAGAAGGTCGGATGAACGCGCCCATCATCAGAAACCGGCATGATGGGGAAGGGGCGGCGGACGAGGTCCGCCGCCTTTTGCCTGTCGGCAGGTCAGTCGTTCAGGCTGTCCTTGAGCGCCTTGGCAGGCGTGAAGGCCAGCTTGCGCGAGGCCGCGATCTGGATGGTCGCGCCCGTGGCCGGGTTGCGGCCTTCACGAGCGGCGACTTCTTTCATCTTGAACTTGCCGAAGTTCGGCAGGGTGATTTCGTCACCCGCTTTGGCAGCAGCGGTCATGGTCTCGATCAGCGCGTCCAGCACCTTGCGGGTATCGGTCTTGCTCGTGTCGGTGGTGGTGGCGATATGATCGACCAGATCGGCAATCTTCATGGGACTATCCTTCGTTATCTGTCGGGCCGAAACCCGCTGCTCCTGCCGTTACGGGGGAATTATGGCGTCTTCAAGCCTGCAGGGAGGGTGCAATGACAGACGCGCACGCATGGGACGCTGGCGATCTGGCCCGCAGGCTGGCCGAGAACGCCGAAGCGGTGTGTCGCCATTACCTCTCGGCCGGGCGACGGCATGGCAATTACTGGCTGGTCGGCGACGTTCATAACACGCCGGGACGGTCGCTCTATGTCCGTCTGCATGGGGCACCGGACGGCCGGGGCCGTGCGGGAAAATGGACGGATGGCGCGACAGGGCAGCATGGCGATCTGCTCGACATCATCCGCGAAAGCCTCGGGCTGCTGGATTTTCGTGATGTCGCCGACGAGGCCCGGCGCTTTCTCTGCCTGCCGCAACCACAGCCACGACCGACCTCTGATCGCGGTCGTTCCGATGCGTTCGGGCGGCATGACGCTTCCCCGCAGGCATCAGGAACCGCTGATGCGGCACGAAGGCTCTGGGCCATGTCCCGCCCGATTGCCGGGACGCAGGCGGAAACCTGGCTGCGCCATCGTGATCTCACCCGCCTGACGGACCTGTCGTCGCTGCGTTTCCACCCGGACTGCTATTATCGCGCCGATGCTGACAGCCCGACCGAGACCTGGCCTGCCATGATCGCCGCTGTCGCCGATCTCGAAGGCCGTGTGACCGGTGTGCATCGCACCTGGCTGGCGCGCGATGGACGCGGCAAGGCGCCTGTCGAAATGCCTCGCCGGGCCATGGGCGACCTGCGCGGTAATGCCGTGCGCTTTGGCACGGTGTCCGACGTTCTGGCGGCAGGCGAGGGGATCGAGACGGTGCTCTCGCTCCACGACGTCATGCCCGATCTGCCGCTGGCCGCGTGCCTGTCCTCGGCCCATCTCGCCGCCATGACATTTCCGCCTACGTTGCGCCGCCTCTACGTGATGCGCGATGACGACCCGGCCGGAGACCATGCGGCGGCGACCCTGATGGCCCGGACGCAGGAGGCCGGGATCGACTGCCTCGTGCTGTCACCGCGTCTGGCGGATTTCAACGATGATCTGCGCTATCTCGGGCGCGGGGCGATGCGGGCGATCCTGCATCCCCAGCTTGCCCCGCAGGACGTGGCGCAGTTCCTGCATTCGTTCACGCACTGAGGCGGGCCGGGAAGGGGGTGTGCGGGTTATCTTCTTTCCGGTGTGGTGCGGGGCTGTCCTGTTTCCGGATGGGGCGCGCCCGCGGCCTTTTCTGGAGGGGAGCGGGCGTCAGCCAGGCCGGGCCTGCAATGGCGGAGCCGGCTATTTTCCGCCGCGCGTGCTGCGCTTTGCATCGCGAAACAAAATAGCCGGCTCCCTACCATCCTCCACTGCGTTCCGGCCGCGCGTTGCGCGGTTCCGGCCCGGCCTTCGTCTGCCGCTTTCCGCCCCCGGAAAGGCCGCGAGGGGCGCGGCCAAGACCGGAGGACAGACCCATGACCCGCACACAGGACGATTTCGAACCCGCACACGCCACCTCTTCCACCGCCCATGTGCTGGCGGAACTCCAGCTTTATGGCCACCGTCCCTTCGAGGACGAGCCGGACCCGAGGCCCTTGCCTGACGCCAGCCAGATCGAGGGTGCGGTTGCCGATATCTTCGACGCCCTGTCCGCCACGCTGACCGACACAAGGCTGGAACCCGATCTCGAACCGCTGCTCTGGTCCACGGTCAACGTCTTTCACCGCATGGTCGGGCAGGTGGAGCGCGATCTGGATCGCAACGAGGCGGCACAGAAACGCAGCCAGCAGGAACAGGATGGCAGCGAGATTCGCTCCGTGGAACTGGAACGCCTTATCGCCGAGGGCTTGACCCTGCTGGAGCGACGCAACGCTTACGAGATCTTCCGCGACCTCGCCTGCGACCAGTTCGAGCGCCTGACCATGTCGCCCTGGCGACCGCGTTCTGGTTCGCTGGTCAGCCGCAGCACCCTGACGGCATCGATGATCGACAGCCGCGATTTCCTCAACGCCCGCCGCAAGGCCGAAACCGAACTGCTCGTGCCTCCCGGACCAAAGGTCGCGGTCACCGGCGGGCTCGATTACGAGGATCATCACCTGATCTGGAACCGTCTCGACAAGGTGCGAGAGAAGCACCCTGACATGGTGCTGCTGCACGGCGGTTCGCCGAAAGGAGCGGAATTCATCGCTTCCCGCTGGGCCGATCATCGCGAGGTCGCGCAGATCGCTTTCAAGCCGGACTGGAACCGGCACGGCAAGGCCGCCCCGTTCCGGCGCAACGACGCTCTGCTGAAAGTCCAGCCCGTCGGGGTCATGGTATTCCCCGGATCGGGCATTCAGGACAATCTGGCTGACAAGGCCAAACAGATGGGTATCCCGGTCTGGAGGTTCCGCAAGGACAGTGGCGCGTAAGCGCCATTGTCTTTTTCTATGCATCCCGAAAACGATCAGTACCACAACCGATTTTTCGCGTGGTAACGATCGATCAGAACTGTCCGTCGGGCTCCCCGTTGCCTGCGCTGCCAGTCGAAGCAAACGGGATTGACCGCGCCCCGGAAGGCCCCACCCGGAGAGATCGGGGACGGGGAGTGTGACCTCTCACCGCATTCCAACCGCGAGACCGGCGGACGAGGGAGCGGTGGTCCCCTTCCTCATCAGTGAACAGATCGAAACAGCAATGGCGAAGGAGGGAACGTCCAGCGGGCAACCGGCTGGCCAGCCTTCGTTGGAGCGACGGGTCCAGAGGATGCGGCCCGAACCGTTCGCAGCAGGGACGTGGCAGTCGGGGGCGGGTGTCTGGCCGCATCCGCGCCACCAGCATGGAAGACGGTCGCACCGGGCGAGCGCGATATTCTCCTGTGTCGCACGTTCCCCACCTCTCGGACCGGTCATGCCGGCATCGTCTCTCCATGGGGCTGGCGGGTCCGCACACCATGGCCTCGGTCGGATGGCTGATCTAGCCGAAGACCGGCTGCGCCTCGATCGGCTGGCCACAACGGCGTGCCAAAACTTTCTTCCCCTGACGGACCCCCACCCCATGCGGCAGGCCGCATGAGGACCCCGAGGGCGCCGTCATTCCTCGCGAGACAAGAAAGTTCCGGCCCTGCCGTCCTCCGCTGCGCTACGGCCCTGAAGGGTGCTCTGCCGCTCGCCTCCGGCTGGTCGATCGCCATCGAGGCCACGGTGGTCGCGGCCCGATAACAGCATGGAGATACGACAATGGCTAACATCGGTTCCTTCAAGAAGGTGGGCGAAGGCTTCGAAGGCGAAATCGTCACCCTGGCCCTGCAGGCCCGCAACGTCCGCCTGGTGGCGGAAACCAACCGGGCCAACGATAACGCCCCCAACTACCGCGTCTACCTCGGACGGGTTGAACTCGGCGCCGCATGGACCCGCCGCTCCAGCGAAGGCCGCACCTATCTGAGCCTGAAGCTGGACGATCCCTCCTTCGCCGCCCCGATCTTCGCCAATCTGTTCACCGATGAGGAAGGGGAAGGCTACACCCTCATCTGGACCCGGCCCCGCAGCCGGAACGGGGAGTAAGCTCCCCACCACCAACCCCGCCCGGTCTCCCCGGGCGGGGCCTTCCGGGCCTCTTTTCCCACGTGCTTTTCCGGAGCGCGGGCGGCAGCGCTGGTCGCCCGACGTGAGACGCAGGAGGAACATGAGGCTTTCCCTCAGTCTTCCCATTGTACCATGCGCGAGGGCGAACCGGGTCAAGGACGCGTGGTCCCCCCAATTTTGCCCGGCGCACCCGTGCCGGGCGCACCGAACAAAATCGGCTCCCCCACGCGCCGGCAAGCCGGTCGCCTGCGGCGATCCCTGACCCGGTCCGCCCCGGCATGAGCCGTCCGTCCTGTCTTCGAGAAACGAAAGGAGCAGGACGATGACCACGCATCACGACCATATCCAGATGCTGCGCGCCGAACTGACCAGCTTTCACCTGAGCCGTCGCGAGCGCCGACAGATCGAGCGCGAACTCAATGAGGCGCTTGCCCGACGCGATGCAGAGCCCCCCGCCTGACGGGGGGCTTCGCAGCCCTTCTTCTTGTGGTGAGCCCAGCTTTCAGTGCTCACGATATCGTCATGATGCCATCATTCAAGGAAGCACTGCCTCGTTTTCCAACACGCGTACCAAAGGCAACCCGGCTGACAGATCCACCTGAAAATAGTGAGCTTTTATCGAAAAACAGTCGTGCTCGTTGGCAAATCGAAGGAAGGTCTATTAAAAACATTCCGGTTATGCATCATCTCGGGATGCAGCGCTTTCCTCGCGGCATCTATGACGTGCTCTGGCCATCTCGGTAGTTCTGGCGGGGAATGGGAGAGAACTGCCATGGACAAACAGCCCGACTGGCACGATCCACGTTTTCGCTCACATCTGCACCACCTCGATGCGCCCGGGCTTGCGCATGAACTGTTGCGCCGGATTCCTGCTTACGTCACGGGATATCAGTCTCTTGGTCGGCAACTCGGGATGCTTAGGAGTATTCGTTCGCGACATGAACTGGTGGAGCAGTTTGCTCGCCACTGGGGGTTATCCTGTACCGGCTGAACCGGAAATCCCCGCATGGATAGAACCGGCGCTCTGGGCTCCGGAATTTTATCCCGGTGTCACAGTCATCGTGGAAGCACCTACTGGCTTTGATTCCCGTAGGTTGCCAGTCATTCTCTTTGCGTCCATGGCCACAGAACGACAGGGATTACAGAGCAAATCTTTCGCCCTGCATCACGACGGAAACACCTACCGTGTCCAGATCCGTGATGCGAAAGCACGTGATCGCGCTGCAGTCCTCATTCCTCTGGACGGAGGTGAAGAACTGCGGATTGCAGAAGTGCGCAGGTTCATTCGCTATCTTTCCGGAATGCCCGTTCCGCCTTTATCCCGGGCGCTGGGGCTGCCGCTTTACCGTGCGCGTTTTATCGCAGATGCCATCTGTGCCTATGCCGGACGACGAACTGGTGCCTCCCATCGCGATATCGGTGTGGTTCTTGATCCGTCCGTAAGACACATGAACGCACGGCAATGGGACACCTCTTCCCAGCGTGGACGTGTTGGGCGCCTGCTGCGTAAGGCAACACGGCTTGCCGAAGAGCGCGAATATCTCACCCTTCTCAGACCAGCCCGTTTCCGTCTCTCCCGGTAGATTGCTTCACCGTCCGGACGATGCCGCCCGGCACGTACGCCCATAGACGGCCCCAATCTGCGTACGTCCCCGCCACGACAGTTCCCGTCCACGCTGCGCCCAGTCACGCCCGAACCGACGGAGGCCAGCATGACGCCGTCACATCCGCGTCAGGACAATTTTCTCGACGAACAACTGCTCACTACCCCACAGGCCGCCCACCGGCTGAACATCTCGCCACGAACGCTGGAGCGCTATCGCTGCCGGGGTAGTGGGCCCGTCTTTCGCAAGATGGGCGGCCGGGTTCTCTATCATGTCAACGACATCCGGCACTGGATCGAGAATGTCGCCTGCAAATCCACATCCGAAGAGTCCTATGAAAAAGCCCGTGTGATCGGAAGCCGAAGGCTGGAGCGTCGGCCATGAGTGCGCGTCCGATGCCACCGGTTCTCTCGCCCTGCCTGCTGATCGATCTCATGTCATGGCCGTTCTTCAGCCTGAGCAAATCCCCCCGGCATGTGCCTGTCAGCTTTATCATGGGGCGTGTCACCATGCTGGTGTCAGGTCGCGATGACGGTCCGATGGCAACCATATGGGATGCCGATATCCTGATCTGGGCTGTGTCCCGGCTGGTGGCCGCGCGCAGGCAGGGTATTCCGGTCTCACCGCGCGTGCAGGGCAGCATGAGTGAGGTGCTGCGCTTCACCGGGCGCGACCCGGCTGCCATTCGTTATGAGCGCCTTCGGACGGCGCTGGACCGGCTGCACGGAACCCAAGTGACGACATCGCTGCGCCAGACCCGTGACGGCGCGCAGAGCTTCTCGTGGCTGATAGCCTGGCAGGAACGGCGTGGAGAACTGGACCTGATCCTGCCCCAATGGCTCTGCGATGCCATCGGTCGACGGGGCGTGCTCACGCTTGATCCCCGTTACTTCGCCCTGACCGGCGGGTTCGAGCGCTGGCTGTATCTCCTCGTTCGCCGTCATGCCGGTCGGCAGTCCGATGGTTGGGCGTTCGATCTGCCCCATCTTTACCGTAAATCCGCATCCCGCTCTCCTTATCCCCGGTTCGTTTTCGAAATCCGTCGCCTTATCGCGGCGGACACCCTGCCGGGCTACCGCCTGCGTCTGGAGACCGATGCCAGCAATGTGCCGGTTCTCCGCTTCTCCCCTGATCCCAGCAAAGAAACTTACCCACAAGAGCTTGTGGATAACCATGTGGAGGACTCCTGATGCCCATCGACCTATCAGGAATCGGATTCTCGACCTATCAGGAACGGGAAATCCCTCTAACAATTTGGAATAAAAGGAGAAATTCGCGCTCTCTAAAGGTACTAAATATTATAACTATTCTGTACTTGTACACCGCGCTGGAGCGCGTGCGTGAGTCTTCGACTATCATAAAAACCGACGATTCTGTCGCGACATTTTCCGACAGTTCTGCGCAGTGGTCCATGGCGGCGGGCAGATGCGGCGGTATGGAGCGGGGGATTTGGTCATGACCCTCCTTTGCGGCGATTGCCGGCTCCTGATGCCTGATCACGGGCCTTTTGATCTGATCATCGCTGATCCGCCCTATGGCGAGACATCGCTGGCGTGGGATCGGCACGTGCGTGGATGGCTGCCGCTGGCGGCAAAGGCATTGAAGCCTCACGGCTCGCTCTGGGTCTTCGGCTCTCTGCGCAGCTTCATGGCTACCGCGCCGGATTTCCGGGCGGCCTGCTTGAGGCAGGCTCAGGAGATCGTCTGGGAGAAGCAGAACGGCAGCGTCTTTCATGCAGATCGTTTCCGTCGCGTGCATGAACTGCTGGTGCAGTTCCATCCGGAGGCTAGCCCTTGGCGCGACATCTACAACGTCGTTGCCACGACAGACGACGCGCGGGGGCGGGTGGTGCGCCGCAAGATGCGCCCCACCCATACCGGCGCGATCGGTGCGGCATCGTATCGCAGCGTCGATGGCGGCCCCCGTCTGGCCCGGTCGGTGCAACGCTTCCGCAACGTACATGGCCGCGCGATCCATCCCACGGAGAAGCCCGTGGCTCTGCTGGATCTGATCGTCCGGGTCAGTTGCCCGCCTAATGGCCTGGTCGGGGACTGGTTTGCCGGATCGGGCGCGGCGGGTGTCGCGGCCCGTCTTGCCGGTCGCCGCTACGTCGGTTGTGAGATCGACGCCGAGATGGCGCAGCGCGCCCTTGATCGTCTCGCATCCCTTCTTCCATTCCCTGCCGGAGAACGCGCATGATGCACCCATCGTGCGAGGTGCTGACGCATCTCGAACTGACCTGGCTTGAGAAGCGCATCGAACAGTGGCTTCGCTTCGGGCACGCTCTGGAAACACACCCGATCGATCGCTATCGCCGTCGTCTGAGCTTTGCGCCCGGTGCGGTCTTCGCCCTGTTACGCTGGACGCAGGCGGATTGCGGGACGACAACCTGCTGCATCGATATCATCAGGGCGCCGCTGGCTGGCGAGCCGCGCGACCGCCTGCCGTTCGTGCCCACAGGTGCGGAGCGTCTGCTGCTGTTCACGGGCTGGCCGCAGGTGCGCGCCGTGCTGTCTGTGATCGAGACGGTGGAACGGCAGGGCATCAATCCCGTCGATGTTGATCCGGAATACTGGCGACAGCTCGGGCGGTCACGACCAGATGGTCAGAATATTCCCAGCTATTCCGCAACCCGACACGCTGCGTGGCTACGCCGGAGGATCGTGTCATGACGCGGCGGGGCTGGTTCTTCACTACGTATTTCGCAGCATTTGGCGTCGGTCTGTCGATGGCGCAGCATCCGACGCCGCGGCTGATCTGGAACGCGACCGCCAGCGTGCCCGTAGGGCTGTATCGTCTGCACCCGGTGCGGGCTCCTCAAGTCGGGGATCTGGTCGCACTCCACCTGCCGGAACGCGATGCCGACATGCTGGCGCGTGGCGGGTATCTGCCGCGCGGTGTGCCGTTGCTCAAACCGGTGGCGGCCGTCGGCGGACAGACAGTCTGCCGCGCCGGCAGTCATATCACGATCGATGGTCGGGCTACAGGTGACGCGTTGCCTGCCGATCATCGGCGCCGTCCCTTGCCCGTCTGGCAGGGCTGTCACCGTCTCGGTGTACGCGAACTCTTCGTCATGAATGCGCACGAACCTCGCAGTCTCGACGGGCGGTATTTCGGCCCCCTGCCGGTCAGCAGCGTGATCGGACGCGCGACGCCGCTCTGGGTTGGTGCAGGCCCTGCGCCTGCCGACGGCCCGCCTCCTTCTCATACCTCAAAGGATCACTGACATGGCGCAGATTGGACTCTTCACGCGCACGACTGATGGCTTTTCCGGACGTCTGCGCACACTCGCACTGGATGCCGAACTGACGCTGGTGCGTGTGGAGACACCGGACGGCGGCAACGCGCCGGATTATCGCATCCATCTCGGTGACAGTGCCGAAGGCCCGGAAGTTGGCGCGGGCTGGACACGCACCGGCGAGCGCGCTGGCGAATATATCGTCGTGGTGGTCGATGATCCCTCTCTGGCACAGGGCCTGCGCGCGAGCCTGTTCCAGTCGGGCCGGGGTGGACGGGTCTGGCAGCTTGTCTGGAACCGCCCGCAGAAACGTCAGGGAGCACGCGAATGATGCGCCTGATTGCAGGAGCGGGACGGAGTGACCGCAATGCCAGTGCTCGCACCTGGTCCAGTTTCGCCCGGTTGTGCTGTGCAGGGCTTACGGCTTCGCTGGTGGTTTTGATGCATCCTGCCAGCGCGCAGGACATCGAGGGAATGATCCGCCAGGCAGCAGAGCGGGTTGCCCTGCCACCCGAATGGATCCGTGCGGTGATGCAGGTCGAAAGCGGTCGTGATAGCCATGCGATCTCCGCCAAAGGGGCGATGGGCCTCATGCAGATCATGCCTGCGACATGGCAGGAGTTGCGGCGCGATCTCGCGCTCGGAAGCAATCCTTTCGACCCGCAGGACAACATCCTTGCCGGTGCCAGCTATCTCCGCCTGCTGCACGACCGCTATGGGGATGCAGGATTTCTGGCGGCCTATAACGCAGGACCGGGCCGTTATGAGGCCCACCTTGCAACGGGCCGGCCGCTCCCACACGAGACACGGGACTACGTCGCCTCTGTCGCGCACCTGCTCGACCGGCGCACGTTTCCTGCGGACGGTCTGCACGAAAGCAGCGTCTCCGTTGCGCGCGAACAGCCTAACGAGACGTTGTTTGCCGGCCATTTCCCGCACATGCCTCAGGCATCGGGCGACACGTCGGAGGCGCTGTTCGTGGCCATTTCCATGGAGCAGGCGCCATGATCGGGCACGCGCCAATGCCGATGGCGCGGAGAGCCGGGAAGACGGGGGAACGGCGATTGTGCTGGGGATCGGGTCTTTGGGGGCTAATGCAAGATAAAAGCCGCAAGGTGCGGCATGGTTGGGGAGGGCGGTTTTTCAGGGTTTTTCACAAGGTCATTTTCCCATCCCAAGGTTTCAGACAGCGTGAAGTAAGTATTTTCAATGTGTTAGCGCAAGGTAGCGGTCTTCATGGCCCGCGATGACGATTTCCGGGTCCGGCCGGGTCGCATCCGCTCCCCCCGTGCCCGCCAGAGGCGGTCTTTCATCGGGCACGTGCTGGCTGCCACCAACCGGGCGGGAGGCATGGGCCGTCCAAGCTCGGGGCGTCCCGTAAAGGGACCGTCCACTTTCGGGCGGGGCAGGGGCGCGGCAACCTGCGCCAACCGTCTCCTGTCCCGGCGCACCCGGCTTGCCATCGTCAAGGCACGGGTGGTCCGGCATGGCGCACGGGCGAGCCTGCGTGCCCATTTGTCCTATCTCCAGCGCGAAGGGGTGACGAAGGACGGAGAGAAGGCCCGGCTGTTCGGGGCCGAGCGCGACCATGTGCCCGCGCGCGAATTCGCCGAGCGGTGTCAGGACGACCGGCATCATTTCCGCTTCATCGTGGGACCTGAGGATGCGGCCGAGATGGCGGACCTGAAAACCTTCACGCGGGAACTGATGACCCAGGCCGAACAGGATCTTGGCACGAAGCTGGATTGGGTTGCCGTGTCGCATTGGAACACCGACAATCCGCATATCCACATCATCGTGCGGGGCAAGGATCAGGACGGCGAGGATCTGGTCATCTCGAAGGATTACATCCGCGAGGGATTGCGTGCCCGCGCCCAGAACCTGGTCACGCTCGAACTCGGGCCGCGCACCGACCATGAAATCCACCGCAACGTCGAGCGTCAGGTCGAGGCGGAACGCTGGACCCAACTGGACCGCCAGTTGCAGCAGGACGCGAACCAGCACGGCATCATCGACATGGCGCCGTCGCCTGACCGGCAGCCTGACGCATTCGCGGTCATGAAGGTCGGACGGCTGCGGCGACTGGAACGGATGGGCCTTGCCCATGAGGTTGGGGGTGGACAATGGCGGCTGGATGAAACGGCGGAAACCACCCTGCGCGAAATGGGGCAGCGCAATGACATCATCAAACGTATGCACCGTGGTCTGAGCGAACAGGGGATCGAACGGGCCTCGTCGTCATGGATACTGGCTGGGGAAGAACTGGCCGAGCCGGTGATCGGACGTCTGGTCGCGCGTGGTCTGGATGATGAGTTGAAGGGGAGTGCCTATGCGGTGATCGACGGCGTGGACGGGCGCACGCATCATGTCCATTTGCCATCACTGGAAGCCGCCGGAGATGTCCCGCACGGTGGGCTGGTTGAACTGCGGACCTATGAGGATACGAAGGGGCAGAGGCGGGCGACACTTGCGGTGCGCTCCGATCTGTCGATCGGCGAGCAGGTGCGGGCGCGGGGCGCGACATGGCTGGATCGCCAGCTTGTCGCACGCGAACCGGTAGCGCTGGGAAAGGGTGGTTTCGGGGGGGAGGTCCGTGACGCGCTACGCCAGCGTAGTGCTCATCTGGTTGAGCAGGGGATCGCACAACAGGACGGAGCGCGCGTGCGCTACCCGCGTGGCATGGTCGCCTCCATGCAGGCGCGGGAGATGCGGGACGTGGCCGAACGTTTGGCCCGCGAAACTGGTCAGCCCATCCAGAGTGCCAAGGCCGGCGAGTATGTCACAGGAACTTACCGGCAGCGGCTGACTCTCGCCTCGGGGCGCTTCGCCATGATTGACGGCGGCCTCGGGTTCCAGCTTGTCCCCTGGACGCCATCGCTGGAGAAACAGATCGGGCGTCATGTCTCCGGTGTTGCACGGGAGGACGGGGGCGTGGACTGGTCCTTCGGACGGAAGCGGGACATGGGGATCGGGATTTGATGGTATCCGCGGCTTTGGAAACGACCAGACTGATTGGCGTCAATGAAAATTCCGGGATCGTATGGCAATCGGTTCGGAGTTCAGGTCATTGCCGCAATGCAGTGTGTTATTTATAATCCTGTACCACCTCTACGCCATCGCGTATGAACTGGAGCAGCTATCTGGCTCCTTTGCTTCCAGCGTTACTTCTGTCGCTGCAAACAAGGGCAGTAGTGCATTCTCGATGTGGTGGCCCCGCTGGGAAAGCGTAAAACATCGCTGTCTGATACCGCTAACGGTGTTTTCGGAGCCGGGTGCTCGTCTGACGGGAAATCGCGGCCCATGTGGTTTGTGCGAAATGATGGAGAACCGCAGGCCTTTTTTGTCAGAACCTGATGCTGATGGACTTCAGTGCGGAAACTGTCTGAAGTCGAAACGACGGTTGACCTGTTCGGCTTCCTCTCCACAGAAGCTAATCAGGAAGTCGGTGCGATCCACCCAAGGGCCATGTCGGTGATCCTGACACAGCCACATAAACTGGATATCTAGATGAAGGTGCCGGGAACAGGAATTCTGAAGATTCAGAGATCTCTACTAAAATTATCTGTTGATGCAGATATTAGGTGGGAGGATCATTTAAGGAATCATTAGGCCGTCAAACTTATGTTTGGCAAATGGTCAAGTCATGATATTATGGAGATGTTTGAAAAAATAAATTAATAATATATATAAATTTATTAATTAAAGTATCTATGATTAAAAGGCCGATTTGCAGATGAATTTTTACGACGAATATAAGCCTTTCAGAAATTATATGAGAAAATTCTCTTTGTTACCGGGGCTTCTTAATATTCGCCAATTTTATCTTAATTTACTATATAATAAACCGCTTCCGTCGGATTATTTCTTGAAAATTCCTAGCCACCGTAGAGATTTAAAGGGTCACATATTTCCATGGGAGTTGGATATTCTGGTGCGTGAGTTAATTCTAAACAGCAGCACTGACAGTTCTTTGAGTTTATCTAATTGGTCTGATCTTGGGAAAGCCGTCAATATGCTCCGTCATTTGGACGATGTCGCATTTGATAGTAATCCCACGGGAAGCATTGATGCGATGTTAGAATTACACCGTATAGCTCATAGACAGATTGTATGGCAAATAGATGACGGCGCAGCTCCCATAATTCGAGCCTACAAAATTTATGGTTATGATGAAGTCAATGAAATTGTAATTCGTAAGCTCGGTATGGATATGCAAAGACTCATACGTCTAGGAGTTGCAGTTTCTGGAGTTTTTCATAACAGGGACTACGGGAGTCGTGATCAGGATTATTCTTTTCTGGGTATTAATCAGGACTCATCTAATGAATTTTTTCGTCGCCTCTTAATTACCACAAAGGATCTAAAAGAAAACCTGCGTCATGAGCAACGTTATGACCAAGATTGGGTATATACATGGAATCCATTGGTTAACACACCGCTTATAAGCTACGATAAAATGTTTCCTGAGCGATTGATCTGCCCTGTGCCGTGGCATTTACAACGACGGATAACGGTTGGCGTATTTTATGATTTAGTTAAGGAAGCCGATTTTAGTAACCCTTACGGAAATTCCTTTGAACAGTACATCGGCGAAGTTCTTAATAAAACTTGTGGGAATAAACGTTTTTCAATTTTGGATGAAGAGCCATATACCATTGGCTGTAACAAGATGCATGGTATTGATTGGACGTTGTCAGACAATACAGGGCACGTCTTTATAGAAGCTAAAACAAAAAGGCTTAGGTTGGAAGCTAAAACAAAATTGGACACCGCTACCTTAGATGAAGATTTGCATATTATGGCAACGGGTATTGTGCAGCATTATCAAAACATTCATCGTGCTTACCAAGGTTTTACACGGTGGCAGCGCGATGGACTGCCTACTTATGCAATTGTTCTTACGCTTGAAGACTGGTTTTTTGTTAGCTCAGTCGTTCCCGAAATGCTCCGTGGTCACGTTGTCAGGTTATTGAGTGAAGAGGGTATTGCGGATGATATCTTAATTACGACGCCTTATTCAGTTATATCGGCGTCCGAATTCGAGATTCTGAGCCAAGTGATTGGCAACATAGGTATTCAATCCGTGATGGAAAAAGTGACTCATGAAAACAGAAAAGGCCTGTCAGCTTTGCCATTTGCATCAAAGATGTTTCCAGATGTCATCTCAAAAGTTGACCCGCTTCTATTTCGAGACGAATTTGATGCTATGTGGAGCGATTTGCCGAATATAAGTAAAAAATTTCCATAATCAATAATTCTTTATTATGTATTTTATAATATGCCGAAATTTTTGCGCCCGACTACGCAGATGAGACACTCGTTGTTGAAAACATGTCCGACTCAGATTTTCTATTTCTCCGGTCGTGTGTTAGGAGAAAATTGTGATGTCTGGATCGAGGATTTTATGGGGACAGGTTAGCCTCGCCCTTCTGATTATCCTCGCTTCGTGGTGGGGGGCGACACAGTGGGTGGCGTGGAAACTGGGCTTTCAGGCCCAACTCGGCCTCCCTTGGTTCACGCTTGCGCATCATTGGCCCGTCTACTGGCCGCCCATGATCTTCTGGTGGTGGTACGCCTATGATGCGTATGCCCCGGATATCTTCGAGCAGGGCGGGTGGATCGCAGGAAGTGGTGGTGTGCTGGCACTGGCGTCTGTCATCACGTTGTCGGTTCGCCGTGCCCGTGAGGTGAGACGGGCGGCGACTTATGGAAGTGCGCGCTGGGCCAGTCGAGAGGAATTGCAACAATCCGGACTGCTCGATCCTGACGGTGTCATTCTTGGGCAGTATGGGCGTGACTATCTCCGCCACAACGGTCCTGAGCACGTCCTTTGTTTCGCGCCGACCCGGTCTGGCAAGGGGGTCGGGCTTGTTATTCCCACCCTTCTGACATGGCCCGGATCAACTATCGTCCATGATATCAAGGGTGAAAACTGGCAGATCACTGCGGGCTTTCGTGCGCGTTTCAGCCGGGTTATCCTCTTCGACCCGACCAACCCTGCTTCTGATCCCTACAACCCGCTGCTTGAAATTCGCCAAGGGGAATGGGAGGTACGCGACGCCCAGAATGTCGCGGACGTGCTTGTCGATCCCGAAGGATCGCTTGAACG
Source organism: Acetobacter sicerae (assembly GCF_011516765.1). Taxonomy (GTDB): domain Bacteria; phylum Pseudomonadota; class Alphaproteobacteria; order Acetobacterales; family Acetobacteraceae; genus Acetobacter; species Acetobacter sicerae. Next base: position 14,960 of record NZ_JAAABN010000017.1, on the reverse strand, counting down.
CCGGAACCACTGGGAGAAAACATCACACTCCCTTTTGGTGGGTGCCATCCTCCATGTTCTGTATGCCGAGAAGGACAAGACGCTCTACGGTGTTGCCAACCTGCTTTCCGATCCGAAACGCTCGATTGAAGCCACGCTTGCTGCGATGATGCAGACGAAGCATCTGGGCATGGATGGCCCGCATCCGGTGGTTGCATCCGCTGCCCGTGAACTGCTGAACAAATCTCCCAACGAACGGTCTGGTGTGCTCTCCACCGCCATGTCGTTTCTAGGCCTGTATCGCGATCCGGTCGTTGCGAAAGTTACCTCGCGTTGTGCCTGGCGGATTGCGGATATTGTCAAAGGGCATCGGCCCTCCACGCTTTATCTCAGCGTGCCACCCTCGGATATCAGTCGCACCAAACCGCTGATCCGTCTGATGCTGAACCAGATCGGGCGCAGGCTGACGGAGGATCTGAACGCGCATAAGCATAATCATCGCCTGCTGATGATGCTGGATGAATTTCCCGCACTCGGGCGTCTCGATTTCTTTGAAAGCGCTTTGGCGTTCATGGGAGGCTACGGCATCAAGGCTTTTCTGATCGCCCAGAGTCTCAATCAGATCGAGAAAGCCTACGGTCAGAACAACTCGATCCTCGATAACTGCCATGTGCGGGTCAGCTTCGCTACCAATGATGAGCGGACTGCCAAACGGGTCTCGGATGCGCTGGGGACCGCCACCGAAATCCGCTCCCAGAAAAACTATGCCGGGCATCGCCTGTCCCCCTGGCTGGGGCATCTGATGGTTTCGCGGCAGGAAAGCGCGCGCCCGCTCCTGACGCCCGGTGAAATCATGCAGCTTCCACCAGCCGATGAAATTGTCATGGCGGCTGGCACCCCGCCTGTCCGGGCCAAGAAGGCACGCTATTACGCTGATACGCGCTTCAAGGAACGATTGCTTCCACCGCCCAAGTCGGGCGAGGCAAAGGCGTCAACACCAACGCATCCGGATGACTGGACCCTGCGCCCCTTGCCTGAAACAGCCGGACACGGCTCAGCTCCCACACAGCCAACGCAGGAAGAGGAAACACCTCTGGGGGCCGGGCACAAGCGCACTCCGGATGCCGACCCCGCCGATATTCCACCCCATGATGAGACGGATGAGCAGCGCGAACAGACCAGACCACCCGAGGCCAGCCAGCGCGGCACACGGTGGGACCGGGACTTTCTCGATCTGCAGAAAGTCGCCCGGCTGGCTGCCATTGACCGCGATGATGGCATGGAGATCGGTGGACCATGAAACGTGCCCGCAAGAAGCAGCAGATGACGGTCTATCTCGATCCCGATCTGTTCAAAGCTGTCAGCGAGATGGCCATCCGCCGCCGTCAGTCCGGTTCCCTCGTGGTCGAGACGGCTTTGTCTGTCTTTTTCTCTCCTGAAGAGGGGACTGGGCAGGCCGCACTGACCCGACGGCTGGACCGTGTCGATAAACGCCTGTCACGGCTGGAGCGCGATACCGGGATTACCGTCGAGACGCTGGCCCAGTTCATTCGTTTCTGGATGATCATGACGCCCGCGTTGCCGGAAAGCTTGGCTGCTGCTGCACGGGCGCAGGCGGCCGAGCGTTATGAAGGCTTCATCGAAGCACTCGGCAGGCGTCTGGCAACCGGCCGGCGCCTGCATGAAGATGTTCTTCCGTCCAATGCCGCCGGAGGGGAGCCAGATCCATCGTAACGGAAACAGCGTCTGTGCTTACGGCTGAATTTGAAGGCACGCCTGAGGTTGAATCGACTCAGAGATATGTCTCTTCGGATTACGGCAGAACTGACTTTTTATGTCGTTGGATCTGTCGGACTGTTGCTTCCCGCCGATAATTTTACGCCTCGTTGCGCCCCGTTACGCAGCCCGATGAAACACTGTTGAAAACTGGCGGAATGGTCCCTTCTTAATACTTCCCGCGCCTGTGATCTGTGTCCAGGTTTCTGAAAAAGCGGGGATTTTCATGACAGTTCATCAGCCTTTGTCCCCCGGGACGGTGCGAAGTTCCGCCATGCTGCGTACGGCGATGGGGCCTGCCATTGCCGCGCATCTCTCCGATCCTGCCACGATCGAGGTCATGCTGAACCCGGATGGTCGGCTGTGGACTGACCGTCTGGCAGGCGGAATGACCGACACGGGGGAAATTCTCTCCGCCGCTGATGCCGAACGCATTGTGCGTCTGGTCGCCCACCATGTTGGAGCAGAGGTACATTCCGGTGCCCCCCGCGTTTCTGCTGAACTGCCGACGGGTGAGCGGTTCGAAGGGCTGCTCCCGCCAGTTGTTGCAGCGCCGAGTTTCGCCATTCGAAAACCGGCGGTCGCGGTCTTCACGCTCGGGGATTATGTCGCGGCCAACATCATGACAGAGGCGCAGGCGGACTGGCTGCGCACTGCGGTCATGGCCCGCAGGAATATCCTCGTGGTCGGTGGCACATCGACCGGCAAGACCACACTGACCAATGCGTTGCTGGCCGAGGTCGCAAAAACAGAGGATCGCGTGGTCCTGATCGAGGATACGCGCGAACTGCAATGCACGGCGGCCAATCTGATCGCCATGCGTACAAAGGATGGTGTCATTACACTGTCCGAACTGGTGCGATCGGCACTCCGCCTGCGCCCTGACCGTATTCCGATTGGCGAGGTCCGTGGTCCCGAGGCCCTTGATCTGCTCAAGGCCTGGGGAACCGGCCATCCGGGCGGAATTGGCACTCTGCATGCCGGATCGGTGCTGGCTGCCCTCTATCGATTGGAACAGTTGATCCAGGAAGCCGTCGTCACCGTGCCACGCGCGATGATTGCCGAAACCATTGACGTGATTGCCGTGCTGTCAGGGCGCGGTACCGCCCGTCGCCTGAGCGAACTGGCCGAAATCGACGGTCTTGATCCCGCGACAGACGCTTACCGCATCCGTCCGGCCAGCCTGTCATCCTCCGAAACAGCGTTCTCCGGGAAGGGAGAGACATCATGATGGCCCGTTCACGCCTCCAGTCCGTCGCCCGGTCTGCTCGCAGCCTGCCCGATAGTCGTGTGATCGGCACAGCGATGCTGCTGTCGTTCTGCTTCGGGTCATCGGCCTGGGCATCGGGGGCCGGTATGCCATGGGAAGAGCCGCTCAACCAGATTCTGGAATCCGTGCAGGGACCGGTCGCGAAGATCGTCTCGGTGATTATCATCACCGTGACCGGCCTGACGCTGGCATTTGGGGAAAGCTCGGGCGGCTTTCGTCGCCTGATCCAGATCGTCTTTGGTCTGTCCATCGCTTTTGCGGCCAGCTCGTTTTTTCTGTCCTTCTTCTCCTTCTCGGGCGGAGCACTAATCTGATGGCGGGATATGATGATGACGCGGTGCCAGGATTTCATGTCCCGGTGCATCGCTCCCTGACCGATCCAATCCTGCTGGGTGGGGCACCCCGTGCCGTGGCCATTGCCAACGGCACACTGGCAGCGGCTATCGCGCTGGGTCTGCGGCTGTGGCTGATCGGGACGGTGTTCTGGCTTGTAGGACACACGCTCGCGGTCTGGGGCGCCAAGCGTGATCCGCTGTTCATCGAGGTGGGGCGGCGGCATCTTCGCTATCCCGCTTGGCTGCGGGCATAGGGAGGTCGGCCATGATGTCCCTTGGTGAATATCGCAATCGGAATTCCCTCCTGTCCGACTTTCTCCCTTGGGCGGCGCTGGTCGGGGGTGGTGTCGTTCTGAACAAGGACGGCAGTTTTCAGCGCACCGCAAAAATACGTGGTCCCGATCTCGATAGTGCAATGCCTGCTGAACTGGTGGGTGTGACGGCACGCCTCAATAATGCCTTGCGGAGATTGGGTTCAGGCTGGGCGGTGTTCGTGGAGGCGCAGCGCGTCCCGGCCACGATTTACCCAGAAAGCGATTTCCCAGACGCTGCCAGTCAGATGGTGGATATGGAACGTCGGGAGCAGTTTGAGGACGAGGGCGCGCATTTCGAGAGCCGGTATTTTCTCACGCTTGTCTGGCTACCGCCTGCTGAATCATCTGACCGGGCAGCGCGCTTTCTCTATGAGGGGCGGGAACGTGACGGACCGGATCCGCATGGCATGCTCCATGCCTTCATCGATCGCAGTGATCGGCTGCTTGCTCTGCTGGACGGATTCATGCCCGAGGCCGCATGGCTGAACGACGGCGAGACGCTCACCTATCTCCATTCCACCATTTCCACCCGAAACCAGCGGGTCCGGGTGCCGGAAATCCCCATGCATCTCGACGCGCTGCTGGTGGACCAGCCGCTTTCGGGCGGTCTGGAACCGAAACTCGGCGATGCCTACCTGAAAACTCTAACCATCACAGGTTTCCCCAGCCGGACTTTCCCCGGAATCCTGGATGACCTGAACCGGCTGGCCATGCCGTATCGCTGGTCCACCCGCGCGATCCTGCTGGACAAGACCGATGCCACCAAGATTCTGACGAAGATCCGTCGCCAGTGGTTTGCAAAGCGCAAGAGCATTGCGGCCATTGTCCGCGAAGTCATGACCAACGAAGCATCCGTTCTGGTGGACAATGATGCCGCCAACAAGGCAGTCGATGCCGATCTGGCGCTCCAGTCCCTTGGTGCGGATGACGTCGGGCAGGCATATATCACCGCCACCGTCACGGTGTGGGATGGCAGTGCCAGTATTGCTGCTGAAAAACTCCGTCTCGTGGAAAAGATCATTCAGGGCCGCGACTTCACCTGCATGACGGAAAGCCTGAACGCTGTAGAGGCGTGGCTGGGATCTCTGCCAGGTCATGTCTACGCCAATGTCCGTCAGCCCCCGGTCTCGACGTTGAACCTGGCGCATATGATCCCGCTTTCCGCCGTGTGGGCGGGACCGGATCAGGACGTACATTTCAAGGCCGCACCGCTGTTCTACGGCAAAACCGCTGGGGCCACGCCGTTTCGGTTCTCGCTTCATGCCAGTGATGTCGGTCACACCTTGATCGCGGGACCGACGGGGGCGGGTAAGTCGGTGCTGTTGGCTTTGATGGCGTTGCAGTTCCGTCGCTATGTAGGTGCGCAGATATTCGCCTTTGACTTCGGCGGGTCCATGCGGGCGGCCGCGCTTGGTATGGGCGGAGACTGGCATGATCTCGGTGGTGGCCTGACGGATGATAATTCTCAGTTTCCTGCCGTCTCACTCCAGCCGCTTGCGCGGATCGATGATCCAGACGAGCGCAAATGGGCCAGCGAATGGCTGGGACAGATCCTTGCCGGCGAGGGGGTAACGCTGACGCCCGACGTCAAGGCGTATCTCTGGTCAGCCCTGAACTCCCTGGCGTCTTCACCCATGCAGGAGCGAACCCTATCCGGGCTGGTGGCATTACTTCAGTCCAACGCCCTCAAGCAGGCGCTGGCCTCATACTGCCTGGGTGGTCCATATGGTCGCCTGCTGGATGCGGACGCCGAACGGCTGGGTGATGCGGATGTGGTGGTCTTCGAAACCGAAGGTCTGATCGGCTCTGGCGCGGCGTCATCTGTGCTGTCTTATCTGTTCCATCGCATCGAAGGACGGCTGGATGGCCGCCCGACCCTGCTGGTCATCGATGAGGGATGGCTCGTTCTGGACGACGGGAATTTCTCCGGTCAGTTGCGGGAATGGCTGAAAACCCTGCGCAAGAAGAACGCCAGTGTCATCTTCGCCACGCAGTCGCTTTCGGACATCGCGAACTCTCCTATTGCGCCTGCGGTGGTAGAAAGCTGCCCGACACGGATATTCTTGCCCAACGAGCGGGCCATCGAGCCGCAGATCATGGCCATCTATCGCGATTTCGGCCTGAACGATCGGCAGATCGCCATTATCGCCCGCGCGGCCTCGAAGCGGGAATATTACTGCCAGACCCAGCGTGGCAACCGACTGTTTGAACTCGGCCTCGGTTCCGTCGCTCTGGCCCTGTGCGCCGCGTCCGGCAAAGACGACCACAGGCTGATCGATGCGGTTCTGGCGGAACACGACCGCGACGGTTTTCTCCCCGCGTGGTTTGAGGCGCGTGGCGTGTCATGGGCGGCGGATCTTTTGCGTGAAGCCCTCCGATCGGAGGGCGTGCCATGACGGAAAAAATTTTCCGGCCTTGGACTGAATTTTTCGGTCGCGCTCACGAAAAACATTTCCGCCGAGGTGTCCTTCTCACTTCTGCACTGCTGACGGTCTGCGGGACGTTCTCTGCCTTGCGTCCGGCGCACGCGCAATGGGCGGTCTATGACGGGGCGAACCACGTCCAGAACGTGCTGATCGCGGCCCGAACACTCCAGCAGATCGACAACCAGATCACCTCTCTCGCCAATCAGGCGCAGATGCTGGTCAATCAGGGGCGGAACCTCGCAAGCCTGCCACTCTCGACATTGTCGACGCTGCAATCAACAATTTCCCAGACGACGGCACTCCTCGCGCAGGCGCAGAACATTGCTTACAGCGTCCAGTCCGTCGAGCAGCAATACCAGCAGGCGTATACGTCCGTCTCTTCTGGCATGTCCGACAGCGCCCTGTTTTCTCAGGCGCAGATCCGCTGGCAGAATTCCGTGGGTGGGTTTGAGGATGCCTTGAAGCTGCAGGCGCGGGTGGTGGGCAACATCCCCAGCGACAGTTCGGCCATGAGCCAGCTCGTGTCCTCCAGCCAGACCTCGACAGGCGCGTTGCAGGCCGCGCAGGCTGGAAACCAGCTTCTGGCTCTGCAATCCCGTCAGCTATCCGACATTCAGGCTGAACTTGCCGCCAACGGTCGCGCCACCGCCCTGCAGCAGGCGCGGGATGCCGCGACGGAAGCGGAGAGCGAGGCGCAATATCAGCATTTCTCCCAGCATGACGCCTACGTGCCCGGCACGGTGTCGATGTTCGGCAGCAGCGGGAACTGACCGCCATGGCCACCAATGATGTCGGGGTGATCGACACCTTTTTGAACACCTTCACCACCACGATCGATACTGGGTTCGGTCTGGTGAAAGGAAACGTCATCTCACTGGCCGGATCTCTTTCCGCGCTGGATATCGCCCTGGCCGGGCTGTTCTGGGCCTGGGCGGCGGATGAGGACATCATCCAGCGCCTAGTCAAGAAGACGCTGTATATCGGTTTCTTCGCCTTCGTGATTAACAATTTCGACCATCTGTCAAAGCTGGTGTTTGACAGTTTTGCCCAGCTTGGTCTGAGGGCAGGCGGAGGCAGGCTGGCTCTTGCGGACTTTCTTCGTCCTGGCCGCCTCGCGTCCACCGGCTTTGATGCCGCCCGCCCTTTGTTGGACTCTGCCCACACTCTGCTCGGCCCAGTCGCCTTCTTTACGAATTTCATCCAGATCTTCGTGCTCTGCCTGTCCTGGCTGATCGTGCTGGCGGCGTTCTTTATTCTGGCGGTTCAGCTTTTTGTCGCCCTGATCGAATTCAAGCTGACCACGCTGGCAGGCTTCGTGCTGATCCCCTTTGCGCTATTCAACCGCACGGCCTTTCTGGCGGAGAAGGTGCTGGGCAATGTCGTCTCGTCGGGCGTGAAGATCATGGTGCTGGCGGTGATCTCCGCCATCGCATCGGTGCTCTTCAAGCAGTTTGCAACGTCTTATGGCGATGCTGTTCCCACGGTCGGACAGGCGACCTCGGTGGTGCTGGCCTCGCTCGCGATTGTCGGCCTGTCGATTTTTGGCGGCAGCATTGCCAATGGGCTGATCTCCGGCGCACCCCAGCTTGGCGCGGGGGCTGCCGTCGGCACCGGTATGGCGGTGGGCGCCATGGGTGCTGCTGCCGTAGCGGGCGTTGGAGCCGTCGCTTCTGGCGGTGCCGCAGCCGTTGGCGCGACCGCCGCTGCTGCACGTGGCGGGGCTACGATCGCCGGGGCCGCCACGTCAGCCTATTCGGCTGGAGCGGCCGGTGCATCTGGTGGCGCGGGCAGCATGGCTGCCGGGATCGGAGGTATGGGCCGGGCTGTCGGCGGGAATGTCGCGAATGCCGCCAGAGGGGCGGCCTCGCGTGCAGGCTCATCTCTCAAGGAAAGTTACGCCGCCGGCAGCCAATGGGCCGCGCAGGGCATGGGGGGCGGGAAGGGTGGTGAAACCGGTGGTTCTGACGGCGGTGGCCCCCCGCCATCCGGGGATAATCCCTCAGGAGGAGGTTCTCCGGCCGGTGGTGGCCCGGCAGGTACCGGTCCGTCAGGAGGTGGTGGTGGAGAGGGCGGGGCTGGCTCCGGTCGCACCGATGGTGAGCCGCCGGGCTGGGCGCACAATATGAAGCGTGGCAACGCCGCCACCCATGCTGCCGAGGCGGCCCATGTCATCCGCGCCGCCGATGGCGGAGGCGGATCGGCGTCCATTGATCTGTCAGAAAAGGAATAAGGACGATGTTCCGTCGCTCCACCACGCGCTACGGGGCAACACCCGAGCCGGTCACACCTTATCAAAAAGCGGCGCAGATCTGGGATGAGCGCATTGGGTCCGCCCGCGTCCAGGCGCGGAGCTGGCGACTGATGGCGTTCGGGTCGCTGTTCCTGTCCGCCGGACTCGGCGCCGGACTGGTCTGGCAGTCCGCGCGCGGCACAGTCACGCCGTGGGTCGTGCAGGTAGATCATCTGGGCGAGGCACAGGTCGTCGCCCCTGCAACAACGTCCTACAGGCCCACCGATCCACAGATTGCCTGGTATCTGGCCCGCTTCATCGAGGATATCCGCAGTCTGTCCTCCGATCCCGTGGTGGTGCGGCAGAACTGGCTGCGTGCGTATGATTTCACCACAACGTCCGGTGCCGTCGCACTGAATGACTATGCGCGCCTGAATGACCCTTTTGCCCGGGTCGGGCGTGAGCAGGTTGAACTGGATGTCTCATCGGTCATCCGTGCGTCGCCCACGAGTTTCAGGATTGCATGGGTCGAGCGGCATTATCGCGATGGGGCTTTCGTTGGCACAGAGCGATGGACCGCCATTGTTGTGATCACGCTCACCACGCCGCGTGACGCCGACCACCTCCGAAAAAATCCTCTGGGGATTTACGTCTCCGCCATCAACTGGTCGAAGGAGCTGGACCAATGATCCGTCGTGCTCTTCGTGTCCTGCCGCTGCTTGTTCTGCCTCTGGCTGGATGCGCGCAGAAGTATCATCCACCCGTTATCCGCTATGATGATGCCGTGCAGGCGACACGTCTGCCGGATCCGTCGAAGCCGGTTCAGGTGGTTGAAGTCCCGAAACCGCTTCCCTTGCCCGGGCAACTCAAGCCTCTGCCATCACGACGAGCGGTCCATCCGTCCCCCGAAGTCGCCGACCCGACTGCGCGTGTGACGCAGGCCAATCTGGCAGCGCGCATTCAGCCCACGCGGGCCGGATTTATCAATGCCGTACAGGTTTATCCCTACAGTCCGGGCGCACTCTATCAGGTCTACACCGCGCCGGGTGAGATCACCGACATCATGCTCCAGCAGGGCGAAAAACTGGTCGGCACGGGGCCGGTTGCCGCTGGGGATACGGTGCGCTGGATCATCGGCGATACCGAGAGTGGGACAGGGGCGACCAAACGCATCCATATTCTGGTGAAGCCAACACGGCCGGATCTTACGACCAATCTGATCGTCAATACCGACCGACGGACCTACCTTGCCGAATTGAGATCAACGCCAGCTACCTATATGGCATCGGTCTCCTGGGACTATCCCGAAGACGATCTGATTGCTTTGCATCGGCAGGATAGCGCTGCCGATGAAGCTGCGTCGGTGGATGCGGGGCTGGATCTGAACGCCCTGAATTTCCGTTATGCCATCCAGCCGGTCAAAGGCGGCACGCCGCCCTGGCTTCCCAGCCGGGCCTTCGATGATGGGCATAAGGTCTATATCGCTTTCCCATCGGGGATCGGGCAGGGCGAGCTACCGCCACTGTTCGTGCTGGGGGCCGATGGCGGACCGGAACTGGTCAATTACCGGGTGCGCCAGAACTGGATGATCGTGGACCGTCTGTTCGCCGCCGCTGAACTGCGGCTGGGCGACAAACAGTCTGAACAGCGCGTGCGGATTGTCCGTACCGATGGACGGCGCTCATGACGGGCGAGCAGGACGCGGACCGTGATGCCGGACGGGAAGAGGGAATGGAAAGCAGGCGCCCGGCGGTTCCGCCATCCACGCCAGACCTCCGTCTGCGGGCGGAACGGCCAAAGGTCGTCCGGCTGTCGCGCTATGTCGTCTGGGGGCTGGCCGGCACCGCGATGATCGGAATTGGTCTGGCACTCGGTTATGCGCTCCAGAATTCCGGTCGTCAGGGGGCAGGGTCAGCCGTTCAGGAGTCTGATGCGCGTCCCTCGGCCGACGGGCTGGATGCTTTGCCCAAGGATTATACGGGAGTACCGAAACTGGGACCGCCCTTGCCTGGCGATCTGGGTAAACCGATCCTGAAAGCGCAGCAGGAAGGACGGGCTGGTCCTGTCTCCGGCATGGGCGACCATCGCGCCGAACAGGAAGTCGCGGCTGCCATCGGCAGCAAGCTGTTCGTGCAGACACGTGATGGCGGGCGACAGGACAATGAACACCCCATCGTCGCACCAGTAACAGGGGGTAACGCAACGGCTGCACAATCTGGCGCGAATGACCGTCAGGCTGCAAACCGTGCCTTTCTGGCGGGAGAACCTGATCGTGTCACGGTCAGTCCCGATCGTCTGACGCCACCGGCTTCCCCCTACGTGATTCAGGCTGGGACAGTGATTGCGGGCGCGCTGAACACCAAAGTCAGTTCCGACCTGCCTGGCCAGCTCATTGGGCATGTGACGCAGAATGTCTATGACAGTCCAACCGGACGCTATCTTCTGGTTCCCCAAGGCAGCACGCTGTTCGGGAGCTACAATAGCAGCATTTCGTTCGGGCAGCAGCGCACACAGGTCATCTGGACGCGACTTATCCGGCCTGATGGCGACAGCATCGTGCTCGACAGGATGCCCGGCGCGGATGCGATTGGCCAGACCGGCCTGAAGGATCTGGTGGACCAGCACTGGGGCCAACTCTTCAAGGCCGCTCTGGTCACGACCCTGCTTAGCGTCGGTTCCGAAGCCGGCACATCATGGGGCGAGAACAACCTGTTTCAGGCGATCCGCAGCGGGGCCAGCAACGGATTTTCCATGGTGGGGAATCGTCTGATCGACCGCAGCATTGACGTGCAGCCCACGCTGACTGACCGGCCTGGGCTTCCGTTCACCCTGATCGTCAATCGCGATCTTGTCCTCAAACCCTGGCATCCGCAGGAAGGAGCATCCCCATGACCAAACTCCGTATCAGTGCCATCCCCGACAGTCGGCCCGTGAAGCTGACGATCGAATTGCCGGCGGAGATCCATCGGGATCTGCTGCTCTATGTCGAACTGGTCTCGGGCACTGTCGGCGAGCCCACGGACGCCGTAACTGATGCGGCCAGACTGGTGCCGCTCATGGTTGGACGTTTCATGGAGACGGATCGGGCGTTCCAGAAACAGCGCCATTCACGGGTGGCTCGGACGAAGTCGGCGGGATCAGGTCCGGGTAACGCTCCCTGAGCAGGGAGAGGAAGGAGGTGAGGGGGCGGCTTGGATTGCTTCGCAACCAGCAGGCGGCAAATCGTAACTCGCTCGGCGCGTTTTCGAAACGCAGTTCCCGGTAGACGATCCCCGGCAATGTCTCGCCTGTGCTGCTTTCACAATCGATCATGATCCCTCGGTCCTCACTGACAAAAGGTCGCAGAGACGCCAACGGGATATCATGCTCGATCAGGGTCGGATGATGACTGCCGCGGCCCAGACATGCACGAATGATCCGTGTCAGCTCCTGACCTGGATCCAGACTGCTGACCAGAAAACGCTCCTTTTTCAGCATCATCCATTCGAGCACCGCCTCGCCAGCAAGAGGGTGTTTCGCGGGCAAGACGGCAATGCATCGCTCTGGCCACAGCGGAAGAGACCCTTCCGGCCAGTTCAATTCACCGGCTGTTACGATGGCAATGTCAATATGACCCCGTTCAAGTGCCGCCAGAAGTTCACGCCGGGTGCCCCCAACCAGCCGCCACTGGAGGTCCGGGTAACGACTGCGGAATTCGGTCAGTGTGGCGCGCAGGTTACCGGTCGAAACAGAGGTATAAAATCCTATGGCAATGCGCTCGCTTCTTTTATGGCGGCTGGAGCGCGTATGGGCAGTCAGACTCTCCATGTCCTGAAGGATACGTCGTGCGGCCTGCATGAAAGTGGTGCCATCATCTGTGGGGTGAACGCCGTCTCGTCTCCTTGTAAACAGGGAATAGCCGACATGGGTCTCAAGCGCCTCGATGTGCCGCACAACCGTCATCTGCCGCACGCCCAGTTTCAGGGCGGCTTTTCTGATGCTCCCTTGCTCCAGGGCTGCGATCGCATAGCGCAAATGCCGGGTTTCTATCGTCATTATCAGAGGTTAGCAGGGTCCGGTTCCAGAAATACAGCGTTACAAGTCTATATCGCTTCTGTACGAATTTGAGGGCGAACGTCAGTTAACTGCTCTCACACTGTGAGGGATTAGGTTTTGCTGCATGATATGAGTCATCATAAGGTGGCTCATGTAATTGTAGTCATTGCAACAGTAAGCCTCAGAAGGTAGCGGGACGACTGCATGGGGGGAGTTGAGTGGCGGCTATCCGGAAGGGATCAACGAAAGAAGTTGTTCGCTTGGCTGTCGATGAATGGGGCATTTTTTGTCGAAATTTGCGGCTGACTCATAAAGGAGACCCAAGACTGTTACTGCAGCTTTGCTGCGGATGGGCTCGCATGGTATACACGTTTTGTCCGTGCTCTCCCCATGAGCCCAATTACCTTATTTGATTTGTGCTCAATTCGCTGCAAGGCTGCTTTCGAGATGTTCTTGGGCGTTGGCCTTATTATCACACAGAATGAGCCGGACGTTGCCTCGTGTCGGAGCGGGACAGATCTGCGATGCTTGGGCGTGTCGTCAGTTAATTTCAATGATAGCGGAGACAAGTTGCACAGCTTCGAGGAAGGTTGATTTTCAGCTTGTCTTAGCGCGTTGCAATGCCTCTGACTGCTTCTGTCTGGCTAAGAAGCGTTCGATGGCATTTCGTTTTTTATAAAGTGGGAACAGGATTTTCCGGCGATTGCGCTGGTTTTTCTTGTATGGGATAATCGGTGTGATTCCCCGTTCTTCAAGCTTTTCGATGAGGGGATCGGCGTCGTAAGCCTTGTCGGCGATGAAGGCCTCGGGATCGACTTCATCGAGCAACGGCTCTGCTTCAATGATGTCGGCCCTTTGCCTGGGAGTCAGGGAAAGGGCTACAGTCTTTCCCGCAGCATCGACAATGGCATGGATTTTGGTGGTCAGTCTGCCACGGTACCGTCCGATGTCCTGATCCGCGCCCCTTTTTTACGGGCGCCCGCACTATGCTGATGAGCAGGGACAATCGTGCTGTTGATCATCATGTATGCGTTGTCATGGTCAGCTGCCAGATGCCGGAAAATCCGTTCAATCATACCGCTTTCACACCATGACGCAGCCGTCGGTGCACGTTCTTCCAGCCCCCGAACCGGACAGGCAGATCACGCCAGGGAATGCCTGCACGATAACGATACAGCACGGCTTCGATAAACAGACGGTTATCCGCAGCCGTCCCACCGGCATGATCTTCGCGACCCGGGAGAAGGTCCTTTATACGACTGGGCGTATCTGTCAGGTTGTGAGACGTCATTGGGATGGTGTAGCGTGGGCGATACCGCGTTACGCTCCATGGTTTTCTTCCGTCTGCAAGGAGAGCGAATGATGCTTCAGATCCATCCACAGGCACGCACGACACCAGCCGTCCGGGCTGACATAGCGCGTTCGTCAGAACCGACATCCGTGCTCGCCAGACGCTACGGGATCAGCGATGAAACTGTCCGCAAGTGGCGCAGGCGTGGTTCAGATGCCTGCCAGGACCGCAGCAGCCGTCCCTGGAAACTGGCCTGGAAAGCCTCGGAGGAAGAGCGCGCCATTGTCTGTCAGCTTCGGCATTCGACCGGTTTTGGTCTGGATGATCTGACCTTCGTCGTGCGGCGTTTCCTGCCGCATCTCAAACGGGACACTATCTGGCGTATTCTGAAAGATGCTGGACTTAACAGGTTACCTCCTGCACAAAAAGCCGGACCTGTGCGTGGACAGGGAAAGTTCCGGGATTACGATCCAGGTTATGTCCATATCGATGTGAAACATCTGCCAAAATTGCAGACAGCAGATGGAGACCGGCGGAAACGTTTTCTCTATGTTGCCATTGATAGATGCTCCCGCTCGGTCCATCTGGCCGTCTATGACGCGGAGAATGCCGATAATTCCGTCGATTTCCTCAAAGCTGTCAAAACCGCCTTTCCTTTCCGGATCACCCATATTCTGACCGATCGTGGCTCCTGCTTTACGGCGGATGCCTTCGAAAAAGCCTGTCATGATATGGGAATCGACCGACGTCGGACCAAAGCTTACTCTCCTCAGACCAATGGAATGGTCGAACGCTTCAATGGCCGTGTCGCGACAGAGGTGTTGCCGGTCTGTGTCTCAAGCCATAAGGATCTGGAAATTCTGCTCAGAGGCTTCTGTTTCGCTTACAATCATCGCCCGCAGCGTGTTCTGGGCGGCATAACTCCCGCCCAATGCATCATGTCGTGGCTTGAAAAACATCCCGCGTCTCGTAATCCTGATTACATCAAACCAGCCAATCGTGACATCATGAAGCAGGTCGACGAAATCCTCGATTATGCCAATGACGTCTCACAACCTGACAGCTAGGAACTCCAACTCGTCTAACCTTAGGATATTATCATCTATATTCTTCCGATATGCCAGATTACTCTGCTCCGTATAGTAAAACAACTGGAGAACCAATTAATATACCTCGTCACACCGTATTGGGGCTGACGTGCCCCCCTTTTTGTTACCACTCAAAAGGAGAGTTCCCGTTTTTTATGGCTTTGGGTTGATGGGATGACAAGTGTCTCGGGGGCATGCCCCCGAGACACTTGTCTG
>NZ_JAAABN010000016.1 GCF_011516765.1 Acetobacter sicerae | reverse complement strand
TCCAGCGTGTCACTCTCTATCGATATGTCGGCCCAAAGGGCGAACTTAGGGACTACGGAAAGCGCGTCCTCGGCTTAGCGTAGGATTTCGCCCCCTCCCGCAAACGACCCCAGAACCGGATCGCTGACCATCTGCGCCCAGCACAGCAGGAGGTCGTCATAATCCAGCACGCCCTGTTCCTGCTTCGCCGTGACATAGCCTGCAAAGAGCTGTTTGAGCTGGGCTTCCCAGCCCGCGCACCACGGATAGTGCTTCAGCAGAACATCGGTGAGCGGCACGCCGGAATTCACCACGCGGGAGTAGATGACCAGACACGCGCCCTTGCCGGGAAAACGCTTCTCGGTTTTGGAAAACCCCAGATCATGCCGGATCAGATTCATCAGATCGGCGGAATCCTCCCGGTCATGGATCGAGAAGGCCGGGTCCATGCCAATCTGCTGCGCATATTCCCGCAGCAGCCGCGCGCCGATGGAATGAAACGTCCCGGCCCAGGCCAGCGCGTCGGCCAGTGGGCCGGCCTTGTCCCCCAGCACCGTTTTGCAGATGCGCTCCACGCGCCGCGTCATCTCGACACTGGCCCGCCGCGAGAAGGTCAGCAGCAGGATACGGCGCGGATCGGCGCCTGAGGCGATCAGATGCGCCACCCGGTGGGCCAGCGTGTTGGTCTTGCCCGATCCGGCGCCAGCGATGACCAGCAGCGGGGATGAAACCGCCCCGCCTGCCGAGACTCCGGTCCCGTGCGTGACGGCCTGCCGCTGCGCGTCATTCAGACGGGACAGATAATCGTCGCTGTTTGGGATGGGAGAAGTCTCTGAATTCAATTCCTTAAGGTACCTTCACCAATAATTCCGGGTGGTTATGCGCCCTGCATCATGCCTGAGGCGGTGCGAATTTGCATTGACTTCCATCGCTGCATCGGAACAAATCACGAACATATAATCATGAAATGCACCTGCACAAGGGACATCGAGCCGTGAAATGACTGCTGAAACCGCGAAAAAACCCGGTCTGGAGACGCTGCGGGCCGCGATCACACGCCATGAGCCGTATAGCGCAATGGACAGCCGCGATCTTCACGCCGGGACGGTTCATTCTTGACTTAAAGCGATATTATGTTCTCTGTATGTTCTTGTTTTTGAGCGAGGACACACCATGGCCCGGAGAACAGCCGATACGCTCGCGCTCCTGCGCGACGAGATCCGCCGCATGGAACGGCATCACGCCGCAACTGAGGTCGTCACCCGTCTTCCAACAGGCTTCACCGCTCTTGATGACCGGCTGGGCGGCGGCCTGAGCCGTGGCCGCGTCCACGAGTTCCTCGGAACCGGCTGTGACCGTGCCCTGCTCGCCCGCCCCACGCGGTTTGTCGCCCACGTTCTGGCCCGGACACCGGGTCAGGTGGTGTGGCTTGCAGCACACCATCTCAACCTGCATGCGGCCGGACTGCAGGGCGCAGGCCTCGCGCCAGGACGCCTGATCTGCGTGCAGAGCGAGACCCGCGATCTGCTCCCGCTCTGCGAGGACATCCTGCGCGAGCGCCGGATAGCGGCGCTGGTCTGCGATCTCTGCGTTCCGCTGTCCCTCACCGCATCACGACGCCTGCAGCTCGCGGCCGAAAGCTCCGGCACCACGGGCTTTCTGCTCCGCCCTGCCCCGAACGGCGCAATACCGCCTCCCAGCGCCTGTGAAACCCGCTGGCGGATCGGGGCGGCGCGGCCGGTGTCGCTGAACAGCGTGATCGGACCGGAACACTGGCGCATCGAGCTGCTTCGCAGCCGGGACGGACGCCCTTTCACCTGGACATACGGATTACCCGGTCATGCGACGGATCCTCTCGATCTGGTTTCCCCTGTGGCACACGGATCTGTGGCGGCGTCGCCACCCGCAGGAGACCATCGGGACGGGGCTTGTGCTGCATGAGCACGATGGTCGGCGCCCTGTGGTGATAGCGGCCGATGTCATGGCCCGGCAGTCTGGTGTGCGTCCTGGAATGGCACTGGCCCATGCCCGGAGCCTGATCGCCGACCTCGCAGCATTTGAGGGCAACCGGGAAGCGGACGAGGCCGCTCTGGAGCGACTGGCGGCATGGTGCCTGTGGTTGTGCCCCCTGACGTCAGCGGATCCACCGGACGGCGTATGGTGCGACACCAGCGGCTGCGCCCATCTGTATGGCGGCGAGGACGCCATGCTGGCGGTTGTGCGCGAACGGCTGGAAGCGCTGGGCTATCATATCCGCCTCGCCCTTGCGGACACGCCTGGCGCTGCGCACGCGCTGGCGCGCTTCGGGCGTGAACGGGACACACTCGTTCCATCGCGCGGCACGGCTGCCGCTCTCGATCCCCTGCCCGTTGCAGCCCTGCGTCTGCCGGCCGAGACCTGCGAGGGGCTGATCCGCCTCGGGTTTACCCGGATTGGCGATCTGCGACGCACGGCCCGCGCGCCTCTGACACGGCGTTTCGGAGATCTTCTGATGCACCGGCTGGACGAGGCGCTGGGCGTCCGTCCCGAACCCATCCGTCCGGTCATTCCGCTCGATGCCATCCGCGCGCAGCGCCAGATGGTGGAACCGATCGGCACGGCCGAGGCTCTGGCAGTGGTGATCGGTGAACTGGTGGACGAGATCTCCGAGATCCTGCGCCAGCGCGGTCAGGGCGCACGGCAGCTCGATCTGGTCTGTGAGCGTGTCGATGGCACGCTCCAGCCGGTGCGCGTGGGCACCGCGTCGCCCGTCGATCAGCCGGCCCATCTGCGCCGCCTTCTGCAAGAACGGCTCGCCGTCATCGAGCCGGGTTTCGGGATCGAAGTGATGACGCTCACCGTCTCCCACCATGAAGCGCGGCAGACCACGGGCGACCAGAGTGTGCTTGAGCGCGGACAGGATGGAAGTGGCGATCTCGCCTGTCTGGTGGACCGCCTGTGCAACCGTGTCGGCGCGTCACGGGTGTTCCGCCTTACGCCACGGGCCAGCCAGATCCCCGAGCGCGCTCAGGCACAGTCCCCTGTCACACAGGATGCGGTCGAGCCGACATCCACCTTTTCTTTCGTCCGCCCCATCCGTCTGCTCGATCCGCCAAAGCCCTTACGTGTCGAGGCCGAGGCCGAAAGCGGCGCACCCCAGCGCTTTGTCTGGGACGGCCGCACGCACCGGGTGCGCGGCGCAGACGGTCCTGAGCGCATCCAGGGGGAATGGTGGCTCTCGGACAGCGAGTTTCACGCCGCCCGCGATTACTGGATTACCGAGACCGAAGATGGCGAGCGCTTCTGGCTGTATCGCCAGGGCGACGGCACGCACAGCTGGACAGGGGATGGCGCGTGGTTCCTCCACGGACTGTTCTGATGAATGGGGTAGACGAAACGAAGGAAGACCTGTCACCGGCGTCGCCGTCCGAGATCGCCGAGGCGCTGATTCATGGGCTTCGCTATGACGGCAGACGGCGCGTGCATGACGCCGACGAGCTGATGGCGCGCGTGGTGGCCGAACGTCTGGTCGAGCATCTCGAGCGCAGCGGCTTCGTGCTGTGCCGGAGACCGGCAGCCCCGCAGCCCGATGCGACGCCGCACCGGCATCCGCACGGGAGATGAGGCATGGTCTCATCCGCCTACGTGGAACTGCAGGCCTGCACGAACTTCTCGTTTCTGCGTGGCGCCAGCCATCCTGAAGACCTGTTCGCCCGTGCGGCGCGGCTTGATTATCCGGCGCTTGGTATCACCGACCACGGCACGGTCGCCGGCATCGTCCGCGCTCATGCCGCCGCACAGACCCAAGGAGTCCGGTTGCTGCCCGGCGCACGTGTGGAGCTGTGCGACGGCAGTGTTCTGCTGGCCTATCCGGTGGACCGGGCAGGCTGGGGCCAGCTGTGTCGCCTGCTGACCCTTGGCCATCGGCGCGGCGAGCGTGGACGGCTCGATCTGGCGTGGAGTGATCTGACGGGCGAGCGCGCCTCCCGCCTGCTGCTGCTGCTTTCTTCGGACGCCCCGTATGCGGTGCTGCAGGAACGACTGGATGCTCTCACGCGGATCCGCGACCATTGTGCCGGGATATGGCTCACCCTGAGCCGTCACTGGCGGGCAGGCGATACGGAACGCCTGAACACGCTGGAGCGTATGGCCGGAGCGGCTAACGTCGCGACAGTCGTGACCGGCGATGTGCTCTATCACGCGGCCGACCGCAGCGTGCTGCAGGATCTGCTCACCGCCATCCGGCACAATGTGAGCATGGACGCACTCGGCGCGCTGCGTGAGCCATGGCGGGATCGCTATCTGCGCGGCCCGACTGAAATGGCCTCGCTCTATCGGGGCCATGAAGCGGCGCTGGCGCGCTCGGGCGAGATCGTCTCTCTGTGCCGGTTCTCGCTCAGTGAACTGCGTTACCAGTATCCGTCCGAGACCGATGTGGAGGGCGAAGACTCTCAGGATACGCTGGTTCGTCTGGTGCGCGAGGCTCTCCCGTCACGCTATCCGGCCGGCGCACCGGACGATGTGCGGCGCCAGCTCACGCACGAACTCAGGCTGGTCGGTCAGCTTGGCTATGCGCCGTATTTCCTGACGGTCAACACCATTGTCCGCCATGCGCGCGCCATCGGAATCCTCTGCCAGGGACGTGGCTCGGCCGCCAACAGCGCCATCTGCTACGTCCTGGGGATCACCGCCATTGATCCGGTGCGCTCCGGTCTTCTCTTCGAGCGGTTCATCTCGGTGGAGCGTCGCGAGCCGCCCGACATCGACGTGGACTTTGACAGCGACCGGCGTGAAGAGGTCATCCAGTGGATCTACCGGCGCTACGGCCGCCAGCGGGCGGCCCTGTGCGCGACCGTGATGCGTTATCAACCCAAAGGCGCGGTGCGTGACGTCGGCAAGGCGCTGGGCCTGCCCGACGATGTGCTGGGACTGCTCTCGAAACATCTCGCATCCGCTCTGGATGATAAAGGAAAGCTCGAGACCCGTGCGCGGGAGATCGGTCTTGATCTGCGTGACCGGCGTCTGTCTCTGACGCTGTATCTCGCCCGCCAGATCCTGGGCTTTCCGCGTCAGCTGGGAACACATCCCGGTGGCTTCATCCTCACCCATGACCGGCTGGACGAACTGGTGCCGATCCAACCCGCGGCCATGGAAGATCGTCAGATCATCGTGTGGGACAAGGATGACATCGACGAACTGCGCTTCATGAAGGTCGATGTTCTCGGCCTCGGCATGCTGGGCTGTCTGCAGCGCGCCTTTGATCTTCTGGTGCGGCACGGGCGCCGCGCCTATGACATGGCGACGATCCCGCCCGAAGACGAACAGACCTACGCGATGATCGCCCGTGCCGACACGCTCGGCACCTTCCAGATCGAGAGTCGCGCCCAGATGGCGATGCTTCCGCGCACCCGCCCGCGCACCTTCTACGATCTGGTGATTCAGGTGGCGATCGTGCGGCCCGGTCCGATTCAGGGCGATATGGTCCATCCCTATCTGCGCCGCCGCGAGGGTCTCGAGCGGCCTGATTGTCCTTCACCTGCCCTGCGTCGGATCCTCGGCAAAACCCTGGGCGTGCCGCTCTTTCAGGAACAGGCGATGCAGGTGGCCATTCATTGTGCGGGCTTTAAGCCGAGTGAGGCCGATCAGCTGCGGCGCGGCATGAAGATGCGCGATCATACGGCGTCCATCGCCGATTTCCGGGAGAAGATGGTGCGCGGCATGGTGGCCAACGGCTACACGCAGGAGTTCGCCGAGCGCACCTTCCGGCAACTCGAAGGCTTTGGCTCCTACGGATTTCCCGAGAGTCACGCCGCGAGTTTCGCGCTGGTCGCCTACGCTTCTTCGTGGCTGAAATGCCATCATCCGGACGTCTTCTGCGCCGCACTGCTCAACAGTCAGCCCATGGGATTCTACGCTCCGGCCCAGATCGTCCGCGACGCACGTGAGCATGGGGTCGAGGTGCGACCGATCTGCGTGAATCAGTCCCGATGGGATTGTACGCTTGAAGGGCGCTCGGGAAGCGGGCGTCTGGCGGTTCGGCTTGGTCTGCGGCTGGTGAAAGGACTGGCGAACGCGGACGCCGCCCGTCTGATTGCCAATCGCATGCCTCTTTATGAAAGTGTCGAAGACGTCTGGCGCCGGGCGGACGTTCCAACGATCGCTCTTGAGCGTCTGGCCGAAGCGGATGCGTTTGCCAGCCTGAACTGCGATCGCCGTATGGCCCTGTGGCAGATCAAGGGGCTGGCGGATGAGCCACTCCCTCTGTTTGCAGCGGCGGATCGCGGACGTAACCGGCCTGCTCCGGAAGTCATTGAACCATCCGTCATCCTGCGCCCGATGACCGAAGGCTCGGATGTTGTGGAAGATTATCTCGCGACCGGCCTCACCCTGCGGGCGCACCCTCTGGCATTCCTGCGCGAGGGGCTTACGGAAAGAGGTATTATTCCCTGTGAGGATCTAGCGACATTACGGGACGGAACCCGCGTGGTGATTGCGGGACTGGTGCTGATGCGTCAGCGTCCCGGCACGGCAAAAGGCGTGATGTTCGTCACGATCGAGGATGAAACCGGGGTGGCCAATCTGATCCTGTGGAAAGATCGGATCGAAGCGCAACGGGCCATCGTCATGGGCGCGTCGCTGATGATCGTTCACGGCACCCTGCAGCGCGAAGGTGATGTCATGCACGTGGTTGTGCGAAACCTTGAAGACGGGACTGCGCTGCTTGGACAGATTGGAGAGAATGACCGCCGACCGGTTGCGGTCAGGGCACGGAACTTCCATTAGCCACGACATTCGCAAAGAACTTCATCATTCAGATACCGGGTATCTCTACGCTACCGGCTATCTATGGGATACCCGATATCTGAAAGCTTCCAGCTATCTCCCACAGGCTTATGTCAGGCCTATTGCCATGGCGATCTGCTGCCGAACTTCCGCCAACTCTTCGGAAGTGATCCTCGATGCCGTTGGCTCGATGCGAGCTTTGGAAGTCGTCGCCACAAGGTGCGAGACGACAACGCATCGCTTCGAACAGCCGTTCTCGTTAGTCGGCTCTATCACGACCGACAAATCCGGTATTGCCAGATCCTCGTCTTCGGTAATCGGCACCAAAATCACATTTGGATAACCCGGCGCGAACAGGTCGGTTTCCTCGACAACCACAGCCGGCCGGCGCTTGTTCGGTTCCTTTGGAAGCGCGTCGCCACGCCAGTCCGCAACGACGATCTGCCCAGGGGCCAGACCGGCAGACTTTCTTTTAGCCTTCTGCACGTGGCGTTCCCCAATCCTCGTAAAATGCAGCCGCATCGGGGTTGCTGGCCACACGCCGACCGACTGCCGCACTAGCCTCTCTAATGCGCTTCCTCTTCAGATCGCGCGCTCGCGCCTCGGCGATCTGCCTCAGAAGACGTCCCAGCCCAATGCCCATTATTTTAGCCTCGTCTTCAAGAATTTTCCTTGTAGGCGCATCCAATCTAACAGAGATCGGTGCCATCATATCAACCTCCTTTTTTAGTCTTACCTTCGACTCCCTTAATGTAGTCGCCCCAAAGAAGCGCCGCAACGCTTCCGTTCACCACGAAAGGTGGAATTACGGGGTGTCCGAAAGAGGATGGTTCAACGGACACGCGGAATAGAGAGCACCCTGAACGGTCCACCCTCGGCTCCTCAGTCTCATTTAACTGGTCCGATATTTTTTGCAGTGAAGGGAGGTCTTACGTTACACTCGCCCCATGGAACACGCTCTTATCGGGTATGCCCGATGTTCAACGGACCGACAGGATCTCACCGCCCAGAGAAACGCCCTGACGAAACTCGGGGTTAAGCCGGACCGGATCTATACCGACCATGGGTTCACCGGAACTCACAGAGCCCGCCCCGGCCTCGATCAGGCTCTCGCGGCGGTAAGAGAAGGGGACACGCTTGTTGTCCCGAAACTGGATCGCCTGGCGCGCTCAGTCCCGGATGCGCGCGCTATTGGCGAGGAACTCGCCCGAAGGGGCGTCAGGCTTCAGCTCGGCGCCACAGTACATGATCCAACCGATCCAATGGGAAAGCTCTTTTTTAATATATTAGCGACCTTCGCAGAATTTGAGGCCGACCTTATTAAGTTACGCACGCGTGAAGGAATGGCGGTCGCTCGCGCTAAAGGCAAATTACGCGGTAAAAAACCGAAACTTTCTCTACGACAGCAACGCGAATTGCGGCGCATGTACGATACGGGAGGTTATTCCATAAGCGACCTTGCTGAATTGTTCTCTGTCTCCCGCCCGACGGTCTATCGCACTCTCTCTCGGCAGCCCAGCGTCGTTCTTGACGAAACAGAAAACTGCTAGATGCAATCCTACTTTTTTACCACGAAAGCGAGATGCTCATCGCGCCGTCCCGCGTTTTGCGCGCTGTTTTCTACCAATCGCTTCCAAGCGGAATCAAGAGAACCTGAATTGAACATCGGTGCGGAGTAATTTGAGACGGATTGGATGATCGTATTGTCGATACAAACGCTCCCTCTAAGAGCGTCTCCTATCAACACATCTCCGGTAAAGACTACAAAACCTCCAATAACTACCGCTTCATCAGCTACAATCTGCCGCACAGCAGACTCATGCCGCCTGTTTTGTTTAATTGGATTGTAAAAACTTTTCGTTGTTTTTCTTGAACCGGATGTAATTACTTGTGTCCAATGTTGGTCATGTGGCTTTCCGACAATGACCCCACGAAAGTTTTTTGTTTCAACAACCGCGATGCCCCAGGGCATACGAACAAGATGGTCAATCTGTGTGAGCCCACGATCGTCTTCCAAGATCACATCATGAAGGCAGGATGTACCTAACTCATTGATGCTTCGGATAATGTTCATTTCTCCCCGTAAGCCCGCATAATCGGTATTTCCGTTACGCCGTCGCCGTCTCGTTGCCGAGGATTTGTGTTTTGGATTGACGCAGACCCTTAGGACAGTAACGCCGATCAAAGTCAGTGCAGCACCGGATATTTGAAGAATGTTGTCCATAGTTACATCCCCAGTGCGCGCTTATAAATTTGTAAAAGAGTTTCCAGTTCCTCCACCTCAGCGGGTTCTTGTTTTCGAATGCGGATAATCTGACGAATTACTTTAACATCGAAGCCAGCCGACTTCGCCTCAGAGAAAATATCCTTGATGTCTCCGGAAAGAGCTTTCCTTTCTTCCTCCAATCTTTCGACGCGCTCAATGATTGAGCGCAGCCGGTCGGCTGCGATTCCTCCAACCGCGTGGTCCTCCCGGGCGTCCTGATCGTCATGCAACATTTTTGCCGTCCTCTGGCTGTCCAGCCAGATGTTGCTGAAGCAACATGCGACCTCGTACAGCACTAATGAACAGAGGCAGATGCTTTGATCTGATCGGCTAATCCGTAGAGCGAACGATCGAGAGCAAGCTCACCCTTAGAATGGCGGGTAATCATGGCTCGCAGCAGGCCTCCTGCCGATTTTACCAGGCCCTTTGCATGTCGTGCGGCGATAACACACACCGCCACAGCGGCCTCGTACGGTCCCAGAACCGAGATCGCCTGCTTCCAAGCGTGAGTTGAGACACCGAGCGAGTTGCACAGAAGAGCTACAGCATCGAGTATTTCACGTTCGTTGGGACGATCTGTCTGACAAATGTCCCGGAGTGCGGGAACTAACTGCAGAAGGAATGTGGGGGTGACTCGAAAGCCCTTGAGCGCAGATTCAGTTGCCCGTCGTGGTTCGCAAGATCGACTACGCCCAGCTTCATGAGCCTTACCGGCGTAGCCGGTTCCGCCTACTGTAGCGTGAGCTATATGATCTGGTTTTGTAGTAGTATAGTGGGGGCGCTCGGCCGACCCCATGGGGTCACTTTCCACAGGATTGGCGGCTTGGATTGCAAATTCAAGCTCCTGTTCCATCGCCGTTAATCGAGCAAGGATCGGCTCCAAAATCTTCGGGTTGCGATCCTCCCCGCGCAACTGTGTGAGACGATTTGCTTCAAGAGCAAAGCGCTTCGCATCGGTCATCGGCAGCCCGACTTCAAGACACGTTTCAGACAAAGCGTAGATACGACGTGCTAGAGCCATTACCTCCCTGTGAAGACGACGTCCTTCCCTCCTACGTTCTTCCTGAGCGGCCGCCGCATGGGCCAATTCGGGATAGCGCCGTGAGAGCGGCGAGAGATCGATTCCATAACCATATAGCGCCTTTCTACTACCCCGTGATCGCCTGACGTAACGCTGGCCGTTCGGACTGTCCCTATGGATTATCCATCCAGCTTCCGCGAGCCCCCGCAAAAGCTCCTTCACACGGGTGCGTCCGAGATCGAATCTTTCCTGAATGTCGAGATTACGAGCTGTGCACAGCGGCTCCCCATCCTCATCAATCCAGTCTTCGAGGTCGGTCCAGCTCGAAAGATAAGCGAGCAGTTCCACCTGTTGGCATGTCAGTCCGACCGCTGACCTCGCCAAGCGGAGTACTCGTAAAATTTCCGGGCGAGCAACCCCGCTCATCGGCATCGCTTGTGCCTGCACTTGAGCAGCTAGCATCGCAGGCGTAATCCGCCGCAGCCCACCAGGAGGCTGATACGTCTCTGTAATCATTGTTTTTTTCTGTTCGCGACAAACGTGAGAATTGCCGCTTTCCTGCCTGGCGTCAGGACGCAAAAACCCATTGCAAGAAAAGCTTGCCTTTTTTGCGATTCTGTCGGAAGGTCGTGTCAACCACGATCATGACCTTCCAACAGGCTCGGCTTCGAGCTTTACGTCCTAAAGCCTCGCGAAAGCGGGGCTTTAGGCGTTTGGGGTAAGCTATTCGTTACGTCATCTCGAATCCTCCAAATCGGCCTGAGATTCGGCCATCTGTAACTTTCGGCCGACAGTGTAAAATTATCAAGTCAGGCCGAGACGATTCAGGCGTTGCCCATTGTTTCCATGGGGCATCTTCGGAGTGTGGGGGAATCATGCGACTAACAACTTCGTGGAGCGAGAATTGGCTCCAAAGGGCTACATGACTCGCGCGCGCAACACTCCGAAATTATCCGCACACATTTTTTACGATCCGTTAAGATTTATGTAGATTTGACGATGCGATTGTGATTCTTTGTTTTGACACTCAGTTTCGACATACGCTCTCTGCGTAATTGTCATAAGTCTGCAACAGTATAGTAGGGCGCATCTAGCAGTTCTGTATCACGCGTGACCGTTGTTTGTGCGCCTGTTTTCGTTATTCGTTAAGGCTCAAGCTTCGCGGGGACCACATGATACTCGACGAACTCAGGTTACGCTTCGCGCTCATTAAGGATGATTCGTCACAGAAACTATGTGCACCTTTAGCTGATGCCGTTTTTTCGCTTGCGGCGCAGGTAGAACACCTGACGTCATCTCGATCGCTTCGTCTCTCGGGTCACGACTCAATCGACGCACTGCAAAGGGCAGCTCTTCTGTGCCGCGAACACGGACAGCAGCTCCTCAAAGATTACCCGAATTCCCACCCGTTGCGACTGCGTCTCACTCTCCTCAATGAGCTTGTAAGCCAAATGCTGACGGATGAGCTTGAAGGGGAATATGAGAATGTTCCGCGAACTGCAGAGTCAAACTCCCCTCCAGGAGGCGCGTGGGAAGAGCCATTATTCTGTGTTCGGCAAGCCTAAATTTTCGCGGTGAAGTCGCATGATCGAAACGTAAAGGACATTCATATTGTCCGGAGCCCGATATGCGACCTGTTTACCTTTTTCCGTTTGCCCTTCTGGCGTGTTCATCGGCTTTCGCCCAGCAATGTGCGCAACCGCTTTCGCTGGAATCTCCATCGGAGCCCAGGCTTCCGGGGCCATCGCAGCACGGTCACGGCGACACTGATGCGATCGCTCATCTGGGGGCGCGAGGCGCAACCGTCGAGATGCAGCCAAACCTGCACGGGTTTGAAACCGGTATCGCTCACATAGGAGAAGGCGAGATCCTCGTCTTCTTCGCCCCCACAGATCACAAGGTCATCCTGAGCGGCACGTTAATACCCGTGCCTTACGACACGCTGCGTCATTATGCTGGCGGCCGTGCGCGTGATCTGGTTCCCTCACACGGGATCAGAGGCATGTTCGTCCAGGCCGGAAATCGCTTTCAGATCGTTTATGCCACTCCGGATGGTCAGGCAGCGGTCGCAGCCCGTATGTGGGACGCAACTGGCAAAGATCTCACGAAAGCCCAGATCAGGGATATACCCGGTGCGGTGCCGGCGGTGACGGTGTCTGCAAGCTCCTCCCATGCGAACACGCGGTCTGGCCTGGCAGACCTCTCAGGGGGCTCGCTGGGAGTGCCGTCAGCTCCTGAGGCCGTCATGTTTATAGATCCTCAGTGCATCTACTCCATCAGGGCGATGCGGGCGTTACAGCCTGCAATCGGTGCCGGCAGGATCCGCCTGAAAGTGGTTCCGCT
The DNA here is from genome assembly GCF_011516765.1 of Acetobacter sicerae. Classification (GTDB taxonomy): domain Bacteria; phylum Pseudomonadota; class Alphaproteobacteria; order Acetobacterales; family Acetobacteraceae; genus Acetobacter; species Acetobacter sicerae. The sequence continues at coordinate 48,669 of NZ_JAAABN010000016.1, read as the reverse complement.
ATCTCTTCTCGATTACGAAGATCACGGCGCGAGCACGATCAATGCGAAGTCAATGCTGTCATTTCCCGAGGGCGAAATGGCGGAAGCATGGATAAGCGGCCGGCTTGGAGAGAAGGCCGATAATCCGTCTCCCGACAGCCCACAGAAACTTGCCCACAACAGCGAGATTGCCCGTCAGCTGGCGCTCGCCGGAACCCCGACTTTCATCTGGACACGCAGAAATGGCGAGACCGGGCGACTGGACGGCGTTCCACGTGATGTCGAGGCGTTCATCAGTTCGGTGTCACAATGAGTGCCGGAGCCGGACCAGACCGCAAGCCGCGCTTTTTCAGAAGAACACGGCAGCTTGCCCGACTTGTGATTGGTGATCCACGCAACCTGATCGCCTGGCGCGATCTGAAGAAGAACGCCTCACTGATCGAAATCCTGTGGAAGGCACTCCCAGGAAGAGGAACCTCGGTTCCCGATTTCCATATCACCGATGGAGGCCGGATCGACGTCGAAGCGACCGCCGCCACATATGGAGTGGAAGCGCGGGCGGTGACTATCTTCCTCGACCAGCGCCAGCGCCAGACATATGCGCGATCCGTCTGTGCCGGGGCACTCGATCTCGCTCTGATTGTTGCCTGGATCGTGGAGATGTCATTGTCTCGCTGGGGAGGAACGCAGCTTCTGGCTGCGCTCGAATTCGCCCCTTTCTGGTTTTTCCTGGCACTGGTGGCGTTTCAGAACGCGTGGCTCAACTGGCAGATCCGGGAACGCCACCTTGGTTCCGCAACTCAGTTTCTGGCGACGGCAGACAATCTCTTTCCCCGCAAGCCCTAGACCAAACGCCGCCAGCTCGTTGCTGGCGGCCCCATAGTCAACAAGATCTCAGAATGTACCCGGCGGTGCGCTGGCGTCTCCTCCCTCGGCACCCGTTGCCCAGGACGCATGCTCGTAGTCCTCACGACCCTGGGTGGTCCGGGGATCGTCTGGGCGCACGATTGTGCCAGCGCGATTGTAGGTCGGGGGTGTCCACACGGCCCGCGCCGACCCATAGGCCGCATTAGGATCATAACGTGCTTGTTTTGTGGGAGGCGCCTGCGGACCGTGGACGTGCGCCGCCGACGATACATTTCCAGAGCTGCACGCTGAAAGTCCGAGAGAGAGGGCAAGCGGAAGAAAGAAGGAATGTTTCACGAAAGGTCTCCTTTTTACAGGAGACCATGATGCGGGAAGAACTTGCGACTACTCTTCCAATTTTCTCAATCTGGCTTCCATGGAAAGATAGCCGCGAATTCGTCTCTCCATAGTCTCGGCTTTAGTCGCCAGTGTTTTATGCTCGTCGGTTAAGCGCCGATAATCGTCCTGCGCCGCTGCGAGAGCATGGGCCAGGCGACTTTCGCGTTCACCGGCCGCCTGACGGTCAGTCCTGAGCTGCGCCTCGCGCGCTTCCGCCCGACTGGCCCGTGTTTCCAGTGCACTGATCTTTGTTTTTTGAAAGTCGGCGTATTCCTCCCATTCGCCTACTTTTCTGTCGAGCTCTTCGGTGCGGGTATTGGCGCGGCTGAGCAGCGTTCTCAGTCGCGCAATCAGACCTGCCTGTTCCTGTACCTGATCGGCAAGTGAGGGGAGCGATCCATAAAGAGTTCTCTGGATCGCACGCTCGAGGCTGTCACTGTAGTCGCGCGACATCCGTCCCAGGATGAACCCGGTCGCGCCATTCATTCCATTCCCACCGAACATCTCAGGCTCTCCCCGTGTCCTGGATCACGCAATCTTCTTCATTGTCGTATCTATCCCATTGTTGGGGCCATGCGGTATTGCTTTTTTACCGTCTTCGGTGTTCAGCGACTGCTGGATGGACATCAGGGTGCCCGCCATGCCGACGACTGCGGCGTCCCGGCTGAACTGGTCGATGTCCACCCGGTCCACGTCGCCAAAGCCGATCATGGCCGGCACCCGTTGCGGCAGGATCGAGATCATCCGGAATGAAATGAAGGCCAGCGTCACGTGAATCATCACGAACAGGCTGACCAGCACGATCATGCCGAGGAAGTTTGTGACGATCCAGCCATTTGACAGGATCAGGCCGGCCGCGATCCCGAAACACATATGGATCAGCCACGACACTGAGTCGAAGATGAAATAACCGAGGAATAGCCCGAACAGCATCAGGACCGGGCGGAAAATGACGTTGAACAGCAGGGCGTATCCCTGTTTCGCATGCCCATGCAAACCCTCGCCGTTCATGGTCATGTGCGCAAGCATCCATAAAGGGGCCGCTATCACCGATTCACACACCATGATTAACCAGCCTGCGACAGCAAACATCCACATGACAAAAGGGATCATCGGGATGACATAGGCGATAGTCAGACCCGGCATGAGCATCGCCAGACAGCCGCCGATAATCGGCGCGCCGAAAAAGTGCATCAGCGCATGTCCGGCACCAGCGGCAAGTGCCCCGCCTGGATTTCCGCTGAGAAGCGAGGTGACGCCGATGCCAATCGTCCCGGCCGTCGAGGAGAGGATCGACGCTGTTCCCATGGTGATCAGGGAAGTGGTGATCATCCAGTTACCAAGCGACATCAGATTGCCGAACGGATCGGTCCAGTACCCATCCGTCCCGGACGGCTCAATGAATCCCGTGACGATCTGCAGAGCGTAATCGTTCAGATGCAGCGCCCGAAACAACTGGTTGAGGACGCCGGCACCGTCACCACCCGGGATCGCTCCCGAATAGAGATCCGCGTTGCCGCCTGGTGCGCTCATCCCGTCCTGCGTGGCGACCATGCTGTCGATGTTTTCCATGAATGTGTCCGCTGACTGGACGAGAGGGGCGATGTCAGAGGCGAGATAGCTACCAATTCCCGAATAGGACGGAGTGGTGATCGTCGGCGTCGCGGTCATCAGAGAAAGGGTCTGACCGTTCAGACGGGCGAATTCCAGATAATAGGCTCCTGCGCCGGTCCACCCGAGATTATCCATCTGATTGCTCGTATTAACGGAATCGCCGTTTGTCGAAATACCCCACTGATGGAGCGCAAGTGTCTGATTGTTGACCGTGTCCTGGAGCTTTGATCGCAGCTGAGCCGCCTGCGTCGTCAGCCGCGAAGTGTAATCGTTGGTCGCTTTGACTATGATGGCCATGAGCGGGGCGAGAGAGGATGTTTTCTTTGTCTCCCAGTAACTCTGCGCCACCTGCTCCACCTGACCGCGGATGTCTCCGAGCAGTACAGAATCAAGCACCTGCCTTTGCATACCCGCCTGATCGACCTGAAATCCGGCAAGATTTACGACCCCAGTATTGGGAGCCTGCAGACTGACGGAGCCACAAACTGGTGTACCATCACTGGTGCCGGCAGCCATGTCATAGGAATAGTTGATAATCCCTGTCGAACCGCCCGTGACCGACAGGACAGTCTGGCCGGTGGGTGCGACGATAAGGCTGGTGTTGTTGGAGGCGATATTCAGAAGTGCGCGGCAGAATTCATTCTTCACAAGACCTGTGACGATCCCTTTCGTGCCGGGAATAAGCGGCTGTGCGATGACCTTGCCGTCCGGACCGATCGCCTGCTTCGCTTTGTCGTAAACGACTTTTGCCATGCCAATGCCCCAGAGCGATCCCTGCACAACTACAGCCTGGGCAGCGTTGAAGCCGGTGGTCGGAAGTGGCCACATCAGCACGGCCGCGACACCAATCCGCACGATCGACATACTGGTCTGATTGTTTCCGAGAAGCTGCGAAGTCTCCGCGCCGCGATGAATGTTCATGAAATAAATATAGCTGACCACGGCCATTGCGAAGGCCATGACGAATCCCGAAAACCACCCGATCATCGTGCCGATGACTGTCGCTTCGTTTCCGATACTCGGTGCCGACGTGGTCTGACCAAACACCGGGAAGACGCTCCGGATGACCTGGGCCGCCCAGTCGTCTCCGGGATCGAGCAGATCCCATGTGACATTATAGCTGGTGCTCCCGCTTGAATCGCCGGATCCGGTCGCAACGACGGTCTGCGCCATGGCGGGCAGGGCGGCAGCCGAGAGGCACAGAAGCGTCAGAAGTGCCAGCACATGGCGACGGAAAGCAATCATGATTCGTTCTCGCGACGGTGGAATTAAGGTGACGGGCTGTTAGACGGTCCGGGACTCATCCGCTTCATGAAATCAGTCACGGCGGTGACGGCCTTCTGGACCATCTCGCGGACCTTTTCGCTCATCTCTTCCAGCGCACTGGCTCCCTCTTTTTTCCCAGGCACTTCGGCGGCGCTCTTGCCGATCTCGGCATCAATCTGATTGAATCGCTGCGTCACACTGCCTGGCATTCCCATACGCTGCCCTGTTGCCTCGGCGGCTTCCCGCCCTTTTCCGTATGCCTCCAGTTTGCTGCTTACGTTTTCCAGCTGTGCTGCGAAGGCCTGATTATTCTGCTTTTCAGTCACAAACTGACTGTGCAGATCGGCGTATTTTCCGCCCGCTTTCATTTCGGACAGCACGCCGGCCATACCGTTTGGATCGCTCCTGGCCGCGTCCGAGATCGAGGCCATGATGGAGGAGGCTGGCCGCTCTTTAATCTCACGCAACGCCTCCACGGCGTCCTTTCCCAGCCTTTCTGTCGCCTCCAGACTCTTCTCATCCCGTGCGTTATGCAGTCGTGCGCTGAAATCGGCGGCTTTTTCCATCCAGGACGGCCCAGGATTCACGGGCTGGCTTTCGATCCGTGAGCCGATCGCTTCTGCGAGCCTGGCAAATCCACCGCCCCGGATGACCCTTACCTCCTCGCGCTCCGTGGCCTCGGGCTTCTCGTCCTTTCGTTTCGGTTCCTCTTTTCCCTGGGCCGTATTCGTCTCGGCCGTGGATCGGTTTTCCGGCGCATTTTTCTCGCCGCCTGCCGTCTTTGGTCCGGTGTCCTGATGTGGATCCGGCGAGTGACTCTGCTCGGGTTTACCGGCCGCTGGTGACTCCTGATTTGGTGGATTACCGCCGCCCGGCGACGCAGAGCGGCTTGTTGAATCCGGGCCACCTTTGCTATCGCGGGGCACCTCGGCGCTATGGGTGTGCTCCGTCTCCGATTTCGCGCCGGGCTCCGGAAAGACTGTCACTTTCAGTTTGTCGATGGTGTGCGCGATGTCCGGGTGATCCGGATCCTGACGCCCCTCCACCAGTTCGCCTGCGAGGCTGCGGATCGCATTCACGACAGGCTGTTTGAGACGATGTGTCTCCTGCATCATGGCGGCCACGGCGGGCTCAGTCAGGCCTGGGTAGTGGGCGGCCCGCTCGCTCATTTCAGAGTGAAGAGGATGATCGCTCTGCAGCGTCGGTCCCAAGAGACGCTCCACATCCTGCACGGCATAGGCTACACGGGTGCGAAACTGAGGGTCGCTCTCGGCGCCCGGTTCATGGGAATCCTGACGCAGCCTCTCATACGCGGCGGCTTGTCCGGGCGCCTGCTTTTTGTATTCAGACTGAACGCGATCAAGGACCTTCAGGACGTCTTCAATGTCGCTGGTCTTCTGCATGGTTTCAGACATGGTGGGCCTCTACGGGTTGATGGTTGGGGAAGGCATCGGGGTCAGGCCGTCCCTGAAGGCAGCCTCCTCTTCCTGCGCGATGCGGGTGGCACTCATGGTCGCCTGATAGAGACCGAGCCTGTAGTTCTGCAGCGTGAGGTAATTGGACTGCGCCATTTCGGTGGCTATCTCACGCAGGAGCGAGGCAGGCGGCATTTTCTGGAGAGATGCGTTCCAGGCCACACTGGAGACACGTCGTCCGACTTCCAGAGCCATCACCTGAAGCCACGAGGCTTTCTCAAGGGGTTGCTGGCCCTGAGCCGTCATTTCCGCTTTCTGATCGCTGGTCAGCGTCACGGAAGGAACGCCGAGGGACGTGACGTAGGCCGCAACCCAGCGGGCCAGCGACATCCGGCTGTTATAGGACCGACGACGTGTCGCGACCTCCCGGCCACGAATACTCGTCATTTGTTCTCCCCTCAGCGCGGCAGGGGCAATCGGCTGTATGAGGGTCGTCGCGTAATCATTTGCCGCGTCCACTCCGCCGTCAGCTGACAGAGTATCCGATGCAAAGAAACTGGCTGCGTGCTGGTCAGCGTCGGGATTCTGGGACACCGCAGTGCAAAGCCCCGCATCAACGTCGTCCGAGGAACAGTATCGGCGAAGATGAAGCGATGTCAGGGCGTCAGAGCCCTGCGACTTGCCATAGTAGGACGGCGTGCCTTTCTTTGCCTCTCCCCGGGGATCGGTGATTTTCGTGATCGCGATGACCGCCGAACGTGACGCCTTGGACGCCGCAATGGTGGACTGCTGGGCGTCAAGGCCCGCGCAGAATTCCGGGCTCATCATGTGCTCGTCCCGGATCTCTGTTTCCTGCTGACGACGAAGGAAGCCAGCCATCGCAGCGTCCTGCGCGTCGATAAGCTGCGACTGAGCCCCCACCTGAGCCTTTGCGTAGTTGGCGGTCTGCGTGAATCCCTTCGTCAGGAGGGAGGCGACCGAATTTGGGTTTGTCAGACTGGTGAGATTCGAATCTATGCTATCTGTAAGATTCTTTGTCATCGTGTTCAGAGCGTTGCCCGTGAAGCTCTGCAGCGCCTTGATCGCGGCGACCACGGCCGCCTCACTGATCAGGGCGTGTGCTGGCCTCGGAGCGACGGCCAGGACGCAGACACAGGAAGCGGCAGCAATCGCGACTGTCTGCAGCTTACGCATCAGAAAACTCCGTCCATGACGTTGTTCAGGCTGTAACCCGACGGAAGCTGGGGAGAGCCATTGATATAAAGATCAGTCGCCCCGCTCGATGTTCCGGCGTTGACGTTAGCTAGGGTGGGACCGCCACCGCCGAAACTCAGGCTGGGACACATCAACCCGCTGCTCGACCCGAACCCCAGACCTAAATTGACGCCTGACAGGCTGAGCCCGCATTGGGTCGAACCCATGGCGTTGCTCCACGCAGACTGAGCTGCCTGACAGATCTGGCCACCGATCTGGCCCTCGACGGCCTCAAGCAGCGCCGCAGGATCCAGACCGTTGGTGATAAGGTTCAACCCGGTGCCGCTGAAAAAATTACTGAGACAGGACAGCCCGTTGACGCTGTCTGGCTGAGTTTCATAGGCATCGTTGGCCTGCACTCGCTCGTTGACTGCAGTCGCGGCCGCCTGGGTCAGCGCGGCGCATCCGGCACTTCCCGTCGAAGTCGTTGAATCGCCGGCGCCGGCCGCGGCCGTCTGAGCAAACGTCGGCATCGAAACAAAAAGCGCTGCCGCAATGACCGCTGAAGAAAGCGCAGAGGACGCAAAGCGGGTCATGCTGCCTCCTGACGTCTTTTCGGGCGGGTGATCGTCTCCAGCAGGGAAATGCGCTCCGAAGCAAGGATGCGCTGGAGAGCCTGACGACGGCTCTCGGCAATCACGCCGTGGCCGAATGGGCTATCGGGAGAAAGCAGGTCCCGCCGCCCACGAAGACCCGGTATCAATGGTTCCAGGCATCGAACAAGATCCGGCCATTCATGTGGAGCCACGGATGACAACGCGGCATGCCACGCCGCAAGCGTGGCCGGATCCCGGTCAAGTCGGCACAGTATCTCGTTGCCGCCGATGCGGCGCCAGAGATCGCCGAGCGCGTCCAGGGTAAGCGCGACATTTGGCATCGGAGGCTGTGCCCCGGCTTTCGGGACAGGCTGGGGTGTTCGCATGAGACCTTCCTCGGCTGATTACGAAGGAAGGTGCGCGCCCATCATGCGACCACTCAGCGAATTCGGCGGCGGATCGTAACTTTGTTGTGCCCCACATCAATGACATCCCCGGCCTGAGCCACCGACGATGCCAGTACCTTGTTCCATTCCCGTCCGCCCTGCCAGTCAACCGGGGCCTCGGTATCGATGTCAGGAGCAAACGTCACGGTGACCCCACGAGGAACGATCTGGCGAACGGCAAAACGCAGCGGAACTTGCCGTCCGTAACCGTTGGCCCGGCGAAAGTGGGATACAATCGGTCTGGTGCCGTCCTCTTCACTTCTGTTTTCGTCCGGTAACGGTCTCTGAGAAACAGCTCCGTCGTTGCCTGAGGGTACGGACAAAAGAGGCGGCGACTGAACAACCTGAAAAGCAGCTGGCACGACATAGCCGTTGTTAAGAGCGGCAATCATCGCGGCGGCACGGAAAATGGGCATGGATCTCGTCTCCTGATGTGACTTGGGAAGACGAGCAGGGACTCTTGCGACCTCGAAGAAATAAGTGCGCGATACGCCTCATGCCTCTTTCAGACTTTGTTGCAGATGCCGCACGCAGTATCGTGTTTTCTGCAAAGGAGCCCTCCTTTGAAGCTTAACCTGCTCAGAAAGTGAACGAGAATGTTGAATGGAAGCGAAAAGATGCAGGTCGATGCGTTGTTTGAGGGCGGTCGCTTTTATGAGACAGTGAGCGAGAAACTGGAAAAGCACCGCGAAAGCTTGCACTGGTCACAGTCGCATCTGGCCAAATTAGCCAGAATGCACATTTCGATAATCCGTGCTCTTGAAGCGGGCCGCGCTGTGTCGCTCGATACGCTCTCTACTGTATTGAGGATCTATCAGCTCGACCCAAGATCGATACTTCCGGAACAACCAGGCGAAATTACAGACATAGCAAACTACCCGGATAGCAAGTCTCTACTTAAATTATCCAAGGCAATTAAATCGTCAGAATACGCGAGGTCTATATTTCAGATAAAAAACTTTATTAATACAATAGAAGACGCAATAAAACTCGCGCCGCTTCCAATGAAAAACGCGGAAGAACATTATCGGCGTGGCGCGGTTTATGAACCAAAGACCCGCTCCGACATTCTTGAATCTTTTGGCCGTCGGGTGCGTATCTATCGGACGCTCAGGGGCTACTCGGCGAACCAGGCTGCACAGAGATCCCACACATCGCTCACGAGTTTCTCCCTTTTGGAGTCCGGGCATCGAAATCCGAGCATGGAAACCGTTTATAAGGTGGCTGAGGGATTGGCTGTCTCCGTATTTGCGCTGATTCCCGGAACCCATGACGACCAGAACGCCATGCAACTCCTCGATGTGGCAGCCTGGGCCGTGGAGGCTCAGACGCACCTTTACGCGCTTGATGACCTTGAATTCGTATTCAACAGCCTGAGGGATTCCCTCGGCGCGCCAGCGTCCATCTAAGCGCACATTGTTGCTGCAGACGTAAAAAGCGGAATCTGTGTTCCCCTTTCCCTGCAGCCCTTTAACATCTTGAAATAGACCAAAAAGGCGATAGCGCAGCCTTCGGCAAAAGCCGCGCGCTATCGCCGCATCCTGATCCCGCACGCATTCACCGACATCAAACGCCCCAAAATCTACGTGATTACCTGCATGTCATAACGGGAACATTATTTCTTGACTTCCCATTCGTGGTGCAGGAATGTTATTCCCATATTACGCACCTTCGTCTCATCATGACGATAACGTGGGGCTGGTCTTATGCGGCAGGCATCATCTGGTCAGGTTTTCAAACGAGGCACATTCGTCTGGCTTCAGGCTTACGTGACAAGCGATACTATCCGTTCCCTGTATGCGGTGCTTCGGGACATAACATTGGTTGCAACGATGCTCTCTGTTGCCACTCAGGACGTCGAGGAGGCACTCTCGCAGTGGAAATACTGTCCGCAGTCAGCCACCTATGAAACACCGGATCGAAGAGGCGCATGGTCTCGTAACGAGTTGCTTATTCTCGGACAACGATGGATGTCCGGCGATAGCGCGTCTGAAATTTCAGGTTTGCTTAATCGTTCGCCAGCCAGCGTTTCCTCGAAGAGACGTCATCTCAGCCTGCCAGCGCGGGTCAGGATTTCGAAAGTGCAGGAAGCAGAGATTCTGGCTGAAAAGCGAGGCGCCATCCCCGCTGATCCGAAGGTGATCCTGACATGGGAGCAGGCGTCACTCCTCACACCGGAGGAACGGCGTGGACGCACATGGTACATCAGGCACAGCCTCAATCGCCTGAAACTAACAGCGCATAAAGGCGGCTACAAAGTCCGCTGGCATGAAGCGGCCAACATAGAGATCGCCTACCGTCATTTCGCTTTTCAGAGTCCGACCGAGATAGCGCGGGACTTTCTGATCTCCGAGAGCGCCCTGAAGTCGCAGAGCAGCTGGGAACAGCTTCCCCCTCGAAAGGGCGAGAAGACACCCTGGTTCATCTCAGCCAAAGCAGAGCATTATATCGCCGAGCACGATTACATTCGCCGGGAATGTCTGTGCAAGGCCGGGTGCTTTTTCTGGACAACCCGAAAGGGTGGCGACCGGGTGAGCCGACGGTATCGACGGAGTGTCGCCGCCATCCACGGTATTGCCGCATAAGAACCAAAAATCTCGAAAAAAACAGCGCTGGTCGCAAGATAAGGTCGGAAGCTGCTCTCACCATTGATAGCACATGAGGGCAGAGAGATGTTTTCCGGTAATTCGACGCCCCCGTCTCAGGGAGGCGGGTCATGAAGCTGTTTAGTTCCGCAGTGACGCGGCGGCTCACCGATCCCGATTTTCAGGGCATCGTGGTGGACCGATCCCTGATGCTGAACGTCGCACTGGCTGTGGTTGTTGTCGCCTTCACCGCCCATGATGCCTATGTCCGCGCGCACCCGCCAAAGCCGCTATATTTTTTCGTAGATGGCCAGAACGCGCCGCGTCCGGCCGTGGCGCTGACAAGTCCGGTGCTCGGCCAGGACCAGCTCCTTGGCTGGGCGGTCAAATGGGCCATAGCACCGTACAATATCAATTATAGAGATTTTCCAACTCAGATGAACACGGCTGGGGCGCACTACACTCTCAACGGATGGAATACCTTTGCAAAGTCATTTATTACACAAGGGAATCTTGCGAAATTAAGAGAAGCGAAATTACTCTGCTACGCTCAGCCAACTCGGGCTGCCACTGTCCGCGCCGAAACGGTCGTGCAGGGGCATTCGCGCTATGTGGTGCAGTTCCCTTTCATCCAGACCTGTGAAAACGTAAATCAGCAAAATACGCAGATGCTAATGGCAACTGTCACGATTGATCGTGTCGAAGATCTCGATCACCCCGAAGGGCTGGCGATCGAGCAGCTTGTTGTCTCCTCGGGGAGGGAAGGATGACAATGAAACTCTTCCACTTGCTTCCGGTCGCCCTGCTTCTCCTTCCATCGCTCGCATCAGCCCAGGAGACCCCGCAAGCCGGCGCCGCGCCGGCAGCCGCCACCCCGGACCCGGCGCACGAGGCCGAAGACGACGCGGAACACGATGCCATTCCCTTCACGCCCGAGGAAATTCTCCGCCTCGGCAAGCGCCTGAAGGCCGTCAGCCGAGCGAAAGAACAGGTCAGCACGGAATTTGCGACACCGAATGCCCGTCCGGCGATCCGTGTGTCCTTTGCCCCCGGCCAGCAAACAAGTCTGATCTTTACCACCAAAGGATACCCGACTGCCCTATCTTTCGTAGATAGCACCGGCCAGCCCTGGCCAGTCGCGTGGAACACGTCCGGCAACTCAGCCAACCCGGACGGAAGCACGAACTGCGCATCCGGAAAGGGGGCCACATCAGGAAATCCCGCTGTAGAGACAACCGGTTTCTACACATGCGTCCCATTCAAAGGGTCCAATACAATCAATATAGAGCCGATTTCGCTCCAGCCGAGGGGCGGTCTTCTCGTCACCCTGCAGGGGGCGCCGAAGCCTGTTTCCTTTCTGCTGATCGCTGGGCGTGGATCCTACGATGACAACCTCACAGTCCGGATTTCTGAGGCCGGACCAAATGCGAAGGAACCAGTGGACACGCGTCCAGGAGCACCCGCAACCGGTGAGCCCTACATGAACGCGATGCTGAGTGGTGTTCCGCCAGCTTCGGCGGTGCCACTTGCTGTTGAAGGCATTTCTCCCGACGACGTGCGGGCCTGGCGGATCGGCAATGAAGTCTATCTGCGGACCCGACTTCTGCTTATGACACCCTCCTCAGACAGCATGGAACATGGTGAAGGTGGTTATACCCTCTACGCCTTTCATGAATCTCCAGTGGTCCTTCTCTCCGATGCCGGACGAACAATCTCCGCTCATATCAGGGACGCACAGTGATGAAGCTCAAATTCAGACAAGTCTTCAGCCAGGCGTCTCGCGGTGGAAACCGCCGTCTGTTCGCCATAATCGGGGGTGTAGCCACCCTGCTCGGAATTACGCTGTTCGTTTCGTCCATCCATCACAAGGAACTTCCGCGCTCGGATCCCGGCAGGCCTCCTGCCGCTAATCCTTTGCCAGGTGGTATGAATTCGAACCCACGCCAGCAGGCGTTACGCGAAGATCAGATCCAGGACGAGGCGAAGCACGCGCAGACATCCGGGCAATCCTATTCTCCGGATATAGCACCCGGAACCCCGACCCATCCCACGCATAAGCCGCCCCCGCTTGCCGTTGCTCAGGAGGTTGGCGCTGGAGATGAGGCCGATCCGAGCATGGCGAAGCCTGCAGTCGCTCCGGCTCCCCACGTGCCTTATGTCGTCCCAAGCGCGCCAGTTGTGCCCGTGCAGACCGATGCAGCGTTCCGGGCGGCTCTGCCACGCGATCCACAGCTCCAGAAGGATGCCGTTGCGGGATACAGACGAGCGATCATGGATCTTACTGCACGCCTCAACGGGCGTCTTCCTGTCACCGACGTTCTGTACGAACAGGCGGAAATGACGGGCATCCGGAAACGGGAGGCCACGGGCACTACTCCGCCCACCTCTGCCGCAACCGCAAATTCACAGGCCACTTCGACCCGCGTTCTGGTGCCTGCTGGTCGTGGGATTTTCGCTCATACGGTTTCAGCGACAAACAGCGATCTCGGCGGCGAAATCATTCTCGAAGCGGATTCCGGTCCGCTCGCGGGAGATAGAATGAAAGCTTCGGTCCGGCGCGCGGGTGGACACCTGAACAGGCTTGTTGTTCGCGTCGAACAGGTCTTTCACAAGAATGACCCCAAGCCAATCGATGTCGAGGGGATGGTTGTAGCGCCAGACACGATGGAAGCTGCTGTCGCATCAAGCGTAGATCAGCTTTATCTTGAGCGGTTTGTGCTTCCTGCTGCAGCGGCCTTCGTGCAGGGGTTAGGGCAGGCGATTGAAATGACATCGAACACCACGGGTTCAATCGGGGCGCTGGGTAACGTCAATTATGTGCAGTCACTCAATTTTCCGCAACAGCTCGGTGTCGCGGCCGGTGCCGCAGCGTCACAGGTGAACAGCGCTCTGACGCAACAGATGCCGACCCAGCCCCGCGTCAATCTCGCAGCGCAGGTCAGCGTCGGGGTGATCTTCATGTCACCTGTTATCGGGACGAAGTAATTTTTGCACGCTGGTCGCATGATGTCGGTGAATTCTCTGTCCTCTCCATCAGAAGGCAGGATTCACCATGACATCAGCCGCCATCGCTCCGACGCCCCGGGATCCGTTCAGCGCGGACAGGGGTATCGGCCCGCTCCCTTTCCGCAAACTCGGCACGGCCCCCGATCCGGACTCTTCATCTGAGCCTGAGGAGACTGGCGAAATACGGGCCGAGGTTGAATCGGGTGCCGCAGAAACAGCGGAAAAAGCCCCTTCCTCTGCGCGCGTTATCGCCCGTCTCACGGCGCTTCCTTGCCGCAAGCAGCTCATGATAGGGGGTTCTACGGCCGTCACGGGCCTGCTCGCCGTATTTCTGTTTATCAGCCTCTCAGGGCGATCAACGCCTCCCGTCGGGCAGGAGGTTGGTGTTACGCCCGCTTCCGTTCCGCCAGCTCAGATAACGGCCCAGCCGATGAGCAAGCCGCCCCTCGTGACGCCGCAGCCTGTCCAGACCGCTCAGATCGCACAGCCGCAGGCTGAGAGCGATGATCTCAAGGCGATGCTTGCGATGAAAACGCCGCCGCATCCGGTGGTCAGAGCGCCCGATGCAGCACCGACACCGCCAGCGGCAAGCGCTTCCACACAAAAGCCTGACGCGACACCTGTGAGAAGCACTCCGGCCGAAGACGCGGTTCATAAGGCGGCACGCCTGCAGGCGGCTCCCATGACGCCTGATGATCAGGTGCAGGTGCTTCAGCTCGTAACGGAAGAAGCCGCCCTTGTGCAGCGGACCCGCAGCGAGATCGAGACCCTGCGGCAGGATCTCGATCGCCTGCGTATTTCGGACACGGCGAAGTCCGCAGATCTGAATCGCCGCATGTCTCTGCTCGAAGCGAAGAAGGCGGTCGCGGATGCCGAGGCCCCTCCCTCGGACGGGCTGGCGGCGACGCGGGCCGCAGCGGAGAAGGCACGGGCTGCTCTTGAAGCCGCGCTTGCTGAGCCGCATTCGGCAGCGACACCGGCTAAATCTGTGACGCCTGTGCCATCGAACGTTCGGGAGACACCCCTGCCGCCGCCAGCGACATGGATGCCGCGCTATCGGATCCTCGCCGCATCGCCCCAGCTTGCCATGGTGCAGGATGACGGGGCACCGGCGGGACAGGCTTCGCAGGCCGAGGTCCAGATCGGCACGGATTTGCGGGGGTATGGCCGCGTGCGCGCAATTTCACAGCGCGGAACGCTCTGGGTGATCCAGGCCGAACATGGAACCATCCAGTAAGGACAACGCGCCGTGCAAGGTCTGGTCAATCTTGTCAATGATCTCGCGCTCGGAATGGCCTGGCTTCTGCCCATGGCCTGTTACATTGCGGCGTGGATTTCCTTTCTCACAGGAGCCTGGGGTCTGTGGCAGCAGCGCCAGCCCCAGAACCCGTTTGTGGGCAAACCGTGGGTGCCGTGGCTGGGGATTGTTCTCTCAGGTGTTTTTGCTGCGTTTGACAGGATCCTTACCAAATCAAGCGCTTCGACCGGTCTCGGTACGCAGGTCGCACTCGGGACGTCGGTCACCGGCTATACAGACGCCACCGCTAACAGCGTGATTTCCGGCACAGGGCCGGAAGACGCCATTCTGTCAATCGTCAGCGACTTTGCGCTGTTTTTTGAAATGTTCGGGGCCTGGGCTGCATTTATGGCAGTCGTCGCGTGGAACGCCTCGGCGACCGGAAAGACAAATCGCTCAAAACTGAGCTGCCTGCTGCAGTTCATCTTCGGTGTGATTCTGCTCAATCCAGTCAAGGAAGCGACATGGATCCTCAGTCACTGGACAACGTCGAGCTGAAATCACTCTTTTCTTGAAAAAAGCGTTCGAAGTCGCATGTTGGGGCCGGACAAATGCTCCTGAGGGACATGATCCCTCTCTCAATGGAGCCCTGAACATGAACCTCTCTCACGTCAACATGATGGTGCCGGCGCGGGTGTCGCGTCCGGCACTTGCGCGCAACGGATATGGCCCGCGTGCCACCGTCGCACTGGGCGCACTTTCTGCCCCGCTTCTCCTCGCCGGTCATGCCTTTGCCCAGACTACAACGGGCAGCACGAACGGCATCGGCGCGCAGATGCAGGCAACAGCCCAGGAAGGCCTCACGGCGGGCGGATTTGTCGCCGCAGCCGCAATGTATATTGCCGCCTTCATCTGCTTCATCGCTGGTGTCTGGGCGGCATGGCAGAGCCGCAACGAACAGAACCGTAGCCCGGGGAAGGTCGGCATGGCCGTTGCAGGCATCGTACTGTGCGGCCTTTTCGCAACCGGCCCGCAGTGGATCAACAAAGCCGCCAATACGGCATCGGGTGGCGCGGCGACCGTCGGCACCGAGGCGAAAGCCTACACGTTCACATCCGGCAGCGGCGGGTAAGGCACGGACTGAAATGGCCCGCTCCACCTCATCTTTCCAGATACTGCCACGTCCCTGGGATCCGTCAGCGCTCAACTCCGGGGAGGCGGTGCCGGGCCATTTCACCTGTGCCTGCTGCGGCCTGGCCACAACCGGCCGCAGTTATTTCTGGAACAACGACAGGCGCGGCTCCGGCCGCGTCTGCGCTGTCTGCGACATTCTGCAGAACCTGACACGTCCGGCAATCGAGCGCGAAGCCGTACTCGTATGGTGGCCGGAGTTCCCTCAGACACGGATCATGACTCTGGTCCGCTGTGCTCATCAGACACTCATCGGGGCACTCGGAGACGATGGAACCGGGCGAAACACTGCATGGCATCGTCTGATCGATGCGATTGCGACCGGAGCGGACGCAGGCATGATCCCCGTGCGCTGCCAGGCGCCTGTCTCTGTTCTGCGTGCGCTTCAGGCGCGGAGCGTCGAGGCCCGGCGCCGCCTCGAAACAACGTCTCCCCGCTTACTGGCGACCGCTCTGCTGATGGCGAACCGGTCTGAGCCTCAAACGGAAGCCAGCATCGCTAATCTTCTGAAGGGTCTGCGGATTCTTCCCCTCGGCCGTCTCTATGACGGCGCGACCGACATCTATCCGGCGCTGCTCCGGGAATGGAACAACGCCGGTCCCGCACACGCCATTTTATAACAGGACGATATTGATGGGTGGCATCCTTTCCGGTCTGCTGGCGAGCATCAGCCTCGGGCTGCGCCAGCCCCTGACCTCCTTCTGCGACGTAGAGAGCACACACGGCGAGCATCTCGTCACAAAACGCGGCGAGTATATCTCCATGCTTCGCATAAACGGCCTGCGCCGGATGTGTACCCGCCAGGAAGTGGAGGCTCTGGCTGAACAGCAGCGTATCGAGTTGCAGGGACTCCTGGAAGAGCGCGGTCATGCCATCGTCGGCTGGTACATCTCTGATCCCGAGAGATCAGGCATCGAGATTGACCGCCTCAGTCTTGATGGCTGCCGTTCGATTGCCCGTCAGATTGGCGCTGATCTGACAGACGTGATCGGTGAGAGGCGGCGCCGCTGGCCAAATGTCATGCGCTGGGAAGCCACATACTATGTCCTGTGGACAAGACCCAGCGTTCTGACGCGAGAGGACCGTAAACAGGTCGCTGAGGAGCGCAAAGCCCTCGCCGCCCAGTTCCCGCGTGTCGGAGACAGCCAGCGCTTCGCGGTACGATCAGACATCATGGCCGCCCGGCACGAGTCATTTATCTCGCGTGTGCAGACAACGATGCAGGGTTTTGATATTTCCTGCGAATTCCTCAATCCGCATCAGGCTCTTCAGGTTGCGCGCGAGGCGATCTACCGTGAAACGGCTGGCTCCGCATGGAAGCCGACCCTGCTGGGAGACCGGGTTATGCCGCGTCTTCCCGACGATCTGGACGATCCGAAGCCTCACCCACAAGGCCTGCTCTGGCCCGCCATCCGGGATCAGATTTTCAACGCCGACGCGGAAACGAAAGGCGGCCAGCTCGTCACGGTCGGCGATTACACGTACGCCCCGGTCGATATGGCAATCGGCCCCGAAGATCCACGACCCTTTGCGGAATTGTCCAGCGTGCTCGGGCGTAAACGGTTGCCCTGGCGAAGCGCAATGATTCTTGAAGGAGGCGGACGTGCCGCATTCGGATTCAAGGAAGCTGGTGCAGGGTTTCTGGCAATGTTCCCGGGAAACGGCGACATCCGCCGCGCCTTCGCGACGCTCAAGCACGAGCGCCAGAAAAACAACCACAATTCCGTACGAATGAGGATGACGGCCACAACGTGGGCGCCAATCGGGGAAGACGCGAAACTGCGCCGACAGGCTTCGGATCTCGCTCAGGCAATCGACGCATGGGGTAACAGCAAGACGACGCGCATCTCCGGCGATCCGCTGGAGGCTGCCATGGGGTCTGTCCCCGGCCTCTCGCTCGGTTCCACTGCCACGTCATCGCTTGCGCTGGTCGGTGATGCGTTTGCAATGATGCCCTGGGCGCGTAGTGCGTCACCCTGGCAGAGAGGTTCCATTCTTTTCCGTAAGCCTGATGGGTCAATCTGGCCTTACGATCCGACCGGGGGAGGCCTGCGCCCATCCGTTGTGGACATCATCGTAGCGCCGCCTGGTGGGGGCAAGTCCGTTCTCGCCAACACCATTCTGCTCGGACTGATCCTCAGCAGTGCCGCGATCAGCAGCCACGGAACGAAGCTCCCATTCATCGGTAAGCTCGACATCGGACCATCCTCGCGTGGTCTCATTGAGATGCTGCGCAATGCGCTCGGTCCCGAGCGTCAGCACGAAGCCGTCTACGTCAAGATGCAGGCGATTCCGGGGTTTGAGGTCAACGTCTTCGATACGCAGGTCGGGCTGGAATATCCGCTGCCGCTTGAGCGCGTTTTCCTGCAGAATTTTATCTCGCTTCTCGCCACGCCCCTGGAAGGTAAGCCGTGGGAGGGAATGGATCATCTGGTGGAGGATGTGGTTGATGAGGCCTATCGGCTTTGCACCGGCGTCCAGGGTGGCGCTCCGAAGATTTATACTCCGGGGATAGAACCTGAGGTCGATGCGGCAATCATGTCACTTGGAATCAGCCTTCCCCATCATGCCGGTGAGGACGAACCGACCTGGTGGCGCGATGTCGTTAATGCCCTTATCGACGTGAAGGAGTATCGTCTCGCTGGCTTCGCCCAGCGTCACGCGGTCCCCATCCTGCAGGATCTTCTGATGGCGGCCCGCAGTCCCGAAATCGAGAAGCGGTATTCAAAGATCACGCTGGAGACCGGTGAAAGTCTGATCGACACGTTCGACCGCTACATCATGAACGTGATCAAGAATTTTCCAATGCTGGCGTCGCCCACAAAGCTAGATATGGGCAACGCGCGCGTAATCGTTCTCGATCTCGCCGAGGTGGCACCCTCGGGTTCGCCGGGAGCGAACCGGCAGACGGCCCTGATGTACATGCTTGGCCGCCAGATTCTGGCCCGGAATTTCTTCCTCCATCCCGATTACGCGGATGACCCGAATATGCCCGCGTCCATGCGGGACTATCACCTGGCGCGCTTCACCGAAATGTATGAGACGCTCAAACGTCTCGACTTCGATGAATGGCACCGGACGGAACCTGCACCTCAGGTAGACCGACAGGCAGTGCGTGACGGTCGCGAAGGTCGAAAGCATAACGTCCAGCTCTGCTTCATTTCGCAGAACCATACTGACTTCAGTGAGGATCTGTACAAGATTTCAACGGCCCGATGGGTGCTCAAATGTGGCGATCAGGAGACAGCGGACAGCCTCATCAAACGATTCAAGCTGTCTGATGCAAGCGCCTATGTTATCCGGAACGCATTGCCAGGTCCGGGGAAAGATGGAGCCCCGTTCTTCGTGGATATGTCTGCCGGCGAAGCAAAATATGAGCAGCTTCTGATTAACGTCTTGGGACCAATTGAGCTCTGGTCTTTTTCCACGACACCAGGGGACACTGCTCTGCGCGCACGTCTTTACAAACGGATCCACTTCGCCCGCGCTCTGCGAATGCTGGCGACTGTGTTTCCCTCAGGTTCAGCAAACAGCGAGATCGAGAGGAGAAAGAGTGACCGCATGAACGATCTCGGGCTCGCTACTGAGGAAGCATTCGTCGGGGTTCTGGACGAACTGGCCGACGAAATCGTGGAGGGAAGGGGTGTCGCGGCAGGCCTGTATGAAACGCTGCGTGCCATTGACGAGCATCAGGAGTTCGCCATCGCCGCTGAATAGATTCCGATTTGCAAAGAAATGCGAAAAAAGCGGTCAGATGACCGCTTTTTTCGTCTCAGGTCGCAAGATGCCATCCGAAGCTTCTCTTCATTATCCGGAGAAGCCCATGAAACGCCCTCTGCTCATTTTCCTTCTGCCCGTCGCCCTCAGCGCCTGTGCCGGAAAGCTGCCACCGCCTTCACCCGTCGCGACAACGGGCATGGCCAGTCCAGAACTGGCGCTGCAACGATCAATCGCAGCGACCACCACCGATCTGCGGGAACTCGGGAATATACGTCCGACACCGCTGGCGGCGCCAGCCACGTCTGTGCCGCTTCCGGATGATCTGACCCGTCGTATCTGGTTTGCCTGGAATGGCCCGCTCGGGGATGCCGTCACGAAACTCGGCCACGAGATCGGCTACACTGTGACCATCACCGGCCGCACCCGCACGCTCCGCGTCACGACCAACAGCGTCGCTCCCGTCGTGGACATCCTGCGCACCCTGGGCGAGGAAGCCGGTGAACAGGCCACGGTCTCCGTCGATCCGCTTCGTCACGCAATCACGGTGGCCTGGCATGCGTAAAATCACACTCCTTCTTTCCACAGCCCTGATCGCCGCCGCGACGGGTCGTGTGGTTCATGCCGCCCCAGCCTCTGTCGGCAAGGTGGTGGTCGAAGAAGGCCGGCACGCCGTGCTGCCAACGTCGTCTCCTTCGCTTCCGGCAGCCCCGAGCGGCACGCTTGTACCGATACCGCAGCCGCCTCAGCCTGGAGCCGATCAGGTCGATCAGGCAGATCCGGCTCTCGCCAATCCGATCAACAAACCCGTAACGGGTGCAGCTACACTGGATGAGGTGGTCGGCGGCGAGGCACCGCCCTCACTCGAAGCACTTCAGAATGCGCGGCCCAACGACGAGCCAGGCGATGACCTGAAACCCGGCAGAGGCGCCCAGCTCCGGGAAGCCGCGCATACTTACGGCGCACAGGGCGGGCTTGCCGCCCGGGCCTTCGCGATCAACGAAATGCTGCGCCGATACGAAGACACACTGGATGCAACCTATGATTTCCGATCCATCGTGCTTCCGGTCGGCGGCGGTCAGGCGCTGATGCAGCCCCCGATCGTCACCGAAGCACAGATGGCCTTCGCGCTGAACGATACAGGCCAGGTCGCGCATGAGACGGAATGCGTCTTCGAGATCACCCGCGAGGCGCAGCTCACCTCGGCACCGCCCAACTGGCGCACCTATCTGGTCCGGACGTGGGGAAAGCCGCATCATCCCGTCGCGGCCGTGCTGCCCCAGACAAAGGCCGAGGTGACACACTGGAACCAGTGGGTTGCCGAAGGCTGGGCGGACGGAGAAAAGCAGGCGACCGAGATTTTCCTTTCCGATCTGTCCCGTCTGCAGCGCGATATTACCGGAATGGCCCGTTACCGGGTGCTGCTCAATGCCGGCCGGGTCGAGGAGCCCCGCGTGGTCTTCGAGCATCAGGACGCCGTTGGGGGCGGTGACACGCTGCACCTGAACGACCGCACCATCCGGATCACCAGCCAGCCCGGCCTGCAGGGCCATATCCGGCGTCGTAACGATTACGGGTATCCGGAGCACTGCCGATGAACGTCATTGCTCCCATCGTGACAGAAGATCGCTGGCCAGACGAAGGCAAAAAGGAATTCGCCTGGGTGGAAGAGCGGCGTCGCAATGCGCCGGGTCTCGACTCTCTTCTTCGCTGGGCGCACAGCCTCGGCGCGTCACGCATCGACATCAAGACCGGACACCTTGTGACGATCAAGGTTCATGGTGTGATCCGCTTTGCAACATGGAAGACAACGGACTCCCTCACTCTGGCCGACATCGTCGGGCATGTTTACGCGTCGGACGGCATGGCCATGCTGGGCGTCGGCCATATTCTCGACACAGCCTACAGCGTAGCGCTGGATCGCAAGGTGAATCTGCGCTTCCGCATGAACCTTACCCCGATTTCGGTAAAGCGCGGGGCAGGTGTTCACATCATCATGCGTCCAATTCCCGCGCGCCCGGCCAGTCTCGATCAGCAAATGGTCGAGCAGGAGATACGCGACACCAACAAGCTCAAGAGCGGCATGGTGCTGTTCGGCGGCGCGACAGGTTCGGGCAAAACGACGCTTCAATTCGGGCTCGCCATCGAAAAACTTATGGACCCGACTGTATATTGCGACATGGCGACCGGTGAGGAGCCGATTGAGTTCCTGCTGGATGATCTGCGTCCGCCATCCGGTTCAAAGATCAGCCAGACCGAAATGCGACCGCCCACCATGACGCTGCCATCCTTCACCCGCAGCCTGACACGACGGGAAATGACGGATGCCATCATCGTGGAATCACGCGACGGGGACACCATGACGGCCGCCATCAACATCGCGATGATGGGAGGCATCCTCGGAACAACGATCCACGCCGACAGCGTCTCACTGATGATCCAGCGGGCGATTGCGCTGTGCCCGCCCTCGGAACGTGACAATCTCGTCTCGGCTCTGGCTCAGGCGCTGCGCTTCTGCATCAACCAGCGCCTTGTGCCCCGCAAGGGCGGTGGCCGGATTGCAATCCGGGAATTCCTGACCTTCGACCGCGATCTCCGTCGCAAGCTGACCCGCACCGAACCGACGGACTGGCCCGATGTGGTGTCCGATGCAGTCGAGGCGCAGGGCCAGTCCTTCGGCCAGGCCATCCGCAAACTGCTCGAAGCCGATCTGATCACCGAAGACACCGCTTTTGCGGAAGAAAGGAGAGATGCCTGATGTGGCGCGCTACGGCCTACCCCGTGCGGGTATTCATTCTGGATGCCCGCAGCTGCTTTCCCATTCTCATTGCGGTCACGCACTGGAGCCTGACCACGCTGATGATCGCGATCTTCGGTGTCGTGTTCTTCGGCACCATCTCGTTCTTCGGGCTGACACTGCCGGCCGCGATCCGCTCCATGCGTCGCTTTCTCATCGGTCCGGTGCGCACCGCTCTGCCGACGTGGCGCAGGAGGCGGTATTCATGAGCACAATCAGTCTCCCGGCCATCAGTGCGGCACTGGCGCGTCTGCTGGCCGAGACCAGCAAGCCGGTCGAGCTTGTTGATCGAAAGACCGGGAACCGGATTGCCGTGCCCGCAGAGGACGCGGCGCATCCGGACGCCTACCTGCCGGTCTTCCTGGTCAGCGCGGAAGCGCTATGGCTGGAGCTGACCGGCACCGGCTTTGATCTCGATGTCCGGCCGACGCCTGCGAGTTCCCTTGGCTATGCGGTGCGCGACGTCCGCGCGGGCTCCTTCACCGTGATCATGCTGTGTCTGATCGACGTGACATTGCGCCTCGCAGAGATGGAAGATGCGCTGGTCCTGAATCATCTGATCGATTTCTGGGGCGAAGCCCACGGGCGGATCTCCGATGTCGCACCGGCCCTGCAGGGGGCAACATGAGCCCCCGGATCGCTCTGGCGGTGGTCGCCGCCCTGTCCTTTTTCTCCGTCAGCCCAGCCGCTTACGCCCAGAGCGCCGAAGAGAATGGTCGGCAGATAGCCGCCTGCCTCAACGCCTCAGCAAAAAATGCAGGCGTACCGCGCGGCGTCCTGCTTGTCCTGCTCTATGTCGAGGATGGGCATCCCGGAATGGTCAGCCCGAACAGCAACGGCACAGCGGATCTCGGCCCGATGCAGGTCAACACGGCATGGGTCGATCGTATCGCCCGGCGCTGGCACAGCACGCATGAGCGGGCATACGCAGCCCTGCGCGACAGCTCCTGCGCCAATATAGAGGCCGGCGCGTGGATCCTGGGCCAGGCGATGCAGGAGACACGAGGCGATTTGTGGCAGGCCGTGGCCTTCTATCACTCGCACACGCCCCGTTACGGCGAGGCATATCTCCGGCGCTTCTATGACATCACGCAGAGATTGATGATCAGAATCCGGAAAGGGGAACGCTCATGAGCACCAGCCGTGTCCCGTGGTCATCGAGCGATGACTATCTGCTCTTCTCCTCGATCATCATTATCGTCGGGGTTTCGCTGTTCAGCTACATGGCATGGAGCATGTGGCATACCGAGATCAGCGCTTTCTATCTGCGGGCGATGATCGGGCAGATCAGTCTCTTGCACACGTCAGATCCGGATTTGCTGCGATTGAAGTTCCAGCTTCAGGCAGCGCAATATCGTCCGGATCTCGTTCGGGCGGTCCAGCTCTATTACGGTCTGGCGATCCTCGGAAATGCCGTAAAGTGGCCAGTGGCCATTCTGATTGCAGGTATGGGCGGTCTGTGCATGTGGCGTGCCGCACCCAGCCGCTTTGCAAAGGCTCTTGATCTCGAAGGACTGATCGCCGTCCAGGCCGAAATGTTTCCGACGCTGAAAGGCTTCGTCCGCCGCCGTCTGGACAAGCTCGTTACGCCCGCCGACGGTGCACCGCTCCCGGCAGATCCGGCGCTCACCCGCGCCGAGTGGGGAGCCCGCTTCGCAGTCGATGCGCAGGGACACTACAGCGAGGTCGGGGCACTCGATGCTTTCACCCGGCAGCTCGGACGGCACTGGTCCGGAGTCAGTGCGGCGTCACCTGTCGAGCAGGTGCTGCTGGTCGCCTTTGCGATGCACTATCTCCAGAAGCGCCAGGAAGCCCTTGCCCTGCTCGGAGACCTGTCGACCAGTCTGGCCGATGCAGGACTTGATGGTCCGCATGGTCCTCTCGTCCCGCTCACCGTGCCGGATACCGTTCTGCAAAGTGCCCGGTCGGCCCTGAAAAACGGGGAAATCGCAAACTGCATCGAGACGGTCTGCGAGCGTAGTGGCTGGACCGTAACCGCTCTCATGACCCTGCTGCACGAGGCCCGTCGGCGCGCCGGCGTGCTGGCGCCCCCTTCTTTCGCCATCGTGAAGCTGATCGACCGGCCGCTCTGGTACGCACTGCACGCTCTCGGCTTTCCCTCGGAAATTGCCGCCGAGGATCTCCATCCCAACCCGCGCATCGAGGCGGCGGGCGCCAGGGCGCACTGGGACGAAGAGCGGCGGTATCAGCGTCCAATCTACACACCCGCCCTCGAAAGCGCGCTCGCCATTCTGCGCCCAACCCCCGAAGCATAAGGACGCCATCATGACCCGCATCATTGTTCATTCCGATGGCCGCGCTCCCGTCACCATCGAACTGGATGGGGCCGGAACGCAGCCTCTCCACCTTCATCTTGGCACCGCTGTCGGGCAGGCAGAAACGAACAGCTCAGTGCCGGCACTTCCCGCGCCTTCGACCGGCCCGCGACGGGCGTGGAAGAAAGCTCTCCCGGCACTCGTCGCCGGAGGACTGGCCGCCATCGTCATTCTCGGGACACGTCCGGCGATGATTCCTGGTCCCGATAACGCCGATACTGCGACAGGAAGCGTTCCGCCACAGGCGACTCTTCTGCCCCCGCTGCCGGGATCTCCTGTGTCGGCTGGTGGGGTGCCGGGAGTGGCATCCACGTATGTTCCAGGTGCCCGGATACCTGGTGGAGGTAATACGGTCGGCGGCATGACCGGTCAGACGCCCGGAGAGCGGATCGAAGCCGCCCGCCGCGCCATGACACAGCAACCTGTCGTCGCCTTCCCGCAGCCATCAGGCGGGGCGAAGGCCGCACCAGCGGCAGCGGTCGCTCCCGTGGCCCCGACAGCACCCGTTGCGCCGACAGTCGGAGCTGAAAAATCTCCCTTTGGCCTGGAAAACTGAGCGATGGTGAAACGCGAGATCGGTGGTCCGCAGGCCCATCAGCAACTGAAACACGGTGCCACCTATCGCGATACGCGCCCCTTCACAGCGCGCCTGGGAGAGGAACTGCGCTCCAGTACGTCCGGGTTTGTTCTCCTGATTTTAGCAGGGCTCTGCGTGCTGGCTCCCGTGACCGTCGGGATTATCTTTCCGCTTGCCCTCGCCCTGACCCTCTGGGTCATCACGCGCCGTCCGGTGCTGCCGTTCCACCTGCCAAAATATTCCGGTCTGAAGGATGCGCATGATCTCGACCCGAAAACGCGGCGGCCACGTCCGGCAGCCGGGATCATGTATCTCGGCACGGATGGCCTGACCGGTCAGCAGCTCTGGCTGTCGTCGGACGCGGCACGTCAGCACGCGGCCGTTCCCGGCACTACCGGCGCCGGCAAGACCACATCCGCGATTTCCCTTCTGGCCAACCCTCTGGCGCACGGGTCCGGTTTCATCCTGATCGACGGCAAAGGCGACAACACCGTTCACGGGGACGTTCTCGCGCTGGCTCGGCGCTTCGGTCTGGATGATCAGGTCCTCAACCTCAATTTCCTGACCGCAAGCGGAATCCGCCAGTCCAACACGTTCAATCCGTTCGCCACCGGAAACGGTGACGCCATCCGCGAGATGCTGGTCAGCCAGCTCGGCGAGCCGTCGAGCAACGACGCGAACGGCGTCTTCCGGGATCGTGCGGTCGGGCTTGCCGGAACGATCGCACCCGTCCTCGCCTGGATGCGCGATACCCACGGCGTGCCGATCAACATTGAAACCATGCGTTACGCGATGGAACTGCGCTGGATCGGCACGCTCGCCCGGCATCGGGTGTTCCTGATCCGCAATCCCGGCTCAGACCGCCCCATTGAAGTCAGCGTCCCGGAAATCCCGGATGACATTCTCTATCCGGCCCAGGCCTATCTCGGCGAACTGCCCGGATATGATTCTTCGCTCGCGTGGAACGAGCAGAAGGAGAACAAGCCCAGCGAACAGCATGGCTACGCGAAAATGTATTTCACCCGGGTTTTCACGCAGCTCGGCGTGAGCCTCGGGCATATCTTCCGGGCACAGATCCCCGACATCGACATGCGCGACGTGGTGCTGAACCGGCGCATTCTGGTTGTCACCCTGCCGGCGCTGGAAAACTCGTCCGATACGCTGGCTGGCCTTGGCAAGATCGTGGTCGCAGCCGGACGCGGTGTGATGGCGCAGCTGCTCGGTGCGCGTCTCGACGGACCGGCCGAGGAAGTCTTCAAACTCAAGGCGGGATCTGGCGATGCGCCGTTCCATTTTTTCTATGACGAGCTTGCTGCCTATGTGACGGACGGCATGGATCGCCAGCTCGCCATGGGTCGTGGTCTGAACTGCATGTTCTGGCTCGGCTTTCAGGACCTCCCCGGTCTCACGACACGCATCGGCGACAAGGCATTTACCCTGCTCGGCAACGCCAATCTCACCCACGCCATGCGCCTGCAGGACGCCATGCGGACGCGGGAGTGGATAGAGAAGCAGAGCGATCGGATTGAGGTCAGTCAGGCCATGCATTTCGAGGGCAACTCCGCAGGAAGCTACCGCGAGGGGCGGGGCGCGGAAGTCCGGGAAGTGGCCCGTATCCCATGGGCGGATCTCCAGGGGCTGATCGAAGGCGAAGCCATCACGATGTATGCGGGCCGCATCGTCCACTCGAAAACATTCTTTGCCGCTGTCAACGGACGCGCGGGCGCGATCCGCATGGCCCAGCCGGTCATGCTCCCCTCGACGCTGGACCTGAATCGGGTCGCCCCGGATCAGCAGACGCTGGCCCTTCTTGCCACGATCGAGGGCGGCCTGTTCCAGTCCGAGCTGACGACGCCCCGCCACGAGCCGGACGTTCTGGCGCTGCAGGAAGCGGTCCCCCGCTTCGGTACAAGCCCCGAGGAGATCCGACGTAACTTCGGCAAGATTGCCGAGGTGGTGGCCGGCGCCTCGGGGCAGCTTCCCTGCGCCAACGATGACGGCGAAGGTGAGGACAACGGCGATACCGAAATCCTGACCCCGTTTTCCTACATGCTCCGGGACGCCGCTGCCGTTCGGAGAGAAGGATTCCGGGCCGCACCCAGAACACTTCCCCCAATCGACGGCCAGCTTCTGGGTCGTCTGGAAAGCATAGAACGGCGACTGGACCACCAGCCCGGCGTCGCCCGGCGTCAGGCGCTCCTCATTCTCGGCGTCCGTGACGCCCTGATAAAGGGCGAGCGGAAGGAAGAGGCGGGTGTTCCAGGTCTCACCGAGAAAGAGATTCTCGCGCGAATCAGAACTCTGCGCGAGAGTACGGCCGCATGAGTGACACAATCATCATCCTGCCAGGCGGCGAGCGTTTCCGGCTTGAATGGCGCCAGAGCGATCCCGAACGCTGGGAGCGCCGCCTGAAGGCGAAATATGATGAGAGCCGCAAGGCGGCGCGGGCCGACAAGGCACGATGTCTGTGCCGGCATCGCGGCGCAGTCCTGCCGCTGCAGATCCGCTACCGGGCCGACAGTGACAGCTATCATCTCGCCGTCTGGCCAAATGAAGGGCCGCTGCATGAGAAGACATGCCCCTTCTACAAGCCCGACCCCGGGAAGAGCGGCCGTGCCGGCTATGTGTCCGGTGTGATCCGGGAAGAGGAGGACGGGGATGTGTCCGTTACCCTCTCCATCGGTCTGCGTCGGAAAGGACCGCCGCAGCCGGTCGATGAAACGCCTCTGCCTGCTCCCGACCGGCCGGGTCGAACCAGACAGCGCCGAATGTCGCCGCTCGGACTGCTCAATCTCCTGTGGGAGCGCGCCGGCCTCGCCGAGTGGAAGCCGCAGTTTGCGGGGCATCGCACCATGCCTGCTGCTCTTGGGCGGGTGGCCTCGGCCGGAACGCGGATCAGGACACAGAAAAGACCCCTGTCCGATCTCCTTTGCCCGGTCGCCCCGGATCACGAAGGATTTGCGCGGCGTCTACACGCGATTGTCCGGGCTGAAGGAAAGGAAAACCACCTTTTCCTGGCCGGGTTTGTCGATGCTATCGAACAGGGGCGCGGGAACGACTTCACTCTGACTCTGACCGGCCAGCGCAACGGGTATCGCTGTTTTCTGACATTGCCGGCCGCCGAGAGAAACAGCCTCGCCCGGTCGCACCGGCTGGCGGCCGCAACGCTTGCACTGCCAGAGGCAGAGCGCCAGGCACGGGTGGCCGCTTTGCTCTATGTGACCGCGCAGCACATCACAAAGCCGGACAGTCGCTGGAAGGGCTGGATTCAGGCGGAAGTCAGGACGGCTGCTCTGATGACGGTCTCGCCAGAAATGATCCCGGTCGAGAGCAGTTATGAGCTGGCGGTCGCGGAAGCTCTCGTGGCGGCGGACAGAACTTTCGAGAAACCACTTCGTTTCGATGCCGGGGAGGATCTGGTCTTTCCGGACTTCATTCTCCAGGACACCGTCAGGAGTGCCGGCTATCCCATGGAAGTCTTTGGACGCACGGATGAGGCTTACATGGCCCGGCGTGCGGAGAAAGAGGATTACTACAACACCACCTTCGGGGCAGGAGGCTGGTGGTCATGGGACGCAATCACACGAACCGGCATTCCTGCTTTTCCGCCAGCCCGAAACAGAGGCACCCCATGACGGCAATTTCGGTTGATGACGTCCATAATGCTCTCGCTGAACTGATCCGGATCGAGCCGGATACAGATTCAGTCGAGACGATCGAGGCTTATCGCGACCACATAATGCAGTATCGCGAGGAGGAGACGTCCGCGATGGCAGTGCTTCGAGGTTATGCCCGGCAGTTTGCCGGCGACATCGTCGCCCTGAGAGAGCGGTATTATGCTCTGTCAGGCGACAGGCGCTACCGGCAGGAGACGACGGGCAAGGATCTCGGGGTCGTAACGGCAGCTCTGAAGGATGCGTGGTCCGTGGTGCCGGGTTGGCAGAACTGAGAAGGTAACGCGTTTTGCAATGACGGCAGCTTCCGCCTTCATGTCAGTCATAGACGCCAACGGACAGTTTTTCCGCACAGCGGACATCAGCAGCACGACGTCTCTTGGCCGAGTTGGGCGGATGGCCGAAGTCGAAAACGCTGCGGCCCGCGAGGGCGGCGATGACTGCTTGACCCAAAGCTGCGCCTTGTTGAAAAGAGTCTGCCATTTCGGGCTCGGGGCAAACATGTTCCCCGGCCTGAACACAGTCTAAGGACGATGCGAATGATGAACTGGCTCGAGCAAGTCAAATCATCGTCTGATGACGATGTACTCGACATGTGGCTGGTCGATCAAGCATTAGATATGACGCAAGGTTACGTCCTTGACTTCACAGATGCCTCTTTCAATGACTTCATCAGGCGCAAGTTTCAGGTCGATGTGACCGCGCCCATGTACAAAACCGAAGGGACCTCGAAGGCTAAACGCCTTCGGGCATTTCTTCGTGCTCTTATTCCCGGAGCACAAGCGGATGTGCTGGAAGCACTTTGGAATTATCGTCAGTCGATTGTTGCCCGCAACTACCCAGACAGTCTCGAGCCGCACACGAGGCTCGCTTTCGTTGAAATGATAGGTCGACTAAGGGGCGTCAGTCAGACCATCAACCTCGAGATTGTCGAGAAATTCTCGGACGACTCAACGCTAAGCGAGTTGGTCGACGCCATTCAACGGGACATCCAGGCCAGCGCTCCGCATGCCGCGCTGGACAGGCTGCACACTTATGCCATGAAAAAGTTTGCAGATCTGCTTGCTAAAAAAGGCACACCTACAAACGAAAACGAGGCTCTCCATGCCCGTGCCGGCCGCTACATAAATGGTTTGAACCAAGCGGGACAGATTGGTGACTATTCCGCAAAAATAGGCAAGTCAGCAGTTTCTATATTCGAACAATTCAATCCGGTTCGTAACAAGCAGAGTCTTGCTCATGACAATCAGCTTCTTGCAGCGGCTGAGGGCCAGTACGTATTTGAAACAGTTCTGAGTCTAATGCGCTTCATTAAAACCTTAGAAGGCAGTAATTTCGGTCGGTGATCGCTTAAATTTGCCTGATTATAAGATCAACCATCAATTCGGAGTCCTTCGTGTCGTTACCTAGCGCGACAACATCTTTCAGGTGCATTAGTTCCTACTCGTAATGATCGGATTGTGCGCGTAGCGGTCATCACACATAACGGCTGAAAATATTGTCTGGGCACTACAAACCGGACATCCTGCTCCCCCCCCAAATCTGCCTGTCGGCTTCAAGAATTAAGCAGACTGGCGGCAGTCGCCGTCATCCCGGTCGTCTAGGCGGTTGGAAGAGTTTCCTAAAAGCCGACATGATTCACGCTCTTCCAGCAAAGGCGGATAACGCACTTACGCACGCATTCTACCCAATCGAGGTTCAAGTCTCGTCAGGCGAGCCGGGAGCGGTGGCTGAGGCGATGCGGAGTTGGTCGGCTCTCATCGTCAGCCTCTGTCGTAGTATCATCAGGGTCTAAGAACCGTTGCTCACCTGACGGTTGCACCTCGGCGCGTCGCGCTGGATGGTATAGTGTGCTGGCTACCGCTCGATCAGGCAATGTAATTTAGGCAATTCTTATCAACGATGGTCAAGAACGCGAATAGAGACGAGTTCAGTCGGGCGACGAAGCGAACTATTGAAAGACAAGCTCGGGGTCATTGTTCGAACCCAATGTGCCGTCGTCTCACGAATGGCGCCACGTCTGATGGCGCCAGCGAGATCAATATTGGCGTAGCGGCGCACATTTGCGCTGCTGCGCCAGGCGGCCCCCGCTATGACGAAAACATGACGAGTGAAGAGCGGCGTGGTGCTGATAACGGCATCTGGCTATGTGACGTACACGCGCGTGCTGTCGACTCGAAGGACTCGAAATTCACGGTCGAAGAGTTGCTGGACTGGAAGAAGCGCACGAACATAGATTCGTGGCGCAGTGTCATACACAACTTGCCCTTTGGGCCGGGCATGCAGGAGCCGACTCGCGATGAGCTGAGAGATCGGCTCCGCACAGCGGCAACTGCCGATCTGAGCGTTTTCCGGCGTACCGCAAAATGGCCGGGCACCTCCATCGCGCTTACATTGAAGGTCGATCATGTTGACGAGCCCCTTAGTACACGAGCGCTTGCTAATGCCGTTACGACCTTCGATGACCTCATTCTGGTTGCCCCGCCTGGGATGGGCAAGACCACCACGGTGTTTCAGGTCGCCGAAGGCGTCCTTGAAACTGGCAACGGCACGCCGCTTATCGTGCAACTCGGCGAATGGGCGACTGACAGTGACGGACTCCTTCTCTCGATCTTGAAACGTGCCGCGTTTGCTGATGTCTCAGAATCCGAATTCCGCACGGTTGCCGCCAAATCCGGCGTAGTCCTGTTGTTCGATGGATGGAATGAACTGGACGCTGCGGCACGCGAGCGTGCACGGGTTCAAATTTCCAACCTGAAGGCAGAACTGCCCGAACTTGGTTTTGTGATCTCCACGCGCAAGCAAGCTCTCGACATTCCATTCATCGGAACGCGCGTCGATCTATTGCCGCTTGGCGATGAACAGCAATTGGCGATTGCTCGCTCGATGCGCGGCGAAGCCGGCGAGCGGCTCGTTGATCAGGCTTGGCGCACGCCGGGCGTCAGTGAACTGATAACGATTCCGCTTTATCTGACGGCGCTGTTATCGCTGCCAGAGGGCACTCCCTTCCCGACGACGAAGGAAGAAGTGCTACGCCGCTTTGTCGCTGCACAGGAACAGGAAGCGAGTCACGCGGCTGCGCTCCGGGCCGTCACCAATGGCTTTCACCAGAACTACATTGGCGGGCTTGCTGTTTTCGCGACAGCAAAAGCAAACACCTCTATCAACGATGCTAACGCGCGCAGGTCTGTCAGCGATACGGCGCGAATGCTAATTTCTGAGGGACAACTATTCTTCCCAACCTCGCAGCCGGATGTCTTGCTTGATACGCTCGTTAGCAATCACGTCCTGATGAGATCAGGAGACACACCGGGTTATTCCTTCCAGCATCAACAATTCCAAGAGTGGTACGCCTCACATAACGTTGAGCGTATTATGCTCCAAGCCGCTGCCGATCCGGCAGCCCGAGAGCAGCTTAAGTCCGATGTGTTAAATAATCGCCCCTGGACCGAAGCCATTCTTTTCGCGGTCGAGCGCGCTGCACGTGGCGACCCTGCGCATAAGGTTGCTTGCAGCGCAGCCATCCTTTCTGCCCTCGAGGTCGATCCTATTCTGGCGGCCGATATGATCTTTCGCACGACTGACGACGTATGGGCGCCGATTAGCACCACCGTTTACGACTTCGTGGCCTGCTGGCACGCCCCAGGCAAGCTGGATCGGGCAGTGCGGTTCATGATTACGTCTGGCAGGCCCGAGTTCGTTGAACTGCTCTGGCCTCTGCTGACTCATGAAAATGTTCAAGTCCACCTTGGCGCACTCCGCGCTGCGAGTCGATTTCGGCCGTCTGTTTTGGGAAACGATGCCATCGATCGCATCGCGGCCCTACCACCTGAAATCCGCAAGAATGTCTTGCACGAAATTGTATTGAATAGCGGGATGGAAGGCCTCGATCTGGCAACTACAATTGCCGAGAAAGACGGCGATCCTGAGGTGAAAGCACTTGTTGTGGCCGCGCTGTCGTTTCGGCGCGCCGACCGGCACGTCACCGATCTCCTTAGCAATGCAGACGACGCGACCTACGATATTCTTGCGGAGCAAGGCCATCTCAACGATATAACCGATGAAGTCGTGCAGAAGGGTCTTGAGGCTGCACGCGCCAGACGAAAATCGACAAGGCGAACGCCGCGCGAACGCCTTCGCTTATTCCTTTATGGACAAGGCAAAGGTGATAACGGCGAAGAGATCACCAATCTTATCGCTGAGATGGATATCAACCGGAAGGACAACGGCGAGCAGCGCTTGCTTTACGAAGTACGCCAACACTACCCGCAAGCGCTCGCGGACGGTCTGCTTCGCCGCGTTCGCGAGAGCCGCGAATTGTTTAATGGGGCGGACGATATCCTCGCCGCTGCGGCGTTCTCACTGGAAGACAACGCAGTGCTGGACATCGCGCTCCAAGCCTCCAATTGCCACGACGACCGGGCCGAGGCCGCATCCTCGGTCCTTGGGCCGCAGGCGGTTGGCAAGATGATCGACGCTTTTCTCCTCGCGCGTACGCGTGTGCAGGGTGCCAGCGGCAAATACGACCAAGCTGCAAGCGAGCGTTATTCTGCATTACGCGAGCGCATCTGCCATACGCCTGGAGCTAGCCTTGTTTCTGCTGTGCAGGCCCGAGCGGACAGCGCCACGAACGAACAAATCGAGGAACTAGCTGGGCTTTTTTCCCGCGACACCTACGGTGATAGTGAGCGTGCGCGTCCCTTTAGCGAGGAAGGCTTGGCTGCAATCGGCACGCTGGCGCAAAGATGGGGGGATCGTCTACTTGCAGTGGAGAACACCACCCGGTCACAGAAGTCTTCGATTGCAACGCTGATCAGCCACGCGCCGTCCGTTACGCTGTTACCGATCCTCAAGCGACTGCTGGACGACAATTTACGCCGCTACCGTAGCTTTCGCGAAATAGCGAAGACCAGCGGTTTGCGCGATCGTGACGCGGTGCGGGAAGCCCAACACCCGTACACACATGAGTATCAGCGCGCGTTCATGGCGATTAGGACGCCAGAGACCATCTCGATGATGGGCGAGTATCTGCTTGACGAAAATTTTGGCGAGTTGGCTGCCAAGGTAATCGCCGCACATTGGTCGGAGGCCAACGAACCCAAAGACGACAGGAACTTTTTTGGTCGCGTGGATTTCTCGAACGTCGAAGCTCGCCGCGTCGCCCGCGCTGCAAACCCCGCCGAAAGCTGCGCAGAAGCAGACATGATTTTCGCAGCGGTCGAAAAGCTTATCATCGAAGGGACCACAGAGGAGCAGAAGCGGCTGGCGGTGTCCCTTGGGATCGTTGGCGCTCGGCTGCCGCATGGCGCGCGTGTAGCAACCATCGAAAAGCTTATCGCGCTTTCGCCGAAGCAGAGGCGTGCAAGTCTGCTTCTCTCGCTGGTTCTCTCCGGCGAAAATATCGGCATTAAGTCCGTCGCAGAAGGAATTGCTGAGACTGTTGAAGTTACGAAGGAAAAAGCATGGATTCTGCAGCCGAGCGAGGTCTATCAACTCCGGGGTTGGTTGCGGCTCCTGCCTTTCACCACGCCTGTGTCAGAAATTCCAAAGATTGTGCAGGCACTCCCCGACGCTCAGCGCAATCCGCTCATGCTCGAAGAAATGGTTGGTGGGCTTGGTAACGCGTGTACCGACGATGCCGAAGACGTATTGTTCGAACTCGCCGAAGATGACCCGCGGTTTTATCTTGATCATCAATGGCAATCGTCTGTCTTGCAGCTCGGTACGGTGTCGTCAGCCCGCCGCCTCATCGACCTGATAATGAGCGGCACGCTGAACGGCAAATCTCGGGACGAATGGCGGTGGCGAAGCGAGTTGGCCAGGTTGATTTCCAAGCATCAAGAATTACGCACTTATGTACGGGAAATCTTGGAGGAATGTCCGACGAACGAAGCGACGGCGCTGCTCGCACATACGGTCGGCGAAAGCCCCGAGGCTGACGACCTACTTATGCTGGTCGAATGTGAGATCAAGACCGGGCGCCTGTTTCTAAACTGGCGATCCATCCAGCTAGCCGTCACCGAGCAGGTCTCGTCCAAAGATTGGCAGGGCGCATATAATATTGTGGCTATTCCCGCTGTTGAACTACGCCAAAAGCTTCTGGCGCTAACGGACAGCGTCCCCGCCGATGCTCCCCCCGCCCGCTGCCTAAACGCCATCGACAAGATACGAGACGAGTACGGTGCGCCTGAAACTGAGCCGCGCCACCCCGATCTGGCGTCAGGCCGAACGTGGCCGATTTTGACGCTTGATGCAGATGCGAAGGGCGGCGATTAGTAGGATACGTTTCAGTTGGCTAGGGAACTGTGGGAAGGCGTTGGCGGTTTGCTCGAGGCGGCGCCAGTCATAATGGTTCAGTCAGTAATCTATGACCTCTTTGGCCTTGCGCACTTACACTG
Organism: Acetobacter sicerae; assembly: GCF_011516765.1. Classification (GTDB taxonomy): domain Bacteria; phylum Pseudomonadota; class Alphaproteobacteria; order Acetobacterales; family Acetobacteraceae; genus Acetobacter; species Acetobacter sicerae. The sequence continues at coordinate 13,396 of NZ_JAAABN010000016.1, read as the reverse complement.
AAATAAATTTACTGGCGCTTGTATGTCTTATGAGCAAATGTCTGCTTTCAGAAAGTCTCATGGGTTATTTGAACGACTGGAATGGGGTGAAGGCCTTCGCGAGGGTCGTCCATGTGAGTGTCCGGTTTTACCAATCACCCCGCACAAAGCCGACATTCTGCTGCCCCCCCAAATCTGCCTGTCGGCTTCAAGAATTAAGCAGACTGGCGACAGTCGCCTCATGGCCGACACTCAAGCAGGTATGACGGGTTTCAGAAAGCAGACATTGCTATGCGAACCGCTATCGAGCGAGTTTGGGACATTCCCGCCGTTCAGGGGTGACATGTTGAGGTGCAGCTCTTCTCAGAAGCCGACGTTCAACGTTTGTCCGACCGCTCCAGAGACCGACACGTGTTCCCGCAAGATACGTCGGTTGCGGAGGCAATTACTTATGCTGGACGAGCATGGGTGGACCGGCTAGCCGAGCTAAGGGAGCTTGGGGGCTTTCGGCCTGCGCGTTGGCTTCGCCCATGTCTCGATCGCATCGAAATAATAGTCGAGCCTACCTTCACCCCAAGCGCGGTAGGGCGCTGCGGTCGCCTTCAGCCGGTTCTTCAGCTCGGTACGGAGCTGGCGGACCCAGGGCTTTTCGAAATCGAGCGCGTTGTCGCCGCTCGTGCGCTCGTATCGCATCGAAAGAGCCGCCATCAGCACGTCATTGAACCGGCTATCGACCAAGAGCAGGTCGGCCATGTCGCCGACCGCAATGTCATGCAAGATCGCGACCCCACCGAAGTTGCCCTCGGCCAGCCCCCATTCATGGAGCGGTGAGCCGTCGTTCGGCTCGGTCTGCAGTCGCTTGAGCAGATTGCTCGACTCCGTCTTCATCTTGCGCTGGAGCGCGCGCGCCGACGCCGCGCTGACCAAGCCGTGGATTTCGGCAAACGCCTTCGTGTCATGCTCATTGTAGGTCATGCCGGCGTGCGACCCGGCATGAATGCCGAACAGCTCGGGGACCGGCAGCAACGCGCCGGTCTTTTCCAAATCATCGAGGTAGGCCTTGAAGAAGACCTTGGGCTTGACGCCGCCAAGGAGGTCATCGTTGAGATCGAGAAGCCGCAGCGACGTGCCCGCGACATGCAGCAACTCGCCTGGATGGACGATCTTGCGATGCGCAAGCTGATCGACGATCGTGGCGCGAACCGCCGCATAATCCGTCGCGCCGAGATCGTACCAACTCCACATGGCGCGCCACGCCGGCACCGCCGCCGGACCGACGACCAGCGGATGCTTCAATAGATGCGCGTCGAGCGCCGCCACGTCGAAGGTACCGCTCGCGAACATGTCGGCCAGCATCTCGGGAGGCACGACCGGATCGCTCCAGCTCACGAGCGGATAGAGTTCCCGCAGCTCCCGGCCACGAACCCGGCCGTCCGAAACGGGCGCGCTGTTGAGGTTGAGGCGCAGCTCCACATCGCTGGTGAGCGTGCGCAGACCCTCGGCGTCGATAGTGTTGCAGCGATACTCCATGCCGATCGCGACCATGTAGCGCAGCAGTGCGCCGAGCGCGTCGGCACTGCCGCGCAGCTTCGCATCGGCCAGTTCGATCACCCGGTCGAAGTCGAACAGGATCGACCGCAGGCTGCGGAAGTTCGGCTTGTCCCGCGCGGTGAAGATCGTCAGCACCGCATCGCGGTTGGCGACGATCGCCGCTTTCGCCTCGGGCATTGTGAGTTCCGCCGAGAAGGCGTCGAGCACTGCGCCGGGCTCGGATCCGACCCGGATCGTCTTGCCGATCAGCTTCTCCTTGCGCTCCTTGTAATCCTCCAGTTGCGCGTCGGCAATGTCGTCTTCGCTTGCGACGACGATCACCTTGAGCTTGTCCTGCTCGACGAAGCGGTTGATGAAGCCCATCACCTCGACCACGGGAAGCGGGCACCGTTCCAGATCGTCGAAGACCAATACGCGCCCGTCCAAGCTGACCATCATCTGCTGGACTAGCTTCTCATTTTCCTTGGGATCGGTCGCTACGCCGGCGAAAGAAATCGCCTTCGACACGAGTGTGTTGACGACCTTGGCGGCCTTACCCGACACCCAGGGGTGGGCCTTGGCGAAAATCAGCGAGCTGATCTCGCCGAGGTCGCTTATGCCGAACAGCGAGACGCGGATCTCCTCCTTCGCTTTCGGATCCTTGGCCACGGCGGCGGCATGTCGCGCCTTGAAATAATGATCGAAGAAATGGCTTTTGCCCGAGCCCCATGGGCCTTCGAGCATCACCGCAAATTCCGGATCGCCCTTTCGGTCGAGATAATGATCGAGATAGGCGCGGGCGGCGGCGTCGGTGGTCACTATGGGTTCCTGGAGCGTTGAGAGGTCGATATATCGGTATGCAACGCCATCGGATAGCCAACCTTGAACCCGACGCGGCAGATCTCATCCCGGATGAAGGTGAAGAAGCAATAATGCGAGTCGTCGAGGTCGCCACGGATGACGGCGGCGAGGACCTTCGCCCAGAAGGTGCGAACCTGTCTAGAAGAGATGTCCTCCATCTCGTCGCAACTGTCGGCGGTAAACGGGAGATAAAGTTCCACGCTCAAAGGGCTGGTCAGATACTGGCTCATCAATTCGCGGTGGTGATGACTCCGGGTCGCCGCCTTGACCACGGTCTGGAAGTAGGAATTAGCCGCCTGCTCGATCGGAGCGGCGCCGCGGCTCGGTATGATCGCGTAGTGATATCCCTCCCGGCCCAAGCGCAGTGACGTTCGCGCAACCTGCACGCAGGCTTCGGTATAGGAGTAGATGGCCTTCGGGGTGATCAAATCGGAGAGCGCCATCAGCGCTATATAGGAGAGCTTCGAGAGCATTTCTTGACAGATTGCTGGACTTAATCCCGATCCGCTTTAGTCTGCCGGAATGTCCGAAAATATCCACGATCTTCATACGTTCATGGCGCAGGTGACCACCGAAATGGCGTCGGAATACGAGCGTATCTTCGCGAAGACAGCCGAGGATCCAGGCACGGCCGGCGACGAGGGTGAGGAGAATTGGGCGACGCTGCTACGCGACTGGCTTCCGCCATCATATCACGTCGCGACCAAGGGGCGCCTGATCGGGTCCGATGGGAGTATGTCCAAGCAGATCGACGTGCTAGTCCTGAAGCCCTTCTATCCGCCGAAATTGCGCGAGAAGAAGGTGTGGCTCGCCAACGGCGTCGCCGCGGCGTTCGAATGCAAGACGACGTTGCGCGCGAGCCATATCAAGGAGTCGGCCGACCGCTGCCGTGATATGAAAGCCCTCTTCGCGCGGCGAACTGGCAGTCCGCGTCGAGAGCTGCGGTCGCCCCTCGTCTATGGCATTCTTGCGCATTCCCATGCATGGAAGGCGGCGGGCTCTGATCCAAGGGAAAATGTGACCGACGCGCTATGGAAAACGGTGGAAGGCGCGGCACATCCAACCGACATGATCGACCTCGTATGCTTGGCGGACGTGGGGTGCTGGAGCGAGGCGCATATGCCAATCTACCAGGCGAATATGCAGCCAAAGGCCGCTGAGCATTTGCGATCAACATTCGGCGGCGCATGGGGCCCTATTTCGACGATGGTCAGTGCGGCTGCAGGTGACAGCAAGGTATTCCAACCGACGGGCGGGATGCTAGCCTACCTCACCCAAAGGCTAGCGTGGGACGATCCCTCGATCCGGGATCTTGCCGACTATTACAGGCTGGCGGGTCTCTGGGGCTCCGGTCACGGCTCGATGCGCTATTGGCCGCAATCAGTCCTGTCCGACGAGGTGCGCCAGGGAATTGAAGCGGGACGACTCAAGCCGCGGGGGAACTGGGAAGAGTGGAGCATCGCGATGCTTTAACCGCGCCGTCAGAGCGTCAAGCCGAGAAGCGCGGTGCCGGGCAAAGGGCTGAAAGAGACGGGCTCGGCGGGCACGACGGCGAAGGCTTTGTAGAGTTTCCGCGCTTGGGTGAATTCGGCGAGGACGTCGGGCCGCAACTCCCGATAGTTCCCGTCGTCGCCGACCGATGACTTCCCCTATGTTCGTAGACCATGCGGGGGCACTTTGCCGAACCGTCGCCTCCACCAGCACGATCGACCGCTTCCGGCAGAACCGGACGTTATTCTGTGCAGATGGGAATGACCGGGGCCGGTCGGAAGCCGCCATGTACGTGAAATCTGCGAATGGCTACTTTCGTTCATCCCCTCCCAATAATCGACACTCAAGGCCCCCCTTCTCCGCCTGTTTGCTCAAGGTAAACAGAACAGACAGGCTGCACACGCCGTCATTCACGACATGAATGAAGCCAAGCTACTATCCGAATAGCGGACATGGAAATCTGATTCTCCATTTTGCTCCGACTGATCAAATCCAGCAGTTCACCGCAAGGATGGCAAATAACACTGTCCTATCGCCATTTCAGAATATTCTATCTATAAAGGGTCATTCCCTTGTCCGATGGGTCACATGCCGATCCTTCGCCGGGAAGCTGCCGTGCAGAGCTTCCTTGGTCGACGCCATCAGGAAAAAGGTACATTCTGCACATCCCTTTCCTGAAACCAAACAAGGCCCGATTGTGGTCCGGCACGCTTTCGATCAAGGCGATGGTCTGCCGCCCTGATCGCGATCAGCTGTTTTATCTGAGGATTTCTCCTTGATGACCGACAGCTGCAAGATCCTGATGATCTTTCCGCTTTTCAACTCAGGTTCGTTCTGGAACTACACGGAAGCCTGTGAACTGACAGGTGCACGCTACCCGGCTGCGCCCCTCGGTCTGATCACCGTGGCTGCCATGCTTCCGGAGAGCTGGGAAGTCAGACTGGTCAATCGCAATACGGAACTTCTGACGGAAGAAGACTTCGCGTGGGCGGATATGGTGATGACCGGGGGAATGCTCCCGCAGAGAAACGATGTCCTGCGTATCATCGACACATGCCGGGCCAGAGGTAAGCCTGTAGTGGTTGGCGGACCGGACGTCACATCCAGCCCGCCTGTCTATAAGGCCGCAAATTTTCAGGTTCTCGGGGAAGCTGAAGAGATCATGGTCAATTTCATCTCTGCGTGGCGAAGCGGCGCCAGGGAGGGAGTGTTTGAAGCGCCTATGGGTAAGACGGACGTCACGAAAAGTCCTCTGCCGCGCTTTGATCTGCTGAAGCTGAATCAGTATCTGCATGTCGGAATTCAGTTCTCGCGCGGATGCCCGTTCAGCTGCGAATTCTGCGACATCATCGAACTGTATGGCCGCGTGCCGCGCACCAAGACGACCGAACAGGTTATGGCGGAACTGGATGCGCTCTATGCCCTCGGTTATCGCGGGCATGTCGATTTTGTCGATGACAATCTGATCGGCAACAAAAAGGCGCTCCGGAAATTTCTGCCTGATCTGAAGCGCTGGCAGGATGAAAAGCGCTTCCCGTTCGAATTTTCGACTGAAGCATCAATCAACCTTGCTGATGATGCCGAACTGCTGAAAGACCTTGCCGACAGCAATTTCTTCGCCGTCTTCGTCGGGATCGAAAGCCCCGACACAGACACGTTGGTCATGACACAGAAAAAGCAGAATACCCGCCGGAGCCTGCAGCAAAGCATCGAGACCATTCATGGCGCCGGAATTTTTGTGAATGCCGGTTTCATTGTGGGTTTCGACAGTGAAAAAGGTAGTGTCGCTTCCGGCATGATCGAGTGCATCGAAGACACGTCGATCCCAGTCTGCATGGTCGGCCTGCTTTATGCTCTGTCGACCACGCAGCTTACACGCCGACTGCTGGCCGAAGGTCGTCTCTTTCTGGATGACGGTCAGACGCAATCAGGCGACCAGTGTACGGCTGGCCTGAACTTTGAGACCAGTCGTCCACGTCGGGACGTGTTGGACGATTACAGGACTGTGCTCAAGACAATTTATGAGCCGACTGCCTATTTTGGTCGTGTGCGCAGGCTGGGGCGTATGCTCAAACGCAAACGCGCGCATCGGATGATCAAGGGGGATCTTCGCAGCTTCTTCCGGCTGCTCTTCCGCATCCATCGTGCTAGCCCGGGCACGGCTGGGCAATTCTGGCGTATGCTGGTCGACTGCGCCGTGCATAACCCAAAAGCACTGCCTTACGTGGTCATGACCAGCGCGTTGTATCTGCATCTTGGACCGTTTGCACGGCAGGTCGTCGAAGAGATTGATCAGGAAATCGCCAAGCTCGATCAGGGGCTCTGGCAAGCCCCACTACTCCGGGAGAAGCCTGTCGAAATAGTGCTTCAGCCGACCTGATTACGCTGCGAATTCCTGTTGTTCAGAGAGTTATCTGAGCGCAGATGCTGGTTCTGAATCAATATGGGGCACCATCTGTCCAGTGATGCTCTTCAGAAATAAGATCGAAACTCTATCTTTGCGTCTGTAAAACTGACATTCTGATTCCCCCCCCAAATCTGCCTGTCGGCTTCACCAATTAAGCAGACAGGCAGTGCTCACCTCAAGTCAGACGAGGTGGTAAGCCTTCTGTTGTATTCCTCGTGAGGCTTCCCAACTCATAACGACTGCGTCTATTGAGAAAGGATCTGTCATGCCCAGCCTGTTTGAGCCGATTGAACTGGGAAGCATTTACGCCAAAAACAGAATTCTCATGGCGCCGCTGACACGCGCCCGAGGCACCCGTGAGCATGTGCCCACCCCCATCATGGCCGAATATTACGCACAACGGGCCGGAGCCGGTCTGATCATCTCGGAGGCGACCGGTATCAGCCGCGAGGGTCTTGGCTGGCCGTATGCACCGGGCCTGTGGTCGCAGGAACAGGTGGAAGCGTGGAAGCCCATCACCGCCGCAGTTCACGCCAAGGGCGGAAAGATCGTGGCCCAGCTCTGGCACATGGGTCGGATGGTGCATTCCAGCGTGACGGGCCAGCAACCTGTGTCCTGCTCGGCGACAAAAGCGCCTGAAGCCCTCCATACATATGATGGCAAGCAGGCTCCCGAAGTCGCCCGTCCTCTCACAAAAGAGGACATTGCCCGTATCCTGAACGACTACGAAAATGCCGCCCGCAATGCCCTTCAGGCCGGCTTTGACGGTGTGCAGATTCATGCCGCCAACGGTTATCTGATCGACGAATTTCTGCGGGACGGCACCAATCATCGTTCCGATGAATATGGTGGTTCGCCGGAAAACCGCATCCGCTTCCTGCGTGAAGTCACCGAACGCGTGATCGCAACGATTGGCGCGCACAAAACGTCAGTAAGGCTGTCCCCCAATGGCGATACGCAGGGCTGCATCGACAGTCATCCAGAGCAGGTTTTTGTGCCAGCCGCAAAGCTGCTGAATGACCTCGATATCGCTTTCCTTGAACTGCGCGAGCCCGGACCAAATGGCACATTTGGCAAGACCGACCAGCCCAAGCTGCACGGCCCGATCCGCGAAGTCTTCAGGAAGCCGCTGGTTCTGAATCAGGACTACACACGGGAAGAAGCGATCGAGACGGTCGCTACCGGTGTTGCGGACGCCATTGCGTTCGGTCGGCCTTTCCTCGCCAATCCAGACCTCGTGCGTCGTCTGGAAGACAATCTGCCCCTGAACAAGGATGATATCCGCACCTGGTACTCGCAGGGTGCAGAAGGCTATACGGATTATCCGCTTGCTCGCTGATACCCTATTTTTCCCGCAAGTTCCTTCCAATGGAAGGAACTTGCATTTGAACTATAGAAAATATTTAGCCGCCGACGTGATACTTGTCGTGAAGTAGGCGAAATCACCTGAATAGCTCTACTCCCTGCCATGAATGTGAACACTGCGAAAGGCTGTTTTCGGTAACTCCATCCCGATAGCCGACTGTCTGTTTCCCCCCCATCTCAGTCATTAAAGTAAAGCCGGGGCTTGCCGATCAGGTCCGGCAGGGTGCTGCCGCTCACCAGATACGGGACAGCGAAACGAACGAAAGCATCCAGTGAGGAAGCATGCTCATCGCCGACAAAAGCCAGATGCGGTGAGTCCACAGCAAACACAGATCCGACCCTGAACGACTGGTGGCCATTGACGTTCGAGGTGTTCTGTCCGATCCATGTCTCGTTGCCATGACGCAGCTCAAACTCTCTGAATTCCGTCTCGGCATAGATTGCCTTCAGACGTGACCGGACCCGGGCAGGGCCAAAGTCCGTTTTGATCCACTCCCACGCTCCCCAGGGAGCCTGTCCTGGCGATGCTGATTCATCAGATGCTTTACTGGTCATTTCTGCACTCCAGCCTGGCTGTGGCGGCCCCTTTCCCTGAAGAATCATAAGGTGCCGAACCACACGATCAGAGATTTCGTATCCCGAGGTGCTTCACATTGCCGGGCAGACGGCGCAGACGTTGAGGGATGCAACCCTTGATGCGGGCGGTCTTCTCGAAAAGCCATTTTGACATCGTCACGTCTGCGAACCGGGCCACCTTGGGAAACGGGCCGGAAGCCCAATCCCACAGCGCCTGTTGCGTCTCTGCACTGTAAATAGAAACGCACAGTTCCAGAAAGGCAGCCATGCCGGAGAACGAGATCGCGGCCAGAAAAGCGCCGAGCAGCAGATACCCGTTCGAGAAGCCTCGCATGATTCTTTCGGATGGAAAGACGACTGCGAGCAACACCACCGCTGACATCGCTCCTGATACCGCAACGAATCCTTTAGCGGCGAGCGTCACCGCAGCTTCTGTCAGACAGGCGAAAGGTGCTCTCGATGGCGGCAACTTTCCAAAAATCAGGAATCCCCACACAACGAATGCGGGCCACTCTGCCGGACTTCTGCAAATACCGAAGAGAAACTGGATAAAAAACACAACGGCCTGTAGCAGACCCACACAAGAAACCACCCCCGCCAGGGCAAACATCTCCGAAATCGGGTCTGCCACAAAGTCGATAATCCACTGTGCAAAGGCAAGAAGGTCTTTGGGTGGTGAAGTCGTTCTGCCGTCCAGAATGAACACGGCCGACATAAGCGTCAGCAGCACAGAGAAAGGCAGCGCAAACGCATAGATGAAGGCTTCGGTCAGCGCCCGGTGTCTTGGGGCGAGGTATCGGCAATACAGATACAGGAAGAGAAACAGAAGATACTCTGTCGCAATCGCCTGTTTCACTGTCCTCCCTTCCATGAGAAAATTATTGACCAGTGCCGAATACACGGCGACCGGAAAAAGAAGACAGGGAACCAGAAGAAAACGGAAGAGTGCTTTCATTGATCGAATCCTATCCGGACACCAGCGATCGACACACCATGAGAGATACCGAAAAAAGTCTCGCCGGACAGGTTCATTGTCCGGGACCTGGTGAAGCTGACGGGGAGGTTTGTGCGTTACCGAGAACCCGCGCCGCCCGTTCACGCCTGAGCGCCCTCTCGGCCCTGCTCATGATCGCCGGCGCGTTCCTGATCATGGCCTGCAGCTTTGCATCGATCTCCGCCAGGCGCGCGCTGTGCGACCGTTCGGCCTGCCGTGCCTGCGTCTTCAGCACGATCTCTCTTCCGTAAGGGCGGCCTTCCGTCGCCATCGTCTCCTGCACACGCCCAAGCGCGATCAGTTCGCGGATCCTTGCATCGCGCGCCTTCCGGGTCCGGGCGACCAGATCCATGCCGAGCGCCTTGTAAGGCTTGTTCGCCATCTTCTTCGCGACGTGATCCCACAGATCGTCGCTGGTGATGGGCGTTGCATCGCCGAGCGCCCGCTGGTTCCGGACAGCCTCGAAGGTCGCGGCATCCGAGATCATCGTCCATGTTGTGCCGCGCGCCCGGCTCTCTGCCACGTAGGAGGTAAAGCCGGTCGCGAGATCCGCGCCGCGTGGCATGGCATTGATGTGCTCGTCTGACGTCAGGCCCTGTGCCGCATCGATGGTCATGGCGTGCCCGAAGCCAAGCATCACCTTGCCGGTCTTCGCATCCTGAAAGCGACGCCACTCCACGTCGGCCACAACGCCGTCCTTCGTGCGGATACGCAGCCCGGTATCGCTGTGCGCGAGAACATCGACCACATCGCCGTTATTTCCAACCGTGGCCCCCTTGCCGTCCACTGTTCCCCAGGTCCGGCGATACAGCCGAAGCCTGTCGCCGGCTGCGATAGCCAGATCGTACGCCTCGCCGCGCTGGTCGATGGCCTGCACCGTGATTTCATGCTTCGAGATCTCACCCCTTTCCTGCAGGATGCCACGCACGGCCCGGCTGAGGTCGGCAGCGTCCTGGTTGGTCAGGGCAGACATGCTGATCGTCTTCATCCGCCCGGTTCGCGGATTTGCGCCCTCGGCCGCGAGAGCGTCGCGGCGTGTCACATACAGGCGGGCGATTTCCTGCAGCACTTCGTCGTGGTCTCCGCCCACCAGACGGACCGTGCCGTCCACCCGTTTCATGTCGATCGCGTCCCGCACTTCCTTCATGTGGAATTTGTTGCGGACGTCGTCGTCATTCTCCTCGTCACTGTTGGCGTTCCCGGCCGCTCCTCTGACTTCCAGAGAGGCGAGATCGCTTTCATCAGGTTCCGCGCCACGAAACAGGTCGGCGATCTGCCGGTTTCTGGCGGATGTCTGCCGGACGCTGGACAGAAGCTCCGGCATGTCTTCCGCGTCCAGCACCCTGCGCAGCATCTCGATGGAGTCACCGGCCTCGATGTTCTGTGCCTGCTCATGATCGCCCAGCGCCTTGATCGTGCAACCGGTATCGCGCTGCAGTTCCAGCAGGCGGAGCATCTGGCGTGGTCCGACCTGACCGACCTCATCGATCACCAGAACCGTGTTCCGGTCCACGTCGATGTCGCCGCGTTCCAGCCGGGCGAGGAAAGGCAGCATGGCGCAGGTGTCATGGATGCCGGCGTCGCGCAGCGCGTCCGCCTGACGCCAGGCATTGGCAATCCCGATGATCCTGCGCCCGTTCTCATCGTAACGGGTGTCGTGCTTCCAGGCGTCCACCAGCGGCGACAGCAGCGCGGTCTTTCCCGACCCTGCGACACCTGTCAGCATGGAGAGCGCACCACCCCGGCCGAGTGCGTAAATCGCCGCCTTCTGCGCCCTGCCATGGTCGCTGGTGAAATCGAGTGTCGAGCGACCAATGGCTTCAGTGATCTGGCGATCCGACAGCGCCCCGCTCCGGTCGCCGGATGCACGGGCGGCCTGAATCGCAAGGTTTTCCTCGATGGCGATCTGCGCCGTATTCGTGACCCTCAGCCTGTCGCCCCGGATCTGCTGAATCAGCGAGACCTGTTCGCCCCTCAGCTCAAGCCCCCGCTGTTCAATGAGGCTGACGACATGATCGATGTCCTTCACGCCCCCCTCAATACCGGTGCCGATCAGCCCTCGCGCGGCATACATCCTGAGCTTGTCATGATCGAGCACGGCGGCGGTCTCAAACTCCGTCGCCAGATGCCGCGCCGCGAAACGGTAAGCCGTATCGTATCTCTCTTCCCGCGTGCCCTCTGGCCCGATCGGCGACCCGAGGAGGCTTCTCTTCTCCCAGCCGAGGCTTCTCTTCTCCCAGCCGAGGCTTTTCGCCTGCTCCAGCCAGATCTCGTGGTCGCTGGCCCCCTTGTCCTTGTCGAGCCGGGCAGCCAGCCCGGCCATGGACAGGATACGGCGCTTGCGCTCGATCGGCATATCCGCCCAGTCCAGCCCTTCCGCCGCCGCGTACTCCTTTGCGGCCCTGATCACGTTGCGGCGTCCCTTGCTGAAAAAATCCGAGACATCCTGTGGCACGGCCGAGACGACCGTGGCCTGCTCATTGGCGTCATATTTCTGGGCGATGCCGATCCGCCGCAGCTCATCGGCAAGCTGCGCCTGGAAGTACGCGCCGAACTCATGAACGCGGCTGCGCAAGCGCTTTGTGTCCAGAGAGCCGACGTGTCCGTCTTCTGTGGCCACCACATTGAACAGGGCGTTGTGAATGTGGGCGTGAGGATCACCGCCTGCCGGGGTGTCGATGAGATAGGTCTGGCCTGTGCCCGGATCGCGCGCCTCGACCGTGGGGCGCGCTGTCGTATGCCGGAACGAGACCCAGGCGACCTCTCCCTGGTCCGCACCATCCTCGCCGCCATGGCCGCGCCGGGCGAAGCCGATCTCTCTCGCCACATAGCGCATGGTCGCATCGTTGGCCTGATTGATGGCGTGCCAGATCGCTGCTCTCTCCGCTTCTGTCGGCGCAAATTCGGCGGCCAGCGTCACCGATTTATGCGGCGCGAGGGTCAGGTCATAGGCGCTGATCTTGCGGGCGTTCTGCGACCAGTCCTCGCCATTATCAGCCCGTTTCGCCTCAAACAGGCGATTGAGCTGCTCGTTTTTCGGCGGTGTCGTCGGATCAATCCCGAGCGCTGCCGCGATCTCCGGCTTCATGTCGGGCCGCCATGAGGCCCGGCCATCGCGCCCGGTGTAATAACTGGTCAGCCGGGCACCGTCCGCGTCTGGCACCTTCCCGGGCTGAGTGCGGAAATCGTGCTCCGGATCCGGCAGCTCCTGCGTGAAATAGGCGGTGATCATGCGGCCGTTGCCCTCGGCCGAAATCTTCCGGAACGTCATCATCAGACGTCAGCCTCATCCGGCTCCCCGGGCTGGGCGGACCGGGGCGAGCGGCCCTCCTGAATGTCGAGCGTCCTGCCGGTGGTGAGATCGATGCGCCTGAGCAGCGGGCTCTGCGATGCGATCAGCGTCACCAGCCGGCCAAGAATTTCATCGAGTGTCGGACCGTCGGACTCTTCAGGAGACAGGATCTCGATGATCAGGGAGAGTTTGTCTTCAATGGCCCGCAGCCGCTCCCGGATGTCGTCATCCCGGCTTGCGGTGGTGTCAGGCCGTTCAGTTGTCTCGCTCATCGTCATCGCTTCCCATGTCAGAACCAAGGGAAGCGTGACGCGGAATCATGCGACCGATCAGGCCTTCTTTGGAAGCAGGACCTCTCCTCGATGAAGTCGGGTCCAGCTCCGGAAAAGCAGAAACATCATCGAACGGTTCTTCGCCAGATTGAAGCAGTTCAGAAGTGTAGCGACACGCTATGACAAGCTGAAGTCAACCTGCCTCGCAGCAACGCAGCCCATCTCCTCCATCATCGGAATTAACTGACGAGGCGCCCTAGCACGCGCAGGACCGATCGACTTAGGAAACCCGGCAATAGATGCCCGCACGCAGTCCCATTTTGAACCCTCCCGGAAAATTTACCTTGCGGCTTTTGACACGCCGTGGCTCCGGGCTATCCCAATCTGACTATAGACTGTTTAGGTCAACCTAATTTGAATGGAAGAAATGGAAGGGGAGCGCAGAACATCTCTTATTAGGCAAGGAGATCTGACTAGCAGCCGTCCAGATGGTGATGGATACAAAGTGAATCCAGAGCGCTTGAAAGGCATCTAATATCCGCGATTAGGCAGCCATCCAGAATAGATAGTGCGCTCCAGTAGAAGGCTCTCCGAACAAGGCTCGACATCTTTATTTCTCTTTTCTCTGA
>NZ_JAAABN010000015.1 GCF_011516765.1 Acetobacter sicerae | reverse complement strand
CAAGGAGTGGCGGGCTGTCGCGACCCGATATGAGAAAACCGCCGCATCCTTCCTCTCCGTCATCCTCATCGCTGCTACAGCGGACTATATCAAGACCTAACAGGCCCTAGAGGCTTATCTATTTTATATCAAACTTTGGAATGGATTTCCTAAATTGGCATTTTCTAAATTTCATACTAAAAATAGACCTCCCAAACTACGCATTCTGAAATTCAATAGATACAAAATGACTATTTTCGATATTTATGCTCCGCAATCACAAATGAACTTTGGTGTCACAACAAACTTGCATTATAGTAACGTTACCGTTTCATAAATTGAGAAAATTATGGCAAAAATAGATATTTTGATGTCTGTCTACAATTGCGAACAATACATTAACGGCACGATAAACAGTATACTAAATCAGACATTCACTGATTTTCGCGTCATCGTAGTGGATGATGGGTCAAGTGACAGAACGGGAGACATCTGCAAGCGATTCGTCACAAAAGACAGAAGAGTTGAATATTATCATCAGGATAATGCAGGAATCGTTGCCGCCTTGAATCATGGTCTACAATACTGCTCAGCTCCATTCATTGCCCGACACGACGGAGATGACATTTCTTATCCTGACAGATTTGAGAAAGAATTAACTTATCTTGAGGCTAATCCTGACTGTGTGGCAGTGAGTTCTGTTGCCCGTCACATAGATGAAAATGGCATTCCCTGCGGCACAATCTCAACACGCAAAGACATAAGCGCTGCTGACTGCTGGTCAATTCCCGCAGCCGAACCTTATCTGTTACAGCCTATGCTGATGATGCGCCGAACTGCACTTGATACGGCTGGGGGTTATCGCAACCTTTCCGTTGCTGAAGATGCAGATCTTATGTGGCGCCTCAATCGCATTGGATCGATGCACATACTTCCTGAATCCTTGGGTGATTATCGCGTCCATGCTGGAAGTGTGTCCAGTCGGTCTATCGTCAAAGGACGCTTTCTCGCCATCTGGTCACAGCTGGCTGCCTTATCTGAACAACGGCGTATTTCTAAACTCCCAGATATCGTTTTTTCAAACCTCCTCTTGCAACGTATCAATACTTCTATTTCTCTAAAAGAAATGATCGATGCAGTCAGAGAACAGCTCACAGACAGTGAATTTTTTTGGCTACACTCAGCAGTCTCCGCGAAGTTGCTTGAATTCTGCTATTATCGTCCTTACGAACCAGACAAATCAGATATCCAGTTTATTTTGACTGCTGTTCATACTGATCGGAATATTTCTGAAAGACCCGGATATGAATTTTTCAAAGAAGCTATGTTGTCCGCAGCCATTCGAAGCATGCAGGACTTTCGTATTAAAGATGCTTTGAGCCTCACTCCCTTCAAACAGTGGCCTGTACTCTTTGGACGCATTGCATTCAGAACTCTCATCCCAAAATCAACAAAGAAAGATATCATAAAAATATTTTCATTTCTCAGCGAAAACTCCAACACATTTAAACGGTTTGCCAATTCCGTGAAACCCTCACCTTATTCCGATATGAAAAGTCCTATCAATCAGAGCTAGGGCGTGTCGTCAGTTAAGCAGGAGGATTATGCCGCTTGTACTTCTGCCTGATGTGTGATGTCTTCTTCCTGTTTCTGGAATGGGGAGAGTGTAAATACGACAGTATGGTCTGCGGGAGCGGATAAAAGACCTTCTCCCGGGTCGCGAAGGTCATGTCGGTGGGACGGCTGCGTATAACCGTGTCTGTTTATCGAAGCCTTATTGTATCGTTATCGTGCAGGCATTCCCTGGCGTGATCTGCCTGTGCGCTTCGAGGACTGAAAGAACGTGCACCGGCGGCTGCGTCGCTGGGGTGAAAGTGGTGTGATCGAACGGATTTTCCGGCATCTGGCTGCTGACCATGACAACGAATACATGATGATCGACAGCACGATTGTCCGTGCTCACCAGCATAGTGCGGGCACCCGTAAAAAAAAAGGGGGGGGGTAGATCAGGCCATCGGCCGATCCCGTGGCGGACTGACCACGAAAATCCTCCTTCCTGTTTTGTAAGAAACGAAATATCATCGAACGGTTCTTCGCCAGACTGAAGCAGTTCAGAAGCATTGCAACACGCTATGACAAGCTGAAATCAACTTTCTGTGCAGCAGCGCAACTTGTCTCTGCTATCATTGGAATTAACTGACGACACGTCCTTAGCGTTCATTACGCAATTATTGAAGTGAACTATAGCGAGATGCAAAAATCCATTTGATGTCACGACCTCTTCTTGGAAGGAATTATTGTTTGTGAATACCATTGCAATATTCCAACTGGTTTAAGGTCTGTGGGAATTCATCGTGAGTAGATGATGGCTGCAGCGAGATAGATCATGGCGCTGAAGCTTTCGTCCGTTTTGTCGGCACGCATGGCGATGCGTTTGAATTCCTTGAGCTTGCAGAAAAAGTTCTCGATCAGGTGCCGCCATTTATACGTTTCTCGATCAAGGGCTAGCGGCTTTGAGCACCTTGAGTGCTGGGAAATGACGACTGTGGCGCCCCTTTCATCGAGTTCAGCGATGAAGGCATCGAATTCGAGGACGTCAATCAGCGGTGACACGTCCACACTGTCGAAGCGCAGTCCAGGCATCAGACGGAAAGGCACTGATTGCCCAGAGCATCCGTCAGCGCGAGAATCTTCGTCGTCATGCCGCCTTTATGGCCTGACCCTGTGTCCCCCTTTTGTGCCCAGACCATGACGATGAACCTTCACGATCGTTGCATCGACCATGGCATATTTCATATCCGGATCACCGGATAACGCATCGAAAATCCGTTTGAAAACATCGGCATTGCGCCAGTCGCTTAAGCGACGGAAAGCGGTGCTCCAGTTGCCGAACACGGCGGGCAAACCACACCACGGACTTCCTGTTCGGACAATTCACAGCACCGCTTCCATAAAAAGCCGGTTGTCCCGAACGCTTCGACCCGGATCCGTCAATTCGCCAAGGCAATGGGGCTCAATCAATGCCCATTGGGCGTCCGTCAGCACAAAGCGTTCCATCAGAAGCTTGAATCATAACTCGCATTTCATGCGAATCCCCACAAGCCCTAAAGCAGATTATACATTGATAACGTCATTGTATCTCACTCATATAAAAAGACGCATTTAACTATAAAAAATACTGTCTTATTTAATGTAAAATTACGCATTTTCAATAAATATAATATATAATTACAAAACAAGTTAATTTTATGAAATCACAAAATTTAAAATATAAATTTTAATTTGTGTGATTGTCGATAAATATACTAAGAAATATTTTCACTTTATAGTCTTTATGGAATGAAATTTGCTACCACTTTCGCTTATATCTTCTCCGACGATCTACCGATGCCTGATGAGAGCAAAACGACATGGTCGAAAAAAAAGAGATTAAATCACTCACAGGAATTCGTGGGGTAGCGGCCTGTTGGGTGGTTGCCTATCACACGTGGCTGGCTGGCAATCATCGTATCCTTGGATATATCGGGAAATTTCTGCTTCATGGATATCTTGCTGTAGATTTATTCTTTATTCTCAGCGGATTAGTGATGTCCATGTCGTATGGGCATCTTTTTGATAAGCGGTGGGAAGCGTCAGACTATCTTAGCCTACTGATCCGTCGCCTTGCGCGCCTGTGGCCTCTTTATATTGTCACTTTAATAACCACTGGGATCCTTTCGTATTTTGTTGAAGGAAAGACATTTTCGGCAGTTTTATGGTCAGCAAATTTTCTGATGATTCAGACATGGGGAGTCGGAGATTCGATCAATGGTGCCTCATGGTCTGTCAGCGTAGAATGGGCCGCATATTTTATTTTTCCTTTTATTTGCGCGCCAATTCTAAAAATTAACAAAATAATTCCATTCTTATTATTTTTTGCATCATTTTTTATGCTTATTATTATAATTAAACTTGGAGAAAAAAATTTAATTCAGAGAAAAGGTCCTCTTGATATATTCGATCCACATAGTTCTCTTCCTTTAATTCGTTGCATCTCGGAATTTATTATCGGAATGATCTGCTATAGAATCTCTTCTTCACATTCTTCCCTTATTCGTTCAAAAACAATATCTACAATTATTTCATTTTTAACGTTATTTTCTCTTTTTTTGAGTGGATTTGATGTTTTTTCGGTATTTCTTTTTTCTGTATTACTCATAACATTAACAAATGAAAGCAACCCTTTATCACGCATTATGGCATGGACACCCATCTATTATCTCGGCGTCTGGTCATATTCTATTTACCTATGGCATCGATCATTTCTATTTATTATTGGAGATGTATGGAATGGACATCACAATATTATAAGACCAACAGCAGTTCTCATCATGTTGCTTATTGTCTCATGCCTCTCATATTACTTTATTGAGAAGCCTTGGCAGAAAAAAATTAGACGTATCGAGCAAATTCTGTTTAGGAAGTCCGATCAAAGAATTAAAACATCAGAACAAATTGGCGTAAATAATCTGTAATTTCAAACTTTAAAAGTATTTTTGGGAATTCGCTCTTATAGACTTTTAAATAATTTTCACGGAAGAAATTCTGGTGGTCATTTTGTCTACCAGCAGAATTTTACTGGCAATTTTGCAAATCTATATATTCTTTTCTGTTTATGGCGTGCCGTCAGTTAAGCAGAAAGATGATTGAATCAAACTGAACGGCTGCGACGAAGGTTGATTTCAGCTTGTCATAGCGTGTTACAATGCCTCTAAACGGCTTCAAGCTGGCAAAGAAGCGTTCGATGATGTTTCTCTTTTTGTAGAGCTGGAAGCCGATTTTCTGAGGATAACAACTATTTCTCCTTGAAGAAATGACTAAAACAATCAACCACTCTTCAAGCTTTTCGATGAGGGGATCAGCGTCATAAGCCTTGTCGACGGTGAAGGCCCCGAGATCGACTTCATCGAACAATGGTCCTGCTTCAGTGATGTCCATCCTTTGTCCGGCTGTCAGGGATAAGTGTCACAGCCTTTCCCGCAGCATCGATTATGGCGTGTATTTTTGTAGCCAGCCACAGAGCCGTCCGATGGCCCAGGCTCAGGCCCCATTGAATTGTGTAGGGAATTTTGATTCAGGCTCTGCAAGGAGACTGAAGATGAGCGACCTGTTTTGGCTGACGGATGAACAGATGGAGCGTCTGCGGCCGTTCTTTCCCAAGAGCCATGGTAAACCTCGCGTTGATGACCGCCGCGTGCTGAGCGGCATCATTTTTGTGAACCGCAATGGTATGCGCTGGCGTGATGCGCCTCGGGAATACGGTCCGCACAAGACGCTCTACAAGCGTTGGGGCGACATGGGCATTTTCATGCGGATGATGGATGGCCTGTCTGCCGCGAAGGCTGAGCCTCAGACTATTATAATTGACGCGACCTATCTCAAGGCACACCGCACGGCTTCAGGCCTGCTGTTAAAAAAGGGGATCCAGGCCGCCTGATCGGACGCACTAAAGGGGGCATGAACACCAAGCCGCATGCGGTCACCGATCAGAACGGACGACCGCTGTGCTTCTTTATAACAGATGGACAGATCAGTGATTACACCGGAGCCTCTGCTCTGCTGGACAGCCTTCCCATGGCACAGTGGTTGCTGGCGGATCGGGGTTATGAGGCTGGCTGGTTCCGGGATGCCCTGGAGGAAAAAGGGATCAGGCCCTGCATTCCGGGAAGAAGATCCCGCGGAAAACCAGTCAAATACGACAAGCGAAAATACAAAAGACGCAACCGCATCGAAATCATGTTCGGCCGCCTCAAGGACTGGCGGCGGGTCGCAACACGCTATGACAGAGGCCCGACCGTCTTCTTCTCAGCCATCTGCCGCGCTGCAACCGTCATCTTCTGGCTATGAGTCCTGAGCCTAGCCCGTGCCCTTTTTTCAGGAGTGCGGACGAGCGTGCTATCGGTCATCGTATATGCATTGGCATGATTAGAAGTCAAATGCAGGAAAATCCGTTCCATCATACCGCTTTCGCACAAGAAGGTAGTCGTCTGTGAACATTCTTCCTATTCCCAAAACGGACAAGCAGGAAACACCAGCACGGTAACGATACAAGACCGCTTCCACAAACAGACGATTATACGCAGCAGTTCGCCGACATGACCTTCACGACCTGGAAGAAAATCCTTTATCTACTCCCACTGACCATCGCTCAGACTATGCCGACGTATTCACGCTCGCCCCGTTCCTAAAACAGGGAGAAAAATCATAGATCAAATGGGAGTAAAAGCTCCTTCAAGCCTCACGTCATAACTGACGACACGCCATAAACGAACTCACGACATGCCTTAGCCTGCATTGCGGATATTGCGACCTTTACCTCCCCCTTACAAACCACATTTTTTAAAAATATTTTCTACCATGTATAACTCAAATTACCATAAACACGCCTTCCCTGCCCAATATAACAGGAATAAGTTCCACCACAGGAAGCAATATAATATTTATTGGTCAGATTTGAAATTGAAAGCTGGGCACGCAATCCTTTCAGGGAAGCGAATGCCTGACCAAAATCATAATGGGCACCAATATCGAACAACACATACGCAGGAACTTTATAACTGTTTACCGCATCGGAATAAGTAAATCCCTTGTACCGGACACCTCCGTTAATTCCGAACCCCTTCAGGAAACGCGCCGGCGGGGTGTAATCCAGAAATGCCGACACCATATTACGCGGAATGCTTTCTACATATTTTCCTTTTTCAGCAACGACACTTCCCGTGCTGCCATCAGCATAATCCTGAGTATCAGAAAGATTGCTGTCAAGGTAAGTAGCTTCATCATAAGTATAGGACGCATTAAACCTCAGGTCGTGAGTGATGTTTGCGTTGGCGGAAATCTCGAAACCTTGTGAACGCGCCTTTCCAGCGTCGCTTGAATAAGAATCATGATCCGGATCGTTGACCAGAAAATGGTCTTCATCGATCCTGAATGCAGCAGCCGAGATAAAGATATTATGGTCAGGAGACTCATATTTCATGCCTGCTTCCAGCTGTTTTCCAGTTAGCGGAGGAAACAGCTTTCCTGACCAACTTCTCTGACCGAAGCTTTGTGGAACAAAGGATGTCGAGTAACTGAAATACGGAGCAAGGCCGAAGGAGAATTTATAAACCAGACCGGCACGCCACGTGAAAGCACTCTGTGGTCGAGGAAGATCATGACTCCTTGTTACAGTGTAAGTATGGTCTGAGTTCTCATTCGAACCCTGATCTGTATATCCGTGATAATTGACCCAGTCCTGGCGTCCTCCAAGAGTTATGGATAGCCCTTTCCATTTTATTTGATCCTGAAAATAAACCCCCTCCTGAAAATAGGAATTATTACTTCCATATGTCGTATTTTGACATGTTTTTGAATGAACATTGATACATGGGATATAGTTACTTTGAGGATTATAAACATTCACAAAAGAATACCCATCGGAGCCGGGAAATCCATTATATCCCATGGTGTGGTCCGATGTGCTCCAGCTCTTGTCATCATACTGTCGGAAATCAGTGCCTACTATCCAGGTATTATGCACTGATGCGATGGAAAACTTCCCGCCAACTCTCGTATCAAGACCAATGGTCGAGGCCAGTCCTCCTCCTTCATAAGCCGCACGACCATACTGATCCGGAAGTATTATACGACCACGAGTCAGTCTTTTTTCGAAATCCTCCGATCTTTCCCATCGTAAATTCTGACTGAAATCGACCCATTTATTGAAGCTGTGCCGGAACTGATATTCGATCAGGGAATCCTTTTGTCCGGAAACATTCCAGTTCGGATCTCCCAGGAACCGGCTTCTGGGAATGCGCCCATTATGATTGACATTCAGGAGCATCTCTGGCGGCAACTGGGTCCAGTTCGTCCCATCGCCCGGCGTATACATATAGGATCCCACAAAGGTGAGATTTGTCTTATGGTCGATATCCCAGGAAAGGGAAGGCAGAACGCCAACACGATGATAATCGACATGGTCGGTCTGCGAACCCTGAGTCACCCCAATGGCTGCTATACGGTATTTTACGCTCCCAGACTGGTTGACTTTATCGCTGACATCAACGGTTGCTTCATAACGGCCCCAGTTACCAAACCCGACTGTCGCGTTATGTAACGGTGTCTCCGTTGGTTTTTTCAGACTCATGTTGATCATGCCGCCCGGCGTACTCTGCCCGTATAGCACGGAGGACGGCCCGTTCATGACTTCGATCCGTTCCAGAAAAGCCGTTTCTCCAGCACTGCTTGAATAGGAACGCAGACCATCGACAAACTGGGAGGTATCAAATCCACGCTGCTGTATAGCACCAGGATTTAATCCACTGGCCGGACCGTTACCGAATGCACCAAAAGCTTCGACGCTGATACCCGGCATATATCGCAGAGCCTCCATGACATTCTGAGGCTGCTGATCGATCATCTGCTGTTTGGTAATAACGTGAATGGAATTCGGAATTTCGATGATCGGCGTATCCGTCTTTGACCCTGTCATCGTGCGGGTGGCGACATACCCCACACCCGGACCGGCAGGATCCTGATTTGCCGTCGTTGTTCCCCCTACCCTTACCGCGCCCAGAGTAATCGTGGTCGCCTGAGTGGCGGGAACAATCTGGAACGCACGATCTCCCAAAGGTTGATAGGACAATCCACTTCCCTGCAAAAGACGTGACAGAGCCTCTCCGGATGTAAACTGACCATGCAGTCCCGATGTTGTTTTCCCTGCTACTGTCGGGGTTTGCGCTGTCACCTGAATATGAGATTGCGAACTGAAAGACACCAGTGCGCTGGATAGTGATCCGGCAGGAATACTGAAATTGAATTTTGGCTGAACCTGTGTCGTCTGCGCCCGCACGCCGGTCGGAATAAAGGAGGTCAAGGCTGTGGTCGTGGCCAGCATCAGAAGCGATGTTGCCAGAGGTCTCCTCAGAAACTGTGGTGACGGCATAGGTACGGCTCTTCCTGTCATCGGAATCTTGAATGCAAATCATTTGCATTCCAAAGTCATGATAGTGAGATGCACGGGAAGCCTGTTTTTTCGGAAAAAAGTTCAGATTTTTTTGTTGCTATGCCTCAAATCCATATAGCCATCTGTTTAATAATGATTTTTTCTTTATCACATATGGGAATTCACTCCGGCTCATTGAATGCTGCAAGCGTCCCGACAGATCCGGCGATGACCTCATCCTGCATGACGCCCCTTCACAATGATAAACACGGGCCCTCATGAGGTCATTGACGCTGCCAAACCAGCAACAGCTTCAACGGGGGCAATCGTCACCATAGAACGGCGATGTCCGCTCAGCGTCCTGTTACAACCGCAAACCATGGCGTGAGAGACATGACCTTTCCGCCATAGGGATGCACGATCAGTTGCAACGAAGCTTCCGGATGGCGCAGATCGTAGGAACCGCTGACCCTTCGCGTCGCCAGTGTATCGTGCGCGATAATAATGCGTGTCCGGGTCCAGGGCTGAAGGACAGCCACCATTTCGGCAATGGTGTTGCCCTGCGAGACCAGCATCCCGTCACGCCATAGCCCGATGGTCTCAGGCGACTGGGAACCGACATCAACCCGCGTTCCCTTTACGTCAATCCGGTCACCGGAGCGAAGCTCACGTTCAAGCGAAATACCGCCCAGACCGGACACATGGACTGCTCCTTCCCGCACCGCCACGGAAGTTTCATCTCCCTCCGTGCGCGTATCAAAAGCGGTGCCAATATCGGTGGTCGTCACAGAACCTGCGGTGACGGTAAAGGGCCTGTCAGCATCATGATGCACCACAAAATAGGCTTCACCGCGCAACAGACTGATCCGGCGTTCACGCGCGTTGATGTGGATGGCGAGCGCGGAACGCGGGGCCAGAATGACTTCGCTGCCATCGGCCAGATGGATATCCTCCGTCGTTCCCGCCTGCGTGTAATGATCAGCCCGCAGCCGCAGGCTCAGATCGGGCACAAGCACAAAGGCGGCCACACAGGCCGCCATGACGGCGCCGGCAAGAGACGCCATTCTTACGCGGCGCACACCAACGCGGTCATTCGCTGGCGCAGACCCGCTTCCCCTCCCTGTAACGGAGCTTTTTTTCCGTTCGAATGGCGCGGATGACAGTACGCCCAGTGTTTCGTTGATTTCGTTCCAGGCCTGTTGATGCACCGGACTTTTCTGCAACCAGACCTCGAACTGGTGTCTCAGTTCCCTGTCGTCCGGCTCCTCACGCAGGAAGACATACCAGCCTGCAGCGACCTCATCAGGACTACGCGGTTCGGTCACACGATGGCTCCCTGCGCCGCACGCAGGATCGTTCCGTCCCTGCGCAGGAAAGACAAAGCGACGGACGCGCGAGAGGCTGTTTCGCAAGGGCATACCGATAAGATGTTCGGCATCGCCTGTTTTTCAGAAAATAATTCAAATGCACCGGGGCCTACTGCCCTTCCTTACGTATCCGGTTGCAGATTGCCAGACCTTCCGTAATCAGGCCATGCACCATCGGGATGGATACGCCCAGCACAGCCGCGACTTCCCGTAATTTCATTCCTTCAAAATGATACAGGCGAATGGCCTCCGCCTGCCGTTCAGGCAACGCATCCAGCGCGTCCATCACCCGCATCATGGTTTCACGGGCAGCAGCCGTTTCTTCGGGTGAAACGGCCTCGTCGGCGACTGTCGCGGTGACGACGTCAAAATCCGCCTCACTCATGCGTTCGATTTTGGCGCGACGGGCACGGGTCATCAGAAGGTTGCGCACAATGGTGCGCAGGTAGCTTCCCGGTGACACAATCGTGCCTGCCGACTGCCGGGCAAACAGCAACCATGCATCCTGCACGATGTCTTCAGCCAGCACGGCGTCTCCGGACAACTGTCGCGCATAGGACAACAGACCGGGACGGTGCGCTTCATAAAGCTCAAAAGACGGATGTTTGGACTTCAAGAGCGGATGTTCCCGATGGCACCGCAATGTCAGCAGTCAGAAAATAAGAAAGATTCGCAACTGTGATGGCATACGATCCCGTTTTCCGCAAGGTTTTGTAACACACCTTCGTTGTCGTAAGTGGGTCGCGAAAACGCCTGAACATGCTCTCTTTTATGAAAGCAGCTTACTTTCTGAGGAGGAAACGCAAGGCCTCCTGTAAAGAAGTATATCACAAGTCCGTCATTCAGTGCGCTTCTTTCTGAAAAAACGGGGCCGTCAAACATCCTTACTTTCATGAGGGGTTTGCCCCGTCTTCATTCCGGACGCCGTCAGGGACTGCGTGTTCCGGGCACGCAGGGAGAGTTCATATGCAGCGCGGCCGACCGCCTTCCCATCATGCAGTTGCGATTCAGTGTTATTCTTATTCCTTCAAGGGTAGCCGATACGCGTTATCCGCTGGCGCATTTCTTCCATGACGACCCGCACCCTTCGCCGCTGGTTTGTGGTCCACAAATGGACGAGCCTTGTCTGCACGCTGTTCCTGCTGATCGTGTGCGTGACGGGCCTGCCGCTGCTGTTTTCCGAGCAGATCTGGGACACGTTCGTCGGTGATGATGATCCGCCTTATGAGGTTCTCCCACCCGGCGCGCCCAACGCCAGCCTCGATGTCATCGTGGAAAAAGCGCGGGCGCTGTATCCGGGGCAGATCATCACCAATGTGAATCCGGACGACGATGAACCGGCGGTACTGGTCTCCATGGCTCCAAGCTGGCAGGCCCTGAAGGACGACGAGACCTATCCCGACCGCCATTCCGGCCACTGGATCAAGTTCGACGCCCGCACGGCGAAGGTACTGGAGCAATCCCGTCCGGCGGATGCCCCCAAGGAACCGCGCACCTGGACCGGCATCATCATGGGCACCTGCAATCGGCTTCATATCAGCCTGTTTGCGGGACTGCCCGGTCGCCTGTTTCTCGGTCTTATGGGCGGCGTGTTCGTGGCCTCGCTGATCTCCGGCACGGTTCTGTATGGCCGGTTCATGAAGCGGCTGCCGTTCGGCTCGGTCCGGCGCGACCGGGCTTCCCGCCTGACATGGCTCGACCTGCACAACCTGCTGGGAGCCGCCACACTGGTCTGGGCGACGGTCGTAGGCTTTACCGGACTGGTCAACGAACTCCAGACCCCGCTGTTCGGCCTGTGGCGTGTGACAGACGTGCGGCAGATTTTGCGTCCCTACGCCAACCTGCCGGTGCCGTCGCAGGATCATCTGTCTTCCGTGCAGGCCGCGTTCGATACGGCGGCAAAAGCCGCCCCCGGCAATGAGGTGACCGGCCTGTCCTTCCCCGGCGCGTCCTTCGGCAGTCCGGTGCATTACGTGCTCTGGACCCGTGGCGCGACACCGCTGCGAGCGCGCCTGTTCACGCCGGTGCTGGTCGATGCCCGCACGGGCGAACTGACCGGGGCGTATCCGATGCCGTGGTACCTGCGCTTTCTGGAGATTTCCCGCCCCCTGCATTTCGGGGATTACGGCGGCATGCCGCTGCGCATCCTGTGGGCGCTGCTCGATATCGTTGTGATCGGGGTGCTGGTCAGCGGTCTGGTGCTGTGGGCAGGCAAGCGGAAGATCGCCACCGATGCCCGCCTGCGCGCGCTGGGTTACGAACTGGATGATACGGACGGCGTGGCTGCTTTGGCGGAGCACGCATGATGAACGCCGTTTCTCCAGAAAAACCCATGCCATTTCCTCCTGTTTCGGCATCACGTTCTTTCGTCGCCGTCTGGCCATGGCCGATCGCATTGGGCCTGCTCACCACCTTCGGCCTGCTGTCCGCCCTGCTGGGCCAGCATGGTGTCTGGCTCGTCCTGTCATGGGCCGCCCTTTCCATTCCTCTCATCGTTACGGTCATCTGCCTGATCAGAGCGTGGCGCAGACCGTCTTCCAAAGGAGGTCTCTCATGACCGATCTTGCCCCCATTTCCTTTTCCCCGTGGGACATGTTCCTCAACGCCGGCCCGGTGGTCCGCTGCGTGATGATCCTGCTGGCTGTGGCCTCTTTGCTGACCTGGACGATCTTCATCGCCAAATCGGTCGAACTGCTGCGCGTGCGGATGAAGCTGACAAAAGCCGAGCAGACGCTGGAACAGGCCAATACACTGGACCTCGGCGAGGAAGGCACCCGCCAGAACGGCATCGCCCACACACTGGTCATGGCCGCCGAGACGGAACGCGCACGGTCGCAGGATATCCCCGATGATAGCGAGGGCTTGAAGGAGCGTATCGTCCTGCATCTGGAGCGCCTTGAAGCGGCCGAGGGACGCAGGCTCCTGCGCGGCACCGGCGTGCTGGCGACCATTGGCGCGACCTCGCCCTTCATCGGCCTGTTCGGCACGGTCTGGGGCATCATGACCTCGTTCACCGGCATCGCGGCGAGCAAGGCCACCAGCCTTGCTGTCGTGGCTCCCGGCATTGCCGAAGCCCTGCTGGCGACAGCACTGGGTCTGGTTGCGGCCATTCCAGCGGTGGTGATCTACAACCATCTCGCCCGCCAGACCGCCTCGTGCCGCGCACAGGTGGCCGACCTCACAGCACTGGTGATGCGACTGGTCTCGCGTGATCTCGGTCGCATGCAGGCCCTGACCGCGAGCGGACAGGTGGTGCGGCTTGGCGCATCGCGCGACAGCCGCTCGGTTGCCGGGGAGTAAGGCGGCATGATCCGCATCCGCCATACCGATGAGAACCCGCATGAGGCGAGCGAGATCAATGTCACGCCGTTCATCGACGTGATGCTGGTGCTGCTGGTGATCTTCATGGTTACCGCCCCGCTGACCACGGTGAACGTGCCGGTGGACCTGCCGTCCTCGACCGAAAAGCCGACACCGCGTCCGGATGATCCCGTGTTTCTCACCGTCAAGGCCGATCATGGTCTGGCGCTGGGCGAGGACGACATCAGCACCGATGCGCTTCCCGGCGCGCTGGAAACCGCGACAAAAGGCAACAAAGATGAACGCATTTTCCTCCGCGCCGACAAGACGGTCGATTACGGCACGCTGATGGGGGTGATGGATAAGCTGCGGTCTGCCGGATACCTCAAGGTCGCCCTTGTGAATCTTCAGGGGCAGGAAGAAGGCAGCGAGGCTGACTCGACGCCTGCGCCATCCGGCAATACGGCTCCTGCCGCACCCGCATCCGGAGCGGCACCGTGAGCGGCACGGCAGACGTGACACAGGGACAGGACGTCGCCGTCGAGGGCGCACCCTTCTCCTTTGCCGACTGGCAGCGCCAACAACTCCTTCTGGCCCGGCGGGAAGATGCACTCCGCTGGGGCCTGTCCTTCCTCGCCGTTCTGGCGGTCTGTGGCGGCAGCATCTGGTGGATCATGCGCCTGCCACCACCACCGATGGCCGTGCCCGAACCGCCGCCTGCCGCGATCGCCATCGACATGGCCCCGGAACCGGTCTCGACGCCGACCCCGCCCACGGATGCGCCCATCGGACCGAAACAGACCCAGTCCATCCCCGATCCGGCACCGGTCGAGCCACCGAAGATCACGGCTCCGCCATCACCCGCGCCCAATCCGCCGGTGCCGGTGCCCAAACCGGAGAAGCCGCGCAAGATCGTCAAAAAGAGCAAGCCGGTCCCGCAACTGAAAAAGCCGATCCCGGACAAGACACCACCGGCCGAGGCCACGACCGCGCCGCCGTCAGCGGAAGCGCCTCCCGCTCCAACCCAGGCGGCCCCGGCTCCCGGAGCTTCGTCGTCAAAGGCATCACACGACCCGGTGACATGGCAGGGGGCGTTGCTGGCGCAACTGGAAAAATTCAAGCGCTATCCGTCCGACGCCATGGCCGATCATCAGGAAGGTGTGCCGACCGTGACCTTCTCCATGGACCGCAAGGGCCATGTGCTGTCGGTCCGGCTGACCAGCAGTTCCGGTCATCCGCTTCTCGATCAGGAAGCGGTGGCGCTGCCCAAACGCGCCCAGCCCCTGCCCATCCCACCGGACAGTGTCGCGGGCGATCCCATCACCCTGACCGTGCCCGTCGAATTCTACATTCATGCGGGTGGAGACTGAAGCGATGAGAAGGCGTCAGTATCGTGTGCCGGGACGGTATCTTTTTCCGGTCATTGGCCTTCTGGTTTTCTCAGCACTTTCTCCTCAACAGGGACAGGCTCAATCCGTTACGGAAAGTCAGAACGATCTGGCGCTGTGGCAGGCCGGGATTGTCAGCAGACTGACAGACATCCGCCATTATCCTCCCCAAGCCCGGGCAGATCATGAGCAAGGCATCGTCCTTGTCGGTTTTGCGGTCGATCGGAGCGGGCGCATCCTGACGCCAAGTCTTGCCAGAAGTTCCGGTCATCCTTTGCTGGATGAGGAAGCACTCGCGATGCTCAGGCGTGTCGGTAATCTGCCTCCGCCGCCGTCATCTCTTCCCCAAGATCCAGTTTTTCTGACCTTGCCGGTCATGTTCTGCCTGAGCGCGAAAAACTGTCCAAGATCCTGAAAGGGTTTCCGATGCTCACCTACTCCGAACACCGTCGCTCACCGCCTGCGCTGAACCAGATTCGCCCCGGCATGGGGGCCAACCGCAGCGCCGTGCGCAGGCTGGAAGACCGCTGCGAAGACGTCGACATCAGAATGACCGATCTCCGACGGGTGCTGCTGCATGGTGTTCTTGAAGCCGGTCCCGGGACGACTGCGGTGGATCTCTGGAAGACGCTGAGCCGGATGATGGAACATGGACACGCCCCCTCCCAAGGGTCAATCCAGCGCAACCTGAATCTTTTTGTGGAGCGTGGCATCCTGCGTCGTGATGTCACGCCTGACCGGCTGTGGCGCTACAGCGTGGCCCCGGAACGCAGGACGGCGCTCGCGATTACCTTCGTGGAGGCTGGCACCGGTCGAAAAATCGCCTGCAATGCTCCGGAAGTGGCGACATTGTTGCGCCGGGTCGCGGCCGAGCACGGTCTGGCCGTGCAGGGAGCGGCCATCACCGTGACGCCGTCGGTCGGCGCTGC
This sequence comes from Acetobacter sicerae, assembly GCF_011516765.1. Taxonomy (GTDB): domain Bacteria; phylum Pseudomonadota; class Alphaproteobacteria; order Acetobacterales; family Acetobacteraceae; genus Acetobacter; species Acetobacter sicerae. Next base: position 57,573 of record NZ_JAAABN010000015.1, on the reverse strand, counting down.
CTCCGACATGGAGGCGCGATGAGAAGGGCGAAATATTTTCGCCCGATTACTGGAAAAAATTTCTTTCCCGATCGTCTTGATAAACAGAGCCCTCCCGCAGGGACGGGACATCTTCCTTGACATTCATCGCCTGGTTCGTCCGTCGCCCGGTGGCGACCCTCCTGCTGCTGCTTTCCGCCATGCTGTCGGGACTGATGGCGCTGCCCCATCTGCCGGTCTCGGACCTGCCCGATGTGGACCTGCCGGTGATCTCGGTCTCCGCCTCCAACGCAGGCGGCTCGCCCGAGGTCATGGCTCGTACGGTGGCAGCCCCGCTAGAGCGGCATCTGGGCAATATCGCCGGTGTGACGCAGATGCAGTCCACCTCCACGCGGGGTGAGACCTCCATCTCGCTGGGGTTTGAACTGGGGCGCGATCTCAACGGCGCCGCGCGTGATGTGGAAGCGGCGATCCGCGCTGCCCGGCACGACCTGCCGACTACGCCGGGGTCCGATCCCAGCTACCATCGCGCCAATCCCAATGCGACACCGGTGCTGATCCTTGCCGTGACACCGGGCATGCAGTCCATGGTGCGGCTGTATGATCTGGTGAACACCACCCTTCGGCCGATGCTTCTGCAGGTGCCGGGTGTGGGCGATGTGACGCTCATGGGCAGTTCCGCGCCCGCCGTGCGGGTGGAGATGAACCCGCTGCTATTCTTCAAATACGGCATGGGGTTCGAAAACCTGCGCGCGGCGCTGGCTTCGGCCAATGCGCATACACCGAAGGGCGTGATCGATACGGCTGGTCAGCGCTACCAGCTTTCCGTCAACGATCAGGCCGAGCACGCCGATGCCTATCGCAATATGGTCATCGCCTACAAGAACGGACGACCCATCCTCCTGCGTGACGTGGCGACCGTCACCGACAGCATGCAGGACGTGAACGCGGCCGCGTTCTTTGACGGAAAACCGGCCCTGACCCTGATGGTGCGCGCCCAGCCGGGAGCCAATCTGGTCGGCATTGTCGATGCGGTGAAGGCCCGCCTCCCGCAATTGCGGACACTGATGCCGCCGGGAGCGGATATCGCGGTGGCGCGGGATGGGTCGACGGTGATCCGGTCCTCGCTCCATCATACGCTGGTGACGCTGCTGGCCGCCTGTGTTCTGGCGCTGGCTGTGGTCTGGGTATTCCTGCGGTCATGGACCGCGTCCATCGCAGCCGCGATCATCGTGCCGTGCTGCCTGATCGCCAGTCTTGGACCGATGCATCTGGCGGGGTTTGGGCTGGATAACCTCTCGCTCATGGCGCTGACGGTGGTCACGGGGCTGGTAGTGGATGACGCCATTGTGGTGATCGAGAACATCATCCGCATGCGTGAGCGCGGTCTGTCCATTGATGAGGCGGCCATTGCCGGGGCCAGCGAGGTGGCGTTCACGCTGCTCTCCATCACCGTCTCGGTGCTGGCGGTGTTCCTACCGATCGGGCTGGCGTCTGGGCTGACGGGACGGCTGTTCCGGGAGTTTGCCGGGACGGTGGGGGTCGCCGTGACGGTGTCGCTGATCCTGTCCTGCATGGTCACACCGTGTCTGACGGCGTTGTGCATGCGCTTTGCCGAAAACAGAACCGCCGTTCATCCAGAAGTGGATGCCGCAGATTTTCTGGATCATGAAAAACACAGCGGCAGCCTGTATCGGCGCACTCTGGAAATCTGCCTGACCCACCCCGGCAAGACGGCACTGCTGCTGCCGCTGACCCTGCTGGCGACCGGTTTTCTGTTTCTGCGTATGCCAAAGGTCGTGTTCCCGCGTCAGGATATCGGCATTGTCTCGGGCGGGTCGCGTGGCAGCGGCAGTTCTCTTGCCCAGACCAGGGCCCGGCTGGAGCGGTTCAGCAGGGTGCTGCTGGAAGACCCGGCCGTCAGCCACGTCATCGCCTATCTCGATACCGGCGAAGGCTCCAGCCACGGCATGGTGTTCGCCTCGTTGCGCGACCTGTCCACCGGGCGGGCATCGGGAACGGAAGTGGCGGCCCGCGTGGTGGCCCGGATGGGGAAAGACATTCACGCCGAATATCACGCGCAGGCGCCGGGCAACATCATGATGCGGGTTGGCTCGAACAGCAGTGGAGTGAGCTACATCCTGCGCAGCGAGGATGACCGGCTGCTGGGGCCGGCGACACGGAAACTGGCGAAAGCCCTGCGTCATCACCCGGAATTTGCAGATGTGGACCCGGACGTCGATCCGCCCGGACAGGGCATCACCCTGGCGATCGACCGCGATACCGCCGCCCGCGTTGGCGTCACGCCGCAGGTGATCGGCAACACCCTGTCTGATGCGCTGGGCCAGACCACGGCCTCGGTCGTCTACACGACACACGGGCAATATAACGTGGTGCTGACCGTGGAAAACCGCTTCCAGCGCGATCCGGAGATCCTCAAGCAGTTCTGGGTCAGCCCGTCCGGCGGATCAGCGTCGGGCAGCTCGGCGTCCAACACCATCCGGGTGGTGACATCGGCTGCGGCCAGCACCACAACCTCAACGGGTGCCACGGCATTCAGAAACCAGATCGCCAATTCTCTGGCGGGCGGGGCCAATGCTTCCACGGGTTCGGCTGTGGCGACCGGGGCGGAGACACTGGTGCCGCTGTCGGTCGTGGCCCGCATTACCTCCAGCCTCGACCCGGTGGCCGTGACCCATCTCGGCTATGCCAGTTCCGCCTCGCTGGCGCTGGAACTGGCCCCCGGCGTCAGCCTGTCACAGGCGCAGGCGATCATCGATCAGGAATGGCGGAACCAGCATCTCCCGGGAACCATAAACGGTGAACTGCAGAGTGATGAGGGTGACGTCGGCAAAAGCACCCATGACAGCGAGATCCTGATCGTCGGTGCTGTGCTCGCCGTCTATCTGACATTGGGCATGCTGTATGAAAGCGTGTGGCACCCGCTGACCATTCTCTCCACCATCCCCTCGGCCGGGATCGGGGCTGTCATGGCGCTCGACCTGTTCGGGCTGCCGTTCTCGGGCATGGCGGTGATCGCCATGCTGCTGCTCACCGGCATCTCGCTGAAGAACGCCATCCTGCTGGTGGATTTCGCCATCCATGCCGAGCGCGAACGCGGCATGACGCCACGGGACGCCATCCGCGAGGCCTGTCTGCTGCGGCTGCGGCCCATCGTCATGACCACCTTTGCCGCGGCCCTCGGCGCGCTGCCTCTGGTGCTGATGGGCGGCTACGGCATGGAACTGCGCCAGCCGCTGGGCATCGCGCTGATCGGTGGCCTGCTCGTCAGTCAGGCCCAGACCATGTTCACGACCCCGGCGCTTTATCTGCTGGTGACCAAGGCAGTTGTCCGTTTGAAATAATGCAAGAACAGGCAGTCCGAATCCTGTAAACCCATCTTGATATTTCAGGAGATCTGTCGATTTAACCCTCTCCGCCTCATTGGCAACACATCGCGTATCCGGATGCTGCATGACGAACAGGTCGCCGGTTTTTATAGGGGTAAAAAACGCTGTCCTGACATGCTGGTCATCCCGCACATCACAACCGCTTCCCACCTCTTCCGTCCTTGCAATTGCGATCCATTCTTAATAATGTTCGCCATGCTTCGGCATGTCAGATTCTGTGAGCGCTGGAACGGAATGCAGTGGCAAGCGACGAAACAATTCTTTCAGTCTATCTGGACAACAGGCTTCGTTTCCTGAACCTCGCCACCAGAATTGTCGGCTCCCGTACAAAAGCCGAAGACATCGTGCAGGATGCTTTCGTCAATGTGTCGCAGGCGGTCAGTAGCGGCACGACTGTCATCAGCCCCCTGCCCTATTTCATACAGATCGTGCGACGGCTTTCTCTGGATCATATGCGTTCAGGCAAGGTAAGATTTGAAGAAACATATACTGAACAGGTTCTCGCAGCGCTCTCGGTAGACTACCGCACTCCTGAAGATTCCTCCCTCTCCCGGTCACAACTCGCCGTCATTGCTTCTGTTCTGGACACTTTACCAAAACGGACACGCCTTGCTTTCGAAATGCAGAGGTTTGGCGGCTATAAGCTGCGTGAAATCGCTGAGGTTCTCGACATATCCATAGGACGAGCCGCACAATTGATCGCGGATGCATTCAGGGAATGTAAATACGCTCTGGACGAGGAGAAATGCCGGACGCAAAAAGACTCTCTTCCTTGAAAACAGGATATTTCATTCGTCTCATTATAAGGCGCGCTATCAGAATATGGCGTCAGCTCATTTTTCCATGGGGATTCCATGAACGCCTCCTCGACCGAAGATGATTCACGGGCAGTCTCGGAGGCTACCGAATTTCTGGTTCTGCTTCTGGACGACCCGGAGAATACATCGCTGCATGCGAAAATTCAGCGGTGGAGGAAAGCTGATGCCGCACACGATGCGGCCTGGCGAGGCATGGTGGATATCTGGCATCTGACAGGAGATATCGGGCCTGTCCTCCTGCCGCTCGAAAGAGCTTCCATCAGTCAGCCGAGAAATCCTGTTTTCAGACGTCGACGTATCCTCGCTTTTGCTGGCGCCGTATGTGCATGCGGGTTAGTCTTTCTGTTCAGAAACGATATCCGTCTTTCTGTTCTCTCGGATTATCGGACAGGCACAGCCGAGAACCGGATGGTCCAGTTACCTGACGGCAGCATCGCGACACTGGGAGCACGCTCCGCCATCGCCCTTCACTATACATCCCGACAACGACAGGTGAGCGTTCTGGCAGGCGAAGTGTTTTTTAACGTGCGTCATGACAGCACTCATCCCTTTGTCGTTCTGGCTGGCAAGATGACGGCTCGTGACATCGGCACACGCTTCGATGTCAACAAAAGTGACGACCGGATCGACGTGGCCGTCAATGAAGGTCGCATTGGCCTCAACTATGGCATTCAGGGCGCGACCACCGAACGTCAGATGTTCGCAGGAGATCTTGTTTCGATCAACGTCCGGTCAGGGACAGTCACGCAGTCTCATGTGAATCCGTCCGAGGTCGGTTCCTGGAAGGAAAAACGTCTGACAGTCAGTGACGCAACCGTTCATTCAGTGGTGGAAACGCTGCGACGCTATTATCCGGGCTTTATTGTTACCTATGGAAAGGGCCTTGATACGATCCATGTCGCCGGATCGTATGATCTTACAGACATACCGGGCGCTCTGAGAGCGGTCGCAGCTCCTGCCCATGTTTCGGTCAAGGAGATAGACTCTCGTTTTCTGCTGATCAGCGCGAAATCATCATGATCAGCTCAAGCGATAATCATTTTCAGAACACGTCTTTTCCAATCACACCGCAATTTTTCTCTTTTCCCCTATAAAAAGATCGCCCTCGTTCTTCTCATAATTATGCGAATGATAATTGATCGCATACCTGTGTGGCATTCGGGAAGAAGAGGCAATTTTAAGGATGGCAGCCAACAGTCAGACGGCTCCGCGCGCTGCGCAGCGTTTTCGGCATTACCTGATGATCGGCATTACGGAAATCGCACTGCTGCATGGCGTTCCAGCTTTGGCGGCACCGTCTGACCCGTCACAACAGGACAGCGAGGTCAAAAACTTCCATATTGCCGGACAGCCGCTCGCCAGCGCGCTATCGGCCTTTGCCCAGCAATCGGGGCGGCAGATATCCTACGATCCTGCCATAACGACAGGCATCTCGACGAAAGGTGTTTCGGGCACACTGACGCCAGAAGCAGCCCTTTCCACTCTCCTGAGCGGGACATCCGTCCAGTTCCGCAGACTGAATGCGCGCACACTCATTCTGGAACGTAAAAGCTCATCGTCAATCACACTTGGTCCTGTCCGCGTGGGAGGAGCTGTCACCCATCAAGACCCGACAGGTCCCGGTGTTGGTTATTTTGCCGAGAACACCATGGCCGGAACAAAAACGAATACGCCGCTCATCGAAATTCCCAATTCGATTTATGTGGTGACCAAGCAGCAGATGGTCGATCAGCAGGCCCAGAATGTCGCTCAGGCATTACGGTACAGTGCAGGCGTTTATTCTGAAGCTCAGGGTACAAATCTGACCGGCGCAGCCTATAGCGGTGAAAACGGTATAAGACAGCGCGGTTTCGTGACAACGCAGTTTGTCGATGGGCTGCAATCCAGTTCCTATACAGCCGCAGAAACCGCTTTTCTGGATCGGATTGAAGTCGTGAACGGACCGGCTTCTGTCACATACGGACAGACTGCTCCGGGTGGCCTTATCGGAATGGATTTGAAAAAACCTACGACAACGCCACTGCGACAGGCCACAGTCGGTTTCGGAAACTGGGGACGGTACGAAGCAACTGTTGATGTCAGCGACAAGATTACCAAAAGCGGCAACCTGCGTTATCGCGTCGCCGCCATCGGCGTTACGCAGGGAACACAGACCCAGTATGTCGATTATAAGCGCGTCGGTGTCCTGCCGTCCCTGACGTGGGATATTGATCACAAAACATCGTTGAGTGTTCTTGGGAGTTACATCTACACTCCTGATAGCGGCGCCAATACGGTTGTCTATCCTATTGTCGGGTCACTTCTTCGCGGCCCTTATGGAAGGATTTCCCGCAGTGTATTTCTTGGCATGCCTCGCTGGAACACGAACAAAACGACGTCGTCAATGTTCGAATATCAGTTCCGCCACAAGTTCAATAGTTTCCTGGATTTTCAGCAGGTATTCCGGTGGGAGGCGTCTGACTGGGATCTCCAGAATTCCTATTTCAGCGAACAGGTTTCCGCCAGTGAGGTCAAACGAAGAGCATGGGAGGTACAGGGATATAATCGGACTGTGGCGCTTGATACCCGTCTGACGGGCCGCGTCACGACAGGGCCACTTCACCATACCTGGATTGTCGGGTCTGATTTTCGTCAGATTGAATCAAAGACCGCCAACATGTTTGGTGAATTTGACACTCTCAATCTGTTTTCTCCTGATTACAATTTCGTGCCCTGCATCGCCAATCCTTACGCATGTGGGTCTACGGGTTATCTCAATCATACTTCCTATTTTCAGGAAGGCGTCTATTTCCAGGATCAGATCAAATGGGGAGGTCTCTCCGTCATTCTGGGTGGTCGACAGGACTGGTTCAACACGACAAACCGTAGCGGGTCACGGCAATACAATTCGGATGGCACTTCGACTCTTTCAGGCGGATCGCCCAGTGAGCGTCCACAATCGGCGTTTACCTGGCGTGCTGGTCTTGTTTACAAGTTCGACTTCGGTCTTGCTCCATACTTCAGTTACAGCACCTCATTTGTGCCTCAGACAACAAGTGACTGGCGCGGAAAGCCGTTTTCACCACTCACAGGAAAACAGTTCGAAGTGGGCCTGAAATACCAGATTCCAAAAACCGAGGTTTTTCTGACGGCAGCGGCCTTTCATCTTAATGAAGATCATTATCTTGTCGGAGATAACGAACATCCCAATTTCAGTGCCGATGCTGGCCGGGTCGCAGCCAAAGGGGTCGAACTGTCAGCAAACGCCAATATAACAAAGGATCTGCATCTTACGGCGTCCTATACCTATACCGATATTCGGTATGCAAAAAACAACCTGACGACTTCCAAAATCGATCTGGCGACTCTGAGTGAAACGGAGCTTGTCGCGGAACAGGGAAAATATGTGCAGAATGTCCCTCGCAACATGATGTCGGCGTTTATCGATTATACCCTGCCTCGTTCCATTTTTCATGGACTGGGTGTAAACTGGGGTATTCGTTATATAGGTTTTACCTATCCCGATGCCGCCAACTCTTATAAAGTTCCAGCCTACGTGCTTTTCGATATCGGAGCACATTATGATTTTTCGGAACTCTCTCCGAAACTACATGGTTTAAAGGCTCAGTTGGCAATTTCGAATCTGACAAACAAATATTATGTTACCGGATGCTCTTCGGATCAGTGCTATCTGGGGCAGGCCCGTCGTTTTTATGGGAACATCTCCTATAACTGGTGATGTTTTTTAAACCGGATCAGTGACAGACCACGCTCTGCCAACAGCCATCAAGCAACGACTCAACAGAGGAACAATACCGGTATAACGGCGGAATTTCTCCGCCATCCCACTTTATACTTTTCGGGCAGAGTATGGTTAACGTCTTCTATAGGAAAACAGAAACTGCCGTCGTATATCGGACACAAAAGTAGCTACGGACGGTCGGATTTCATGATCGGACATCACCAATATGGCTCAAGTTCATCAGCGTTGATATTTCAAACTTTCATTCCATTTAAGGCCATATCGATTACCTTCCAGTCCCCACTCTTTGCAGCAGCAGCGACGTAACCATCAGGGCGCACCAGCCATATACCGTTTCCATCCGGTGGCAGGCGCACTTCGGACGCCAACAAATCTGAATGACGCGCAATCATGGCCCGCGCGTCAGCGCTGTTCCGGGCAAGAAGTATAAAGCGGGGAACATCGTCTCGCCCGGCACTTCGTCCTGAAATCAGTCGCTGTCCCGGTTCAGGGCCACGTAGCCCCCGGGCGGACCCCATGTTGAGAGGACTGTCAGGGTAGTTGATCTGGATTCCGGAAAGCCGATTGGCGATGGCATGACGGATTACCGGAATGCTGAAACCATGTTTTACAACAAAGTTGCGCACTCGCTGCGTCAGCGGACTTCTGAGCAGAACAACTCTGGTCATACGGCTGGAATCCGACAATATCTGCCGTGCAACGCCACTGCGTTCGATACTGTAGCTGTCCAGCAGACACGACGCGGCTTCCTTGCGTTCGACAAGCGCCAGCTTCCAGGCGAGGTTGAAGGCGTCCTGCATGCCCATATTCATACCCTGACCGCCGGCAGGACTATGAACATGGGCGGCATCACCGGCCAGAAACACGCGGCCCTTGCGGTAATCCGGGACCTTGCGTTCATTGACCCCAAAATCCGACAGCCACACTGGATCAGACAGGATGATTCCACCCGGTCCCCGCCTGTCGACAATTGTCTGCATTTCCTCAAGATCCGGCATATGCAGCGGAACAGAACCCAGATCTGCGATGATACGATAGCGAGCACACGATATGGGAAAGAACATGACGGCCCCGTCCGGATGCCAGAAAATCGCCGGTTCGTCTGACGGGATCGTAAGACCCTTCACATGCGCATCAGCAAGAACAAAGCCCATGGGCAACGTATCCCCTTCAAATGGCAGTCCCAGTCTGCCCCGAACAAAGGAATGCGCACCATCGCAACCGATGAGCCATGCAGCTTCCACTATCTCAATTTTGCCCCCGGCATGCCTGAGCGTGCACGAAACACCGTCTTTCCTGTTAATGAAGTCTGTCAGTTCGGTTTCGCGTTCGACAGCAAGACCAGAAGTTCCGAGATGGTCCTCCAGCAATCGCTCGGTCTCCGACTGCGGAAGCATCAGCAGGTAATTGAAGGAAGAGGCGATCGTCCCGAGCGGAATACGGGCGAGAGTTCTCTTGCCGACATGGATGCTGACGGCTTTTGCATGTAACCCGGCGGCCGTAAAAGCATCCACACATCCCGCCATCTCAAGCAGTTCGAGGGTTCGTGGCCATATCGCCAAAGCCCGTGACTGGGTGGTACGCGCGGGCAACCTGTCAACAATCCTGACTGGCACACAGTAACGGGTCAGTTCGACAGCCATGGTCAGACCGACAGGCCCCGCACCGATAACGAGAACGGGCTTTGACATGGTTTTTATCCGAAGGAAAAGAACTGTCCGGCCATACGGACGGGTAGCGCCACGTTAACGCCCGATGATCCTGATTGTTCCTGTCGGCCAAATGCAATGAATCGCAGATTTTCAACGATCCCTTTGCAGGCCGGACAGGTCAGGAGACTTTCTGTCATCTTCGCATTCGTATAAAAATCAGCGGACAGGAGAAAATATTGAAAATCGGCTCTCCACATGGATTGCATGAATCAGATTGAAGTCTGCTGCATTGCTTTTCCGATTTCCATGAATGTCGAAACCGCAGGGTTTTTCGTAGTAATCGGCGCACGAAGGACAACATCAAGTTGAGGAGAGTCTGAAAGAGCCCTTGATGTCAGCCCGCCTCCCAGTTCGTTGCACAGCGATGCCGGGATAAGCGCGACGCCCAATCCTTTTGCAACAAGCTGGATGATCGTGTGCTGCAACCGGGGTTCAAGCACGACATGCGGAACAAGTCCTTTGGCAGAAAAATAGCTATTGATCGCAGATCGTAGAGCAGGCGCTGTCGCGACCGGTGCGGCGATGATCCTCTCATTACAGAGCGCCATAGGGCCGATCTGTCTGGCTGCGGCGAGAACATGGTCCTTTCTCATGATGATACGCAACCGTTCCCTGGCCAGTAAAACTGTTTGCAGATTCAGTGTATATTCGGAACCGAATGTCACTGCGGCATCCAGTGTTCCCGCCACCAGCATCTCGTCAATTTCTGTCGGCGTGCGTTCATCAAGGACAAGGCGGACATCCGGCCGCGCCTCGGAATAAAGCTGCACGAGTTGCGGCACGACACTGTGGGCGGCATGCATCATGAATCCAAACCGCAATTCGCCCTTCATACCGCTGGCGACCAGCCTTACATCCCGACAGGCATCCTCAAACTGCCCCAGCACGTTTCGGCAGTCTTTCATGAAGTGTTTTCCGGCAGGGGTCAGCGCCACGTTCCGCGAGTTTCGCTCAAACAGCTTCACGCCCAGAGAGTGCTCGATCATGGCGATCTGACGACTGAACGGCGGCTGACTCATATTCATCCGTTCGGCGGCCCGACCGAAATGAAGCGTCTCGGCCAGAGCCATGAAATACCGCATATGCCGCGTGTCCATATGATACCCTGAAAGCATTGATCGCATACTGTTTGAGTATTGGATTATATCAATAGCCTCCGGTAGCGTCACGCCTCTGCTGACTTCCCGAGTTCCTTGATGCTGAATAATCTGCTGATCGTCCTGCCGATCTTTGCCCTCATCCTCACCGGATGGATCGCGCGCAAATCGGGAGCGCTCAGTCCCAACGCCACGCGCGAAATCAATCGGCTGGTGGTCTATCTCGCACTGCCTGCGGTACTGTTCGACATCGTGGCGAACGCAAAACTGACCGATCTGTGGGAGCCGGGTTTCATTGCGGCGTTCACGCTCGGCTGTTTTATCGTGTTCGCTGGAACGCTGTGGTGGCGGGTGTCAACAGGACATCATCTTGCCGATGCCGCCATTGACGGACTGAACGCGAGTTACGCCAATACGGGGTTCGTCGGTTTCCCGCTTGTCCTGTCTCTTGTCGGCGATACCGGCATGGCGCCAACGCTCATCGCCACGATCGTGACGGTCTGTGTGCTGTTTGTCATCGCGATCGTCCTGATCGAAGCCGGGCTGCAGACCGAAGCACGCCGTCGCGACATTGTCACGAAAACGCTTTTCTCACTGGTGAAAAATCCGTTGCTGGTGGCGCCCACGCTTGGTGGCCTTGTCATGGTATCCGGTGGCCATCTGCCCGGACCGGTTCATGCTTTTCTGAAACTTCTCGGCGGGGCCGCATCCCCTTGCGCCCTGATCGCCCTCGGTCTGTTCCTTGCCGGGAATTCTGCCGACGCCGCGTCTGCACGCCCGTCCACTGCCGCCATTCTTGTCGGTCTGAAACTGATCGCCCAGCCTCTGGTTACATGGATCATTGCAGCGCCCCTGCTCCACCTGCCTGCGGCGACGACGCATATTGCCGTGCTTCTTGCCGCACTCCCGACGGGAACCGGCTCGTTCATGCTGGCGGAATTCCATGACCGGGAGGCGGCTCTTACCGGGCGTGTCGTTCTGACCTCCACCGTGCTCTCGATTGCAACGATTTCGCTCTATCTCGCCTTCGCACCCGCGTAGGGACGTTCATCGGCATTCCGGCGAAGTCGCGAGCCAATAATCTCCACCAGCCAGTCCACAAAGACGCGCACACGCGGAGAAAGCTGTCTGCTGCTCGGATAAAGGACCGAGACCGGCGTTGGCATGGGTGGAAAATCAGGAAGCACTTCGACCAGTACGCCATTCGCAAGGTCATTGGCTAAACCGTAGCGCGGAACCTGCACGAGGCCAAAGCCAAGTCTGGCTGCTTCGGCATAGGTATCAACACCTCCGACCAACAGGCGCGCCGGAAGCGAAATCTCGATCACCTCCTCTCCGCGCGTAAACTCCAGCGGCAGAGGCTGGCCGGTGCGTGAAGACACGAAGCCGATCATCTGATGGCCCTCAAGATCGTCGGGAGAGGCAGGCGTTCCGTGCCGCGCCAGATACGCCGGGCTCGCAACCGTCACCTCCTCCATAACGCCGAGGGAGTGGGCGATCATGTCGCTGTCCGGCAGGCTTCCGGTCCGGACCACGCAATCCACCCCTTCGCGCACCAGATCGACAAACCGCTCGCCTTCGCCAAGATGAACGGTCAGCGCCGGATGACGGGCGAGGAAATCCGGTAGCGCCGGCAGCAGAAGCATGCGCGCCAGACGTCCGATCACATCAGCGCGCAGAAGTCCCGCAACAGCACCACTCGCGCTACGATCGGCGTCTTCGAGGTCCGCCAGGATCGCGACACAGCGGCGATAATAGGCGGTGCCTTCCTCGGTGGGCCGGACGTGGCGGGTCGATCGGTGCAACAGGCGCGTCCCAAGCCTTTGCTCCAGCGCCCTGACCGCGGCGGTCGCAAGCGGGCGGGAGACGCCGCAATCGGCTGCCGCAGCAGTGAAACTGCCACGGTCAACAATGCGGACAAAGAGGTCGAGTGTCGCAAGCCTGTCCATGGGATTATTCCATGAGGCAAAACAATGCTGACGGAAAGAGCGCTCTTATCGAACAGATGACATTGTGACCAGAATGGCTCCCTCACCAGATGGAGATTCCCATGCCTGCAACGAACACCATCGCCATTGTCACCGGCGGAAGCCGTGGACTGGGTCGCGCAACCGTTGAAGCTCTCGCCCGACGTGGCGTCTCATCAATCTTCACCTATCACACCAACAAATCCGCAGCCGATGAGGTGGTTGATAGTGTCCAGCGCAGCGGAGCCCGCGCAGTGGCCCTGCAACTCGATACCGGCGACACGCATACCTTTCCCGCCTTCGCCGACGAAGTCCGCAGCGTGCTGCGCGAATGGGGTGCCGAGCGCTTCAATTATCTGGTTAACATGGCTGGCACATCCCATAGCGGACTGTTTGGTGAAGTGACCGAAGAGGATTTCGACGCAGCCTATCGTGTCCACGCCAAAGGCCCGTTCTTCCTGACGCAGACCCTGCTGCCGCTGATCGACGATGGTGGCCGGATCGTGAACATCTCCTCCGGTCTGACGCGCTTCGCCTATCCCGGGTGGATTGCCTATGCGGCCATGAAGGGCGCGGTAGAAGTCATGACGCATTACATGGCCAAGGAACTCGGGTCTCGCCGTATTGCCGTCAACACAGTAGCGCCGGGTGCGATTCAGACGGATTTCTCGGGAGGTATGGTGCGGGACAATCCGGACATTGCCCGTCATATTGCAGAAGCAACCGCACTCGGACGTCCCGGCCTTCCTGACGACATCGGCCCGATGATCGCCTCCCTGCTGTCCGAGGACAATCGCTGGGTCAACGCGCAGCGGATCGAAGTTTCCGGCGGCCAGGCGATCTGAAGGCAGGTCGCACTGCTACCGTCAGGATACCAGAAGACGTTTGCGTGTGATCTTGCCCGATACGGTGGTCGGCAGATGCCTGACGAAGCGGACCTCCTTCAGACCAATCCAGCGCCTGAGGACTTCGTTGCTTCGTGCAACGAAGTCCTCGGCAGACGGCACATATTTCATGCCGGGATAAGCGATATGATCGATGACAATGTCATCGCCCGGCTGTGTATGGGTGCTGACAACTGCAGCCAGACGGAATAAATGAAATCATTTTAAGTTTTTCTGTAAAATTTACCAGTTATACGACAAATTCCCATACACACGCCTTCCCTGACCAATATAACACTGCGCTGTACCGCAGGATGTAATATAATATTTGTTCGTGAGATTGGAAATTGTTACCTGCCCGACAAGCCCTTTCAAAAAAGACGCAGCCTTTCCAAAATCATAACGGACACCGGTATCAAACAAAATAAAAGCCGGAATTTTGAAAGAGTTCGCCGTATTGCCATAAGTCCAGCCGACATAACGGGCGCCAAAATTAAATTCCAGCCCTCTGAGCTTCCCTTCAGGAAGAGCATAATTAACAAACATGGACGTCATGTTGCGTGGCACAGCCTCAGCATATTTGCCTTTAAGAGGCACTGCTGCGCCCTCGCGCATATGATATCCTGACTCATTTGACGTTGGATCGTAATAATACGGTACAGTTGTATCAGTACTCTTTGAATATCGAACGTCGTCATATGTGTAGGATGCGAGAATACGCAGATCCTTCGTGATGTTGGCCTGAGCGGACACCTCGAAACCTTTGGAGGTCATCTGTCCTGTCTGAATGGAATAACCGGGATTTTGCGGATCTGATGTCAGAACATTCGTCTGATCAATGTGAAAAGCCGACGCTGTGAACAGAGCGTCGAAACCACGCGGTTTATATTTCAGACCAGCCTCAAACTGCTTGCCTTCCGTCGGTTTGAAAGCATGTCCCTCCACATCCGTACCCGTCTGTGGCTGAAAGGATGTCGCATAACTGAAATACGGAGCAAGTCCGAAATCAAGTTCATATGTCGCACCGGCCCGCCAGGTAAACGCCTTTGTCGAAAAGGGAGAGGTCGTTGTGCTGCTGGTACCCGTGTAAGGAAAGTTTGATTGTGACCAACTGTTTTGTGAAAACCAGTCCTCGCGACCACCCACAGTCACAGTCAATCCTTTGTATCTGATCTGATCCTGAAAATAGACACCGACCTGATCATAGGTGTCTCGCCCGAACCATGACCAGGATGTTGCGTCCGCCGGCCCCATTCCTGGGTAGCCAAAATGCGGTGTAAAATTCCCATATTGTGGCGCGTAAATATTCAGACTGTTCGCATCGGAGCGGTAATACTGACCATTGGAATGATAATCCCAGAAATCGACACCAACGACCGCTGTATGACGGACTTCTCCTGTTCGGTATTTTCCGAGGAGATGTGAATCCAGTGCGACAGTGCGCGTGGTGTTGGGCACAGCGAAAGCCACGCGCGGCTGCGTAACTCCGTCAGCATCAAGCGCTCCGTATTTCGTATAAACATAGCTGAAATTGGTTTTCGATTCCTCATAACGAAATGTCTGATGAAACGACAGATGGGAATTGAACTGATGTGAAAACAGATATTCAAAAAGACCACCGGTTTCCTTGTGATTGTTCCATCCCGGCTCTCCCATGAAAAGATGCCTGGAAAGACGTCCGTATTTTCCGGGAAACAGCGTTCCTACAGCCGGAAGATAAGAAGAATACGCGCCATCTTCTGGTGTATAAACGTAGTTTCCAATCAGGGTCAGATCCGTCTTGTCATCAATCTTCCAGTCAATTGAAGGAGAGACACCAACACGATGGTAGCGGACATAATTCGTCTGAGTGTTCTGGGAGACACCGATGCCCGCGATACGATATTTCAGATTTCCTGACGACGTGATTTTGTCACTGACATCAAATGTTGCCTGATAACGGTTCCAGTTACCAAAACCCACAGATACATTTCTCAGCGGCGTATCAGTAGGTCGTTTCAGACTCTCGTTGATGATACCCCCAGGGGCCGCTTGTCCATACATTACGGAAGTAGGGCCATTGATCGTTTCAACCCGCTCGATGAAGGACGGATCCAGCGCTACCTCAGAGTTCGAAATCAATCCATCGATAAACTGCGATGAAGAAAAACCCCGCTGTATGAAAGAACCACCACCAAACCCCGCCGCCGCTCCGTTAGTCTGCTGGCCCATACCCTCAGCATAGATTCCCGGTGTGTAGCGTAACGCCTCTGCCAGATTCTGAACCTGCTGGTCCTGCATCTGCTGTTTCGTCACAACGTAAATCGAATTCGGAATTTCCGTAATCGGCGTATCTGTTTTTGTGCCTGACATCGTAGTCTGCGCCACATAACCAACGCCCGGACCTCTGGGATTCTCCGTGCCGTAAGCCCCCTGAACTCGGACGGGACCAAGAGTTATGCTGGCAGCGGTCTTCGTCAGAATCACGGTTCCATTACCTGAAACCACGTAACTCAATCCTGTGCCTGCAAGAAGCTGGCCCAGCGCCTGCCGGGACGTCAATTGTCCATGTACGCCGGATGTTTTCACACCACGCAGAAGCTCTCCACCTGCGGTAACCTGAAGCCCGGACTGCTTTCCGAAACTCATCAAGGCTGAAGCCAGAGGCTGCACTCCAATATCGTACGCGTGCGTGTTCGACGCGGCCGCGCTCCCGGTCACAGTAGTGCTTGCCGATTGCGCCCGAACGGGCCCTGCCAATGTAAGCGCTGTGGCTGCTGTCGTTGTCAGAAGCAGGCGCATAAGCATGATGGATCTGCTGTCGTCTTCCCGGCGCACTACTGGCCGGACGGCGGTCCCTGACGTCACCCTGTTGTCTCCGTCGTGTCCTGTTACGGGACCTGTGTTTCGCCTCAACCCATCAGTTGAGAATGCATTGCATTCGTATCCCTCTACCCTCACAACGACGGCGACGATGTGTTTTCCAATAAAAATCTCACTTCACCGATTTTTTCTTAAATCGTGTGCAGAATGACGCCAGCTACGCTTCGCCTCAGCGCAGAATCGTCAGCCAGCGGCTATACCGATGAACACTGCCCTGCCGTGCCTGCGCAACCGCTTCCAGAGCCCGTCCGGGATCGGTCAGACTATAAACTCCTGACACACGCTGCGACGACAGATGAGACGGCACGATGACCATGCCGGAAAGATAGGGCTTCAATCTGGCGACGACCTGTCCGAGCGGTTCATCGTTGGCGACCAGCAGACCATCCGCCCACGCTCCTACCTGCTCGGCAGACCGTTCGTCAGCATGGAAACCGGATGCGGATGCGGTCAGTCCCCGCCCGGCTCCAAGCTCCAGGCCCTGAGCGAGGATACTGCCGCCACTGACCTGCACTCGGCCCGAGCGCACAGCAACATCCACACCGCTTTCTGTCCGACGCACATCAAAGACGGTTCCAATATCGGTTGTGGTGAAATTTCCTGTTTTCACAACGAACGGATGCGCCGGGTCATGTACGACGGAAAAAAGCGCCTCGCCGGCCAGTAGCGTCACACTACGGCGACCATCTTTATTGTTAATGCTGACCGCACTTCCGGGAGCCAGAGTCACCTCGCTGCCATCCGCCATATGTAAGACCCGCGTCTCAGCCGTTCCGGTCATGACATCCGCTCGCACACGAAGCAGCAGGCTGGAAGCAGTAAAGAACAGCGCAACGCACGCCGCGAGAGCGACGACAGACCCAGTCCACGCAGCACGCTTTGGAATCCGCCGACGTGGCTGCGTCAGCATATCCACGCCTCTACCCGTGCTGTTGCGCCAGGAACTGGTGTTGCCGGGAGAAAGACGCGCAACCAGACCCATGGCCTTTTCAGTCTGCGCCCAGGCCTCACGGTTTACAGACGCTGCTGCCAGCCAGGCATCGAATTCGGCAGAGATTTCCGGATCGTCAGATTCTTCCTGAAGAAGAATGAGCCAGCGCGTGGCCTCTCTGGAAGCCTGTTGCCGGACCGGATCATCTGTTACCGTCATGAATGCCTTTCGACACGAAGCTGCCGGACCCCGCGTCCGACGTGGGAGATGTCTGGCGCCCTCATATTATCAGACGCCATCCGCCACGCCTTTTCTAAACCGTTCTTTGTGTAGTTGTGTATCAGGGCCAGTCCACCCGCTGCTTGCAGGCGTCCACGGCCTCCGCGACCAGCACATGCGCCATCGCAATGGAAATATTCAGATGCGCTGCAATCTCGCGTAATTTGCACCCTCCAAAGCGGTGCATCTCAAAGGCGACACGCGTTCGCTCGGGCAGGGCCAAGAGGACTGCCTGCACAGCCTCCAGTTGCGCCTTGTCCTGTGCGATCTGATCTGGACCCGGTTGCGCGTCTGCCTGTTGCTCCACAACGCTGTCGAACCCAGATGACGTAAAGACGGCCCGCTCACGCGTACCTTTACGACGCAGATCCAGCGCCAGATTCCGGACAATCCGATAGAGGTAACGCAGAGGCTCGCTCACTGTCGCAGCCTCGACGCCCCGGTCCAGACGGAGCCATGCTTCCTGCACGATATCCTCGGCAACCGAATGATCAGCTACCAGCCCGTTAGCGTATTTCAACAGATCGCGTCGATGGGCTGAATAAAGGACCAGCAATGAGCCCTTCTGCTCCAAGTTCCGATACCTTTCCCGCACCTCAGCACAACAGGCGGCCTGTACGACAGGACTCGCAATATGCGACTGATTCTCATTATCTCATTGCTGATTTTGAGGCGCTACGCAAGACATGTGGCAGTCAGGCAATGTCACCTGACTGGCAGTTATCTTTCCGGTTGACCCGAAATGTGGGAGCAGAACGGTGCTCGAATGCAGCCCTCCTTGCCGACGGGATAGTGTGCGTTGTCAGGTTAACGGGCACAGGATCGGATTGAGGAAGCAGGCCACGAAGATAACTGCAAGGTGGAGAGTCAAGAAGGAAACCGTTCTACAGAGTATCGTAGAAGTGGAAGGCAATGCGTCGGCTATTGTGCCTGAATGTGTTTTCTGGAAGCCTCCAGACCATCAGCGCATGGTTTGGTTTTTCGTTCTCCAAGGCAACTTCGGACAAACCTGTAGTCTGCTAACAGTTATTGAGTTTATCGACGGATGTTCAGCAGTATGGCCAAAGCGTCATGACTCACTGACCGCAAATCAGGTCCGGTTGAGCTGTGGCGCAAGATACGGTCAGCATAAACACAGACAAACTCGTTCATTCTTCTCCAGAATCATCCCCTCCCAGAGAGCTTCAGACTCTTGCTTGCCGCGCCTGTAAGAGACGGTTGATTTCCATAACCCGCGGCTGATCGACCGGCTCCGGTCCTGGTCTCTTTATCAGATACCCCTGAATTTCACTGCATCCCTCTTCCATCACCCGCTCAAGATGCTCGACGGTCTCCACACCCTCTGCGACCGTTGTGACACCGAGACGCCGGCCGAGATCCGCTACCGCTTTGACCACGGCGGCGCAGTCAGGCCGTGTGACCGCGTCACGGACGAACGATCCGTCGATTTTGATCTTGTCAAATGAATACAGCCGCAGATGGGCCAGCGAAGAGTATCCCGTACCAAAATCATCGAGCGCAATGCGCACGCCCAACCGGTGCAGTTGTTGAAAATCACCAACCACATCGTGTTCCGCAGTGAGTAGAGCCGTTTCGGTAACCTCGATTTCCAGTCTTTCGGCAGGCAGACCCGATTTCGCGAGAGCCTCCCGCACGAGAGCCGCCAGTGTGCCGTTTCCGAACTGTGTTGCGGACATGTTGACCGCCACCCGCGCTTCATCCTCCCAGCGCATTGCATCAGAACATGCGCGGTGCAGCACGAAGCGGCTCAGTTGATCGATCAGACCACTCTCTTCAGCTACCGGGATGAATTCGGCGGGCGAGATCCAGCCGCGCTCCCTGTGATACCAGCGGACAAGAGCTTCGCGGGCCTTGACCTCCCGCGTTCGTATATCGACGATAGGCTGATAAAAGACGAACAGGTCTTCCATCGTCTGAAGCGCAGCCCGGAGATCGGCTTTCAGGTGTTCGCGCTCACGGATGCGATCACCCATGATCGGCTCGTAGACAGTGTATTTCCCCTTTCCAGCGGTTTTTGCGACATAGAGGGCAATATCGGCGCGAGAGAGAATCTGCTCGACCGTGTCGCCATGATCCGGCGATCGGGCAATACCAATGGACGTGCCAATCTGCATGTTCACGTGGTCGCCAAAACTGTAGGGCGCCCCGAGCGCTGCCACCAGTCGGCCTGCCAGAGTTTCTGCTCGCGCAGACTCATCATCAGGAAGCAGGACAGCAAATTCGTCGCCGCCAATCCGACCGATCCGGAGATCTGGAGCGCTGCAGATCGTTCGCAGGCGGTCGGCAACGATCCGCAAGACCGCATCTCCAACACCGTGTCCTCTGGTGTCGTTTATGGTCTTGAAGCCATCGAGATCAAGAAAGAAGACGGCCATACGGTGGCCGGGCTGAGCCAGCCGATCCTCGATCCACTCCTGAAAGGTGTTGCGGTTCGCCAGCCCCGTGAGCGTATCATACTGCGCCAGTCTGAGGATGCGTTCTTCAGCGGCAACCTCTCGTGTAACAAGCGCCCAGGTGAGCATCGGCCCGAGAAAATCACCATTGTCGGCCGTAATGGCGGTCACTTTGAGATCCAGCGCCTCGGGGCCGAGCCGGATGCGGGCGCTGTGCGGAAGATTGGCCGGATCCGATATAAGCCGTCGCTGATGTTCGGGATGTCGGTGAAAGACATCGATTGATGTCCCGACAAGATTCTCTGCCTGAATGGGAAGGAGATGCTCGATCTGACGGATCAGATCCTTGGATGTCTCGTTAGCGTACGTGATCGTAAAGTCGTCCGGATCAACCGTCATGACAGCAACCGGCATGTTATCGATCATGCGCAGCAGCTTGGATGTCTGATGCCGTTCCATTTAGCGTAACGCCCCGGCCACAACGGAGCGGAATGATCGTGAGGAGACCTGCCGGAAAGTCTGTTTCAAAGGGTGCTGATTGCCGAAATGATACGCAATATACTCAATATGCGCAGAACCATAGTGCATATTCATGGCAACGGCCACCGACCTCCCGGACATTATTACACTGTAGATAAAGACAAGACGTCCTAGAGATCTCTACAAAAGAGGTGTTTCAGAGTGATTAACCGCGCCCATCCGCGATGTATTTTAAAAATGAAAACAAAATGAAAATATCAGGATTTGCGAGTGATCGTTTATGATTTCTGCACCATATATCCTACCCACCAAGAACAGTAAGATAATATTATATTATCGTATGGAAGTTGCTTTAAACGACGACCAGCGTGTCAGCAGATTTTATTTCCAGTTCTTATTCTTCGAGAGAATGCATTGACCTCTCTGGCTTCTGCTTTTTTTGGTCATAAGAACACGTATCATTGGATTCTCTGGAATATTTATAGAGCTATCAAATGGCATCATGAAGTCGTATCCAAACGTTAAACTGAAAGCAAAACGTCCGGCTTCACCCTTTCCCTACGACCGATGTGAGTTATAAAAGACTGTCATCAGGTATTTCTCGCGCGCAGAACGATATTTCTGCATGATCGCATCGAAAGGCAATGCCTTGCAGCGTCAGTCAGTAGGATACCGATTTTATCGTGCGCAGAGTCTCCTTCAGAAAGTCAATTATGGTTTCGAATAGTCCCAGATTTTCCGTTACAGTTTTATCATACCATCCGACAATTTCTGCTCGCACGGAGAAAAGAATAACAGCATAATAGAGAAGGTTGATATGTTACGGCGACATTCGCGCGAGATCGATTCCAGCACAATTTTCCAAACCATAAAACGCTAGAATACTACGATTCCAAAATAAACTTTTTTAGAAATCCATTTCGCAAATCAGAATTCTATTGGCAGATAATAGGAATTACATCCTGCGCGAAGCAGGCATCCTTTATCATATCGATACTTCTACCAGACAGAATAACGCCAACATGCTTTCTTCTGCTATTCTGCTGCCGCGTTAAAATCCGTTATTAAACCCGACAACTAATTGATACCACAACAAATTTCATCCGTTCAGTCAGATACTGCATTGCCGCCACCTGAGCACCATCCGTGACGATACATGGTGTGGCAATGGCATAGCCTGATGCCGTTTCAAGCCTCCAACGGAACGAAAAGAGCATCAAGTCATTCCGTTTTTCCGGGAAATTCCCAAAAGATCGGGTCTTGGTCCGCTATGATATCAATCTACTCCCGTCTGACCTTTGCAAAAGACGAGCATTCAATCGTCATAAAATCTTTCATAGTTTTATCTGGAAAGATAATCGCCTGTAGACACAACCTGCGCGTATGCAAAAGCGAGAGCGGCCATATAGGCCGCATGAACCTGCCTCGCTGGAACTGTCGTTCCTTCAAATTCAAGATCTCGGGTGGCGATCGCGTCATGCACCACCGTCACGTCGTATCCGAAATCGACTGCGGCACGGACAGTCGCATCAATGCAGACGTGACTCATCGCTCCAAGAATTGTCAGTTTCCGGATGCCCTGCCCATCCAGAAGTGTCCTGAGGTTCGTATCCCGGAATGCGTTCGGATGATGTTTAAGAACTACTGGTTCCCCGTCATTCGGCATGACAAGCTCGTTGATCTGTGCACCATGTGAACCCGGCGCAAAAAACGGCGCATTATCAGCCGGGAATTCATGACGGATATGGACAACTGCCATCTCTTTTTCCCGAAAGCGGTTCAGGACAAGACGTGCGTTGGCAGCCGCATCCTCGATGCCCACCAACGGCCAACGTCCACCCGGGAAATAATCGTTCTGCAGATCCACAATGATCAGGGCTTCGTTTGTCATATCTGTCGCCTTTCTGCATGGTGAGGATTACGAAGATTCATGCCTGCTCAACCTCGACAGGCACTGGAACAGGACGATGGCGCACAAAGGCCAGCACGTTGCCCGCGAGGACGAGACCAAGTCCTGCCAGCATGACAGGCGTCCATCGCGTGCCTTCAAAAACACATGACACAGCAAGGGCCAGAACAGGAGAAAGGATTGTCGTATAGCCCGCTCTGTCCGCTCCGATCCGGTGCACCAGCGACAGGTACGTCAGAAAACCGATGACCGAGCCGAACACCGACAGATAGACCAGTCCCCCAAACCACGCTGCGGTCAGCGGAACTACGAAACTATATCCCTGCGTCAGAGCTACGGTTCCCACAACGAGGGTCCCGATTCCCATTGCATAGAAAACGGCATTTGGCAGATCCAGATCGAACCGACCGATCCTGCGGGTAACCATATTGCCAAGCGAAAAGAAGAGAGTTCCCGCCAGAGCCAGCCCGACCCCGGTGAGACTGCCCGCCTGCAGGCCGCCCCCATGATCTCCATCCAGCAGCAGCGCGACCCCCATTACCCCCAGAAGACCGCCTCCGATAATCCGTGCGTCGAGCCGCTGACGGAAGAACAGCCAGAGGTTCAGGGCGTTCAGAACGCTGGCCAGACTGAAAATCACCGAAATCATGCCGCTGGACAGATAGGCAGCCGACCGATAGAGCACGAGATAGTTGCCGGAAAACAGACAAATCCCCATCGCGACCAGCCACGGAATACTTGCCGCTGCCGGTTTTCTCAACCGTCCCGTCAGACATAACCAGCCACCGAGCAGAACGAGAGAAAGCGCGAAACGCCAGAAAATCGCGATCTCTACTGGCGCCGTTCCAAACTGAAGGTGCATGGCGAACCACGTCAGCCCCCAGACCACGACAACCGAGACGAACAGCAGAATATCGGTCATGATGACGGCCCGCTCTTCTTTCCATGCCCGCGCACAGGATCAGCCAGTTGCAGGGCGCGTCTGACAGCACGCTTCAAGGGCCTGCTGTCCCCTTCCGTCGCAATCCAGAGCGTCGCCCCTTCCAGTTGAGCCAGCGTGTCAACGGCAATAGCTGCCGGTGACGCGATCTTTCCCGCCCGCAGGATGCGGATCATGGCTTCCCGGACAGAGTTGAAGAATGCCCTGACGGCTTCCTGCGCATCAGGCGTGATGGACATCATTCCATAAGCCAGATGCAGCCCGACACAGCGATTGCGGCTCTCCAATGTTTTCTCGATGCGTCCTATCAGCGTCCGCCATGCAGCGCGCCAGTTTCTGGCGGGGTCCGGCAAGTCCTGCAGCGTTTCCTCGAGCGTCAGGGCCAGAACTTCAGATACCAGCGCTTCTTTTGAGGAAAAGCGCGTATAAAGGCTCTGCGGACGCAACCCCACACGCCGGGCAAGATTTCGCATCGACGCGCCTTCATAACCGTACTCACGAAACAGTTCGCGCGCTTCGATCACGATGTCGCGCAGGGGGACCGGCTCTCGCATTTGTTCTTTGACTCACGAACACTCGTTCGTCACCGTAAGCCCAACGCCCTCAAAGAGGCAATTCACAAATCGGTTGTGCTGAATAACAACAATGACCATACCCAGTCCCCACGCACAGATTACCACCCACAAACGGCCCGAGCATCTCGTCTGGCGGGATCAGTCATGAACCGTTCAGACACAATTACGATGCAAAATGAGGCGGCAGCGAATACAGCAGTCCCACTCCGTCAGACGGCGGCACTCTTCGCTCTGGGCAGTTGCGCGCTTCTGAATGTCTATGCCACCCAGCCCATCCTGCCTGATATCGCCCGCCGGTTTGGCCTCAGCCTTGGCGCAAGCGCCTGGACAATCAGCACCTCCACGCTGGGCGTAGCAGTCGCAGCCCCTCTGGCCGGAGCGGTCTCTGACCGTTTCGGACGCAAGCGTGTGATGGTCGCAGCCCTCATCGCGCTGATTGTCATAACCGCTTCCTGCGCTCTGGCATGGAATTTTACGGCTCTCCTCTCCCTGCGGTTTGCACAAGGGTTGCTGGTGCCCTTCATCTTCACTGCGGCCCTCGCCTATATCGCAGAAGAATGGTCCGGGCGTACCGCAACCACCATGAACGGAGTATATGTCGCAGGCACTGCGTTCGGCGGGTTCTGTGGACGCTTCCTTGCCGGCGCTGCTGCGTCCTTTACTGGATGGCTCTCCACTTTTCTCGTTTTCGCAGTTCTTTTGATTCTTGTTCTTGCGCTCGCCATATTCTGTCTGCCCATGGAGCGCCAGTTCAGGCCCAGCACATCCCTTGGTAAAAGCTTATGGAGTGTCGCAAAAGGTGTGCGCGACTGGCGGCTGCTGGCCACCTGTTTTGTCGGCGCCAGCCTGCTGTTTCAGCAGGTCACGTCCTTTACCTATCTGAGCCTGCGTCTGAGCGCACCTCCATTCAGCCTGACTTCAATTGAAGTCGGCGCTCTGTTCGTGGTCTTCATCCTGCCTGTCACAGTCACACCTTTTTTCGGTCGCCTTATCGGCACGATCGGGCGCACGCGGGCCTTTCTGCTGTCGCAGATCGCCGGGATTGCCGGAATTGCCCTGACACTTTCCGTCCATCTCCCTCCTATCGTGATTGGACTGGCTCTGTCCTGCATGGCCGTCTTTGCCGGACAATCCTGCGCCACCGGCTATACCGCACGACATGCCAGGGAAGGACGGTCTGCGGCGACCGGTCTCTATCTCACCTGCTATTATCTGGGCGGAAGCCTCGGCGCTGTCGCCCCAGCCCCTCTCTACGCGCATCGCGGCTGGCTCGGCTGTGCTGTCCTGATCGGTCTGGTGGCCCTGGCCAGCACGGCTCTCGCACGCGTGGCATGGAGGGAAACAGTCGTTGACGCATAGAAGAAGAAAAAGCTGATCTGCGCACAGACAGGATCAGCGCAGTTGCCCAAAACGCTTCCTGTATTCGGCGGGAGTCACGCCCAGATGATGCTGGAACACCCTTCGCAAAACCCTGACAGACCCGAAACCTGCTTCCGCCGCCACAACTTTTGGCGGTTTTCGTCCGTCTTCAAGCAGACCACGCGCGATGGCGAGACGTGTCTGCTCGACCCACCGGGCAGGTGACAGCCCCGTTTCCTGAGCAAAAAGCCGCGTCAGTTGCCGGCGTTCCAGCGCCACCATTTCCGCCATCGCTTTTACACTGTATTCAGCATCCGGCTGCTGCATGATCCGGCGCTGCAGGGACTGCAATGCCGACCGCCCGGCCGGAGACAATTCTCTCTGCCGACTGTATTGCAACTGACCGCCGGGCCGTTTGTAGAACAGTACGAGCTGCCGGGCGACATCACGGGCAATCCGCTCGCCCAGATCCTCCCGCACCAGCGAAAGCGCCAGATCGAGACCGGATGACACACCGGCCGCAGTCCGCAGAGCGCCTTCCTCCCGCACGATCGCATCCGCATCCACTGTGACGGCCGGAAACCGCTGGCGGACGCAGTCCACATCAGCCCAGTGCGCGGCGATAGTCTGTCCATCCAACAGGCCGGATTCCGCCAGTGGAAAGACGCCTCCACAGATCGAGCCAAAACGACGGGCGCGGGGTGCTTCCTGCCGTAACCAGCCGGTCAAAACCGGATCACAGGGTCTTGCGGCGGCGTCAGGTGCGCCCGCTACAAGCAGCGTATCAACGCATCTGGTGCTGACATCACCCAACAACAGGTCAGCCCTCAGGCTGAAACCGCTGGAACTCCGGATATCCTTCTCTCGTGCCACAATGACAGACCGGTAAAGCGGCCTGCCATGAAGGGTATTGGCTTCTGCGAAAACATCGGCTGGCCCGGCTATATCCATCAACTGGACACCCTCACTCACCACAAAGACAATCAGAAGTTCGGTCATCCTGTTTCCGGCTCTTGTTCAGCCCACCATGCTTCCGGTTTCCATATAACGCTGATGCCAGGCAAGAGCTGCCGGCAGATGATGCGGAATATGCTGGCCGAAGCTGTGCTGACGGGCCTGCTCGAAATAGTCCTGTAGAGCTGGCCGGAAATCCGGATGCGCGCATTTGTTGATAACCTCCCGCGCCCGCTCAACCGGAGCAAGCCCGCGCAGGTCCGCAAGCCCCTGTTCGGAGACAATGATCTGCACGTCCTGCAGGATATGGTCGGTATGGGGCACCATCGGCACAAAGGCGGATATTTTGCCACCCCTGGCGGTCGATGGAGAGACGAAGAGAGACAGGAACGCATTGCGTGCAAAATCACCCGAGCCACCAATGCCATTCTGGATCCGTGATCCCATGACGCAGGTGGAATTGACGTTGCCATAGATATCCGCCTCGATCATGCCATTCATGGCGATGATCCCAAGGCGTCGGATCAGTTCGGGACTGTTGCTGACTTCCTGCTGTCGCAACACGATCTTCTGGCGGAAGAAAGCGGCATTGTCATTGATACGGTGCGCCGCTTCCGGACTCAGGGAAAAGGAAGAAGCCGAAGCGACCGTCATGCGCCCGCTTTCCAGCATGGACAGCATGCCATCCTGAATGACCTCGCTGAAGCCGGTCAGATTTTCAAACCGGCTCGTATTCAGACCTTCCAGCACGGCATTGGCAATATTTCCAACACCACTCTGGAGCGGCAGCAGCGACGGCGGAAGCCGCCCCTGCCTCACCTCATGTTCGAAAAACTCCATGACATGCCCCGCAATCTCCCGCGCGGTCGTGTCCGGCTCCGCAAAGGGCGCGTTACGGTCCGGCTCGTCCGTGATCACGACAGCAGCAAGACGGTCGAGGTCGATCGGAAGTGTGCCGCTTCCAATACGGTCACCCGGACGCATCAGGGGAATGACCTGCCCGTCCGGCGGCATCCGCACGCCTCCCCATATGTCGTGGATCCCTGCAAGCTCCGGGTTCTGCCACGTATTGATCTCAATGATGATCTTGTCCGCGATCTGCACCCATGCAGGGCTGTTGCCGACGGAAGAACTGAGAATGAGCCGTCCATCCGGTGTCACCGCGACTGCTTCGATGATAGCCACGTCAGGCCTGCCAAACTGTCCCTGCCGCGCCTTTTGCGCCACCTGCCCGAGATGCATGTCGAGATAGAGCGTGCTGCCCTCGTTGATCCGCGTCCGCATCGCGGTGTCTCCGTTGTAGGGACAGCGAAACGCCACACCATTGACTCTGGCGAGAACGCCATCGAGTTGCGGCCCCGTCGAGGCTCCGGTCAGGAGCCGCACCGTGAAAGGTTCGCCAGAAGCATGTGCCGTTTCAATGCGCCGAGCGAGAGCTTCCGGCACCGCCTTGGGATATCCCGCGCCGGTAAAACCGCTCGTGGCGATGACATCCCTATTCCGGATCAATGCTGCGGCTTCTTCAGCCGTCATAATGCGATCAAGAAATATCTTGTTATGGATACGGTCTTTCATGGACTGCTTTCATCGGAGTGTTTCTCAAGTCACTCATGATGAGAACCAGACAGCGAAGACAGCAACGGGAATGATGGTCCAGCAAAGACGTATCATGGGCCAGATTGGGACATCTCTCTCCACAGATGCGTGACATCCCCAAACGTGACGCATGCGCCCTACGCTGGCAGGACAGATGGTGACGGCCTACGCTGGAGTGCCGCCATTCCGTTGACCCTTGTCACGAACGATGGCGGCGGTGCGGATGTCGGGTGGAGCAGCGCCATAACAGGCGGGGGACTGCTGGCGGGTTATTGCTCCACACATGAGGCGTGTAGGCGTTCCCCTGGGCTGTAACGGGCCCCTTCTGTCCGTTGACTTCCTGATCGTATGGAAAGCGCGATGACATGGATGTCCGACAGGCCAACGGCACAGACATCAGAACGAAAACTGAAAGAAAGAGACGCGGATCAGGCCATCGAATGATCCCGCGAATGGCGGTCTGAACAGCCCGCATCCAACAGATATTACATATTCGAACTGTTCTTCTGGACCATGTTTTCTGCTGACGACAATACATCAGCCCGTCGGACCGTGCCGGGAAGTGACAGGCAGGCCAGCAGCACCGCGAGCAGCAACAGAAAACGACCTGACCACCACCCATAAAGAAACGCGCCGGCAATACCTCCGGTTGTAAAGGACAGAACAATCGCCCCATGCAGCCACAGTCGCTCCCGCGTGCGAGCAAGCTGTGCCGGATCAGTGGAATGGAAAAAGGAATCCAGCCAGTCCGCGAGCTCGATGCCGACATCAGTCAGCATTCCCGTCATATGAGTGGTCCGCACGCGCGCTCCCGATATGCGCGTGACAGTGGCGTTCTGCAGCCCCATCAGAAAACTCAGCCCGTAGGCCAGCATCACGCCGCGATGCGTCCCCGGGAGCAGAATATCGACCAGCGCCAGAAGACCGAGCAGACAGGCCTCCAGCAGAATGCTCCATGCATAGACGGACGACAGAGCCCACCGCCGTCCCGCATTGACCAGAAGCGTAGCCAGCACCGCCCCGACAACAAAAGCGCCGATCAGTCCGATGCAGGACATAAGCAGCGCCACATGCCCAGCATGCAGCGCCGTCGCCAGCGTGGAAACATTCCCCGTCATGTTGGCGGAATAGTACCCGACCGCCAGAAACCCTGCGGCATTGACGGCTCCCGCGACAGCGGCAAGTGAACAGCCAAGACGCCGGTCAGCCACCACATCCCGTTCCGCGCCTTCATGTACGAGCACCCTTGCCCTCCCGCCTTCCCCAATGAGCCATGCCGTTCCCGGCAGTTGGCGCAGCATATCACGGTCGACGAAAGCGCGGGGGAAGCGGACGGACATACCGGTCATCCCGTTCGCGGCTGGACCCGCCGTGCGATGCCTGCGACACTATCCGCATCAGAGAACCGACACGCATCGATAAGGAAAGTCAGAAATGGACGGTTCAGGGGACGGAAAAGAACCTCACGATCCCTTCTCGCGGGAAGCCCTGCGTCTCGGACGCAGCTTCCGGGAAATGAATCTCTACGAAGGGTTCGAACTTCTGATCATGCTGATCCTGACAGCACTGATCATGATCATCACGGCAATCGCCACCTGGAGCCTCACGAAAGAAGTCTGGCGGCTCGCATGGTTCGGTCAGATCAGCCCGGACAACGCGCCGACCTTCCAGAGCGTGTTCGGCAATATCTTCACCGTCATCATCGCCCTGGAGTTCAAAAGCTCGCTCCGGATCAGCCTGTCGCACAACAAGGACGTCGTGCGCGTCCGCACGATCGTGCTGATCGCGCTTCTCGCCGTCTCCCGGAAATTCATTATCCTCGACCTCAACGAGGTCCACCCCATGGAAATGATCGCCTTCTCCGCGGCGGTGCTGGCGCTCGGCGTCGTATACTGGCTGATCCGTGAACAGGACACGCGCGTCGCCGCCCAGGCCGCCCGCCTGTCCGCCGCAGAAAAGGCTCCGCACGACCATCCGTCTCACATACAGGAATAATCCCGTCGTGCCGGACCTCATTTTTCGTGTACAGAACCGCACCCATTGAGAAAGAAACAGCAGGCATCATGAAACGCAATATCCTCATCCTTACGGCGTTCGGCATCCTTCTGGCTGCGTGCTGCCCCAAGCCAGACCCGAACAACAGCCCCGTGGACGGAAGCATTTCCTGCAATTTCGATCATCTGCCCGGTGAGAAAACCACCTGCCCCCTGCACCACTGACGGGATTCAGCGCAAAATCCGAAATGTTTCGACATGGATGGCAACTGTCCCGGGTTTTGCCCTGCCTCCCAAAGGATGCAGCCTCCTTGAGCCCGGTGTGTAAATTTTAGAGAAAGCTGGACAGCTTTCCGTCCAGAGACGGTGAGACATCAGACACAGCGGGGATTCTCCTCCAGAATATTCAGAGCGGACGCCCGTAATCCCGGTCTTCCTGCACTCCAAAAGACCGCTTCCAGCCGTATCCTGCGATTACTTTCCGTCCATACTCACCTGATACGAAAAACAGAAAATCAAGAGAAGACTACTTCTCATAACAGGCCGTCCCATTTCGTGAAAAACTTGCACGATGGAGCCGCAACTTCCCTCTTCCTGCCGCGTATAGGCGACTGATAACGCATTCTGACGTTTCTTTCAGTGAACCGGAATGCGTCAGAGGACACACTCCTCCCCGGACCGCAGCCGCCTGTCATCCGTCACGACCAATAGCACTACACAAATAGCCTCCGTTCAGAACAGACAGAAACGGAATTGCCAGTATGGAAAATGTTTCCAGTATATGGTCGATTTTTACCTATGCCATTGTCATAGGAATAGTGCTGGCCGGCATGATGGGGCTGTCCGCCATAACCGGCACCCGACGGAGCGGCAGAGCCATGGGCCGCTCCATGTCCATGCCTTTTGAGTCCGGCATCATCCCCACGGGATCGGCGCACCTGCGCTTACCTGTACAGTATTATCTGGTGGCCATGTTCTTCGTCATTTTTGATGTCGAAACAGCCATTCTCCTGACATGGGCGACCGTTGTGACCGAAACGGGCTGGATCGGCTATGGCGCGGCGCTCGCCTTTATTGTCTTTCTGGCAATTTCCCTTGCCTATCTGTGGAGAGCCGGAGCGCTGGACTGGGGACCGCAGGTTCGCCCACGCCGTGTAACGGATACCCGAAAGGACCTCGCATCATGAGCTGGTCTCTTTCCTCCCCCGGCGCGCCCAGAGACGCGCAGCCTTCACCCAGTTTCAGTGAAACCCTCCGCCGCAATCTGGTCATGGGCCGGTTACAGGATTTTGTATCGTGGGGGCAGAAAAACTCGATCTGGCCGCTGAATTTCGGCCTGTCATGCTGCTATGTGGAAATGGCGACGGCATTCACCAGCCGTTTCGACATCGCCCGTTTCGGGTCCGAAGTCCTGCGCGCCACACCACGCGAAGCCGACCTGATTGTCATTTCCGGCACCGTTTTCGTCAAAATGGCTCCGGTTATCCAGCATCTTTACAATCAGATGCTGGAGCCACGCTGGGTGATCTCCATGGGGTCGTGCGCCAATTCCGGCGGCATGTATGACATTTACAGTGTCGTGCAGGGCGTGGACAGTTTCCTGCCCGTGGATGTGTACGTGCCCGGCTGTCCCCCGCGTCCCGAAGCCCTGCTGGAGGGATTGCTGCTCTTGCAGAAATCCATCGGCACAAAGCGCAGGCCCCTGAGCTGGATGGTCGGGCCGCAGGGCGCGGAACCCGTGACACCGCCCAGTCTGCGCGATGAAAAGCGCGACCAGCGTCGGGCCATGCGCGACCTGCGCACGCCGGACGGGATCTGACGCCCATGACGACGCTCCTTTCTCCCACCCGCGAACAGAGCCTTGCTGAAAGAATTTCGGAGCATCTCCCCAACGGTTTGCTGGCCACACAGGCGGGATGTGACGGGGTCTCCATCCTCTGGATCGCGGCGACCGATCTCCGACCAGCCTTCGCCGCACTGAAGGCTGCCGCGTCCCTCATGCTGCTGGACCTGACGGCCATAGATGAACGCGACCGCGCCCACCGCGACGGGCAGCCAGAATCGGTCTTCACGGTTGTCTATCATCTGATTTCGCTAGCCACCCGTACGGATGAGGTGCGGATCAAGGTGCCTCTGAACGCAACCAATCCTACCCTGCCCAGCATCTGCGACCTGTGGCCCAACGCCAACTGGTATGAGCGCGAGGTCTGGGATCTGTTCGGTATCCATTTCCAGAACCATCCCTCCCTGCGCCGTATCCTGACCCCGCCCACATGGACCGGACATCCCCTGCGCAAGGACCACCATGCCCGCGCCACGGAAATGCCGCCCTACAGCCTGACGGAAGAACACGAGGCGCAGGAGCAGGACGCCCTGCGCTTTGATCCTTCCGCGTGGGGCATGCGGCGACACAGTGACCACAGCGACTTCATGTTTCTCAATCTCGGCCCCAATCACCCCAGCGTGCACGGGGTGTTCCGCATCGTGCTGCAACTGGAAGGGGAGCGGATTGTCGATGCTGTGCCCGATATCGGTTTTCACCATCGGGGCGCGGAAAAGATGGGGGAACGCCAGTCATGGCACACCTACATCCCCTACACCGACCGGGTGGATTACCTCGGCGGCGTCATGAACAATTTCCCTTATGTGATGGCGGTCGAGACGCTGGCCGGAATTACCGTGCCGCCCCGCGCACAGATGATCCGCGTCATGCTGGCGGAACTGTTCCGCATCGCCAGCCACCTCGTCTTCTACGGCACCATGGTGCAGGATGTCGGACAACTTTCGCCGGTGTTCTACATGTTTACCGACCGCGAGCGCGTGTTCGGGATTATCGAGGCGATCTGCGGCTTTCGCATGCATCCGGCGTGGTTCCGCATTGGCGGAGTGGCCATGGACCTGCCCAACGGGTGGGAAGGGCTGATCCGCGCCTTTCTCCACGATCTGCCCCTGCGGCTGGACGAGTACGATGCGATGGTCATGCGCAATCCCCTCTTCCGCGCCCGGACGAAAGGCATTGGCGCCTATACCACAGCAGAAGCAGTCGAATGGGGCGTTACCGGACCGGGGCTGCGCGCTACAGGGCTGGAATGGGATTACCGCAAACATGCGCCCTATGCCTGTTACGACCAGCTTGAATTCGACATTCCCACTGGTACCAACGGCGACTGTTATGACCGAATTGCCGTGCATGTGGAAGAAATACGCCAGAGCCTGCGCATCATCCGTCAGTGCGTGGACAACATGCCCGCAGGCCCGGTCATGGCCGACCATCCACTGACAACCCCACCGCCCAAGGCACGGACGATGCATGACATCGAAACCCTGATCCATCACTTCCTCAGCGTAAGCTGGGGGCCGGTCATTCCGCCGGGAGAAGCGCGGGTCAGCATCGAAGCCACGAAAGGCGTGAACACCTACACCCTGATCAGCGACGGCGGCACGACGTCCTACCGCACACGCATCCGCACACCGTCCTTCGCCCACCTGCAGATGATCCCGCTGCTCAGTCGCGGCATCATGGTCGCGGATCTGATCGCGATCCTGGGCAGCATCGATTTCGTGATGGCCGATGTCGACCGCTGATCTCCCCCTCCCTGCGCCCATGCGGGCGGAAATCCTTGCCCTTGCGGCGCAGGAACTGCACCCGCGTGGGGCGAGTGTCGCCGCCCTGCGGCTGGTACAGGCTCACTTTGGCTGGGTCAGTACGGCGCATCTGCGCGAAGTGGCCGACCTGCTGGGCATGTCGGCGGATGATCTCGACGGCGTCGCGACCTATTTCAACCTGCTGTTCCGCAGACCGGTCGGGCGGCATGTCATTATGCTGTGCGACAGCGTTTCATGCTGGATCATGGGACGCGAAACGCTCTGCGCCCATCTGTGCCGAAAGCTCGGCATAAGGCCCGGAGAAACCACGGCAGACAACGCCATCACGCTGCTTCCAACCGTCTGCATCGGTCACTGTGATCACGCCCCGGCCATGCTGGTTGACAACACGCTGCACGGGGACGTGACCCCGGCAAGCCTCGATCACCTGATCGCTACGCTGAGGGACACGCCATGATGGCCGCCTCCGAACGTCCACTCACCGCCATGATCGACCCTGCCGCCGGTCCACCCGACTGCGCGACATACGAACGCGCTGGCGGCTGGCAGGCCGCACGTCTGGCGCTGGGACGCCTTACTCCCGCTGAGGTCATTGACTGGGTGACACGCTCAAAGCTGCGTGGCCGTGGAGGCGCAGGTTTCGGGACCGGGCAGAAATGGAGCTTCGTGCCCAAGGAACCCGCCTCCGAACGCCGCAAATACCTGATCGCCAATGCCGACGAGATGGAGCCGGGCACCTTCAAGGACCGCTGGCTACTGGAAGGCAATCCCCTCCAACTGGTCGAAGGGATGATCCTTGCGGCCTACGCCGTGCAGGCCGGGCATGGCATCGTTTTCCTGCGCGGGGAATATCAGGAGGCCTGTGTCCGTCTGGATCGCGCGATCGGAGAAGCACGGGAGCGGGGCTGGCTGGGCGAGAACATTCTCGGCTCGGGATTCAGTTTTGACATCCACGTACATTCCAGCGCCGGACGCTACATATGCGGCGAGGAAACCGCCCTGCTGACCGCGCTGGAAGGCCGCCGCGCCACACCACGCAGCAAGCCGCCTTTTCCGCAGACCGGCGGCCTGTGGGGTGCGCCCAGCGTGGTGAACAATGTCGAGACGCTGTGCAACCTGCCCCATATCATCGCCAACGGACCGGAATGGTTCGCGGGCCTCGGGCTGGGAGAGGATGGGGGCACCAAGATCTATGGTGTCAGCGGGCGCGTGGCGAAGCCGGGCGCATGGGAACTGCCGATCGGCACGCCACTGCGTCAGATCATCGAGGACCACGCAGGCGGCATGCGCCCCGGTTACCAGTTGCGCGCCCTGCTGCCCGGCGGGGCATCCACCGCCTTTATCGACACGACGGCCCTCGATGTCGCCATGGATTACGGATCGGTGGAAAAGGCGGGCAGCAGGCTCGGCACCGGCATGGCCATCATTCTGGATGAGCGCACCTGCCCCATCGGCATGATCCGCAACCTTGAACATTTCTTCGCACAGGAATCCTGCGGCTGGTGCACGCCCTGTCGGGACGGGCTCCCATGGGTGGAACGCCTGCTGGACGCGATCGAGGACGGGACAGGACGGGAGGAAGACATGGAGCAGCTTGACCGTCATGCCCGCATGCTGGGCGCTCCGGGGCGGACCTTCTGCGCCCATGCGCCGGGAGCGATGGCGCCACTGGCCAGCGGGCTGAAGCTTTTCGCCGCCGATTTCGCCGCCCACATCCAGCAGGGCCGTTGCCCGCATCACGCCGGAGCAGGACCATGACCACCATCCACATCGATGGACGGGATTGCCAGACCCGCAGCGACATCAACCTGCTTCAGGCCTGTCTGGAGGCAGAGGCCAACCTACCCTATTTCTGCTGGCATCCCGAACTCGGCTCCGTCGGGGCGTGCCGGCAGTGCGCCGTCAAACAGTTCAGCGGACCGGAGGACACGAAGGGCCGCATCGTGATGGCCTGCATGACCCCTGTCAGCGAGAACGCCATCATATCCATTGACGATCCGGAAGCCCGCGACTTTCGGGCCGGCGTCATCGAATGGATGATGGTCAACCATCCCCATGACTGCCCCGTCTGCGAGGAAGGCGGCGAATGCCACCTGCAGGACATGACGGTCATGACCGGGCACAATACCCGCCGCTACCGGTTTACGAAGCGGACCCATCGCAATCAGGATCTCGGGCCGCTCGTAAAACATGAAATGAACCGCTGCATCGCCTGCTACCGCTGCGTGCGGTTCTACCGTGACTACGCGGGCGGCGACGATCTGGCGGCCTTTGCCTCGCACGACAATGTCTATTTCGGCCGCGCCGAAGACGGCACGCTGCAAAACGCGTTCAGCGGCAATCTGGTCGAAATCTGCCCGACCGGCGTGTTCACCGACAAACCCTTTTCTGCCTCCTACACCCGCAAGTGGGACATGCGGGGCGCGCCCTCGGTATGCGTGCACTGCGCGGTGGGCTGCAACACCATCGTCAATGCCCGGGAGGAAACCCTCCGCCGTGTCCTGAACCGCTACAATACGGACATCAACCGCTACGTGTTGTGCGACCGGGGCCGGTTCGGCCATGGTTTTGTCAACGCGCCGACACGGATCCGCACGCCGCTGCGCGCCATTGACGGACAGCAGGTGCCCGTTCCCATGGCGGACGCCCTGACAACCTTCGCGCGTATGGCGGCGAAAGGACGGATTGCGGGCATCGCCTCGCCCCGCGCAGCTCTGGAGACCTGTTTCAGCCTGCATGCGCTGGTGGGGCCAGAGCATTTTTCCACTGGCCAGACGCAACAGGAACAGGGATGCACGGAACTGGCGCATACCCTGCTCACCCGGCATCCCGGCGCCCTCCCCACCCTGCATGAAATGGAAAGCGCCGACGCCGTGCTGGTGCTGGGCGAGGACGTA
This sequence comes from Acetobacter sicerae, assembly GCF_011516765.1. GTDB lineage: Bacteria > Pseudomonadota > Alphaproteobacteria > Acetobacterales > Acetobacteraceae > Acetobacter > Acetobacter sicerae. The sequence goes on along the minus strand of NZ_JAAABN010000015.1, from coordinate 21,168 downwards.
TGCGCCACCGCTCCCCGGCTGGGTCTGTCGTTGCGACAGTCGGTGCGTCAGGCCTCCTTCCATACAGCGGACAACGCCAGAGTGCCGCGCTGGATGGATGCGGCGGTGCGTACGCTGGGCAGCGAGTGCCCTTCCACCCTGCATGTCCTCACGCCAGCGCCGACCGATCTCGACAGTGTGGCTGCGGAAACCTTTCGCGCAACGCCCGATGATATCGCACGACTTGGCTTTGCCATCGCCCACGAAATTGATCCCTCCGCCCCGCCCGTCACGGATCTGACGCCAGATGATGCGGCGCGCGCCGCACGCATTGCGCAGGCGCTGAAAGCAGCCCGCAAGCCGCTGGTCGTATCCGGCATGCAGTATGGCTCCCCCGCACTGATGCAGGCTGCCGCCAGTATTGCCGCAGCCCTTGCCCGCGCCACATCTGCCGCGAGCCTGTCGCTGGTTCTGCCGGAATGCAACAGCATGGGGCTGGCCATGATGGGCGGGCTGCCGCTGGAAACAGTGATGGAGCGGGCCCGGGCTGGCGAGATTTCTACTTTGGTCATCGTGGAAAATGACCTGACGCGTCACCTTGATCCGACGGATGTGGCGGAACTTGTGGCAGCCGTTCCCAACATCGTCGTGCTCGACCATACGATGACCCCGCTGTGCCAGCATGCCAGCCTTGTCCTGCCCATTGCGGCCTTCAGCGAATGCAGCGGCACGCTGGTCAGTCAGGAAGGCAGGGCGCAACGCTTTTTCCAGGCGGTCTTTCCCCCTGCCCCCATACAGGCCGGCTGGCGGTGGATACAGGCACTGGCCCGAAGTCTTGACCCGTCCACGCTACCCATAACGGGCCTGATCGACTGGCGGGATCTCGATGACGTTCTTGCCACGCTGGCAACGGCATTTCCCGATCTGGCCCCGGCCGTTATGGCCGCGCCCGAAGCGGATTACCGTATCCATGGTGAGAAACTGCGTAGCCAGACCTATCGCGCCAGTGGGCGGACCGTCATCCGTTCCTTCATCAGTGTGCGCGACCAGCCACCACCCGCCAGCCCGGACACACCATTCAGCAGTTCAATGGAGGGAGCCTACGAACCGGACATGCCCGGCGCACTGGTTCCCTTTTATCAGACGCCAGCGTGGAATTCAGTGCAGGCGCTCAACCGGTTCCAGTCCGAAATCGGTGGGCCGATGCGTGGTGGTCCCTCCGGTATCCGGCTGTTATCCCCAGCGGAAAATCAAAACACGGAAGCGCAGCCCTACCCTTACGCTACGGACATTCCCGCCCCCTATGTCCCACAGGCGGATACCGTTCTGGTGCTGCCCGATACGCGCCTGTTCGGCAGCGAGGAACTGAGCATGTTCTCGCCTCCCATCATGGCGCGATCCAGCGCGCCAACGCTGGGCCTGCCCGCCAGCGCGACCGGATCAGACCGCATGGTGCTGCATCTGGAAGACGGACCACATGACCTGCCCGTGGAGCCGGTGCCCGGTCTCCCCGAAGGCACTGTCCTATGCCCCACGCACAGGGTCGCACGCGCGTTCCGTTTCCCCCGCATGGCCCGGCTTGAGGGTTTGACAGATGGAGGAGAACGGCCATGACTTCTTCAGCACTCCTTACCATCATTCTTACTCCGCTTCTCCTCCTTGCCCTTGCGACCTTACTGACATGGGTCGAACGGCGACTGCTGGGCTTATGGCAGGACCGGTATGGTCCCAACCGCGTAGGGCCGGGCGGCCTATTTCAGGCCGTTGCGGATGGTATCAAGATCCTGTTCAAGCAGGACTGGATTCCTCCCTTTGCCGATCGGGGCGTTTTCATTCTTGCTCCCGCTATCGGCATGATGACGGTCCTGCTGTCCTTTGCCGTCATTCCGTTCACGATGGGCACAGGCATTGCAGGCGACCTGAATGTCGGGCTGCTGTTCATCCTCGCCATGATGGGGCTGGGGGTTTATGCGGTGGTGCTGGCCGGGTGGTCCTCCAACAGCAAATTCGCACTGCTGGGCGGCATGCGGGCCGCAGCGCAGATGATAAGCTACGAAGTCTTCATGGGACTTTCCCTGCTGGGCGTGGTCATGATGGCCGGGTCATTCAGTCTGCATGACATCGTGGCAGCGCAGGCGGGTCTGTGGTTCATCATCCCGCAATGTCTCGGCTTTGGCGTGTTCCTGCTTGCAGGCATTGCGGAAACACACCGTCTTCCCTTTGATCTTCCCGAAGGGGAGAACGAACTGGGCGCAGGATTCCATACCGAATATTCGGGCATGAAATTCGGCATGTTCTTCATTGCCGAATATGCCGGGATCGTTCTGGTCTCATGCCTTGTGACCACGCTCTATCTTGGTGGCTGGCGCGGACCGCTGTTGCCGCCCGCCGTGTGGTTCCTGCTCAAGACCGGCGGCATGGTGGCGTTTTTCATTCTGTTGCGCGCAGGCCTGCCCCGCCCGCGTTACGACCAGTTGATGGCGTTGGGCTGGAAAGTCCTGCTGCCGCTTTCACTTTTAAATGTCATGGCGACCGGAACTATTCTTATGCTGCGTGCGTCTTTGTAGCACGCCCGATGCAAAGGCATCTCCCATGTTCAATACATTGCGCACCCTGTTCCTGACGGCGCTGCATGCTTTCCACCGGCGCGCGACCGTGCAGTATCCCGAACAGCAGCCCTATCTGCCGCCACGTTATCGTGGACGGATCATCCTGTCGCGCGATCCCGATGGAGAGGAGCGGTGCGTGGCGTGCAACCTGTGCGCTGTCGCCTGTCCGGTGGACTGCATCAGTCTGCAGAAAACCGAGACCGATGGCCGATGGCGTCCCGAATATTTCCGGATCAATTTTTCCCGTTGCATTTTCTGTGGCTTTTGCGAAGAAGCCTGTCCAACCTACGCCATACAGCTGACGCCCGATTTTGAAATGGGCGAATACGCACGCCCCAATCTTGTTTATGAAAAGGAAGACCTGCTGATAAGCGGAACCGGGAAATATCCCGATTACAGCTTCTACAATGTCACGGGCATCCCTATCCCCGGCAAGGAGCGCGGCGCCTCCGAACGCGAACGCCCGCCAATCGACCTGCACTCCCTGCTGCCGTAACCATCATGCACGCTCTGGCCCTCCTTGCTGCCAGTGTGACCGTCATCGGGGCCATCATGGTCATTACCCGGAAAGTCGCCGTGCATGCGGTGCTGTATCTGGTCGTGACACTGCTGGCGCTGGCGGCACTGCTTGTGATGCTGGGAGCCTCCTTCGCGGCGATGCTGGAGATCATCATCTACGCCGGTGCGATCATGGTGCTGTTCGTCTTCGTCATCATGATGCTCAATCTGGGGCAACCGGACAGTGCGCGTGAAAAGGAATGGCTGCGTCCGCGCGCATGGCTGGGACCGGGCATCCTGGCCGCCATTTCATGTGCGGAACTCCTTTATTTTATCAGCCCATTTTCCGCATCTCTGCATTCTCTTGCCCCCATTACGGCGCATGATGTCGGGCTGAGCCTGTTTGGTCGCTACGTGCTGATGGTCGAACTGGCGTCTTTCCTGCTTCTGGCTGGTCTGGTCGCGGCTTTTCACATCGGGCGCAACCGGGTTGAGGATCCCTGACATGCCGGTTTTTTCCTTCAATGACACCCTTCTGCTGGCCACCATCCTGTTTTCGGTCGGGCTGGCGGGCGTTCTCATCCGGCGCAACATGCTGTTCATGCTGATGTCGCTGGACATCATGCTCAATGCGACCGCTCTCGTCTTCGTGGGTGCAGGCGCACGCTGGCATGACGCGGCAGGACAGGTGATGTTCCTGCTGATCCTCGCCCTCGCAGCCGTGGAAACGGCAGTGGGACTGGCCATCATTCTATGCCTGCACGCCCGGGGACGTCCCACGCTCGATGCCGATACCGGCAATCTTCTGCAAGGATAAGGACCATGGGCGAAATTCTGCTTCCCCTTCTCATCCTGTCACCGCTTGCAGCTTCTTTGATCCTGTTCGTAACCGCCGGACGCATGAGCGCGTATGCCGTCGGGACGGTTGCCTGTGTGAGCATGGGAATATCCGCCGTCATCAGCGTTGTGCTGTCTGTCCTGCTTCTGTCGGGTCCAGCGACGGGAATAGTGCAGGCAACGCTATGGCCATGGATGCATATCGCGGGATTTTCAGCCGATATCGCGTTCATGCTGGACCGTATTTCCATGGTCATGATTCTGGTCGTCACGATCGTGGGGCTACTGATCCATATCTATGCCGCAAACTACATGCGCGACGATCCAGGGATTGCCCGCTTTTTTGGCTGCATGACGCTGTTTGTGGCCTCCATGCTGGTGCTGGTGCTGGCGTCCGATCTGCTCTGCCTGTTTATCGGATGGGAAGGCGTGGGACTGTGCTCCTACCTGCTCATCGGGTTCTGGTACGACAACCCCGTCAATACCGCTGCGGCACGCAAGGCTTTTTACATGACCCGCATGGGAGACGCAGCGTTGCTGTGTGGAATGCTGCTATTGGCCACGGCGGTCGGCTCCCTAGATATCGGAGCCGTGCTGGCGGCAGTGACAAACGGGCAGGTCACCTCGTCCGCCGTGAACATGGCAGCATTTTTCATCCTCATCGGAGCACTCGCGAAATCGGCGCAGATTCCGTTCCAGACATGGCTGCCGGATGCCATGGCCGGACCGACACCGACCTCCGCCCTGATCCACGCGGCGACGATGGTTACGGCAGGTGTCTATCTGATTGCACGCCTGCATGACCTTTTTGATCTGGCCACCCCCGTCATGGCGCTTACGGCCGTACTCGGAGCGCTGACCATTCTTATGGGAGCCTGCACGGCGCTGGTACAGTCCGATCTCAAGCGTGTGCTTGCATGGTCCACGATCAGCCAGTTGGGCTACATGTTTCTCGCTCTGGGATGCGGCGTATGGCAGGCGGCGCTCTTTCACCTGATGACCCATGCCTTTTTCAAGGCGCTGCTTTTCCTGACTGCGGGCGCCGTTATCGTGCGCACCCATCATGAACAGGATATTTTCCGTCTGGGTGGCCTGCGCCATACCATGCCAGGACTGACTGCCGCTTTTGTCATCGGAGCCTCCGCGCTGGCCGGTCTGCCACTGGTCACGGCCGGGTTCTACAGCAAGGAAATGATCCTGTCGGGCGTATGGCCCGCCCATTTCCGCCTGACGCATGAATTGATCCTGAGCGGACATTTCCTGTGGGGAATGGCCCTGCTGGGCGCCTTCCTGACAGCGCTTTATATTTTCCGCTGCGTATTCATCGTTTTTTTCGGAAAATCGGGAACCACAATGAGGGGCCAGACGTCACGCTTCATGACCATACCCCTTGGCTGTCTGTGCGTTCTGTCCCTTTGCGGAGGCATCATTGAAATGCCCACGACATTTCCTCCCCTTCACCTGTTCAGCGCCCTTCTTGATCCCGCGGCATCCCACTCACACGCGGATGAACCCGGCTGGCTTATACTGGCGGGCGCGATCGTTCCTCTTGCCGGACTTGGCGTCGCATGGGTGCTGTGGGGACGCCCTTCCCCCGTCATGCGCGAGATACCGGGACAAGCGGCCGTTATCCGCTTTGCCCGCACTGGCGAGGGCATCGACATGTTGTATGACCGCCTGTTCGTGCAGCCCTTTCGTTTCCTGACGTGGCTGACACGGCATGATATTCTTGATTACGTCATAACCGGAACAGGACGGCTGGCACGGACGGCCAGCACCTCGGTTCTCAGGGCGCGAACGGATTTTCTGGGCACGCTGGCCCTATGGGGGACCAGCGGCATCAGAGGGGCGGATCGTCTGCTGGGCCAGATACAGAATGGTCGCGTGCGATGGTATGCGGCATGGATTGCTGGTGGGCTGTGCGCGGCTCTCGCCATGGCGGTGCTGTCATGAATCCCCTTCCCGCCCTTGTGCTGCTGCCCGTCCTGGGTGGTGGTCTGGCATGGCTGGCTGAGCGCATCCGGCCTCATACCGGCGCACCCTCACGCAATGCGTCATGGTGGATGATGCTGGCGACACTGATTGTGGAAACGCTGTTGCTTGCAATGGTCACATTCAACCATCCGACCATTCGCACAGGACCATGGCTGGAGCATTTTTCCATGCCATGGATCCCGACCATGGGGATCGCTGTCAGGCTGGACATGGACGGTCTTTCGCTTTCGCTGATCTGGCTTTCGCTGATCCTGTGCTTTCTGTGCGCATGTCTTGCCACCCGTCAGGTTACGGTCAAGGCTGGCACATTCCATCTCCTTTTTCTTACGACACTTACTGGTATTGTCGGGACATTTCTGGCCACCGACCTGTTCCTGTTCTTCTTTTTCTGGGAACTGATGCTGGTGCCGATGTTCGTGCTGATCGCCGTATGGGGGCATGAGGACAGGCAGCGCGCCGCCCTGAAGTTTTTCATGTTCACGCAGGGCAGCGGACTGCTCATGCTGCTGTCCATACTCGGTCTGGTCATCACGCATGACCGGGAAACCGGCGTGCTGACATTCGACTACTTCACACTGGCCCAAACGCACCTGTCCCCTACCCTGTCCATGCTGCTCATGCTGGGTTTCTTCATCGCCTTCGCCGTCAAGCTGCCCCTTGTGCCGGTCCATGTCTGGCTGCCGGATGCGCATACGCAGGCCCCCACGGCGGCCAGCGTGCTGCTGGCGGGTATCCTTCTCAAAACAGGAGGATATGGCATGATCCGTTTCAATATCATGCTGTTTCCCGATGCGGCGATGTATTTCGCACCCGTCGCCATGGGACTGGGCGTTGTCGGTGTTCTGTACGGGGCGTGGCTGTCCTGCGCGCAGAATGATCTCAAGCGCCTGATCGCTTACAGCAGTATCAGCCACATGGGCTTTGTGGTGCTTGGTATCTTTACCGGCTCCCGCATGGGAATGCAGGGAGCGATCATCCAGATGCTGGCTCACGGATTGAGCGCGGGCGCGCTTTTCCTGATCGCAGGGGCCATTCAGGACCGACTGCATACCCGTGACATGCACCGTATCGGCGGATTGTGGACAGCCATGCCGCGCCTGTCCGCCACGGGACTGTTTTTTGCCGTGGCGTCGCTCGGAATGCCCGGACTGGGTAATTTCGCCGGTGAGTTCCTTGTGCTGCTGGCGACATGGCATGTCAGTCCCGTCATTGCGACGCTGACAACAGTGGGACTGGTTCTTGCCGCCATCTATGCGCTGCGGATGGTCAATCGCGTCTTTCTGGCAGCGCCGAAGGAGGATCAACGCCCCCTGGAGGATTTGCCCGTGCGGCAGATGGCGGTTTTCGCCTGTGCAATGATTTTTCTGGTCGTGCTGGGCCTGCATCCACAGCCTTTCATGACGTTTTCCGCTCCATCTCCCCTGCCCGTTATGGCGACGAACAGTGAGGGAGATCACGCGCCATGATCGGGCACGATGTTTTCCTGCCCACACCCCTGCCGGTGCTCTGTGTAGGGATCACGGTCATGCTTGCTGCAACCGCATGGCGACGTTCGGTGAATCGCAGCTTTCTGACCGGAATGGTGACGCTGCTGCTGGCTCTTGTGTTTGCAGGACGCCATACCGGCACAGCGCTGGATAATGGCGACAGTCTGTTCATTCAGGATCAATGGGCAAACTATACTGCAATCCTCATCATGTTTTCCAGCATGTGCATCCTGCTCATGTCATGGCGGGATGATGCGCACGACAGAACCACGTCACTGGTGGATGAATATCCCCTGCTGTGCATGCTGGGTACGCTGGGCGCACTGACCATGGTCTTCAGCGCGAATTACATGCCCTTTTTCCTGGGGCTGGAAATCCTTGGTGTCTCGCTCATGGGACTTGTGACCTTCCGGCATCGCCCGGTCATGCCGGGTTATGAGGCGGCGATGAAATACCTGATCCTGTCAGGAGTATCTTCCGCCATTCTTCTGTTTGGTGTCGGTCTGGCTTATGGCGTTACAGGATCGCTGCGGTTCATGCCGCCTGTTACGATCGGGGATATTTCCCCCGCGTTGCCGGTTTCTGCCACGATCATGATCCTTGTCGGCATGTTCTTCAAGCTTTCTGCTGTTCCCTTCCATATGTGGCTGCTGGACGTGATGGAGGGCGCACCCGTTCCCGTGGCGGCGTTTCTGGCTGTGGTTTCTAAAATTGCGATATTTTCTTCACTTGTCCGCTATTTCGGAACGGGAAACCAGCCTCCCTTCCTCAACGACATCCTGTATGTCGTCATTATCCTGACCATCATGGGGGGCAACCTTCTTGCATTGCGTCAAACCAGCCTCACACGTCTTCTGGCCTGCTCATCCATTGCACATGTGGGCTACCTGCTGATTGCCTTCCTTTGCCCCGGCCGTCTGCAATCGGGAGCCATAACCATTTATCTTCTGGCCTATACAGCCAGTACATTAGGCGTCTTTGCGACCATTGCCGCTTTCGCAACGCCTGACGGCCCCGATGGCACGGTCATCGCGCAATGGAAGGGACTGTTTTTCACCCGCCCGTTTCTTGCTTCGGCCCTGTCGCTCATGCTGCTTTCTCTTGCGGGCATTCCACCCGGCATCGGATTTTTTGCAAAATTCGAGATCGCAGCGACAGGAGTTGAATACCAGCGCAACCTGCTGCTGGGTGCGCTCATAATCGGCAGCATTATCGGGTTGTATTATTACCTGAACATCATCCGTGTCATGATGTCAGCACCATCGCTGCCATCCGCCAGCCTGAATCGGCATGTCCGCCCGGAACTGATGGCGCTTGTCATCGTTCTCACAATAATCGTGGTGATTGGAGGGCTTTTTCCCGCCCGCGCCCTCCATCCTCTTCTTCCTGTCTCCGCCATCCCGTCTGACACAGAGGCCGAGATGACGATGCGTTGACGAAACTTATTTTCGATTCCCTCAAAACATGGAAAGGATTTTCCCATGTCCTCTCATGTCTTTCACATTCTGGCGCAAAAAGGCAGCACGGTCATTACCGTGAAAGCAGACGACCCCGTTGTGCACGTCGCCACCATACTGGCGCAGCATAATATTGGTGGCGCACCCGTTCTTGGCCCTGATGGACAACTGATTGGCATGGTCTCGGAAAAAGGGATCGTTCACATGTTATCCGAACACGGTGCGGACATATCCGCCCTGACCGCAAGGGATATCATGACGAAGGATATGCCGACCGCGACACCCGATGACAGTATTTACGATATTGCCTGCCGCATGACGTATTCCCGCAATCGGCATGTTCCCGTTCTGGACAACGGAAAACTCGTCGGACTGGTCAGCATCGGAGATATTGTCAAACTCCGCGCTGAAAATGCCGAACAGGAAGCACGTGAACTCCAGGATTACGTGACAGGCAGCGACCATGCGGCCGTCCAGCCTCCCCATGAAACGCCCCCTATGCAATGCGGAGAAAAGCAAAGCTGATTGCGTGTTGCGACAGATGATATGAAGTGCGGATACCTCCCCAATGGGGGAATGTGGCGCGATGCGACAGATATCGGACACCTCCCACCTTCCATAAGGATCAAGTAGCCGAGCCTCACGCCGATAAAGCTATCGTGTCGTCAAACCGGCTGGACGCAACAGAAACATGCGGACAACGGAAGACCTATTTTGCTTTTGGCCCCTCCGGCGGCCCCCAGCTACCTCCCATGGCCCGCACAAGATCCACGCCACTTACGAGACGGCGCGTATTAACCGTAATCAGGTCTTCCCGCGCCTGAAGTTCAGCCGTCTGGGCGATGACAACCTGTAGATAATCAACGGCCCCTTCACGATACTGAATACTGGCCAGATGGTCGGTGCGCGTTGCCGCCGTTACCCCTTCTTCCTGCCGCGCGGCGGCATCGGCCAGATGGTTGAGGAGCGCCAGCTGGTCCTCAACCTCACGGAAAGCCGTCAGTGCCGTCTGCCGGTAACTGGCTGCGGCCTGAGCATATTCCGCGTGTGTAAGAGCCAGATTGGCGAACCGCCGCCCTCCATCAAATATGGCGAGCGTTGCCAGCGCCGGCCCAAGCGCCCACACACCAGTCCCGGCTGACGCCAGCATACGGGTCGTGGTTTCCGAACCACCCATCGCCCCAAGCGTGATGTTGGGAAAGAAGGCTGCTCTCGCCACCCCGACCCGGGCATTGGCCGCCGCCATGTGCCGCTCCGCTGACGCGACATCCGGCCTGCGTTCCAGCAGGTGCGCAGGCGCGGTTATGGGAATGACGGGCACGGGCGTCAGCTCATCCCTCGGCGGAATTGAAAAGGTGGAAGGCTGCTCCCCGATCAGCACGGCGATGGCATGTTCCACCAGCGCGCGGTCCGCCACCAATTGCTCCAGTTGGGATTGCGTTGTGGTCAACTGGGTGCGTGCGCGGCCTACATCCAGCTCATTCGACGCCCCGCCGACAAAGCGCTTTGTGGTCAGATCCAGCGCTGCGGAATAAGCTGCCATGGTCTTTCGCAAGAGGCTGACACGGGCATCCAGACCGCGAAGCTGGAAATAATCGTCGCCCAGTTCGCCTTCCAGACTGAGACGGAGTGACGCCAGATCGGCGGCACTTGCCTGCGCATTGGCCCGCGCCGCCCTGACCAGATTGCGGATACGTCCCCAGATATCCGGTTCCCATGAAACGGTGCCGCCGGATTCATAGTCGCGGTATTCGTAATAATTTCCGGTGGCGGCAAAGAGCGCGCGTTCACGTTGTGCGCTGGCTGACGCATCAATCTGGGGTAAAAAATCAGCACGCGCCCGCCTGACCAGCGCCCGCGCCTCATCATAGCGCGCCACGGCGGCGGCCAGTTGCGGGTTGCCATGTTCAACCCTGTCCTCCAGCCGGTTCAGATCCTCATCTCCCATGACCGACCACCACGCCCCCCGTTGCGCGGTATCGGCGGGCTGCGCCGGCGTCCACGGTCCGGTTTCCCGGAATGTGGCGGGTATGTCGGGCAATGTGGGCTTGTGGTAACGGGGGGACAGGTCGCAGCCGCACAGCAGGGTGAGAAGAAACAGGACCGCCCTGCCCCGCTCACTCTTCATGCCCACCCTCACGCGGTTTGACGGGGTCTCCATCACCGATATCATCCGGCGGGTTGGTTATGATCCTGTCCTGTGGTGTGAGGCCCGTCACCTCAAGTTCGGTCCCGAAATCGATCAGGATTGAGACGGGCTGTATTTTGGCATGGTCATCCCCGTCCACCAGCGCCACGGTTGTCCCGTCCTTGCGAAAAAGCAGGCTGCTGGCGGGAATGCGCACGGTGGGCGGCGCCTGCGGTTCCGGACCGTGAAACGTAAAGGCGATCTGGGCATAGGCACCCGGTTTGAGAAGATTTTCTCCGTTATCATAGACAAGCTGCACCAGCATCGTTCCCGACTGGGAATCAACCGCATCCGAAGACCGGAGCAGTAGAGCGTCAAACTGCCGGTTACGGTAATCGGGCACACTGAAATGCGCCACAAACCCCTCCTGCATCCGCGCAGCATAAGCCTGCGGCACACGCACATAAAGCCGCAGACGGCTCACGTCCGAAACGGTAAAAAGCGGCTGGCTGGCAGCCGTACCGGCGACGATCAGCGCACCGATATCGGTCGCGCGACTGGTCACCACACCGGTGAAAGGCGCAATGATGCGCTTGAAGGCGGAAAGCGTTTCAAGCCGTTCCACCTCCGCCGCTGCTTCATGCCGCGTAGCCTCGCTGGCTGCCAAATTTCCCCGGCGTTCGTCCGTTTCCTGCTGGGATACAGCGTTTTCAGCATTCAGCCGGTCCCAGCGGCGCGATGTAATCCGCGCCAGATCACGCTGTGCGGTCCGTGTGCCCAACGCAGCTCTTGCTCCGGCAAGTTGCAGATCAACATCGGGGGTATCGATTTCCGCCAGAAGCTGGCCTGATTCCACCTTCTGCCCGATATCGACATACCATTTCCGAAGATAGCCGTTGGTCCGGGCATAGACCGGTGCGCTGTACCATGCCTGCAGGATACCGGGCAGGACCAGCGTATCAACAGCGTGGCCTCCCGGATGCACGACCGTCACACTGGGCACCAGCGCCGCAACATTCATCGCATGAAGCTGATGGCGGTCATGGATACGCACGATCGTTCCCACGGCGAGAATGATCCCGAAAACGCCTGCTGCGACAGGAATGATCCAGCGCAGACGAGGTTTGGCTCCGACGGCGGGGACTGCGTCAGTTTCAGCCATGGGCATGGGCTCCGTCTGCCCCATGGCGCGCGCGCCTGTCGTAGATGATGGCGAAGAGTGAAGGCACAAAAAACAGGGAGGCGCAGGTGGCGAAGATCAGGCCGCCAATGACGGCCCGTCCCAGCGGTGCATTCTGCTCCCCGCCTTCACCCAGCCCCAGCGCCATGGGCAACATGCCGATGACCATGGCCAGCGCCGTCATGATGACAGGCCGCAGTCGGGTGCTGCCCGCCGTCAGGGCTGCCTTGAGCGCATCGCCATGCTCCGCGAGCTGGTCGCGGCAGAAGGTGATGACAAGGATGGAGTTGGCCGTCGCCACCCCCATGCACATGATCGCTCCCGTCAAAGCAGGCACGGAAAGCGGGGTGTGCGTTGCGAACAGCATCCAGCATATCCCCGCCAGCGCGCCCGGTAGCGCCAGCACAACAATGCACGGATCGGTCCAGCTCTGAAAATTGATGACAATAAGCAGATAGATCAGAACGATCGCACCCAGAAGACCAAATCCCATGCCGGAAAAGGCGGTGGTCATGGCCTGATACTGCCCGCGCAGCGTGACCGTGACGGTCTCGGGGCGATCATGCTCCAGACGATGCAGGGCCGCCTGCACGTCCGAGGCGATGGCTCCCAGATCGCGCCCGTCCCCGCCTGCGAAAACATCGATCAGCGAGCGGATGTTATACTGCGCCTCGACCGGTGAAGTCGTGCCGCGCGTGATCGCGCCAAGAGCCCCGAGCACCTGAAGCTGGGTAGTCGAAACCCCGGTTACGGGCAGGCCGATGATATCCGCCAGAGAACTGATCCGGTATTCAGGCATCTGCACCGCGATGGGGTAAGTGACCATGCTGTGCGGGTCCAGCCAGTAAAGCGGGGCGGTCTGCACGGTTCCGGCAATGGAGGTCGCGATGGCGTTGGTGATATCCCCTTCCGTCAGGCCAAGCTGGTTGATGCGGGTGCGATCCGCTTCAAAACGCAGTTCGGGGTAATGGCCGGGCTGCTGGATACGGGCGTCGACCAGACCGTCAATGGGGCGGATGGCGCGCAATATGCGCTCTGCAAACTGCCGTGTCTCATCCGGGTTGGGGCCGGATACCTGAATGTCGATCGGGGCTGGCGCGCCGAAATTGAGGATCTGCGTCGTGATGTCCGACGGCAGGAAGGCAAAGCTGGCCTCGGGGAATGCGCGGGGCAGTTCGCGGCGTAGAATGCGGATGTACCGCTCGGTCGGATGATGATTTTCCTTGAGAGCGACAAGGATGTCCCCATCCTGCGGTCCGATGGTACCCGATGCGTTATAGGCGACGTTGATGGCGCTGGTAGGGAGGCCGATATTGTCGGCAATGGAGTCAATCTCGTCTGCCGGAACCTGTTGACGGATCTCCTTCTCGATGCGCTGGAACAGGGCCGAGGTCTCCTCGATCCGCATGCCTATGGGGCCACGCACATGCAGGGTCATCGTGCCCGCATCGACCTGCGGAAAGAAATTGCGACCAAGAAATGGCAGCAGGCCCATGCTGAGAGCGGCAAAGCACAGGAAACCGGCCACAAACCGACCGCGATAGTCCAGAACACTTCCCAGAAGCGCACTGTAGCGGGCGCGCAACGCCTCGAAACGCCGCTCGAACCCCTGCTGGAAGCGTGTGAAGATATTCTGTCTGGGCTGCTTTTCGTCCTCATGCGGGCGCAGCAGGAACATGGCCATGGTCGGCACGAGCGTGCGTGACAGGATGAAGGACATGGTCATGGCGAACATGACCGACAGCGCCATCGGCACGAACAGGAAGCCCGCCACTCCCGGCAGATAGAACATCGGCACGAACACGATGCAGATACATACAAGCGAGAGAAAGGCCGGGACGATGATCTCTCCCGATCCATCAACGATGGCGGTATGGACGTCCTTGCCCATTTCCAGATGACGCTCGATATTCTCGATCGTGACCGTCGCCTCGTCCACCAGAATGCCCACGGCCAGCGCAAGGCCGCCCAGTGTCATGACATTCAGCGTCTCGCCCAGCACGGACAGGGCCACGACAGCACCCATGACCGATAACGGGATGGAGGTCGCCACGATCAGCGTGGAGCGCCATGAACCAAGGAACAGAAGGATCATGAGGCTGGTCAGGCCCGCCGCGATCGCCCCTTCGCGCATGACTCCATCCACCGCCGCACGGACAAAAAGCGACTGATCGTTGACGGGCCTTAGCTTAAGCTGTTTGGGCAGGCCGCGTGTGGCATCGGGGATCATCGCCTTGATCCCCTCCACAATGGCGATGGTGGACGTGGCGCCCGATTTCAGCACGGTCAGAAGCGCGGAGCGCTGACCGTCCACATGCACCACGTTCTGCTGGGGTGTGGAACCGTCACGCACATGGGCCACATCACGCACACGCACGACGGCGCCGTTGACCGTACGCACGGGCAGCATGTTGAGCAGTTCGACCGAAAGCGGCGCATTGTTCAGTCTGAAATTATACTGGTATTCCCCGATTTTTACGAAACCGGCGGGGGTGATCTGTGTCTGGGTGGTCAGGGCGTTGCCCACATCCTGAGCCGATACGCCACGGGACTGCAACTTGCCGGGGTCGAGATCCATCTGGATCTGGCGCACGCGACCGCCATAGGGGTACGGCAGGGCCGCGCCCGGCACCGTCACCAGCCGATTACGGATGAAGTTGAAGCCGTAATCATAAAGCTGCTGTTCGGTCATGCCCTCGCCCGACAGAGCAAGCTGTACGATCGGCACAGTGGAGGCGTTGTAATTCAGGATCAGCGGCGGGGTGGTGCCTACGGGTAACTGGCGCAGGATGGTCTGGGCAATGGCCGTGACCTGCGCATTGGCAATACGCACATCGGTGCCGGGCTGAAAAAAGATCTTTATCACCCCGATGCCCGTCAGCGACTGTCCCTCGATATGCTCGATGTTGTTGACCGTCGTGGTCAGGGTGCGCTGGAACGGCAGCACGATGCGCCCGGACATGTCCTGCGGGGAGAGATTGCTATAGGTCCATGCCACCGCAATGACGGGAATTCCGATCTCGGGAAAGATATCCTGCGGCGTGCGGATTGCGGAAAGCACACCGGTTATGGCGATAAGGATGGCCATCACGACAAATGTATAGGGACGGGCAAGTGCCAGTAGAACAATTGCATTCATACCACCTGCCTATTTTCTATCGACTATGATGTCCTGCTGTTCAGAGGTTGTCGGCCTTCAGACAACGTCCGTCGTGCTGGGCGGTTTATGACCTGGGACCGATAATTTTGAAGTGCGGATCGCTATCAGGGTCTGCAGGACTGAAAACAGGAAAACTTTTTCTGTCTTCCTGCTTTATCACAGAAACAGGCCTTACGTCGAATGTAGACGGGATCGTTTGAACAGCACAAGACTGGAGGATGGATCATGCCACGTGGAGACAAGTCCGCCTATACGGACAAGCAGAAGAGACAGGCCGAACATATCGAAGAGAGCTATGAACAACGTGGCGTCAGCAAGGATGAAGCAGAACGCCGTGCCTGGGCCACTGTCAACAAGGAAACGGGTGGAGGCAAGAAAAGCGGCTCGGGGAGAGGTCACGCCGTAACACACGAACCGTCACGGAAGGGCGGCAAGGCTGGTGGGACGGCGTCTGCACACCGGCCAGCGGAAGAACGTTCTGCTTCAGCGAAAAAAGCTGCTGAAACGCGTAAGAAAAACGAGAAATAACAGAACGCGGGAGTTCAGCCGGGACGACCGAATACGCGGCGGAGTTCTTTTTTGGCTCTATCCAGAACCTGATGCCTCTGTGGAGAAAGCGAACGCCCTACCCGATTGACATAGAAAACCAGCATCGACATCGCCGAGCGAAAAGGCTGAGCTTTTCGGCGCGTGCTGGTCTCGGCTGAATGTTTCAGGGATTCCGCGATATGGCGTGGGTCGTCGGACGTAAAGATATCGGGTTCGAGATCCAGCGCATCACTGTGACAGGTGACATCTCCTGACCAACGCTTGGGCTTCTTTCTGCCGATCATCGACATGGCTCCCTGCGGGACATACTGAAGGTTTTTGCTGCGCAAAAAAAGTGTATACGTGATGGGGAACTGGGTAATGATAGTCATTCCATCCTGAGTGGAACAGAATATCTGAAACACTCTTATGCTCTGCCCGACGAGATGAAAGCGGGTAATTCGCAATATTTCATACCCGTTTTGGTTTCGGCTCCATCGGTTTTCGGAAAAGAAGCTCTGCTCCTTTCCTTATTCACGAAAGAGGTTTTCCTTCTGGATAGCGGGAAGGTTTATTCTCAGCGATTTCCGCAATCGTCCGGCCTGTTTTGACAGAAGCAGGCTGTTCTTCAAGAATGTCCGGAGCGTCGGGACTGCGGGCTGCGTCATCAGCAGCTTTGATCAGCAGCCAGTTGTCACGTTTATCGTGGGGCCTGCCTTTCATCCGGATCAAATGCCAGCGCCCGGTGAGTTTTTCTCCATACAACTCGAAATCGAGATGTCCTTCCACCAGCCCTTTTTCAGGGTCTTCGAGGGAAGTCCAGATTCCGCGATCCCAGACAGCCACCGTGCCACCACCATACTTTCCTTGAGGGATCGTGCCTTCGAAATCACTGTAGTCCAAAGGATGATCTTCGACCTGAACTGCGAGACGTTTCTCACCCGGGACAAGGCTTGGTCCTTTTGTCACTGCCCAGCTTTTCAGAACACCATTCAGTTCAAGACGAAAATCGTAATGCAATCGTCGCGCATCGTGCTTCTGAATGACAAAGTGGTTTCCTTCCCTCAATACCCCCTCCCAATATAGTTTTCCGGATACACGGTTTGGCTCGCTTTACGACGGTCATGTGCTGGCCAGAAACGGGCATCTGTTTTTGTTGTATGGAACGGTTTGATCAGAAGCAGAGCACCATGCCAGAGGCCAATATCTTTCTGCCCATAAGCATTAGATGAACGCGTCAGGATCAGCACATATTCCGACCGTACATGACCAGTCCGATACCACAGACTCCAGTCTGTACCAGCAGGAGCTTACGATCCAGACCGGAAATCAAACTCATAAATCCTTGCTGATTAAGAAACGTAGTTTCTTGAAAATTCCTGATGTTATTCCGGTAGGCTCTCCGCCATTTTCAGATGTTCCTCAAGAGTGGGTATGGTATCTGCTGCCCATTTCTTCAGCGCTTCATTTTCACCGCTCTTCGCATACCGCCGGAAAAGTGACAGAGCGTCCTCATGAGCGGAAATCTGATCCTTACGATACTGTCTCACAAAGCCATCGCCATGGAGACCATGCAGTGTATCCAGCTTTCTTTTATGTGTGTCATCGACGGAAGCCGGAGGCGTGGTTGCCATATTGTTGGCGCTAACAAGCTGCTTCAGTTCTGCCGAGGTTTTCTGGTGGTCCGCGATCATTCTCGACGCAAATACTTTAAGCGAGGGGTCTGATAGAGCCATCTGACTGGACTGAATCTCAAAAAGATCACTCCATGCAACGCTCTGAATGAAATCATCCGTTTTTGGCGCAATTCCCATCACGGAATTCAGGCCCGTTTTTTCAGAAAGAGACTGTGCCAGAGCTGGTGTTGAGAAACACAATGCTGCGGCGAGAAGGAGGCAGGCTTTTTTCATGGGAGCTTTCCTTTTTCAAAACATAGGTCATGTTTTGCAGACTCCTGGAAAATGGAAGGAAGGTCCCAGATCACCCATACCTGCATTTTTCAGGATTACAGTTCCGCGCACGATTTGTTTGCTGAGAATGACGACGCATCAACTTGTAAAAACAACTCCGTGCAGCGAGTAAAATGCCAAACGATACGGTCAGCTGAAAGTTTCTCGGTTCTGAACGCCTGCAGGCACTCGCAGTGTGTTTTTCCAGAACCGAGAAACTTTCTTTCCTGATGACCTTTGGGAATACAGTCTCAAGGAGAAAATATCATGTCATCGGAAGAAAAATTCACAGCACAGCATCAAGCTGTTCCGGGAGATACAGAAAAAATGAATCCCACTCCCGATCATGGAGAAGACAGCTATCGGGGATCAGGAAAACTTTCCGGAAAAACTGCTTTGATAACCGGGGCAGATTCCGGAATAGGCCGGGCGGTCGCGATTGCCTTTGCTCGCGAAGGCGCTGACATTGCAATCGCTCATTTTACAGAAGAGAAAGATGCTCAGACCACCGCTGACTGGGTACAAAGGCAGGCCGCCGCGCTATCCTGCTTCCAGGAGATATCCAGCTAAGGTCGCATTGCAATGAGATCATAAAACGCACAATCGATGAATTCGGGCAACTGGATATTCTTGTCAATAATGCTGCCCACCAGAAATCCGTGACGGATCTTTCCGAAATTGATGAAAAAGAACTCGACACAACATTTCGCACAAATTTTTACGGTATGTTCTTTCTATGTCAGGCGGTCTTGCCACACCTGCAGAGCGGTGCATCGATCATCAACACGAGTTCGATTAACGCGGTCCAACCTTCCCCTCACCTACCCGCCTATGCCGCGACAAAGGCGGCTATCCCCAATTTCATAGCCTGTCTTGCGCAAATGTTAGGAGAACGGAATATCCGCGTTAATGCTGTTGCCCCCGGTCCTGTCTGGACACCTCTCATTCCATCCACAATGCCGGAAGAGGCTATTACCGAATTTGGTCAAAACACCCCTCTTGGACGAGCTGCCCAACCAGCAGAACTGGCAGCTGCCTATGTGCTGTTGGCATCAGATGAAAGCAGCTACACGACTGGAGCCGTTCTTCCTGTGACCGGAGGCAGACCAATGCTCTGATCGCGACAGGACAGATAAAAGCTGGTTAAAACCATTTCCCGCAGGACCGGCAAAGGTCCTGTCCCGCCGTCTGTAGTGCAATATGTAGAAACCATCTTTTGATATTTTTGCCAGCACTTCCACAAGCTGAGATTGAAGTGCCGCGACGCCCGGCGTTGGTATATCGTTGCGGATTTCTCTCTCTGAATGGAAAGCCTGAAACGCCTACCCCGTCCGCCCGAACAATCCTGCCGGATCTGACCATCTCTGGTAAATCCCATCATCAACTGAGGAATACTAGGGAGGCAGGTCTTGATCCCGATCGATCTGCCAAATGCGCCATGGTGTCATCGGCTGCGGAACTGTCCACCAGAAGCGTAAAAGCCTGCGCTGTTACGCTTCTGGGGAAATATCAGAACAGCTTACGATTTGTGCGAAGGCAGGATAGAGGCCAGCATTTCCTTCGCCGATCCAATGATGACGCTGGCACGCTCGGGTTCCGTAGGCAGGGAAGAGAGGAACGCCTTTGCCTGCTGCAAGGTGATATGTGGTGGCAGCGGCGGCACGTTTGAGTCCGTACGTGCTTCAAGAATAACCGGACGGTCGGCGCTCAGAGCTTCGTCCCAGGCAGCCGCCACTTTTTCTGGATCATCGACACAGATGCCTTTCAGACCCAGTAGTTCAGCGTATTTGTGATAGGGAAAATCCGGAATGGACTGTGTGGATTCCGTCTTCCCTTTACCGAGCTGAATACGCTCTTCCCAAGTCACCTGACTGAGATCCTGATTGTTCAGCACAAGAACAATCAGTTTCGGATTGGACCATTGTTTCCAGTATTTGGAAATCGTGATCATCACGTTCAGACCGTTCATCTGCATGGCGCCATCCCCCATGCAGGCAATGACGGTGCGCTCAGGATAGGCCATCTTTCCCGCCATCGCGTAGGGTGTCCCCGCGCCAAGCGACGCTAGCCCACCTGAAAGAGAGGCTTTCATTCCACGGCGCATTTTGAGATCACGCGCATACCAGTTGGCGACGGAACCGGAGTCAGCGGTAATGATCGCGTTCTCGGGTAAACGCGGTGAAAGCTCCCAGAACACACGCTGTGGATTGAGGGGCTGAGCACTGGTCATGGCGCGGGCTTCCAGAACTTTCCACCAATCGGCGACTTCTTTCTCGATCTGCGTGCGCCACGACCGGTCATCGTTGCGTTGAAGCAGTGGGATCAGAGCGCGCAGGGTTGCGGCGCTGTCACCCTGAAGGTTGATCTCCATTGGATAACGCAGAGAGAGATTGGCGCCGTTGATGTCGATCTGTACCCCACGCGCCTGCCCCGGCTTTGGCAGGAATTCGCTATAGGGAAACGATGATCCCACCATCAGAAACGTGTCGCATTCCTTCATGAGATCCCATGAAGGTTTTGTACCCAGCAGGCCAATCGAGCCCGTAACGAAAGGCACCTCATCCGGAACCGCAGCTTTTCCCAGAAGCGCCTTGGCGATGCCAGCACCGAGAATTTCCGCGATTTCCAGCAACTCATCCGTTGCCTCAAGCGCACCGGCCCCCGCAAGGATGGCAACCTTCTTTCCAGCATTCAGAATATCGGCTGCCGCGCGGAGACCTGCGTCCTCCGGCACTTTGCTTCCGATTGTCGTGCCAATGCCTGTATGGGTCGAACCATGCTCCATCGGTGGCTCGGAATAGGATAACTCCTGCAGATCGTTAGGAACGATGACGACCGTAGGTGATCGTTTATCGCGGGCAATACGCACGGCACGATCAATGGCATGCCGCATTTGTGACGGTTCAGTCACCGTCACAATGTATTCGCATGCCACATCCTTGCAGAGCGATTGCAGATCGACTTCCTGCTGATAATTCGAGCCAATTGCCGTTCGTGCCTGCTGCCCCATGATCGCGACGACACCAACATGGTCGAGTTTGGCATCATAAAGCCCGTTCAGAAGATGAATTGCGCCGGGACCTGACGTAGCGAAACACAACCCCACCTGCCCGGTAAACTTGGCATGTGCTGTCGCCATGAAGGCCGCCATTTCTTCATGTCTTACCTGCACATATTCGACGCGACCTGCGTCCACTTCGCGTTGCAACGCGATATCAATACCTCCGGCGCCATCGCCCGGATAGCCATAAGCTGGAGACCCGCAAAAACCGGTAGCGTTTGGACGGCTATGGTGATTCATTGAAGTTACGCGATCACGGAGGCCTACTATGGATCCCAAGTCCCTGTTCAGTTTGAGCGA
>NZ_JAAABN010000014.1 GCF_011516765.1 Acetobacter sicerae | reverse complement strand
GGAGAAAATCGACACTTCCTCCGCAGCCGGAGAGCTGATCTTCCACGTCTTCGGCGCCATTGCGCATTTTGAGCGGCGACTGATCTCAGAACGTACACGCGACGGGATTGCGGCGGCGAGGGCAAAGGGCAGGTTGCCGGGGCGGCAGCCGCTCGACAGCGACAAGGTAAGCGCGGCGCTGAAACTTATCGCGGCGAGCGTGTCGCCGGCTGAAGCGGCGCGTCAGCTCGGGATCGGGCGATCGACCGTCTATCGCGAGATGAAGCGACTTGGCGTCGCGCGGCCGACACCATCGGCTGTATCATGACAACAGACGATCAAGTGGTTCTCAGCGCGCGAGAGAAAGAAGCGCTGCGTCTGCTTCTGGTCGGCCATGACGCAAAATCCATTGCCAATACGCTTGGTCTGTCGGTGCACACAATAAATGACCGCCTACGCGATGCACGGCGCAAGCTGGGCGTTTCGAGCAGCCGTGAAGCTGCCCGACGTCTCGCCGAGATGGATGGGGGCACCCCCAATTTTGTCGGCCCCAAGGAAATTGGGGGTGTCGAAGCAGCTTCTTCGGTGGATAGGGCCAAAGAGCCAGAATTGCCGCGATCATCGGGGCATCGCCTGGCGTGGCTTACCGGAGGAATGCTTATCATGTCTCTTATCATTGCGGCCGCAGCGCTTTTGACCATCAGCGGGCAGGACGACGCCCGGGTTTCCGCCCAGAATATTTCGACAAGCATTGCCCGTCCTGCCGAAACAAAGGCATCGGCGGATGCCCGCAAATGGGTCGAATTGCTTGATGAAGGGCAGTGGGATGCAAGCTGGCAAGCCGCAGGCACACTGTTCAAGGCAAAGATCACCTCGGCGCAGTGGGCCACTACGATCCAGTCTGTACGACAACCGTTGGGACGCCCGTCATCACGCACCTTCCAAAGCGTGATGCAGACAAAAACGCTGCCGGGCACGCCGGCGGGTGACTATCAGATCATTCAGTTCCAGACGCGTTTCGCTAACAAACCCAACGCGGTTGAAACCGTCGTACTTTCTCGTGAACAGCCATATTGGCGCGTTAGCGGATATTTCATCCGCTAACTTCCGTGCTGCTTGCCGTTGTTCAACAAAGAAACAGCGACTTGCCCTCAGACAAGATCACGCTACCCAGACGTTCTTCTACTGTTCATGCTAAACGTTGTTTAGCGTACTTTCCACACGATGGCCTCTCATAGCGGTATGCAAAAGGAGATGGATCGTGCCACATCGTACCACCTGGCGGCTGGGGAGCGGCGGTCAGCAATCGGCCAACCTTGGTGGACAGGACGAATTCATCTCGTGGCCGCGTATGCAGAAAATGACCAAACCGCCGCTCACTCAGACCCAGACCATACCAAGGCGATGTGTCAAAATAACGCACCCCTGAAGCCCATGCGGCTTCCAGCGCAGCTTCGGCATCTTCATCCGTACCAGCCGCGAAACCGTTTCCAATGGGAACCCCACCAAGTCCTATGCGCGTCGGAGGACGAAACCGCTGACCCGTCTGAGCCACGTTCAGGGGCAATGTGTTACGGACCACGTTTCCCAGGGTAAGGGTCACGTCGCCAGCATGCTGTGCGTCCTGCGCCTGTCCGCTTCGTGGCATCAGAACCGCAGCGCTTCCCAGAGCAGAAAGGGCGAGAAGATGGCGTCGGGTGGCTGTCATCGCGTTCTCGTATGGTATGGATGTGACTTCTAATGCTCTTAGCCGATCAGGGTTTCAAACTGTCTGCCCCTGCTCGGGAAAAATCACGTCATCGTGTCACTTCTTTTCATTGCTTTGTTCGGGGAAGAGCATCGGATTCCGACGGAAAGCGTTTTCCTCATTCCGCAATGGTTATTCCTGCTGAACCCCTTATGTGGGGAAGCTCTACAGTCGGGTCTCGCTCTGCTTCTGAAGTTACCGTCAAGCTGATCCCGGCATTTGGCAAAATCCTGAAACGTATTTTGGTCAGTGTCTGCTTTCAGGAAGCTTCCGCTCTTCCGCTTCCGTCTTACATGTAGGCGACTGCCGCCTGTCTGCTCCTACATCACTGAGCAGACAGGCGGACTAGGGGGGAAGAACGAACCCGCTACGCGGGATTGGTGCGGTGTGCAGGTCTGTCACCACGGCGTGAGCGATCTGTTTTATTTGGAACTGTCCTGATCGGGCCAAGCACTCTGGCTTCTTCCCACTAGAAGGAGCCAGATGATGACAGAGTCCCTGTGCATTGCTGCAATCAGTCCCCTTCGCCAGCGCCTGCTTGATGACATGGCGGTGCGGCGGTTCTCCCGGGAGACGCAGCGCAATTACCTTCGAGATGTCGGCCGTTTCGCCACGTTTCTGGGCCGCTCACCCCACACGGCAACAGTCGAGGATGTGCGCCAGTTCCAGATTGCTCAGAACGCGGCTGGCATGCCGACACCGACCATGAATGCCATCGTGTCGGCGCTGCGGTTTTTCTTCACCCAGACGCTCGACCGCCCCGACCTTGCACGCAAGCTGGTCCGGGTAGCGCAGCCCCGCAACCTGCCCGTCGTGCTGAGCCGTGATGAAGTTGCCCGGTTGCTCAACGCGACCGTATGCCTCAAGCATCAGGCCGCCCTGTCGGTCGCCTATGGGGCAGGCCTGCGGGTGGCCGAGGTCGCAGCTCTCAAGATCAGCGATATCGACAGCGAGCGCATGCTGCTCAGGGTCGAACGGGGCAAAGGGGGACGATATCGCAACGCCATGCTTCCGGCAGACCTTCTGCCCCTGCTGCGGGAGTGGTGGAAGGCCGGACGCCAGCAGGGCGTGATGCATTCCGGTGGCTGGCTTTTTCCCGGGCAGGACACCATGAGGCCCATCAGCACACGGCAGCTCCATCGTGTGGTTGTCGATGCCGCGCGGGCTGCTTCGATCACCAGACGTGTGGGGCCTCATACCCTGCGGCACAGCTTTGCCACGCACCTGCTTGAGGATGGTGTTGATGTCCGCGTGATCCAGGTTCTGCTGGGTCATTCCCGCCTGGAGACCACGGCCCTTTATACAAAAGTTGCGACACGGACCGTGCGGGCCGTCATCAGTCCGCTCGACAGACTGGGCATGCTGGCGACAACGCAGGCGAGGCCCGACGGCTGATCCCCGGGCGGGGGCGGTCATGTCCGCCTCCCTCGAACTGGGGGACATCTTCCGGGCTGCCGGCCCTGCCTGGCGGTCAGCCCATGCCGGCCGTCTCCCCCTGCAGCAGCTCAAGGTCATGTCGGCGATCGAACACTGTCGCACGGCGGCCCTTGGTGGTCATGTCGCGGCCTGCGGGGACTGTGGACACTGGCGGATCGCCTATAACAGCTGTCGCAACCGTCATTGTCCGCGCTGTCAGGGAAACGCCGCGCGGACATGGCTGGCCGAGCGGGAGGCCGATCTGCTGCCGGTCGGGTATTTTCATGTCGTCTTCACCCTGCCTGCGCGGATCGCCGACATCGCGCTCCAGAACAAGGCCGTTCTCTACGCCCTGCTGTTCCAGGCCGCCTCGGAGACGATGATGACGATCGCCGCCGATCCCCGGCATCTGGGGGCGCGCATCGGCATCACCGCCGTGCTGCACAGCTGGGGTTCGGCGCTGACCCACCATCCCCATGTGCACATGATCGTGCCGGGTGGCGGTCTCTCGCCCGATGGCCAGCGCTGGATCTCATCGCGACCGGCTTTCCTGCTGCCCGTTCGCGTGCTGGGCAAACTGTTCCGCCGCCTGTTCCTGACCCGGCTGCGCGCACTTTTCGATGCCGACCGGCTGGCCTTTCGGGGGCAGCTTGCCCCTCTGGCAGACCGCCGTGCCTTTATGCGGTATCTGGCCCCTGTGCGCAGCACGCGCTGGGTCGTCTACGCCAAACCGCCTTTTGCCGGTCCTAAAGCAGTGCTGGCCTACCTGTCGCGCTATACCCACCGTGTCGCCATCTCGAACCGCCGCCTCCTGGCGTTCAACGAAAACGGCGTGACGTTCCGCTACAAGGACTACCGGCGGGACACGGCCCACCAGCAGCAGGTCATGACACTCGCCACGGATGAGTTCATCCGCCGCTTCATGCTGCATGTCCTGCCACGGGGATTTCATCGCATCCGCCATTATGGCCTACTGGCCAGTTCCAGCCGCAAGGCCAGCCTCGCCCGGGTGCGGGAACTGCTGAATGTCATATCCACACCAGCGCCAGAAGTCCCGGAAGCCGAACCGGTCACGCCACCGCCGTGCCCATGCTGTGGTGGTCCGATGGTCGTCATCCAGATCCTTCCCCGATGGTGCCAGCCCCGAGGGCCGCCACAGGCGAGTGATCCAACCAAGGGATCACCATGACAGCCCGCAGATACGACAGCATGACCGATCCCGATGTCGGAGTGGCTCCGCGCCGGCAAACCGAGGCTCCTGTACGCATCACTGAAAAAATCGGGAAAATTGCTGCCTGCACCGCCAGTTCTGACATCGCGTCATGCAGATCCGGTCACAAAAACCCGTTCCAGTTCCACAAACGCACCTGTATGCTCTGGCTCAGGCTCTCCCACGGGGTGGCGCCAGTTGCAAATTCTCCATAACTGAGTCCCGGTGTCGCGGGTTCGGTCTTCCCAGACTTTCGTACGCCTCGCGGCGCCCGAAACCCTTCAGGGCAACGGAATGTCGGCTTTCGGATCACAATTTAAATTACCTGACACCCAGTCAGACCAAAATACTATTATCCTGACAAGGCAGTCTTTTTTAATGTGGATCACGGCGCTTCCACCGATCTTCGAACAAGTAAAGTGGCATTGATCCAACCATCTCTTCCGAATCATCACGCAACTTCTTGCGCTCTTCATGCCTAATCGCGAATGACACATAAAACAAAGCCGATCGCGCAATCTGCATTACCCGGATCGCCTTCGATTCCAGTTCGTCGCTCCCAATGGCAATCCCAAAACTACTGGTGTTGGAGGGCTCGATCGGGAGCGGTTTGGCCCAACCCATGCTTACACGCAGATAGGTGTGTTCAAGAGCGTTGCGGATCGCATGGAGTTCTCGGGCATCTGCGGACGTTGTCTGCTTGAGTTGATCGTCAAACAGTTCCTTTGAGAGCCAATAGAGTCCTCGTAGAGACCAATTGTTTGATTCTGCGAACTGCGGAAGCAGTCTCTGTTTCTTTTCGACCATCCAGACATTCTTGAAGCTGATATGCGCGGGTATCTTTCCCAATTTCCAATACCGGTCGATCAAGAATGCAATCTTGTCGAGTAAGGAATATGCGATACGAAATGCTGTGCGCACCCTCTCGCTCGCAAGTGAATAGAGCGGGTAATCGAGCGTATTAGTGAGCGTGACCCCACGGTCGGAGAAATGGACCCGTGTGCTACTCATTCCTTCGAACAGCATGTAGCGCGCCGAGACGTATTCCTGTTTCATTTGGCTAAAAAAGCCGATAATCGGAGGCGGTGAATAGTCACCGGGCCGCTCGTCGAACCTCTCCCTAATGCCGGGCAACATCAGGTCATCGGTCGCTGCGGCGAGATACGGTCCCAGATCGTTCAATGGGCTAAGAAACAGCCGTTTATCGAGGCACCACTGACGATAAGCGCGTTCCACTTTCGACCGGCCCTGTTCACCCTGATCGAGATTCTGCATTGCTCGCGCAGCATCGACATTGACCGCTCTTCCAAGAGCCTCGGCCATGTCCTTGAATTGCGCAATGACGGACAGAAAGTCGGCAGAGTCATACACCGCATCCGGCGCCATTGCCTTGCAGAAACTGTCATAGGCATGGAGCGCCAGAATGGTTCGCTCTTGATTGTCATCGATCATACCGGCATATTGCCTAAGTCCGGCACCGCGATTACCGAGAGCCTTCGCGAAGTGCGGATCAATGCGGAGCGCCTCGTCCCAACCGGCGATTGCATCGATCGAGCGACCGACCCTGTCGAGCAGATTGGCACGATTGGTCAGTATCTGGCAGCGCCGTCCATTATCAAGTTTCATGAACCCGGGATGGCTGGATGCGCGCGTGAACGCCAACATCTCTTCCTGAAGTTCTACACTCTCCCAAGACCAGGATTGCCGAATATTAGCAATCTGTGATCGCGTAGCCCACGCATTAGCCCGGAAATATTCCGCCAGCACAGCTAGTTCTTCGGTGAGTGGCCTTTTTGTAAGCTCATCAAGCAAGTACAATGCGCGCTTCGCACCGCGTTCAAATGCAGCATCACAGGAATCGTCGATCAGCCGACCGATATGTTCGAGTGCCTCGTCGTCACTCATTTTTGTAATGCTGCGTTCGCAGCTTTTATTAAGAGCTTCGAGATTAGGCTGATTGGACAATTTGACTGGCTCTCTGGATTCTGGCTGAGGAGGAGGACTCATGATAATTTTGAGTTGCTCGGCCACGGTGACGCCTATCAAGGGGCTACCAGGGGACGAAGATCAGCAATTTGTTGCGTTAAGTGCTTACGTTGGAACGGGGGGGAGCAGAAGGTCTGCTATTAGGCATGAAATTTCAATAGTGAACGTTTTTATGATAAAGGTGTCCAGAGTTTGAGCTGAAGTCACCAGTTTTACATGATGAGGAAATGAGTTCCCGGCGTTGGCTAATCGCTCGTGGAAAAAGCCTCTACATCGTCTTGCAAAAGCTTATGACGCTTTCCATCTATATCTAGTCGCAGCTTGTGTAGTGATATCGCATTAATTTTTTCTCGGAGAAAAGAACACCTAATGGCTGATTTCTTTGAAATAGATTTCTTAGGTGTTGAAACAAGCAAGAGCGGCGATGCAATAGCAATTCGCTATGAATTGGCAGGACAGACGACCATCCACGTTGTTGATGGGGGTTATACTACCAGCGGGGAGCGTCTTCGAGATCTCATCAACAAGTACTACGACAATCCGGCATTCATCGATCGCGTGGTCGCGACGCACAACGATGGGGATCACGCACGTGGCCTGGTCGCAGTTCTCGAACATTTTGAGATCGGTGAACTATGGATGCTCCGCCCGTGGGAGCATGCGGAAGAGCTAATTGAGCATTTTGATACCTATGAGAGTGTACCACACCTGCAAGGCGCCCTGCGGCGTGCTTACACTAACCTTGCAGCTCTTGAAGATATAGCGATTGACAAGGGCATTCCAATCTATGAGCCGTTCCAAGGGGCGCAGATCGGTGCATTCCACGTCATGGCCCCCTCGCGCGAGCGCTACCTCGACCTCATTTTAACGTCGAACAAGACGCCGGAAAGCTCGGGTATGGAATCCAGAATCGACAGTATTTTGGGTACCATCGTGGAGAAGGCGAAGACAGTGGTCGCGTTGCTCCGAGCATCATGGGGAGCGGAAGCCTTTCCGCCAGGAGATACGAGCAACGAAAATGAGATGAGTGTCGTCCAGTACGCGACTCTGAATGGCAAGAAAATCCTGTTGACTGCTGATACGGGACGAAACGGTCTACAGGAGGTAATCGACCATGCACCATATGTCGGTTTGACCCTTCCGGGGATCGACCGGTTCCAAGTTCCACACCATGGTGGGCGGCACAATGTTAATGCGGATCTGCTAAACGCTATTGTAGGCCCAATTCTCCAGGAGCCGCAGGAGACCGGGCATTTTCAGGCCTACATCAGCTCAGCGAAGGCAGATGAAGACCATCCCCGTAAGGTCGTACAACGCGCGCTTATCCATCGTGGTGCAAATCTTCACATGACCGAGGGCCAAAACATCCGTACGTCGGGTGGTGCCGCTCCGTCACGGCCAGATTACACGCCATTGGTGCCGACCGCATATCCCGATTCCTATGAGGAGGCTTGACGGTGGCAATACCGATCCCGAACGGTATTGCACAGCTATTCGATAGCTATGGTCGGCAGGCCAGACTGTTTCCTGCTCTTCTAACGATTTTTCCTCCCCTTCTTACCATACTGGCATGGTTCCCGTGGCTTCTGCTTTCCAGTGGCGGTGCGACACTTCTTACATTAGCGACATCATGCGGCCTTCTATACGCTCTTGGCTCGTATGCTCGCACCAAGGGTAAGCGGATTGAGCCAAAACTACTTAAGAGGTGGGGCGGATGGCCGACAACACTACTTTTGCGCCATGACAGCGAACTCGATCAGCATACCCGGCTGCGTTATCACACATATCTGGCGGGCGTAGTGCCCGAAAGTCTATCCTTCCCCACGGTTCAGGAAGAGCAAGCGAATCCCGCAGGCGCTAATGCGGTGTATGATTCAGCAATACGATGGTTGAAAGAAAGTACTCGAGGTAAAGAGTTTGCGATGGTGGAGCGCGAGAATGCGCAATACGGATTTCGTCGTAATTTGCTGGGCCTCAAGCCTTTCGCACTCACCCTTTGCCTCCTGACGTTGGTCATCACGATGCTCACAATTTTTAACAAAGCCCCTAATCTCGTGGATTCCATAAGAAATTGTGACTTTGCGGCGTTAGCAAAAGTAGCATCTGATCTTGGCCCCGCTATCCTAGCAACATTTGCGGTCAATCTGTTTGCCATGCTTGCGTGGTTTTTTGTCGTGACCAAGCGCTGGGTTCGGGAAGCCGGGTTCCAATATGCCTACGCTTTACTCGCCGTGTGCGATATGACAACCAACGCGACGAATAAGAAAAGGAAAAAGGCTGTTTAGTGGACAAGGATCAGATCAATCTGCCAGCAGACATGCTGCCGCGTCCCTTCCGATGCGAGGTCAATATGCACAATGCGGGTTTTCTATAGCACGCCTATATGCGGGATAGACCATTACACAGCCTAACCCCGCATGCGAACTTTGTACCAATCATGTCCGCTTTACGGAAAACAATTTAGCGGCTCGTATGACCAAAATGAGGCGCAATCATCTGCATCACCGCGACATGGCTGCTCGCATGCACGGGTGCTCGCGTGCGCCACCATGCCGAGGCTTACGCTCTTGCTCTGTTTGAAGCGATTGACGTGGGCGTTCCCCAACCCAATGTCGGCAAACCCCGCTCGACCAGGCAGCGGAAGAAAGGGCAGAGGAGTGGAGATGCGGCGGAGGATTAATCAGCGTCGATCGTTGCGCGTATTTCGGGATTTGAAATAAGCCGGATCACAGCCCCTTTGTGCTCCGATGCTTGAAAGAACCGCGCAATCATGCCTCTGTCAGTTGCGGGCGGCGTGACATCCTCCGCCTCAAGCATTAGCGGAACCGGATGGTGGCCAGCATCGCCTGGCATGAACAGATAAGTTCCGGCGTTGAGCGTCGTGTCTTGGTCCAAGCGGACTATCATCAAAATGGCGAAGGTCGCTCCCGTCGAGGCGTCGTCGACGAGGGTATGCATCGCATGGAGATCAGGAAAACTCGGAGTGACGCCGAAAGAAGGATGCGAATGCCATTCTCCGAGGTAATTGTATTTCATGTAGTCGTGCTCGGTCTGCTTGAAGAAGCGCTCAAGTTGCCGGAGATGGAGCCGGGGCATGCGTAAAAACGATGCGAAAGTGCCTTTCGATCGCTGAACCGAGAAATTGACGATGCGGAATTCATCGTGAGCTACATGCTCACCCATTAGAATTCCGCCGGTTTCCGTCGAACCGCGTTGCCTCAAGACTTTTGCAAGCCTCTGCGCCACATTAGGCGATAGCAGGAGGCGCATCCGTATTTCCTCCGATAAGGCCGCTGATAAATGTTGCGGCTTCATTACGTTGTTTGTCAGAGAACGACACGGGCGCCGCGACAGCCTCAGGCGGCCCTACATCGATCGGATAGGTGTCGAAGGGGCCGCTGAAAATCCAGCCCTTCTTAAGACCGATCAGATAGACCGGGTGACTGTAGGAGGACACGGCACTCTGGAGAAGAGCGTCGACTACTATCCGCGTTGTGTGCGCCGCAATCACGGCGACATCTGCATCATCCGCGATGAGCGTCGTATCACTATCGTCCCGCGTCTCATATTGATGGTCTGCGCCAAGCCAAGGTACGTTTTGATCGGCGCACCACTGCAAAATTTGAGCCCGCATCCGAGCGGGTGACGGCGTCAAGTTTGGGCTATGTCGCGCGAGTAGGCCGCCAATTCCGCCGGCAAATGTTTCTGCCCAGACTAGCGTCTTCTTATCGGCAGCCGCAATTGCGGCCAGAAGATTGAAGACCATAGGATCTGCCGTTGCATCCACGATGACATCACATGCAGTCGCAGCGCTTAGCGCTCTTGCGATGCGACTGCTTGCTTCCTGGCCGTTCAGCCGAGTTCGATGGACCGTGACCTTCGTATCCACGTTAACGAGACAAATCCTCTGCTTGAGAGCATCAACCTTATGCGATCCCACATCACGCCAATCAAATTCGTGACGGACGAGGTTTCCGAAGAGAAAAACATCGTCATCGACGAGCTCAAAGCGCCCTACTCCGGCACGAGCGAGTGAAACGGCAATCTTGGCACCAAGCGATCCGCTCCCGACGATGCATACGGACTTTCCGGCAAGCGACGCATAGTCGGCACCGAGCCGCTTTCCCTTATCGTCGGTGATGTAGACGATTGAGTAGGTAGAGAAATTTCGGTCGTGAAGCCATACCAGTGTCGGCTCACCTCCATTAATGTAGAATAAGACGAAGGATGCCGCTCGATCGGAACCTGACAACTCCGCTGGATCGATACCGAGTTCCGAGATGTAAGCGATCATCGACGCCATATCGCCCTGGATCGGAGGCGAAGGCGCGTTTATCGGGAGATGAAGGGCGGCACCGCTATACACCAGGCCGTCGAGTGCCGCGACCGGGATCAGTCGATCGTGCCAGGCTTCAGCGCCGTCCATTTCCAAGCTGGTGACACTCGCGCGTGATTCAAGGACGCCTGTTACGCAGACCTTGATCCGTGCCGGTACAAACAATGGCATATCCTGCAGGCGAACTAGCAGAGCGGGTGTCGCGATGAAGCGGTTCGACTCGCCACGCAGGGAGTGCGCAAAGCTGAATAGGTCGCGAGAAGGTATCTCGGCTTGCGGTTCTTCTTGCTGGGTGGGGTTCTCCAGCTGGAGAAGTCGATAAGCGCTCGCCAACATATCGGCACCGGTGAGATCGGCTTGCCAATTGTCCGCACCCCATTCGAGGCAGAGCTCACCCCCTTTTCCGTACTGGTGAAAACTCCAGCGCGTTTTCTCGGTCTCGCGCGGAAAGACCGACGGCGGGCAGCTAGGAAAGACGTATGGGTATTTCAGGGTGATCGGGAAAACACGACCATTAATCTCGATCGTAGCATCAACCTCAAGCAGGTTCGACACCAACCGCCAATGGACATCCTTCAGCCAAGCGCCGTCCTGCCGTTCGAGCTCTTCAATCGCGGCACGCTCGTGGTTCAGACGAGCAAGGTCAGACAGGAACCAAATCAAGCAAACCCCGCCGGCTTCACGGGCGTTACAGGGCGCGGCGGAAAGCCAATCCCTGCTGGCGGAATAGTGGCTGCAGTCGAAGTACGCAGCAGGCTCCTTGCCGATGTCGCCGCCTGTTTCACAACGGCCCGCAGCTTGGGACCAGTTGCGTTCACATCGAACTCCATCGGCACGGGATCATCCTCACCACCATGCAGCGACGTGTTGAGGAAGACCCCATTCACGGAGCTGAGGATCGCCTCGTATTCACGCTTGGCGCGGATGCAAGGAGGGTCATCCTTGTCGTTTTTGATGGGCTTGGAGGTCGCGACAATGTAAGCGCCGGACAATGCCTGCCCGAGCGCTTTCCTGGCATCAGGGGAGACCTTTGCCTTCTCACCCAGATCGCCCCAACTGTCATACGACAGAGAATGCCATGAGCAGTGATGAGGCGCCTGCATGAGATGGTAGTTGATGGTGTTCGTGTCGGCGCTGTGGTCCGCCCAGATACGTTCCCAGATACCAACCATGGCATCGCCACCTGACAAGAACCGGCAGGCGTGAAGCTTCTCTCCGTTCGCCACGGAGAATCGCACGATCACACTGGAGTGGTTCTTGCTCCGCCGCTCTTCTTCCTCATCCGTGCCCTGTCCTTTCGGCGCGAGGAGCCGACCGCGAAATGCGGTGTCCGTGTTCCCGTCAATTGAGGTAATGGTCTTGCCGGCTTTCACCACGATTTCTGCGATGTCATCCGTCTTCCCGTCCCGGTCCTCACCCATCACCTGGATACGGTCACCAGCAGCGAACTTACGGTTCGCTTTGTAGAGGTTGACACGACGGCGGGCTTCCTTTCTCCAGGCATCCGCATCTTTGCAGAGCGTCTGGTCCTTGGGCGTCCGGCGGAACACTATTGGTGACGACCACATCTCGCGGATCACGATTTTAGCAAGCTCGCCAGACTTGGGTTGCTTGTAATCGGCCAACGGACCGAGATGAAAATGCTCAATGAGGCCACGACAATGGTCTTGGTCGGGGTGCGTCAGCAGCACAGCATCCACATATGGGCGGCCCGTTTCGTCTGTATCGAGGCGGCGACGGAGGTCGGCCGATACATCGCGGATACCATCACCAGACTGGCGGATATTCATGTCGATAAGTATAGATCTACCGCTCTCCAGCTTGATGAGCGTCATGTCGCCGTTTCCGACGGGAAAGAATGTAATAACGGCGGCCATGCAACTTAAAACCTTTGCGTTAATACCTGCTGACAGAGCGTCATCCGATTCGCAACAACAACCAGATTAACCGAGAAATCGACAGTAATGTAGTGTAACAGCCGTCCGGCTACAAGGCCAGCGCAGTGCATCCGGGAACAGCCGCCCACCGCTTAAACGCTTTAAGCCTTTTCATCCCGATGTGAGCGAAATGTGAGCCCTGGGCATGCGCGCAAGCCACGATCCTAGACGTCGAAAACGCAAGCCGGAACGACGCGTGGACCCAATACACTATCGCAATTGTATTGATCGTCTCGGCAGGGCGCGGCGCTTGAACGCGAGGCTGAGTCCCTGCTCAAGAGCGACCAGCAGGTCCGCTTTCTAGGCTCAGGACCCATTGATTTGATTTCGGAAATCTGATTCAGGCTCTCTGAGGAGACTGAAGATGAGTGACTTGTTTTGGCTGACGGATAAACAGATTGAGCGTCTGCGGCCGTTCTTTCCCAAAAGCCACGGCAAACCACGCGTTGATGACCGCCGTGTGTTGAGCGGCATCATTTTCGTGAACCGCAATGGCCTGCGCTGGCGTGATGCGTCCCGGGAATATGGTCCGCACAAGACGCTCTACAACCGCTGGAAGCGTTGGAGCGACATGGGCATTTTCATGCAGATGATGGATGGCCTGTCTGCCGCGAAAGCCGAGCCTCAGACGATTATGATTGATGCGACGTATCTCAAGGCGCACCGCACGGCTTCACGCCTGCGGTTAAAAAAGGGGATCCACGCCGCCTGATTGGTCGCACCAAAGGCGGTATAAATACCAAACTCCATGCGGTCACCGATCAGAACGGACGACCGCTGAGCTTCTTCATGACAGCCGGACAGGTCAATGATTACACCGTAGCCTCTGCTCTGCTGGACAGCCTTCCCATGGCACGGTGGTTGTTGGCGGATCGAGGTTATGATGCTGACTGGTTCAGGGACGCCCTGGAGGAGAAAGGGATAAAGCCCTGCATTCCAGGACGGAAATCTCGCGGAAAACCAGTCAAATATGACAAGAGAAAATACAAACGCCGCAATCGCATCGAGATCATGTTCGGAAGGCTCAAGGACTGGCGGCGTGTCGCAACACGCTATGCCAGATGCCCCACCGTCTTCTTCTCCGCCATCTGCCTCGCCGCAACCGTCATCTTCTGGCTATGAGTCCTGAGCCTAACCTCCAAGCCAGACCGTCCGCTTTCAGCTCAACTTGTCTGCGAGATATCGTGCTGCTTATGTCCGCTGCACGGAAAGATGTGCGTTGGCATGTATGTCCGACATGAGGCGGAAACTGCCAGTCTCCTATCTTCTATTCCCGAACATTACCGTCTGGAGGTCATTGGACGATGCGGCCAATCAGACCGCCTTCTTGAGATTCGGACTAGCCTTGAACCGCACGGTCTTGCCGGCGTTGACCTTCACCGGCTCACCGGTGCGGGGATTGAGCGTCTTGCGGGCCTTGGTCTTGTGGACGGAAAACGTCCCGAAGGACGGCAGCGTGAAGCCACCCTCCTGCTCCAGTTCGGCGACAATGGCACCAACCAGATCATCGGCGGCCTTGGCGGTGGCAACGCCGGTGCAGGCAAGGGAGTCCTGAAGAACGGCGGCAATGAAGGCTTTGCTCATGCGGGCGCAGGTCCGTGTCGTGGTCGATTCCGCAAACGGTAGCAGCGCCCTTTCGCCCCGTCACCGCCGAAACGGCGACACACCCCTATGCAAGTTCTTCTATCCCAGCGCCCTACACCCATCAGACACTTGTTGCGCTTCCGTGTTCATGGCTCTTTCTAATCGACCCCGCTGATCCACCGCCTCCCTCGGGAGGTCAAATGCGGGGTTTCCTGTGTCCGTCGCTCCCTTCCGCTCCGAAGCCGTCGCCCGTGGCACGCGCATGCTGCGCACCGCCCTGGGGTCGGCGATTGCCGGGCATCTCGACGATCCGTCGATCGTCGAGGTGATGCTTAATCCCGACGGCCGGTTGTGGATCGACCGGCTGGCCGGCGGGATGGAGGACACCGGCAGCCGGATCGCGCCAGCCGACGCCGAGCGGATCGTCCGCCTGGTCGCCCACCATGTCGGGGCCGAGGTCCATCCGGGCAGTCCGCGCGTCTCCGCCGAACTGCCGGGAAGCGGGGAACGGTTCGAAGGACTGGTGCCTCCGGTGGTGGTGGCACCCTGCTTCGCCATCCGGCGCCCGGCCATCGCGGTGTTCTCGCTCGACGATTATGTGGCTGGCGGGATCATGACCGCCGCACAGGCCACGTTTCTGCGCCGCGCCATCGCCGAGCGGAAGAACATCCTGGTTGCCGGCGGCACCTCCACCGGCAAGACCACCCTGGTCAACGCGCTACTGGCCGAGATCGCGCAGACCGGCGACCGGGTGGTGCTGATCGAAGACACCCGCGAATTGCAATGCGCGGCCCCTAATCTGGTCGCCCTGCGCACCAGGGACGGCGCCGCCTCGCTCTCCGACCTGGTCCGCTCCTCGCTGCGTCTGCGCCCCGACCGGATTCCGATCGGCGAGGTGCGCGGCGCCGAGGCGCTCGACCTGCTCAAGGCCTGGGGCACCGGCCATCCCGGCGGCGTCGGCACCCTGCATGCCGGGTCGGCGATCGGCGCCCTGCGCCGGCTGGAGCAATTGATCCAGGAAGCCGTCGTCACCGTACCGCGCGCCCTGATCGCCGAGACCATCGACGTCATCGCGGTGCTGTCCGGGCGCGGCAGCGCGCGTCGGCTGGCTGAACTCGCCACCGTCCAGGGCCTGAGCCCGGACGGGGACTACATCCTCGCACCCGCCGGAGATCCGTTATGACCCACATGATCGCTCTGCGCCGTCGCTTTGTCGTGGCCGGCGCAACCCTCTCGCTCGCCCTGCTGTCGGCCCCAGCCTATGCCGCCGGTTCGAGCATGCCATGGGAGGAACCGCTCAACCAGATACTGGAAAGTGTGCAGGGGCCGGTGGCCAAGATCATCTCGGTGATCATCATCACCGTGACTGGCCTGACCCTGGCCTTCGGCGAGACCTCGGGCGGGTTCCGCCGTCTGATCCAGATCGTCTTCGGCCTGTCGATCGCCTTTGCCGCGTCCAGCTTCTTCCTGTCCTTCTTCTCCTTCTCGGGCGGGGCGCTGATCTGATGGAGCCGGACGCCATCCCCGGCTTCACCGCCCCGGTGCATCGCGCCCTGATCGAGCCGATCCTGCTCGGCGGGGCGCCGCGCACGGTGGCGATCGTCAACGGCACGCTGTCGGCGGCAATCGGCCTCGGGCTGCGGTTGTGGATCGCCGGCGGGATCTTCTGGCTGGTCGGCCATCTCGCTGCCGTCTGGGCCGCCAAGCGCGATCCTGCCTTCGTCGACGTGGTGCGTCGGCATCTGCGCTATCCCACCCATCTGGTCGGGTGAGGGCGCCATGCTGAACCTCGCCGAATACCGTCATCGCCGCGACCGGCTGGCCGATTTCTTGCCCTGGGCGGCGCTGGTCGCCAGGGGCGTGGTGCTAAACAAGGACGGTGCCTTCCAGCGCACGGCCCGGTTCCGCGGTCCCGACCTGGACTCCTCGACCGCTTCCGAGTTGGTCGCGATCACCTCCCGCCTGAACAACGCCCTGCGCCGTCTCGGCTCCGGCTGGGCCATTTTCGTGGAGGCGCAGCGCCTTCCAGCACGGGGCTATCCTTTCAGCCCGTTCCCCGATCCTGCCTCCGAACTGGTCGACGCCGAACGTCGGGCGCAGTTCGAGGAAGAGGGGGCGCATTATGAAAGCCGTTATTTCCTCACCCTGGTCTGGCTGCCGCCAGCGGACGACGCCGCCCGCGCGGAAGCCTGGCTCTACGAGAACCGCGCCCGTGGCGGCTCCGACTGGCGGGCGGTGGTCGCAGGTTTCATCGACCAGACCGATCGGGTGCTGGCGCTGCTCGACGGCTTCATGCCGGAGGCCGACTGGCTCGATGATGGCGAAACCCTGACCTACCTCCATTCCTGCATCTCGACGCGCACGCAGCGGGTCCGGGTGCCGGAGATCCCGGTGCATCTCGACGCCATCCTGGTCGACGAGGAACTGACCGGTGGCCTGGAGCCCCGATTGGGCGACGCCCATCTGCGCACGCTGACCGTCACCGGCTTCCCGACCCAGACCTGGCCGGGTCTGCTCGACGAGCTGAACCGGCTGGCCTTTCCTTATCGCTGGGCGACGCGGGCGATCTGCCTCGACCGCACCGACGCGACCAGGGTGCTGGGCCGGATCCGGCGGCAATGGTTCGCCAAGCGCAAATCGATCATGGCCATCCTCAAGGAGGTGATGACCAATGAGGCCTCGGTGCTGCTGGATTCCGACGCCGCCAACAAGGCGGCCGACGCCGACGCGGCGTTGCAGGAACTCGGCACCGACCAGGTCGGGCAGGCCTATGTCACCGCGACCGTCACGGTATGGGACGAAGATCCCACTATCGCCGCCGACCGGCTGCTGCTGGTGGAGAAGACCATCCAGGGCCGCGACTTCACCTGCATGCGCGAGAGCGTCAATGCGCTCGAAGCGTGGTTCGGCAGCCTGCCGGGCCATGTCTACGCCAATGTCCGCCAGCCCTGTGTCTCGACCCTGAATCTCGCGCATATGATTCCGCTCTCCGCGGTATGGGCCGGGCCGGAGCGGGACGGGCATTTTGACGCTCCGCCGCTGTTCTATGCCCGCACCGAAGGTTCGACCCCGTTCCGCTTCGCACTTCACGTCGGCGATGTCGGTCACACGCTGATCGCCGGGCCGACGGGTGCGGGCAAGTCCGTGCTGCTGGCCTTCATGGCGATGCAGTTCCGCCGCTACGCCGGTGCCCGGATCTTCGCCTTCGATTTCGGTGGCTCGATCCGCGCGGCTATCCTGGCGATGGGGGGCGACTGGCATGATCTCGGCGGCGCGCTGGCGCAGGACGGAAACGATCCCGTCGCGCTGCAGCCGCTGGCGCGGATCGACGAGCCGGGCGAACGGGCCTGGGCGGCAGAATGGGTCGCGATCCTGCTGGAACGCGAGGGCGTCACCGTTGCCCCCGACCTCAAGGAGCATCTGTGGTCGGCGTTGACCTCGCTGGCTTCGGCACCCGCAGGAGAACGCACCCTTGCCGGCCTGTCCGCGCTGCTCCAGTCGCTGGCGCTGAAGCAGGCGTTGCAGCCTTACTGCGTTGGTGGCCCGTGGGGGAAATTGCTTGACGCCGAACATGAGCGTCTTGGTGTCGCCGATATCCAGGCCTTCGAGATCGAGGGGCTGATCGGCTCGGGCGCCGCGTCCGGCGTGCTGTCCTATCTGTTCCATCGCATCGAGGACCGTTTTGACGGCAGCCCGACGTTGCTGATCATCGACGAGGGCTGGCTGGCGCTGGATGATCGCGCCTTCGCCGGGCAGCTCCGGGAATGGCTGAAGACGCTGCGCAAGAAGAACGCCTCCGTCATTTTCGCCACCCAATCTCTGGCCGATATCGACGCCAGCCCGATCGCCCCCGCGCTGATCGAAAGCTGCCCGACCCGGATCTTCCTGCCCAACGACCGGGCACTGGAGCCGCAGATCACCGCGATCTATCGCCGGTTTGGGTTGAACGACCGCCAGATCGAGATCCTCAGCCGGGCGACGCCCAAGCGCGACTATTACTGCCAGTCCCGGCGCGGCAACCGTTTGTTCGATCTCGGCCTGTCCGAAGTGGCGCTGGCCTTCACCGCCGCGTCGTCGCCCGACGACCAGGCCGCGATCGACCGGATCTTTGCCCGGCACGGCCGCGACGGGTTCGCGGCCGCGTGGCTGGCGCACCGGGGCGTGGACTGGGCGATTGAAATGCTCAGGCCGGGAGAACCATCATGAGAAATTCGTCGATCTGCAAAGCAGCGTTCGTGGCTGGGTTTGGCGCCCTGTCATCCATCGTCGTGAGCGTCCCGGCCCATGCGCAATGGGCGGTCTATGATGGCGCCGCCCATGTCCAGACGGTGCTGATCGCGGCGCGGGAATTGCAGCAGGTCAACCAGGAGGCGCAGAGCCTGCTCAACGAGGCGACCATGCTGGAGAACCAGGCCCGCAACCTCGCCAATCTGCCGCTCTCGGTGCTGGCACCCTTGGAGCAATCAATCGAAGCGACCGAACAGATCGTCGGCCAGGCGCAGGGGCTATCCTATAACCTGACCAGCATCGATCAGGCCTTCAGCCAGACCTATCCGCAGGCGCTGGCGAGCCCGAGTTCGGCGGCGCAGATGACCGCCGACGCGCAGACGCGATGGCAGAACGCGCGGGGCGCCTATCAGGACGGGCTGCGCGTGCAGACCGGTGCGGTGCAGAATCTCGACGCCACGCGCAGCCAGATCGACAGTCTGGTCACCTCGAGCCAGGCGGCCACCGGCGCCTTACAGGCCGCGCAATCGGGCAACCAGCTGAC
This sequence comes from Acetobacter sicerae, assembly GCF_011516765.1. Lineage (GTDB taxonomy): Bacteria > Pseudomonadota > Alphaproteobacteria > Acetobacterales > Acetobacteraceae > Acetobacter > Acetobacter sicerae. The sequence goes on along the minus strand of NZ_JAAABN010000014.1, from coordinate 55,909 downwards.
CGCGCTGCAGACGCGCCAGCTTGCCGACCTCACCGCCGTCATCACGGCGATGGGCCGCGCCCAGGCGCTGGAAGGCGCGCGTCAGGTCGAGAGCGAGGAGCAGGGCAGGGCACAACTCGCGAATTTCCTGAATTACGGGGCCGGTTACACGCCCGGCACCGCGCAGATGTTTCACTGATGCGCGGGTTACGTCTCTCCCCGCCGATCGTCTTCCGGCTCGTTGCCCTCGGGCTGGTCGTTTTGATTCTGGTTGTCGCCAGCCTTCATCTCCGGCACATGCCCCATGACGTGGGGGTGCCGGATCTCGGGCCGCCGGGATCGCGTGACCGGCTGGCCGCCGGTCTGGCGCATTGTCAGGCGCTCGGCATGAAGGCCGACGGCGATCCGGCCTGCGAAGCGGTCTGGGCCGAGAACCGCAAGCGCTTCTTCGCGCCCGACGCGGCACGGTGACGCCATGCAGCAGGGCACCGGCGTCATCGACAATTTCCTCGCCATCTTCACCCAGTATATCGATTCCGGTTTCGGTCTGGTGCAGGGCGACGTCCATTGGCTTGCCGGTGTGCTGATTACCATCGACATTACCCTGGCCGGGCTGTTCTGGGCGTTGGCGCCGGATGAGGACGTGCTGGCGCGGCTGATCCGCAAGACCCTGTTCATCGGCATGTTCGCCTTCATTATCGGCGACTTCAACGGGCTGGCAAAGATCATCTATGAGTCCTTCGCCGGGCTGGGCATCGAGGCGGGCGGTGGGCATCTTACCCAGGCGCAATTGCTCCAGCCGGGGCGGCTGGCGCAGGTCGGCATCGATGCCGGCAAGCCGATCCTGACCTCGATCTCCTCACTGGTCGGCTTCGTCGCCCTCTTCAACAACGCGATCCAGATCGCGGTGCTGCTGATTGCCTGGCTGATCGTGGTCATCAGTTTCTTCGTGATGGCGATTCAGCTCTTCGTGGCGCTGATCGAGTTCAAGCTGACCACGCTCGCCGGGTTCGTGCTGGTACCGTTCGGCCTGTTCGGCCGCACTGCCTTCCTCGCTGAGAAGGTGCTGGGCAACGTGGTGTCGTCCGGGATCAAGGTGCTGATGCTGGCGGTCATCGTCGGCATTGGCTCGACGGTGTTCGGCCAGTTCACCAGCGGCTTCAATAATCCACCCACCATCAATGACGCGCTGACGCTGATCCTGGCTTCCCTGACTCTGCTGGGCCTGACCGTGTTCGGCCCGGCATTGGCCAATGGGCTGATCGCCGGTGGTCCGCAGTTGGGCGCCGGGTCCGCTGTCGCCACCGCAGCCGGGGTCGTCGGTGCCGGCGTGGCTGCCGCGTCTGGCGCCGGCCTGGCTGTGGGAGCCGCGGCAGCCGCGGTGCGTGGCGGGGCCTTTGTCGCGGGCGGCACGACCGCCGCCTATCAGGCCGGAGGTGCTGCAGGCGTCGCGAAGGCCGGACTGTCCGCCGCCGCCAGCCCGTTGCGCCGCGCCATGGCCAGTGTCCGCACCAGTTATCAGGCCGGCGGAGCCGCCGCGACTGGCGGTGCGGGAGGTGCGACCGCTTCTGGCGCTGGCGGAGCTTCTGCCGGCAAGCCGCCCGCCTGGGCCAGCCGGATGCAGCGCAACAACCGGATCAGGGGCGGGGCGGATGCGGCCGCACAGGCGATTAAGGGCGGCGACCGGCCCAGTGGCGGCCACGACGTCGATCTCTCGGAGGGAGAATAACCATGTTCCGCCGCCCCAATGTGCGTTTCGGCCGGACGCCGGAACCCGAGACGCCCTATCACAAGGCCGGACAGGTCTGGGACGATCGCATCGGCTCGGCCCGTGTCCAGGCCCACAACTGGCGGCTGGCCTTCTTCGGCTGTCTCGCTTTGAGCGGCGGGCTGGGCGCCGGGCTGGTCTGGCAGTCGCTGCGCGGCACCGTCACGCCGTGGGTGGTGCAGATCGACCATCTCGGTCAGGCGCAGGCCGTCGGTCCGGCGACCGCCGCCTATCGGCCGACCGATCCGCAGATCGCCTGGTATCTGGCGCGCTTCGTCTCCGAGGTACGCGGCATCCCGGCCGATCCGGTGGTGCTGCGGCAGAACTGGCTCGACGCCTATAACTACGTCACCGACCGCGGCGCGCTGGCCCTGAATGATTATGCCCGCACCAACGATCCCTTCAGCCGGATCGGCAGGATGCAGGTTGCGATCGAGATTGCCAGCGTCATCCGCGCTTCCGACGACAGCTTCCGGGTGGAATGGATCGAGCGCCGCTATGTCGACAGCGCGCTGGCGTCCACCGAGCGCTGGAGCGCGATCCTCACCATCGTCGTCACCACCCCGACCGATGCCGAGCGGCTGCGCAAGAACCCGCTCGGCATCTACATCCACGCCCTCAACTGGTCTAGGGAACTCGGCTGATGCGCACCCTCAACACAATCGCGCCGTTCATGATCCTGCTGGCGCCGCTGGCGGCCTGCTCCTCATGGAAGCCGCCTGCCATCAGATACGACGATACGCCCCGGCAGGCGGTCCTCACCCCGGAACCGCCCAAGCCGGTGCAGGTGGTGGAGCTGCCGGAGCCCTTGCCGTTGCCGGGGCAGCTCAAGCCGATCCCCTATCGGCATGCATCACCCGAGCCCGCCGATCCGCATGAGCGGGTCGAGCGCGCCAACAGTGTGGCGCGGATCCAGCCGACGCGGGCCGGCTATCTCAATGCGATCCAGGTCTATCCCTTCTCCGAGGGTGCGCTCTATCAGCTCTATGCCGCACCCGGCGAGATCACCGACATCGCGCTGCAGCCGGGCGAGAAGCTAGTCGGTGCCGGTCCGGTCGCTGCCGGCGATACCGTACGCTGGATTATCGGCGACACCGAGAGCGGGGCAGGGGCGTCGAAACGGATTCATATCCTGCTCAAGCCGACCCGCCCGGACCTGACCACCAACCTGGTCGTCAATACCGACCGGCGCACCTATCATCTGGAACTGCGCTCCGATGAGCGGACCTATATGGCGTCGGTGTCCTGGGATTATCCGCAGGACCAGATCGTCGCCCTGCGCGGCCAGGATCGTGACGCGGATCTCGCGGCTTCGGTCGTGACCGGCGTCGATCTCGACGCGCTGAATTTTCGCTACCGGGTCGAGGGCGACGAGGCGCCGTGGCGGCCGTTGCGGGCCTTCGATGACGGGCGGCAGGTCTTTATCGAATTCCCGACCGGCATCGCCCAGGGGGAGATGCCGCCATTGTGGGTGGTCGGCCCGCAGGGCGACGGCCAACTCGTGAATTATCGGGTGCGCGGCAATCGGATGATCGTCGATCGCCTGTTCGCGGCTGCCGAACTGCGACTGGGCGCGAAGCACCAGCAGGTGGTGCGCATCGTGCGCACCGATGGAGCGCGTCGGTCGTGAGCGGGAGCACCGGAGCGGGGGAGGCGGACAAACCAGTGCCTCCCGTCAGGCCGCCGGGCGAGATGCGGTTGCGCGTGACGCGACCGCCGGTCACGCGGCTGTCGCGCAGGGTGATCATGGGGCTGACGCTGGTGGCGGTGCTCGGCGTCGGGGGCGCGCTCTATGTGGCGCTGAAGTCCGCACCCCGAACGGGCAAGGCCGAACTCTATAATACCGGCAATCGCACCACGCCGGACGGGCTGGCGAATCTGCCGGGAGACTATACCCACCCGCCGCGCCTCGGGCCTCCTTTGCCCGGCGATCTCGGCAGGCCGTTCCTCAAAGCAGGTGTGGGTGTCCCCGGCATGGCGACATCGGCGGCACCCGCCGATCCCGAAAAGCAGCGTATGGCTCAGGAGCAGGAAGCAGCACGGGTCAGCCATCTCTTTACCCAGACGCAGGTCGGGCGAAACAGTGCTGCCCCGGTGACAGCTGGTGCCACCCCGGTTCCGGCTGCCGGTGCTGCCACTGATCGCAACCAGGCGTTTCTCGATGGCCCGGTCGACCAGCGTACCGTCAGTGCCGCGCGTCTGACTCCCGCTCCCAGCCCGTATATAATCCAGGCGGGATCGATCATTTCCGGCGCGCTGATTACTGGCATCCGCTCCGACCTGCCCGGCGAGGTCACGGCGCAGGTGACGGAGAATGTCTATGACAGTCCGACCGGGCATATCCTACTGATCCCGCAGGGCGCGACGCTGATCGGCCGCTATGACTCTCAGATCTCCTATGGCCAGACCCGTGTGCTGCTGGTCTGGACCCGGCTGATGCGCGGTGCCGGGGGTTCGATCGTGCTGGAGAACGAGCCGGCCGCTGATCCGGCGGGCTTCGCCGGGTTGCAGGACCAGACCGACAACCATTGGGGCGAGGTGTTCAAGGCCGCCCTGGTCTCGACGATGCTGAGCGTGGGCTCCGAGGCCGACATCAGCGGCGGCAATGGCATCGCCCAGGCCTTGCGGACCGGCGGCTCGCAGGGCTTCAACCAGATCGGCGAGCAGATCGTCGGACGCTCGCTGAATATCCAGTCGACCAATATCATCCGGCCGGGCTTTCCGGTGCGGGTCATGGTGCATCGTGACCTGGTTCTCGCCCCCTACGGACAGGAGGTTTCCCGATGATGAAGCTCAGGCTTGGGCCAATTGCGGATGACAGGCCGATACGCGTGACCGTCGAGCTTCCCGCCGCCGTGCATCGCGATCTGGTTGAATACGGGCGGCTGCTGGCGCGTGAGAGCGGTCAGGCCGAGATCACGCCAGCAAAGCTGATTGGGCCGATGCTCGCGCGCTTTATGGCTGGCGATCGAGCCTTTTCCTTGGCAAGACGTCTTCTCGCCGGTCGTCCGGAACTAGATCACGGACAAAAGCCACGAACCGACCCGTAACGGTGTCCTGATTATTGGCATCCCAACCGAGGCGAATTTGCAATTGCGTATTCCTCTCCCGTAGTGGCCGGAAAATGACACCCGGAAAACCCTGTTCCGCCTGACTCTGGACGGCAAGGGTCATGCCATATCCAGATCCAACAAGCGCAAATACGGACTGCTTTCCCGCCGGATGACTTTCAAGGGTGATGTCGCTGCCCAAAATTTCTAGGTAACGACGTCGCACACTATAATCACCTCCCCAATCCTGTAGTAGAAATGTTTCGTTCTGCAATTCCTTGCGTGTCACGCTTTCATATTGACGTAGTGGATGCTCGCTCGGCATGGCTAACATCAGATTTTCAACGCAAAACGGAAGTGACTCAAGGTAGTCGGACTGAATGAATGGAGTGAAGAAAATCACATCCACACGATGCCGAAATAGAGCGGATTGGAGGTCAAAATCTCCCATTTCGTGAAAAGAAACTCTGATATCGGGATGTTTTTTTCGCCATGCTGATAACGCCAGCCTGATGCGTTGGCCGACGAGGGGTAGTAGACTGCCAATCCGAATGACCCCTCGGCGGCCCGTTCCTAGAATTTGCGACAAGGCTCTTATTTCGTCCCAATCATCAAGCAATGAGCTGATTCGATGGAAGAGGACATCGCCAGCCGCAGTCAGTCGAATGCCGCTGTGGGTTCTTTCCAGCAGGGTAACGCCAAGCTCATCTTCAAGCTTATCGATTGCTCTGGTCATTGTCGAAACTCTGACACCATGAAGCCAGGCCGCCCGTGTCAGGCTACCGGCCTCAACGGCAAACCTGAAGTATTCGAGATTTGTACTGCGCATGGTACGAGCGAACCTGTGTCACTATCGCCAAAATCTCGCTCACATGAGGTTTCCAGCAGCTTCCTCATGTGGCCCGAGATAATGCAGAATGCCGCGTCTCCGCTTAAGCCTGCTTTCCGGCCTCTTCACGGAATCAGCAGGAGCTTGCCGGTCGTCTTGCGGCTCTCCATGTCGGCATGAGCGCGGGCAGCGTCGGCCAGCGGGTAGGTGCCGCCGATATGGACCTTCATCTTGCCTTCGATGATCCAATTGAAGATCTGCGCCGAATGGGCGCGTAGCAGGTCCGGCGTATGAATATGGTCCACGAAGACCGCATAACCGATCTTGATGCTTTTTGGGATGCTGGTGATCTCGATTGGGCCGGGGCCACCAAGCACCGGGCCGAACCAGCACAGCGTGCCGGAGCGGCGCAGAGCATTGAGCGATGCCCGCCACGTCACAGGACCCGTGCCGTCATAGGCGACATGCACGCCTTCGCCGTCAGCCACGCGGACGACTTCTTCGGCAAAATCGCCGCCGGCATCCACGATGACATGATCGGCACCGGCCCCACGCGCGATCTCGACCTTCTCCTGCGACGACACCCGGCCGATGACCTTGCCGCCCCGGATCTTGATGATCTGCGTCAGTAGCAGGCCGAGCCCACCGGCCGCCGCGTGGACTAGGGCAAATTCTCCCTGCTGGACCGGGTAGAAATCCGTCGCGAAATGGCTGGCCGTCAGGCCCTGCATCATGACGGACGCAGCTGTCTGGTCGTCAATCGCGTCGGGAACGGGCACGAGTGCCCCTGCCGGAATGACGGCGCGACTGGCATAGCTGCCGGGGGAGTAAACCCAGGCCACGCGCTCGCCCGGTCGGAAATCCTCGACATCTTGGCCGACGGACAGGACGCGGCCCGCGCCCTCGACGCCGAGGATCTTCGGATCGGCTTCCATCCAGAACATACCGCGCCGGACGCCGGTATCCATGAAGTTGACGCCGGCCGCGGCCACATCGACCAGAACTTCGCCGGGACCCGGCACCGGGTCGGGTCTCTCGACCAGTTCAAGAACCTCGGGGCCGCCCGGTTCGCGCATTACGATAGCGTGCATGCCAGTCTTCCTTGGAATGGTTAGTCAAAGGGGGTATGCGTCAGGTCACGACTGCGGCGCCGCAAGCGGCTTCGTGGCGTTCAGGGTCTCGCGGGCGGACTGGCCGTCGCTGTAATCATGCCAAAGCACGATGCGGCCATTGCGGACTTCATAGGTCGCCATGTTAGGGATGGCGGCGGATTCACGACCGGGCAGGGCCAGGTGATGGATCTGTTCGGCCAGCACGATCGCGCCGTCGACGGCCTGACGGATCGTCTCGAAGCGCACCTGCGCGAATGCCGTGAAGACCCGCTTCCAGATCTGCACGACGTTTTCTTTCCCGCGCACTTCGGGATCGCCGTGGTTGGAAAACACAATGGCGTCGTCAAGGAATGTCTTGAGCAGCTCCGCATCCCTCTTTTCGAAGGATGCGACGAACTGCCGGACTGTTTCTCCTGCATCTGACATCTGGACTGTCCTTTGCTGGGAATGGTTCCGGTAGGCCGGGATCAGGCGGAGTAACCGCCGTCGATCGTCAGCAGGGAGCCCGTGATGAAGCTGGATTCAGGGCTGGCGAGATAGGCCACGAAGCTCGCGACTTCCGTATCCGACCCCAGGCGGCCGAGCGCCATGCGGGGACGCAGCATGTCGCGCATCGCGTCGTTCCTGATGTTGTCGGTTTCGGTCGGGCCGGGCTCGATCGCGTTGATCGTGATTCCGCGCGGCCCGAGATCGCGGGCAATGGCGCGCGTCATGGAACTGACGGCCCCCTTGGTCATCGCGTAGGCGAAGGAGCCGGGGAACGCGGTGTAATGCGCGACCACGCTGCTGTTGTTGATGATCCGTCCGCCTTCCTTCATGTGCGGGACGGCTGCCTGAATCGCGACGAAGGTGCCGCGCACATTGAGGGCGAACATCTTGTCAAAGGTGTCGAGCGCGAACTCGTCCACCGGTCCACCGAGCACGATGCCGGCATTGTTCACCAGAATGTCGAGGCCGCCCAGCTCCGCGACCGTGCGCGACACGGCAGCCTTGATTTCATCGGCACTGGTGTTGTCCGCCTTGATGGCGAGGGCCTTGCCCCCGGCAGCGGTGACTTCGGATGCAACCTTGTTGGCTTCATCGGCCGAGGCCGCATAGGTGAAGGCCACGGCCGCGCCGTCTGCCGCGAGGCGACGGACAATGGCAGCGCCGATACCGCGCGATCCGCCGGTAACAAAAGCAACTTTTCCGGTCAGTGAAAGGCTCATTGTTGAAAACTCCTGGTCGATCTGCTGACTGTTCGTTCAGTTTTCTGGAACGAACAGTCAAATAAAGAACAAAAAAAGGGGGGAGAGCTTTCCCCCTAGCCAAGACAGCGCAGGGCCATCTGTGCGGTGGCGCGCAGGTCGTCGTGTGTTGCGCCCCCGCGTGCCATGACTTTCAGCCCGATGAACGTTGCATTGATGAACCGTGCGGCATCCTTCGGGTCGATCTCCGGCGGGATTTCGCCGAGATCCTTGCCGCGCTGGATCGTTGCGGCAAAAATGTTCTGCATGCTTGCGGCAGATGATTTACCGATTGCGGTTACTTCCCGATCGCGTCGGCCAAATTCGCATATTGAGCCCACGCCAAGACACATGCTGTCATCCTGAATGCGGGCCGCGAATCCCAACAAGGCGGCTTCGATTGCGGTCAGAGGAGAGCCGGTCGCCTGAAGCGTTACCGCGATTTGTCCCACACTTTCGAAGCAGTAATGTTGTAAAGCCTCAAGATATAGTGCGCGCTTGTCCCCGAAAGTGTCGTACATGCTCTGGCGACCGATCCCCATGCTTTTCACGAGGGCCTCGGTCGAAGTCCCTTCGTAACCGTAGGTCGCGAAGGTCTTCGTCGCTGCAGCCAAGGCCGCTCCCCGGTCAAATGCTTTCGGTCTTGCCATCGAATGACACATCGCAATTATGGAACGAATTGTCAAGAACTGTGTAAGTCTTCATATTTTTCATGTGGCTGTATCATGCCGGTTATCACACGCATCCTGTGGATGCAGTTCTCGGACTGACATGCAAACGCCTTCACTATCATGTGAAGATACGCATGACGCAGCGGTCAGGTACTCCAGCGCGATGTGCGGATGATTGAGCAGAAGTTTCCTTTATGAAAATGAGGCTCTTTATCAGCGATCACATCCGCCTTTACGTTACCGAAGGTCGTGTCCGGCTTATGGCGGATACCGTCGTAGAATGCCTGGATGATGTCTTCCTTAAAATGCGGTGTCCTTGGAAAGGCGGCAACAACTGCCTCGCGGACCGTGTCGGGATACTGGTCGTACGTAAGGCCGAGAACGTCCATTTCGACGCCGGCCGTGGTGAGCGCGATCACGGGATGCATGAATTCTGGCACGCCAGGGGTCGTGTGGAGGGCGATGCCCGTCCAGACCTTTTCGATGTCAGATGGGTCGACATCGTGACTCTTGAGGAAATCCCGTGCGGCATTGGCGCCGTCAACTTCGAAACGAAGAGTCTCGCTGCTGTGCGATGGCATCAATCCGATATCGTGGAACATCGCGGCAGCGTAGAGAAGTTCGGGATTGAAGATCAGTTCGCGCTGCTGCCCGGCAAGCGCGCCGAAGAAATAGACGCGGCTCGAATGATTAAAGAGCAACTCGCTTTCGGTATCACGAATAAACTCCGTGATCGCGCGGCCAAGAGAGGAGTCCGGCACAACGATGCCATTGATGCTCGTCCCAGAACGAAGCGTATCTATCATGACGTAAGCTCCTTTTTGTTTCCGGCTCCGACAATCCTGACAACGATGTCGCGACCATCCGGCGACCTCCTGCCTCATGAGGCCTGTCGTTTCATGCGGATTTTATTCTCTGTCACGGGTGGCAGAAATGACATATAGACCTCGTATTCTGCCATAGGGTGACAGATGATGCCGGCTCCCTCCGATGCCCTTGCCATCTGGTTCGTCGTGTTTCCCGGGTTCGAACTCCTCGACGTAAGTGGTCCGCTATGCGCGTTTAATCTGGCGCGCGACTTTCATCGGACGGCCTATGACATCCGGACCGTCTCGGTATCGGGTGGGCTCGTGGCCAGTTCGTCGGGAGTGACAATCGACACCATCCAGCCACCTGTGCCCAGGCGCCTCGATACGCTTGTGGTCGTGGGGGCTCCCGATACAGAGATGCTCTCCCAGCAGAATGATCTGATTGCACTTGTGCGCATGCTGGCGCCTCATGCGCGGCGTAGCGCCAGCGTCTGCACCGGAACGTTCGTTCTGGCGGCAGCAGGGCTGCTAGACGGACATCGCGTGACGACCCATTGGCGACATACGGCTGATATCCAGCGCCGCTATCCCTCGCTCAAGGTCGAGGCCGACCGGATTTTCATTCACGACGGTGCGATCTGGACCTCGGCGGGCATTACCGCCGGCATCGATCTTGCGCTGGCGATGATCGAGGAGGATTTCGGGATCGAAAATTCCAAGGCTGTCGCGAGGGAACTTGTGGTTTATCATCGCCGCAGTGGTGGCCAGTCTCAGTTTTCGACTCTTCTCGACCTGGAGCCGCGCCCAGGGCGCATTCGTGATGCTATTGCTTATATTCATACGCACTTGCGGGAGCCATTGTCGGTTGAGCGGCTGGCAGATGTCGCGAGGATCAGTCCACGCCAGTTCGCCCGGCAGTTCGTCGTGGAGACGGGGGAGACACCGGCTCGCGCAGTCGAGCGCCTGCGGTGTGACGCCGCTCTCCCACGTATCGAAAATACGAGCGAATCGCTCGGCCAGATCGCCTTGCATGTTGGCTTTCGCGATCTCGAACGCATGCGTCGCGCGTGCCTGCGCGTATACGGACAGCCGCCACAGGCTCTACGTCGGCGGAATCGTAACAGAGCATAGTTGCGTCGACTAATTCGCTTCGTGTGTTGACCCTAGTGATGTTCCGCGACTTTTTGAAATTAGCCTGTATGAGTAAGCTCTTGACCGCGCGCATGCTGAGGCGCCTGGGGCAAAAAACGAGAATATGGTTGGAGAGCATTTCTCGTGAGACTGCGGCACATGAGAGATGTTTTCCGGCAACCTCGAAACAGGCGATCCTGACCCGCAAACAGAAATCTTACTGCCATGGGGCCACGCGGCATCGTCAGGACGCGAACTATTTTGCGTCTTATTGCTTTTGCTTTGTTCCTCCTTGCGGTGATCTCTAATTAGTTATTGCTGAACTGCACATGGGCAAGTTGTTCGGAGATATCCCACAAGCGCGCGGCGGCCTGCCGGTCGAGCGCTGCGGGGGGTATTTTGGCGACAGTCGGATACCCGCGCGTCTCACTCAGTCTGTCAGGGCCATAATAGCCACCGCCCTTTGCCTCCGATGATGTCGCGGCGAAAAGGGTCGGCAGTGCGCCCTGTGCGGCTGGCTGGAAAAGAAACCACAATATCCGCCGTGCGAGGCCAAATACGCTCAAAGCGCCAGCTCCGTTCGGAAGCAGATCGGTACGCGAAATACCGGGATGGGCGGCGATGCTGGTTATTCCCCAGTTTTCCGCTTCGCTGCGACGCTGAAGTTCCAGCGCGAACATCAGGCAGGCCAGCTTAGACTGACTGTAGACTGGCATCGGCTTGTAATTATGTGTCGCCTGAAGATCATCGAATGCGATCCGACCGTCACGCGCTGCGATGCTGGAGAGTGTGACAACGCGCGGATCATGACCCTTGCGAAGCAGGGGCAGCAAATGCGCAGTCAGTGCGAAATGCCCGAGATAGTTGGTTCCGAACTGCAGTTCGAAACCATCCGAGGTCACTTTGCGTGTGGGGGGCGTCATCACCCCGGCATTGTTGATCAGCACGTCGAGATGGTCGCGCTGGCTGCGCAGGCGCTCACCAAACGCGGCAATTGACGCAAGGTCAGCCAGATCAAGAACTTCGAAGCTGATGTCTGCCTCGGGAGTGTCTCTTTTGATCCGGGCAACGGCTTCCGCGCCTTTGCTTGGGTTTCGTCCGGCGAGAATGACCGTTGCTCCGGCGCGCGCGAGCGCTAGTGCGTCCTCAAACCCGAGGCCGCCTGTTCCGGTCACGACGAATGAGCGGCCACGAATGTCTGGAATGTTCGATGTCGTCCATTTTCTCATATTTGGTTCCTGTCCACGCAAGAAATTCCTTTGGGGGGATGGCTGACAGTTCGACGGCACGCGCCATTGATCCCTGCTGATATCTGGTATCTAGCTGCGTACGCCGATGGACCGAATGCCCGAACTGCCAAACTTCTTGCCCGATCCTGCAATGGTCTGGCTTAGGCGGTGCGCCACGTGTAGACGGGAATAGTTAGAATTTTGGCTGGAGCAAGGAATGTCGTCATCTCTCGCCAGAGCTGTAACCCGCTATCTGGACGCGCAGGGTTGTGGCACGAGCGGGCTTTTCACGACGTCGTTCGACGGTCTGAATATCATCAGGCTGAGTGAAAAGACGCCGCCAAATGGCATGGTCTACAAACCGTCACTCTGCATCACCTTGCAGGGCGCTAAGGCGGTGGAGTTTGGGGATACCATTTTCGAGTATGGGGCCATGGCGTTTCTGCTGGTCAGCATCGAAATACCTGCTCTTGGTCGTGTGACGGAGGCGAGCCCTGAATGTCCCTATATCGGCATTACCCTGGATCTGGACGCAGGCATCCTGCGTGAGGTCATGGCGGAACTTGCTCAGCCCCCTTTACCGTCGAATGGTCAGGGTATCGGGGTATTCGTCGCCGATCTATCCGAGGATCTGGCCGACTGCATCAGGCGGCTCATACGACTGCTCGATAATCCGGCGGCACCCCAGATCCTCTGGCCGGCGATCATGCGGGAAATCTGTTTCTGGCTGTTAACAGGGCCGCATGCGGGCGAAGTCTGTAAACTTGTTCTGCCCGACAGTCACATGCGACGGGTCGCGGAGGCCATTCATCTGCTGCGTGCCAACTTTGCGAAACCGGTGAGGATCGAGCATCTTGCCGCTGTCGCACGCATGAGCCTCTCGTCTTTCCATCAGCATTTCAAAATGCTGACCTCCATGACGCCGCTCCAGTATCAGAAGCAGTTGCGCCTGCTTGAGGCGCGTCGCCTGATGGTATCAGAGGACGTCAACGTCTCGCACGCGGCGTTTGAGGTCGGTTATGAAAGCCCGTCGCAGTTCAGTCGGGACTATGTTCGCAGGTTCGGGATAGCGCCCAAACGCGATGTGATGGAACTTCGGTCTTTTGTCATTTGACCATGCGGAACCGTGTCCGGGGCTCTGTTAATCTGTCTGTGTCACATTTCTAATCTGTCTGTGTCACATTTCCTGTTTTTGGAAATTGCGATCCCCCGGCCAACGCGGTCTGTCCATCGAATAGGATGCGCAGACAGGCAGAAGACGCCTTCATCTCGGCCGTTCCGCCGTCTCACCGGACGTCCCGAAACCGGCCGTCTGGACACAAAGCACTTTTCTCATTTTCCCCGTCTGCCTGGAAAGCTTAGCCCGGACTGTGCCTGGCAGGCCTTGCCCGCGCGTTTCGGGCTTTGCATTCGTTCTTGGAAGCGCCCGAGGGTCACTGCTGGCGCCGAGTAATAACCTCCCTTGGCCCATGCCTTTGTTTTCTCGTGTCAGCCGTAATCGGCGGACTGGGCGATCTCCTGTCGCAACTGGTCGACCTTAGCACCGACCCACTCCCGGGCGTCGGTGCCGAACACGAACCGCGATGGCACCTCGTCTTGGGAAGCAAGCTCCACGATCCGCGCGGCGAGGAGCTTCGGATCGCCTGGCTGGTTACCGCTGGCCTCGTCCACGAACGCGCGATACTGCGCGATCGCCTCGGCATAATCTGGAATGTCGATGCTGCCGAAGCTCGCCGACCTGCCATCCATGAAATCTGTGCGCAGCATCCCCGGCTCGACCAGGAGCGAGCGGACGCCCAACGGTGCCAGCTCCTGCGCAAAGCCCTCCATCCATCCCTCGACCGCGAACTTCGACGCGGAATAGACCGATCCCCCGCCGTTGGAGACCAGCCCGCTGACCGAGGAGATGGTGACGATGAGGCCTGAGCGACGCTCACGCATGTGGGGAGCGACCGCGCGTGCCACGTTCATCGTGCCGAACAGGTTGACCTCGAACTGACGCCGCACCGCGGCATCGGTGAAGGTCTCGAAGAAACCCAGTTCGGCATAGCCGGCGTTGTTGACCAGCACGTCGATCGCACCCAAGCGTTCGATGGTCTCGGCAGCGACGGAGTTCGCGGCTTCAGCGTCGGTGATATCGAGCGCAAGGACGTGCAGGCGATCGTGTTCGCCCTCGAAGGCATCGCGCACGGCGTCGGCGGACCGCGCAGTTGCCACGACCGTTTCGCCCGCATCGAGCGCCGCGCGCGTGATCTCGAGTCCAAGTCCCCGGCTTGCGCCCGTCACCAGCCAGATCTTGCCCATCGCCTGCTCCTCGTTTCTTCCACTGTTGCTGTCTAAGTAGTCATGTTAATGGATCGAGATAAGCGCCTAATCAATAATGGGCCCTAGTAGCAGAGATTATCAATGCGCCCGGATCAGCTTGGCGACCTCGCCGTCTTCGTTGCGATCGCCTCCGACCGCAGCTTCACGCGTGCCGCGAGGCGGCTCGGCGTTACGCAGTCGTCGTTGAGTCAGACCATGAAGCGGCTCGAGGGCCAGCTCGGTTTTCGCCTGCTCTCCCGCACGACACGCAGCGTCGCCCCGACCGCGGCCGGCGAGCGCCTGCTCGCTACCCTCTCGCCAGCACTGGCCGAGTTGGACGACGAGATCGAGACGCTGTCGCAGACACGCGGGGCAGCGATCGGCACCGTCCGGATCACGACGGGCAAACACGCCGCGGACACCGTGCTGTGGCCGATGCTCCCAACCTTCATGCGCCTGCACCCCGGCATCGAGGTGGAGGTGTGCGTGGAGGACGGGCTGACCGACGTCGTGGCGGGCCGCTACGATGCGGGCATCCGGCTCGGCGAGCGACTGGAGAAGGACATGATCGCGCTGGCGGTCGGGCCTCCGCTTCGCGTCGCGGTGGTGGCCGCTCCCGGCTATTTAAGCAACCATCCGAGGCCGATGGAGCCCGCCGACCTCACGGCGCATCGTTGTGTCGCCTACCGCAACGCGCATGGCGAGCTGTCTCCCTGGTCGTTCGAGCGCGACGGTCGTGCGGTAACGGTCACGCCGGGCCGCGGGCCGGTGTTCAACGACGCCGATCTGCTGGTGGCCGCCGCCCTTGAGGGGTTTGGCATCCTTTACATTCTGGAGGATCTGGTGGCGGCGCCGATAGCCGATGGCCACCTCATCCGCCTGCTGGAGCCGTGGTGCGAGCCTTTCGCAGGCTACCACCTCTATTACCCCGATCGGCAGGGGACGACGGCCTTCGAACTGTTCAAGAAGACGCTTCGAGCAAGCAGGGCCGCATAAAGGGTTGGCCAGGCGTCGGCGTCGATTCTCGAAACTCGATCTTTTTTTCCGGAAAGCGGAGCATTTGGTTGTGGCACCTTTCGGCATCGGTTCGCCCGAAAGCCGCCATTTTGTCATTTCACTCTCCAGTCAGCTTACGCCCATGACGCTGCAGTTGTGGGCAGTCGCCTCTCATCATCAATGACGGTTACGCGGGAGGGCGGACTGTCTGACCATGCCCAGAAGACGAGGTTTCTGTCGTTTTCTGTTGCTCCAGGGGCAAAGCTCGGCACGATGATGCCCGCCGCTCCGTCGGCTCTGAGTGCCCTTGCCAGTTTCCATGAAGGCGGCGTCTTGCCTTGGTCAGCAAGGTCTTCCCAGGAACAGGCCAAGGTGGCGGGGGAGAAGCCCAGATCATTAAGACTGGATAGATCGGTCAGATCGAGGACGGGTTCGCTATCGACATCATAGGCACAGACGGTCAAAGGTTGCGGCTTGAATGGAAAACCCTGCTGGGCTTCGAGCCAGGCCGTCTCCATCCGAAGTGATGTGTAAAGGGCAGGTGTGCCGACCGGGTTGAACCGGCCTCCATGAAGCGTCGCACCGTCGCCTGATAATGGGGTGAAAGACCAGCGTGGATTATGAGCCCGGAATACCCGTCCGGTGAACCTCACGCGTAGCCGCCGGTGGCAATCCGATCCAGGTAGCGTCGGACGGCATTGGCGCGTCCCTCACGGACGAGCGCCTCGGCAGTCTGATCACCGAAGGAGGGCAGGGGCTGTGACCGGTACCATGCGAAAGCCTGTTGGGCTGAGCCCGCCCAAGGCCGGACGCGATTGAGGATCTCGACCATGTCGCGCAGCCTCGCCTGGGTGGCGGGACGGCCGAGGCGGGCGCTTTTGGAGACGGCGTCACGTGACAGGCCCAGAGTGGTGGCCAGTTCACTCCTTGTGATGTGTAACATATTGCTCAGCCGTTCTGCCGCGATCAGCCCTGACGGATCGAAGGCGTCGGCGAGGAATGTGGTCTCAGACATGATGGAGTGCCCCATATATTGACCATGATATGGGATTGTATATGAGGCGGATTGCCTATGACAAGGATTCTAGTTGGATATGTTCATGCACGCTGGCATGTTCGCACTGTCATGCGGCGAGGCGGGGTATCTCGCAGTCTACCAATCGCAAGTATCGTTGGTTGTCTTCCCCCGCAACCAACGACGCTTGCGAATGACCATTCGCCACATTTCGCCGTGATCGTAGTGTGCGGTTCCCCGCAACCAAACGTGTCCGTCTGAAAAGACAGAAGAAGCCCGCCTGATTGAGGCGGGTTTTTTTATGTCCGGAATGCGCCGCAGGATGCACATAGGATGCAATCGGGAGCAAAAACGCAGCGTAGATACGGCTGATTTCACGTGTGCGTGAGTATTTTCACAGACCTTCCCGGCGGCGATGATGTCGCGGCTACTGGCGTTCGAAGCGACCGACATGATTCTCCTGGCAGGCCGTCCAGCAGGAACCAAAAAAATCAGATCGCATATCAAGGAAAACTGCGGGTGACAGCGATCAGAAAAGTGCGGCCCGCTATTTTGTTCGTGCAAGGCACAACATCTGGTGTCATTGTCCCATCATAACCACAACATGAGCGAAATGGCGCCGAAGATGGGACCACGCTCGCCCGAACGATGGAGCCGGTGCATGGACGGAGATTTTTCGCTGTTTACGGGCGGGCAGGGCGGACGCGAAGCTGTTCGCAATCCGTTTGAAGAAGCATTCGGAACCCGGCCAATCTCCGCACGTCCGCTGGATCGCGGTATGGGAGAGGCGGTCGGTCGCCGGACCGTGTTCCGGCCTTCCGACCGCGAAGATTTTGGGCGCGTGGCTGATCGTGTAGCCGAAGGCAATGCCGGGCTGCTGGCTACGGTCGGTGATGCGGAGATCATGCAACTGCGTAACGCAATCGCCACGGGGGCGCTGCTCACATCGGGCCGCCATCTGCAGCATGGCGACAGCACGCAGCCGGATCGCAACATGGAAATGTTCACCAACTGCGCCACGGTCATCTGCTCTTTTGCGAAATTCTACCTGCTGCTCAATGGCTCCGGCGTCGGGCGAGCCTATGATGACGAACTCTGCGTGGTGGACTGGGGGCAGGCCCCGGATCTGAAGTTCGTCCTGTCGCCTGATCATCCGGACTACCCGCAGGATCGCGCCAGCCTGTTGCGGTTCGGCCTTGAGATGCAGATCCTGCCCTGGGGCACGGCGCAGGAAGCCTTCGATGCGGAGATGGAGGCACAGGTCCGTGCCTTTCTGGAAAGAACCGTGCTCGCCCGTGCTCCCGAAGGTGATGAACTTCTCCATGTCATCGAGGACAGCCGTGAAGGCTGGGGCAAGGCGGTCGAGACCATTGAGGCGATGGCCTTCCGTGGTGAACGCAGCCGCACGCTGGTGCTGGATTTCAGCGCCATCCGCTGCGCGGGCAGTCCAATTGCAGGCATGCAGGGGCGGCCAGCTTCGGGACCGGTCTCGTTGCTGCGCGGGCTGCTCAATGTGCGAGAGCATGTGATTGAGGCCGCGCGCGCAGGCGACATGCCACTATGGGAACAGGCGCTACGGGTGGATCATTATCTGTCCGTCGAGGTGCAGGTTGGGGGTGCCCGTCGGGCCGCACGCATGGCGACCAAATCATGGCGGGATGCGGATGTGCTGCGCTTCATCCGCGCCAAGGAAGAAGGCGGACTATGGACCGCTAATCACTCCGTCATGGTGGACGCCGAATTCTGGGATCACGTGAACGATCCGGCAAAGACCGACACGTTGGCCGACCATGCCCGCACGGTGTTTGCCGAGGCCACGCGGTGCGCATGGATCAATGGCGAGCCCGGCTTCATCAACGGTGACCGGTTGGAAGATAATCGCACCGGCAGCGCACGGCTCAAACAGGTGCATGCGGATGGGCGGGATTTCCGCTCGCATCGTTATCAGGCCACCGAGGGGGCGGCCCTGCTGGCGGATCTGGCGCAGCGGGCCACCTCGGCACATTTCCCGGTCACGACCAACCCGTGTGGCGAGATCACGCTGCACGTCACTGGTGGTTATTGTGTGATTGGTGATTTCGCTCCGTTGCTGGCCTGCCCCGTGGCGCCGGAGGATGTGACGCCCGGTCAGGTGCTGACTGAGACGGCGGCAGTATGGGATGCCCGCGTGCGGGACTCCGTACGGCTGGGCGTGCGCTTCCTGCTGCGTGCCAACCGCATGGACGCGTTGTATGGCGAGGAGGTGCGGCGGACCAACCGTATCGGCATCGGCCCGACCGGCCTGCATGAGTGGGCATGGGTGCGCTTTGGTCTCGACTTCCGTGACCTGCTGGATGAGGAACGTGCTGCTCCCTTCTGGAACGCGGTGCGGGAACTCTCCACCATCGCCAAAAGCGAGGCGGATGCCTATGCGCACGAGACCGGCACCGCCCGACCGGTTACGGTCACAACCGTCAAGCCCGCGGGCACCACATCCAAGCTGTTCGGTCTGACTGAAGGTGCGCATCTGCCCGCACGACGGCAGTATCTTCGCTGGGTGCAGTTCAAGGGAGTGCGACGCGAGGACGGCACATGGGAGGCAGGAACCGACCCGTTGTTGCCTGCTTACGAGCGCAAGGGCTATCCCGTGCGTTCGCTGCGCAGTTTTCCCGGCATGAGCATTGTGGGCTTTCCGACCGTGCCGCTTATCCAACGTCTCGGCATGGGCGAGCGTGTGGTGACAGCACCCGAAGCCTCTCCGGAGGAGCAGTATCGCTGGCTGGAACTGCTGGAGAAATACTGGATCGGGGCGGAGCAGGGCAATCAGGTGTCCTACACGCTCAAGGTCTATACCGACCGGCATAGTCTGGACAGTTTCCGCGCCATGGTGGCGGCCAACCAGCCGCATGTGCGCTGCTGCGCCGTGCTGCCCAGCCGTCCGGATTCCGGCCTTGGTTATGAATATCTGCCGGAAGAGGAAGTCTCGGCAGGAAAATTTGCTGCCATCACCGCCATGATTCAGGATGACGAGGTGCGCGAAGTGGTGGACTGGGCGCATCTTCAATGTGCCAGTGGCGTCTGTCCGATCTGAGGAGGATACTGAGAAACCCGTTGACAGACTCTGCCTCCGAAGGCTTTGATCATGACAGCTAGTGCGGTCTTCGCTGATCGTACTTTCGTATGCGTTAACGTGAAACAACGCACAGGCTGACAGCAAAATGCTGGCAGCCTGTGCGTCTGTGTATCCACAGTCACCGGTCTGTCGGCACGACAAGGGTACATAGTCATGAAACTCTTCCATTCCTTTTTAAATCGGGGTGATGGCCCCGGGATCCGACGCGTAAGGCACGAACTTGTCAGACGCAGTCTTGAGGTCCGCGCCGTTGAGCGCCTGACTCCGCACATGATCCGCATCACGCTGGGCGGACCCGAACTGGCCGGTTTCACCAGTCCAGCGCCGGA
This sequence comes from Acetobacter sicerae, assembly GCF_011516765.1. Lineage (GTDB taxonomy): Bacteria > Pseudomonadota > Alphaproteobacteria > Acetobacterales > Acetobacteraceae > Acetobacter > Acetobacter sicerae. Next base: position 36,349 of record NZ_JAAABN010000014.1, on the reverse strand, counting down.
TGACCACATCAAGATCTTCATTCCAGGTCTGGATGGTTCACCAACCCGCCGTGATTACACGCCGCGCCGTTACGACCCGCAGAACGGTACGCTGCTTCTGGATTTCGTCAATCATCATGGTGGACCAGCGGCTGCGTGGGCGAGGGCCGCCAGACCGGGAGATCGGCTGGAAATCGGCGGTCCACGTGGATCGCAGATCATTGCCGGACCGATTGACCAGTGGCTTCTGATTGGCGATGAAACGGCGTTACCCGCGATCGGGCGTCGCGTGGAGGAACTGCCAGCCGACACGCCTGTCACAACGCTCGTGGCTGTGCCGGGATCAGAAGATGAGCAGGTCTTCGCCACGGTCGCGCGCCATGCAGCCCGCTGGGTTCATCGCTCCATGGATCAGGCGGATGAAGCCACGGGCATTCTTGCTGTTCTGAAAAATCTGGAGATCCCTGACCGTACTTTCGTCTGGGTCGGTGCTGAGGCCCGCGTGGCGAAGGCCGTGCGTCAGTATCTTCTGGATGAGCGTAAGGTTCCGGCCCAATGGGTCAAGGCATCCGGCTACTGGGTGAAGGGACAGGCCGATGCTTCCGTCAGGGATGTCGGAGATGTGCGCTGAACGAGATGAAGATGACTGGTTATTTATGCTTTTCAGTAATGAGGTGATTCGAGTGACCTAATTTAGCGATGTCCGGTTCACAGATTATGGAGGCATTTCAGGAAAGCTCAATGAACTTCTGTAATGCTGGCGAGACCTGCTCTCTGTTCCACAATAGAAACAGGGTTGATTCTGCGTCAGGTTCACTCAGGGGGAGGGCGCTCAGACCGGCAGGCAGAAGTGCTGTCACACTCTCGGCAACGATTGACAGGCCAAAACCTGCGTGAACCATTCCGAAAATGCTGCCGATATTGGTAACTTTCCATGATGGCTCAAAGGAGAGGCCGTTTTTTTCGGCTATTTGTTGCACAATACGTGCGATGCCGACTTCGTCCGGATCCTGAAAACCAATCAGGGGAGTGGCATGGATTGCCCGTATGGAAAGGTCGGTTCGGGATGCAAGGGGATGGTTTTCCGGAAGTAGAACAAATAGCTTTTCCGTTATGTATCGTCGTGTGCTGCAGATGGAAGGAACAGTTTCAAGATCTCTTACCAGAGCAACATCGATGTCCTTTTTTGTGACAGCAGTGACAAGATCCGAGATGGATTTTTCAGCCAACGTGATCTGCACTTCAGGGAAGTGCTGTTTCATTCTCTGTAGATGGTTGGGGAAAATCCGCCCCGCCAAGGCCGATCCGACATGCCCCAGAACAAGCTGGCCCATCTCACCACGGGCAATGCTTCGCACCCCGTCGATCAGGTTGTGATGGCTCTTTAGGAGGTGCTGTGCCGCCTCTCGGCAGGCATGACCAGCACTGGTCAGATCAATGCCCCGCTTGCGACGATGGAACAGCTGGGCACCAAGAGCCTCTTCCAGAGCCTTGATCTGCTGGCTGAGCGCGGGCTGTGCGATGTCGAGCTTTTCAGCCGCACGAGCGACATGGAGGGTTTCGCACACAGTGAGAAAGACAGCCAGCCGGCGTAGAGAAACAGACGTTAGATGTTCATCCATAATATTTAACTTATCAATAATGCCATATAGTGAATATGGAACATATTATGGTGGCCGGATAGCCTTCCTTTTGCGACAGGAAGGACAATGTCATGAACAGGACAGATCACACAGCCAACTCACCGGTCATCGATCTACGCTCCGCTCTGGTTAGGCTTGAGCAGTCTCCAGATGAACTGATTTCAACAGACCATGAGATCGACCCCCGCTCCGAACTGGCGGGTGTTTATAAACGTGTCGGGGCTGGGGGTACCGTCATGCGTCCGACCAGAACCGGTCCGGCGATGATGTTCGAGAATGTGAAAGGCTACCCCGGTGCACGCGTACTGGTTGGCCTTATGGCAAAACGTGAGCGCGTGGCTTTACTGCTTGACAGCAGACCCGAAGAGCTTGGGCGGCGGATGGGCGAGGCGGTCCTTAACGGGATTGCTCCGGTCGTCCTCAAGGGGCAGTCCGCTCCGTGTCAGGAACAGATCTTTCGGGCTGAGGACCCGCACTTTGACCTGCGTAATCTTCTCCCGGCCCCAACCAATACGGAAGAGGATGCTGGCCCGTATTTCTGCCTCGGCCTGCTACTGGGTAGCGATCCGGATAACGGCCATACAGACGTGACCATCCATCGTCTGTGCGTGCAGGGGCGCGATGAACTCTCGGTCTTTTTCGCGCCTGGCCGCCATATCGATGCCTTCCGTGCCAAGGCGGAAGAGCGGGGCGAGGCATTGCCCATTACTATCAATATGGGTCTGGATCCTGCCATCCCGATCGGGGCGTGTTTCGAGGCCCCCACCACACCTCTGGGCTTTGATGAACTGACCGTAGCTGGCGGGCTGCGTGGTAGAGCGGTTGAACTCGTAGATGCTGTGACGGTGAAAGAGCGCTCCATCGCCAGGGCCGAAATCGTGATTGAAGGCGAGATCCTGCCGGGACGGCGGATACGGGAGGATGTCAACACCAATACGGGCCATGCGATGCCCGAATTCCCCGATTATAACGGTCCTGCCAATCCAGCCCTGCCGGTGATCAAGGTCAAGGCCGTGACCATGCGGAAGAACGCTATTTTGCAGACATTGGTCGGGCCGGGTGAAGAGCATGTGAATCTGGCAGGCATTCCAACGGAAGCCAGTATTTTCAACGCTTGTGACAAGGCGCTGCCGGGGTTTGTGAAAAATGTTTATGCGCATAGCGCGGGTGGAGGAAAACTGCTGGCGATCCTTCAGGTCTGCCAGCGTAGTGCGGGCGATGTGGGTAAGGCGCGTCAGGCCGCGCTGATTGCGCTAGCAGTTTATCGCGAACTCAAGAACGTCATCATCGTGGATGATGATGTCGATCTGTTCGACAGTAACGATGTGCTCTGGGCCATGCAGACCCGGTATCAGGGCAATGTGGATACCATGTTTCTGCCCGGGGTGACGGGTCATGTGCTCGATCCCTCGCAGGTGCCGGAGTACGATCCCTCAATCCCTGGAAAAGGCGTGTCGTGTAAGACGATCTTTGACTGCACCTATCCGTGGAAACTGAAAGAGCATTTTGTGCGTGCGCAGTTCCGCGAAGTCGATCCGCATCCGTTCGCACCTTCGATCTTTCCCAAAGCGGGCATGTAATGTTGCAGGAACCTGTTTGCCGGTCCGTCATCCCGCGCAGGCAGACAGGTTCTGTACTTCTGCCGTCATCGGGAAACACCTTCAGAACGGGAGCTTTCAATGACCCGAAAACGGATTGTCGTCGGTATTACGGGAGCATCGGGCTTCCAGTATGGAGTTGATGTCTTGCGTCTATTACGGGAAGCGGAGATCGAGACGCATCTCGTCATGTCCCGTGGTGCGCAACTGACGCGGGAGCATGAAACAGATCTGTCTGCTGAGGACGTGTACGCCCTTGCCACCCATATCCACTCACCAGGTGCGCTAGGCGCACCCATTTCAAGTGGGTCTTTTCGTACCGAAGGCATGATTATCGCCCCGTGCTCCATGCATACGCTTGGTGCAATTGCATCGGGAGTGACGGATAATCTTGTCACGCGCGCGGCCGATGTCGCGCTCAAGGAAAGGCGGCGTCTGGTGATGATGACGCGTGAGGCGCCACTTCATCTGGGTCATCTGCGTAACATGCTGGCCGTGACCGAATATGGCGGTATCATTTTCCCGCCGGTTCCCGCCATTTACGCGGCACCGCGCACAAGTGCCGATATCATCCGCCATAGTGCCGCGCGCGTCCTGTCCCTGCTGGGTGTGGAGGTGCCTGACATGCCCCGCTGGGGCGAAACACTGTCTGCCGTCTCAGCGGAAAAATAGGAAAACAGCCATGTTGATCGGCTCATATACAGATGCCGGCGTAGTGCTGGCAGGCGGAATTCTCGGTGCGGCCCTGAGCGGGCATATTCCACAACGCCTGAAAGATGGTCTGCCTATGATGTTCGGTCTGGCATCCATGGGAATGGGTGTTTCGCTGATTGTCCACGGCCATGCCGTTGCCGTGATGGTCTTATCCCTGCTGCTTGGTGTCATCATAGGGGAAAGTTGCGCTTTGGAGACTCATCTGGGCGCGGTTTCCACATGGGGAAACCGGTTACTGGGACGCTTTGTGCCTATGCCTGCAGATCTGATGCCAGAGGTATTTCTCGAACGCTTCGTTGCCCTTACCGTTCTCTTCTGCGCAAGCGGAACTGGCATATTCGGTGCCATTCATGAAGGTATGACGGGAGATCCCTCCATCCTGCTGGCCAAATCTGTTCTGGACTTCCTGACCGCCACCATTTTTGCAACAACGCTGGGCTTTGCCGTTGCGGCCATATGCATTCCTCAACTGGCAGTTCTGCTGGCCCTTGCGACAGGTGCGACTTACCTTGCCCCGCTGACAACCCCATTGATGAACGACAATTTTGCAGCCGTAGGGGGTGTGCTGATGCTGGCAACCGGCTTCCGGATATGCGGCATTGTCAAATTCCCGGTTGGTAACATGCTGCCCGCACTGGTGCTGGCCATGCCCATGACCACCATATGGCTAAGGTTTGTCGGACCATGACCATATTCACCTCCCGGATTGATGCCCTGCTGGAAGAATATCATGTCATGTCCCTGGCGGCTTGCGCCGGGCATCAGCACTGGGCAGCACCTATATTCTATGTTTTTGACCCACTACGCGCCCGCCTGCTGTTTGTGACAGACCCTTCGACCCGCCATGGCATTCTGCTGGAGCAGACGGGGCGAGGGGTAGCAACAGTCAGTGGTCAGGACTGGTCCATTCCTCTCCTGCGGGGATTGCAGATGGAGGGACCTGTGCGGAGGCTGGACATTGAGGACCGGGAACTGGCGGCAAGTCTTTATATGGCCCGGTTTTCCATTCCGGCCCCTCTTCGGCCTGTCTACTGGGCGTTTACGCCGCTTTACATCAAGGCGACCGATAACAGGAACGGGTTTGGCTACAAGGAAGAATGGGGGGCGGAGTAACGGGTTGCCGGGAGCTCTGAATAGTTGCCTTTATTACAAATCCATACATTCTGCTTGGCGCGCCATCGCGTGAATTCGGCTAATGAACCGCATCGAACGATTGACTGAACGGGGCATTTTACCTGCGATGAAAAGAATACTTCTAAAACTGACCGCCTTTTTGTGGATTGTGGGACCGGGTATCTGCCTCCTCTCTGTGTTCTCGAACCCGGCGCGGGCCTCGGATATCGCCAGCCTGTCGGAGGTAAAGCCCGTTACCTCCTGTGAGGCGCTAGGCAATGTCGATCTTGCGCCCGCCGTGGGCGCTGCCGTTCACGGCCAGAAAGCGGCTGTGCTGGACACTCCAAAGGGTAAATTCTGCAAGATTACGGGCCAGATCGCGCCTGCGATTTCCTTTGAAGTCGATCTGCCCATGGAGCACTGGACCCAGCGCTTCCTGCTCGGCGGTTGCGGTGGCCTGTGCGGAATGACGCAAGTGGGCGTCAGCAACGCGGGAGCATGTGTTCCGGCGCTAAATGGCGAATTCGTCATGGCGGGCGATGATATGGGCCATACCGGCTCCATGATGGGGCTGGCGCAGGGCGAATTCGGTAAAGACCCGCAAAAACGCATCGACTTCGCTTATCGTGCCAACCATGTCACCGCTCTGGCGGCCAAGGCCCTGACGGCGGCCTTCTACGGCCAGGCCCCGAAATATTCCTACTTTGTAGGATGTTCCGATGGCGGGCGTGAAGCCCTGATGGAGGCGCAGCGCTACCCCGAGGATTTTGACGGGATTTCCGCAGGAGCTCCGGCCGCACTGTTTACCGTGCAGAACTCCTTTTACCATGCGTGGAACGTGCGCGGGAACCAGCGTGCCGATGGCACCAATATCCTGCTGCAAAACCGTGTGGGGGTGCTGCATGACGCCGTTATCCGTCACTGCGATACGCTTTCGGGTGTAAAGGACGGCATTCTGGAAGAACCTCGCGCCTGCCATTTCGATCCCGTGTGGGTACAGTGCGCGGCAGGCCAGAGTGACACATCGCACTGCCTGACAGCGGAGGAAACGCAGGCGGCGCTACGGCTTTACAAGGGGGCCACAGATGCGGCGGGGCGCCCATACATCATCGGTGGTCCACTGCCGGGTTCAGAACTGCAATGGGCACTGCCTGCCACAGCACGCGGAGAGTCCATGAGCCAGGGTATTGCCGCTTCCGCCATTGCCTATGTCATTCCGCTGCAGGTGGATGAAAAAGCGGCTGACTTGATCCGCTTTCATTTTGATGACGCGTCCTTCGCCACCATGACCAAGCTGGCACCACTGTATAATGCCGAGAACACAAACCTCCGTCCGTTCCACAAGCACGGTGGCCGCTTGATCCTGTGGCACGGGCTGGCGGACCAGTCGATCTCGCCCCTGAACACCATCGCGTATTATCAGGGCGTACAGCGGGAAATGGGCGTGGAACAGACTGACAGTTTCCTGAAATTCTATCTGCTGCCCGGTGTGGGACATTGTGGAAACGGTGAGGGCTTCCCGCAGGTCGATTTTCTGTCCCCGCTCATGGCCTGGACGGAATCTGGCATTGCGCCCAACGCTATTCGTACGGAAAAGACAGCCCAAGGTGATGGGCCGATGGGACCGCCGCCCGGAGGGCACGGCAAGCCGCCGGCTGGTGGCCAGATCCACATGGCCCCCATGCCCAGCCAGCCTTACGCCCGGCCGGATGCGGTAGCGATCGCCAGCCGCCCGGTTTATCCCTATCCCTACCTTGCGCAGTATGTCGGGGCAGGGGATGTGAATGATGCAGGGAATTACCGCCCCGTAAAGTCACCTGTCTCCCTGCCTATGACATTTGCAGGCCATGCCACGTTGCTGATCGGACCGGATAATCAGAAGCAGTACGGCGTCCGGGACAAAAAGCTTGTCGTGGAAAACACGAAGTAACCGGAACAGCCTGCCGCCCGGCGTCAGATGCCGGGCGGCGTGAGGCAGGCGACAGGCGCGATAGTTACACCCGTTCCTGCGCACTGACCTCGATCAGCAGGTCATCACCTGCGGGGTGATAGAACAGGGTCCAGCGATCACGCCCACGCGTCATGACCTCCACCGGTCCTGGCAGATAGCCGTCGGCGCACAGGCTTGCATGTCTGGCGTGCACCTCCTGCGGATCATCGAGAATGAACCCGATATGGAAATTGCGCGGATAGGGCTGGGGCGTTTTGCTCATGTCCATCAGGATCAGCGTCATGCCATCGGTGCCGGTAAGCTGGGCAAAAGCGTGCTGCCCGCGTGTTTCTTCAAGGACAAACCCGAAGTGCTTTTCAAGCAGGGAAGACAGTGCCAGCACATTGCTGGTGCAGAGGTTGATATGGTTCAGCTTCATCCGAAAAGCCCTGTATCATGCGTTGCAGGCGGACCTGTGAACGGGTGATCCATCCTGTTCCCCTTGAGGACAGGACGCGCGACAGCCGTCACATCACGGCGTCTGAGCCATGTGATCCGGCCGCGGGATCTGCTCTGTCAGGAGAACGTGATCAGAACCATGTTCAGGGCGTCGGGCTTACCAAACCGACATACGTCTTTTTCGGCACTCTCTTTCTGCCAGACTGCGTTCTGGCCGTAAAGCCGGAGGCTGGAGCAAAGGCGTGGACCATTTTCAGGTCTGTATATGTGCCTCGGCTGGAAAACGGCATAATACACATTGTCTTTTGGAAAGTTGGAGATCACAGGTGACGCTGGACCGCCTATGGAAAGCACGCACCTGATGACATGAGAGCAAGGCTCGGCGGTTTTCCTGTTTCCCTGCCTGTCGCGGCCATTACGCTCTCGCCAGCATTTGACACACGTCCGATCAGGGACGGGTCTTGCACAGATTGGACCTGCCGCCCGGATCGACCAGTTGTGTGGGAGTATGTCGGTAACGCGAGCGTCTAGCCGGGACGAGTAGAGACGCCACTGGCCGGAACCAGGCTTTCCGTCGGCCTGATGCAGGGAGTTGGCTGACTGGCTCCGCTTGCGCGGGACTGGAAACACGATTAATTCGTCATATTGCTTGTTCGTGGTTTACGGAGTGGCATGACCGATCATCCCACGCCTCGAATTTCGGCCCGAAAGCAACCCAGGCAAACCCGCTCGGCCGGGCTTGTGGCAACAATTCTGGAAGCAGCGACACTGGTGCTGGCGGAGGAAGGTGCCACCCGCTTTACGACAGCGCGCGTCGCCGAGAAGGCTGGCGTAAGTGTTGGTTCACTGTATCAGTATTTTCCAAACAAGGCAGCGATTCTGTTTCGGCTCCAGGCCGACGAATGGCGGCGAACGGCAGAAATGCTGCGCGATATCCTTGAGGATGAGCGTCATCAGCCCCTGGAGCGTTTGCGCGCGGTCACTCATGCCTTCATACGCTCCGAATGCGAAGAGGCGGCTGTTCGCGTGGCGCTGGGCGATGCGGCTCCTCTTTACCGGGATGCGCCCGAGGCCTCTGAAGCACGGGAAGCCGGCGACCGGATCATGCTGCGTTTCATGCAGGAGCTTCTCCCGGACGCGCCAGACCGAACGCGTGAACTGGCGGCCGATCTGATCACGATGACCTTTAGCGCGGTCGGCAAGGAATTTTCCGGGACTGCCCGGACAATCGCGGAAATCGATGCCTATGCGGACGCCATGGCCGACATGTTCTGCGCCTGGCTTGTGAAGATCTCGGCCGGCCATGTGGTTCCGACAGTCACGGCACAGGCTGACCGAGAACGGTAACCGCTCTGTCTCCCGTGTGGGAAATGCGAACCCGCTCGATGAGCTGGCGGCGCGTTCCCAATATTTCTGATGAAAAACACTGAGTATTTCAAAGCCGTTTTGTAGGCGGCGCAATGCGAATAGTGAAAATGACGGGTTCGTCGTATTTTTGTGGGGCGCACGGAAAGTGCGAAACCTAGTGCGGAGATCGCCCCATGACCGCCCCCGTGACCCTCGAAAAGACCTCGACGCTGACCAGCGTGCCTGTTGCGCCTTTGCTGGATCGCCTGTTTGCTGAGGCAGACGCCGCAACAAGCCCTGCCGTCTCGGAATTGCCCCGTGAGGAATTGCAACGCCTTGCCGGAAGCCGGACCGACTATCGGAAATTCTATGGTCTCGCAAAAGACCTGTGGCTCCCTGTTTCGCGTGAGACGGGTACGCTGCTTTACATGCTGGCACGCGCCAACTGGGCGAAAGGCATTGTTGAATTTGGAACGTCCTTCGGTCTCTCCACCATCCATCTCGCTGCCGCGCTGCGCGACAATGGCGGTGGCAGGCTGATTACCACCGAGTTTGAATCCTCCAAGATTGCCCGCGCCCGGCATCATCTTGAAGAAGCGGGTCTGGCCGATCTTGTGGAGTTCCGCGAGGGCGATGCCCTGCAGACGCTGGCGACCGGTCTCCCAGAGAGCATCGATCTCGTACTGCTTGACGGCGCCAAGCCGCTCTACCCCGATATTCTCGATCTTCTGGAGGACAGGCTGCAGACCGGCGCGCTGATCGTCGCGGATAATGCCGATCACAGCCCTGAGTATCTGGCGCGCGTCCGCTCTCCTGCCGCCGGGTATCTCTCCGTGCCGTTCGCCGGGGACGTCGAGCTGTCCGTAAGGCTTGGCTGAACATAATTCCAATATCTGAAGAGGACGGAACCATGCATGTCTTCGTAACAGGGGCCACCGGCTGGATCGGTTCCGCCGTGGTTCAGGATCTGATCGGTGCCGGGCATCAGGTGACCGGTCTGGCCCGGAATGATGAAAAGGCGGCTCGGCTGGCCGCATCCGGTGCGACGGTCTTACGCGCCACGCTCGATGATCTGGACGCGCTGAAAAACGCCGCCTCAACAGCAGATGCGGTCATTCACACGGCGTTCAACCATGATTTCTCGAAATTCCCCGAAAGTGCGGCGCAGGATCAACGTGTGATCGAGGCGTTGGGCAGTGCGCTGGAAGGATCGGAGCGCCCGCTTCTTGTCACGTCCGGTCTGTCCGGCCTGCCTGCCGGCGCAACGGAGGCGGATCTGCTTGATCCGGCCTCTCCGCGCAGGTCTGAGGTGGCCGCGCGGGCGCTGAAGGAACGCGGTGTCCGTGTTGCCACGGTGCGGCTCGCGCCGTCAGTACACGGCATCGGCGATCACGGGTTCATTCCGATCGTCATTCGCCTGGCGCGCGAAAAGGGGGTGTCAGCCTATATCGGTGACGTCCAGAACAAATGGTCCGGCGTCTATCGACTGGACGCGGCAAAAGTCTATCGGCTTGCGCTCGAGCAGGGCGTGACTGAGGCCGTCTATCATGCGGTCACCGATGAAGCCGTACCGTTCAGGGACATTGCCAGCATCATTGGTCGTCGGCTCGGCTTGCCGGCCGAACCGAGAGAACGGGAGCATTTTGGCTGGTTCGCCACCATGGCGGGCGGGAACATGGCGGCTTCCAGTGCGCGAACGCGTGCGCTTCTCGGCTGGAACCCCACAGGCCCTTCACTGCTCGCTGATCTCGAACAGCCGGCTTACTACGCCTGACGTCCATCAAGCGGGTTGCTCATGACCTGTGCGGTACCTCAGCTATCGGCGTAGCCTGCTCGCCATGCTTCAGGAGCAGGACGACGTCTCCCGTGTCGGGACAAACTGGCAAATGCGAAGCCCATGCCGTTTTGAGCCGCCGTCGATGGCGAGACCGTTAGTGGCACGTTCATCGGCACCGTCCAGCTACATAGCGGGAAATTCGCCATCGTCGGGAAGTCCTATGAGTTCACGCTGGTCCCGTGGCCGCCGGTGATTGAGCGTCATCTCGGTCAGGAGGCGACGGGCGTTGTGCTGGGTGGATCGGTATCGTGGCAGTTGGGGAGGCAGAGAGGGATAGAAATCTTGTGCAAAGCTGTTCAACCTTGCTCTGTAACGGCGGGTAATCACACCGGATTTTTGGGCAGCGCGAATGGCGGCGATCTTCTCTGCTGCCGCATCAAGAGCCACCTGCGGAGGCGGCGTGTTCCGTTCAAGATTATGCCAGCGCGTTAGGCTCAGGACTCATTGATATGAGCGGCATGATGTGATTCAGGCTTCCCTGAAGAGACTGAAGATGAGCGACCTGTTTTGGCTGACGGATGAACAGATGGCGGGTCTGCGGCCGTTCTTTCCCAAGAGCCATGGTAAACCTCGCGTTGATGACCGCCGCGTGCTGAGCGGCATCATTTTCGTGAACCGCAACAGCCTGCGCTGGCGTGATGCGCCCCGGGAATACGGTCCACACAAGACGCTCTACAACCGCTGGAAGCGCTGGGGTGCCATGGGGATATTCATCCGCATGATGGATGGACTGGCTGCTGGAAAGGCAGAGCCTCAGACGATCATGATTGATGCGACCTATCTCAAGGCACATCGCACGGCTTCGAGCCTGCGGTTAAAAAAGGGGATCCAGGTCGTCTGATCGGGCGCACCAAAGGCGGGATGAGTACGAAGTTGCATGCCGTCACCGACCGAAACGGACGTCCGCTCGACTTCTTCATGACAGCAGACCAGATCAGTGATTACACTGGTGCCGCAGCCCTTCTGGACAACCTCCCATCAGCCGAATGGATGCTGGCAGACCTGGGCTATGACGCTGACTGGTTCAGGGATGCTCTGGAGGAGAAAGGGATCAAACCCTGCGTTCCGGGACGGAAATCCCGCGGGAAATCGGTAAAATACGACAAACGGAAATACAAAAGACGCAACCATATTGAGATTATGTTCGGGAGGCTTAAGGACTGGAGGCGGGTCGCAACACGCTATGACAGATGCCCCAACGTCTTCTTCTCGGCCATCTGCCTCGCTGCAACCGTCATGTTCTGGTTATGAGTCCTGAGCCTAAGGGTAATCTGGCAGTGCAATTCCAATGCTATCCCACGGTGATATCGTAGCAAAGTGATGACTGGCCAACATAAAGCAGTCATCTATTCCTAATGGTTTTTTCTGTCATTTTGGAATGAAATGCGTCGGAAAGGGGTAGTTACAGCGTAATGCCTGTTTCGAAATCGAGAACTAGCGGATTTTTATAACGATTATTGCCACCTGTGCTCCAGATATATTGTGCGCCGGGCCGGATCAGCAGCCAGGGAGTCGGACGCCAACCATAGTTCAGTTCAATTGCAGGCTCGCCCGATGGTTTATATACTCCAGTCACACCCGTGCCCTGCAACTCATGCACCCAGTTCGTCAGTTTTGGGTTTATCCAGATCATCTTCATCCCGAAACTGACTGTATCTTCAGGTCTGTCCCAGAATGTGCCTTTGCGCGTAATGCCAGCATCCACAAAATAGGGCGCCAGGGCCGTGCGCGGGTCACCCCACGTAAATGATGCAAAGAATGATGTTCCCCGCTTGGAATCATTCTGGTCACGCTGAAGCAGACGGTCGAACTGAAACCACCCGCCAAAACGTCCCCGTACATTGGAGACTGGTGCGGAGGCAAGATACTGTGACGCAATACCGAAACTTCCTAATTGAGCATAGACGTTTTTAACTTGGGACGTGTCCCAGTAACCACCGATTTTAACATTGGTCTGAAGTGGCCCAGAATAATCATCCTTACCGCCCTGATGCCAGACAAGCTGGAAGGGCAGGAACGTGCCCGTCGCGCCATGAAGGTTCATCTTCCAGCCATTATGCGTATTCGCAATTGTCGGATCGACCGAATAGGCGCCAAACTGAATGGAGTAATGATTATTTCCTGCCGGATAGAATTTGACCCACGCACCTGGATGGGCCGTCGGATAATAACTGTAGCCGGAGTTAAAGGCGATTGATTGCGGCATGCCGCAAATCGCATTGCTCTGAAACTGGCAGTAATTGTTCATGTTCCAGTACATGGACCAGGTTTCAAAATCGGTTTCGGCGTTTACTTCGCCCACATTCGTCACTACATAGCGGTTCCATGGCATCTCCCACGCCAGAAGTGACAGGCGTACGGTCGGAGAACCATAGATTTCCTGAGGACTGTCCAGAGCTGGTAATGTCGCGCCCAAGCCTTTGCCATCACGGGATGTTACTGTGAAATGGAACAGACCGATTTTATACCCGGTCAGTTTTTCAAGATTGAAATCGAAGTTAAGACCAAATTCGTGAGCATAACGAACATTCTTGGATTTACCGCCCATAGGGTTTCCCGCACTGTCCTGGAAATAATGTCCGGTAATTGTTACTCCTTTATCAGCAAACCAAGGTCGCCACCCGGCCCAGTTTCCGGTCATCGTCTCCTGCGTCGTCCAGTCATGAAAGCTAGCCGGAAACAGACTGTTTTCGGTTGTATCAGAAATAAATGTGGGAGTAGGCATTCTGCCTCGTCGCACTGGTGCGGGGAGAGGAGACGATACCGGCGCAGGTTGAATCGTTTTTGTCGGGTTGGGTGCGTAATCTTTACGAAAAGCATTGATCCAATCAGGCGTCCCTGACTCATTTTGGGCAATGTTGACCAGAGCAGCCTGCGCCTGTGCGCTACGCGGATGCCATATCAAGACCGAAACAATGAAAAAAAGAACTCGTGCACTCTTCTTTGAATTTCGCCCGACAAGAGGCGAAGTGTTTAAGTGTTTTTTTTCTGAAGAAAAGAGGATTTCGCAACATGGAGATCGTTTTTTGTTAGCAATAATTTTTTCTTGTTTTTTTCTGTATTTGGTATCTGTTTTGTAGACAGAAAAAAAAGTCGTAAAAAAATCTTTTGCACGCATTCCAGAAATTAAAAATTTCTTATTGAAATCGCTCTGGTATATCTGCCGCATCTGATGTGTCATTTTGACCTCTAATATTATTGTTGTTTTGTTGTTCGTAGTATTCGGGTGGTCTGAAACAGCGCAGTAGCACAAACGTAAGTGGTTTTATTTCTGCATGTTTCGTATGGTTTGTAAAAACAGGTAGTATTTTTGTAGAAAATGAAAACGATCATATCTCTGCAGGATACGATAAGTTGTTTCAGGTATTAGTCGCGGAATGTGTCATATATTGTTTAGAGATAGCCCATTCCGCTTTCAGTCAGAACATAATGAATATTTCATGCATTGCCGCGAATAAGATCGGCCGCTCGTTCAGCGATCATAATTGTCGGTGCATTTGTGTTAGAGCCTATAATGGATGGCATAACTGAACTGTCGCAGATACGGATGCCATCCAGACCATGAATACGTAGTTCCGGATCAACTACGGACATATTGTCTCGTCCCATTTTGCACGTGCAGGTCGGATGATACGATGTCCGGCCATGCTGGCGTGCATAATTCTGAAACATTTCTGCGTCCGGTTTGTTTTCGCCGAAAAAGCTGATTTTATCGATATATTTTCTAAGAGAGTGCTGCCTGAAAATATCAAGACTTAGCTTGATGCCTTCGCACGAAACATGGAGGTCATCCGGATGTGCGAGAAAATTCGGATCGACAATCGGTTTGTCGGCCGGATCTGCAGATTTCAGTTTGACCGTCCCTCGTGATTTCGGACGTAACGTGTAACTGTTCAGCGTAATGCCTGAAATACCTTTTGGAACAGAGCAAACTCCGGCTTCAGCACCCGCACCGGCCAGAAAATGAAACTGTAGGTCGGGGCAGGGGGATTTCTTATCTGAATACCAGAAGGCACCGGCTTCAACCACATTCGATGCCACAGGGCCGGAATTGAACATGGCATATTGTAGTCCGGCCCAGAACATCCACGGAAGTTTGTTGTATTTATTGAAGCTGTCGTGATTTTTCAGTTCAGCAACAATATCGATCCCGAAGTGATCCTGTAAATTCTCGCCAACTCCCGGCAGGTCGCGAACCACGTCAATACCGTGTTGCTGCAAATGCGCGGCAGGACCGACACCCGACAACATAAGCAGTTTTGGCGTGCCGATTGCCCCGGATGTCACGACAATTTCCTGATCAGCCTGCACGGTATATGTTCTGCCTTCGGCAGCAAACTTAACACCGGTTGCGCGTGAACCTGTAAAGAGGATGCGTAGAACCTGAGCATTAGTAATAACACGTAGATTGCCGCGTTTCAGTGCCGGTTTCAGATAACCTTTCGCGGTCGAACACCGACGGTTATCCTTTATGGTCATCTGATAAATACCGGTACCTTCCTGAACAGGTCCGTTAAAGTCAGGATTATAAGGCATTCCCAATTCCTGACAGCTCTGCACAAAGGCGCGGCTGACCGAACTCGGTGTGGATAGGTTGGAAACACCCTGCGGACCATCCGTGCCATGCCATGAACCGGCAAGGAATGTATTTCCCTCGGAACGCAAAAGATATTTCTTAATATCCTTGAATGCCCAACCGTCAGCACCTTCATCAGCCCATCGGTCATAATCCGAAGGATGACCTCTCGTAAAAACTTCGGCATTGATTGAGGACCCACCCCCCAGAACTTTTGCCTGAACGTAAGGAATTTCCCGGTTGTTGGCATATTTCTGAGGTGCGGTCGTTAGCCCCCATGTCAAAGGACCGGTTGTCATCTTCGCAAAACCGATCGGCATATGAATGAGCGGGTTGGTATCTTTTTTTCCCGCTTCAATCAGGCAGACCCTTGCTTCGGGATTTTCGGAAAGATGAGCAGCCAGAACACATCCGGCCGAACCACCTCCCACGATGATGTAATCGAAACCCTGTTTCATGATGCAATCCAGTGTGAACGGCCGCCGGTTTCAATGTGGACGGATTTTGCTTGGGTATACTCTTCCACACCCAGAATGCCCGTCTCACGGCCCCAGCCGGACTGTTTGAATCCGCCCGTTGGCGTCTCGGGTCCACCCGCCATAATGGTGTTGACCCAGAATCGGCCGGCACGCACACGCCGTGTCACAGTCAGCGCTTTATCGATGTTTTTTGACCAGACAGATGCCGCCAGGCCGTAAACCGTGTCATTGGCAATCGAAATTGCTTCGTTCAGGCTATCAAAGTGAAAAGATGATAGAACTGGACCGAAGATTTCCTCACGCGCAATCGACATGGACGGCGTCACGCCCGAAAACAGCGTGGGTGCGATATACCGCCCGCTTCCGCAGTCCAGCACCTCACCGCCGGTCAGGACTTTTGCCCCTTCTGCCTTGCCCTTTGCAATATAATTCAGGATCGTTTCGTTCTGACCGGTCGTGGTGATCGCCCCGACTTGTGTTTCAGGATCGAATGGATCGCCGACGCGGATCTTCTTCATTTTATCAACAAGAATTTTCTCGAATTTTTCTGCGACCGATCGTTCCACAATAAGACGGCTGGAAGACACACAGCACTGCCCGGTATTGAAACTGATTCCAAAAGCGGCGGCATCGGCGGCATCCTCAAGGTCGGCATCCGCAAAGACGATAATCGGGTTTTTTCCACCCAGTTCCAGCCCGAGTTTCTTGAGATTGCTGTCGCCGGACGCATGAACGCAGGAGCGGCCAACAGCGGTTGAACCCGTAAATGACAACATGTCGATATCGGGGTGCTCCGTGAGCGCCTGACCAACCGTGCGTCCTGTACCGGTCACAACATTATAAGCACCGGCCGGCAGGCCCGCTTCTGCAAGAATATCGGCGAGGATCAGTGTTGTGGCGCTTGTAACTTCCGCAGGTTTGACGACCAGCGTGCAGCCGGAAGCCAGAATAAACGGCACCCGCTCACACAAAATAAGGAAAGGGAAATTCCAGGGTGTAATCAGCCCGACCACACCGATTGGCTCGCGCAGCACCATTCCGAACAGGTTGTCGCCCAGATTGTTGAAGCTATCGCCATGAAGAAGCCGCGCCGCGCCGGCCGCGGTTTCAAAACAGGCAATGCAGTGATCGATCTCGCCACGCGCCTGTGAAATCGGTTTGCGGTTTTCCAGAACCTCCCATCGGGCGATTTCTTCACGTTGTTGACGAATACCTTCCGCTGTTTTCAACAGGATTCCTGCGCGAGCGCTGCCAGGCAGTCCCGCCCAGCGACGATCGTCAAAAGCCAGACGGGCAGCGGCCACAGCATCATTAACATCTTCTGGCGTACAGCGGGACGTGCGTGTCACCGGCACATCATGGCTGGGGGAGTCACGTTCATACATTTCCCGACCGCCACGCCATTCACCGTTGATAAAAAAACCGAATTCGCGCGGTTTTTCTGGTAATGTAATTCCGTATGTCATCTCCTGCATGGATGGCCTCTCTGTATTTCTGATCCGGGCATTTTTCGGACGGATCTGTGATCTGATGTAAGTAACGACGCTTCCTGAGATGGATGATGCGTGCCTGAACTTCATAAACGGAACAGAGTTCAAGTCGTTTCATGGAATTATGTATGTAACGCTGGTAATAATCCTGCTCATTTCAGGATGCGTAGGATTAAGCGCAGGCGCGACCTCGGAAGACTCCGGTTTCTTTGCGAAATACATTGAGGCGCCGATGTGCGTGTTGCATACGGCGCGACTGCCCGATACTGACCATTGGTCGACGTCCTGTTTTTTGTTTGTGCTCTTCGTTTTCCGACGGCACTTGTTTTTAGAACGACATCACCCAGATGCACCATCTGGTTACGTCACAGATAGAACGTCGCCTCAAAAGGGTTAATTCATATTTTCGTGATTTATGCTGTCAGAAAAGGCGACGTTTTACTCAGCAGGAAATCTGGAGTGATTCGGTGATCAGAAACGGCCATTTCACGGCGCATTTTGCGAAAAGAACATAGTCTGTACACTCTCATGTGATCATAATGTCCCGAAAATAAACAGAGGATTCAAAAACAGTATCGATTTTTCTCTTGCCCCCGACAGTCAGAATATGTATGTAACCAGATAGTGCATAAAAGAGCAGGAATTGCCGGAATGTATCTGAACGAGACACAGGAACAGGTGCGCGACACTGCCCGGTCTTTCGCGGATGAAGTCATCCGCCCGGTCGCCGAGGCGCTGGACCGCGATGAACGTTTTCCGTCTGAAATATATGAGGAAATGGCAAAAGTCGGCCTCTTCGGAATCGGCGTTCCGGAAGAACTGGGTGGCCCCGGATTCGACACCCTGACCTACGCGGTGGTCATGGAGGAACTGTCACGCGGCTACGCAAGTGTGGCGGATCAGTGCGGTCTGGTTGAACTGATTTCCACGCTTCTCGTGCGCCACGGCACACCGGTTCAGCAGAAAATGCTGCCGGAAGTTATCAGCATGCAGCGCAAGGTCGCATACTGTATCACCGAGGCAGAGGCCGGCACGGACGTTTCAGGAATACGCACCACAGCCGAAAAGGATGGGGATGGGTGGATTCTGAACGGCGGAAAGTTGTGGATTCACAATGCTCCAGTCGCCGATACCGGCTTCGTCCTTGCCCGAACGGACAAGGAGGCGGGAAACCGTGGCATGTCGATTTTCATCGTTGATCTGCATGCGAATGGTATTGAGCGCGGTCCCAAGGAACATAAGATGGGGCAGCGGGCCAGCCAGGTGGGTGGTCTCAACTTCACCGATGTCCGTCTGGGCCCTGACGCGCTTCTTGGCGAGTCTGGACGCGGATTCCATATGATGATGAGCGTGCTTGACAAAGGCCGTGTCGGTATCGCCGCACTTGCCGTCGGCATCGCGCAGGCCGGACTGGAAGCCGCTGTCGACTACGCTGGCACCCGCAAGCAGTTTGGTAAACATATCTCCGAATTTCAGGGGGTGCAGTGGCTTCTGGCCGACATGGCGAAAGACATTGAGGCAGCGCGTCTCCTTGTGCATTCCGCAGCGGACAAAATCGACAGGGGACACGATGCAACACGTTCCTGTTCCATGGCCAAGTGTTTTGCAGGTGACATGGCCGTGGCCCGTACTGCCGATGCCGTGCAGGTGTTCGGCGGATCAGGCTACATCCGTGGTTTCGAGGTCGAGCGCCTTTACCGTGATGCAAAAATTACGCAGATTTACGAAGGAACAAATCAGATTCAGCGCATGATCATAGCGCGAGAACTGCTCAAAAAAGGCGCCCGCACATGAGACAGGCGGCGCTCGTAACCGGCTCTTCGCGCGGCATAGGTTTTGCCGCCGTGGAAGCGCTCGCAAAGGCCGGTTTCGCCATTGCGATCAACGGTCCGGAGGAAGACGAGGAACTGCGCTCTGCCGTCAGGCGGATACAGGCCCATGATGTTCCCGTTATCGCCGCACCGTTCGATGTCAGCGATACCCAACGTCACGCTGATACACTTGCTTTTATCGAAGACCGGATCGGCCCGCTGACAACACTCGTCAATAATGCCGGTGTCGGCGTAATTCAGCGTGGTGATCTTCTCGATGTCACGGAAGCCAGCTGGGACCGCTGCCAGACTGTCAACGCCCGTGCGTTGTTCTTCCTGTCCCAAGCCTTTGCGCGCCGACTTCTGGCCGGGAAACGGGATGTGGGTCTGTTCTATTCCATCGTCAACGTTACTTCATCCAACGCAACAGCTGTAGCGGTGCAGAGATCCGAATACTGCGCATCGAAAGCCGCCGCCGCGATGGTGTCAAAAGCCCTCGCAGTCCGGCTTGGCTCTGAAAATATAGCTGTTTATGACGTGCAGCCGGGCCTGATCGCTACGGATATGACCGCGCCCGTCATCGAAATGTATCGCCAGCGCGCCGCCGACGGCCTCACCCTTTTTCCGCGCGTCGGCACGCCGGAAGACATGGGCTCCATCATCGCCGCTCTGGCCAGCGGTCAGCTTCCTTACACGACTGGACAGGTCATTGCGGCGGATGCCGGAATGCTTGTGCCCCGTTTCTGAGAACCGTCATGAAAATCGCTCTGCCTGATAAAACTGGGCGGAAGGTGGATTACCTTCTGACCGGGACGCCGCTTCCTCGCATGCCTCTACCGTCCAATCCTGTGCGGATTGTCTACTCCGCTGCCCATGTCGTGGCCGATCCGTTCGCCGCAACAGATCCATCGGGACAGGCTGCTATCGACTGGGAAAAAACTCTGGAATTCCGTCGTTATCTTGCCGGGCTCGGGTTAGGCATCGCAGAAGCCATGGATACGGCGCAGCGTGGCATGGGGCTCAACTGGTCCCGTTCGCTCGAACTGATCCGCCGCACAAAAGCCGAACTGCCGGAAGCGCTGGTCGGAAATGGCTGCGGAACCGATCAACTCGATCCGCGCGATGCCACATCGGTCGATCAGGTCATTCAGGCCTATCTTGAACAGGCTGATGCAATTCAAGCGGTAGGCGGGCGACTCATCCTGATGGCCAGCCGCGCTCTGGTTCAGGTCGCGAAAACGTCTGAAGACTACAAAAAAGTCTATCGCAGGGTTCTGGAAAGTTGCGACGAGCCGGTTATCCTGCACTGGCTTGGAGACATGTTTGACCCGGCCCTGAAAGGATACTGGGGAACGGAAGATTTCGATGAGGCTCTGGAAACGGTCCTGAGCATTATCGAAGACAACAGATCCCGCATTGATGGCATCAAGATATCTCTGCTCGATAAGGGTAAGGAAATTACCCTGCGTCGCCGCCTACCTGAAGGCGTGCGGATGTACACTGGAGATGACTTCAATTATCCTGAACTTATTCAGGGTGATGCGCAGGGTTTCAGTCATGCTCTGCTCGGGATTTTCGATCCTTTGGCCGTTGCAGCTGCTCAGGCTGTTCGTAAACTGGGGGAAGGGGACACCGCTGCGTTCCGCTCCATTCTCGACCCGACCGTGCCTCTGGCGCGCGTCATTTTCCGTGCGCCGACTCAGTATTACAAAACCGGAGTGGTCTTTCTCGCCTGGCTGAACGGGTTCCAGAACCATTTCATTATGCTCAATGGTGCGCAGGCTCTGCGTCCGCTGCCCTATTTCACCGAAATATTCAGACTGGCTGATGGTTGTGGCCTCCTGCGCGAACCGGATCTCGCCGTACAGCGCATGAACACACTTCTGGCTCTGTACGGGGCATGAAATGCGCGATTTCAGCAATGATCAGTCTGCCCTTGCTCTGAATACCGCGACACTGGGGCATAATGTTCCCGGCGCAGGGGCGGGATGGTCGCCCGAACAGACCATAGATGCCTGTGCGGAACGCGGTATCAAAGGCATTGTCTTCTGGCGTCGGGAAATCGCGGATCGGCCTGCGGCCATCGGCGCATACGCCCGCACAGCCGGGGTCAGTGTCATCGGCCTCTGTCGTGCGCCGTTTCTGACAGGCATCTTCGCTCCGAGCCATCGGAAGGATGTCATGGATGACTTCCGCCTTGCCATTGATCAGACGGCCGAACTCGGTGGGGACATTCTGACAGTCGTGGTCGGTGGTGTGCAGTCCGGTACAAAAGGGGTGACCGAAAGCCTAGGACTGGTCACGGACTATGTTGCGCAAGCTGCGTCTTATGCTGCGACAATGAATGTCCGATTGGCGCTGGAGCCATTACATCCTGTCTATGGTGGTGACCGTTCCTGTCTCACCACTGCCCGTGATGCACTGGATATCTGCGACCGGATCAGTGCTGACAATCTGGGTATTGCGATCGATGTTTATCACGTCTGGTGGGATACGGATCTGCCCCAGCAGCTCAAACGTGCGGGCAGCCGCATATTCGGCTTCCACCTGTGCGACTGGCTTGCTGAAACCCGGGATGTCCTCCTTGACCGTGGCATGATGGGCGATGGTGTGGCCGATATTCCGGCAATCCGCGCAGCCGTGGAGAAAGCCGGATATCGAGGTGCCTGTGAGGTTGAAATCTTTTCCGTAAATAACTGGTGGAAGCGCGATCCGTCCGATGTGCTGGATGTCATGGCTGACCGCTTCCGGACCGTCTGCTGAATATCGGAGGGAAACATGAAAATTCTTGTCCCCGTAAAGCGTGTGATTGATTACAACGTCAAGGTCCGGGTGAAAGCTGATGGCTCAGGCGCGGACCTGACCAGCGTGAAAATGTCCATGAATCCTTTTGATGAAATCGCAGTTGAGGAAGCTGTCCGTCTGAAGGAGAAAGGTGTCGTCTCTGAGATCGTCGTCATCTCCATAGGGATGCCGCAGGCAAAAGACACCCTGCGCACGGCTCTCGCCATGGGTGCTGATCGCGCGATTCTCATAGAGGCAACGACGGACGTCAATCAGGATATCGAACCCCTCTCTGTCGCAAAAATACTTGAGAAAATCGTCGAGGAAGAAAAACCTGACCTGATTATCGCCGGTAAGCAGGCCATTGATAATGATGTCAACGCTACTGGTCAGATGCTTGCGGGCCTGCTCGGGTGGGGACAGGCTACTTTTGCATCGGCCATCGAAATCACGGATGGTAGCGCTCTCGTCACGCGGGAAATTGACGGCGGACTGCAAACCATCCGTGTAAAGCTGCCAGCAGTTGTGACAGCGGATCTGCGCCTCAACGAACCGCGCTACGTCGCGCTTCCCAACATCATGAAAGCAAAGAAAAAACCGCTGGAAGAACGCCCGGTCGCGGCTCTGGGCGTCGATATTGCCCCGCGACTGAAAGTGGTCCGGACAGTCGAACCGGCCGGACGTTCCGCAGGCGTGCGCGTCGCCTCAGTCGATGAACTGGTGGAAAAACTGAAAAACGAAGCGGGAGTAATCTGATGTCTGTTCTGCTGCTTGCTGAAGTCCATAATGGGCAACTGGCTACCGATGCCGTCGCAAAAGCCTTGTCCGCGCTGGCTCCGCTGAACGACAGCGTCGATATTCTGATCATGACAGGAGAAGATGTCGGAGCAGCAAAAGAAGCCTCACAGCTTGATGGTGTTTCACGGGTGCTGGTTGCTCAGGACGAAACACTGGCGCATGGCCTAGCTGAACCCTCGGCGGCGCTCGTTCTTTCTCTCGCTCCCGGTTATACGCATATTGCCGCACCAGCCACGGCATATTCCCGAAATATCCTTCCGCGTGTTGCCGCGCTGCTCGATGTGATGATGATAGCGGATGTCACGGCTATAGAAAGCGCCGACACATTTGAACGCCCGATTTATGCGGGTAATGCCGTCCAGACGGTTACCTCCACGGACCGCATCAAAGTGTTCAGCATAAGAACCCCCGTATTCAAGGCGGCTGGTCAAGGCGCAGTAGCTCCGGTGGAAATACTGCGCCCTATCGTCGATCCGGGACTTTCGTCCTGGGTGGAAGAAACCACAATCGCTTCGGAACGCCCGGATCTTACCTCCGCGCGGGTGGTCGTTTCAGGCGGACGGGGTATCGGATCGAAAGAGTATTTCGAAACGATCGTGAAATTGGCGGACAAGATGGGGGCGGCTGTCGGAGCAAGTCGTGCCGCTGTTGATCTCGGATACGCTCCCAACGACTGGCAGGTTGGCCAGACCGGCAAGGTCGTTGCGCCGGATCTCTATTTTGCCGTCGGTATTTCAGGCGCCATCCAGCACCTTGCCGGCATGAAAGATTCCAGAGTTATCGTCGCCATCAACAAGGATGAAGATGCGCCTATTCTCAGGATTGCAGATTATGCTCTGGTTGGCGATCTTTTTTCAATTGTCCCCGAACTGACGGAAAAGTTGTAACGCAGCTCGTTCCCGGAATGGATTGAACAGGGATGTAACTCACGAAATAATTAATGATCCATTTTTCTATGCTGAGGGAACATCAGCATGGTTTGCGGAGTTTATACTGGGAATAAAGCCGTCTGTAAGAATAAACCACGCGGAAACATGACGCGGCATAAGAACAGGATGACAGGCTATGAACCCTGATGAGAAGCGTAAATTCGGTCGTACGAGTCTGGATGTAACCGCCATCGCGTTCGGCACGGCGCCACTCGGCAACTTCATGCGTGAAGTGGAGGAAAATGTCGCTGAAGACATGATCCGTCATGCATGGGATGCCGGTATCCGTTTCTATGACACCTCGCCCATGTATGGTCACGGCCTTGCGGAATTGCGTCTGGGTCAGGCGCTGCGCTGGAAAAAGCGTGATGACTTCGTGGTCTCGTCGAAAGTAGGTCGTGTGCTGCGTGCGGGGAAACGATCGGAGATCGATTTCACGCCCTGGAACAACGCAGCACCCAATACCATGACGTTTGACTACAGTTATGACGGAACCATGCGTTCATTCGAAGACTCTCTGCAACGTCTCGCTCTGGAACGCATTGATATCCTCTTCATTCATGACATTGACCGATTCACGCAGGGAGAAAATCAGCCGGAGGTTTTCAGGCAGGCGATGGACGGCTGCTGGCGCGCTCTGGAGCGGCTCCGCAACGAAGGAGTCGTCAGCGCGATCGGCGTCGGCGTGAACGAGTGGGAGGTCTGTTACGACGCCATCCGCCAGCGGGATTTCGACTGCTGCCTGCTTGCCGGACGCTACACTCTGCTGGAGCAGGAGGCTCTGAATCAGTTCCTTCCGCTTTGCGAAAAACAGGGTGTTGCCGTCGTTGTCGGTGGTGGTTTCAATTCCGGAATCCTCGCGACCGGCGCCACGTCGGAAGCTAGATACAATTACGCCCCCGCTCCCCGGCATGTCATGGAGCGCGTCGCCCGCATAGAAGCTGTCTGCCGGGAACACAATGTTCCGCTTCCCGCTGCGGCTCTTCAGTTTGTCGTGGCGCATCCTGCCATCCCGACATTCTGTGCTGGCACAAGAAATGTCGGCCAGTTAGAACAGAATCTCGAATGGTTCCGCTATCCCATTCCGGACGATTTCTGGGCCGATCTGAAAAGTCGCAGACTGCTGCGTGAAGATGCGCCGGTTCCTCGCTGTGACCATGAGCGCTCCGTCTCCGTCATGACACGCTGACGCAGAAGTCCCTTCAGCAAAATCATCAAGCCCTGATCACTTCACGCAATACGTGCATCGCGCTCAGCCTGTCCGGGTAAAATGGTAACTATCTGGTCCGATACCATCATATGCCAAAAATCTGCGCCAGTGCGGAAAACGTATCCGTTTCATGTCTCCAGGAGACAAAGATGTCATTCATCAGAAAGTATATAGAGCAGCAGACGATCAACCGCCGAAACCTGCTCCTGATGTCAGCATACGGACTGTGCGGCGCGGCCGTCACGTCCGCCATGAAACCCTATGCGGCGAAAGCGGCCTCATCCGATCCGCAAATCGCATGGAGCTATCGTGACAGAACCAACCCGTACTGGAACGCAATCGTTTCAGGAGGTAATGCTTTCGTGCAGAGTCTGGGAAAGCCCGAAAGAGCTCTCATCAATCTGATCAATGAAGGCTCTAGTGAAAAATCGCTGTCGGATATCCAGTCTCTCCTGTCTCGCTACGGCAGTAATGTCGCGCTGGCAGTCGATCCCAATGATATGCCGAACTGCCGCCCGGTCGTCGAGGCTGTCAGCAAAGCCCAGGCCTACGCTTCCACAATCTGGAACAAAACCGACGACCTGCATCCCTGGGATTTCGGCGATCACTATGTCTCACACATGACATGGTCGGATGTAGGCCCGTCCGAACAGACTGCTCGCGTGCTGTTCGACGCCATGGGCGGGAAGGGGGGTGTCGTCCATCTCGGAGGGATTACCTCTAATAACCCGGCCATCGAACGCCTCGCCGGCTTTCGCAATGCTCTGAAAGCTTACCCGAATATCGAACTGCTCGCCGTGCAGGCCGCCGACTGGGATACGCAGAAAGCCAATCAGGTCATGTCCGGCTTTCTCACCCGTTATGGCGATGCCATCAAAGGTGTACACTGCGCCAGTGACACCATGGCCTATGGCGTCATTGAGGCTCTTCGCGCCGAAGGGATCGAAAACATGCCGATCGTCTCGTATGACGGTAATCCACAGGCAGTCGATCTCGTCACCAAAGGCAAGATTCTGGCAACTGTTTTCACCAATCCCTACTGGGCTGGTGGCATTACGGCCTCTCTCGCATATTACGCGGCGACAGGTGTATTTAAACCATCTTCAGAGCCAAAGGAACATCGCGAATTTTATGGTCCTACAACATTGGTCACCACAAAAGATGCCCGAGATTTCAAGGTGAAATACATAGATACCAATCCTAACTACGACTGGAAAAAATTCTGGGCGCTATCTGGAGGTCAGATCCAGTACAAATAAAAATAGACTGTCATGACAGAATAAAATCAAAAATATCCTGTCTGTGACCGCATCGTAACTCTGACCGGAAAAATGAGGCTGGATCGATGAACAGGTTCCTGGCCATGGAAACTCTCAGGAAATGGGTGCCGCTGCTCGTGCTCGCAGGTTTATGCCTGTTCTTCACAGCCATGAATCCCCATTTCCTGACACTGCGTAACTTTGCCCGTATCGCCATTTCTTCGTCACCTGCCCTGATGGTCGCAATTGGGGTCATGTTCGTTATCCTCATGGGATCAATAGATCTTTCGATGGAAGGTACCGTTGCGGTCTGCGCCGTGCTGTTCGCGCTCACCCTCAACGCTCTCGGTGGTTCGATCGCCGGTCGAGGCTGGGTGGCGATCCCCGTGGCGTTATTTGCCGGAGCGGTAATGGGTGCGGTGAACGGTCTGGTGCATGTCAGGCTGCGTATCCCCTCTTTTATGGCCAGCCTGTCTCTGGGTTTCATCGGTATCGGATTATCCCTTCTCATAACAGGCGGTGACCGGATTCTGATCGATGATCCGCTCTTTCGTTCCCTGCTGACCGTGCGTGTCGGCGGCTTTCCCCTGATGATGTACGCGGCTCTGGCCTGCCTGCTGGTGGCCTGGTTCATTCAGGATCACACGACCACCGGGCGTAACTTCTATGCCGTGGGTGGCGGAGAAGAGCTGGCACGGGCATCCGGTCTGAATGTCGGGAGGCTACGTATCATCGGCTTCGTGCTCGCCGGGATATTTTATGCTCTCGGCGCTATCTTCGCCGTTGCACGGTTGGGCATCGCTGAAACTGAAACCGGCCGCAATTTCATGTTCATGTCCA
Source organism: Acetobacter sicerae (assembly GCF_011516765.1). Lineage (GTDB taxonomy): Bacteria > Pseudomonadota > Alphaproteobacteria > Acetobacterales > Acetobacteraceae > Acetobacter > Acetobacter sicerae. Next base: position 9,553 of record NZ_JAAABN010000014.1, on the reverse strand, counting down.
TCACCTCCGTCGTAGTCGGCGGTACAGCACTGCGTGGCGGTGAAGGAGGCGTGTGGAATACGCTTATCGGCGTGCTGATCGTGAATGTCATAGGCAACGGAATGGTCGTCATAGGTCTGGCCGATTACTTTCAGGATGGTGTTCTCGGCCTGCTGGTGATCACCGCGGTGTGGCTTTCCACCGACCGGCGTTCGCTCTCATTTGTAAAGTAAGAAGCCATGTTCGAGCTACAGAATATCGAAAAACGCTATACTGGTGTGCATGTGCTCAAAGGCGTGGATTTCAGGATCGACGATGGGGAGATTATCGGCCTTGTCGGTGAAAACGGTGCCGGCAAATCCACACTGATGAAAATCATATATGGCGCGGTCCAGCAGGATGGCGGCACCATTCAGGTGGATGGCGAGACCGTCACTTTCCGGACCCCGCGTGATGCGATGAAAATGGGCGTGGGCATGGTTTATCAGGAGCAGTCCCTGATCCCGAACCTGACCGTCATGGAAAACATCTTCCTTGGTTTTGAAAAACCCTTTGTCCGATTTGGTGCGATCCGCTGGAAGAAAATGGCCGAAGCCGCCCGGGTGCAACTCGCGAAAGTCGGTCTGGATATCGATCCAGCCACCATCACATCGCGTCTGACCTTTGCCCAGCGTCAGCTTGTCGAACTGGCCAAGGTTCTTGCTCTGGAGGAACGTGTGGAAGGTAAGCTCGTCATACTGCTGGATGAGCCGACCTCCGTTCTCTCACGCGACGAAATCGAACTTCTGTTCAGCGTCGTTCGTGCCTTGCGTAGACGGGCATCTTTCATTTTTGTCTCTCATCGTCTGGATGAAATCCTTGCTCTTTCAGATAGGATCTACGTTCTGAAAGACGGTGCTGTCGTGGATGTCATGACTGCGAAAGATGCCAGCATCGCCACCATTCAGAAAGAAATGGTGGGCCGCGACATCAGTAATGAATACTATCGGGAAGACCGCCAGATTCCTTATGATGAGAACAAGGTTCTTCTCGAACTGGACCATGTTGGAGTCGCGGGACGCGGTAACGATGTTTCTCTGAGACTTCATGCCGGAGAAGTTCTCGCCCTTGTCGGCGTGGAGGGATCGGGACGGGAACCCATCCTTCGCACCATATTCGGCATGCTCAGGCCCGATAGAGGCACACTTCGCATTCGTGGCAAGCCGGTCCGCAGCTTCAGCCCGTCGCATAGTGTCGCACATGGCATCGGCTACATCCCACGGGAACGAAAAATCGAAGGCATCGCCAGCGGGATGAACGTGTTCGAGAACATGACGCTCTCGCAGATGAAAAACTATACAAAGGGCAGCGTGCTCAACATTTCGGCCGAACGGAAACTGGCGCGCGAATGGATCGGGAAACTGTCCATCAAAGTGCCGTCTGAATATGCCGACTGTGGCAATCTTTCTGGCGGCAACCAGCAGAAAGTCGTTCTGGCGAAATGGCGTAGCGGCGGATCGGACATCATTCTGCTCGATCACCCGACACGCGGCCTCGATATCGGCGCGAAAGAAGATGTTTACGCCATGATCCGGGACATGTCGGCAGACGGTGTCGGCATCATTCTCATCGCGGACACACTGGAAGAGGCAATCGGCCTCAGTCACACCATCGCTGTCATTAAAGACGGGGACATCAAAAAATGGTTCAACTGTCAGCCGGGTGCAAAACCGTCACTCTACAACCTCATCCAGCACATGGTGTAAGCGGTGATCTGACCCTGACCGAAAAGTTACGGCGTCACCTTCCGTGGATCACACTCGTCAGTGTGCTGCTGCTCGTCGGCCTACGGGATATCAACTTCCTCAGCCCGCAAAACCTGGTCACACTGGTAGCCGATGTCGTTCCGCTGCTGATCATGGCCACAGGCATGACATTCGTGATCTATATCGGTGGCATCGACCTGTCTTCGCAGTCCATCGCCAACATGGCGACCGTACTGGCGACCATCTCGCTGCCTGCGCTGGGTGTGGGCTCCGCACTGCTGGTCATCGCTGCCGGTTTGCTCTTTGGAGCGGTCTCAGGTGTGGTCACAACGCGTTTGAAGGTTCCGTCTTTTATCTCAACGCTGGCTGTCGGCGGCATCGCGCTTTCCGTCGGACAATATGCGTCAGGCCAGCAGGCGCTACATATGGATACGGAACAGCGACGGCACGCTTTTGGCTGGGTGACCGGCCAGACCGCAGGTATCCCGCACATTCTGGTCCTCGCTCTGGTAATCGTCGCCATCGCCTGGTTCCTTCAGATACGCATGCTGCCCGGACGCACATTAAAGGCCATTGGCGCAGGCGAGCCGGTCGTCGTTGCATCCGGTATCCGCGCTGATCGTTACAAGATACTGGCTTTCGCTCTTTCCGGCATGTTCGCGGCCATTGCTGGCCTTATGTTCTCTATCCGTCTTTCCGGTGGTTCGCCCACTTTAGCAGAAGGTTTCCTGCTGCCCGCGATCGTTGCGGTTCTGGTCGGCGGAACGCCTCTGACGGGCGGCGTCGGCGGCGTCCTTAACACGCTGATCGGAACCATGATTGTCGCCGTCGTGCGGGCTAGCATGCTTTATTTCAGTATTCCTGCAACAGGACAGCAGATTTTCTTCGGTCTGGTCCTGATCGTCGCCATAGCGACAACAATAGACCGTTCAAAAATGAAAGTCGTCAAATAAGCAACGCGGAGAAGACCAATGGAAACCATGCAGGCAGCTGTTCTTGTTGCCCCCGGCCGTTTCGAGATCAGGGAAGTGCCGATCCCCGTCATCGGTCCGGATGATGTGCTCGTCCGGGTCGACCGCTGTGGCATTTGCGGCACCGATGTCCATATATTCCATGGACATTACGTTGCCGACAGGCTGCCTTTCATTCCGGGTCATGAATTTACCGGAACCATAGCCCGTCTCGGTGATCATGTTACCGGCCTGCAAACCGGGCCGCGCGTTGTCGCCGATATCAATATCGGTTGCGGTCACTGCTATTTCTGCCGCCGGAACGAAATCCTGAACTGCAAGGAAATGCGCCAGATAGGCATCCATCGTGATGGTGGTTTTGCGCAGTATGTTTCCGTGCCCGCCCGCCAGATTATCCCGGCACCGGAGACAACCTCGCCGGAAATACTGGCTCTGACTGAACCTGTAGCCTGTGTCGTTCGCGCTGCCCGCAAGGCGCAGGCTGGCTTTGGGCAGTCTGTTGTCGTGCTTGGTGCAGGTCCGGTCGGAAATCTCCACATCCAGATGATGCGTCTTGTCGGAGCGGCCCCGATCATTGCAGTAGAACTGTCTCCGGAACGTGCGAAACTCGCAGCGGAAGCCGGAGCAGATGTCGTCATCACCAATCCGGAGGATATGACGGAAATCGTCAAAGCGCATACTGATAACAGGGGAGCTGACATCGTTATCGAAAGCATCGGCTCGCCCGCGCTTTACGCGCGCGCCTTCGATCTTATCCGCCCCGGTGGTCACATTGCAGCTTTCGGCATCACAGGCTCTGATGACACTGTTCCGCTCCGGATTCTGGACATGATCCTGAAGGAAAATTCGATAAAAGGTTCAGTTGCCGGCATGGGTGAAGATATGCACGATGCCCTTACGCTTCTGACGCATAACCGCTTCAGGACTGAACCTTTCACTCAAAGCGTCGTTCCACTTGATCAGATACAGGCGGCGTTCGATACGCTGAAAGACAGACCTGATATTCTGAAAGTTCAGATCGCCCCGGCGTCGTAACAAGAACGGATCCGATCCGGCGCGGAAATGACATTGTTGTAAAGGTTTGTTTTCATGACTGTCGATCACGGAAAAATACTGGTCTGCGAATATTTCCACGTTCGGTAAATGTCTTGTTACTTAAGCTGGGAAGGGGTACAGGGACATGACCTGCCGTACACTCTGCCAGTTTAAGGAGATACCATGACAAAAGTGTCGAATGTCGCCAGTCAGGCCGGGGTGCGGGCAAGGAAGGTCTCGTCTACCAGAGTAACGTCAATGCCGCATGCAAGAGACGCGGAGGCGACCCAGAAACGTATTCTCGATGCAGCTAAAAAAGAGTTTGCAATGAACGGCTTCGCCGGCGCTCGTGTCGATATCATCGCCGCCAGAGCCGAAGCCAACAAACGCATGATCTATCATTATTTCGGCAACAAGGAAGCACTGTTCGAAAGGGTTCTGGAAGATGCCTATGCCGATATCTGCATGGCGGAACAGTCCCTGAAACTGGATCATCTGGACCCGAAAACCGCACTCGAAACCCTCGTTCGATTCACGTGGCAATACTATCTGGATAACCCGGATTTTCTGACGCTGGTCAATAACGAAAACCTGCAGCGCGGCGTGCATCTGCAGAGTTCCGAAGTGCTGCCGGTCATCAGCCGGAACCGTCTGAATATGGTCGAATCCCTTCTGGCGCGCGGAGAAAAAGCTGGCGTGTTCCGTTCAGGAGTTGATGCCATGCAGCTCAACATCACCATCGCTGCTATCGGCTATTATTATATTACAAACCGGTTCACGGGCTCCATCATCTTCGACTGTGATTTCATGGCGCCGGACATGCTGAAAAAACGGATAAAGTTTAATCTGCAAACCATTACGAGACTGGTCTGCAAATAAGTGTGCTGAACAGAAACGCACATTTGCTCTATCTGCTCAGAACACGAAACACGGCACAAAGTTGTAACGCAGTTCGCGGAGCGGTGACATGCTCATTGCTATCCTGAATCCGCTCTCTTCCCATAAACCGGTTAGATAGAAGAATACTGTCGTATAAGCGGTTTTCCTGTTTCCGAGAGCTTCACATGCGCGTGGGCAGATCACCGCAGTATGGGATTATGCTTGAGTTCAGATGGCTTCATGTATATAAATAACTAGATAGTTATATGCAGTAAGAGGTTCCGGTATGACAAAAACAAAAAGCGCCGCGGACGTCGCAGCGATGATCAGAGATGACGCTATCGTCGCCGTGAATTCTTCCAGCGGCCTCTGTTGCCCGGATGCCGTTCTGGCAGCCATCGGCGAACGGTTCAGCAACGAAGGTGCGCCACGCAACATCACCACAATCCATCCCATTGCCGCTGGCGACATGTTTGGAACCCGAGGCGTAGACCATCTTGCGCAACCTGGCCTCATTTCCCGCATCATCGGCGGTTCCTATCCCTCCGGACCGTCTTCAGCCGAACCGCCGCTCATTCGTCAGATGCTGGGTCGCAACGAGATCGCTGCCTACAATGTGCCCAGCGGCATCATATTCGACATTCTGCGTGAAGGGGCCGCAATGCGTCCCGGTGTGATTACAAAAGTTGGGCTGGATACCTTTGTCGATCCCGCACAGGAAGGCTGCGCAATGAACGACGCCGCCCGCGAAAAACCGCTGGTCAGAAAAATAGAGTTTCAGGGCGAGGAATGGCTGTATTTCCCCTCCATCCGTCCGGATGTCGCCATCATCCGCGCCAGCACAGCTGACGAACGTGGCAATCTGACTTTCGAAAACGAAGGTGCATATCTCGGCGCCATGGAGCTGGCGCTCGCCGCGCATAACAGCGGTGGCATCGTCATCGCGCAGGTCAGGAGTATCGCGCAGGCTGGTACGCTACGCCCTCACGATGTACGCGTCCCTGGTATTCTGGTGGATTATATCGTTGAAGCGCCCAATCAGTTGCAGACCACTGCCACACCTTACGACCCGGCCATCTCCGGCGAGGTCTTCCGGCCGCTCGACAGCTTCACTATGCCGTCCTTCGATGCGGGAAAAGTTATCGCACGCCGTGTCGCGCAGGAACTGAAACCCGGTTGGGCTGTCAATATCGGTTTCGGCATTTCCGCCAACGTGCCCCGGATACTTCTGGAGGAAGGACGCCACGGCGAAGTCACATGGGTTATCGAACAGGGCGCGGTCGGCGGCATCCCTCTTCTGGACTTCAAGTTCGGCTGTTCGGCCAATGCCGAAGCTTTCGTCGCGTCTCCGCACCAGTTTACCTATTTTCAAGCTGGTGGTTTCGATATTTCGCTGCTTTCCTTTCTCCAGATCGACAGAAACGGGTCGGTCAACGTCTCCAGATTGTCCGCCAGACCTCATGTCACGGCCGGTGCAGGTGGTTTCGTCGATATTACCTCCCGCGCACGTCGGATCGTTTTCTCCGGCTATTTCAATGCAGGCGCGAAACTGAACATCACTGACGGTAGGCTGGTCGTCGAAAAGGAAGGAAAAATCGCGAAAATCGTCGATCAGCTCGAGCAGGTCTCTTTTTCGGGGTCCCGCGCGGTCGAACAGGGACAGGAAGTGCTGTATGTCACCGAACGCTGTGTCATGCGCCTTACCCCGGACGGACTCATGGTCACCGAAATTGCGCCCGGCATTGATCTGCAAACGCAGGTGCTCGATCAGGCCCACACAGCCCTGCTCGTCTCTCCCTCGCTCCGTATCATGGATGCCGCTCTTTTCCACCCCGATGGGAAAGTCCCGTCCGAAAATGCCCGTGTCGCAGCCTGAAAACAGCCCGTTTCGGCCATAAATCAGCAACGGACATGCTCAGCACGTGAACGGATAATGGACTTTCCTGCGTTGGATCTCTGGACATGCTGGGGAATGGGCTGGCGATGAGGTTTCTTGCGCTGGCCCTTTGAAATAAGGCCCTGCTTTTCCATGAAGGCTGCGTTGGTTTTTGACCGATACGCTGTGTGGGCCCAGACAACGGACGTCGTATTGCTTCGATCTCGCAGTCTGGGCTCATCACTGGCCGCGACAGCGGTAGTCTGCCATCTTCGGATCAACTCGAACTTCCGATCAATGTAGAGATGGGATTTGTAGTCAAAGAACAGGATGGCGAGATCCATTGATGAGGGCGTCCTGTCATTGTGCGGCTCTGCCTTTGTAAGTTTGAGCGTGCAGCGGGCGTGACGGCTTTTATTGGGATACTTTACCGGTTTGTCTTTCCAGCTCTCAGGATGCGGGGAATGGCCTTCTAGGTCGTATCGCCAGTTAAGCGGGAGGATTATGCCGCTTTTACTCCCTTTTGATCTGTGATGTTTTCTTCCCGTTTCTGGGACAGGAAGAGTGTAAATGCGACGGAATGGTCTGAGCGACGGTCAGTGGGAGCTGATAAAAGACCTTCTCCCGGGTCGCGAAGGTCATGGCGGTGGAAAGGCTGCTGATAACCGTCTGTTTATCGAAGCCGTGCTGTATCGTCATCGTGCAGACATTCCCTGGCGTGATCTGCCTGTCCGGTTCGGGGACTGGAAGAACGCTGCGTCGCTGGTGTGAAAGCTGTGTGACTGAACGGATTTTCCGGCATCTGGCTGCTGACCATGACAACGAATACATGATGATCGACAGCACGATTATCCGCGCTTACCAGCATAGTGCGGGCGTCCGTAAAAAAAGGAGGAGGGATCAGGCCATCGGACGGTCCCTTGGCGGACTGACCACGAAAATCCACGCCACTGTCGATGCCGCGGGAAAGGCTGTGGCTCTTTCCTGACGCCCGGACAAAAGGCCGACATCACAGAAGTAGAGCCATTGCTCGATGAAATCGATCCCGAGGTCTTCATCGCCCACAAGGCTTATGACGCCGGTCCCCTCATCGAAAAGCTTGAAGAGCGGGGCATCGCACTGGTTATTCCGTCAAAGAAAAACCGTATCTTTCCACGAAAAACCCGTTTTTCAATTTATAAAAAACGAAACATCATTGAACGGTTCTTCGCTACACTGAAGCAGTTCAGAGGCATAGCGACACGCTACGGCAAGCTGAAATCAACCTTCATCGCAGCAGTGCAGCTCGTCTCCGCTGTCATCGGAGGTAACTGACGACACGTCGTGGGGAATATTTATTTATTTTTATGAATAATTCTTGGAATATATTTATAGATTCTAGAGTAATATTTTCGTTTTTTATTGCGTAAGTAAAGACCGGGTTGGCTCGTTCCCTGTGTCCTCGCGATGGTTTCCAATGAGACATGAGGTATGCTCGCCTGCATTCCTATGTCGTAAATCTGCATGTCCAATAGCGTAATCAGTATTGTGATTAAAATTTATTGATTGAGAAATATCAATAAATTTTCCTGTATTGTCTTCTGTATTGTCTTTCTCAAAAATTTGTAATTTCCCTTGAATCTTTGGAACCCCATTCAAACCGGGAGGTTTGACATAGGGGTGGCCGAATGTGCGACCGTCCCTGTATCACAAAAGAGGAATAGGAAAATGGCAAATAAAGGTGGTAGCCACGAACAGCACGTTAAGGCTGGCGAACAGAGCCACAAGAACGCAGGTGCATCTCACGGCGAGAAAGAGAAAGGTGAGCATGGCTCCGGTACGCGGGGCGGCACGCATGAACAGCATGTCAAAGCAGGTGAGCAGAGCCACAAGAAGAGCTGACTCTGTATCAGTGATGGGAAATATCGGTGATATCTCCGGTGTTCCCGGAAGTTGAATGCTCTTATCAACCTACGAACTGCCCTATGCCAGTCAGGTGAAGGGAGTTTTTTTAATGGAGAAAATCCATGGGCTTTTTTTCAAAACCGATAAGGACTCTGGACGATCTGTTCGTACATACCCTGCAGGATATCTATTACGCTGAAAATCAGATCGTAAAAAACCTGCCCACAATGGTGGAAAACGCTTCTGATCCGGAACTGAAGGCGGCATTTCAGCGTCATCTGACGGAAACGGAAGAGCAGGTCCGCAGATTGGAGCGGGTGTTCCATATGCACGATCAGCCCGTTAAAGGCGTGACATGCCAAGCGATGGATGGAATCCTTGCTGAGGCAAAAGACGTTATCAGCGATTGTGATGACCCTGAGGTTTGTGATGCTGCCATGCTTTCAGCAGCTCAGGCAGTAGAGCATTATGAAATAACCCGTTATGGCAGCCTCATCGCTTATGCCATACAGCTTGGTCGTCCCGACTGCGCCGCTATCCTGAAGCAGACGCTTGAGGAAGAGAAATCTGCTGACCAGAAGCTGACACGTATCGCCGAACAGAACGTAAACCAGCATGCTGTCTGATGTTGGAAATATTTTCTGGTGGGTGGAGTCATTCGCCCCCTTTGTCACGGAGAGTGCAGAGAAGAGACTCTGTAACTCTTCGTGTGCATACGGAATTAAGTAAAAATTGAGTTGTTTTTGATTGAAAATATATCGAGCATGGTTTTACGGAATATAGCTTAAAATGAGACAGGTTTCTGGGCTGTAGTATCGACGTGGTCATCGACGACTGACGATTACACAGTCAATGGAAATAGGCGAACGTCTTTCGGTCCTCGGCAGTGATTTTCTTATGCGAAGAAAGAAGACACAAAGATGCTCTTCTTGTTGGGCAGTTCGATAAGTTTTCGTCGAAAATACTTATAATCCAATCAATTTCACGTCGTTTCCTAGATGCCTCCATGAGGAGACCGAGATGAACGTCAGCGAATTCCTATGGAAACGTCTCCAGGAATGGGGACTCAAACAAGCTGGAGACCCGCAAAAACCGGGTAATTTCTGGCGAAGCGGGCTGGCTTTATGACGTCGAGGTTGCGGGGCGCACCAAGGGTATCATTCGGACCGATTTCCACGATGCCC
>NZ_JAAABN010000013.1 GCF_011516765.1 Acetobacter sicerae | reverse complement strand
GCCCAGCGATGCGCCGAGATGACCGCCCGTCGTGGACACCGTCTCGACCGTCTCGGAGCGAAGCTCGTCCGCGACCTGCTTCAGCTGGTCGACCGACAGGTTCCGCAGGTCAACAGGGTGCGAAACACGGTCCAGTAAAGGAAAGCGCCCGCGCGTGGGGATGGGCTTGCTGTCACCTGACGAAGGCTGGGAGGAAGGTGTGTTCTGGGCCATGACTAATCACATCCATCGTCTGTGTATCACCGACAGGCTCGTCTGTATGAGCCGTTGAAACGCCTGAACTTCAAGGTGTTTGCATAACCGTTGAAAGATGCTGTCTGATGACACGACGGGCATTCGGGCTCATGAGACCCATGTGGTTGCAGACAAACAAAATGTCGGATCGATAAAAAAGTCTGGCCTGCTTGGTCGTGTTTCAGTGTTGGTTGCAAGGGTCGTTTTCCGAATGGCCGATTGGTGTGGTGTTATTGCAACAGATGTTCAATCTGCACTTGAGTGCGGGAAGGCGGTTATTATATAGGCATCAATCCGAATGCGTGGTGCCGTAGATGCACACACGCGCCATGACTTGTCCGCAGGCCTGAGCCACGAGACGGTTTCTATTCTTCTTTCCGGACATGGCCATATTATGTCCGCAACTTGATTGGACGTCGGCGTTGAGCGCCGACCTGAGGAGCAGAGCGTAATGGCGGTACCTTTGATGCAGGCTGTCCGGGTCGGCGCGTATGTTGTGAAGCAGCATATTACCCGCAGGCAGCGTTACCCCCTCGTGCTGATGCTGGAACCGTTGTTCCGCTGCAATCTTGCCTGCGCGGGCTGCGGAAAGATCGACTACCCGGCGGCTATTCTGAACCAGCGCCTTTCCATGCAGGAATGCCTTGATGCAGACGCCGAGGCCGGCGCTCCGGTCATCGCCATCGCTGGTGGTGAGCCTCTCCTTCACAAGGAGATGCCGGAGATTGTCCGGGCGCTGATCGACCGCAAGAAATATGTCTATCTCTGCACGAACGCCCTTCTTCTCGAGAAGAAGATGGACGATTTCGAGCCGAACCCGTTCTTCTCATGGGACGTGCATCTTGATGGCGACAAGGACATGCATGACGCGTCCGTCTGTCAGGAAGGCGTGTATGAGCGTGCTGTTGCGGCGATCAAGAAGGCCAAGGCGCGCGGCTTCCGTGTTTCCATCAACTGCACCCTGTTTGACGGCGCTGATCCGAAGCGCGTGGCCTCCTTCTTTGATGAAGTGATGGCCATGGGCGTTGACGGCATCATGACCGCGCCGGGCTATGCTTATGAGCGTGCGCCTGATCAGGAGCACTTCCTGAACCGTCAGAAGACGAAGCAGCTGTTCCGTGAGATCTTCCGTCTCGGCAAGGGGCACAAGTGGCGCTTCACCCAGTCGCCTCTGTTCCTGAACTTCCTCGCCGGTAACGAGACCTACCACTGCACCCCATGGGGCAAGCCGCTGCGTAACGTGTTCGGCTGGCAGCGTCCCTGCTATCTGCTGGGCGAAGGTTATGCGAAGTCGTTCAATGAACTGATGAGCGACACGAAATGGGATGATTACGGCACCGGCAACTATGAAAAGTGCGCCGACTGCATGGTTCACTCCGGTTACGAGTCCACGGCTGTCATGGATGCCGTGAAGCGTCCGTGGCACATCGCCAAGGTTGCGCTGTTCGGACCCGAGACCGAGAAGCCGATGGCTCCGGAAATCTCACTGGCGAACCAGCGTCCTGCTCAGTACAATTACTCCGAGCAGGTTGAAGAGAAGCTGGAAGAAATCGTTGCCCGCAAGAAGCCGGCCAAGCCGCCGCGTGTTACGACCGTGGTCAGCGCCTCGGCTTCACAGAAGGCTGTGCCTGTTGACGCCGCAGACTGAACTGCGGGTTAGATAATCGACACAGACTGAACTATATGGGGCGGAACCGGCGGGTTCTGCCCCTTTTTTCTTTATCGATCCTGTTTCCCACGTTCGGATGTCATGACTGTTTCCATTCTGATCATTCTGCTGCTCGTTATATTGAACGGCATTTTCGCCATGGGTGAACTGGCGTTGATTTCACTGAAGCGGCCACGTCTCGTGATGCTTCAGAGTCAGGGGGTGAGGGGGGCCGAACGGGCGCTCAAGCTGGCAGATGATCCACAGCGTTTTCTGCCGACCGTGCAGATCGGCATGACACTGGTGTCGATTCTGGAAGGCACATTCGGTGGCGTGAAAATCGAAGCCGCCCTGACGCCCTGGCTGGCCCAGTTTCCAGCCCTGCAGCCCTTCGCCGAAGACATCTCCATGGTGCTGGTCGTGGTCGTGATCACCGGGCTGATGCTGGTGCTGGGCGAACTCGTTCCCAAACAGCTGGCGCTTCAGTATCCCGAGCAGATTGCGGCGGCGCTTGCCGTGCCGCTTGATGTGTTGGGCATGGTCGCCCGGCCTTTCGTCTGGTTTCTCCGGTTATCCTCAAGTCTGGTGCTGAAGATTCTTCGCGTGCCAGTTGCCGATCGACAGACATTGACCGAAGAGGAGTTGCGGGCTGTCCTTCTCGAAGGAGCGCAGTCCGGCGTGCTGGAACACGAAGAGCGGACGATGATCGAGCGACTTCTGCGTCTGGCGGATCGTCCGGTGCGTGCGATCATGACGCCGCGTAACGAGATCGTCTGGATCGAGCGCCACGTCCCGCGCGATGTTCTCGTGTCCACCCTGCGCACGACTACTTTTTCCCGGCTCGTTGTGTGTGAGGGCGGAGTGGACAATCCTGTCGGCGTGATTCTGGCGAGCGATATGCTCGACCGTCTGCTCGACGGCATGCCGGTCTCGATCGAAGCGGGTCTCAGGCAGCCGGTTGTCGTGCCCGATTCCATCTCCGCGCTGGATATGCTGGAACGGATGCGTTCCATCCCGCTGGGGATTGCTCTGGTCGTGGATGAATATGGTTCATTCGAAGGAATTGTGACGGCTTCCGACCTGTTCGATGCAATCGTCGGAGAGGTCAACGAGCACGGTCAGCATATGCTGTTGACGGTCAAGCCCGGTGATGTCGTGATCCTTGAAGGATCGGAACCTGCTGACGAGGTGAAGGACCGGCTCGGCCTTGGAAAACTGCCGGGTGAGGGGGATTATCACACCCTTGGTGGCCTGATTCTTGCTCTGCTGCGTCGCGTGCCAGCGGTTGCGGACAAGGTGGTTTTTTCCGGCTGGCTGTTCGAGGTTCTGGAAATGGAAGGGCGGCGAGTGACCCGCGTGCGTGCGAGTCGTCAGGCGCTGGCGGAAAATTAAACCCGGTTTCCTACTCTGCCGCCGCTCGTAAACCCGCTCCGGCCGCAAGCGGACAGAGCGGGAAAGCCCCGGCAAGGATGGCCAGAAGCAGTTCCATATCGGGTGCCCATGCCAGTCCGATTCGAGCTGAATCGACAGCAGCAGCTCCGAAAATCAGCACTGGCGTAACAAGCGGCAGCACAAGCAGGGGCAGAAGAACGCCACCGCGCCGTGCGCCAAGTACGATCGACGCCGCCATCCCACCAAAAAGCGACAGCGCCATGGTGCCGGGAATCAGTCCTGCCATCAGTGCCGGAAAGGCGTGAGATGGCATATCGAGCATGATGGCCATCGGAACGGCGGCAACCAGCAGAGGAAGGCCTGTCGTCACCCAGTGAGCCGCCATTTTCGCCAGAGCGACAAGGGCGGGGGGGAGGCCGGTCAGCAGGAGATGGTCGAGCGACCCATCCTCAAGTTCCGATCCGAAAAGACGATCCAGAGGCAGAAGGGCTGCAAGCAGGGCGCAGACCCAGATGACGCCCGGCGCCATCCGTCGCAGCAATTCGGGAGAGGGACCGAGCGCCAGCGGAAACAGCGCCCCTGCAAGAATGAAAAACAGCACCGCTCCAAGCGTGTCAGCTCCATGACGCAGGGCGAGACGCAGGTCACGTCCGATAATTCCGAGAAAAAGGCGTGTCATGCGTCCGTGAACTCCCCGGCCCAGTCATCCGCCGGAACTCCCGACAGAGTCAGGTGGCGTACATCCTCTAGCGGGAGAGGGACATGGGTGGTGACGATGATCATGCCGCCTGCCTGTCGGTGATGACGGAGCGCTTCACCCAGTCGTGAGACGGAATGGACATCCAGCCCAAGACTCGGTTCGTCGAGCAGCCAGAGAGGGGCCTGCGCGAGAATCACGCGGGCAAGGGCGGCGCGTCGTTTCTGTCCGGCGGAAAACAGTCGCACGGGTGTGTCGGCCAGAGGCCGCAGATCGAAACTGTCGAACGCTTCCTCAAGAGATGCGCCGTGAGAAAAGACAGAAAGATTCTCGGTCAGGGTCAGGCCCGGCTTCAGGGCGTCCTGATGGCCGAGATAGGCAATATTGCGTGAGTAGGCCATGCGGTCAGAGAAGACGTTTTCGCCTTTCCACAGCAGTTCCCCCGAGTCCGGTTTTCGCAGGCCAGCCAGCACACGCATCAGCGTACTTTTGCCCGCGCCGTTCGGACCCGTCAGCAGCATTGCTTCGCCTGCGGAGAGGGAAAGGCTGACCTGATCAAGCACAAGCCGCTCGCCACGGAAAACAGTGATGTCCCGTGCTTCGAGCATCGCGGAAAGGGAGGATGTTTCAGAGATGAGCCTGTTCCCCTGTTTGTGACCACAGGAAGAGGGCTTTTCGCTCTGCTCGCGTTCTTGTGGTCGCCGGTACGCTTGTGCGGAGGCGCGCCCCCGGTATGTTCTAGCACCGATCAGAGATCAAGCCGGTGACCCGGGACTCTTCCCGGGTAGAGGCGCCCACCCCATGATTGCTGGGGGTGCTACCGGTTCGACATACCAGCGGGATGCTGTTGTCGCGGAGGGAGTTACTATGAAAGCGGTTGGGCACGATTCGTTGAAGACCGGGCGTGAGCTCAAGGTTGACGGCAAGACCTACCATTATTTCTCTATCCCGGAGGCCGAGAAAACCATTGGCAAGGTAGAGCATCTTCCAGTCAGTCTGAAGGTGCTGCTCGAAAACATACTGCGTTTCGAGGACGGGCGTTCATATACGCCGGACGACGCAAAGGCAATTGCGGCGTGGCTGGAAAAAGCTCGCAGCACGAAGGAAGTCCCCTTCAAGCCGTCGCGTATTCTCATGCAGGACTTCACCGGTGTTCCTGGTGTGGTTGACCTCGCCGCGATGCGTGATGGCATCGTCGAGCTGAAGGGCAACCCGGAGAAAGTGAACCCACTGGTGCCGGTCAACCTCGTCATCGATCACTCGGTGATGGTGGATGTCTACGGCACACCAGATGCGCTCCAGAAGAACATCACCATCGAATTTGACCGTAATGGCGAGCGCTATGCGTTCCTGCGCTGGGGTCAGGAAGCGTTCGAGAACTTCTCGGTCGTTCCGCCCGATACAGGCATCTGTCATCAGGTGAACCTCGAATATATCGCGCAGGTTGCCTGGACAGCCGAAGTCGGCGGCAAGAACTATGTCTATCCGGACACGCTGTATGGAACAGACTCCCACACGACCATGGTCAATGGTCTGGGCGTTCTGGGTTGGGGCGTTGGTGGCATCGAAGCTGAAGCCGCCATGCTCGGCCAGCCGATCGCCATGCTTATCCCGGATGTCATCGGCTTCAAGCTGACAGGCAAGCTGCCGGAAGGCGCTACGGCGACCGATCTGGTGCTGACCGTCACCCAGATGCTCCGCAAAAAGGGCGTTGTCGGCAAGTTCGTCGAGTTCTACGGCCCGGCTCTTGACCACCTGCCGGTTGCTGATCGTGCGACGATCGCCAACATGGCTCCGGAATACGGCGCAACATGCGGCTTCTTCCCGGTCGACAAGCTGACGCTCGATTACCTGCACGAGACAGGCCGTGATTCTCACCGCATCAAGCTGGTTGAGGAATACTACAAGGCGCAGGGTATGTTCCGCACGCCGGAAACACCCGAGCCCGTCTTCACCGACACGCTGGAACTCGACCTCTCCACAGTCGTACCGTCCATCTCCGGTCCGAAGCGTCCCCAGGACCGTGTTGTTCTGACCGACGCAAAGTCTGCGTTCGAAAAAGAACTGACGACCAGTCTCGGTGTGGCCGAAGCCGACAAGGACAAGAAGTTCCCGGTCGCCAACACCAACTACGAACTGGGCAGCGGCGACATCGTCATCGCGGCGATCACTTCCTGCACCAACACGTCCAACCCTGCCGTGCTGATTGCCGCCGGTCTTGTCGCCCGCAAGGCGCGCGCCCTCGGTCTGAAGCCAAAGCCATGGGTCAAGACGTCGCTCGCACCGGGTTCGCAGGTTGTGACGGACTACCTGAACCGCTCCAACCTGAGCGAAGACCTCGACGCTCTGGGCTTCAACACGGTTGGTTACGGCTGCACGACCTGCATCGGTAACTCCGGTCCGCTGGCTGACAACATTGTCGACGCCATCGAGAACAACAAGCTGGTCGCTGTTTCGGTGCTGTCCGGTAACCGTAACTTCGAAGGCCGTATCTCGCCGAACGTGCGTGCGAACTATCTCGCCAGCCCGCCGCTGGTCGTGGCTTATTCGCTGCTCGGTACGATGCGCAAGGATATCACGAAGGAGCCGCTCGGCACGTCCAAGGACGGCAAGCCGGTTTACCTGAAGGACATCTGGCCGACGAACAAGGAAATCGCCGCGCTGATCGGCTCGTCCATCAACCGCGAAGAGTTCATCAAGCGCTACGCCACCGTGTCGAAGGGCACGAAGGAGTGGCAGGATCTCAAGATCGCGACCGGTTCCGAGACCTACAAGTGGGATCCGAAGTCCACCTACGTGCAGGATCCGCCGTACTTCAAGAACATGCCCGCCGAGCCTTCGAGCACGACGAGCAACATCAAGGGTGCGCGCCTCCTGGCTCTGCTTGGTGACAACATCACCACCGATCACATCTCTCCGGCCGGCGCCATCAAGAAGGACTCTCCGGCAGGCAAGTATCTGATGGAGCATGGTGTGGAGCCGAGGGACTTCAACTCCTACGGCTCGCGTCGTGGTAACGACCGTATCATGGTGCGCGGCACGTTCGCCAACATCCGCATCAAGAACGAGATGTGCCCCGGAACGGAAGGTGGTCTCTCGAAGCACTATCCGGACGGCAGGCAGGGCTTCATCTACGATGTGGCCATGGAGTACAAGAAGGAAGGCACGCCTCTCGTCGTTATCGGCGGCAAGGAATACGGCATGGGCTCGTCCCGTGACTGGGCTGCCAAGGGCACGCTGCTTCTGGGCGTGAAGGCGGTCATCGCCGAAAGCTTCGAGCGTATCCACCGCTCCAACCTTGTGGGCATGGGCGTTCTGCCGCTGCTCTTCAAGGATGGCACGGATCGCAAGACGCTGAAGCTGAAGGGTGACGAAACCTTCGACATCATCGGACTTGAGAAGATCACGCCACGCATGGACGTGACGCTGGTCATCACCCGCGCCGATGGGACGAAGGAAGAAGTGTCACTACTTTGTCGCATAGATACGCTGGACGAGGTGGAATATTACCGTCATGGTGGCATTCTCCAGTACGTCTTGCGTGGGATGCTGAAAGCTGCCTGATACAACTCCGTCTGTTCATGACGATGGTAAAATGGCTGGCCCGGATACTTCCGGGCCAGCCTTTTGCGTTGAAACGGTGCTTTGCGCTGAATCGATCAGTAAATCGTTCGATTCAAACAAGGTGCTCAATGGGGTGTCTCTGACCGTTGAACGGGGAGACCTCATCTCGATCATCGGTCCTTCGGGATGCGGGAAATCCACCTTTCTGAGGTGTCTGAATTTCCTCGAAATCCCGGATGAAGGCACGGTGACGATCGCCGACGACAGCATCCGTCGTTCGGGTGGTCCGTGGAAAGCCTCCGATGAAGCGCTGGCGCACAGACTGCGCGCGCATGTCGGCATGGTGTTCCAGTCCTTCAATCTTTTCCCTCATCGCACAGTGCTCGACAACGTGATGCTTGCACCGCGTGTGGTGAAGAAGGTCTCACCCGCAGTCGCCGAGGCCGAGGCGCGTGAACTGCTCGCCAAAGTGGGACTTGAGGCGGCCTGTCTGCGTTATCCGGCCACGCTTTCCGGGGGACAGCAGCAGCGTGCCGCCATTGCCCGCGCGCTCGCCATGCGCCCGGATGTGATGCTGTACGATGAGCCGACCTCGGCGCTTGATCCGCGTGTGGCGGAGGAAGTGCTTGAAGTCATGCGGGCGCTGGATCGTGAGGGCATGACGCAGATCGTCGTGACCCATGACATGAGTTTCGCCCGCGCCGCCTCCGATCGGATTGTGTTCATGGATGGCGGCGAGATCATCGAGATCGGTGATCCGGACGAGATGTATGACAACCCGCGCGATCCCCGGACGCGGCGCTTTCTTCTGGGAGCCTCGGCATGACTTCCGTTCTTTCGCGGCTTCGTGCCCGTTTCCTCGCTGGCTTCGCCGTCGTCGGTTTTGCTTTTCACGGCGTATCGGCGTGGGCGGAGAATACACCCGCCGCCGACCCACCCCAGCCGGAACCCGTCACGGCTCCTGTTACGGCAGACGTATCTTCCACGGCATTGAAATGGGGCGCCGACGGTACATCCAACGTCCCGTACACCTTCCATGATCCGTCTGATGAAAATCGCATGAGCGGTTTCGAGTATGACATCATGGAGGAAATCGGCCGTCGTCTGGGGCGTGACGCCCAGTTTGTGCAGAACGACTGGGATGGGTTGATCCCCGGCCTTGAGCGCAATTTCTACCTGATGGTCATCTGCGGCATCGAAATGACGCCGGAGCATATCGAGGCCGTCGATTTCAGCCAGCCTTACTACATGACTTCCGAGCGTATCGTGGTGCGTCGTGATCAGGCGGGGCTCGATTCCTACGAACGTCTTGGTGGTCACACCATCGGCACGGTGAAGGACACGCTGGCCGAGCGGATGATGGGTGAGCGGCACGACATCACCGTGCGCGGCTACGACGAAGAGTCGAATATGTTCGAGGATCTGCGCAACAAGCGCCTCGACGCGATCCTCATCGATGGGCCGATCGCACTCTATTATGGTGAAGCAGACCCCGCTTTCCGTATTGTTGGTCCACCGGTCGGGCACGTGTCGTACGGCATTGCCTTCCCGAAAGGAGGCAATATCGAGCTGCGCAAGCAGGTTGACGCCGCTCTGAAAGCGATGATCACAGACGGTACGCTGCACCGGATTCTGGCGCGCTGGAATCTGTGGACGCCGGAAATGGCGGCCTGGACAGGCGATTACACACAGCCTGGCATCGCTCCGACCGAGTGGGAGCGCTACATTGCCGCCACCGCACCTACCAAAGGTTGGAAAGCCCGCTTTGACCGTTATGTCAGTTTCCTGCCTCTGATCGGCAAGGGCGCTGTCATGACGCTGGCGGTCTCCGCCTGCGCAATGGTGCTGGCTGTTGCTCTGGGTCTGATTCTGGCGCTGACGCGGCGGTATGGACCTGCCTGGGCGGCGGCTCTTGCGACACTCTATATTGAAGTCATTCGTGGCACGCCGCTGCTGATCCAGGTGCTGTTCATTTTCTATGGTCTGCCTGGTATCGGCATCCGGCTCTCTCCCTTTGTCGCCGGCGTCATCAGTCTCGGGTTGAATTATGCCGCGTATGAGGCGGAAAACTATCGCGCCGGTCTTCAGTCCGTTGCCCGTGGACAGATGGAGGCGGCTACGGCGCTGAACATGACCCACTCGCAGGCGTTGCGTTATGTCGTGGTGCCTCAGGCCTTCCGGGTCGTGGTGCCGGTGATGACCAACGACTTCATCTCTCTGCTGAAGGATTCGTCGCTGGTCAGCATCATCACCCTGACGGAGCTCAGCCAGACCTATGTCCGTCTGTCTTCGACCTATTTCGACTATTTTGGAACGGGGATGATGGTCGGCGGCGCTTATCTGCTTCTGGGGCTTCCGTTTGTGCGTCTTGCCAAAATGGCTGAGCGTCGTCTCGCAGTCAGCGAACGGCGGGGAGGCTGATATGATGCGGGTGCAGGAGAGAGTGTCCTGCACCCGGTTCGCCTCACCATTCCATAAACATGTACATGAGAAGTGCAGAACCGGCAGCGTTCAGCCGGCATGACTCGGGCCAATGCATTTTTGGTATGTGCGCCTCTCACTTCAACGCATTGTGCATAAATAAACATATGGTCATGATTACTGCGCAACTTTTAGCCTGATTGCGCGATGGATCTCCTCTCTGCTCTTCACAGCTTTGTTCGCGTTGCCGCGACAGGCTCATTCTCAGCTGTCTCCCGCGAAACAGGGGCCAGTCAGCCGACCATTTCACGTCATATCGCCCTGCTGGAAGCGCATTACGGCACCACGCTGTTCGCGCGCACGACCCGCAGTCTGATGATGACGGAAGATGGTCGTAGCCTCCTTCCTCATGCGTATGAATTGCTGGAGATTCTCGAGACTGCCGAAACGGTGCTCGGGCGTCGTCGCGCTTCGGTGTCCGGTCTTGTCAGGCTTGGCGTCACCACAGCCTTCGGTCTTTGTCTGACCAATCGGATCAAGGATCTGCTGGACAAACACCCGGATCTGTCCGTCGAACTCATCATGCGGGACGGATTTGGCGATCTGGTGGAAGAAGGGCTCGATCTCGCCATCCGGGTTGGCGAGATTGCCGAGGGCTCACTGATCGCCCGCAAACTCGGCGCAGTTCACCGGTCGCTGGTGATTTCTCCGCGCCATTTCACGCCCAGATCGCCACTGAAGCATCCTAATGATCTGACCGGCGAACCGTGCGTCGTGTTTACATACGGGGGCGGCCGTCAGGACTGGCATTTCTTCAACACGGAAGGGGAGGAGAGCGTGGTCGCTCCGGCGGCGGTGTTCCGGGCCAATTCCAGCGAAGCTGCTCTTCATGCCGTGCAGGCGGGTGTGGGCGTGGGTCTCCTGCCGGAGTTTCAGGTCAGGCATCTGGTGGAAGCGGGAGAACTGGCCGAAGTCATTCCGGGATGGAAAGTGCCGCCGATGCCGCTTTATGCGGTGCATACCGGTCCCAGAACGCTCCCGCTGCGCACGCGCACGGTGCTGGATTTCCTGATCGAGATTTCCTCGGACGTTCTCACTCCGACCTGAGCAGGATCAGGTCGGCGGAGCGCCTGCCGTGCCGTGCCACGCCGGATCGGCGGCGCCAGGCCGGATAGTGTTGGGGAACGGCTGCAAGGTTCCCTGATACCCTTGCTCCAGAATGGGCGCCCAACGCACAAGCCAGTCATTCACGCTCTGCATAAAGCGCCCTGAGAAAGGGGACGTTCCCAATCCCTGTGGGCTCCAGTCGGCAAGGGGCGTTTTGATGTGGGCTGTTCCCGGATCGGCGGGACTGAGCGCCATCGAAACCACCTCAAAGTTCTTGCCACCATCTTCCGCATTCACAGCGTAAGTCCAGGAAGCCAGCGCCCAGACGGGCGGCATCGGAAATCCGAGAAGCGTAAGCCGCCCAAAAGCCCAGCCGATATCATCTTTCGAATGAATATCGCCCTTGGGAGCGAAACCCACATTCGTGGCGATGCACTGGACCGCACCGCTTGGAGCCGCCAGTTTGCGTTGAAAGAAGGCTCCATCCAGATGGCAGGGCTGACCGGTCATGGCGGAAGGCGGCACGCTCGCAGTTGTCGCCTGCACGAGGATTACACCGGTCACCACGCCGCGATCTGTGCGCACCAGAATATTGCTGGAAATTTCTCCATGCGGCCCGCTCGTCTCCGTCAGAACCGGATGCCATATCCCGGCCGGGAGCGGGAACTGACGGCCCGCCATGGGCATGACATCGACCAACTGGGCGTCGATCGGCGGAACGGCGCCCTTTGCCGTCGTATAATCGCCGCCCTGTCCCTTGCCTTCTGCCGCGCCAGATGGGGCGGGAGGACTGCCCTGTTCGCTGTCGGGCGAGGAATCGTCGCTCGGAGCGGCGGGTGCCGTGTGATGGGCGAATTTTCCCAGTGGAGGATAGAGACCAACCAGCCAGTCCGGCGGATAAAGGGCAGTGATGCCGCTGAACGCGACCATGCTGACGAGAGACAGCCGCCACAAAGGTGCGCGACGCCACAGACGCGAAAAAGCAGACATGAAATACCGTCAGGCTGTCAGGTGAGGACGTGCTGGTGAGAGAGATTCAGTGACCACCTGTGCGGTAACTCCATCTTCAGTGTGCGTGATGCGCACCATCTTCGCCCCCTGCTGACGGGCAACGATCAGGGATTCACTGACCATGTCCTCAATGGAACGGGCCAGATCGCGGGCAGATGCACCATCACCCAACCGGTTCTGGCGTCGCATGACGTCGAACAGGATCGAAGGCTCGATACCACCCGGCTCGATGGCGAGGCCGTAGCTTTCGATCATGGTTTCGATTTCCAGTGCGGCCACGCGGGCGATATCCAGTCCACGCAGAGGACGGAACACAAAGATGCGATCGATCCGGTTCAGGACTTCCGGGGCGAAGCCAGCCTGACGCAGCGCTTCCACCGACTCGGCTCGCATCCGGTCTGGATCGTCGCCAAGACGGTTGGCGATATCGGTCAGCGCCTCGGTGGCGATATTCGAGGTCAGAATGAAGATGGCCTGCGTGGCGGAAACATGGGCCCCGGTCGAGGCCTCCGTTACATAGCCATCGTTCCACGCGACGAGGAACTGTTTGAAGACGTCGGGATGGGCCTTTTCGATCTCGTCGAGCAGGATCACCGAGTCCGGCTTCTCCTTGAGGCCGCCGGTCAGCTTTCCATAGGTGTCCGACCCGACATAGCCTTTCGGTGATCCGAAAAGCTGTGTGGCGGCGTGAGCGCTGGCCATCTGCGTCATGTCGAAATGCATGAGAGGCCTGTCGAGCTGACGCGCCAGCTGTTTGGCGAGATAGGTCTTGCCGGTGCCGGGAGGTCCGGCAAGCAGAAAGATGCCGACCGGTTTGCCGCGCACCTGCAGGGCGAGGCGTCTGCGAAGCTGGTTGGCCATATCCTCGCACACCTGATCCTGTCCGATGACCCGGGCCCGCAGATTGGCGGCAAGTTCCTCTGCGTCGATGGCTGAGTCGCGCTGTTCCCGCGCCATCATCTCTTCAAGTGCCTGTCTGTTGGTCAGTCGCGCCAGAACGTCCATCATCCATCCCCGTCTGCGGAGCAGACCCTTTCGGGCCAGTTTTTCCGAGCGTACTTCAAAAAGAAGACCCATCAGTGTGAAAAAGGCTCCCGCACCAGCCAGGACAGGCCAGAGCGGAGAACACCATTTCATGAAATGATCCAGAGTTGCGAGTGAAAGATGCAGGCTGACCGCAGCCTGAATGCTCGCAAGGATCAGAAAGATCACCATCATGACCGGCATGAACCGGTTGAGCATGGGAATCAGACCCTTCATGGGGCAATTCTCCGAAAATACGGGCCAAAGCGATCCGTCGCGAAGTGCTCTCTCATTGAACGATTACCGTAAGAAGGAGATTGTCGCCCTGCTGAAGGGTAGGAAGGGCCTCAGGCCCCAGAACCGTGACTGCCCCGGCGGTGAGGCCAGTCGGGGCAGTTGGCGAAATGGCGGCGATGGTTACTTCCCCGGCAATTGTGATGGGAAGAACGATCGGCTTGGGTTTTGGGGTGAGATGCACGATCCGTCGGACAGGGCCGGAGGCAATGGCGATGGTGCCGCCCGTTCCACCGGCATCAAAGACCGGCATTACGGCCAGCCGATAATCACGGCGTTTGATGCCCGCAAGGATGGAAGCCTGCTCTGATTCCGAATATCCCGCCTGCCTCAGTGCTGCTGGCGCATTCTCAGGTGAGATGTAGGCGAATTGACCGGCGACCGAAAATCGTCCGTTTGGCGTCTCGTTTTGAGTGTTCTGCGGCGCAGGAAGGGGCGGCGGCGTAGTCTGACCGCTCCTGGCCCCATTCCCGTTTGCCATCCATGACGCGCCTCCGGCCACAACCATCAGTGCCGCGATTGCCGCAATCATCAGCCCGGAGCCCCGATTCTCGGGGTCTTTTTCTGGCTGTCGCTGAGGGGTGTAAGGAGAGTCTGCTGTCATTGCCGGGTCTATCTAAGGCATGGGGTGTTGCAGCGATGCAAGGGGCAAACGAAAAAGATACAAAGCTTTATGCATCGTAATAAAGCGACGTGAGCAAGGGGAAGTAATTTCGCCTTGCGATTTTATGGTCAGTGACATAAACAAATGTCATTCCTTTCATTTTCGCTCTTTTTTGGGGGGTGGCCGGTCCGGTCGCCTTTTTTGCTGTGGACGAAGACCATTCGACTCATGTTGGCCTTGAAGGGCGGATTGCTGCTCTCATCACGCCCTCTGTAGAAGATCTCGGGTTCGAGATTGTCAGAGTGTCTGTGCTGGGCCGTGAGGTTCCGACCGTGCAGGTCATGGCTGATCGTGCCGATGGCACACTGATCACGGTTGAAGACTGTGAGCAGGTCAGTCACGCGGTGGGTGCGGTCATGGACGTGGAAGATCCCATTCCCGGCAACTGGACGCTGGAAGTGTCCTCTGCCGGAATCGATCGTCCGCTGACTCGTCCAAAAGACTGGGAGCGCTTTGCGGGGCATCTGGCGAAAGCCGAGGTTCTGATCCCGGTCAATGGACGTCGCCGCTTCTCAGGGATTGTGCTGGGCGCCTCGGAAGAGGGCGGTCGGATGCGTCTGGACGACGGAGAGGAAGTCGTTCTTCCGTTCCGGGAGATGAAGAAGGCCAGGCTTGTGCTGACAGATGCTCTCATTGCTGCGACACAGGCGATGATGAAGCCTGCGGCGCAGGAAGAGGAAGGGGCGGAAGAAGCTCCGGCCGAAAAAAAGAAGTCTAAAACCCGTCATTGAGGCGGTCAGGGGTGGTAAAACCCAGCCTTTGATATCATATGCAGGCCTGAGATTGTCTGAAGCGCGTTCTTCGGATGGGTTTCGGCTTGCGGGATTGGGCTGATGTCCCAGGATGTCGGCGTCTGGTCTGTCGTGGAGTTGTGATGAGTATGGATACCTCTGTTGCACGTCCCGAGCTGCTTCTGGTGGCTGACGCGGTTGCGCGTGAGAAGCTGATCGATCGCGAGGAAGTTCTCGAGGCGATGGAACAGGCCATTCAGAAGGCCGGTCGCGCCAAATATGGCCACGAGAAAGATATTCGTGCGACGATCGATCGTCGGACTGGTGAAGTGCGTCTTTCCCGCTGGACGGAAGCTGTCGAGGCGGTGGAGAACGAAGAGACCCAGATTCCTCTTCACATCGCCCGCAAGTTCAAACCAGAAATTCAGCTCGGTGAGCATCTGATCGATCCGCTGCCGCCGATTGATTTCGGTCGTATCTCCGCTCAGACCGCCAAGCAGGTTATCGTCCAGCGCGTGCGTGAGTATGAGCGCAAGCGCCAGTATGACGAATTCAAGGATCGCGTGGGCGAGATCGTCAACGGCACGGTCAAGCGCACTGAATACGGCAACCTCATGGTTGAGATCGGTTCTGCCGAGGCGCTGCTGCGCCGCGATGAGCTGATCCCCCGCGAGACGTTCCGTAACTCGGACCGTGTTCGCGCCTACATCTATGATGTGCGTGACGAACCGCGTGGCCCGCAGATTTTCCTGTCCCGCACGCATCCTGCCTTCCTTGCGAAGCTGTTCGCTCAGGAGGTGCCGGAAATCTACGACGGCATCATCGAAATCAAGGCAGTCGCCCGTGATCCGGGATCGCGCGCCAAGATGGCGGTGATTTCCCGTGATGCATCCATCGACCCGGTTGGCGCCTGCGTCGGTATGCGTGGTTCCCGTGTGCAGGCTGTCGTGGCCGAGTTGCAGGGCGAGAAGATCGACATCATTCCGTGGAGCCCTCAGGCGGCGACCTTCGTGGTCAATGCGCTGGCTCCGGCTGAAGTCAGCAAGGTTGTGATGGATGAGGAAGCTGGTCGCGTTGAGGTCGTTGTGCCTGACGATCAGCTCAGCCTCGCCATCGGTCGTCGTGGCCAGAACGTGCGTCTGGCCAGTCAGCTGACACGCTGGGATATCGATATCCTTACGGAAGCTGAAGAATCAGAGCGCCGTCAGGAAGAGTTCCGTCGTCGCACGGCGCTCTTCGTTGAAGCGCTTGATGTTGACGATGTGATTGCCGGTCTGCTGGTGACAGAGGGCTTCGATACGATCGAAGAGCTGGCTTATGCGGATCAGGACGAACTCGTCGGGATTGAAGGTTTTGACGACTCGGTGGTTGAAGAGCTGGTGCGTCGTGCCGAGACCTATCTGACGCGCAAGGAAGAAGAGCTTGACGAGAAGCGTGTTGCACTCGGCGTGACCGATGACATTGTCGCGCTTAACGCCTTCACGAATCAGATGCTTGTGACGCTTGGAGAGAAAGGCGTGAAGACGCTCGACGATCTGGCTGATCTGGCTGGCGATGAATTGGTGGAAATCCTCGGTTCGGAAGCGATCGACGAGGATGCTGCCAACGAAATCATCATGCTGGCGCGTGCGCACTGGTTCGAGGATGAAGAAGCTCCAGCAGAGGCCGTTGCGGAAGCTCCGGTCGAGGAGGTGTCTTCTGAACACGACTCCCACCAATGAGCGCCCTTCTGAACTGATTACTGCAGATAGCGGGTTCACAGCGGAGCTGAAGGGGGATAATCATATCCCCGTCAGTGATGACGTTTACGAAGAAGACGAGCGTGGTCCTCTGCGCCGTTGTCTTGTGACACGTGAGCGTCTGGCGCCTTCCAGCATGATACGATTTGTTGTGGCGCCGGATAAAACTGTGGTGCCTGACCTGGACGCGCGTCTGCCCGGACGGGGAATCTGGTTGAGTGCGCGCAGAGATGTGCTAGAAACCGCACGGACTCGCGGGGGTTTTGCCCGGGCTGCACGATGTCAGGTTATCATTCCTTCTGATCTGGTTGGTTTGATTGAGGCAGGGCTTCTTCGTCGTGTGACGGATACGCTCGGCCTCGCACGTCGTGCCGGCCAGGCGGTATGTGGTTATGCCAAGGTCCGGGAATGGATCGTGGCAGGCACGGCAGGTCTTGTCGTGCAGGCATCGGATGGAAGTCCGGATGAATGTGTCAGGCTCCTGTCTGGCGCGCGCAGCCTTCCTGTGGTGAAGCCATTGGATGCTGCGCAACTGGGAAAAGTATTTGGTCGTGAGCACACGGTGCACGCGGCTCTGCGGACCGGCGCATTAGCTGACCGGTTGAAGCAGGATAGTAAACGTTTTGCAGGGCTTGCCGATGTGGCGGTGCTGCGGACGCCGGAAGTTTCCGGCGAGCGGGTTGAACAGGCGGATAGATGAGCGAAGGCAACGATCAGGATCAGGGTAAGGGACGTCTGTCCCTGCGGCCAGCGGGCCGTTCTGAAGTAGGACACACGGTCGATGCCGGATCTGTGCGTCAGAGCTTCAGCCATGGTCGCTCGAAGGTAGTGCAGGTCGAGGTCCGAAAAAAAGCGCGGCCAGGCCCAAGTGCTCCTAAAGCCGGTGTGTCCGGTGGACGCGGTGCTGGCGGTGGACGTCAGTCGGGCAAGAGGGGTTTGACGGAAGCGGAACTGGCTGTCCGTCAGCGTGTGCTTGAGGAGCAGCGCAAGGAAGCTGCCCTGAAGGAAGCGCAGCGCATCGAGCAGGAAAAGATTCAGATTCTTTCTGCTGCAGAAGAAGCGCGTCGTCGTGAAGAAGACGAGCGTCGGGCGGCGGAAGAACGTGCTCGCGAAGAGCAGGAAGCGAAGCAGCGCGCTGAGCTTGATGCTCAGGGAGCCAAGGATCAGGTAACTGAACCTTCGCGGAAACCTGCTGCTCCTCCTGTTGAGGAACGCGGTCCGGTTGTTTCTGATAAACCGATTCCGGGTACAGTTACTCTTGCTCCGCCCCCAGGCCGTCTGCGGCCGCTGGCTGAGCGCGCCATCATGCCGACCAAGCCGCTGGTGCAGACCCGTCCGGCTCCGTCCACACCGTCTTCCCAGCCATCTGGTGGTGCTGGCGAGACCCTGCGTCTTCGTGGTGGTCGCGAGGGTGAGGATGATCGTCGCGGTCCTGCTCGCAAAGGCGCTGTTCCGCCGCCGAAGAGAGGTGCTGGCGCAGCGAAGAAGGATGGCGGTGGCCGTCGGTCCGGTAGGATTGACGTTCAGGCTGCAATCGAAGGCGATGACGACAAGACCCGTTCACTGGCGTCCGTGCGTCGTCAGCGCGAACGTGAGCGTCGCCAGGCTGAACTCGAGCGGCTGCGGACCGATCAGGTGCGTGTGGTCCGTGATGTGATCCTGCCTGAAACCATCACGGTGCAGGAACTCGCTAACCGTATGGCGGCCCGTCAGGGTGAAGTCATCAAGGCGCTCATGAAAATGGGTGTGATGGCGACAGTCACCCAGTCAATTGATGCTGATACGGCTGAACTGATTGTCGAGGAATTCGGCCATCGCGTTCGTCGTGTTGCTGAGAATGACGTTGAGATCGGCATTGAAGGCGTAGAAGACGAGGAAGGTGATCTCCAGCCGCGTCCGCCTGTCGTGACGGTCATGGGTCACGTTGATCATGGTAAAACGTCTCTGCTGGATGCCCTGCGGACCACAGATGTGGCTGCTGGTGAAGCCGGTGGCATTACGCAGCATATCGGCGCGTATCAGGTGAAGTTGGCTTCCGGTGCGAAGATCACGTTCATCGACACGCCGGGTCACGAAGCCTTTACGGCCATGCGTGCTCGCGGCGCCTCGGTTACTGACGTGGTGGTGCTGGTTGTGGCTGCTGATGACGGTGTCATGCCGCAGACAGCGGAAGCGATTAAGCATGCGAAAGCTGCGAACGCCCCGATCATCGTGGCGATCAACAAGGTCGACAAACCGGGAGCAAATCCTGACCGCGTGCGTCAGGATCTGCTGAGCCACGAGCTTGTCGTGGAATCCATGGGTGGCGATATTCAGGATATCGAGGTTTCCGCTCTGAAGCGCACAAACCTTGATAAGCTTGAAGAGGCTATTCTGCTGCAGGCAGAAATCCTTGACCTGAAAGCCAATCCGGATCGTGCGGCTGAAGGTGCGGTTATTGAAGGTCGTCTTGATCGTGGCCGTGGTCCTGTGGCGACGGTTCTGGTCCAGAAGGGTACGCTGCGCAAAGGTGACATCGTTGTCGCCGGAGCGGAGTGGGGTCGCGTTCGTGCTCTGGTCGATGATCGTAATCGTCAGATCGCAGACGCTGGACCGTCAATGCCGGTTGAAGTTCTCGGTATTGCAGGCGTGCCCGAAGCAGGCTCCTCTTTTGTTGTCGTGGATAACGAAAATCGAGCTCGCGAGATTTCCGAATTCCGTCAGCGCAAGATCAAGGAACATACAGCAGCAGGCAAGACAGCGGCTCGTGGAACGCTTGACCAGATGCTCGCCCGTATCCAGGCGGGTGTGCAGAAGGAAGTTGCGGTTCTCATCAAGGCCGACGTGCAGGGATCAGCGGAAGCGATCAAGGCGACCGTTGAAAAGCTTGCTCATGAGGAAGTCGATGTTCGCGTTCTGAATGCGACTGTCGGTCAGATCACCGAGAGCGATGTGCAGCTTGCCAAGGCATCTGATGGCGTGATCATCGCCTTCAATGTTCGTGCAACGTCGCAGGCCCGTGAAATGGCCCAGCGTGATGGTGTGGACATTCGCTACTACTCGATCATCTATCAGGTTGCTGATGATATCGAGCAGTTGGTGAAGGGTAAGGTTGCTCCGAAACATCGCGAGAAGTTCCTTGGCTACGCCGAGATCCGTCAGGTGTTCAACATCACCAAGGTCGGCAAGGTCGCGGGCTGTTACGTCACCGAAGGTGTTGTCAAACGTGGCTGTGGTGTGCGTCTGCTGCGTGACGGTGTGGTCATCCACGAGGGTGATCTCAGCCAGCTCAAGCGCTTCAAGGACGACGTCAAGGAAGTTGCTCGTGGCTATGAGTGCGGTCTTTCCTTCGCAGGTTACAACGACCTGCGTGAGGGAGATGTGGTTGAGTGCTTCGAGATGGAGCTGGTTGCAGCGTGAGCAAGGGCTCCAACCGACGTTCGGATGGAAAGGGGCCGGCGGGGAGACTCGCCGGCCTCTCCGCATCCGGTCCCTCTCAGCGGCAGCTTCGCGTCGCGGAAGAGGTCAGGCGTATGTTGGCGGAAGTATTCGCGCGAACTGAATTTCGTGATCCGGAACTCTCCGGTGTTACCATTACAGTAACTGAAGTGCGTATCTCTCCCGACCTGAAACATGCGACGGCATTTGTCTCGGATCTGGGAAAAGGGGATGTTGAAGAGCTTCTTCCCGCACTGAAGCGTGTGGCTCCGTATTTGCGGACGCAGCTATCTCACACACTTCGTTTGCGTATCGCTCCGGAAATCCATTTTCAGCCGGATACGGCGCTCGACTATGCAATGGAGGTCGATGCTCTGCTGCGTCGGCCAGAAGTTCAGCGGGACCTCGATGACGAAGAAGAAGACTGAACCATTTATATTTGTCTGATTCTGCAATGATAAAATCCGGTAGTTTATGCTACCGGATTTTTTTGTTGATTATATTTCTGCGATTTGTGGTGTGCGTGATAGTTGTTGGAGAAAATATAATTATAAGAACAAAGGACGATATTACTGTGGTCGTTAGTTAAGTGATCTGCTGCGGAGAAGATAGAATTAGAGTTTATTAAAAAAAATACTCTACAGGATTGTGTTTTGAAAAAATGAACTGTTGTGATTTGATGGTGAGAGCCAGCATCGTATGCTATCAATAAGGGAACGCACGGATCAGCCTTTTCAGGAAGGCTTAACTTGGGTTGATTAAGCATTCTGATCCGACGTGAGGCAAGTTCTCTACTGGATGCATAGCGCCTCGTAGATAACCGTGTCTTTGGAGGCCAGTCCTCCTCGAGATGGTCCACTGGCTCCTCCGTGCTTTTTCAGGATATCAAACTATGTTGGTGCGCTCGAGCAATCGTGGTGCTGCCGATACATCACTATATGCATCATCATGATCAGCGTTCATATGATGAGAAATCTACTCGATTATATTACTTTCGCATCAGCGATACAGCCGCCGATACACATTTTTCCAGTCACCGAGGAATGGAGGAAAGCTATATTATGAACGGCTTGCGTAGTAGTGATGCAGCATAGATTCTCACAAATATACGGTTGTCCGCAGCTATGCATCGACATCCCTTCCCGAGAGGGAAGGGAGTTTTTTATTTATTCCTGCTGATCGTTACGTGATCTGTAGTTCAGATCTAGCTTTCTCCTAAATATTTGAAGAAATAGTCAGTATAGGAAAAAGAAGATATAATCGTTATGCATAAGAACGTCTGAGTGGCGATGGGTAGCAATGATTTCAAGCGACTGAAAGCTTGAAATTATTAGTTTCGGAAGGAGGGTTCTGATTGTTGGTGTTCTGCCTCAAACCATCAAGCATATCCTGATTTATATCGATTAAGGGCTTTAGTGCAATGTCATGTAACATGGCGCGGATACTATATCGTGTCGACCAGATTGCTAAATTAAGAAGATCTTTTCGCATTACATCGGGAATTTCGTTATCTTCAACACTTGTTTCCAGAAGAATTGATGACCACAACTTCTGATTCATTGTAAGAGCATGGATACGTTCTTTTTGATTTTTTGCATTTTTTAAAAGAAGAATGGTTTGACCAAAAGCCATGACTTCAATTTGCCTTGAAGTCATTTGTGTTGCTGAATTCTGATTATAGCGCTTGATGCCGTAGCTCATGTGACATGCCTTTAAGTAAGGAGTTCTGCTGCCAGGTTGTAACGAAGTCAGGAAGAGATGCTGCTACGAGTTCGATTGCATGATGAAGACTGCCTGGCTGGGAACGGAAGATTCTCATGGTAGGATACCAAGGAGTATCTTCCCGACCTTCTAACCATCGCCAGCAGCAATCGCTTCTTGTGATCATCCAGACAGGTTTGCCGAGAGCACCTGCCAAATGAGCAACGGAAGTATCGACACTGATTATTAAATCGAGATTAAAAATCAGAGCTGCCGTGTCTTCCATGTCTGACACAGTATTCATTGGATCAAAAATATTTTTTCCATTCCATTGTAATAATTCTTTTTTGGGATTTCCGAGCTGTAAGCTTACAAAATCTATATTTTCAATATCAATTATTTTGGAAAACATTTTTAAGGAAGCGGATCTGTTTTTATAATTCAATCCATGGCGGGGACGGTTTTCACCAGACCATACAAGCCCAACACGTAAGTTGTTTGTCTTTCCAAATATTTTCGAAAATTTTTCGATGTCGTTCTGATTTGGATAAAGATAAGGAACAGATGACGGTATTTCATATCCAATTTGAGAAGACAGCGATAATGGAAGAGAAAGAAGCGAACAGCTGTAGTCATATTCTATTTTTTTCAAATCAGTTTCTATGATTTTAATATCAGGGAATGATGCCTGACACAGTCTTTTCAGATTTTCTGGAACCGACAAAGCGATATTGGCTCCAAGTTTTTCAACATACGGTATATAGCGTAAGAATTGCAGCATATCGCCAAACCCCTGCTCGCCATACAGCAGTAACGTTTTTCCATTTATAGAAAAATCACCTTTCCAAGGATTGTTGACGCCTTGGATTTTAAATTCTGGTGGAGAGAATTCGATGAGCTTCCAGCCCTCTTCATATTCTCCACCTTTGAGTAGAGCCTGGCCTAAATTGAATTTTGCAGCCTGTGACTCAGGATGAGAATCCAGGTATTCACGAAGTGCCACTTGGGCTTCTCTTGAACGATTAAGGCCGGCCAGTGCGATTCCATATTCATTCAGCATCAAGGCGGCTGTTTCAGGAGAGTTTTTTCTGAGTGATTCGACTATGTCTGCGCAAGTCTGAAAGGCTCCAATGCGTATGAGAGCCACACCTAACTGAGGAGCATACAAGACACCATGAGGGGACGACCGAAAAAGATTGAGATAAATTTCGCAACCTTCGGATATTAATCCGGCTTCAAGAAGTTGGTTTGCCAAAATACTTGAAAGCACATCACCGTTCTTATGATTTTGGGCTCTCCATTTGATGGCCGCTATAGTGATTTTGGGATGTTTTCCTGAAACCATAATCGAAGCTATCTTTATACAGATATCTTCATCTTCAGAATTTTTTATAAATAGATGTAGTAATTCATTTAAGGCAAGCTCAACGTCTCTTCCCATCTCGAGTTGGGAAAGAAGAAGAGACAATTTCCATTGCAAATTATCAGGATCAAGCTCTAAGGCTTTTGAATAAGCTGAGTAGCTTTCTTCATAGTGAGCTATGCTTGTGTATATATCACCGAGAAGCGAATAACCATCCGCCCAGTGGGGATGTTTTTTAATGTTCTTTTTGATTTCTTCTATTGTTGCTTTGTAATTGTTTTTTTGAGATAGAGTTTTTAATTTATTACCGATTTTTGTAATTTCGCTTATGCTTAATGTTGTTTTCATAATTTGAATCCAAAAAAAATGGGGGGCTAAGCCCCCCATTCTTGACCTTAGCGGAAAAGGGTAAGGATGTTCTGAGAAGAAGACTTTGCAACGCTCAGAGAAGAAATTGCCAACGACTGCTTCGTCTGCAGAGACGTCAGCTTCGCACTTTCTGCTGCCATGTCGGCATCTGTCAGCGCGCCAACACCTGAGGTCAGGGAGTCGGAAAGGTTGGAGGAGTAAGAAGACATGCCATCAACAATTTTGGCGTTTGTCGCCAGAGTTGAAGCTGCGTTTGTCATCGTGGTGATTGCGGTCTGGACAAGTGTAATCAGCTTTGAAATGCTGCCGCCTGTCAGAGCCGTGCCACCCGTCACGAACACATTCGAACCACTCTTGGACGCTGCGACCAGATCGCCGCCGGCAGCCATTCCTTTTGTAAGCCCAAGAGCATTTGTCAGGGTCGCCGCGCCTGCTGAAGCGCTGGTGGTTACGTTTGAGATATTTTTGGTCGAACCCTGAAGACTCGTCACGTAAATCAGGCTGGCAGCCGTAGCAGGTCCTGTTGCGCTTCCAACGTTAGCTGTGTTGGAGTCGGCCGTCGTGGTCAGGAGGTTGACACCGTTAACCGTTGCGTTTCGAGCAAAGGTGTTGATCTGGTCGAGGTAGCCGTCGATTTCACTGGACGTCTGAGCAAGAGCCGTCGGATCACCCTGATTGTCACCGAGAGAAGTGACGGCGGCCTGCAGAAGCTGCAGCGTGCTCAGGATGTTGCTGGTTGCTGTGGACGTGGTGCTGAGAGTGCTCGCCGCAAACGACAGACCATCAGAAACAGCAGAAAGACCAGAAATGTTGCCGTTCATCTGCTGGGCAATAGCGTAAGTGGCAGGACCGTCTTTAGCTGTGGAGACTTTCTGACCGGTTGAAACCGTGTTCTCGGTAGAATCCAGAGCAGATGTCGTTGAGTTGAGGCTCTCAAGAGCCACCATTGCAGAGTTGTTGGTGTTGATC
This sequence comes from Acetobacter sicerae, assembly GCF_011516765.1. GTDB lineage: Bacteria > Pseudomonadota > Alphaproteobacteria > Acetobacterales > Acetobacteraceae > Acetobacter > Acetobacter sicerae. The sequence goes on along the minus strand of NZ_JAAABN010000013.1, from coordinate 65,636 downwards.
GAAAGTGACATGTGGATTTTCTCCGTTTGGTTTACTGCATTTTTTGCAGTGGCTCTATAAAATTATAAAAATCCTAATTTTGAGTTAACTGGCTTCTGATTCGTTCAAACCGCCTGTCGACGCACTTGCGTGGCCGATTACGGCGTCTTCGTGCCGGATGATTCTGCGGGCGATTTTCAGGGCCTGATAAAAATTACCTTCAGAAGCGGCTTTCATGGCTTCGCTGAGAATCAGTCGTGCCGATACCGATGTCGTTTCCTGCATGAAGGTGGTGATGTGATATGTCGCCTCTGCAAGAGCGGCCATTTTTTCTTCCGGCGTGCCCACGTAAGCTGTCTGTAGTGCGTAATAGATAAGGCGTGCCGGGCTCGTGGCTTCTTCCGGAGGCATGATCTGGCGTCCGAACAGAAAATTCGCCCGGTTTGTCAGTCTGATCTGTGCGGCGGTGAGAAAGTGGACGCCTGCGCCGTTGAGGATCATCCGGTCACCGGCTTCAAGTCTGATACCCAATCCTGCCATTTTAAGCCCTTTTCATTGCGTGTTTCGCGATGAAGGCAAGGTGGCATCGAAGTATTTATAAATAGTTATCTATGACTGAAGGCGATTGTCGAATAAGGGTTTGGTAAAGCTTTGTTCGCAATTTCTTGCAATCATTACTCGATTTTCTGACTACGCTCCACCCATTCGCCACACGCATCTTTCAGCGCGGCGATGAATCGTCCGACAAGCGGAGCCGGACGCCCTTTCAGCACGGCAATGGCCAGAGTGGCGCTTGGAGCAGGTTCCTCAATGCGATGAAAAGTGACACCACCAGCGTGGATCTGGGAGAGGGATTGCGGCACGACCGAAACACCCAGTCCGGCGGCGACCAGCGGGACCGTGGCTGCAATCTGGGGAGCCTGCTGACCCATGCGGGGCGTAAAGCCGGCATGCTGGCAGGCGGAGAGAATGGCGTCATGAAAACCTGGCCCCAGTTCTCTGGGGAAAATGATCAAAGGCTCGTTCGCGAGCATTTCCAGCCGGATGGCGCCGCTGCCTTCATAGGCATGGCCACTCGGGAGCGCGGCCACGGTCGGCTCGTCAAGCAGCGGATAGACAGCCAGTTCGCGGTCGTCAGTGACGGGAGGTCGCACGATCGCCACATCCACGCGACGGTCATGCAGCGCCTCGGACAGGGCAGGGGTGTTGCTCTCCTCGAACGAGACGATGACTTCAGGCCACGCCTCCCGGAAGCGTCGGATGGTCTGGGGAATAATCGGGAGAAGCGAGACCGCGCCAGCCAGACCCACCCGGAGATGGCCCCGTTCGCCCCGGGCGAGGCCTTGCGCGAAGCCGAGAAAATCCTCTTCCATCGCAAGAATGGCTTTCGCCTGTCCGATCAGGGCTGCTCCGATGTCGGTCAGTTCAACGCCGCGTGTGAGGCGATGGAACAACGTCACGCCAAGGGCGCGTTCAAACTGTTTGATCTGCTGGCTTAAAGGAGGCTGTTCCATGCCGATGGCCAGCGCCGCCCTGGTGAAGCTGCCGTGTTCGGCAACGGCCACGAAGTATCGTAGCTGCCTCAACTCCATGATGCGTCTCCCTGACAGTCAGCGGGATCAGTAGCACAGATCGCTACTGAGAAAGGTGTTTCGGGTAAAATCCGGGACGGTCCTGAGGAAAACGGCAATCTGATTGACAATGAAGCTGTTTTCACTTAGGCGACACCCCATTGCCGGGAAAGTGGACGGACCGGCTGGCCGATGGGGTGTATGCTCCCCCGGGTCAGTAATACGGGACGCGCCCGCTTCAGTCTGTTCCGGACTGGGGACTATCGGCGTCACAAGCCATATCAGGCCGCAAGGCCGGGTGTGGCTGTTTTATGAAAGTAGAGCGCGCACATGAGCAAGCGCCTTGAGAGCAAGTACAAGATTAACCGCCGCCTTGGCGTAAACCTGTGGGGCCGCGCCAAGTCGCCGGTCAACAAGCGGGAATATGGTCCGGGTCAGCATGGCCAGCGTCGTAAGGGCAAGCCTTCCGACTTCTCCGTCCAGTTGATGGCGAAGCAGAAGCTGAAGGGTTACTACGGTAACATCAGCGAAAAGCAGTTCCGTAAATATTACGAAGAGGCTGTCCGTCGTAAGGGCGATACCTCCGAGAACCTGATCGGCCTGCTGGAGCGTCGTCTGGACGCCGTTGTTTACCGCCTGAAGTTCGCAGTAACCCCGTTTGCTGCCCGTCAGTTCGTGAACCACGGTCATGTGCTGGTTAACGGCAAGAAAGTGAACATCCCGTCCTACCTCGTTCGCGAAGGTGACGTGATCGAAGTTCGCGAAAAGTCCAAGCAGCTTGCTGCCGTTCTGGACGCCTCGCAGAGCGGCGAGCGCGATGTTCCGGAATACATGGAAGTGGACCACCGCCAGATGAAGGGCTCGTTCCTGCGCGCTCCGAAGCTGTCCGATGTGCCATATCCGGTGCAGATGGAACCGAACCTGGTGGTCGAGTTCTACTCTCGCTGATTTCAGGACGCTCTGGCTCTTGCGGGCCAGGTGCTTTTTCAGACGCCGGGCGGAGACACTCTCTGTCCGGCGTTCCTGTTTTTTCTTCCCCAGTTCAGAGCCTCTTTCGCCATGACAGACATCAATGACGGCCCCGCAACCCAGTCTTCTCTTGCCGGAGCCATCAGTCGGCGACGTACCTTTGCCATCATTTCCCATCCTGACGCCGGTAAGACGACGCTGACAGAACGTATTCTGCGAGCGGGTGGCGCCATTCAGCTGGCGGGAAATGTCAGGGCGAAAGGGGAGCGACGTCGGACACGTTCCGACTGGATGGGCATTGAGCGTGATCGTGGCATTTCTGTCGTCACGTCCGTGATGACCTTTGAATATGGCGGCTGCGTCTTCAACCTGCTGGATACGCCGGGCCATGAAGACTTCTCGGAAGATACCTACCGGACGCTGACGGCTGTTGATTCCGCCGTGATGGTGATTGACGCCGCCAAGGGTATTGAGGACCGGACACGCAAGCTGTTCGAGATCTGCCGTCTCCGCGACATTCCCATCGTTACGTTCATCAACAAGATGGATCGTGAGTCGAGGGATCCGTTCGAGATACTGGACGAGATTTCTTCCTCACTGGCGCTGGACACGACCCCGCTGACATGGCCGATCGGTCGGGCCGCGACCTTTATCGGCACGTATGACATCCGAAATGGCGAGGTCCATACGACGGTGCCGGTCGAGGAGAGTGATCCGCGCATGGTGCAGGTACGGGAAGAGCTTGAACTCGTGGAAGCCGCTCTTCCGGAATTCGACCGTGAGTCGTTCGATGAGGGGCATCTGACGCCGGTGTTTTTCGGTAGCGCCATGAAAGAAATCGGCGTTACGGACCTGCTGGATGCGCTGGTCGCCTTCGGCCCCGCGCCGCGTGCCCAGAACACTGAAAGTCGGACGGTCACGGCAGATGAGGCGCAGATGACGGCGCTCGTATTCAAGATTCAGGCGAACATGGACCCCAATCACCGGGATCGTATCGCCTTCGCCCGTGTCTGTTCAGGCAGACTGACCCGCGGGATGCGGCTGCTGAATACGCGGACGGGTAAGAGCTTCGTGCTGCACACGCCGCAGTTCTTCTTCGCCCGTGATCGTCAGCTTGCCGAGGAAGCGTTTGCTGGCGACGTGGTGGGTATTCCCAACCATGGCACCCTGCGCATCGGTGACACGCTGACGGAAGGCGAAGCCATCCGCTTCACCGGCGTTCCGTATTTTGCGCCGGAAATCCTGCGGCGCGTTCGGCTTGATGATGCGATGAAGGCCAAGAAGCTGAGGCAGGCTCTGACCGAACTGGCGGAAGAGGGCGTCGTGCAGCTCTTCAGACCGCAGGACGGTGCGCAGCCTATTGTCGGTGTGGTCGGAACGCTTCAGCTGGATGTGCTTCAGGAGCGCCTGAAAGGCGAATATGGCGTGGCCATCGGGTTCGATTCCACACCGTTCTCACTGGCGCGCTGGGTGACGGGGGACCGGACGAAACTTGAGACCTTCATGATGGCGAACCGTTCGTCGATGGCGGATGATCTTGACGGCGATCCGGTGTTTCTGGCCAGTTCTGGCTTCATGATGCGCCGTACCGAGGAGATGAACCCGGATCTGGCGTTCCATGACGTCAAACAGATCGGGATTGAAATCGGATAGGACGGAGCCGCTGTATGGTTTCCGGCGCAGGGGAGGAACTCTTCAATGAGGGGAGACGCTCCTCTGTCCTGAGGCGGCTATACTGAAGACTGAAAGGGTTTTTCAGCGCGGAGGAGTTCTGCTGACCAAGAGATCTTCGGGATCTTTCCCATCCTGAATAGCTTTGATCTCTTCTCCGCAGGAGAGCCATTCCCAGAACTTTTTTACTATTTTCAAAACAACCTCAGCTTCCAAGAAACAATGGAACAGCGTTGCTTGAAACGTATTGAGATAGACTTATTGCGAAACCGGATTTTTCGATCCGTGCAAGGAGCAGGATGGCGAGCCGCTTCTATCATACGGGAATTTTTTGGTCATCTGGTGAGGCGGCGCTGATGCACAGAAGGGCTTTTCAGGTGCCTGTCAGGCTCTATCAGACGAGACCGTGTTCAGTTTTTTATTGTTCATTATATTGAACACGATCCCGTATCTCGGATATATCCGATTCTTGGGAGCGACGTCAAGGACACTCATGGGTGGTAATGATGAAAGATAGTGAGTCGGTTCCGGCTCTTCGGCGTGCAGTGAAAATTCTGGACCTTGTCAGTTCGCAGGATACACCCCCCAACGCCGCTACAATTGCCCGTTTGCTCGATCTTCCTCGCAGTTCGGCACATGGTCTGGTGACGGTGATGGCGGAACTGGGGCTTCTGGAGACGACAGGGGGATCAGGTGGAGGCGGTTTCAGACTTGGTTCCAGATTGCTTGACTGGGCGGTGCAGGTCAGCCCCAGACAGGATCTCCTGAATGCGTTTCATCAACTGATTGGAGAAAGGCCGGAACTGGGCGCCTATACCGTCAGTCTGAGCACGCTTGAAGGCGAGGATGTCGTGTATGTCGCCAGCCGGGCAAACGAGAAGGGCTTTGGAATCCACTACAATGTCGGGCTTCGTCTGCCCGCCATGTATACCGCGACAGGCATGGCCCAGCTTGGAGCCATGGAGGGAACCGGACTCAGAAAGTGGCTCACGCTTTACCCGATGTCCTCGTGGCCGACCCCACCAACCACGACAGGCGCTTCTGCCCCTGTCGCCGTGATGGACGAGATCGCCAGTGTGCGGCGTCGGGGATATGCGGTTGATGACGAACAGGTGCAGGTCGGGGTCTGGTGCTTTGCCGCGCCCGTTCACGATCTTGCCGGACACGTCGTGGCGGGACTGGGAATCAGTCAGCCAAAACCGAAAGACACTCTGAAACAGGCAGAGGCGATGGGACGGCTTGTGGTTTCGATTGCCCAGACCCTGTCAGGGCGGCTGGGATACCGTGGACGCTGGGGCGCACTTGGCGAGTGAAAGACTCTGGTTCTATGTAAAGGAGAGTTTTCCATCACAGCATTGGGTGAGCAGCTTGAGCGACAATCATCCCCGAACCGGCAGTCTTTGCCTGCGAAACAGGATGGCGGTGAGGCGACTGCTGTTGCTGCCCGCGTGCTGTCTGTTTTTTCTGACAGGTGGTTCTGTTCATGCGGAAGAGACGCCTCAGGTCAGTTCTCCTCCGGCTAACGCTGCGATTCACATCAAATACACGATTTATACGCACTGGCTGCCGGTGATGAAGCTGGAGACCAGCTTTCTGCTTGAACAGACGCGCTATAATGTTGCCATGCAGGCGCGGGCGGAAGGACTGCTCAGTATCTTCACCAGATTGCGTATCCAGTCCGTGGCGACCGGAACCATCCGGGACAATGTTGTGATGCCGACACGCTATGACAGTCAGGGATTGAGCCGGTCGGCTCAGCGTCATGTTGTGCTGGATTATCAGCAGGGCCAGCCTGTCGTCACCTTGCAGGAGCCGAAAGAGACAGACCGTGAGCCGGTGCCGGATGAGTTGCGGCAGCACGGAATGGATATCCTGAGCACCATGGCGAAGGTCATTCTGACGGTCCGGAAGACAGGCCATTGTGATGGCGTCTATGACGTGTTCGACGGGATCAGGGTGTCACATTTCACTCTGAAGACGACCGGACAGGACATGAAACCGGATGTCTTTCAGGACCGGAAGGTTCCTGCGATGCGTTGCGAATTTTCCGGATATCAGACCGCAGGATTCATCAAGGGGCATCAGGCGAAAGCCTTGCGTGAGCCCCACGGCGGGACGGTATGGTTTATCAATGTGGACGGGTATGGACCGGTGCCAGTGCGGACGGAGATCGACCATCCCAAGGTGGGACATCTGACCGTCAAACTGGACAAGCTTGAAAAAGATGCAGGCTGAGATCTGCGCTTCCCTGCGTCAGAAGCGAAGGATGCCTTTGCTCTGACGCAGGTACGGTTGATTGGTAGCGTATCCCTTAACGGGGACCATTTTCCAGAAAATCCGCCGCTTCCTTAACAACGTCAGCCAGCACGCCGGAAGCGAACGGTGAAACAAGGCCCGCCTTGGCGATCAGTCCGGTGAATGGGGCGGATCCTCCGTGTGCGCACAGCCCCTCATAGGCTTTCATCGCCGCCGGTTCGTCGCGCCGGGACTGAAGCCACAACTGCATCGCGCAGCAGAGCGCCAGCGTATAATCGATGTAATAGAACGGATTGCGGTAGATATGGCCCTGCGCCTGCCAGCGTCCGCCGTGCGCCGGGTAGGACAGGTCGCCATAGTCACGCCACGGCATGTAATGGCGCTCAAGACGCCGCCAGGTTTCGTGGCGCTCCTGCGCTGTCATGGTCGGATTGGCGTACACTTCATGCTGGAAGTGATCGACGCACACGCCATAGGGCAGGAAGCTCAATGAGCCGATCAGATGCATCCGACGGAAGCGGTCAGCAGCGCCCTCTTCAACCATCAGTTCCATATGCGGCCATGTCAGGAACTCCAGGCCCATGGAGTCGATTTCCGCCGCCTCCATGGTTGGCCACAGTTCATCGATGGTCGGCAGGTCGCGGCTGCGCCAGTTCTGATAGGCGTGTCCCATCTCATGGGTGAAGACGTTGATGTCGCCATGCGTGCCGTTGAAATTGGCGAAGATGAACGGCATGCCGACGTCAGGAAAGGCGGTGCAGAAGCCGCCACCGGCCTTGCCGTCCCTGTTCTTGAGATCGACATAACCTCCCGAGACCATGCTTTTGAAGAATGGTCCGAGATCGCCTGACATACGGTCGAACATTGTCTGGGCGCGTTCGATGAGCAGGTCATAATCCCCGGCGGGCTTCGGGTTGCCTCGGGGATCGACAAAGCTCTCATCCCAGTAATGCAGGGTGGGCCAGCCCATCTCTTCGCGCCGCTGTTCGAGGAGGGAGGCGACCAGCGGTGTGACATGCGTGACAACTTCCTCACGGAAGCGCGCCACTTCTTCGGGATTGTAATCGACGCGGCGCAGGCGACGGTAGCCAAGCGGCGTATAGGTCTCGAACCCGAGCGTGCGGGCCATGTCCGTACGCAGTTCGACCAGTCGCCCGAAGAGAGTGTCGAGCGTCTTTCCATGTTCGGCAAAGAACGCCCATCTGGCCTGCTCGGCAGCGTGGCGTATGGCGCGGTCAGGATGCTCCATCCATGGCGCAAGGCCGGACAGGTTGACCGTGTGACCTTCGATTTCGATTCGGGCCGAGGCGAGCAGGGCGGTGTATTCGCTCGTCAGACGCGCTTCTTCTTCGAGAGCATTCTCTATCCGTGGATCGAATGTCGTGACATCGCTTGTCCAGAGAGCCGTGACATGTGGACCGACAGCGGCGGTTGTCGCGTTATGAAACTGCTCGGAGAGAAAGCGCTTTTTCAGGGTGACTTCGTGAGCCGTGGCCTTGGGAGTCAGGCGATCCGCGTAATCGCGATCCTGCTTTGCTTTTTCGCTTGTCGTGTCCTGGGCAAAACGCAGATAGACAAGCGCTGCCCAGCTTTCAAAGCTGCGGCGTTCGCGATCAAAGCGTGACAGAGCGCCTTCAAGGTCATTTCTATCGAGCAGATCAGCGACTGCGCCGAAACCATCTGCGAGACTGGCTTCAGTGGGACGGGGAAAGGACAGGGATGTGAAACTTTGGGTCATGGTATGATCGTGCATGGATGACGATCCGACGTCCATCCTGATTTTTAAAGGCAACCGAATGGGAGCATTTACGTTCTCTCTTAACATCTGCCGTCTAAAAAATGTTCGTGGTGATGCGGGTCAGGGTCGTACGTTCGTCTCTGAAGGAAAGCCCGTGCAGAAAACGATGAGGCCGAGAGGCGGACGCAGATGAATACAATTCTATCCGCAGCAGAGTGTGGCAAGATCAGGGACGGGCTGTGGACACCCCCTGATCCGGATTCAGTGGCTGAACTTGCGAAACAGTTTCGGTCAGCCCGGCCTTACCCTCATCTCGTGATGGAGCGCCTGTTTGATCCGGTCCATCTGTCAGACATCCTGAAGGAAAGTCCGGACATCCGGCACGAAGCGTGGAAACCTCATTATACGCGTCTGCAGAGCAAGAGAATTCTGAACAGCCTTGAAGATATGCCGCCTGCGCTTCTGGCGTATTTCGAGACTCTCCATTCTACCGCCTTTGTCTCTTTTCTGGAATCGCTGACTGGTCTTTCCGCCCTTCAGCCGGACCTGACGTTATATGGTGGCGGCCTTCATGAAGCCCGCCATGATGGACATTTCGAAATTCACGTCGATTTTCAGAAGCATCCGGACACGAAGCTGCGGAATGCGCTGGTGGTGATTACCTATCTCAACGAAGGGTGGCAGGAAGGAGATGGCGGAGAACTGGAGCTTTGGGACGCCTTGGCCTGTAAGCCGGAGGTTCAGGTTGCTCCTCTGTTCGGTCGTACGCTGATCATGGAGCAGTCAGAAATTGCGCTTCATGGGTATCCGCGCCCGCTTGTCACCGGATCACGACGCGCCCTGATCACCTATTTTTATAGACATGACTTGCAGGTGTTTGAACAGCAGTTCGAGAACACACATTACCTGCGGCGACCGGGCCTGCCCGCAGACCGGCGTTTACAGATGACGCTCAGGGATTATCTGCCGAATCCTGCTGTGTCCGCGCTCCGTCGTCTCCGGTCGCGTCTTGTCTACCTCAGGCAGAAATAACGCAGGAGCTTTCTGCGGGGCGTATCCTGTCTGCCGTTCAGCGGTTCGTTTGCGTTTTCCGAAAGCTGACACTCCATATCCGGAAAGAGAACATCTACTCGTATTGACCGGGTTCCCTCATTGTAATGCTCCAAGCGCCTGATCGCTTTCACTTCCTTCCAGAACGTGCGTCAGTTCATCCACAAGACAGATGCGTCCTTCTCGGAACTGATAAAAGGCAACGACCTTGATCAGACTTTGCTCGCCGGAGCGACGTGTTGCACGCGCCATGTGAACGGTGGCTGCTTTATCGCCTTCACATACAATATGCTGAATATCTATTTCCAACGCGCTAAGAGTGTTGCGCAAGGCATGTGTATGGGCCTGGAAATCGCCCAACGTCATTTCACGTCCATCGACATATTGCCGATAATCCGACGTCATGAAATCAAACAGCCTATCCGGAGTTGAGCCAAAATCCGTAAATGTGGCGAACATTTCCCGGATGATCTGCTCGTGGTGTGTGGAGGACATGGGACACCTTTTAATCTTGTGGATTGAGTGGACCAGAAGATTTTAAAGGAGATGCTTTTGGCATTCTGTCGACTGTAGGCCATAATTCGACTCATGCACGCCAAATCGTTTTCCTTTTTATCAGAAAATCCTGCTCCGTCATGTGGCGCTCCCTGGCTATCTGGAAGTCCCGTAAGACAGACGAACCGCCGGACCACTGACCTGCATGTTCACGAAAAGGGGCAGATATTCGTTGTGAAAAGCGGTGTTATGGCCGTGATGATTCAAAATTCCTATTGGCTGATCGGGCCGGGGCAGCTTCTCTGGCTGCCTCCCGGCTTTTTTCATGAGGCGCGCTCCCACGGCGCTATTGCAGGCTGGAGTCTGTATATTGCTGCTGAGAGGTATTCTTCAGTTGCACACAGGCCTTTTCTGGCGGACTGCACGCGATTACTGATGGCTCAGGTTGAACGTCTGTCGCAAAATGCCAAAGAGGAAGCATGGCAGGACAGTTTTACAAGGCTGGCCGAAAGCTTCTGGGATGAATTCCTGTCCATTCCGCGTCATTCTGTTTCACTGCCTTTTCCCGAAGATGCCCGGCTAAAGCGGGTCGCAGAAGCCCTGAGCGTCACTCCCTCTGATTCACGAGGGCAGCAGGAGTGGGCGGATATGGCAGGAATGTCTTTGCGGTCGTTCATTCGGCATTTTACCGCCGATACGGGCATGCAGTTTTCAGTCTGGCGACAGCGCCTGCGTATTCTTAATGCGCAGGAAAGGCTGGCGCGACGCGAGCGTGTGACCGATGTCGCCGCCGCAGTCGGTTACGAAAGTCTGGGCGCGTTTGCTGCGGCTTTTAGAAAAGGCACTGGATACAGCCCCAGCGCCTATGCACAACGCTGCCGCAGTGGAGCAACGGCTTCAATGTGAACACGAAGCTGGCAGGCTTTGTCATGGTTTATTCTGATAGCCGACATGCCGCTCTCCCCCCAAACCGGCCCCTAGCGCAACGCCCCAACAAACCCTTCTACCCGCTTACACGCTTCTTTCAGTGCAGCATCCGCCGTCGCACAGGACAACCGCAGATACGGCGCCAGCCCGAAGGCGCTGCCCGGCACAGTGGCGACATGTGCTTCTTCCAGTAACGCCATGGCGAAATCGGTATCGGTGTCCAGCCTGCGTCCTCCGGCAGTAACGCGGCCGAGGCACCCGGCGATACCCGGATAGACATAGAAAGCGCCCGCAGGATTGGCGCAGGTCAGACCGGGAATGTCGCGCAGGGCGGCGACCATCAGGTTCCGCCGACGTTCATAGGTAGCGACCATGTCCCGGATCAGATCCGGCGCACTGTCCAGCGCCGCCGCCGCGGCCGCCTGCGCGACCGTACAGACGCCTGATGTTGCGTTGCTCTGGACGCTGCGCATCGCGGCGATCAGACGCTTGGGACCACCAGCATAACCCACGCGCCAGCCGGTCATGGCATAGGCCTTGGCGACACCATTCATGGTGACGATGCGGTCTTTCAGGTCAGGTGCAATCGCGGCGAAAGAAGTGAAACGATTATTGTCGAAGACGAGATGCTCATAGATCTCGTCAGACAGAATCCAGACAGCTGGATAAGCGCGCAGGACTTCGGCAATCCCGCGCAGGTCGTCTTCCGAACACAGCCCTCCCGTTGGGTTGTTCGGAAAATTTAGCACCAGCCATTTGGTGCGCGGCGTCATGACAGCAGCGAGACGCTCAGGCTTCAGACTGAAACCATCCGCTTCGTCGCAGACTGGATGGACCGGTACGCCACCGAACATTCTGGCGATCAGGGGATAGCTCACCCAGTAAGGGGCAGGGACCACGACTTCGTCACCGGGATTGATCGTCGCCATGAAGGCGTTGAAGATCACCTGTTTGCCGCCGTTTGAGACCATCAGTTCGTCGGCGGCGAAGTCCAGCCCGTTTTCACGGCTGAACTTGCGGGCGACGGCGGCTTTCAGTTCCGGCGTGCCGTCCACTGGCGGGTATTTTGTCTTGCCCGCCAGCGCGGCCTGATGCGCTGCCTCAATAGCAACGGCAGGCGTTGGAAAATCAGGCTCGCCGAGCGCCAGCGAAATAACCCCGTGCCCTTCGGCTCTCAGTTCTCTGGCCCGTCGCGCCATTTCGATGGTCGCGGGAGCGGGAAGTCCTTCAAGACGATGGGCAAGCGTCGGCCCCGAGGCAGTAGCAGTCATGGCGAGCCTGTCTCCTTTCAGCTCAGGCTGGCGCAGAAGCGCTGGATGCGGGTGCAGGCTTCACGCAGGCTTTCCGTGTCGGTCGCGTAAGACACACGGAAATATCCGGCGAACATGAACGCGGAGCCATGCACAGCGGCGACGCCTTCTTCATCCAGCAGAGCCGTCACAAACGCCTCGTCCCTGTCGATGATCACGCCCTTCTGGGTGCGCTTGCCAAGGCATCCGCTCATCGACGGGAAGACGTAAAACGCGCCTTCCGGACGACCGCATGTGATGCCGGAGGCCTGATTGAGCATGGATACGACCAGATCACGGCGTTCGCGGTAGGTCTCGCACATTGTGCCGATAAAGTCCTGCGGGCCGCTGACAGCCTCAAGCGCCGCCGCCTGCGCGATGGAGCAGGGGTTGGACGTGGACTGTCCCTGGAGCTTGTTCATCGCCCTGGTCAGTTCCAGCGGTGCGCCGGAGAAACCGATGCGCCAGCCGGTCATGGCATAGGCCTTGGACACGCCGTTCATGGTGACGGTGCGGTCGCGCAGACGCGGCTCCACCTGCACGATCGTCGCAGGTTTGAATCCGTCATAAACCAGCTTGTCATAGATATCGTCGGTGAAGATCCAGACATGCGGGTGCTTCAGCAGCACGTCGCACAGTGGGCGGAGGTCTTCAGCCGAGTAGGTCGCGCCCGTCGGGTTGCAGGGCGAGTTCAGGAAGAACCATTTGGTCTTTGGCGTGATGGCCGCTTCGAGATCTTCAGCCGTCAGCTTGAAACCGTTTTTGGCGTGGCAGGGAACGATTACCGGGATGCCATCGGCCAGCGCCACGATGTCGGGATAGGACACCCAGCATGGTGCGGGAATGATCGCCTCGTCACCCTTGTTGATGGTGGCGACCATCGCATTGTAGATCACCTGCTTGCCGCCGGTGGAAACGATGATTTCCTCGGGCTTGTAATCCAGCCCGGAATCCAGCCGGAAACGCTCGGCGACGGCGGCGCGGAGGGCTGGGGTGCCAGCGACGTCCGTATATTTTGTCTGCCCCGTCTCGATGGCTTTGATCGCCGCCGCCTTGATGCTGGCCGGGGTATCAAAATCCGGCTCGCCTGCCGAGAGGCTGATAATGTCCCGACCTTCCGCCTTGAGCGCGCGCGCTTTTGCCGAAATGGCAATGGTCTGGCTCGGGCTGATCTTGTTCAGGCGGTCGGCAATGAAGGACATAGGTTTCGATCCTGGGAAATGAAGTCCGGGGTTCTTTCGGCTCCGGTGGTCGGCCCCACGCCGACGGCGCGGCACGATAGAGGTTTTTTCCGGAATGCGGAACCGGTTCCTGTGAGAGGCACGGTGCTGCGTCCAACGGGAAACACTTCGTCAGGATTCAACAGACACCAGAAAACCGGCGCTGCATGGCAACGCCGGTCTCCGGTTCCTGTAAAAAACACAGTCAGATCACGGAATCATGACCCGCTGCAGCGATGCAGGAAGATCAGACCGTTGCCGGACGATGATCCCACGCATTGCCTACCGGCCACGCAGCCTGCGCATAGACCTGACCATAACCGTGAACTTCCGAGATGAAGGTGCGGTCACCGTCGAGTTCGAGTTTCACGGTTGGTGAAAGGGTCGCGCCAATCCGGAAAGTCGAGGGGGTGTTGGGGTCTTCTCCCGGAGCCGGGAGTGTGTCGATGAACGCCTGCACGTAACCATCCGGGTCCACGAAGTGGGAATAGGTTTCGTAAGGTGCGCTCGACGGATTGCCCAGAACCAGACCGGAGGAGTTCAGCGGCTTGTAGGGACCGAAGAGACCGTCTTCGGAGACAAAGCCGTAAACGCCGTCCGGGCCGGACAGACCACCGCTGTAAGTGCTGTGATGACTGATCGTGAACAGATAGGTCAGGTTGTCACGGAACACGATATGCGGACGTTCCATCTGATCGTTCACACCCAGAGCCGTGACCAGCGGGTCAAGCTGTGTCCAGCGTGTGGCGGAAAAATCACCACTCTTGTAAGCGCCGTCATCCAGCACCGCGATGCCGATGGAGGCAGCGCCATACTGTGCGCCGGCATCGACAGCAAAACCGGGAGGGAGAACACCCTGTTCTTCGCTGCCAATTGTAAATTCACCGCGCATACCGGCGACATTGCTCTCATAGAGGCAATAGACGCGGCCATCTGCCGGATTTACGAACGGATGCGGGTCGCGGAAGTCAAAATATTCGTCCTGCTGGGAATTGGCGTTGTGAATGCCGTCAGCCGAGAACATTTCCGTCGTGGTCTTGAAGCCTCCGAACCAGACGCCGTTTGCATCAGCGAAGATCTGTCCCGTGGAAACAGACGGAACGGACTGGTTGATCGGGGAATCCGCTTCTGATGTATAGAACATGTCGACGACATTGCCCGTGCCTTCGCGCATGACCAGTCCACCGGACCATTCATGCGGACGGAGATCGGCGGAGGTGTTCAGGAGGCGGCCGCCCCACTGCCAGTCAGCGCCATTGCCCGTACGGGAATACCAGTAACCGATATAGGCGCGGTCGTTGCGGGAATGCCATTCGTCATAAATGTCATCATTGTTCAGGTCGATCTTGTCGACCGCGAGCGACCAGATAACGTGCCACCCCTTAAATGTGACGGTCTGGCCGTGAATGTTGCGAAGTGCGCCTGTGTCCCAGATCATCACCGACTCATCCATTGTCGGGAAGTTCTGGTCAATCACGGGCATGGTGGTAGTCGGGTCGTCCGCGTGTACCTTGAGGGCGTCTGCAATGGTCCAGCGTGACGTGTAAGAAGTCATTTAACTCTTAAATCTCCGTATTAAATCATGTCGGGTTACGACACGGCGGAGAATGACTGTCCTTACGAGCGATTTCAGTGTTTCTGTGTAACAGGTCCTGGCCCCTCAGAGCGTAACGCCTGCTGCCTTGCGCACTTCCTCAGGGCTCATGCCGCTCTCACGCATGGCCCTGATGGACAGAGCGCCATCGCGTTTGGACAGTTTTTTACCTGTCGAATCCACGAGAAGCGGGTGAAAGGCGTAAACGGGTTCCGGCCATTTCATCAGTTCCTGCAACAGGCGATGAATGGCCGTGACATCCCGAAGTTCTTCCCCTCGGGTTACGAGTGTCACGCCCTGAGCGGCGTCATCATGTGTGACGCACAGATGGTAGGATGCGGGAATATCTTTCCGCGCCAGCACCACATCTCCGAACAGGCCGGGATGACAGGTGACAGGCCCGCGACCCAGTTCATGATAGGAGAGGGACGGCGTGCCCAGCCTGTCTAACGCCTTCTGCACGTCGAGCCGCAAAGCGTAAGGCGTGCCGGCCGCGATCCGTCGGGCGCGCTCGGCGTCATCCAGCAGACGGCATGTGCCGGGGTAAAGCAGGCTGCCGTCCGGGGCATGATGGGGAGCGGAAAATGCCGCCGCCGCTTCCCGCGCTACATCCGCCCGTGTGCAGAAGCAGGGATAGACCAGTCCCTTGTGCCGGAGGGTATCAAGGGTTTCCTGATAGAGCGGCATGCGTTCCGACTGGCGGAGAACCTCTTTTTCCCAGTGCAGTCCGGTCCACGCCAGATCGTCCAGTGCTTCCTGAATGAAAGTCTCGCGACAGCGCACCGTATCGATGTCTTCGATACGCAGCAGGAACTGCCCGCCGTGATCCGCATGGCGCCGGGCAAAAAAAGCAGCGGCAATATGACCGAGGTGCAGGGGGCCGGTGGGACTTGGCGCAAAGCGCGTAACCCAATGGTCCTGCTTGCAAAAAGCTGGCGTTGTCATGCTCCGGCACTGAACGGAAAAAGGGTGTTCCGACCGACTGTCACGGAAACCTCATGTTTTGTCGCGCGAACTTTCCTTGCAGTCTGAAAAAAGCTGCGCTTATATTTTAATAACACTTCTCGACGACGCGTGACCCTTTGGTGTGCAGTTTCGAGTTTGCCAAAAGCGGATCATGAGCCGTCTCCGGGAAAAGGAAGCGCGCCTTGTCGGCTGGCAGTATGCACTATCCATCGCTCGTTTTGAACGCAGATTTCAGACCACTTTCCTACTTTCCGCTTTCGCTCTGGTCATGGCAGGACACGATCAAGGCTGTCTGCCTCGACCGTGTATCGGTTCTGAGCGAATATGATGAGGAAGTACATTCTCCAAGCTGTAGCATGCGGCTTCCGAGCGTCATCGCACTAAAGGAATATGTTCCGACAGCGCGCAGGCCGGCCTTTACCCGCTTCAATCTTTTTCTGCGGGACAATTTCTCCTGCCAGTATTGCCATGACCAGCTTCCCACCCATGACCTGACATTCGATCATGTCATCCCCCGCAGTCGCGGCGGACGAACAACGTGGGAAAATATCGTGACCGCGTGCAGTTCCTGCAATCTGCTCAAAGGATCGCGGATGCCACATGAAATCCGCATGTTTCCCCGCAGGCAGCCTGCACAGCCGTCTTCATGGGAATTACAGGATAACGGACGCGCTTTCCCGCCAAACTATCTGCACGATAGCTGGCGCGACTATCTCTATTGGGATGTCGAACTGGAAAGCTGAGGCCGCTTACTTCTTGTAGCTGTAGTTATATTCTTCCGCCAACGCCTGCAGATCTGGCGCATTGTGCAGCTCAAGCGGAATGGGTTTCGCGGTCGCCTCACCAAACATGAAGCCATGATTGGTCATCCGCTGGCAGGTGTTCGCAGCCAGTGGGAATGACAGATGGACGGCGCTGCCCATCTGCTTGCGAAGGCATGACACGTCTGTGTCGTTCCACATCCGCCCGGTCTCGGCGGCACAGCCCGAAAGACAGAGAATTACGCCTGGAACAAGCCACTTTCTGACGTTTCTGCGCAGGCTGGAACTGGTTGAAGACGCCACAGTCATTCCTCGTTCGTCTCGAATTCTGGTCAGGCAGATCGGACTTGCGTTCATGCCATCCTCTCACGGCTTCTGCCATGACTACCAGCATCGGGGAAGACGGATGACGGCATTCCCCCCGCGTGCTGTCCGCATGACGCCCGCATGATATCGCAGCGTGATACGCCCGGAAATCAGCCGACCACTTCGAACCCTGCGGCTTCGATGGAAGGCGCGAAATTGCGTGGCCCCGTTTCCTTGGGATCATAGTCAATCTTCACAGTGCCTTTTTCCAGAGACGGCACGGCCGATTTCACACCGGGAATACCTTCCAGCGCATGTTTGATGGATGACACACATCCCTCGCAGGTCATGCCTTCCACCATGAGTGTTGTGGATTCCATGGTCGTTCTCCCTGAAAACTGGCGTCCGATCTTCCGATCAGCTTTCTGCAAGCATCCACAGACAGGGCGGGCTTGTCTACTCCTGAGCGTGACCCGTCATTCCCGGTGGTCCGTATTCAGGGTTGGGAAGCGGCTTCCATCGGTTCAGAAGCAGCGCGCTGGTTACGACAGAAACGGAACTCATCGCCATGGCGGCTCCCGAAAGCATGGGAGGCAGGACACCGAAGGCGGCGAGGGGAACGCCCAACGCATTGTAGATACAGGCGAAAAAGAGATTCTGACGTATCTTGAGCGACGTCGCCCGCGAGAGACTGACGGCATCCACCAGCGCCAGAAGACGGGAGCGCATCAGTACGACATCCGCCGTTTCCAGTGCGACATCAGTGCCGCCGCCCATCGCGATGCCCACATCGGCGCTGGCAAGGGCAGGGGCGTCGTTGATCCCATCGCCAACCATACCGATCAGCGTGCCGGAGGCGGCGTCAGCCCGTGCCTGTTTCACGGCGTCCGCCTTGTCGCCGGGGAGCACCTCGGCCCGTATGTCGGAAATTCCCACGGCTTCCGCGACCCGGCGTGCGGCTGCCTGTGTGTCACCGGTCACCATGATGGGGAGAATGCCGTATCGTTTCAGCAGGCCAATAGCCTGAGCCGCGTCGGGCCGGATGGTATCGGCAACAGCAATCCAGCCCAGAAGCTGGCCATCTCTTTCGACGCCGATCAGCGTTTGTCCTGACAACATTGCTTCCTCGGCTGCACCGGACGGTGTTTTCTCAAGGAAACGTGCCGAGCCCAGTCGGACGACAACGCCTTCATGAAGACCTTCCAGACCATGTCCGGCGACGGCCCTGTTTCCCTCAATCACTTCAGGCGCGATCTGCCGTGCAGTCGCGGTCTCCCGCACGGCTCTGGCCAACGGATGTGAGGAATCGCCTTCCAGCCCTGCCGCCAGGGCGAGCAGCGAAATCTCTGTCGCGTCACCTTGCGGAAATACGCCTGCAACCTGCGGTCGTCCTTCCGTCAGGGTGCCGGTCTTGTCCATCAGCAGGACGCCGATACGTCCCGTCTGTTCCAGCGCTTCGGCGGAACGGAACAGCAGACCCGCCGCCGCCCCACGACCGGCTCCCACCATGATCGCCGTCGGTGTGGCGAGACCCAGCGCACACGGGCAGGCCACCACCAGCACGGCCACGGTGTTGATCAGGCTGCGGTCGAACGATCCGGTGACGAGCCAGCCGCCTGCCAGCGTCAGCAGGGCGATGACAAGGATGACCGGCACGAAAATTCCGGAGACCCGATCAACCAGCCGTTCTATCGGCGCTTTCGAGCCCTCGGCCTCATCCACCATGCGGGTGATCCGCGCCAGCGCCGTATCCGCGCCGACCGCTGTGGCCCGGACTCGCAGCACCCCGGCGCCGTTAATCGTGCCGCCCCGCACCGGATCATCGGGGCCGCGTCCGACCGGCATGCTTTCCCCGGTCAGCATCGCTTCATCGAGGCTGGATTCACCGGTCAGGATCACACCGTCTGTCGGCACGGCCTCACCGGGGCGAATGACGAATACATCGCCAACAGCGAGAGAAGCCGCCGGTCGATCCTGCACGCCCTGCGGCGTTTCGACATGAGCCGTGACCGGCTGGAGACGGGCAAGCCGCTCCACACCTGCCGCTGCCCGGTTGCGAGCCCCTGCTTCCATCAGTCGCCCTGCTGTCACCAGCGTCAGAACGGTCGCACCGGACTCGAACCAGACCTGCTCGGGCAGTCCGAACACGGTGATGACGGCGCTTGCGAACCACGCGACCGTTGTACCGAGGGCGACGAGGACATCCATGTTTGCGCCACCGCCGCGCAGCGCCGCCCAGGCTCCCCGGTAGAATTTTGCACCGAGGCCGAACTGGACCAGCGTGGCCAGCACAAGCTGTATCCATCGCGGCAGCATGAGATGCATACCGCCCACCATGTCCAGCAGCAGTGGCGCGGTCAGTAGGATGCCAGCAGCCAGTTCCAGTTGCAGGCGGCGTTTTTCCTGCTCACGTCGCGCCTTGCGGGCCGTGTCGTCGGTCCCGGCGACTGTGGCGCTGAATCCGGCTTTTGTAACGGTGCCGATCAGATCATTGACCGAGACAGCGCCGGGGATGAAGTCGATCTCGGCCTTTCCTGTCGCCAGATTGATGTTGGCGGACACGCCTTCCTGACGCTCAAGAACCCTGGTGAGGCGGGCGCTGCAGGAGGCGCAGGTCATGCCCTCGATTGCGAGGGTCACGTGTTCAGGAACGACGCTGAATCCGGCCCGCGCCACGGCGTCCGTCACATCTTTCAGAGCCGCGTGGTCTGGAGCGAGCGTGAGTGCTGCCCTGTGCGTCGCGAAACTGACGTGAGCGGCCACGCCCGGAAGGCGATTCAGGACCTTTTCCAGCCGAGCCGCGCAGGCCGCGCAGGTCATGCCTTCCACTGACAGGGCGAACGCTGTTGTCATCGGTTTCACTGTGTCCTGCGAAGTGTCCGGGGCATTGGTCATATGTGTGTCCTCAGACTCATTCCTTTCGGAATGCAGACTGTCTGGCGGTCGTAAACCCATTGTTAAGGGATATGGGGCTTATAAACGCTCTGCTTTCAATAAAACGGTAGTCTTATCCCGTGCGCTTTCACAGGGTCATTGTCTGGAATGCTGCATGAACAGCCAGACAGAATCTCCCTCTCGCAAATCAGATCACAGAGAGGCTCGCCACCTGCTGCTGTCTGGTCAGATGAAAAGAGGGATATCCGATCAGAAAGGGGTTGTGGCAGTTGAGTTTGCTCTCATCTGCGTGCCTCTTTTCGCACTGATGCTGTCCGCGCTGGTCATGAGCGTCGTCTATTTTACGCAAAGCGCACTCGACGCCGTTTCCGATGAGATGTCACGAGAGCTTCTGACGGGACAGGCTCCAGCATCGGGGAATGCGGGCGAATTCAAAAATCAGGCCTGTGCGATTCTGCCAGCATACATGAGCTGTTCCAATCTTCTGGTGAACGTGCGTTCCGTCAGCAGTTTTGCAGACGCCAGCACGACAGCGCCGCAGCTGTCGTTTGATTCCTCCGGGGCGGTGACGAACTCCATGAGTTATGATCCGGGCACCGCCGGCAGCGTTGTCGTGTTTGAACTGATGTACATGCTGCCTGTCCTGAAAAATTTCGATGGATTTGCTGCGGCAACGCTCAACAACGGATCGCGGCTGATCATTTCGACGTCCGTGATCAAGGTGGAGCCTTCTTCGTGAGGTTCCGGGCTCTATTCCTTCGGGCGCGGGAGGGCGTCGCAGCCGTTGAGTTCGCTCTCATGGCGCCCATTCTGCTGATCATGCTGATTGGTGGCACCGCTCTGGAGGAAGCGGTCGTGGTGTCGCGTAAAGTGACGGCCGCATCTCACTCCCTTGCCGACGTGACGACGCAGTATACCACTGTGGCGGAGACGGATCTGGCTCTGGTGCTGCAGGCATCCACGCTGGTGCTGGAGCCATATCCCTCTGCCTCCGCCAAAATGACGGTCTCGGAAATCATGGTGGCGTCAGGCGGAGGCAGCGGGACGGTGGTCTGGAGTCAGGCCCTCAACACAGATCCGCGTGCCGTAGGCTCGAGTGTTTCGATTCCGAGTGGTTCCACCACGGCAACTTCCAGCGGTACATATCTGATTCTGGGGGAGGTCTCGTACAATTATACCCCCCGTGTCGCAAACAACATCGTGCCGGGCATTACTTTCTACCAAAGTCTTTTCATGGTGCCCCGGCGCTCCACGTCAATTCCCTTGGAATCGTCGTCGTCAGATTGATGGTTTCAGGAGAAAGGCGTTCTCACAAAGTCGCAGATTTCAGAATGCGGCGGGCAAACCACAGACAGACAACGCTAAAAACCAGCAGACCGGCAATCCCATTCCAGGGAGCAGACAGGCCTCCGCCGATCGCCAGGACTCCATCATTCCCGCTCAGACCGGACACGGCGGCAAGAGCAACGCCCGTCAGGCTTTCTCCCACAATCAGTCCGGAGGCGATCATGGTGCCTTCGTCTGACTGTTCTGTCCGACGGGAAGCGGCCTTTTTCACAACCCACCCGAGACAGGCCCCGACAGCGAGCGTTGTCGAGACGGAGGGAGGCAGATAGATGCCGATCCCGACGGCCAGCGGCGGCAGGGCCAGCCTGCGGAAACGCAGTATCCGGTCCAGCGCCACCAGCGCCATGCCGATGGCGGCTCCGATCGAGAGCATGCTCCAGTCGAGATTCTGCCTGAAAATTCCAGAAGCGATCATGGTGACGATGGCGGGCTGAGGAGCCGCGAGAACATGCGTCGGATCCATTTCCGCCCGTGGCATGGCTCCGGTAAAGCCATAGGCCTGATAAAGCAGGTTCAGCACGGGAGGCACGACAAGCGCGCCAACGGCGCATCCCAGCAGGAGGACGCCTTCCTGTCGCCACGGGGATGCGCCGACCAGTTGCCCCGTTTTCAGATCCTGCAAATTGTCATTGGAGATGGAAGCCGCCGCCACAATTGCTGACAGGATGACCATCGCAAAGGCGATGGCCAGATGGTGATTGTCGGCGGCAAAGACCGACGGAAGCAGTGCGAGATGTTCCATCAGCATGAGGAGCGAGCAGACCAGCACGGTCGCCAGCAGCACAATGCCGGAGATGGGAGAGGACGATGATCCGACCAGTCCCGCCATATAGCCGCAGGTCGCGGCCGTCAGAAAACCGAACACGCCGAGAAAGGCCGTGCCGAACAACGCAGGCACGACAAAATGCGAGGTGAAGGGATAGAGAAAGAGGCTGAGCAGCAGAAACAGGGCGACTGATAGCAGCGTGCCTGTCACCATGATTGTGCGGGGAGACAGATCTTTCCCGCCATCTTCGCTGATCGCAGCGTTCCCGAGAGCGCCTGTGATGCCTCGGAATACCGGAAGAGCGAGTTCTCCAAGCGTCCAGAGGGAGGCTGTGGCGATGGCTCCGGCACCGATGAATCTGACCTTGTGCACCCAGACCGATGTTGCGAAGGATGCGGCGTCAAGATGGTCCGTGTTGGGCGTGATGGAGGTCAGCCAGGGAACGGCCACGATCCACGACAGCACGTAGCCGAACAGCATCGCCAGCCCTCCCGCCGCGCCGACAAGATAACCCGCGCCCAGAAGTGCGAGGGAAAAGCCGGTGGACAGGCGGAAAACACCAGATCCCAGAGCGAAGGTGGTGGTCGCGCTGTCGGCGAGGAGACGCAGTCCTCCCGATGCAAAGGAAACTGCGCCGGATACGGCAGCGCCACTGATCAGGGCGGTCAGACCGCGATGTGACGTCTCACCGGAAGCGCTTTCATGGCCGGCGCGCAGGATTTCAGCGGCAGCGACACCCTCAGGGTAGGGGAGAGGACTGTCGTTCACGAGAGCCCGACGCAGCGGAATGGTGAACAGAACGCCGGCCATTCCGCCGACAGCCGTCAGACCCGCCGTTTCCAGAAAAGGAAAATGGTTCCAGTGCCCGATCAGGATCAGGGCAGGGAACACGGCGAAGACGGTCGAGATGGTCCCGGCGGCGGAGGCCTGACTCTGGACCATGTTGTTCTCAAGGATGCTCCCGCCTCCCAGCAACCTCAGGACGGCCATGGAAATCACGGCGGCCGGGATTGAGGAGGCGAAGGTCAGCCCGATTTTCAGGCCCAGATAGGTGTTGGAGGCAGTGAAGACGACGGTGATCAGAGCGCCCAGAACAAGGCCACGCACAGTCAGTTCGCGCGACGTATCGGAATGCGGCATCGGGCCTCCCAGCCAGACAGAAGGAAAATCAGCGCCCAAAGGCGCTTGTGCGCACGTCGCAACGGTCATCGTGAGACTGTCTCATCATGGCGAAAAGACGAACCTGTGGGAATGACCGATGGCTCGAAGCGAACGAAAATGCTTTCTGTGAGTTATCAATGAGATCATCTGATGTGTGTGACCCATGGTCTGCGACATCGGTGCGAGTGGGAACGGGCAGGCAGGGTTATTGATGTTTGGGATACGTACGCAGCGGGATGGTGAACTCTTTCGGTTGAAAAATGGTCTGTTTCTGAGTCTCATCCTGTGGCTGATGGCGCTGTTCATGATGTCTCCGGCATTTGCGGATAACGCTCCGGATCAGGACTCCCTCATTGCCGTGCCTGCGACCGTTGTCTCTGACAACGCCCTGAACGGTCTGGAAACATCCATTCGGAATGTTTATCAGGCCCGAATCGATGTGAAGAAAGCGACCGGTGTTCACAGGATCACCGTGAACGAACTGGCGCAGCAGGCGGCGGCGGACGAGGTTGCTGCGCAGGGCATGGTGACCAAACTCGAACCATACGAGAAAACCTACAAAAATCTTCTGGATGTTCTCGGGACGGCTCCCGCGAAAGACGCACCGGCGGAACCGGCTTCAATCACCCGGCAACGTCAGCTGATCCTGCAGGCTCAGAATGATCTGCATAGCCGCCTTATGCGCGCGCGCCTTTATGCGCTGGAGGCGCATGCCCTTGCGGAAATCCTCAGCCAGCGGACGGATGCGGTGCAGCAGGCCCTGCTGTTCCAGAGCTTCGCATCTCCTGTCACACCGACATTCTGGGGACATGTGTCGAACGAATTTCCGGCGACCGAACAGAGCGTCATGACTCTCTACTCGGAAACCCTCAGAACGGTTTTTCAGGATTTGCGCGGTTGGAGGATCGCCGCTCTGCTTGGGGCTTTAGTCGCCATTGGCAGTCTGATCACGGCGCCGTTTTTTCTTTTGCGTCAGGTCAGACGGGCCGCCGCCAGAATGTTGCCTGACGGAAGGTTGCGTCGCGTCACGGCTGCCGCCATTTTCGCGCCGCTCTGCCTCATTTGCGCCACGCTGTCCGCTGCTGTTCTGTGGCTGGGCGCGACAGACGGGGACATGCCGGATGGAAGCGCCCTCTCCAGTATGGCGAGCATGATCAGCACGCAGATTCCGCTGGTTGGCTTCATTCTGGGGGCTGGGTTCGCCACGCTTTCTCCCACCAACCCGGACTGGCGGGTGCTCCCGATCAGCGACAATGCGGCGAAAGCGCTCCGCTGGCATGTGGTGTGGTTCGCGCTGCTGATCTTCTTCCGGGGCGCGCTACGGTATTTTGATATGGAAGCTGGGCTGGGCCAGACGACGGTGCAGTTGCTGGACGCCGGCTTCATCCTCCTCGCCGCCCCGCTGCTGCTGTCGATCCCGCTCCAGATCGAACGCCATCCCGCTCCGATCGCGGAAGGTGGTGTTGTGCGTCAGGGCATGCTGGGGCGGGTGACGCGGGTGCTGCTGGCCCTTGTCTCTGTTTTCAGCATCATCGCCATGCTGATCGGCTATATTCCGTTGGGCTATACGATCCTGTCATGGGTCTGCTCCATGGTCATCACGCTTTTTGGCCTCGCGCTGGTCTATTTGCTGGTCAACGATTTCTCCAAGACAGAACTGCTGAGCACCGGCCGGATCGGTCGCTATTTCGTTTCAATGGGCCTGCCGGATCGGATCATTGATCAGATGATGACCGTCATGTCCGGCCTGTTCAGCGTCTTTCTGCTTTTCGTCGCCGTTGCCGTGGCGCAGTCCGGCGGCGATTTCGATTTCAACGTGATTTTCGGGAATATCGGCAAGGTCGTGCTTGGGCAGAGCATCGGTGGTGTCACGCTCTCGTTCGATGTTTTGCTGAAATGCCTCGTGATTCCGATTGCCGGACACTATTTCATCAAAATTGTAAGACGCTGGCTGACGAAACGCCTTTTTCCCACCACTGCGCTGGATAAAGGCGGACAGACGTCGATCCTGACAATTTTCACCTATGCTTCATGGATCGGGATCATTCTGATTGTCATGTCGTCCATCGGCGTGACGGTCAGCAGCATGACATGGGTCGTCAGCGCCCTGTCGGTCGGTATCGGTTTTGGTCTTCAGTCGATTGTGCAGAATTTCGTGTCCGGCATCATTCTTCTGGCCGAGCGTCCTGTGACCATTGGTGATCTGGTGGAGATCGGAGGCAAGACCGGCGATATTCGTCGGATCAGCGTGCGTTCGACGGACATCGGACTGTCTGACGGCTCGACCCTGATCGTGCCGAACTCGCAGTTCATCACCTCCGCGGTCAGAAACGCCACGTTCGGTCGTCCCACCGGAGCCATGTCGTTCACCGTCGGTCTTCCTGTAGGCACGGATCTTTCGAAGATCATTCCCATGATGGCCGCAGTGCTGGAAAAGGTGGATGGGCTGCTGACGAGTCCGGCTCCTTCCGTCACGATTGCGGACATCCAGTTTGACAAGGTGGTCGTGAAGATTTCCGGCACGACTTCCTCCCCCCGGAGTGTCGATGGTATTGCAAACAAGGCCCGTCTTGCGGTGTGGGATGCGCTTGAGAAAAATGGAATAGTCGCCAGTCAGGAAAGCAGCGGCTAAGGTGTGCTCCGACCGGACATACAGCCCGGTTTTTCAGGGACGGATTATGACCAAGGCGACTGATTTCTGCGAAACACCGCGCTCCGGGGCGCAACTGCCCCGTGCGGTTGTGACCGGAGGATCAGGGGGAATCGGGCATCTTGTCGTTCGTGACCTGCTCGGGCTTGGTTATGAAGTCGTGGCGCTCAGTCGTCGTGCGCCGCCGCTGTCTGATCCACATCTGTCCCACATTGTCTGCGATCTGGCTGATACGGCCGACATTGAGCGCGCCGGTTCGGAAATCGTGAAGGCAAACGTGCCCATTGCGGCTCTGGTTCACTGTGCTGGAATCATTGAGCCGGGAGCCATTGAAGGTCTGAAGGCGGATGCCCTTCAGAGACAGCTCGCCGTCAATCTCACGGCGCCTGTTTTTCTGACTTCTCTTCTGCTGCCAGTCATGAAACGGGGAGGGCATATCGCGTTCGTCAACTCGTTGGCGGCAGTTTATCCGCTCCCCGAGAGTTCTGTTTATGCTGCGGCGAAAGCGGCCCTGCGCAGTTTTGCGCTGGCGCTGACGATCGAGGTCAAGCCACGGAAAATTTCTGTGTCGTCGGTCTTTCCCGGTGCTGTGGACACGCCGATGCTTGAGCAGGAGATGCAAAGCGGCGGCTCGGTCCTGAACTTCGTCAATCCGCCTGCAACGCCCGAAAGCGTAGCGGCGACGGTCATCAGAGCAATCAGCCGCTCTCATGGAGGGGAATATTTCCGGCCCGCGATTGACGGAATATTCGGACGGATCTGCATGTGCTGGCCGGAACTTTTACGTTTCGTGCTGCCTCTCTTTACCTGGATCGGAAAAAGGGGCGTGAAAAAGCATGAACGCTTCAAAAGAAGGTCCGGCTGCTGACGGGGGCTGCT
Source organism: Acetobacter sicerae (assembly GCF_011516765.1). Taxonomy (GTDB): domain Bacteria; phylum Pseudomonadota; class Alphaproteobacteria; order Acetobacterales; family Acetobacteraceae; genus Acetobacter; species Acetobacter sicerae. Next base: position 39,146 of record NZ_JAAABN010000013.1, on the reverse strand, counting down.
TTTTTCTCTTCATGAAGAATATTTCATGACCGGATTTTAGAAGACTCCAAGAGGTGACAGATCAGTCCGCAGCCTGCATGATCCCGCGCAGTTAGATGCTATGGGATTGCAACTGCACGATGTTTTTCAAGACCTTCGGCTCATTTCGTCCATTCTTCTGCGCTGCGCTGCTCGCCGGAACCACACTCGGCGGCTGTATGACGGAAGCCGGTATGGTGAGCGGGGTTGCGCTGTTCCCTCAGGCGCTCGCCCGTGCGCCGGAAGCCCCCATCAGGCAGGCGCCGTCAGTCACCAGAGCCACTCTGCCGAACGGACTGCGTGTCGTCGTCGTGCAGGACAGGCTCGCGCCGGTCGTGACGACTGAGCTGAATTATCTGGTGGGTTCGTCCGAAGCGCCAGCCGGTTTCCCGGGTACAGCGCATGCGCTGGAACACATGATGTTCCGTGGCAGCAATGGGCTGGACAAGGATCAGCTCGCTGCTCTCGGTGCGCGTATTGGCGGTAGTTATAACGCCGACACGACGGAAGACGTCACACAATATTACTACACGGCGCCCGCCGAGGATCTGGACGTACTGCTGCGGATTGAAGCCCTGCGCATGAAGGGTCTGACCCTGTCCGAGGCTGACTGGGACAAGGAGCGTGGCGCGATCGAGCAGGAAGTATCCCGCGATCTCTCCAGCCCGGCTTATCGGTATATCTCGCAGTTGCAGTCGATCCTGTTCAAGGGAACGCCATACGAACATGACGCGCTGGGAACGCGTCCGTCCTTCAACAAGACGGATGCAGCGCTGCTCAGGAAGTTTTACGAACAGTGGTATGCGCCGAACAACGCCATCCTCGTGATTGCGGGTGATGTTGATCCGGAAGCGACGATCGCCAGGATCCGGGATATTTTCGGTACCATCCCCAGCAAGACATTGCCCGAGCGCACGCCAGTAAAGCCCGCACCGGCGCCCGCGCAGACACTGACCTTCCCCACGGATTATCCAGTAGGTTTTGCGACAATCGCTTTCCCGATGCCGGGTCAGAATGCGAAAGACTTCGCTGCTGCTGATATTCTTTCCGATGTTCTGGCCAGTCAGCGTGGTGCGCTCTACCAGCTTGTGCCTGCGGGTAAGGCGCTTTTCGCCGGATTTGAATTTGCGCCGAAGAAATCTGCCGGTTTCGGACTGGCTCTTGCCGCGTTCCCGAAAGGTGGCGATTCCAGCAAGGTTCTGACGGATGTTCGTACCATTCTGGCGGACATCCGGAAAAACGGTGTTCCAGCCGAACTTGTTGAAGCGGCGAAGACCAAGGAAATCGCCCAGCTCGGTTTCTCGGCCAATTCCGTAAGCGGGCTTGCCGAAAGCTGGTCGGAAGCGCTGGCCTTCAAAAATCTTCAGTCACCTGACGACATGATCGCGGCCTATCGCGCCGTCACGCCGGAAGATGTCAACCGGCTGGCCGCACAACTGCTGGACCCGGATCGTGCCGTGACGGCCATCCTGACGCCGGAAAATTCCGGCAAGCCGATCGAAGGCAAAGGGTTTGGCGGGGCTGAATCGTTCGCCTCGGCTCCTGACAAACCGGTCAAACTGCCAGACTGGGCTGAAAAAGCGCTGGCCCGTCTCGATATTCCGGAACCGGCGAAAGCGCCGGTAGTGCAGACGCTCCCGAATGGTCTGACCCTGATCGTGCATCCATCGCACGTCAGTCAGACAATCGAGGTTGCTGGTCTGATCCGCCATAATTCGGACCTTCAGGAACCTCAGGGCAAGGAAGGGGTCTCCGACGTTACGGAGGAACTGTTCGGCTACGGCACGCAGAAACATGACCGTCTGGCGTTCCGCAAGGCGCTCGACGATGTGCCTGCGTGGGAAAGCGCCGGAGCGGAATTTTCGCTGCGTGTGCCATCGAACAGATTCGAACAGGGCATGAGCCTGCTTGCTGAAAATGAACTTCAGCCAGCCTTCCCGGATCAGGCCTTCCAGATCGTCAGGCAGCAGGCGGCGCAGGAACAGGCCGGGCAGTTGCAGTCACCCGGCTATCTCTTCAGTCGCGCCATCATGGGCGCAGTCTCGCCAAAGGGTGACCCGAGCCTGCGTGAAGCCACTCCGAAAACATTGATGGGTCTCTCGCTCGATGACGTGAAAGCCTATTACGGCGCTGTCTGGCGGCCGGATATGACGACCATTGTCGTAACCGGCGATGTGACGCCGGGACAGGCGCGGACCGTCGTGGAGAAGACATTCGGGTCATGGAAGGCGACGGGTCCGAAGCCCGTTGTCGATCTGTCGGCAAGGCCGGACAGCAGGACTTCGCGTTCCCATGTCCCGGACAAGAGCAACGTGCAGGATACGGTTGTTCTGCCGGAAAGCCTCGGACTGACGCCCACCAATCCGGATCATTTCCTGCTGACGCTGGGGAATGAAGTGCTGGGTGGCGGTTTCTCATCCCGCCTGTATCGCGATCTGCGTGTGAAAACGGGCTATGTCTATTCCGTCAGCAGCAGCTTTGACTGGAGCCGCAATCGTGGCGCCTATTCGGTGTCCTACGGCGCTGATCCGGACAAGGTCGGCGATGCGCGGAAAGCGGCGCTGCGGGACATTCACGCCATGCAGGTCGCTCCGGTGACCGATGATGAACTGACTGTCGCCAAATCCTCGCTTCTGCGTGGTATTCCGCTGGGCCGCGCCAGTCTTGCAGCGATCGCAGGCGAATATCTGCGTCTGATCGAACTGGGTCTGCCTCTCGATACACCCGATATTGCCGCGCATGCCTATTACAAGGCGACAGCCGCCGATGTGCAGGCGGCCTTCAGCAAGTGGGTCAGACCTGACGATCTGTCCGAGATTGTCAAAGGACCTGAGCCACGCTGGTAAGTTTAAGGAAATGGCCCTGCTTCACGTTGAAGCGGGGCTTTTCTGTTCGGGAGGAGATAAAAAATGCGCAGAAAAATCATCATGTGCTCACTCATGGGGCTGCTGGCTGGAACGGGCCTGAGCGTCTCGCATACTCTACAGGCACAGCCTGCCTTCAAGGGAAGTCAGGTCAGAACATTGCCGATTGCAGCAGCGCTTTCTGACAGGGATCGTCCTGCTTCTGATCGAGCACGGGACAAGGTCCGCAAGCCGGCTGAACTACTGGCGTTTGCCGGAATGGGACCGGGCATGAAAGTTGCGGATCTCATGCCCGGACAAGGTTATTTTACCCGTATTTTCAGTAATGTTGTTGGGAAGTCAGGGCATGTCTATGCACTTGTCGCAGCAGAGCGGGTCGCTGAAAAACCCGATGCCGCCGATGCGGTGAAAGCGATCGCAGCAGATCCCGCATTCCCCAACGTCTCGGTTCTGACGGAGTCAATGCAGGCCCTGTCGCTTCCTACATCCGTCGATATGGCCTGGACTTCCCAGAACTATCACGATGTTTACGGTCGGGGCGCTGAAGCTGCGCTGGCTTTCGACCGGTCTGTCTTCAATCTTCTGCGGCCCGGTGGCGTGTATATCGTGATTGATCACGTGGCGGCCTCCGGTAGCACGCCGGATACCGCAAAGACATTACATCGTATTGATCCCGCCCTGATCCGTTCTCAGGTGGAAAAGGCTGGCTTTGTTTTTGAAAGTGAGAGCAGCGCCCTGCGGAATGCACAGGATACACATTCCGCTTCGGTCTTCGATGAGACCATAAAAGGACACACGGATCAGGTTGTTTACAAGTTTCGCAAGCCTGCGCGATAAAATAGGTATCTTGTGAAAAGCGATGATCAGGGCGTGCCGCGTCTGGACTGCGCAGCACGCTCTGATCAATTGTGCAGGACGTGTCACTGCCTGTTTTGAGCAGCACTTTCCTTAAGTTTCAGGTCGCGCTGCCCTTGTTCAGAAAAAGCTGGTCAGATTCTTCGTTGTAATCAAACAGCTCCGCGTAGCGTGCCCATGAGATAATGGTTTGCAGGGTCTGCTGCGCATAAGCGGCGGACATGCTTTCGCCCAGTTCATCCCGGAACCGATCTGCGCCGACCGTATGGCTTGGACGTTCATCCAGAACGGCGCAGATGGTTTTGACCAGAGGCACGGCGTTGAGCAGGGCGTGACGCAGGATCGTTTTGCGCTCGTCAAAATCGCTTTCCGCAAAACGCTGGGCTTCATGTGTCAGCAGCAGATCACCGTCTTCAACTTCTGCGAGTTCGAGGATTTGCAGCGCCTCGACAAGAGGAAACAGATCGTCGAGTTCTAGATGCGCTTTTGCGGCAAGAAGTGGAAGATCGGCCCGACCGTTTACGGGAGGGGCGGCCAGCGCCTCGATCAGCCCCACCATACTGCCTACTGAAACAGCCGCAATCGGGAGATGCTGTGGCTGGACAGTCTGCACGACCGTCATGTCAGGCAGATCGGCTTCCGAGATGACTGGCGTGCGACGTGTCATCAATGTGTAGATATAATCAACGATTTCCAGAAACGAAGGATCATCGCGCAGGCGGGGGTGAGCAAGAGGAACGATAACTTCATGCTCAATGCGGCCGGGGTTGGCCGCAAAGACAAGGATGCGGTCACACATCAGCACGGCTTCCTCGATACTGTGTGTCACCATCAGTATCGATTGAACTGGCAGTTTTTTCTCGCACCACAGTTCGACAAGATCCGTGCGAAGATTTTCTGCTGTCAGAACATCAAGCGAGGAAAAAGGCTCATCCATCAGGAGAAGATCGGGATGAACCGCAAGAGCGCGCGCCAGTCCGGCCCGCTGGGAAAGGCCGCCGGACAGTTCGTGCGGCCATGCGTTTTCATAACCGCCAAGACCGATCAGATCGATGGCTTCTTCCGCCCGCAGTTCCCGGTCTTTTCCCTTCATGCCATCGGCTTCCAGCGCCAGTTCGACATTGTCCTGCAGGTTCAGCCATGGAAACAGGGAGGGGGACTGAAACACCATCGCCAGTCCGGCTATGGGACGTTTCAGCGGAGTGCCGCGCCAGAGCACTGTGCCGCTGCTGGGAATGAGAAGACCGGCCATGATGCGCAGCAGCATCGACTTCCCCGATCCGGAGCGACCGAGAAGCCCGACGATTTCACCGGGTTTCACATCCAGAGAAACCCCATCGAGAATCTGAACGTCCGTTGAGGAATCCCGATGATAGGACTGTCCCACGTCGCGCAGCGATAGCAGCGGCGTCTCAGACTTCGGTGCAGAGGAAGGTTTTTCTTCCAGAGAGGGCAGCGCGTCAGCGGAAAACATGGTGCTTATCCTGCACATTGATGTCTGGAAATCATCTGATGGCAGCCTAACAAGTCATCTGGGGTAGAAAAACCCCGAATACAGTGAGAGCGCATGATCAGGGCATCTCCATCGCCTGTCCGGCGGTGCGGCGTCTGACGTAAAGACCCAGAGGTCGCCAGATCAGCGCTTCACTCGCCATGGCCAGCAGCGTCATGACCATGACGCCAAGCGAGGCCTGCGCCATGTCGCCTCTGCTGGTGGCGTCGATGATGGACCGGCCGATCAGACCGTGTTCGGAAATATGACTGCCCCATAACGTCATGTCGGCAGCAATGACGGCGTTCCAGCCCCAGAAGAACGCCCTGTGGACGCCTTTGAGCCATGACTGCGCCAGACCGGGCAACAGGATGGTCCTCCATCTGAGCCATCCCCGTATGCGATAGGCGCGTGTAACTTCCTGTAGGTTCCGCGGGAAATCCCGGACGCCGATGAGCAGATGGAAGGCGAGGAAAAACGGCAGTCCGACAAACAGCAGAGGTGACAGCGCAGATTCAGGTCCGACCAGAGCGACAACAAGCGGAAACAGAAGAACCGCAGGAAAAAGCGTCAAAAACCGGAAAACCGGTAGGATCGGATCAGCCCAGCGCTTCAGACCAACGGCGATGGGAAGCAGAACAACGGAGCAGATGCCCAGCGGCACAAGCAGCGTCAGCATCTCGCCGATCCCGAGGAGTCCGGCTCGCAGCCATTCGTCGGGATCGGGAAGGCCGTCTGGCGAAGCTGCACAGGCCAGAAGACCTGCAACACCCAGAAAAGCCGGGATAATCAGCGCGATGATCCGTGGGGTTTTCTCGGGATCATCCAGCACTGTGGCCCGTGGTTTGGGACCAAGCGGCAGGTTGCCGACAATCCTCAGAAATCGTGACCCATCGGTGAGCATGCGTCCGATCAGAGGAACATCTCCGAAAAGAGCGGACGCGGAACGTCCGGGAGAGTTTTTGTCAAAACGCTGCCCCCATTTTTTCATGGGACGGACAATCAGAAGGTCCGTGACCATGACAAGGCATCCCGTGACCAGAAGTGTCAGCGTGAAACCCATGGAGGCATGGTTTCTGATGGAGGACACCGCGTAGCCGCCCAGTCCCGGTGGGAGAGGCAGGTCCTTCATGCCCGCATAGACTTCGGCGAAAGTCAGGCCCAGCCAGACATTCGGCATGGCGCGCCCGATGCTGCGGACAACCGCAGGCAGGCCGAACGGCGCGTAAAGCCTCCAGAAAAGCGGCCAGGGCCGGAGGCCGAAGCTGCGCGCCGCCAGCACAAGGTGAGACGGCACCTCCTGATGGGCGCGGATGGCTGCGTCCATCATGGGAAAGGTGAGTGCGGCGAAGGCGGGAGCCCCGATCAGAACCTCGCCTGCGAGCGCATGTCCGGTAAGCCAGCCATGGACGCCGAAACAGACAGGCAGGACGAGCACCATGAATGCTGGAATCGGGACCGCCTGCACGATTTCAAGGAGTGCGAGCGCCACCCGTCCGGGTTTTTCCCGTCCAAAGACCAGCGCCGCACCGGCGAGCGCACACAGAAAGGAAACAGCGAACCACATCACGGCGCGCGCAGCTGTTACGGCCAGTGCGAAAGGTAACGCGGTAAGCGGTAAAGCCTGCGAGGGTTGCTGCGTTCCGGAAAAGACGATGCCGAACCATGTCGTGGCGTTGGAGCCGAAGCCCAGCATGACGCCCACAACACAGAGCATCGCCACAATCATCGCCAGACGAGGAGAGTCGTGACTGACTCTTCTGGTAAATCCTGCCGCATCGGCGAAAAAGGAGGTGCTGCTCATCGGAATATGCGGCGTCTGACGCGGTATCGTCCGGTGGGACAGGGTCGTTTCATGTCATTGTCAGGAAGAGTGCGTGCCTGTGCTGCCAAAGCCACCAGCGCCACGTTCCGTCGCCTCAAGGTCATCAACCTCATTCCATGCAACCCGAAAAACAGGAGCAACGACCGCCTGTGCGATCCGCATGCCCCGTTCCACCGTAAAGGCTTCCTGTCCGGTGTTCATCAGAATAACGCATAATTCACCACGATAATCTTCGTCTATCGTGCCGGGTGAATTCGGCAGGGTGATACCGTGCTTCAGGGCAAGGCCGGAGCGGGGACGGATCTGCAACTCGTAACCGGCCGGCAGGGCGATGCAGAGCCCCGTTGGAATCAGGGTCCGTTCCCCGGGAGGCACAGTGACCGTGCTGTCGACAGCGGCGAGAAGATCCATGCCCGCGGCACCGGCGGTGGCATAGGATGGCAGGGGAAGCCCTTCCGAGCGGGGCAGACGCCGGACGGCGACCTGAACAACCGGTGCGTTCACAAAAAGAGATCCGTTTCAAAGAGTGGTGGAGAAGGTTGCGTCATTGACGGGCTTCTTCCGTGGTTGCAAGAGCTGGAGCCCCGAAACGGAGGGCGATACGTCGGGCCAGATTGAGCGCGAGAGTCGTTTTGGCCATCAGCGGCCAGTGCTCCACGCCATCTTCAGTGATCAGGATAACCCTGTTTTCCGTTCCGCCCATGACATTCGTGCCTGCCGAAACGTCATTGGCGACGATCCAGTCGCAGCCCTTGCGCTGACGCTTGGCGATGGCGTTGGCCTCGACATCATCGGTTTCGGCGGCAAAGCCGACCACCAGCGTGGGGCGGGTCTGGCCCGGTCGGGAAATGCGGGCGAGGATATCCGGATTCGGTTCGAGGACGAGGGACGGTGGGGGCGAGCCGGCCTGCTTCTTGATCTTGGACGAAACCGGGTCCGCCACACGCCAGTCGGCCACAGCCGCCGTGCAGACAGCGATGTCAGCCGGAAGCGAGCTCATGACGGCCGCTTCCATCTGCTGCGCCGTTTCAACCCGGATCAGGGAGACGCTGGAGGGAGCAAGCAGAGAGGTTGGCCCGCTGATGAGCGTCACCTGCGCGCCCAGATCGGCAAGCGCACTGGCGATTGCGTAGCCCTGCAGGCCGGATGAGCGATTGCCGAGATAGCGCACCGGATCAATCGGCTCATACGTCGGTCCGGCCGTCACCAGCGCATGTTTGCCGACCAGAGGATGCCAGTGTGACGAAGTTTCGGGGGATGCCCCCTGTTCACGGTGAGACAGAGACCCGTTGCGCAGGTTGACAACGGAGGCACAGGAAGCCTGCATGGGCGGAGTCTGAGAACACGAAACAGACGAAGAAGGGGGCTCACCGGAAGGGCTGGAGGAAGCCGTCTCAAGCTGGGCGAGAATGGCGTCACACAGGACCGTCGGTTCCACCAGACGACCAGGTCCGTATTCGCCGCACGCCATTTGGCCGTCGTCGGGGCCTACGACAATTACGCCCCGCTGCTGCAACGTGTGTATGTTCGCGCGCGTTGCCGGGTGCTCCCACATCCGCACATTCATGGCTGGCGCCACCATGACGGGGGTATCGGTCGCCAGCAGCAGGGTACTGGCCAGATCGTCAGCGAGGCCGGACGCCATTTTGGCCAGAATGTTGGCCGTGGCAGGCGCGACAACCACAAGATCCGCCGAACGGGAGAGGGCGATGTGCCCCATTTCCTGCTCATCGGTCAGGGAGAACAGGTCCTGATGGACGGGTTCACCACTCAGCGCCTGTAGCGAGAGCGGTGTGACAAACTCACTCGCAGCGCGGGTAAGGACACATCGGACTCCAACCCCCGCCGTTTTGAGAAGGCGAACCAGTTCGAGCGCTTTATAAGCCGCGATCCCGCCGCTGACGATGAGCAGAACCCGCCGGGGCGGTTGCGTCTGGGTCGTCGCGGCGGCCATCGATCAGAGTCTCCAGCCGGAATGGATGGCGGCAATCCCGCCTGAGAGCGACTGGTAGCGGACATGGGAGAAACCGGCTTCCCGGAACATGTCGGCCAGCGTTTCCTGATCGGGGAACATGCGGATGCTCTCGGCCAGATACTGGTAGCTGTCACGATCCTTGGCGATCAGCGATCCCATTGTGGGGAGAACCTTGAACGACCAGGCGTCGTAAATTGGCGCCAGAGCGGCCACCTGCACGCGGGAGAATTCGAGGCACAGGAAGCGCCCGCCCGGCTTGAGCACGCGACGTGCTTCCCGGAGAACGGCCAGTTTATCCGTACAGTTGCGCAGGCCGAAAGAGATGGTCACGCGATCCATGCAGCGGTCGGGAAGCGGAATCTGTTCCGCGTCCACCACGCAGAAGGACAGGTCGGACACATAGCCGCGCGAGATGGCGCGATCCCGACCTACAGACAGCATGCTCTCGTTGATGTCTGTCATGATGGCTGGCCCACCACCGCCGGCAAGCCAGCCGAACGTCACGTCGCCGGTGCCGCCAGCAAGATCAAGCAGCTTCAGGCCGGGTTGCGGCGCGAGCTCGGCGTTGAAAATCCGTTTCCAGACTCGATGGACCCCCAGAGACATGAGGTCGTTCATCACATCATAGCGACTCGCCACACTGTCGAAGACCGCCCGGACGAGAGGTTTCTTCTCTTCTCTGGGCACAGCGCGGAAGCCGAAATCGGCGGTGTCGTCGCCAGCAGTCCCGGGGGTAGTCCCGGTGGAATGCGGTGCGGCGTGGAGGTCATGAAGGGGGCTGGGGGGGGCATTGTCGGTCATGGCTGCACTCTATAGCGTGTTTAGCGTCATGCCAGAACTCCCCGAAGTAGAAACCGTGATGCGTGGAATGATGGGACGCCTTCTTGGCGAACGTATCCACGCCATCGTCGTGCGTCGTCCAGATCTCCGCTGGCCTCTGCCCCCGGGTCTGGGACAGGCACTTAAAGGCCGGACAATCGAAAGTTTCCGTCGGCGGGGGAAATATATTTTCATCCGTGTTTCCGGTGGCCAGTCAGTCCTGCTGCATCTCGGCATGTCTGGCCGGGTGATGTTGGATGACGCCGATGCAACGCTGGAAGTGGGGGAGGGCAAACTGCGTCACGAGCACGTCGCCTTCACCACGGAGGGCGGGCAGCGTTTCGGGCTGGTCGATCCGCGTCGGTTCGGCGCGCTCGATCTTGTCGAGACGGACGCCGAGGATGAGCACCCTCTGGTTGCGGCCATGGGACCGGAGCCGTTCGATCCCGCCTTCACCGCTGATACTCTGCTAAGAGCCTTCTCGGGCCGGCGCAGTCCGGTGAAAGTGATGCTACTGGATCAGCGGATCGTGGCGGGGCTGGGTAATATCTATGTGTGTGAAGCCCTGTTCCGTGCGCGTATCCATCCGGAAACGCCCGCCGGTCTGCTGGGGCGGCCAGTACTGAAGCGGCTGGTCGTGGCTATCCGTGCGGTGTTGCAGGAAGCTATCGACGCTGGCGGTTCCAGTTTGCGGGATTATGTCCAGCCCGATGGTGAACTGGGATATTTTCAGCATGCCTGGCGTGTTTACGGTCGTGCCGGACAGCCATGTCCGGACTGCAGGGGCAAGTCAGGTTGTCCGGGTGTGGCGCAGATCACGCAGGCCGGACGCTCCACGTTTTTTTGTCCACAACAGCAGCCCGCTGTGGATAATCCGGCTCCGGTGAGTGTGACTGCAGGCAACAGGCAGGGCAGAATCTCGCGGAAAAGCAAGAACTCTGCTTGACGCGCGGGCTTTCGTTGGCTTAGAGAACCGCACCTAATTCAGCGCGGCCGCTTTCGGGTGGAGCGCGTATAACCATATCGACTTCTGGATCAGATAGACACAATGGCGAACATCGCATCTGCCCGTAAGCGCATCCGTCAGACGGAGCGCCGCACTGCCCGCAACACAGCTCGCATGTCCCGCATGCGCACCTTCCTCAAGAAGGTCGAGACGGCCATTGCAAGCGGTAACAAGGAAGAGGCGAACGCAGCCCTGAAGGTCGCTCAGCCGGAAATCCAGCGCGCAGCAACCAAGGGCGTGGTGCACCACAACCTTGCGGCTCGCAAGATCTCCCGTCTGTCTGCCCGTATCAAGGCCATCGCAACGGCCTGAAGACCTGCATCAGCCGTTTTCCTGAAGCAGTCTGCTCTTCTTTCAGCATCTTCGATGCCTGAGAAATAAGCCGGATTTCCGTAAAAGGAGTCCGGCTTATTTTTGCTTTATCGTCAGGTCGCGCATTGTTGCTGAGTGAGGAATGGTTTCAGAATAAATGGTGATTTTGTATGCAGGTTTGCGGGCATAAATGCGTTGCTTTCACGGGCGCGTTTGCCTAGTCTGGCAACTTCGCTGGGGCCGCGGATGTCCGTCCTTCCCTTGAAACGGGAAGGCTGTTCGCGAACTCGGTATCCTGCCGTCAAACGGCTGTTTTTGTCCGAAATAAACCTCGGGATTGTCCCCGAAGGTGTGCTTTGCCGCATGATGCGGGCGTGTCTTTATGTTTGATCGCCGAAGTTGCTGGAATGGTCCTGCCGGGCCGCTCTGATCCGGCAATGATCGGGGAAGTGAGTGTGCAGAAACAATGCCGGTAACCCCATCCTCCGAAATGCCGTTGAGTTCAGATGAAGGTGCCGGATTGCAGTCTGCTTCAACTGGTATGTCCGGTCTGCTCACAGAAGCATGGGACAGAATTTCCGGTCGTATGAGATCGGAGGTCGGGGACGTTGAGTATCGGACCTGGCTTCAGCAGATCGTTCTTGGACCTGTCGATGGTGATGAAGTCACCCTCATGCTCCCCACACGCTTTCTGCGTGACTGGGTCCGGAGTCAGTATGGTGACCGGCTGAGCACGCTGTGGAATCAGGAAATCCCGGCCATCCGCCGTGTCGAGCTTCAGGTCATGCGTCCGGGTGATGCCGCCGCGCCGTCTGCTGCTCCGGTGGATGGGGAAGGGGACAAACCTGCTGCTGCTGAAGTGACGCCCGCTCCGGCGGCCCGGTCGTCTGCCCCAGCCGAACGTGTTTCCGATACGAGAGCCGACCTCGCTGCTCCGCTCGACCAGCGTTTCACGTTTGATACGTTTATCGTCGGAAAGCCCAACGAATTCGCTTACGCCTGCGCGCGCCGCGTGGCCGAGAAACCGTCCAGTGTCGGCTTTAATCCGCTGTTTCTGTATGGTGGCGTTGGCCTCGGTAAGACGCATCTCATGCATTCCATCGGTGCTGAGCTGTTGCGTCGGGGTGGTATTTCGGTGGCGTATATGTCGGCCGAGAAGTTCATGTACCGCTTCATCGCCGCCATCCGCTCCCAGTCGACTGTCGAGTTCAAGGACCACCTGCGCTCTGTTGATGTGCTGATGATCGACGATCTTCAGTTCCTGATCGGCAAGGACAATACGCAGGAAGAATTCTTCCACACCTTCAATGCGCTGGTCGATGCGGGGCGACAGATCGTCGTGTCCGCGGACAAATCGCCGTCCGATCTATCCGGTCTGGAGGATCGTCTGCGGACGCGGCTTGGCTGTGGCATGGTCGCGGATATTCACGCGACGACATTTGAACTGCGCATCTCCATTCTGGAGGCGAAAGCCACCGCCTCCGGCGTAGTTGTTCCGGGTAAGGTGCTTGAGTTCCTTGCGCACAAGATCACGACCAACGTGCGTGAGCTTGAGGGTGCGCTGAACCGCCTGATCGCTCATGCCAACCTGTTCGGACGCCCGATCACGCTGGAATCCACGCAGGACGTTCTGCACGATATCCTCAAGGCCCATGATCGCCGGGTGACGATCGAGGAAATCCAGCGCAAGGTTTCCGAGCACTGGAACATCCGTCTGACCGACATGTCTTCCGCCCGTCGTGCCCGTGCGGTGGCGCGTCCCCGGCAGGTCGCCATGTATCTGGCCAAGCAGCTGACCAGTCGTTCCCTACCGGAAATCGGACGTAAATTCGGTAACCGTGACCACACCACCGTCATGCATGCTGTCTCACGCGTGCAGGAACTGATGGAGCGGGATACGGCGTTCGCCGAGGATGTCGAGCTTCTGCGCCGGATGCTTGAGAGCTGACGGGCAGAAAACACGCTGTTCCATAAAGAAAACCGGACTCCGACTCTTTGCCCCGGGCGTGTCCCCTGCTAGATTGCCCGCCTTGATTTCCGATCTGCTTGATCAGGGTTGGAACGCGGAAACAATGTCCGCAGGACAGGGGAACTGGTGTCGATGAAGTTTACGGCCGATCGCGCAACGCTGCTCAAGGCTCTTGCACATATTCAGAGCGTTGCCGAGAAGCGGAACACAATTCCCATCCTCGCCAACGTGCTGATTGACGCCAACAACGGCCATCTGAGTCTGACAGCCACAGACATGGAAATTGCGGTCGTTGAGGAAGTGCCTGCTGAAATCCACACACCGGGCGCGGTCACAGCTCCTGCGGCCGTGCTGTACGAAATCGTCCGCAAGCTGCCGGACGGCGTCGAAGTTGAACTGAGCCATCCCGGTGGTGAAGCGCAGCTTGACCTCCGCGCCGGTCGCTATACGACGCGTATGAACGCGCTGCCGGTGGATGATTTCCCCTCCATGGTGGCCGGTGATCTCCCGCATCAGTTCAAGCTGAACAGCGGCGTGCTGAAATCCCTGATCGACCGTTCCCGCTTCGCCATTTCCACGGAAGAAACCCGTTACTACCTGAACGGCATCTACATGCACGTCACAGAGGGTGAGGCGGGCGGTCTGCTGCGCGCCGTGGCTACAGACGGACACCGTCTGGCTCGTGTCGAGACCGAGGTTCCTGCCGGGGCTTCCGGCATGCCGGGCGTGATCATCCCGCGTAAGACCATTGGTGAAATCCGCAAGCTGCTGGACGAAGCGCCGGATGAGGTGGATGTTTCCGTCTCTGATACCCGTATCCAGTTCGGGGTAGGGTCCATAACACTGACCTCCAAGCTGATCGACGGCACGTTCCCGGAATATCAGCGTGTCATTCCCTCTGGGAACAATCGCACCCTGCGCGTCGGCAAGAAGGATTTCTCGGATGCGGTCGGTCGTGTCGCGGCCATCAGTCAGGAACGCTCGCGTCCCGTGAAGCTGGTGCTGTCACGTGATCTGCTCATCCTCTCCGCCACAAGCGCCGATCAGGGCACGGCGAAGGAAGAGCTGGACGATACCCGTGTCACCTATGACGGCGACGACATGGAGATCGGGTTTCAGGCCCGCTACCTGAACGACATCACCGATCAGGTGAGCAAGGATGTCGAGTTTGTCTTCGCCGACAGTTCGGCTCCGACCATCGTACGCGACGTGGACAGCCCCTCGGCGCTTTACGTTCTGATGCCCATGCGGGTCTGATCTGGACCATTTCTTCTGACCGGTCGCAGCCATGACGTCTCTTGATCGTCTCGTTCTGGCCGGTTTCCGGAATTATCGAAGGTTTGTATGGGAACCTGAGCGCTCACCGGTTGTGATCACCGGTGAGAACGGCAGCGGCAAGACCAATCTTCTGGAAGCATTGTCGCTGCTGGTTCCCGGACGTGGCCTGCGCGGGGCCAGAAATGCCGATCTCCCCTTGCGGGAAGCATCCGATGAGCCAGTTCTGCCCGGCTGGGGCGTCACCGCCCGTTTTTCAGATAACACCAGCGATTTCGAGGTCTCCACCGGTATGGAGGCCGGGCAGTCCGGTGCGCGCAAATTTCTGCTCGACGGCGTGCAGATGCGCGCACGAGACGTTGCAGCGGCCAACCTTTCCGCTGTCTGGCTCACCCCGCAGATGGACCGGCTGTTTGGTGAGAGCGCGAGCGGACGCCGCCGCTTTCTCGATCGTCTTGTGGTGGCGATGGTGCCGCAACACGCGCCTGAACTGGCCGCCTGCGAACGGGCGACGGCGCAGCGGAATCGTTTTCTGTCCGAAGGACGGACGGATGATGTCTGGCTGTCGGGGATCGAGGACGCCATGGCGCGACATGGCGTGGCCGTTGTCGCGGCAAGGCGGGAGATGGTGTCGCGCCTGAACCTCATGGGTGCTGATCCGCAGGGAGCCTTTCCTTCTGCTCACCTTTCATTGCTCTGTCCCATCGCTGTCCGGCTCGATAATGAACCGGCGCTTGCGGTGGAAGACTGGTTGCGGAGCGTTCTGCGGGAAGGCCGCGCAGCGGACAGGCAACGTGGTCATGCGATTGTCGGAGCGCATCGCAGCGATTTCACACTCCAGGATCTCGATACGGGACGACAGGCGGCGGAGGCCAGTACGGGACAGCAGAAGGCTCTTCTGATCGGCATCATTCTGGCGCACGCCCGCCTGATGGGTGAGGGGGGCGGAACCGCGCCGATGCTTCTGCTTGATGAGCCTCTGGTTCATCTTGACCAGCGGCGGCGGGAGGCCTTGCTGGCGACGCTGCTCGATTTTCAGACGCCGGTTCTGTTGACGGGAACGGACTGCTCTCCCTTCGCGCCACTGACAGATCAGGCCAGTTTCGTCACGCTCCGGGACGGCCAGCTTGTCACGGCGCACACTGACTGAAAAATACGCCGGGAAAAGGCGGAAAAACCTCAGATGAAGGCGTGCATGGCCACCTCACATGCTGGTCGTGACCGCGATAAGAGGCTATAAACAGTCTCCGCTGCACCATATGCGAACGACCGGAGTACTCATCCCGTTATGACCGAAACTTCCAGTTCTGTTTCTTCCGCCGAAAATGACGACTACGGCGCGTCCTCCATTTCGGTGCTCAAGGGACTGGACGCAGTACGCAAACGTCCGGGCATGTATATCGGTGATACGGATGACGGGTCCGGCCTTCACCACATGGCCTTTGAAATCATTGATAACGCCGTTGACGAGGCGCAGGCAGGGTTCGCCACGCACTGCGAACTGATTCTGAACGCCGATGGCAGCGTGACCGTAAGGGATAACGGGCGCGGCATCCCGACTGATATGCATGAGGAAGAAGGGATCAGTGCGGCGGAAGTCGTTCTGACGAAGCTTCATGCAGGCGGAAAGTTCAACCAGAATTCCTACAAGGTCTCCGGCGGTCTGCATGGCGTCGGCGCTGCGGTGGTGAACGCCCTGTCCGAGTGGATGGAAGTGCGCATCTGGCGACAGGGACTGGAGCATGTGATCCGCTTCGCCCACGGCGAGCGTGTCGAGCCTCTCACGGTCGTTGGGCCGTCGGATGAAGAGCGCGGCACTCAGGTGACGTTCAAGCCAAGCGCTGCGACATTTGCCAAGACAATCTTTGAATTTCCCGTGCTGGAGCGCCGTCTGCGTGAGCTGGCGTTCCTGAATTCCGGTTTGAAAATCACTCTGCGCGATGAACGTACGGAGCCTTTCAAGGAAGAAGTCTTTCATTATGACGGCGGCCTGATCGCATTCGTGGAGTGGCTCGACCGCGCCCGCACGCCGATCATCGTTCCGCCCATTTCGGGCAGTCTCGAAAACCCGGAAAATGGCATCAAGGTCGAGTTCGCCCTGACCTGGAACGACAGCTATCACGAGACGATGCTGTGCTTCACGAACAACATTCCCCAGCGGGATGGCGGTTCGCATCTGGCCGGTTTCCGGCAGGCGCTGACACGCATCGTTGGCAAATACGCCGAAAGCATAGCGAAGAAAGATTCGGCTTCGCTGGTGGGCGAGGACATGCGCGAAGGTCTGACCGCCGTGCTGTCGGTGAAAGTGCCTGATCCGAAATTCTCTTCACAGACCAAGGATAAGCTGGTTTCGTCCGAGGTGCAGCCAGTCGTGCATACGGCTGCTGCCGACATGATCGGTCACTGGTTCGAGACGCACCCGAAAGAGGCGAAGCTCGTTGTCGCCAAGGTGCTCGATGCCGCTTCCGCGCGTGAAGCGGCCCGGCGTGCCCGCGAACTGACCCGTCGCAAGGGTGTGCTGGATATTTCCTCACTGCCCGGCAAACTGGCTGACTGTCAGGAGCGCGACGCTTCCAAGGCCGAAGTCTTCATCGTTGAGGGTGACTCCGCCGGTGGAACGGCCAAGCAGGGGCGTGATCGTCGTTTTCAGGCCATTCTGCCTCTCAAGGGCAAGATCCTGAATGTCGAGCGCGCACGGTTTGACCGCATGCTCGGTTCAGCTGAAATCGGCACGCTGATCACGGCGCTCGGAACGGGCATCGGGCGAGGCGAGGCGGATCAGGGCGGCTTCGACATCAGCAAGCTCCGCTATCATCGCATCGTCATCATGACTGACGCTGACGTGGACGGCTCGCATATCCGCACGCTGCTCCTGACCTTCTTCTTCCGTCAGATGCCGGAGTTGATCGAGAAAGGCTATCTCTACATCGCGCAGCCGCCGCTTTATCGCGCCAAGCGTGGCAATGAAGAGCGCTATCTCAAGGATGATGCAGCGCTGGAGCAGTATCTTCTCGACAAGGCGTTGGGAAATGCCTCGCTGACGCTGGGATCGGGCCGCGTTCTGGAAGGCGCTGATCTGCTCGCAGAGATCAACTTCATGCGGGATGCCTCCCGTGTGATCGGGCGTCTTTCATCCCGTATCCCGCTCTGGGTTGTGGAACAGGCGGCCATTGCGGGAATCTTCAACACCGACCGCGATGCCGCTCTGGCGCAGGTTCCGGAATTGCAGCGGCGTCTGGACGCCGCCTCCCGTGAATCCGAGCGCGGCTGGAAGATTTCGCTCAACGATTCCGGTCTGGAAATGGGCCGCAGCGTGCGCGGGATTGGTGAGACCTATCGCATGGAAGCCTCCACGCTGGCCGGGAATGACGCCCGCTGGCTCGCCGCCAATCTGGAGCGGTTTGTGCGTGATTATTCCAACGGTATTCATCTCAGGCTCGATGCCGGCACGGAAGTCACCGTCGCCGGACCGGCGGAGGCGTTCGCCCGTCTGCTGGCGCAGGGGCGCAAGGGGCTGGCGATCAACCGCTTCAAAGGTCTAGGCGAGATGAACGACGAACAGCTTTGGGACACCACGCTCGACCCTGCGACCCGGACCCTTCTTCAGGTACGCGTCGAGGACACAGAAGAAGCCGGTGCAGTGTTCTCGACGCTGATGGGTGACGTGGTTGAGCCGCGTCGTGATTTCATCGTCGGTAACGCCCTCAAGGTCGCCAATCTCGACGTCTGAGTCTGATTGGTTTTAAAAGGTTTTTTGCTTCAGGCTCTGTGAGGAGCCTGAAGATGAACGGCCTATACTGACTCAAGGATGGGCAGATGGCCCGTCTGTAGTCATTTTTTCAAGCATTCATGGTCGCCGTCCAGTGAATGATCGCTGCTTGCCGGGTGTCGATCATTTTCGTGAACTGCGATGGTTTGCGCTGGTGGGACACATCACGAAAGTATGGCCCACACAAAATGCTTGAATGTCATGCAGACATTTATGCGGATGATTGAGCGGTCTGACGGGTAAAGCGGCTGAACCACAGATCACTATCTTGATCGGTGTGAGCTATTTCAAGAACTGGCGTCTTGTTGTCATACGCTATGGCAAATTCTCAGTCGTCTCCTTCTCGGCTATCCGTCTCGCTGCCCAAGTTATGTTCTGACTATGAGTTCTGAGTCTGGTCAGCGTGGTTCGAAAGACACCGTTGGCGCACGTTGAGAGCGAGGTCAGTGTGTGTGTGTGTGCCCAGCAAGCCTCTCTATCAGTTGAAGTGCATTCTGTGGGGCAGCGCCATAGGTCGTATTATCGTAGATTGTCCAAACATCGGTGCCGAGTAAGGAAAGCGAATTAGTGACTTTCGCCTGTGCTTCAATGGCCTTTTCTCCATAGGGGGACTCATACATACGAGGTGAGCCATGCAGCCGGAAATAGACAAGGCCCTTCCAGCCGCCCGGTTGCGCTGCAAGCAGAGGTTTGGCCGGATCCGCCGCGACCCGTGAGACGTGGTGTGTTTCCAGCATATGGTCTACCTCAGGCAGGAACCAACTGGCGTGTCGCGGTTCCAAAACGATAGGGCTGGAAATCATGCCTTTCAATTCGTCGATGAAGTGTTCAGCCACATTTCCGGGATAGGCGAAACTTGGAGGCAACTGAACCAGAATGGACCCACGCTTTTCGCCAAGGCCGCCTGTTTCCTCTGCAAAGCGTTCGATGAGTGCTCCACAATCGATCAGACGACGTTCATGCGTGATTGTTTTGGGCAGTTTGACGGAAAAGCGGAACGAGGGAGGTACGCTCGCTGCCCAGCGCTCATAAGTCGTGCGTCGATGCGGTCGGTAAAAACTGCTGTTAATTTCAACAGCCGAGAAAAGTGCGCCATAACGTTCAAGATGTGTGCCGGTCGAGGGAAACCGGTCGGCAAGCGCGGACGGGATCGACCAGCCTGCGACGCCGACATGGATGGACATGGGCGGTTTCTCCTGTGACGGGCCCCGGTGATGGAACATGCTGCTCCAAGCGCGGAGGTTTTGCGATCCTGCCAGAAGCTGCAAGTGTATATTGAAACTGTTCAGGTAGAAGAAAATACTGCCGAATACTTTGCTGTCGGTAACGGCAATATTTTTCTCTTGTCGATTTCACAGGAATCCCAATGTCACGGCATGCCGGTGCTATGGGGATTGTCTTGTGTGATCAAGGATTTTCCAGAAACAGAGTGTCAATGTAAGTCAGGATTATGGAAGCCCGACGCCGCCATTCACGCCGATGACCTGACCCGTCATATAGCTGGACTCAGTGGAAGCCAGCTGAACGTAAACAGGCGCGATCTCGACCGGCTGGCCCGGGCGACCCATTGGCACATCTCCGCCCATTTTCTCGACATTTGCGGTCGTCTGGCCGCCACTGACCTGTAGGGCTGTCCAGAACGGACCGGGGGCAATGGCGTTGACCCGGATGCCGCGCTTGATGAGCTGCTTCGCCAGTCCTTTCGCAAAATTGGCGATTCCAGCCTTGGTTATCGAATAATCGAGAATGTTGGTCGATGGATTATAGGCGTTTGTCGACGAGGTGAAGATGATGGACGAACCGGGCTGCATATGCGGGATCGCTGCCTTGGTCAGCCAGAAAAGCGCATAGAGATTGGTCTTGAGCGTCCAGTCGAAATCCTCCGTGCTGACATCAAGAATGTCATCATGCGTATGCTGTCGGCCAGCGCAGTTTACGAAGATATCGAGACCACCAAGCTGCGTTACAGCCCTGGAGATGAGCTCCTTGCAGAACGCTTCGTCACGAATGTCGCCGGGCAGGCCAACAAATTTACGACCGGCCTGTTGCACCAGCGCCTGAACTTCCTTCGCGTCACTTTCTTCCTCAGGCAGATAGTTGATGGCGACGTCCGCTCCTTCCCGTGCGTATGCGATCGCGGCGGCGCGCCCAAGACCGGAATCTCCTCCGGTAATCAGGGCTTTTCGTCCGGCGAGACGTCCGTTACCGCGATAGCTCTGCTCTCCATGGTCGGGACGGGGTGTCATTTTCGAGGCCAGTCCGGGCCAGGGTTGGGACTGTGCGTTGAAAGGCGGGTGCGGGAAAAGGTTTCTGGGATCGGCAAGCGGAATGGCGGTTCCGCCGGGTGCGGTTGGTTCCGCCGCTGCTGCTGTGCGCTGGCCGAAGGTCGATGCTCCTGCCACAGCCGCAATGCCAGCGGCCTTGAACAGCTGGCGGCGTGAAGAATCATGATTGCGGCTGTTGCTATCGTCGGTCATCGACATTCCTTTCGTGTTGGGTGTCGCCATTTCACGGTGTAATTCCACCGCCCGAACAAGCGACATCCGTCCCCGACTTTGTATCAGGGACACTGTGGGAAAGAGCCGCTTGCAAGTGATCGCCTGCGGCTCCCCGAAAAATTGTTGCTGTTTTTCATACGCAGAGCGTCGGCATTCGTTCCGGTCCGACAGGGCAAAGCCGCCATGCATCTGATGGGCTGATCGTTGTCTTTTATCGATTTTCCGGAGTGGCTGCCGCTGGACATCCATCTGAAAAAGAAACCTAACGGGACCTGCTTTCGTTAATTGGCATTACCCATCCCACATCGCAGGAGATGAAAATGTCCGTAAATGAAACACGTCCGGATCATTCGACCTCTGGACGTATTCAGGACAAGGTCGCCGTCATTACCGGGGCGGCGAGTGGCATAGGCCGCGCAACAACGGAACGTTTTGCGAGCGAAGGCGCGCGACTGGTGCTGGCCGATCTCGATAGGGAAAAGCTGGATACACTCGTGGCGGACATAACTGGCCGTGGAGGGCAGGCTATTGGTGTCACAGGCGATGTCAGTCATGAAGCGGATGTCCGGGCTCTGATGGATCAGGCCGTCTCCCATTTTGGCAGAATTGATATTCTTGTCGCCAATGCCGGTATCATTCCTGAGGCCGATCTTGCGTCCGCCACAGTCGATCTGTGGGACCATACGATGGCGGTCGATGGACGCGGCATGTTCCTCAGTTGCAAATACGCCGCGGCTGAAATGGTGAAAGCCGGGAAGGGGGCGATCGTCTGCCTGTCTTCAATTTCCGCTTTCGCCGGCCAGCAAGGGCAGGCGGTGTATGGGCCTGCCAAGTTCGTCGCCTCGGGCTTGACCAAGCATCTGGCCATTGATCTGGCTGACAAGGGGGTACGTGTTAACGCCGTTGCTCCGGGCACGATCGACACGCCAGCCGTAGGCAAAATGGGCAAGGAAGGCATTGAAAAGGTGGTCGCCATGCACCCGCTGGGCCGGATGGGCAAGCCGGTTGAGATTGCCAACGCGATCCTGTTCCTGGCTTCCGACGAGGCTTCCTTCATCACGGGCGCCGTGCTGCCGGTCGATGGCGGATATCTGGCCCAATAACCTTTCTGTATCAGCGGACAGCAGCGGAGCGCGAAGAGCGTGCGCTCCGCTGGTCGGACGACATGCCCTTCGGACCCAATGAGTTCGACCAGAGCGGGGAAGGGGAGGTTGCATTGACGGCATAGCATTCATGCTTGCTGGAACGACCGGTTTCTTCGCCATATCAGCACCAGTTGTCACCGCTGCTCCAGACCCGGACAACCAGCTTCACTAAACACACTTTGATTGGTCGTCTGGAGTCCTGCCGGTTCTGTTTTCGCTATGCGAGACAGACCGCCATGGCGACGCGCCAGCCGCTATGGCGATATATGCCCAAGCTGAGATCGAGCAGTCAGATGCGGTCCAGAGACAATGATGATGGGGACCGATGATCAGCCATGAGACAGACACACTTCGCCGTCGGGATAATCTTGCCCTTGATGGTATCAGCTTTCTGCTGGCGGACGTACAGGACAATCTCGGCGCGTTCCTGACCGGCCTTCTTGCAGCCTATGGATGGCCGTCGTCCGATATCGGCATGGCGATTGCGTCGGGTGGCGCAGGAGCGGTGATTGCACGTCTGCTGGGGGGATGGGCGCTCGACAGGCTGTCTTCGCGCAGGCTCATCCTGGCAGGCTGCTGCCTTGTGACAATCTTCTCGGTCTCGGTCGCCGCTCTGTTTCCCGGCTTCTGGCAGATTGTCTGCATCCATTTTCTTGCCGGCGGCGCGGGAGCCCTGTTCTCGCCATTGCTGGCGGCGATCAGTCGCGAGACCGCTGGCCCCGGCGGTTATATGGCGCGTATGGGGCGCAATGAGTCGTTCAACCATATGGGCAACGCACTGGTCGCCTGCTTCATGTGCGTCGTGGGCACGATGGCGGGACCGCTCACACCTTTATGGGCCATCGGAGGACTGGCGGGAATCAGCCTCCTGCTAGTGGTGCGGCTTACAGGCCGAGCCGATGCGCAGGAGGCTGCGTCGGGTGCTCCAGAATCGGGTGTCGCAAAGGGGCGGAAAGTCATCCATGTGTTGACCAATGCTCCATTGCTCATCTTTCTGATCTGCCTCCTGCTGTTCAATCTGGCGAATGGCGCAACCGTTCCGCTCATGATTGAACGGCATGCCGTCTATCACTTTGGCAGTGTGCCTTTCATGACGGCCGTCTGCATTATTGTCGCGCAGGCGACCATGGTGCCGGTCGCCTTTCTGGTTGGACGGACTGCCGGATCATGCCGACGAAAACCGCTCTTTCTGGTTGCTCTGGCGATGCAGCCATTGCGTGATCTGATGGTTTTCTGGAGCGCCAGCTGGCCCGTCATGTGTCTGGCCCAGATTCTGGATGGCATCTCCTCGGGCATTATTCTGGTACTCTTTTATGCCATCATGTCGGATCTGGCGGAGAAGGGGGGACGTCGGAATCTGCTCATTGGTGTGGGACTTGCTGTTGGCACCGTGGGAGCCTTGCTTTCGAATTTTGTCGGAGGCTGGTTGACGTCCGCTTATGGGTTCAATCCGGCATTTCTGGCGCTGGCAGGTAGCGGGACCGCTGTCTTTTTCCTCTTCCTGTTTGCGATGCCGGAAACGCAGGAGGATGAGATTGCCTCGACGCGGCGGCCTGCTCTGACTGGATTACGCTAGGAGCGGCTGGTGGGGTGCCTGACGATCATTCTTCATATCCTTGCTGATTATTACTGGTCACGACTGGATTTCAGACATCTGGAAAATTAGCCAGCTTGTGGGAAGGCGGCGAAGGGGATTTTGTTCTATTGTTTTCCTTGCCTGTATCTGCATACAGGATGGTTGAGCTTAATCCCCGCCAGCACGATAAATTCTTGCCATGATCAGGATTTTTCTGATTGCACACCTCGCTCTGGACGAATGGAAAAGTGACTTCAGGAAGCATGACCGTTGTCTGTGACTCAGTTGTGCTTGTAACTCAGGTATGCGTGATGTTGTTGGACGCAAACGCGAAAGCGGACGCCAGAGAATAGACCGGGAACGTGTAAGCTGTTTTGAAATTGTAGCTCTGGCCCGGAAAGCGAAAATTTCGAGCATGGTCATCTATTGCACGCATGTCATTGCAGGAAAGCGCAGGAAGACATTTTCCGTCTCCCTGCGCTCCGGTCATATAAATCGGTAAATATCTGTCTGGATATCAGGCGTATCGCCAATGCCAGAAACAGGGGCCGCTCATGTCTCAGGAGAATTTTTCCCCAACCATTTCCTCGCTTTTTGCCCATAAAGCCTCAGCATGCACGGGATCAACTGCGTAGGCCCGCACGCCCTCACTGACCAGACTGCTTGACTGATCATCGGGCACGATGGGGCTTACGTGGCAGTCTTCGCAGTAATGACCGCCAACCTCGTCAGCTTCCGCCACTACGCCAGCCCAGACTGAGGTGGCCGCCCCCTGTGGAATGGTTTTGAACTGGAACGGCGGCTTGCCTTCAGCCGCAGCCTGTTCGTTGATTCTGGCCACCATCGCCTCAATGCCGCCTGCTGGCATATAGCGCGTCAGTTCGGTCAGGATGCCACCCGGATGGATCGCTGTGGCGCGCACGCCGCGTGCACGGTGTCGTGCATCGAAAGCAACGGCAGACAGGATATTGGCTGTCTTCGAGCGCCCGTAGGCGATGAATGGATCGTACGGAGTATGCTCAAAATTCGGATCGTTCAGGTCAACATCCGCGAAGCGATGTCCGGCCGAAGAGACATTGACCAGTCGGGCGCCCGTACGTATCAGTCCCGCGATCCGGTTGATGAGAACGAAGTGTCCCAGATGATTGGTCCCGAACTGCGTCTCGAACCCGTCCCTGGTATGGCCGAACGGCGTGGCCATCACGCCCGCATTGGCGATCACCAGATCGAAAGGGAGACCGGTGGCGTTCAATTGGTCGGCGCAGGCGCGAACACTGGTCAGGTCTGCAAGATCCAGAGCGACCAGTTCAAAACTCCCTTCTCCACGCTCCGCGTCTGCACGAACCTGTGTGGTAGCGTGTTCTGCCTTTGTCAGGTTACGAGCGGCCCCCACCACCTGCGCGCCGTGCGCAGCAAGAGCGCGCGCGGTTTCAACGCCCAGACCGGCAGAAACACCCGTCACGAGGACACGTTTGCCCTTCAGGGATACGCCGGAGAGCACATCTTCCGTTGTCGAACTCGCGCCAAAAATCTGTGTCATGGAAGGACTCCTTGAAAGGATACATC
Organism: Acetobacter sicerae; assembly: GCF_011516765.1. Classification (GTDB taxonomy): domain Bacteria; phylum Pseudomonadota; class Alphaproteobacteria; order Acetobacterales; family Acetobacteraceae; genus Acetobacter; species Acetobacter sicerae. The sequence continues at coordinate 14,182 of NZ_JAAABN010000013.1, read as the reverse complement.
CGTTTTTGCCGAGGCGGCAGTCAGGATGTTATATGGAGCATGGCTCCGCTTTGTATATGCGGAGGAATCCTCCGCTTAACAAGAGGGAAACTGGTGACCGACGAAAAAAAGCCGCCCCGCCGGCCGCGCAGCGATGGGCAACGCAACAGGGAAAACCTGCTGACAGTGGCCAGGACAGCGTTCACTGCGGGGGAAGTCGATATCGCGCTGGATGAAATTGCCCGTCGTGCAGGGGTGGGGATCGGAACGCTTTACCGTCACTTTCCCAATCGCGATGCGCTGATCGAGGCGGTTTATCGGATTGAACTGGACCGTCTTGCCGAGGCTGTGCCGGCCCTTGCCGCGCAGCATCCGCCGGTGGAAGCCCTGCGGGCATGGATGCGGTTGTTTGTGGATTATATAGCCGCCAAGCAGATGATCGCTCCTGCCCTCAATGGGCTGGTTGGAGGAACGAGCGCACTTTATGCCCACTCCAGCACGGTTCTCCAGAACGCAATCGACCAGCTTATGACGACCGCAGTCGCGAGCGGCGACATGCGTAATGACGTCGAGCCAATCGATCTGCTCAGGGCTCTGGCGGGTGTTTCGAACTATTCGGCCGGTCCGGGCTGGGAGAACAGTGCGAAGCGCCTTGTGGACATTCTCATCGCCGGATCACGAACCTCGGCATCGTAATGCACGGAGAGTCCTACCGGGTATAATCATCTACCGTGCAGTTATGGGGCCGTCTCATAAAGGTTGAGATCAAGCCGCTTTTAGGGGATGCAACTGTCCGTAAAATAGACGATGGCTGCCCCGTCTTCTGTAAGCGAAGTGAACTCGTATTATGTTTCAGGGCAGGTTCGGCTTATCTGTCACGACACCCTATGCTTTGTCAGATTTTATGGATATTGGATTACGCCGCATGCGTTACCTAACATATGACTTGTGTTCTAATGACCGGGGATGAAACGTGATCGTTCAGGATCATCCCTGGTTCTGCGATATGCCGGAAAGCCTGCGTTATATGAGGGCCGAGGATCTGCCTCGCCCCTTCATCGAAAAAGGCATTGTGTTCATCCTTCCTGACAGGTTGAGGCATTTTCGAAAGAATCTTTATCACGTGCGCAGACGTGACGCGGAGAATTCCGCCACCTACGCCCCGTTGTTCAGGGCAAGATGTATTCTGGAGAGTGAACCTCATCCGGAAGACATGCTGGGTCCGTTTGATGTCTATCCCTTTTATACGAAGGTGGCGCGCAACCGGCGGCATTACCTTGATTATTACATGCTGTTCCTGTTTGACGGGCAGCCGGATTTCGCGCGGTTCCGGGAGCTTGCCGGAGAATGAATGGCTCCCTTCACACTGTGAGTGATTGACCAGTGGGAAACCGAAGGTTAGGCAGAAACAGGTTTTTATCGCCTCGCAGTCAAAAGGCGGCGGGGTTTCTCCTGTGGCCTGACAGGGATATTTCCGCGAGTCAAACCGATGAAATCTTATATTCCCGTTGTTCTGACCGTCTTTCTGGCCGGATGTTCCTATACCGTTGACCCGCTGAAGAATTATTGCGCTGAACCGGCAGTGGACCAGTCAATCGTCGCGATTGCCAATGCGCCAACAGCAATGCCTGATGTAGTGACCAACAAACCGGCAAGTCCGGCAACGGCCTTTACCGATGGCGCCATCAAAGGGCATCTCTTCGGCTCTCATTATCAGGTTCTGGCGTGCCACGGCACTCTCGTGCGGGCAGATGGCACGAAAGAGCCGGGTATCGCCGTAACGCGTTTCCACGGTGGGCCTATCGGCTGGCGAGATCTGTGGTTCCAGCCTTCCTCACCAAATACGCTGAAAATCTGGGCGTCTGACGCCGATATCGCGGCCTACAAGAAAAAGCAGATTGCAAACAAGCTGGCCCATACGCCTGCTCCCTGCATGCCTTATGCGGAAGATCTGTTTCAGGGAACGAAGCAGACGGGACTGTCTTCCGACCAGCTTCGCAGCACGCTCTACAGTTGCCTCGCCAGTCATGGTGTAAAACCAGCGGTGCCCCCCAGCGGCATTGATCATGTCTATTCCGAGGGGTATCCGGAATTTTTCGTGCCGTATTACCTTGAGCCCGAAGCGGAAATCAGCGGCTACCTCCTGTATTGAGGAAGCCTGAAGGCATCAGCTTTCGGAAAAAGAAATCCTGCGGGGACGGATGAAAGCCTCTTGATGAGGTTCTCGTCCGTCCCTGCGTTTCCTGTGTCAGCTTTCGCTGCTGCCTGCTCCCGTGCTGGCGGAAGGCGTCTGAATTTCAGCCGGTTTTCTGACGCGAACCTTGCGGATATGACGGGCGTCAGCATCCAGAACGCGGAAAACGAAACCGCTTTCATGGTTGAAAACTTCACCGCGTGTCGGAACATGACCTGCAAGCCGGAAGACCAGACCACCAATGGTTTCGATCTCCGCTTCCCGCTCGGTTTCCGTCAGGATCGGGCCGATCTGTTCCTCGAACGTCTCCACCGGGCAACGGGCGTCCACGTCAAAAGAGCCGTCAGGCCGTTCGACAATCAACGCGACCGTGGGTTCGTCATGTTCGTCGGAAATGTCTCCGACAATCGTTTCGACCAGATCTTCAATAGTGACAACGCCATCGATCCCGCCATACTCGTCGATCACAAGCGCCAGATGGACCTGTCGTTGCCGCATCATCAGCAACAGATCAAGCACCGGCATCTGCGGCGCGATCATCAGCGGCTGACGTAGCAGCGTTTCAAGATTGAACGCCTCACTCGTGCCGACATAGGCGATCAGATCCTTCACGTGGATCATGCCGACAATATCGTCGAGCTGCCCGCGATAGACCGGCATACGCGAGTGGTTCTCACGCCGCATCATCGCCAGTGCGTCGTCGAGACTGATATCGACGGGCATCGCCACAATGTCCGCGCGCGGCACCATCACGTCATCAGCGCTGGTTTCGCGCAGGCGCAGCACATTGGCGATCAGCGCCCGTTCCTGACGGTCCAGTTCAGGCGCTTCATCACCGCCTTCGCCAGCATCAGCCGCTTCCTGCACCAGTGCGGCAATGGAGTGCCGGACGCCCTGTTCTTTCTTTCGGCCGAAAAGGGAAAACAGCCCTTTTCGGGTCTTCTGCGACCCGTTCACGCCGTTGGAATGGTCTGTGTCGCTCATGTCCGGGATTTCCACGGGTTGGGAAGGCCCATCATTGCCAGAACGCGGGCTTCCTCCATCTCCATGCGTCGCGCATCTCCGGCTTCATGGTGATCATGCCCGCTGAGATGAAGGACACCGTGCGCGATCAGATGCGCCAGATGATGCGCAACAGGTTTTCTGGCAGCCTTGGCTTCCCTGCACACAACACCCAGAGCAAGGATGATTTCACCACCGGGATAACCGGGCGGCGGCTCGAATGTCAGGACATTGGTCGGCTTGTTGCGGCCGCGATGACGCGCATTGAGCTTCTTCACGACCCTGTCCGAGGACAGGACGATCGTTTCCGGAAGCACAAGGGCTACTCCGGAAAAACGGCGCTCCATCCAGACGAGACTGGCGTCGCTGGCGCGTCGCACCAGACGCTCTACATGGGGGACGGCAGCCCGCCACCCCGTGTCCTCGACAATGATCTCGGGACCATTGTCATCTGTTCCGGTGTCCTCCTCCCACTGGGTGGGAGGGAAGGGGAAGAGCCCGGCCCCGAAAGGGGAGGGCTCGCCGTCTGCCGCGCTCTGGAGAGCGCAGCTGTCAGTACTTGGCGGTTCCATTGTGCTCCCGGCGGAATCTCTGGTTGCGGGAGGTCTCCCGTTCCACCGTCTTCTTGTCATCATACGCATCAACAATGCGCGCGACCAGTCTGTGCCGCACAACGTCTCTCGCGTCAAAGCGATTGATGGCGATACCCTGCACGCCTTCCAGCGTATCGAGCGCGTCCTGCAGGCCGGAAGTCGTGCCGGACGGCAGATCAACCTGACTGAGATCACCAGTCACGACCATGCGTGTGCCATTACCCATACGGGTCAGGAACATCTTCATCTGCGCGGGCGTCGTGTTCTGCGCCTCATCGAGAATCACATAGGCATGGGCCAGCGTGCGGCCACGCATGAAGGCGAGGGGCGCGACCTCGATATCGCCGGTCGCCATGCGCCGGGTCACCTGATCGCCGGGCATCATGTCATGCAGCGCGTCGTAGAGCGGGCGCAGATAGGGGTCGATCTTTTCTTTCAGGTCGCCGGGCAGGAAGCCCAGCCGCTCACCCGCTTCGACAGCGGGCCGTGACAGGATGATCCGGTCCACCTGACCGGACTGCAACATGGCGACTGCCTGCGCGACCGCAAGATATGTCTTGCCGGTTCCGGCAGGGCCGACACCGAACACCATCTCGTTGCGGGCCAGCATCTCCATATAGGCGGCCTGACCCGGTGAGCGCGGCTCGATGGCGCCCCGGCGGGTCCGGATGGCCGGGAGATCATTGATCATCAGCCGAGGACCGTTGCTCGGCTTCGTCTCGACTTCGGTGGCAGCCTCCGGTGCTTGTCCGGGAACCTGATCGCGCAGGGCGGCGTGAATGTCGGAGAGACGGATGGCGGCGTCGATCTCATCCGTGTTGATCGGCGTGCCGCGTTCCAGCTTGCGGTAGAGGGTCGTCAGCGCGGAGTGGGCGAGCGCCGTGCGACCCGGTTCACCTACAATCGCAATCCGGTTGCCCTTGCAGGCAATGCGCACTCCCAGAGCTTCCGCCATGTGACGCAGATGCCGGTCGTGATCACCGACCAGCTGCGCCAGAAGGGCGTTATCTCCGAACTGAAGGGTTGTCGTGCGCGACATGTCCCTCGCTGGAGAAGGGGAGGAGCCCTTGTGACGGGGCTGGGAGGTTCCGGGTGCGATGGGCTGGGTCAAGCGGGCATACACTCCTCGACAAGCGTTCCGACCAGCGAATTGCTGCGTCGTTCTGTGATCAGGACAGGAAGAGTCCTGCCGACCAGATCATCCGGTCCATCGACATGAACCGGCTGAAGCCATGGGGACCGGCCGACCATCTGGCCCGGCTTGCGGCCCCGACCTGTAAACAGCACTGGGGCTACGACATCGACAACAGCCTCGTTGAAGGAATCCTGTTGTTCGCGCAGCAGCGCCTGCAATGCCTGAAGACGCTCGTCCTTGACGGCTTCCGCTACCTGCAACGGCGCACCTGCCGCAGGCGTTCCCGGCCGGATCGAGTATTTGAACGAGTAGGCCAGCGCGAACCCGACATCGCGGATCAGCTGCATGGTCGCCTCGAAGTCCTCGTCGGTCTCACCCGGATGCCCGACGATGAAATCGGAGGACAGGGCCAGATCCGGACGCACGGCCCGCAGACGATCCACAAGGTGGCGATATTCGTCCGCCGTATGTCCCCGGTTCATCGCCTTGAGGATTTTATCCGACCCCGCCTGCACGGGCAGATGCAGGAACGGCATCAGCGCGGGCAGATCACGATGGGCCATGATCAGGTCATCGCCCATGTCGCGTGGGTGGGAGGTCATGTAGCGGATACGCTCCAGTCCCGGAATCTCCGCCAGCGCATAAGCCAGTCGGGCGAGGCTCCATGTGCCGCCGTCCGGACCTTCGCCATGATAGGCGTTGACGTTCTGCCCGAGCAGGGTCAGCTCGCGCACGCCGCTGGCGACCATGCGTCGCGCTTCCGCCAGAACGGAGGCGACGGGACGGCTGGCTTCCGCACCGCGTGTGTAAGGCACCACGCAGAACGAGCAGAACTTGTCACAGCCCTCCTGCACCGTGAGGAAGGCTGTGACATTGCCTGCCGTCTGGGGCGCTTCGCTATCAGGAAGAAAGTCGAACTTCTGCTCGGCAGGGAAGTCCGTGTCGATCACGGACCCACCGGCGCGAGCGGCGCGGGCCACCATCTCCGGCAGGCGGTGATAGGTCTGCGGTCCGAGCACGATGTCCACATAGGGCGCGCGCTTGAGGATCTGCTCACCTTCCGCCTGCGCGACACAGCCCGCCACGGCCAGAACGGTCTGCCGGCCTTCCGTGCTGCGCTCTTCCTTGATGTGACGCAGCCGCCCGAGTTCGGAAAATACCTTCTCGGCGGCGCGGTCACGGATATGACAGGTGTTGAGAATGATCATGTCCGCCTGCGCGGGGTCATCCACCGGCGCATAGCCAAGCGGGCGCAGGACATCCGTCATGCGGGCGCTATCGTACACGTTCATCTGGCAACCCCACGTGATCATATGCAGGCCACGGGTGTTGGAGCGGGTGGGGAGATCAGTCGTCACAGTTCAGGCTCGTTCCGGCACGCCGCCGGACCATTCCGTGCGACGGAGGGGAGGAATCCTGATTGCGGGCGTCCGGGTCAAGGGCAGAAGCTCATGACGCCGGAGGCAAAGGACGAAGAAGCAGAAGAAGTGCGAAAGGCAATCAAGCCATGGACCTCTCTTCACGCTGGGGTTGCGACCAATGTGACTTGGCCAGACCTTCAGTTCCCATCAGGCGAAAGATACAAAGGGTTTGTCAAGAAAACCTTTTGTTTTCACGGTTCCGTGATGAATTGGCCGGTCCCCTGAGCCGCACCTGCCATTCCGGCGGATCGGGCTCGTCATTCTGGCGGAGACGGGCGGCGCCGTTTGTTACGGCGCGCCATGTCGCCTGCGCCAGCGCCTTCCGACTCGGGAAATCATCGGGGTCGAGAGGGGGGTGCAGCAGCACGGTGGCGCGCATGGATTTCCGCTTCACCAGTTGCCAGACGTGAGGGCCGAGATCCATGTCGCCATACCAGGAAAACACGGTGCGACGGGCCTTGCCGATGCGAAATCCATCGAGTCTGTCATAGACGAGTGACACAGGCTGGATCAGAGGCGTCATGCCGGGCGGAAAGTCCGGGAGCATCTGGGACGCTTCCGGCTCCCGCAGGCGGGGCGGCTTCGCAATGGCGAAAAAGGCCGACATGAATGGAAGAACGCGTGATCCGTCGGAGGACGTGCCTTCCGGAAACAGCACGAGATTGTCGCCATTCGCCAGACGGGAGGTCATTTCATCACGCTCGCGGCCTGTCGTGTTGCGCTGGCGACTGACGAAAATGGTGCGGCCGATCTTTGAAATCAGCCCCATGATGGGCCAGTGCTCGATGTCGCCCTTGGCCACAAAAACGGAGGGCAGGACGGTGCCGAGAACCGGCACGTCGATCCAGCTTGAATGGTTGGAGATGTAGATGATCGGCCGCTCTCCGCGGACCCGCGACTTCGGTCCCGTGACTCCGCCCGCCCGACGTCCGATGACGTTGATCTTCAGGGACAGCAGTCGGCACAGGACGCCCCAGATCACCCGTGTCCAGCGGATCTTGGCGTTGCCGGGGACAAGCAGAAGCACAGCCTCGAACCCGACGGAGAGAGGAACCCATACCGTGATGGCGAGGAGTCTGCTCACGCCGCGGATACGCCGGAAAAGGCTGCGTTGCGCCTGCTCCCGCTCTTTCGCATCGATCCGGTCGAGCTCGTCGGCGTCGATCCGGAACGGGGCGCCGCGTCTTTTCATGTGGGACAGGGAAGAGGAGGGGTTAGCGGAGGCGCGCATATACCTCTCCGTCCGGGAGGGAAAGAAGGAGTGATGGGTGCATCCCTTTCCATACCCTCAAATCACGAATTTCGACAACGGATGACAATCGGACCAAAAAAACGACATAGATCATTATAAAAAGGGCTGGATGCACCTCGTCGATTGGGGAAAATCTTGTCATTAAGGGTTTGATGTCCGCCTTCGCAGCCTCTCCGCCAGTCTCCCATGCGCACAAGAAGAAGTGCGGACACGGAGAGCCCAGAGTTGCACGCCGCCGCTGGTTGCGTGATGACAGGTCATGGTGGACGGTGGCGTCTGCTTTCGTGGTCCTTCTGAACGTGGCGCAACCCACCCTTGCAGCCAGCGGGGACAGCAAGAAGCAGAAGGAAAAGACGCCGGAGCCGATCGGCCCGACGGTTTCCTATACGACGAAGATCGAACCGACGGGCAATAGTGATATCGACGCCGCTCTGACGTCTTCGTCCGATCTGCTGAGTCTCCAGAAAACGCATGCTGTCGGACCGTTCGCCCTCGCGGGGCGAATCAGGAATGAATACAGTCGCCTAAATACGGCGCTCGAGAGCTTCGGCTTTTATGACGGCAAGATCACCATCACGGTGGACCGCCCGAAGGGCGCTCAGGTGCCGCCGCAGATGTCCATGGACGGGCAGGATATCGGTCTGCCGCTCTGGCTGGCCTCCATGCCGTCAGGACAGGCCCTTTCCATCAGGATCACCGCAAAGGCCGGGCCGCTCTATCATGTCGGTTCCGTGAAGCTCGTCGAACCGGAAACCAAGAAGCCGGTGTCTCTCTCTGAAAGCGAGCAGAAGGCGTTCGGGATGAAGACTGGCGCGCCTGCGGTCGCCACCGATGTGTTGCAGGCCGCGAACCAGCTGAATGATACGCTCAGGGAGGAAGGGCATCCGCTGGCCAGGGTCGACGTGCCGACCGCATGGCTGCAGCCGACCTCCAGAACGCTCGATCTGATGTATCCCGTCACCATCGGACCAAAAGCCGATATCGGAAAGATCACCCTGAACGGGCTCGACTACACCAATCCCAGATTTGTCCGCAGACGTCTGACGATTGCGCCGGGACAGCTCTACCAGCCTTCCAGAATTGAAGATTCAAGGCAGGATCTGGCTTCTCTTGGAATCTTCTCCACGGTGGGCGTGAAGGATGCGCCCAAGCTGGCCCCTGATGGCAGCATGCCGCTGGCCTTCAGTTTCAAGGAAGCCAAACGTCACACGGTCGGAGCCGAGGCCGGCTATTCGACGGACCTTGGTGGCCGCGTTGGTGCGTCATGGACGCATCACAACCTCTTCGGCAATGCTGAACGTCTGAAACTGACGGCTCTGGTCACGGGTGTCGGCGGCACGGCCCAGCAGGGGTTCGGCTATGATGTGTATGCCGATCTCTTCAAACCGGATTTTCCCGGCCGTCGTCAGAACGCCAGTTTCAGGGTCGAAGGAATCCGGCAGCTTTTCTATTCCTATCGCCAGACAGCCATCATTTTACGAGGCGGTATCGTCCGGGAGCTCAGCAAGCGCTGGAATCTTTCCTACGGACTGGCGGCGGAACAGGAAAAGATCGAGCAGTTCGGTGATACCCGTGACTATTCGCTTATCTTTGCGCCCATCAGCGCCAACTATGACAGTACCGACCTGCCTTCTCCTCTTGATCCGGCAACGCATGGCGTGCGCATCTCCCTGAGCGCAACACCATCCGCTTCCTTCGATCACGGCACCAGCTTCTTCGCCCTGCTTCAGGCCAACGCCTCGACCTATTTCGATCTTGCGCGACTGGGCCTCACACAACCGGGTCGAAGCGTCTTTGCGTTTAGAGGAATTGTCGGCAGCGTGCAGGGGGCTTCCACCTACGATATTCCCCCCGATCAGCGGCTGTATGGCGGTGGCACGGCGACCATTCGTGGTTTCCGGTATCAGGGCGTAGGACCGCAGTTCCCCAACTCCAAATATGCAATCGGCGGCACGTCGCTGGATGCCGGAACAGTCGAGTTCCGGCAGCGTTTTTTCAAAAGCTGGGGGGCTGCGGCCTTTATGGACGCCGGGCAGGTGGGATCGGGAAGCGCGCCCTTTACCGGCACCGTGCGCGTTGGAGCGGGTGCGGGGGCACGGTATTTCACGCCCATCGGACCCGTGCGTCTCGACATCGCCGTGCCGCTTAACCGTCAGCCACGCGGCGACAAGTGGGAACTCTATATCGGTCTGGGAGAAACCTTCTGATGTCCGAAACGACACCTGATACTCCCCCGAAAAACCCACCTAAGCCGCGTCGTTCCCTTGGTCGCCGCATCGCCAGAGGAAGCGGGATCGCCGCCGCCTCCGTCGCAGGTCTCGCCGCGCTGGTTGTCGGCGTTGTTCTTGTCGGTGCGAATATTGATCCGGGGCGTCACTTCATCGAACGGGAAGCAGCGTCACTGACCGGTAATACGGTTGTCGTGACGGGTTTGAGCGGACGCTTTCCAGACGCGCTGAAAATCGCGCATATCGAGCTGCGTGATACAAAAGGCGTCTGGCTCACCATCGAAAATCTGCGTCTCGACTGGTCGCCGCTCCGTATGGTCGGCCGCACGGTGCATGTCGATCTGCTCAGCTGCGACCGGCTGGCCCTGCCGCGTCTGCCAGTCAGTGACAGCTCCAAACCCGCGACGCCCTCCAGCGGTCCGACCAAAACCGGCCTCGGGATCGACATCAAGGCGGTGGACGCCAGACGGATCGAGGTGGGCGCGCCTGTCGCAGGACTGGCGGCGGCCTTCTCCCTGCAAGGTCATGCAGCGGCTCCGGAACTCGATGCGCTGATCAATGGACTGTCCCTCAAGGATCTTCCGAGGGCCGATATTCTGGTCGATCTGAAACGTCTTGATGCAGACGGAGCCTTGAAGGTCGCGGCAAAGACACAGGCGCGCGCGTTGACGCTCGATCTGACCGCTCAGGACGGCAAGGACGGCATCGTTGCGGGACTGAGCAAGATGCCGGAGGTCACGCCGGTCTCTCTGACCCTGCATCTGGCTGGTCCCACGGACGCAGCCGCTCTCGATTTCGGCGCGCAGGCGGGGAGCATCACCAGCACGGTGAAAGGCAAACTCAACCTCGTCGCCAATACGGCTGATGTCGCCGCTGCTCTCAACGCGCCCGCCATGTCGCTCAGCGACAGCATCGGTTGGCAGTCCATTGCTCTGGCTGCGAAACTGAGTGGTCCCTATACCGCCCCCGCCGGAACCGGAACGCTGACGGTGAAGCAGCTTGCGGCTGGCGGCGCGCAGGTCGGAGCCCTTGATGTGAACTTCGACGGGATGGGGCAGGGTGAAACTCTCGATCAGCTGCATCTGCATGCGGCGGCGTCCGGACTGCGCATTCCGGGCAGTTCTCCCACCCTGCTGGCCAGTGCGCCCTTGCAGCTGGACGCCACATACGCCCCCAACAGTCCGACAGCTCCGGTTGTGCTGGCGCTGACGCATCCGCTGCTTCAGCTCAACGCACAGTCCGATACGAAGCCCGCCATCAGAGGGAATGCGACCCTCAACCTGCCTGATCTGGCTCCTCTCGCGGCGGCTGGCGGGCAGAAGCTGGAAGGTCACGCCGATCTTGCAGCCAACTTCGCGTTGCCGGAAGCCTCCGGGGACACGACGACGGTGGCTCTGACCGGCAATATCGCAGCACTTAAAGGACTTGAACAGGCGGTCGGTCTGATCGGTCCGACCGGCAAGCTGGCGGCGCACGCGACCCTCACCAGGAAGGATGACGGGCAGACCATTCATCTCGACACATTCACGCTTGATGGCCGTAAGCTGCATCTCACGGCCAACGCCACAGCGAATACAAAGGATAGCAGGACCACGCTGGATGCCGCACAGGCCAGCCTGTCGCTGACAGACCTGTCCGCAGCGGCGAAGATGCTGCGCGGCACGGCCAGACTTGATCTCGACGCCTCCGGTCCAACGGATGATCTTTCGGCGAAGGCGCATCTCGCCAGTGACTTCGGCACGGCCACGATGCCACGTGGTCCGATTACACTTGACCTTGACGCCGACCATCTGCCCTCCGCGCCGACAGCGCACCTGACGGCGGGGGGCACGCTCGATAAAGCGCCGCTGAACGTCGATCTGGCCGCAACGCAGGACAGGGACGGCAACCGGACCCTGAAGATCGCCAAACTGGACTGGAACAGCGTGCATGGGGATGGTGCGCTGGAACTGCCGTCCAAACGCAAGATCCCGCTCGGCACATTTGACCTGAAGGTCGCCAGACTGGCGGATCTGAAGAACCTGATAGGCCAGCCTGTCAGCGGCACGCTTGCCGCCTCGCTGAAAAGCACGGCGGCCACCGACAGCAGTCCGCTGAAAGCCGCGATCAACGTCACCGGCGATGTGGCGATGTCTCCTTACCGTATCGGCGCGCTGAAGCTGACCGGGTTCGTCAACGATCCTGAAGGCGCGCCCAGTGCGGACCTGTCCCTGCAACTCGACAGGGTTGCGGCGCCTTCCATTGCGGGCGGTCTGCGGGCGACGGTCAAGGGACCGCAGAACGCGATTGTCGTCGATGCGAACGGTAAGTTTTCCGAATTGTATGGCGCTCCAGCCGCTCTCGATCTCGCCGCCGTAGCCGATATTCCGGAACAGACTGTGCGGGTCAGCCGTCTGACAGCCAACGCCAAGGGCGAATCCCTGAAACTTGAAGCGCCCGTCAGGGTTTCCTACGGCAAGACGCTGGGTGTTGACCGGCTTCGCGCCACGGTCGCGCCACCCGGCGTGGCTCCGGCCAGCATCGACATTGCCGGCACAGCCAAGCCCGCGCTGAATCTGACGGCCACGATCAGGAATGTGACGCCTGCACTGGCCAAACCCTTTGCGCCGACATTGCACGCAACCGGCTCCCTGTCCGCTGACGCCAAGGTGACGGGCACGCTCGCTGCCCCCCGTGGCAATGTGCGTCTCGATGGTCACGGCCTGAGGATGATGTCCGGTGACGCGGCCTCACTGCCACCTGCCGAGATTGCCGCCACAGCCGATCTGGCAGGAGCGACGGCCCGCCTGAACGCACATGCCAGCGCCGGTCCGAAGGTCAATCTTTCGGCGGACGGAACCGTTCCGACATCCAGAACCGGACTGATCAATCTGCATACACGCGGCAATCTGGATCTGTCCCTCGCCAACGCCATGCTGGGCGCAAGCGGACGACAGGCGCTGGGGATGGTCAATTTCGACATGACCGTAGGTGGGACCGCAGCACGTCCAGCGGCGCGCGGTTCACTGACGTTGCACAAGGGCGATATCCAGGATTTCTCGCAGGGTCTGCATCTTTCGGATATCGAGGCGTCCGTTCTGGCTGAGAATGACCGGCTGGTCATCCAGTCCTTCACCGCTCAGGCCGGAAAAGGCTCTCTGGCTCTCACCGGAACGGTCGGCGTGTTCTCACCCGGCATGCCGGTCGATCTGCATCTGACCGCAAGCAAGGCGCAGCCCGTCGCCAGCGATCTGCTGACCGCGATCATGGATGCGGATATCACTGTTAAAGGACAGGCTGATACCCGCATTGATGTGGTGGGCGGCATCAGGCTGCCTCATGTGGAAGTCAATATTCCCAATTCCATGCCGAGTTCTGTCGCGACGCTGAATGTTATCCGACCCGGCGACAAACCGCCGGAGGCTGAAAACAAGGTTGCTGAACGGGTCATCGGGCTGGATCTGAAACTCACCTCGCCGGGTGAGTTCTTCGTGCGTGGTCATGGTCTGGACGCCGAAATGGCCGGACTTCTGAGCGTGAAGGGCACGGCGGCCCAGCCTGTTGTGGAAGGCGGCTTCAACATGAAGCGCGGTCTGTTCAGTCTTGGCGGTATCACGCTGAACTTTACAAAAGGCCGTGTCGGGTTTGACGGCACGGGCGTGACCCACAAACTCGATCCGACGCTGGACTTTGTCGCGGAACGCAGTGTCAGCGGCCAGACGGCCATGCTGAAAGTGGGTGGTTACGCCAGCGACCCGAAGATCACGTTTGAATCCATTCCGTCCCTGCCACAGGATCAGGTTCTGGCAATGCTTCTGTTCGGAACGGACTCGCATTCACTGTCCACCACGCAGATGGCGGAACTTGGCGCGGCTCTGGCGACCATTGCGGGCGGCGCTGGTTTTGATCCGCTTGGGACCGTCCGCAAAACCCTCGGTCTGGATCGTCTGGCCATCGGCGGCGGTTCAGGTGTCGGCAACGGCGGGGCCAGTGTCGAAGCAGGCAAGTATGTGATGAAAGGCGTCTATGTCGGCGCGAAGCAGGCGACCTCCGGTAGCGGCACTCAGGCGCAGGTGCAGGTCGATCTGACCAAGCACCTGAAACTCAACACAACGGTCGGCACCGGCGGAAACGTGACGGGCTTCACCACGCCGGAAAACGATCCGGGAAGCAGCGTGGGCGTGTTGTGGCAGTATCGGTATTGAGGGGGAGGGTGCTTTTTGGAGGAAGAACGGAATGTTGGCTGTCGGAAAGAATAATCGGAAAGCTGACATTCGCATGAAAGACGCTAGGGCCTGTTAGGTCTTGATATAGTCTGCTGTAGCAGCGATGAGGATGACGGAGAGGAAGGATGCGGCGGTTTTCTCATATCGGGTCGCGACAGCCCGCCACTCCTTGA
>NZ_JAAABN010000012.1 GCF_011516765.1 Acetobacter sicerae | reverse complement strand
ACTCTGTCTGCATCGGGTTTTCTTATAGCTTACGAAAATTTCTTTTCTACAAAACAGACTTTTTCATAATCTAACCCGATGTACAACCCTTCTGTGAGATTTCCGCGTCGAGAGACAGACATGCGCAAACCACCCTGCAAGAACAGGCGTGATCAGATAGCGGACCTGCGCTTTGGCGCGACGGATTTTTGGAAAGGCGAGAAGTTTTGACTTTTTTGGAAACAGGCAAAAAACCATAACTGCCACCAGATCGGTAGCATCTATTCCCGTTCCTCCCGAATGAACGATATGGCTCTTCTCGAACCAGTCCGCGACCATTGTGCCAACAGCCACGGAAACGACATCCAGACCGCGAACGGTCATTGCCAGAATACTATGGAGGTAGGGATAAGGCTCCCTCAATAACTGGCGTATAGCCGGGACCTCCACCAACGGCTGAGCGCCCTCGATGTCAGAAGCCACGTAACCTGAATCCACAACCAAGCGTCGGTCACTCATCAGCATCCACTCTCCCGACACATAGCGGACAGCTTATAACACCAAGATCAATCATCGTGACTGAACGGTTAAGAACGATACAACCCAGCTTCCAGCACCTCAAGAGATGTGGGCAGGCATGCCATTACCAAACCGTTTATAACCGTGTCTCTACACGATGCGAAACGAATATTTCAAATCGCTGAGACCTGTTTTTATCCTGACGCTTCAAAAAAAGCAGCTTAAAAAACGTCAAAAAAACATCCGCGCATTCATTTGTCTTAGTGCTGGTAAACTGCCCCCATTCTCAGGGAATTAATAAAAACGACGAAAGGGCAGCAGCTTTCCGCCGTTTTCACATAACCTGAGTTATTTCCTCAGGCATCAGCCCCCATACGGGTCTGATCGACAAATTTTTCAGTATCATCATCCAGAGTACGGGATTTGCGTCCCCCCGGACCGTGAACATACAACTCCTTGACGTTCATCTTATCAACCACATCCGGCTGGACAGGCATCTCATAACGCGGCCTGCGCATATGATCCGCCAGTTGCAGTTTGGGATTGAAAACGGAATTGAACTTCCAGATCATTTTAACAAAGTTCGTCTGCCCTTTGCTCAGCAGACGGGCTGCGATTCCGACCGTATCCCGAAGAGCTGACCACCCCATGTGCTTGGTGTTCAGAACCTGCTGGGTTTTCACCAGTTCCTCGTAGAACTCGGGCAGGGACAATGTCGTCGGTAAAACCGCATGCTGGATATCAAAAAGACGATAATCTCGCGTTGTGAGACGACGCGCTTCCTTGTGCCAGATCTCCGTACCCGGATAAGGCGTCGTCACCGAAATATTGACGATATCCGGAATCTCAAGACACCACTGACGGATCGTCTCAAACCGCTCTTTTGTCCATGACGGATCCGCAATGAGATTGATCGCCACCATCAGTCCCAGTGAACGGGCATATTCAAGCGCTTCAAAATTGCGGTCCACAGAAACACGCTTACGGAATTTTTTCAGTCCTTCCTCATCGACAGCTTCAAGACCAATGAAGATGTAACTGAGGCCGATCTCACTCCATTCCTTGAAAACTTCCTTGTTGCGGAGGAGGACATCCGCGCGGGTTTCAAGGTAATATTCCTTCTTGATCCCACGCTTGCGGATTTCCGCAGCAATCGCCAGACCGTGCTCTGCATGAACAAACGCGACGTCATCAACAATGAAGACGCCCGGCTCCTTCAGAGCTTCCAGTTCATCGGCGATAACTTTCGGATCAGCCGTGCGGTAGGAACGACCATAAAAAGTCCAGGCGCTACAGAACGTGCAGTCCCAGGGGCAACCACGCGCGAATTCGATGGAAGCTGCCGGATCAAGCGTACCAATAAAATATTTGTTCCGGTGACGTAGCAGATCACGAGCGGGCCGCACTTCGTCAAGACTTTTGACGAATGTCGGAGGCGGCCCCTCGAACTCCGTCGTCACAACGCCCGGCACCTGGGAAATATCACCATTCAGCCAGCCTTCAAGCAACGGACCGATGCTGGGCTCGCCTTCACCCTTGAGAATACAGTCGATCGCGCCTTCCGACAGACCAAGAACATCCTGCGGAATGAAAGAAACGGAATGACCGCCTACAATGGTGAAGCAATCCGGAAAACGATCTTTCGTCTCTTTACAAAGATCGACAATTTCGGGGATGTTCGCGAGATAATTTCCGCAGAAGCAGACAGCGTCAGGCCGAAATTCCTCGACCAGCTTCCAGTAATCCTTATGCTTCTCAACCTGCAGATCTATGAGCTGCACATCGTGACCTGCGTTTCTCGCAGCACCCGCCACCAGTTCCAGCCCAAGAGGCTCCAGTCTTAGAAACACTCTTGTGTACATCAATGCACTGGGATGTACCGCCAAAAGTTTCATGAGGTCGCCTCCGGGATTTCACTTCAGTATTCTTGTTACGTATTGTCGACCGAATAAGGAGCATTGTCACACGTTTTCGGGAAATACCTCCTATTCATTGACAGGTTACCGTGGTTTGTTCTGCCCTGAATCCGGTTTACCATATGTGACTTCAGTATCAGGGGTCGCATTGGACGTGCCGGGTTTCGGCAGCGCCGTGCCTGCATAAGGCGCGGGCTCATAGCCCTCCCTTACGCCACCCCCCGCAGGCGGCGTCTGATAATTCGCCTCCCGCTCATGGCGTTCCTCCGCTTCGGCTGCTTCAGGGATATTGCGACCGGGGCGCTCCGGCGGGACATCAATATTGTCACCGGCCCTCGGATCAGTGCCGGACAGTCCGCAGGACGCCAGAAAGGCGACAGGCGTGAAGATCAAAACCCATCGCGACACATTCATTATGGCCGGGCGACACATTGTACTTTCTGAACCGAAACGGTCCGGATCAAAGCTTGCGGGCTTCTTCCGGCAGCATGATCGGAATTCCATCCCGAACCGGAAAAGCCAGACCGGCACGCTCGCTGATCAGTTCCGAAGCCTCACGATCATAGATCAGCGGCCCTTTTGTCACCGGGCACACGAGAAGAGACAGAAGCCGCTGATCCAGAGGGGGTGAAATCTCGGTGGTCGTCATGACTGTCTCCAAAAAAAAACAAACAGAAATTCTATACAGGCCGGGCGCCGCCGTTCTGCGATCCGGAAAGATCAAGAAGAGACTGCAGCACCCGCGCCCGCTCGGTCAGCGTATCCGCCTCAAGCAATGCCTGCTTTTCCGGAGAAGGGAAAGGACAGATCATCGGCAGCGCAACCAGAAGGGCGTCATCCGCCATCTGATCGATCACTTCCCACCGTACGCCCATGCCGCGGGACTCAAAATACTCCTTGAGCGATTCCAGCAGCAGTTTCCGGTCAAACGGCGCGGAGGGAATCTCATTCAGATCACCCGCATAAGCGGAAACATCGATACGCGCGCGACGATATCCGCGCGCGCCTTCACTCTCACGCAGATAACGAAAACGGCTGATACCCGTCAGCGTAATGGCGTACGTATTGTCCAGTCGCTCCACGAAAGATGTGATTCGACCGATGCACCCCACCTCGAACAGATGTGGTTCCGCCGCAAAGTCCTCATCATCGTCAATCTCGCTGAATGGCTGGATGATGCCGATCAGCCTCTGATCAGCCAGAGCATCCTCGATCAGCCCGACATAACGCGGCTCGAAGACATTCAGCGGCAGCTTCCCCCGGGGCAGCAACAGAGTGCCGAACAGAGGGAAAAGCCCTATTTCCGCCGGAAGATCCGCCAGGGTGATGTCACCGAGGCGGGGAACTCTCCGCGGCGTATTGTCATCGAAAAAGTGAGAACCTGTAGCCAGACCCATTCCTCCTCAGGAGAACAGCATGGAAGAAAGACGACGACGCGACGACACTGTTGCCGGGTCCGTATGTCCCCACGCTTCAAAGAACTTGAACAGCAGCTGTTTGGCAGCGCCTTCTTTCCACTCACGGTCCGCCTTGATGATCGCCAGCAGTTCGGAAGCCGCCTCTTCGCGGTGACCGGCGACATTCAGCGCATTGGCAAGATCCATCCGTGCGTCAAAATCATCCGGGTTAGCCGCAATGCGCTTGCGAAGCTCATCAGCTTCACCCGCCACCTTCCGGCCCTCACGCTTCAGTTCCAGCTCCGCGCGAGCGCCTTCGACCTCCGGATGCGCTGTGATGGCCACAGGCACATCGGCCAGCGCCGCAGCCGCCGCTTCCTCATCGTCCAGCGCCAGCATGGCGCGGATGAGACCACCCCACGCCGCCGGATTCTCGGCTTCATCTTCCAGCACCGCGGAATAAAGCTCGGCGGCACGGGCAGGCTCTCCCGCCTCCATCGCCACACCGGCCTCCACCAGCAGATCGGCGCTCGGAAGCGTGCCGCCACCAGCGGCCTTCAGCACAGTCTCAACGAACTGCTTGACCTGACTTTCCGGAAGCGCGCCCTGGAACAGGTCCAGAATCTGACCTTTCCAGAAAGCCGCCACCATCGGGATGGACTGAAGCGGCAGCCCCAGACGGGTCAGCTGCGCGGCAAGGTTGCGGTTGGCTTCGATATCGACCTTGACGAGTCTGATCCGGCCCTTGGCCGCCGTGACAACGCGCTCGATGACCGGCGTCAGCTGCTTGCAGGGGCCGCACCAGTCCGCCCAGAAATCAACCAGAACCGGCACATTGCGGCTGGCTTCCAGCACGATCTGCATGAAATTGGCTTCGGTTCCATCCATGATGATGTCGCCGCCAGCCTTCTGACCGGGAGCCACCGAAGCCCCACCATGCGGGCCGGCTCCGCTACCGGCGGGAGGCGCTGAACGGTTCTGGCCGATTATATAATCCATCGTCTGCAATCCTGCCTTCCTGCAACCGTCACACGCCTGCCTGCACCAGGCTCAGGTTTAGCCATGGCTCAGGTTTAGCGCAGGGACGCGAAAACAGAAACCCGCCTTCAGAGCGAACGTCCTCCTCCGGCAGGCTTCCTCAAAACACCACTGCACCGCCACGCTCTTCAGAAAGAAAAACGAGCAGCGACAGTTCTGCCTTTCAGGTGGATTGAAGACAGGATCGTTTCAAGAGGGGGACAGCCATGACACGAAAGGCATATCCCCGCTCTTGCCGCAATCAGGCCAGCAGTCCGCCATCCACGGGGATGGCCGCCCCGGTGACATACCCGGCATCCGGTCGGGCGAGGAACGCCACCATGCGGGCAATGTCTCCGACATGACCATAAGCGCCGGTCGCGACGAAGCCTGCAAGCGCCGCCGCGCCCTCGGCATCCGCCGGGTTCATGTCTGTGTCGATCGGGCCCGGCTCCACTACGTTGATGGTGATGCCTTTCTTACCGAGGTCACGGGCAGCGCCCTGCGCAAAGCCACGCAGCGCGGCTTTGGTCGCGCCATAGAGAGACAGGCCGGGGAAAGGCAGACGCCCCGCAAAGGCCGACCCCATCAGGATGATGCGACCACCACTCTTCATGTGCTGGAGCGCTTCCCGTGTCTCGATCATGACGCCACGGACGTTGAGGTTCAGAACTTTCTCAATGTCTTCGATACTGGCCTGATCGATGGTTGTGTAAGGATAAGCGCCAGCATTGCACACCAACGCATCAATCCGCCCAAAATGCTTCACGGTTTCGGCGATGATTTTTTTGTTGCCTTCAACGGTCGCGCCATCGGCCTGAATGGCCTTGGCTTTCCGCCCGATCTGCTCGATTTTCCTGCACAACTCATTAGCCTGCGCTTCGCTCCGCGCATAGGAAAACGCGATATCGAATCCGTCTCTGGCGAGATGTTCGGCCACAGCCGCGCCAATTCCACGGCTTCCACCGGTAATGACAGCAACACGATCAGTCATGGTTGATATCCCTGTTCTCAATGATGTCGAGAGAGGCTTCTGGCCATAGGTATGATGAGAAATCCACAATCCCTGCCTTCCCGGCCACGCAGAACGGTGACAGGCAAGGTGGGACATCAATATCACGACACCTCGTTTCCTTGCCGTTTCCGCCTGTCCTCATGCTGTGAGGTTTGCGCTCAAAAGGCATGAATGGGATAGAATGATCTTCCTAAAAAATTGCCTGATTTTCCACAGCGCCAATCGCCCGGACTATTTTCATGACTTCTGATACCCTCAGAAAAATCCAGTCGCGCGTCGCTGCTCTCTGTCAGGATAAAGTCGTCAGGACCGCCATAAACTGCCTGACCCTCTATAAATCCGAGCGGAAAACCGATCCCGTTCTCTTCGTTTACGAACCCCGTATCTACATCGTCGTGCAGGGCAGCAAGCAGGTCTCTCTTTACGACAGAATCTACGACTATAACGAGCGTCAGTATCTCGTCTCAACAGTCGATCTGCCGGTCTCAGGCATGATCACAGAAGCCTCACCCGAAAAGCCCTATCTCGCAGCCTGCATCTCTTTCTCTCCACTGGATATTCTGGAAGTGATCGAAGCATGCGGCTCAGAGGCCCTGCCGCGTCCCTCTTCCCGTTCAGGCATGGGGCTCAGCGCATTGACCGATGATCTGCTCGATACGGTGCTGCGTTTACTGAACTGTCTGAATTCGGAACAGGATATCCATTTTCTCGCGCCTCTGATCAAAAAGGAGATCATTTACCGGATGCTTGCGGGGGAGCAGGGAAAAACACTGTATGACATTGCCAATGACAGAAGCGATCTGTCCGGCGTCAATCGGGCCATTGCCTTCCTGAGGCAGAGTTTCACTGAAAATGGAGACATGACCGCCCTTCCCCATCTTGCCGGGATGAGCCGCTCCCGATTCTACAAGAAATTCCAGCAGGCCACCAACCTCACCCCCCTGCAGTACCGCCTTCGCCTCCGGATGCAGGAAGCCCGCCGTATGCTGCTCCATGACGCGATGTCCGTGGCTGAAATCGGATTTCGCGTGGGATATGAAAGTCCTTCCCAGTTCAATCGGGAATACAGGAAGGTGTTCGGCCTGCCGCCTCATGCCGACATGAAACGTATCCGCACGATCGGCATCGACCGTTACAAGGATGAGAACGAAGCGATCTGGCGGTAGGGATTTTGTAGACTTTGCTCCTTCCTCACCAACGGCTTGCTTTTGGACACTGCTATTCCCGACTTATCAGGAGCACGCGCTCCTTGCTGGACGTGACCAGAGCCCGCATTGGCAAGAAACGGCCAGACGTCAAAACGCTTCAGCCCTTTTGCGATGATCGCTTTCTGCCACCCGCTTTCCGCTGGTTCGCCGGGTCATCCACGCGGTTCCACCAGCCGCCACCCAGCGATTGAAACAGCCCGACCGTATCGGACAATCTCGCGCCCTGCGCCTGCGCCAGAGCCAGTTTCGCCTGCAACTCGGCCTGCTGCGCATTCAGCATTGCCACCCGGCTGACATCACCCAGACGAAGCTGCGCCTGTGAGATGCTGGCGCTTCTCGTCGCCGCCTGCGCCGCGTTCTCTGTCTGGATCAGCATCTCGGAATCATTGTGAACAGCATTCAGACTGTCAGCAACGTCCTCGACCGCCGTGGTGATGGTCGAGCGATACTGCGCGGCCGCTTCATCGTAACGGCGGCGCGCCCCGGTTTCCTGATGCTGCAATTCAAATCCGTCGAAGAGCGGCTGACTCAACATTGCCGCCAGTTCCCACTGACCAAAGCCCGGCGCCGCCATCTGAGCGATGCTTGCCGCCGCAAAGCCCGGTGAGAACCCAAGCTGCACGTTCGGCAGACGGTTGGCGATCGCCACGCCCACATGCGCGCAGGCAACGTGATAGTAGGCTTCAGCGGTTTTTATGTCCGGCCGCTGATTGATGAGCTGTGCGGGCAGACTGACGGGCAGTTCGGCAGGCAGCGTAAAGCGGGCCAGTTCGAACTCCGGCGTCGGCTGATCCGGCGGATCGTTCGCCAGCGCCGCGATCTCGTCATGCAGGGCGTCCAGCGTCTGCCGGAGGGTCGGCAATGTCGCGCGGGTCTGCGCCAGAAGCGTCTGCTGCTGCGCCAGATCGGCCATCGACACATCGCCCAGCTTCTGCTGCATCTCCATGGAATGCAGCACCCTCTCCTGCTGGTCGATCAGCACATTGGTGACAGCGATTTCCTCACGCACCATCGCATAGGAAATGGCCGCATCCACGGCGGAACTCGTCAACGTGAGCCAGGCCGCTTCAAGCTGGTATTTCTGCGCCTCCCGCTCGGCAGCGGCAGCTTCGACCTGACGGCGCACCCCGCCCCACAGATCCGGCGAATAGGAAATATTCAGCTGCGCCGTATGCATGTTGTAAAGCCATGAATTGGCCATCGGCACGTTGGAATAGGCCCGAGACGTCTTGAAACGGGCCGGATTGAAGTAACCGCTGACCGACGGATACAGCGCGCTTTCCGAAGCCAGCTTGTCCTGCTGGGCGGCGTAGAGCGACTGTTTCGCAGCTTCCAGAGACGGATTGCGCGCCAGAACCCGTTTCAGAAGCTGATCGAGTTCCGGATAATGGAACAGCCGCCACCAGTCGGCGGGGATGTCCGCGCCGGGCTGGAAAACCTGATCGCCATCCTGCGCCGACTGTGATCCTGCCCGCCCACCGCTGCTCTTGGGCAGACCGCCCTGCACATAAGCCGTCACGGGCGCGGCTGGTCGGTGGAAGTCCGGTCCGACCGCACAGCCCGCCAGTATCAGGACGCTGAGCGACACTCCGACATAACGAGGCAGAGTGCTGAAACGGCCGTTCCACGTCATGACCGGTCTCCCGCGTCGCCGTTCTGGAGCGCGTCCATCCGGCTCTGACGCCGCCGTTCGAACATGGCTTCCATCTCGGCGTAATAGGTCGGCAGAATGAACAGGGTGAGGATGGTGGCGATCCCCAGTCCGCCCACCACGACCGTCGCCAGACCGCGCTGCACGTCCGTGCCAATGCCGGTTGCGATCGCGGCCGGCAGCATACCGACGGAAGCGACCGTCGCCGTCATCAGAACAGGACGGAACCGCTCGCCCGCTCCTTCCAGCACGGCGTCGCGCAGGGAATTACCTTCCGAGCGCAGTCTGTTGATGTTGGAAATCATGATGATTCCGTTCTGGATCGCCACGCCGAACAGCGCGATGAAGCCGACCACGGTGGCGACGTTCAGGGTCTCCCCGCGCACATGCAGCGCGATCAGGCCGCCCAGCGTGGCGAGAGGCACGACGGCCAGCACCAGCACGGCCTGACGGAACAGGCGGAATTCTCCAAACAGAAGCATGAGCATCACGGCGAACATGATGGCCAGCGCCACGCTCAGCCGGGCCTGCGCCCGCTGCTGCTGCTGGAAGGTTCCCGCCCATTCCAGACGATATTTCGTGGTGTCGAAATGCACTTCACGATCGATATGGGTCTGGGCATCCGTCAGATACTGTGACAGTGGCCGGTCGCCATTGTTCACGCGGATGGTGATCTGACGCCGGTTATATTCATGGGCGATATTGCTCTCGCCTGTTTCCAGCCTGATTTTCGCCAGCGCTTCCAGAGGAATGTGATCGCCCGACGTGCCGGTCAGAGGAAGGTGCCCCAGCTTCTGAAGATTGGCCGTCTCGTCAGGCTGGAACCGCACCGTCATGTTGTAGGTCCGGTCACCGACATAGACCTGCGTGACGGGCGCGTCGCCGATGCCGTTCTGGATGACCGCCATCACGTCTGATACCGAAACGCCATAACGGGCGATGGCCGGACGGTCCACGGCAATGGAGAGTTCCGGAATTTCCGGTCCCTGAAAGATCGAGGCGTCGCGTGTGCCGGGAACGGCATGCAGAATACGCACGATCTCGTTGCCGATCCGTCGCAACTCTCCGAAATCCTGACCATAGACACGCAGAACCAGTGGTGAATGAGCGCCGCCGACAAGGTCGTTCATGCCGTCTTCAATCGGCTGACTGATATCGAAGCTGATGCCGGGAATCTGCCGCAGCCGGTCGCGGAGACGGTGCTCGAACTGCGCCTTGGTCTCGCCAGAGGGCCATGTGCTGTAGGGCTTCAGCCCTACCGGCATTTCAATATGGGATGGCGTCCAGGGGTCTGTGCCGGAATCATTCCGCCCAAGCTGCGTGATGGCGTAGGAGATTTCAGGAAACTCCTTCACGGCCTTGCGGATTTCGCTCGCCATGGCGCTGGCCTTGTCGAGCGAGATGCCGGATGGCAGTCCCACCTGAAGCCACAGCGCGCCCTCGTCCAGTTCAGGCAGAAACTCGCGTCCGGTGCTGAGACCCAGCACGATCACCAGAGCAAAGGCCGCCCCACCCCCGAGATAGGCCAGAAACGGCCGATCCACGATATGACCCAGCCAGCGGATATACTGGTGATGCAGCCATTCCAGCGGCCGGTTGTGGAACAGCCGATGCGGATTGCGCATGGCCAGCCACGCGAGAGCAGGCGTAAGCATCGTGGCGCTGAGCAACGCACCGAACAGCGCGAAACTGACTGTGAAGGCCATCGGGCGGAACAGCTTGCCTTCCGCTCCGTCGAACGCGAACAGCGGGCTGTAGGCCACGATGATGATCAGCGTGGAGAACAGGATCGACCGACCGATATGGTTGGTGACGCCAAGAATGTCCTTCATCTGGATCTTCTGCGTCGGCCGCTCTTCGCGGATGCGCAGGATCGCTTCCGTCACCACGATGGCGCCGTCCACCACCACGCCGAAATCAATGGCGCCCAGCGAAAACAGATTCGCGGGCATCCCCGCCAGATCCATGATCACGAAGACCATCGCCAGCGCCAGCGGAATGGTCACCGCCGCCACCAGTGCGCTGCGCGGACTGCCGAGAAACACCAGCAGCACCACGACCACCAGCAGAACACCCTTGAAGACGGTGTCCATCACCTTGTCGGTGGTCGCGTTCACCAGCGTATCGCGGTCGATATAGGGGACGATCTTCACGCCCAGCGGATCAAGCTGCTTCTGCAGCAGCTTCACCTGCGCATGAACCTTTTCCAGCACCAGCGAAGCGTTCTGACCGCTGAGCATCGTCACGATGCCCTCGATCGTGTCCGGGTTGGAATCCTTGCCCAGAATGCCTTCCCGCACCTGATGCCCCATCTGGAGACGCCCCAGATCGTTCAGCAGGATCGGCACGCCGTGATGCTGGTTGACGGCAATCTCGCCCATGTCGTCCAGCGTCCGGACGAGGCCGGAACCACGGACCACGTAAGACTGCTCGCCGCGCGTCACCCGTCCGCCGCCGGCATT
Organism: Acetobacter sicerae; assembly: GCF_011516765.1. GTDB lineage: Bacteria > Pseudomonadota > Alphaproteobacteria > Acetobacterales > Acetobacteraceae > Acetobacter > Acetobacter sicerae. The sequence continues at coordinate 97,995 of NZ_JAAABN010000012.1, read as the reverse complement.
GGCGTTGTTGTTCTGCATCGCCGTGATGACGTCGTTCAGGCCGATGCCGTAACGCTGCAACGCGCCGGGATTGAGGACGAGCTGATATTCCTTGGTGAAACCGCCGAAATTATTGACCGCCGCGATGCCGGGGATCTGCTGGAGCGCCGGCATGACGATCCAGCGCTGGATATCCGAAAGCTGCATCAGGTTGGCGCGGTCGGATTCCAGTGTGTAGCGGTAAATCTCGCCGGATGGGCCTGTGACCGGCCCGAGGCCCGGCGTCGCGCCATACGGCACCGTGACCTGCGCCAGTTGCTCGGTCACACGCTGCCGGGCGAAATAGACGTCCGTGCCGTCCTTGAAGATCAACGTGATCAGAGAAAGCCCGAACGTGCTGCTGGAACGCGTGTCCACGATCCCCGGCGTGCTGGCGAGCTGACGCTCGAGCGGAATGGTGATCTGCTGTTCGATCTCCTCGGCGGCCAGACCCGGCACCTGTGTCGAGACCTGCACGGTCGCCGCTCCAAGATCGGGATAGGCTTCGATGGCGATGTTGCGCCATGCGAACAGGCCGGCGACAGCCAGAATGAACGCACCCAGAAAAACGAGTTTACGCTGACGCAGGCATCCCGCGATGATGGCGTTAATCATCGTTGAGCAGGATCGCGCCGGTGGTCACGATACGGGCGCCGGGAGCAAGCCCGGAGGTCACCCGGCACAGAGCGCCGTCATCATAAATGACCTGAACCTCCCTGCGCTCGAACACATGCGGGGCCGTCTCCACGAACACCGTCACCTGATCGTTGTTCATGACCAGCGCCGACTGCGGCACGGAAATGGTTTCCGGCTGCGGGGCCATGACCGTCATGTTGGCATACATGTTCGGATGCAGCTTGCGATCCAGATTCTGGAGAATGACGCGCACCATCAGCACCTGCGTATCGGCCTGCATGATCGGCTCGATACCCGACACGGTGGAATGGAAGATCTGGCCGGGAAAGGCGGGAAGCGTCAGATTGACGGCCTGCCCGAGTTCCACGTTGCGGATGTCGCGCTCGGGAACACTGGCGACGGCCCAGACCTCCGCGATGTTGGTCACCACCGCCAGAGGCTGCGTCAGATCCACGACATTCATGCCCGCCGTGGTGTTGACGCTTCCGACCGCGCCCTCGATGGGCGATCGCAGCGTGATGACGCCGCCCGCATTCACACTGGTGGAGAGGGATTCAAGATGCGTGCGGGCGCGCTGCTCTTCGGCCTGCGCCTGCGCGTAGCCGGTCTTTGCGGTCTCTACATCCTTGACCGCCTCACCTCCGGCGGCCAGCACGCCCTGCGCACGGCGAAGCGTCCGGCTGGCGAGATCGAGCGCCGCCCGCGCCTTCAGTTCGTCGGCGGACGCCTGCGCCGCGTCAGCCGAGAGAATGTGAGCGATTTCGTCTCCGACATCCACATGCTCGCCCACCCGAACAGCGACATCGAGCACCTTTCCGGCCGCAGGCGAGAAGACCGTGACGTTTCGGGACGGTTCCGCCACGATGACGCCGGGAGCGGTCGTGCCACGGTTCCAGTGACTGACACTGACCGCAGCAACCGCCAGTCGCCGGTCCACCGGCGAGCCTTCCGGCACCACGATCCGTCCGTCCGATCTGTGCTGCACGGGCGCCTGTCCATCCGCATGCGCCGAACCAATCGCCAGCACGCCCATGCACAGCAACGCGGCGGCCTGTCTGGCCATACGCATCAATGCCTGTCGGCTCCGGACAGACCAGCCGAAGACAGAACCGGCCGCCGAAAGAGCGACCTTGAACCGCACGATACAGGGGTCATGAGTCTTCATTGCAACCAAAGGGAAAACCAGAGAATGGAACATCGGGCGGAGCAAATTCTCTGATGCAATGGCCGGAGACCTGCCTGAGAATGTGTCCCTGCACCTAGAACACAGAGGCAGTCAGCGCAACGGGCGACCGGGCATCAGACTCGTATCACTGCTGCAACAACAATGACATTTACATGACGATCATGGTTTTCTGATGAACGCGGAACACCCCCTCTACCTTTTGGGCGCGATCATTTCCTTTTCAGGATAAAGGCAGTCTTTCGTCGCCGCGCAGCGCCAGCACTCAGGCCTCCGGGCTTTGCAGACATACCGTCCCTGCAGGATCAGCCAGTGATGCGAGTCCCGCAGCAGCTCACGCGGGATGCGCGCCTCCAGCGCGTTCTCCACATCCAGAACCGTCTTGCCACGCGCCAGCCCCGTCCGGTTGGCCAGCCTGAAACAGTGCGTATCAACCGGCATGGCCGGAAGTCCGTAGGCCACGTTCAGGATGACATTCGCCGTCTTGCGACCGACGCCGGGCAACGCCTCCAGAGCGTCACGGTCCGCGGGTACTTCGCCATTGTGACGCTCAAGCAGATCACGCGACAGGGCGACGATGTTCTTCGCCTTGTTCCGCCACAGGCCGATGGTCTTGATGTGCTCGCCGACCGCTTCCTCACCGAGCGCCACCATTTCCTTAGGACCGGGCGCGACCGCAAACAGCGCGGGTGTCGCCTTGTTGACGGAACTGTCCGTCGCCTGCGCCGCCAGCGCCGTCGCGACGAGAAGCTGATAGGGCGAGCTGAACACAAGCTCCGTTTCGGCATCCGGCCATGTCTTCGCCAGATCGGCCAGAAAGCGGATGATTTCCGGCTTTGTCATGTCGCGGGAGGCGATGGCGGTCCCGTTGGGGAGACGGGGAATGTCTGCTTTTACGGGTGCGGTTTTTTTGGAGCGCGTGGAGGCCATGCTGCTGTTATTGGTCAGAATGGAACGTTCGTCAAAAGCAGAAGAATGCGCATTTATTCCGGATGAATGGCGAACTTAGGCAGAGAGATATCGACCGCCTTATTTCCGGACGGGAAAACTATATCCATGCAGGCGAACTGGGCGAGTACATATGAGGCTGTGGTGCGGCCCAACCCTTCCCTCCAATTATTCGTCAGATGTCAATTCAATACGCCGCATATTACCAGAGCAAGAATCATGGAGAGTGACTGATGATGGATATCGAAGAGAAAAAAATAGACGACCGGTCTAATTTATATAGACACCTCATTCAGTCAGGCCTATACACATCATCATGAAGATCGCGGACAAACATCGCGCTGCTCGACAGCATATACTGGAAGCGGCCAGACCGCTGATCGGCCTGCGAGGTTTCTCTGCGGTTGGTCTGGCGCAGATACTGGATGTCGCAGGCATTCCCAAAGGGTCATTCTACCATTACTTCGAATCAAAAGAAGCCTTTGGCGAAGCTCTGCTACAGTCATACATCGAAGACTATCTGATAAAAATGGATGACATCATCAGAAATGATGATGAAAGCGCTATAGAACGGATCACGCGTTACTTTACATTCTGGCGTGATACACACATCGACGGGCAGATTGGAAACAAATGCCTGATCGTAAAATTGGCAGCAGAAGTATCAGACTTATCTGAACCCATGCGGGCTATTCTGAATATTGGCACGCGTGCTGTTATTGACCGCCTCAGCACCCTTATCGCCAGGGGTCAGGCGGAAGGGTCGATCCACAGCAAGCAACCCGCACAGATGCTGGCTGCGTCACTGTATCAGCTCTGGCTGGGCTCGACGCTTTTAGCAAAGATTACGCGCAACTCCCCGCCGTTTGATCATGCCTGGATGGCAAGCAGGCAACTACTGGACATCTAGCTTCCGAAGCAGAGCGTGGCAATTTGTCCTCTCATTTTAATAGACGACCGGTCTAATATAGTCGACCGGTCTAGTAGGTGTGAAAATGCAGAACTTTGAATTCTACAACCCCACCCGGATACTGTTCGGCAAAGGCATGATTGCCCGGCTTGACGAACAGCTTTCACCTGAAGCCCGCGTGCTCGTGCTGTATGGCGGCTCAAGCGCAGAACGCAGCGGCACGCTGGCCGAAGTAAGGGCCGCACTGGGCAGCCGGACATTCCGTGAATTTGGCGGCATCGAAGCCAACCCAACCTATGAAACCCTAATGAAGGCCGTGGTTCTGGTGCGGAAGGAAAAGCTCGACTTCCTTCTCGCCGTCGGTGGCGGATCAGTCATGGATGGCACCAAATTTGTCGCAGCGGCCGTGCCGTATGAAGGCGAGCCGTGGGACATTCTGGTCAGCAAGGGTGAAGCCGCGAAAAAGGCGCTCCCGCTGGGCACGGTCGTCACGCTGCCCGCGACCGGTTCCGAGATGAACTGCCTGAGCGTAATTTCGCGCCAGTCCACCGGTGACAAGCTGCTGTTCTCCAACCCGCTGGTCTATCCGCGCTTTTCCGTGCTGGACCCCATGCGCACCATGAGCCTGCCTATGAAGCAGGTCATCAACGGTGTGGTGGATTCATTCGTCCATGTGATGGAGCAGTACATGACCTATCCGGTCGATGGCATGGCTCAGGACCGTTTCTCCGAAGGGCTGCTGTCCAGTCTGGTCGAGATCGGGCCGCGCATTGTAGCGACACCGGATGATTATGATCTGCGTTCCAACCTCATGTGGGTCGCCACTCTCGCCCTGAACGGCCTGATTGGCGCAGGCGTGCCGCATGACTGGACCACTCACATGATCGGTCATGAAATCACGGCGAAATACCACATCGACCACGCTCGTACTCTGGCCACGGTGTTCCCTGCCCTGCTGAAGGTTCGGCGCAACGAAAAGCGCGCCAAGCTTCTGCAATATGCAGCGCGGGTATGGAACATCACCGATGGCACAGAGGATGAGCGCATCGACGCCGTCATCCGCAAAACCGAGGAATTCTTTGAAAGCCTCGGTGTACCGACCCGTCTGTCTGCCTACGACATCGGAGCCGAAGGCATCAACGATCTGGTCAGACAGCTTGAAGATCACGGCATGACTCATCTGGGTGAAAACGGTGATGTCACGCTCGATGTCAGCCGCAAAATTCTGGAAACCGCCGCCTGACCTGCAGATCACGACCATCGGGAGCGCGAACACACCCGTTCTCCCGACATCAATAAGTTGACAAGAAAGAGGCTTTAAATGGCTTACGCCACGACCAATCCCTATACCAACGAAGTTGTCGCGACCTTCTCCGATGCTACGGATACAGAAGTCCAGACCGCACTGACCGAGGCCCATGCCGCCTTCGAAGTCTGGCGTGACACGTCCTTCGCAGAGCGTGCGAAGGTGATGAACGCCGCAGCCGCCATCCTGCGTCGTGACATCGACAAATATGCCCGACTCGGCACGCTGGAAATGGGAAAACTATTTGAAGAATCAAAGAAAGAAGTGATTCTTTCTGCCGAAATTTTCGAATACTATGCCAATCACGCCGAAGAACTGCTTAAGCCTGAAATACTGCCTGTCGCTGATCCGGCTGAGGGCAAACCTGTTCTGGTTCACGAACCGCTGGGCATCGTGCTGGCGATTGAACCGTGGAACTTCCCTTTCTATCAGGTGGTTCGCATCATCGCGCCGCAGCTTTCCGCCGGTAACGCCGTCCTGCTCAAGCACGCCTCCAACCTGCCGCAGTGCGCCGCTGCCTTTGATACGCTGATGGCGGAAGCCGGTCTGCCCAAAGGTCTGTTCCGTAACCTCTATGCGGCACGCCCGCACACCGCCATGATCCTGAATGACCCGCGCGTCTGCGGTGTCGCCCTGACGGGATCTGAAGGTGCTGGCACGGTTATCGCCGGCATTGCCGGTAAAGCTCTGAAGAAAGCCACCATGGAACTGGGCGGCGCGGATGCCTTCATCGTGCTTGAGGATGCCGATGTGGAGAAAGCGGCTCGCTGGGCGGTGATCGGTCGTCACTGGAACGCCGGTCAGGTCTGCGTTTCCGCCAAACGCCTGATTGTGGCTGACGCCATCTATGATCGCTTCGTTGCTCTCTACAAGGAAGGTGTCGCGGCTCTCAAAGCTGGCGATCCGATGGACCCAACGACCACGCTGGCTCCTCTGTCATCCAAGGCAGCGGCCGATGATCTGCGTGATCAGGTAACACGAGCGATGGATCTTGGCGCAAAGGTTGAGGTGATTGGCGCGCCTGTTCCCGAACAGGGAGCTTTCTTCCAGCCGCTTCTGATGTCCAATCTGGATGAGAAAAACGCAGCTCGACACTGGGAGTTCTTCGGTCCCATCACACAGATCTACCGTGCGAAAGACGAAGCGGACGCCATTCGAATCGCCAATGACTCCCCGTATGGTCTGGGCGGCAGCGTCTTCACAAAGGACGAAGCCCGCGGCGCCCGCGTGGCTCGCGCCCTCCGCACGGGCATGGTGGTCATCAACCATCCGCTCTCGCCCAAGGCGGACCTGCCCTTCGGCGGCATCAAGAACTCAGGCTATGGCCGTGAACTGATCGGTCTGGGCATCAAGGAGTTCGTCAACCACAAGCTCATCAACGTGGTGGATATCGACGCAGCGTTCTGATGAGATCAGGGGGATCGGGCAACAGAATCAGTTCCCGATCCCTTCTACAATTAAAACCACTGCCTATCAGGGAATACTGGCGAATGTTCTGTGCGCGCCTTCGGGAAATTACGAGGGTCGCCGAAACAGCAATCACGCAATCCTCCCATGATCCGTACTTCGCTCCTGTTCCTGCAGGCTCCTTTCATTTACCGTAATCAGCATTGACCGGCCCAAACCATCGCATCCAAGTTTCCACGGAGCACACCATGAGCAAATCCTTCCCTTCAGACTCTTTCATGGACGCCTCCGTTGCTGATGCAGGCCATGAACTGGAACGCCTCATTCAGATCATGGCGCAGTTGCGTGACCCGGAAACCGGATGCGCGTGGGATGTGCAGCAGACACCGGCAACCGTGGCTCCTTACGCAATAGAGGAAGCCTACGAGGTGGCGGACGCCATCGAGCGGGAATCGTGGGATGAGACGGCGGATGAACTCGGTGATCTTCTGTTGCAGGTCGTGTTCCAGTCCCGGATTGCCGAGGAAAAGCAGCGTTTCGATTTCGCAGAAGTAACGCGCCGTATCGCCGACAAGATGGTGCGCCGTCATCCGCATGTGTTTGGCGAGGCGCAGGATATCCGCGACGACCGGGCCGCTCTGACCGCGCAGTGGGAACAGAACAAGGAGCAGGAACGGCAGAAGCGTTCGGAGCATGGCGCGCTGGCGGGCATTCCGCTGGCGCTCCCTGCCTTGCTCCGCGCCAGCAAGCTGGCGTCCCGGGCCGCGCGTGTCGGGTTCGACTGGCCGGATATCAGCGGAGTTGTCGCCAAGGTGCATGAGGAACTGGCCGAGGTGGAGGCGGAAATCGCGTCCGGCGATAAGGCGGCTCTTCAGGACGAGGTGGGCGATCTGCTCTTTTCCGTCGCCAGTCTGGCCCGCAGGCTCGATCTCGATCCGGAGACCTGCCTGCGACAGGCCAACGGCAAGTTCACCCGTCGCTTCGAGGCCGTCGAAAGCCTGCTCGCCCTGAAAGGTCTGACACCGGCGGAGTGCGATGTGGAAAAGCTCGACGCAGTCTGGAACGAAGTCAAGAAGCAGGAAAAATCCTGACACCTCACCGGATTTTCCGAATAATTATGGCGTACGACTGGCGATGAAGGATCGCAGAGCTTCCGCCACTCTGGCGATCGGTTCCCGCCAGGCGATGTCCGGTCTGTCCGCCGTTTCCTGAGCAAACAGCCGCGCCTGTGGATACCAGAGATGGCGGCCTGTCTGCCGGTCCCAGTTACCCCCCGCCCAGCGCCAGTCGCCGCCGAACCGGTTCAGGAGCCACAGCGGCGCACCCATCGCGCCCGCGAGATGAGCGATGGCGGTATCGACGGAAATCACCAGATCAAGTGTGCTGATTCTGGCGGCGGTCGCAGCCATATCGCCGTCTTCCGGCAGGAGTTCAAAGCCTGAGGGAGCCGGACCTCTGTTCAGAGAAACCCACTGCACACCCTCAATTTCCAGAAGCGGCTCAAGCAGGTCCGACGCAATCGAGCGTCGTCGATCGAAGCGGTAGCCGGGATTACCCGACCAGCACAGTCCGATGCGTGGCCGCTGTCTGTCCTGCGAAACGCGCGACTGTGCAGCACAGAGATAGGGCGCTGTTTCCGACGGTCGCCCCACGTTCAGAAGACAGGGCAAACTTAGAAGAGAGGCTTTCGCCACCACGGTTTTGTCACTGGCCGAGGTGATGAGTTTCAGCCTGCCGCCTTCATAAATCCGCTTCCAGACGGGAAGCGTCAGAGACTGCTCGACCAGTGCTGCCAGACTGTCCGGCGCCAGCAGATAGATGGGCGCGCGCTCTGCCGCCACCGGCACAAAACGCAGGAACTGAATGTAATCGCCCAATCCCTGCTCACCGCACAGCATGACCGGTTTTTCTGATGGACTGCCATCCCAGTCGGGGAGATCCGGCCGGGGAAGAGGCTGAAGCAGCAGACGCCGTGCTTCGAAATCCTGCCAGCCTTCAGGGAAACGGCCTTCTGCAAGCTCCACAGTAGCAAGATTGAAACGCGCTCTTGTCGCATCCACTGTTCCCGCAGCGTTTTTCATGACCTGCCGGAAGAGGGTCGCCGCTTCTTCCCGACGCCCCAGATCATTCAGCAGCGTCGCCTGATTGAGCATAACGCGGAGGTCACCGGGTCCTAGCGCAATCGCTTTGGAAAAATCTTTTTCTGCCTCTACAAGATGACCAAGCGCAATATGCACAAGCCCGAGGTTGGTCAGTGTCTCGGCTGTGGGCAGACCGAGCACCGTTGCCTCTTCCAGTGCGGCGCATGCGTCATCCAGACGACCGAGTTCAAACAGCATGGCTCCATGATTGGCCCATGCAGCCGGATCGTTGGGACGAAGGTTACAGATTTCCGCAAACCGCGTTTCAGCTCCAGCATGATCGCCTGATGCATTGAGCAGGGTTGCTTCGTGTTGCCGTGTCGTGACGTCATCGGCGGCTGCCAGTCGTGTGGCGCGCCGCGCCATGGTGAGCGCCTCGGCGAAATGACCATGTCGCGCCAGAAACTGCGACAGAACCAGCGGATAGCCCGCTTCCAGAGGCCGTAGATCCAGCGCCATACGGAGCGCCGCTTCTGCCTCGACAAGCTGTCCGGCCATCTCGCAGGCTTCAGACAGCGCCAGTTGTGCGGAGGGATTGCTCGGGTCCGTCAGCACGGCGACCCTGAGTGCGCCTTGGGCGGCTTCGACATGGCCTAATCGGAGAAGCGCCAGCCCGAGGGTGACGTGAAATTCAGCGCGGGGATCAGCTCTGATAGCCAGCCCCGCATAGCCGACGGCCTGATCGAACCGTCCCTGCGTGAAGGCCGCTTTCGCAATTCCATGCAGCAGAAGCGGATCACCGGGCTTCTGGGCCAGCAAAGCCTTCAGTTCATCATAGGAAGCTTCTTCCGCCATATCGAAGGAAGTCGGGAAGTGATCCTTCAATTAGGCCTCCACGAAACAGAAGGCTGTGCGTATAGCAGGTTTTTGGCGGGGTTTCGAGCGAAGGAGAGGCGTGAAGCGTCGCATCTCTCCGGACAGATGATGCACAGCGACACAGCCAAAAGGCTGAGATCGGAAACATATCAGTTTTCAGGGATTTTCATTGCTGGGGCGAACGACGGGGATTGAACCCGCGACAACCGGTACCACAAACCGGCGCTCTACCAACTGAGCTACGTCCGCCACACAGCGGGCCTGCTAATAGAGAATTGCGAGGCACCCCGTCAATAGAAAATTTGCTATTTTCTATCCCCGCCCGATGCGATCCCGCAAACGCGTGAGCGCCTGCTCCAGAATGATGGGCTTCTTGCAGAATGCAAACCGCACCAGATGGGAAGGAGCGCCCGGCAAGGCTCCGTCATAGAACGCCGAAACAGGAATGACCGTCACCCCGGCCTCAACCGTCATACGCCGACTCCATTCCAGATCGGTCTCGGCTCCTGTCATCAGTTCCCCGACCCCACGAATATCTGCGGTCAGAAAATAGGTTCCGTCACAGGGAAGCACGGAAAAACCCATCTCCCTGAGACCAGACGCCAGAATATCCCGCCGCAGCTGCATCTCGGACGCCAGCGTCTCAAAGTAGGCGGCATCCTGATCCAGCCCGACAGCCACGGCGCGTTGCAGATTCGGAGCCGTGGAAAAGGCGAGATTCTGATGGGCCCTGGCAATGACGGTCGCCAGAGCAACGGGCGCGGTAATGTATCCGACCTTCCAGCCCGTCATTGAAAAGCTTTTTCCGGCGCTGCCGATGCGGATGCAGCGTTCACGCATTCCCGGCAGGGTCATCAGCGGAATATGGCGCGCCCCGAAGGTCAGATGTTCGTACACCTCATCACACAGCGCATACACATCATGCCGGGCGACCAGCCCCGCGATGAACTGCAACTCATCCTCAGAAAAGACCTTCCCTACAGGATTCATCGGCGAGTTCAGAATGATCGCCTTGGTGTTCGGTCCGAAGGCGGCTGCCAGTTCATCGCGGGGCAGTGACCATTCCGGCGGCGTCAGGCGCACCAGCTTCGGGATAGCGCCCAGAAGCCGGATCATGGGGAGATAGGTGTCATAAGCTGGCTCAATGACCACCACCTCATCGCCGGGATTCAGCAGGGCTGCGAGTGATGAAGCCAGCCCCTCTGTCGCGCCGGACGTCACGATCACTTCACGCGCCGGATCGATCTGCAATCCATAAAAGCGTACGTTCGACCGCGCGACCGCCTCGCGCAACTCCGGCAGGCCCGTCAGAGGCGCATACTGGTTGCGACCGTCCAGAAGCGCCTGCGCCGCAACTTCAGTCAGATGGGCCGGTCCTTCCGTATCAGGGAATCCCTGCCCCAGATTGATAGCGCCATGTTCTGAGGCCAATGCGGACATGACCGTGAAGATGGTCGTCGGCAACTGCGTCAACTGATGGTTCAATGGCTTCACGGTGACCCCCGGGCCTGACTGATGAAAAGAAGGAGGCGTTCTCTGCGACATCCGCTCCACTGCGCTGAGAGCGGGAGGGACTGGAAATAAGCCCTGCGTTCAGGTCTCCGTCAACAATCGGCGGCTACCGCCCGGATGACAGGATTATTTCGGTGTCAACCCGATTGCCCGCAAGACAAACCCGTGCAACTGTTCTGCCTGAACCGCAGTTCAATCGCTGCCGTTCGCATGCTAGAAGCTTGGCCGCAACAGACATTGGTGTGACGACAGGGACATGAAGAAGATTGAGGCCATCATCAAGCCATTCAAACTTGACGAGGTGAAGGACGCACTTCACGAACTCGGTCTTCAAGGTATTACCGTGATCGAAGCGAAAGGTTTCGGGCGCCAGAAAGGGCACACCGAGCTTTATCGCGGCGCGGAATATATCGTTGATTTCCTTCCCAAGATGAAGATCGAAGTCGTCTGCCCCGATGATCTGGCGGAACGAGCGGTAGAGGCGATTTCCAATGCAGCGCGCACCGGACGAATCGGTGATGGAAAAATTTTCATCATTCCGGTCGATGACGCGGTCCGTATTCGCACAGGCGAACGCGGGGGAGACGCCATCTGACGGACAATCCGCAGGCTGGATGATTTTTGCGTCTTGCTAGGATGTCCGGCATAGGACAAAAAAGTTTCGGTGCGGTATCGATCGACCCTTCTCAGGATGGAACGGCGAACCGCAAATCTGAAGGCCGCGATGGCGGCGCTAACAGGCAGGTAGAGGCACTAATGGCGAAAAAAGAAACCGGTTCGACCAAAGCGTCGTCGGAAGCAGTAGCCCGGGTTTTTGAGCTCATTAACGAAAACTCCGTCGAGCTGGTCGACTTGCGCTTCACCGATCCTCGCGGAACGTGGCATCACACCACGCAGTATATTACGACGATCGAAGAAGACACCTTCACAGAAGGTTTCATGTTTGACGGTTCCTCCATCGGCGGCTGGAAAGCCATCAATGAGAGCGACATGGTCCTGCTGCCCGACCCGACGACAGCCGTCATGGACCCGTTCTCCGCAAAGCCGCAGCTGATCCTGATCTGCGACATCGTCGATCCGGCGACAGGCCAGCTCTACAACCGTGACCCACGCTCCACCGCCAAGCGCGCCGAGCAGTACCTGCAGTCCACCGGTCTGGGCGACACGGCCTTTTTCGGTCCGGAAGCTGAATTCTTCATCTTCGACAACGTCCAGTTCGGCACAGGCCCGAACTACGGCAAGTATCAGCTCGACAGCATCGAAGGTCCCGGCGCTTCCCTGAAGGAATACCCCGAGGGCAACCTCGGCCATCGTCCGGGCGTGAAGGGTGGTTACTTCCCCTGCGCTCCTGTCGACAGCGAGAACGATCTCCGCGCTGAAATGCTGACGACGATGGGCGAGATGGGCCTGCCGATCGAAAAGCATCACCACGAAGTCGCACAGTCCCAGCACGAGCTCGGCACGAAGTTCGACACGCTGGTCCGCTCGGCCGACTTCATGCAGATCTACAAATACTGCATCCACAACGTCGCTGTTTCCTACGGCAAGACGGCAACCTTCATGCCGAAGCCGATCTATGGCGACAACGGCTCGGGCATGCACGTTCACCAGTCGATCTGGAAAGCCGGCAAGCCGACCTTCGCTGGCAACGGTTATGCTGATCTGTCCGACACGGCGCTCTACTACATCGGCGGCATCATCAAGCACGCCAAGGCGCTGAACGCGTTCACCAATCCGTCCACCAACTCCTACAAGCGTCTGATCCCTGGCTTTGAAGCTCCGGTTCTGCTGGCTTACTCTGCCCGCAACCGTTCCGCTTCCTGCCGTATCCCGTATGCGACGAGCCCGAAGGCAAAGCGCGTCGAGGTTCGCTTCCCGGATCCGACCGCCAACCCTTATCTGGCGTTCTCCGCCATGCTGATGGCTGGTCTGGACGGCATCAAGAACAAGATCCACCCGGGCGACGCCATGGACAAGGATCTGTATGACCTGCCACCGGAAGAGCTGAAGCAGATCCCGACGGTTGCCGGTTCGCTGCGTGAAGCCCTTCAGTCTCTGGAAGCTGACTACGAGTTCCTGCTTGCAGGCGGCGTCTTCACGAAAGACCAGATCGAGAGCTACATCGAGCTGAAGTGGAAAGACGTGTATCGCTTCGAGCACACCCCGCACCCGGTTGAGTTCGAAATGTACTACTCCGTCTGATCCTTTCAGACAGAGTTAGACTTTCAAGGAACGCGGTCTTAACAGGCCGCGTTTTTTGTTGGGTAATGCGTCCTGAGCTTTCGGAATAAACATATCAATCCGATGAACGGACAGGGGCCTGTTTACTTCGGGTATTGAGCACAGACCACCGTCAGCGCCCAAGAAATACCAGCTTTTTGGAAAAATCGTCCGTCAGGTTTCATTCGAAACCAAAGATTCTGCTTCAAACATTTCTGGGCTACAGATGGCGTGCTGGCAGTCGCAGGCTCTCAGCAGCAGTCAGAATATTCAAATCCACCGAACAGCAGGATCAACTAAGTGCCGTTTCTTTTTTGCAAAAGTTAAACTGCTTCAAGAGAGTTTCAAAAGACCCCTGAATACTTTGCAGGATGATTTTCCAAGGTTTTGCTCCGGATCCCACAAAGGAACGCGGTCCCTTTGATCCCAATTGGTTAAATAAAGGGATGAAAAGGCAGAATCCTGTCTTCCCTCCTGTTTGCAAAACGAGCGTCTTACAAAAAAGCCCCTGCAACCATTTCCACAATCAAGCTTCTGCACTCCGTGGAAATGGTCCCGCAAGTCTGCCCTCTACCGGCCCATCAACCTCAGTTTCGGTCAGAACCCGTTGCATACCCACTGCCACGCGGGTCAACCCAGCCGAAGCAGTGATTACTGCCACCCGGCAATCCGTTGCGGCATGAAATCGCATTGGCGCGACCGTTAGCTGTGGCCGCCTTGATGTCTCCGGCCAGAGCGCCGGACAACGCGGCGCCAGCAGCGTCAGCCGCATCCGCCTGCCCGGATGCTGTCGCCGCTGCCAGAAACTCCCCTTCCTGATGCGCAATTCCGGCAGGCAGGATCGGACGGGGACGATGGGCGGCAGACGCTCCCAGCACGATACCGGTTGAGCCTGCGACACGCCCGGTGCCAAACAGATTGTTCATCGAAACAGCACAGGCGACAGCTTCACCCTTTCTGTCCACCACAGCAAAAGACGTCGAAGCCGGCAGGTTCGGCAGGCTGCTTCCTCCCGGCATTTTGCCGGAATCAAGCAGCGCCTGCGCACGAGCGGTCAGAGTAGAAATGGAAGCGCGGCCTTCTGCTGCACGCCAGCCTGCGACGGCCCGGGCTCCGGTATCTCCAGCAGTCTGGCCGTTTTCAACCGCTTTCCAGGCGGCGGCCATACCATAGCCTCCGTCTGCAGTAGGCGGCACAAAGGATACCTTCACATTGCCGATGGTCGCGGTCAGAGGCGTCGTTTCGATCGGAACAGCCCCTCGCAGCCCGACCATAGTCAGACCTCCGCCGGTTGTCTCATTCGACGCCACCAGAACCTGAGCCAGCGCACCAGTATAAAGATCACCCGAACCGGCCGACCGTATGCGCTCAAGAGTGCCGGTCAAATAACGCTGGGTGAAGATGTCTCCAGCCTTCAGCACGGTGCCGTCAGAGCGTCCGAAAATACGACGCGCGCCCTCATCCGCCAGAAGCGGCGCCTGCACTACGGCCAGATCAGCCGCCAGCTGTGAACCCACTTCGATACCGTTTCGGGCCAGCGTGATGGCCGGCTGTGTCGTCTCGGCAAAATCAACGCTGCCGTAACGCAACTGCATCAGGAAGAGACCACGTGCGAGCATGGGGATCGAGGCAGGCCTGTCGACGCGGTTCCTAACGCCCGACACAGGATCAGCCGGCGCATCGCCCGTCGGCATGAACAGAAAAGCACGGCCAGGGCCACGATCCTCGGGACGCCAGGCCACACAAGCGCCGCCAGAGCCGAGAGAGGCACGGGAAGGCAGTGTCACCGACAACGCCAGACCGAGAGCGGATGCGGCATCGGCCGCGTTTCCGCCCCGCTGCAGGACGGTCATCGCGGCCAGAGCGGCATGCGGCTCGTCAGCGACGACATTGCCCACATACCCCGTCAGCATCTTCGACCCGGCGCCATACAGGGAGAGAACCGGATGTTCGTCAGCCTCGCTCTGGGACGGTGTCCCGAATATCCACGAACAGCCGGACATCATGCCGGTCATGGCCAGCAGGAGGCCGATGCGCCGGGCCACCGCTACCTTCCGACCAGCGCCCCTCACAACAGGCGTCTCGCCGCACGAAACAGAACGAAAGCTTACGGGACGTTCACGCACGCGAGAGACACTCCATTATTGCTGCTGGCCATCATCACAGTTTGACTGCCCGACATCTTACTGAGGCCGGACAAGGCCTTTTGACTTGGTTAGCTTTCTTCCCGCAATGCGGCAACGGGGCAAGGCACGGTTTTCCCACTCCGGAGCAAAGCCATGCCCCGAAAAAGAGCCGTTCAACTCACTTCGATACAAAAGAAGCTGTCACCCCATGCTCACGGTTGTAGGCAACCTGCGTATGGTTGAGCTGGAATCCGACCTCAAAACGGTAATTGTTGTCGAGCGTGGTCGGCTTGATCGGCAGATCAACGGTCACAAGACGCGTATCGACCGCAACAGCATCCTGTCCGGCTGGAAACGTGACTTTCTGCTCGAAAACGTGTTTTCCGACAATCTTGTCATTATGCACCACAGCGACAAACCACGGCAGTGTAATCGTCTCTCCGGGAGCAGCCGGCCCCTTGCGGACCACCATGTGCACGCCCAGCCGGGTTCTCAGATTCTTGCGTCCGCTCGCCATGCAATCGCCGCTCAGACTGCTGAGACTCGCATGCGTCACCAGATGATCGAATGAAGGCCCCTTGGCGGAGTAATTATAATAATCCGCCACTTCCGAGGGGATATGCATCTCCGGGCAGCTTGGAGCGAAGACATTGTCATCAGTCTCCGTGCAACCGGTCAGCGCCAGAGGCAGCATCAGCGCAGCAAGTCCCGTGACGCCCCATTTCATGAACCACACGCGACTCGATAGATGATCACGCACCGCGAACGAGCGGAGAGAATGCAGAAACACAAGCGGAGACCGGGCCATGCGACAATCCAGACTGACAGGTTACACGACCTGACGCCACATTTCCCCTCACACGGAGGCGTCATGCAGCGGACACAGATCACTGCGCGAGTATCGACCAGAAATGCGTCCACGAAAACCGGGGCTGCCTGAAATCATGCACAAAAAAATAAACAGTCACATGAGATATGGGGCAAACGGCCTGTTTTGTGTCATAAGAGCAGGATAGCTCTTTATCACGATACGGCTTGCGCGATCCGCCCGTCTTGCGTAGGGCGGGGCAAAACAGATCCTGTGGCCAGCCGGTGCTTCTGCCGGTCGCCCCGTAATGTCGCCCGCCGAATGTTTGGGGAACACCATGCCCGACCAGTCCACTCTCTCCCTGAAACCTGTCGAAACGCAGGACCAGACACGCGCCCTGAAAGTGCTTCTGGCCGGTCCCCGCGGTTTCTGCGCCGGCGTCGACCGCGCGATCCGCGTGGTGGAGGAAGCCATCCGCGCTTATGGCGCTCCGGTCTATGTGCGTCACGAAATCGTCCATAACCGGACCGTGGTTGAGGAGCTTGAGGAAAAAGGCGCGATCTTCGTCGAGGAACTCGATGAGGTTCCCGCCGACGGCCATGTGGTCTTTTCCGCTCACGGCGTTCCCAAGACCGTTCCGGCCGAAGCCGTGCGCCGCAACCTGCTTTATCTTGATGCGACCTGCCCGCTGGTGTCCAAGGTCCACCGTGAAGCCGAGCGTCATTACGCCAATGGCGGACCGGACAGCCGCCACATCCTGATGATCGGTCACGCAGGCCATCCGGAAGTGATCGGCACGATGGGCCAGCTCCCTCCGGGCGCTGTGACGCTCATCAACGACGCGGAAGAAGCCCGGACGGTGCAGCCTGCCGACCCGACGCGTCTCGCCTTCATCACCCAGACGACGCTCTCGGTCGATGACACGGCTGAAATCGTGGACATTCTGCGCGACCGGTTCCCGCTCATCGAGGGACCGAAGCGTGAAGACATCTGCTACGCCACGACCAACCGTCAGGAAGCCGTGAAGGCCATCGCACCCGAGTGCGATCTGGTCATCGTCATCGGATCGCCCAACTCCTCCAACTCGCAGCGCCTACGTGAGGTTGCCGAGCGCTCCGGCACCAAGCGCGCCCTGCTCGTTCCCAAGCTGGCCGCCCTCGACTGGTCCGTGCTGGAAGGCGTGAAAACGCTGGGCATTACAGCGGGCGCCTCCGCGCCGGAAGCGCTGGTGCAGGAAATGGTCAACGAGCTTGCCAAGCGCTACACGCTGCAGATCGACGAGCGCACTGTGAAGGAAGAGAACGTCACCTTCCGCCTTCCCGCGCCGCTCGGCTAACGCAAAGAGACTCATGGCCGTCTACACAGAAATTACCGACGAGGAGCTTTCCGCGTTTCTCGTCGGTTACGATATCGGGCATCTGACAGCCTTCCGCGGCATCGCGGAAGGTGTTGAGAACAGCAACTTCCTTCTGCGCACCGAAAAAGACGGCAAGGAATCCGATTACATTCTTACGCTTTACGAAAAGCGTGTGAATCCGGACGATCTCCCGTGGTTTCTGGGCTTCATGCGTCATCTGGCGACCAAGGGCGTGTCCTGCCCCCTGCCCGTCTGCGGTCGGGATGGTGAAGCGCTCCGCACGCTGGCGGGTCGACCTGCCGCGATCACGACATTCCTCTCCGGTGTCTGGCCACGCCATATTCACAGTGAACACTGCCGTCCGCTTGGTGAGGCGCTTGCCCGGCTGCATGTCGCCGGGAGCAGCTACGCGCCAGTCCGCGCCAACAGCCTCGGTCCCGACGCATGGCGGCCTCTCCTGCAGGATGCCGTCCGGTCAGACCGGCAGACCAACGGGACGAAACAGCTTCTCGAAGAACTCGACCTCGCTCTGGATCGAATCCTCCCGGCATGGCCCGGTGTCGGCAGTCAGGCCGACCTGCCTCGCGGGCAGATTCACGCCGACCTGTTTCCCGACAATGTGTTCTTTCTCGATCACAAGGTCTCCGGCCTGATCGACTTCTACTTCGCCTGCACGGATTTCCTCGCCTACGATGTCGCCATCTGCCTGAACGCATGGTGCTTCAGCGAAGATGGCGGATTTAACGAGATGTTCGCCCGGCAACTGATCGCCGGCTATGAAAGCGTGCGTCCTCTCACTTCTCCTGAACGGGATGCCCTGCCTGTGCTTTGCGCGGGTGCCGCCATGCGTTTCGCCCTGACCCGGCTGTACGACTGGATCAACACGCCACCGGACGCGATGGTCACACGCAAGGATCCTATGGATTATATCCACCGCCTCCGGTTCCACCTCGCTACGGACAACAGCGGAGTTTACGGTGTCTGAAACACAGGACGCTCCGGAAACCGTTCAGGATGATGATGCCGTCGTCATGATCTGGACAGATGGCGGGTGCAGGCCCAATCCCGGACCCGGCGGCTGGGGCGTGCTGCTGCGCTACAAGGGTCATGAGCGGGAGCTGTCTGGTGGTGAGCCGGAGACCACAAACAACCGCATGGAGCTGACAGCCGCCGCCGAGGCTCTGGAAGCCATGAAACGGCCATGCAAGATTGCTCTGCACACTGACAGCGAATATGTCCGCAACGGCATTACGCGCTGGCATACGGGGTGGGTCCGTCGCAACTGGCGCAACGCCTCGGGTGACCCGGTCAAGAACATGGACCTGTGGCGACGCCTGCTCGACGCCGCCAAGCCGCACGACGTTTCCTGGCACTGGGTCAAAGGCCATTCGGGTGTGCCGGAAAATGAACGGGTGGATCAGCTGGCGACAGACGCCCGTATCGCGATCGAAAAAGGCTGACTGTTTCAATTGACAAGCAGTAAAAGGGGCTGATCCGGAAGTGTAAACGCCGGACTTGCCGGAAGCTGTCCGAAGTGACACTCTACCTTTTTGGTTTTTTAGTGAGTTTTCCAATGTCGATCCGCTTCCACTCCTCATCAGCCCTTCTTCTTCTGGCAGGCCTGTCGCTGGCTCCTGTTGCAATGGCGGCAGATGCGCCTGAGAAGCCCTGTGAGAGTGACCTTTGCCGCTCCGTGCGTCAGTCCTGGTCCTCGGTCAAGCACGGCACCACCGATGCTGCTCAGTGGACCAAGAAAGAAACCGTCAAGGGCTGGGACGCCACCAAGAACGACGCGACAAAAGCGGCCAAATGGACGGGCAAGACGGGAGAAAAGGGCTGGGACGCCACCAAGAATGGCACCAAGGAAGCCGCTCATGACACGGCTAACTGGACGAAGAAGACCGCACACGACATCGCCCAGTAAGGACCTGAACAGCTAAAAGGCTGCTGGTGGTCACAGACAAGGCGTCGATCGAAGAACAGTCTGTTTTTCGATCGACGTCTTAAGTCATTTTACTAATTGATGATCTTCATCTGGATTGAAGCAGAGCGTTCGACGACATTGATCGCAACCTCGTCACCAGCCCGTACAATCCTCACCGTCAGCCACTCCCCTCCTACGGCAAGATTGAACAGCTTGAGGGAATGAATGGCCTCCGGCAAAACGGGGCGGACGAATTCAACCGCGACATTGTCCGGATCATAACGTAGACCCATGACGGCCTGCACCAGCGCCGGAAGAGTTGCCGCCGCCCACGCCTGAGGTGAGCAGGCCACAGGATAGCGAACAGGTCCTTCAGCCTGACTGCGTGTAAATCCGCAGAAAAGCTCTGGCAAACGACGAAGGTCCGTGTGAAGCGCGGCGTCGCTCAATCCGCTGAATATAAGAGCCGCTTCCTTCCTCAAACCATGCTTCACAAACCCCATGGCGATCAGGGCGTTGTCATGCGGCCATACGGAACCATTATGATAGGCCATAGGATTGTATCGGGCCTCTCCTTCCGGAATGGTCCGGATTCCCCACCCCGAGAATGATTTCCGATCCATCAGGTTACGCACGACCTTATCAAGCCGTTCGCCCGGCACCATGTCGGTCAGCAACACATGGCCCGCGTTTGAAGACCGCACGACGCATTGCTTCTTTTTTCCATCCAAAGCAATGACGTACGTTCCGATATCATCGTTCCAGAACTTCAGGTTGAACGAGACCCTCAGAGCATCCGCTCTCGTATCCTGATGGGCCGCATAAGCGGTTTGGCCAAGTCTGCGTCCAATAACAGCCGCAGCGCGTCTCGCCGCATAAACGTATGCCTGCACTTCACACAGCGCGATCGGTCCTTCGGCCAGAGTACCGTCAGCGTGGAAAATACTGTCGTGACTGTCTTTCCATCCCTGATTGGCAAGTCCGTCCTTGTTCTTACGGCCGTATTCCACAAAACCGTCACCATCGCGGTCGCCAAACCGCTCGATCCAGTCAATGGCCCGCGTAATATGTGGCCAAAGGTGGCTGAGCGTTCCGACATCCCCCGTCCGGTCGAGATAGGCGCCAGCCAGCATGACAAACAGCGGCGTGGAATCAATCGAACCGTAGTAGCGCCTGAAAGGCACTTCCCTGAGTTCGGCCATTTCACACAACCGCACTTCATGCAGAATTTTGCCCGGTTCCGCATCGGCGAGAGGATCTTCACGATCAGCCTGATTGACGGCAAGATACTGGAGAACCCCCTTTGCGATCAGCGGATCGAGCCACAAGGTCTGCAGCGCCGTGATCAGAGCGTCCCGTCCGAAAACCGTGCTGTACCAAGGGATACCGGCGTAAGGATAAGGGCCGGTCTTTTTCTCCGTCAGCAGCATGTAGATATCGCAGATCGACCGTCGGATCGCTTCATTGAACGCTTCATTCGACGTCGCAATGGCGGAAGCCCGGGAAGACGCGTTTCTGAGCGCACGTCGTGCGGCCACGGCAGCAAAGAGAAAGGTCCGCGCCGGAATCTCGGTGCTCTGCTGCCTTTCCGAAGGATCACACTGAACCTCAAGATGAATAAGAACCTTTTGCCCAGGTTCGATGGAAAAGCCGAACGTCGCCCGGTCTGTCGACAATGTTTTCGGCTGAGGGCAGAACCGTAAACGCGTTGTCCGCGTGCGGTCATCCAGCCCCTTGTAGGACAGTGTGACCGTGTCGTTTTCTATTACGGGTTCAAGGGTTTCGCCCCGTCTGGCGCGTTTCATGCCTCTCGCTTCGAAAAGATCGGCGAAATCGGCAAAAAACCGCATATCACAGACGATTTCATGAGGGATTATATCGAAATTACGTATTTCGATCCGCTCGTAACACGCGCCATTCCACAGAAAGCGCGACCGCAGCACATGAAGCAGATCATGCGCAAGACGGGTCCCGTCGCGCAGCGACAAATTTTCATTCGTCAAATTGACTGACATCATAATGTTGTTTTCGCGAACAACAGACGAGAGGAGGATGGGCCTCTGGTCTTCCAGACGGAATGTCAGTCCGGACAGATAGCGTGTGTCACGGTAGTACAGCCCATCGGCAATGTCCTGTCCCCAGAGTATGTCTCCGGTCTGATCAAAAACGCCGAAAAGATCATCATTTTTCAGACAATGCAGACGTCGGTTCGACAGGATCGCACTGGCCATCGAACTCAGATCATCGGAAATGAGGCCGGTATGGAGCTGTTCATCGACAGAAGTATCAGTATGATCGGCAGAACCAGTAGGCTGGGCATCCATGAAAACATACTCCATTCTGTGTCTGGCAGGACAGCAGCAAAGGAAAAATGTATCAGCTCTTGCAGAAGGGCCGCTTTTCCGCCTTCTGATGCCTAACGCAGAATGAACGTGATGGTCGCCTCAAAGAAAGAAAAACTTCCTTACGGATGAGTTATCTTTCTTGTGGCAGCTCAGAACCTTGGTGGCAGGATCATGGCCTGACGCACCATATGCACGGGGTTCGCACGATAGGCTGCCAGCGAACGCCCTCCCCCTTCCCCACCGAGAAACGCTGGACGGGATACTGGAGCGGCATTCCCTCCTGACGGACCAGCAGCAACAGGGGCAGTTACATTTCCACCACCTCCTCCCATGGAAGCCATGGTGGCGGCAGCTCCCCGACTGGTCACATAGGGCGTGGTCGGTTGTGTGGACGGAGCCAGCGGTCCTACGTGATGGGGTGTCATCGAGACCGGGGTCGAAGGCCGCGACGATCCCACACCCGATGGCATCGCCCAGGATTCCAGCACCTTCCACTGATAGGTTGAACCGATGTTGGGTGTGAAGGAGTGATAGGCCGCTGCGGCTCTGGGCCAGCTTCCTGTCCGACTGAAGAGATCGGTCAGAAAACGCGCCGCAAACATGGCGTTTGTGGAAGGGTCGAACGCCGCTTCGAGTGACGGAAAAGCATCGGCATGCTGCTGAAGATTCACCTGCATGCAGCCCACGTCAATCGAACGGATGCCCTGCGCCTGAAAAGCGCGAACCGCCTCTATCGCCTGACGCTTGTTGTCATAGACATAGCCCTTGCCCTGCGCATTAACTGTCCAAGGCCAGGGCACAAGCTCACCATTGATATGTCGTCCACTCTCGACACGCGCCATGGCGACAAGAAACTGGTCGGGAATACGGGTGCTGCGCTCCGCCATCAGGATGGCGTTTGTGCACAGACGCGCATCTCCGGGCGCAATATTTCCCGCAGACTGGGTCTGGATCTGGGGCTGGGCTCCCGTCATCAGCGCCGCCCTGTCCGGGGTGCTCGCACCGGCTGGCGCCGAGCCTGCGCCTGACACGGCAAACGGCGACGGTGACCGTGCAGCCGACCAGAACGGCTGGGCGTTGGCGCTCCCCTGCGCAAGAGGCGGATGCGCTGCCCATGACGTGGCCGGAAGCGGGGTCTCAGCCCATGCCCCCGAAACCGGTCCTGATACACACCCAAAAGCAAGAAAAAGAAAACGCCGCATCCCAGCAGAATGCGGCGTTTTTCCTAACCAACCGTTAGCAGCGGATTACGCAGCTTTCAGAGCCTTCTGCAGACGGGTGTCGATTGCATCGAGGAACGGCTGCGTATCGAGCCATTTCGTGCCTTTTCCCACCAGCAGCGCCAGATCCTTGGTCATTTCACCCGCTTCAACAGCCTCGACGCAGACGCGCTCAAGGGTCTCGGCGAACGCCACCACATCCGGCGTTTCATCGAACCGGCCGCGATAGGCGAGCCCGCGTGTCCACGCATAGATCGACGCAATCGGATTCGTGCTCGTCGGACGGCCCTTCTGATGCTCACGGTAATGACGTGTCACCGTGCCGTGCGCTGCTTCCGACTCAACGATGGTGCCGGTCGGATCGAGCAGAACGGACGTCATCAGGCCGAGGCTGCCGAATCCCTGCGCCACGATGTCGCTTTCCACGTCGCCGTCATAGTTTTTACAGGCCCAGACATAGCCGCCTTCCCACTTCAGGGCGGACGCAACCATATCGTCGATCAGGCGGTGTTCGTAGGTGATGCCCAGTTTCTCGAAATCGGCCTTGAATTCCTTGTCGTAGATCTCCTGAAACACGTCCTTGAACATGCCGTCATAGGCCTTGAGGATCGTATTCTTGGTCGACAGATAGACTGGGAACTTGCGGTCACGGCCATAGCTTAGCGACGCACGGGCAAAGCCTTCGATCGAAGCGCGGGTATTATGCATGCCCAGCGCCACGCCCGGCCCCTTGAAGTCATGCACTTCAAGCTCAAGCGGCTCGCCGCCATCGGCGGGCACATAGTTCAGCGTCACCTTGCCGGGACCGGGGATCTTCGTCTCGGCGGCGCGGTAGATGTCGCCGTAAGCATGACGTCCGATGACGATCGGCTTGCTCCAGTGCGGCACCAGACGCGGCACGTTCGAGCAGATGATCGGCTCGCGGAAGATGGTGCCGTCAAGGATGTTGCGGATCGTGCCATTCGGCGAACGCCACATCTTCTTGAGACCGAACTCTTCGACACGCGCCTCATCCGGTGTGATGGTCGCGCATTTGACGCCCACGCGATACTTCTTGATGGCCTCAGCAGCCTCAACCGTGACCTTGTCATCGGTCTTGTCGCGATTTTCGATCCCGAGATCGTAATATTTCAGGTCAATGTCGAGATAAGGCAGAATCAGGCGCTCCTTGATGAAGTGCCAGATGATGCGTGTCATCTCGTCGCCATCGAGTTCTACGACCGGATTCTTGACCTTTATTTTCGCCATAGGACGTGCATTTCCTTCGATAATCGTCACAATTTCCGCCGTATTTCCGGCAGTGAAGAGACTTTTGCCCTAACACCCATAACGATGACGCCCAACGGTCGAACAGAGCTTTTTCACTCACATTTGCGATAGGCGTCATACCAGTGGCGTATGAACAGAGCTTTCCAGTTTCACGCTCGCGTGAGGCGCACTGAAGAAAGGAATGACATCCCGGGGTTCCGGACGTGCTGTTCAGAAAAATGCCCGTGTATTGCCGCCCGCAACAGCCTGCTGCACGCACATATAGCGTCCGTTCGGGGTTGCGCCGTACCAGAAGCTGCCCGGCATGTGATAGACATGGGTCTGCTGATTCACCCAGACTTTCACGCATGACTGGTTGTTACTGGCCTGCACAACATTCCGGGAAGCATCGCTCTGCTGGTTTGAGACATGCTGAATGACAGTGCGCTGCCGATCGGAACGTGTGGTCTGGCTGTCGGCAAAAGCTGCACCCGTCATGCAGGTCATGACACATAGAGCGGTGAGATAACGCTTCATAACATCTCTCCGGATTTGATTGAGGATTGAGGATTGAGTAAATCCTGTAAAATTCCGAGAGATATGACCAGTAACGGCACCGTTATGTTGAATAATAAATTTGTGTTCTCACATCTTCATTATCTTTATCACAAGCACGTCAGACAATTCCCGCACTTACCGAAGCGATAGAAGTAAAAACGATAAATGATTACTACACACCCGCTCCTTCAGGGGCAGGCGCGTTTATTTTCTGGTGACAATCTGATTCAGGCTCAATGAGAAGACTGGGGATGAGCGACCTGTAATGACGGACGAACAGATGGCTCTGTCTGCGGCCCTTTTCCAAAAAGCCACGGTCGACCGCGTGCTGATGACCCTGCGTGCTGAGCGGCACTATCCTTGTTAATCGGAATGGTCTGCGCTGGCGTGACGCATTTCGGCAGTATGCCTACGCAAAACGCTCTACAATCACATCGAAATCATGTTCGGACGTCTCAAGGACTGGCGATGTAGAACAACGCGCCATGACAGACGACTGACCCGCCTTCTCCTCGGTCATCTGCCTCGCTGCCGACCAGCATGTTCCAGCTATAAGCCCCAAGACAAGAAAAAACGGATTCATAGGGTGGTAAAAAAACAAAGGATTTTATAACTCTCTCTGAGCCGACGATTCTGGAGATCATCTAAAGGAGACAATGTCCCTTCAGTAAACGATCAGAAAAACTTATTTTCATGCTCCTTCCGACTGGATGCTTCCGGGCAGTGCCCGTCCGTCACGCGTCCGCTCTGCCATGACAGCACCAGAGCACGAACCTGTTTTTCGATGTCGTCAATGTCCTGAAGATGCGAGCCGCCAAACGTCAGTTTGATGGCGTGATCATAGACATACTGATCATGATCTTTTTCAAATAACGGGAAAACGGTGTTGCAGGTTCCGTATCGGCCCTGCGTTCTGTCAGTTCTGTTCCAGTCAGGCTGTTTGCGAATACCATCACAATAAAGGGCCTTTGTATTCATTCCAGATCCTCGAACGTAGATCCAGTTGGAATGCCATTTATAAATATCAAAATCCTTGTAATGCTCTTTTAATTTTACATAATAAGGATTAGGCGTCAGCATTCTGTCCTTCAAAGCCTGCCCAGAAACATTATCGACCTCATTCGAAGATAATATCATATCTACTGACCCTTTATCAAAAAATGGATTACTTCCATCCCGATCCGGATGGTACAATTTATACGCATTTGGAATGAGATCAGGCAATCTGGCCAAAAGCATCAACATGGAACCGTGCTGTTGCTCTGTCCAGCCGGTATACGTAACGGCGTAACCCGGAGGAACAGAATAGCAGTATCCGCCCACGATGTAGGTCTGCGACCTTGGTTTTTCCTGTGGCCACAGCACAAGAACGCCACCGGCCAAAACCAGCGCCACAATCAGAACACCCCAGGTCTTTCTTCTGCATCGTGGATTCTGAATATTGGTTTCAAATGGGTCTGCCAGACGACTATCTTTTGTCATGCTTCGTGATGACCCAATATGTAACAGAATTTGCAGATTGGAAGCAGGCGAAGGAAAAATACCCGTGTAACGACGGCCTTCATGTGATTGGACCCTGTTTACTGAGAATTCTCTTTATAATCTTGGGTCCATGTCTGTCCATTCTGAACATGGGAGATCGTTTCGGCAGCCCCCGAGGATGAGGAGACCATAAGCTCAAAGAGCTTTCAGCGGACCTGAATGAAATATACCCCGGAGAGCCATGTTCTCCGGGGATAAGGTGTAAAAATAGTCCAGAAGGACCGTACGCACTGACTTCGAAAGTATTTTTTACGCTTTCACCCGCTTGAAATGACCGAATGTCGCCGTTTTACGGGTGCCTTCAGGCCGTTTCAGTTCACCGCGCTCTACTTTCTCAACGAGATAACGGTACGTCTGAAGCGCCTGCGCCCACATGTGATCACCGATCATCATCGCTTCATAAGACGCGCCTTCCTTGTCGAACGCGGCAAGTGGCTTGATCTCGGTGTGATAATCGCATGCATAGAAGAGTGGAAAGGAATAACGCTCCTCACTGACTTTGCGAACGCGATGCGCTGTGGCGACAAATTCACCTGCTGTCATCACTTCCAGCATGTCACCGATATTGACGACGAAAGCTCCGGGAATGGGCGGCGCGTCGATCCAGTCGCCATGACCGTTCATGACTTCCAGGCCCGGCGCGTCAGCCAGAAGAATGGTGAAGCACTCATAGTCCGTGTGCGCACCGATGCCCGGAGCATCCTGAGCATCTCCGTCATAAGGATAATGGATCATGCGCAGCTTGGATGGCGGGAAATTGGCCTTGTCGTCAAATGCGTCTTCCGGCAGGCCGAGCGCCAGTGCGAAACCACGAAACAGGGTGCGTCCGAGATCAAACACCGCACGGTAATAAGCCTCGGCACGCTCACGAAAATGCGGAAGCGTCGGCCAGTTGTTCGGGCCAAGCAGCGGTGTTCCAGCCGTAACCAGCGGATTATCTGCCGGCACCTCATAACCGATGTCGAAGGCTTCCTTATGGTCGGGACGGTCACCGCCATACATCTCCTCGCCTTCCGGGACGAAACCCTTATGCGTGGCGGAAGTGCCGATATAGTATTTCATCTTCTCGTCGAAAGGTTCGGAGAAGAAATCCTTTGCCGCCGCCCGGACGCCGGCGATCAGGTCATCACTGACCTTATGGCCTTCGATATAGAGAAATCCGACCTTGCGGGCGGCGTCGCCAAGCTCGCGAGCGACCGCTTCTCGATCCGCCAGAGCGTCGGAATACAGTCCGGCGATGTTGACGCACGGAATGGATGTGAATGTTTCTGTAGCCGTCATGATTTATCAGTCTCAGCTTGTCCAAAGAGTGAACCGACGCTGCTGTTCAGCGCCGATCCAGCGATTGAGGTCCCAGAGATCCGCCACGGGGGCGTTGGTAAAGGGCAGTGTGTGAAGATACCCATCAGGCCCGAATTCGGGTGTCATGGTGGTGACGGTGTAGCCACGCCTTTTCTGCGATTCCCAGACAGACTGCCAGAACTTCTGATGGAACGAGAGTGCGGCGGCATATTCAGGAGCACCGGGATGCGTGACCTGTGGCCCCTGATCGTAGCCGACACGAGCCTGAAGATGATGGACCCGCTCGATAAAAGGCGTGAAATCATCGCATGGATCATCAAGGAGACGCTCGCACACGACAACCCAGTGGCTGATGTCGGCAGTAAACACAGCATCAGGACACTGGCGCAGCACATCCAGCGTCATCCATGGAGAAGACAGAATACGCGCACGATGCGTTTCAAAAGAGCAGGTAAATCCTGCTTCTTTGCCGAGTTCATCGGCCTTGTTGATAAACTCGGCCTGCTGGCTGGCGCACCAGCGGTCGTTACCGCCCAGCACGTTGACAAAGCGGGGGGCCATGACGGCCGCCCTGTCGAGGCATCCCCGAAAATCATCGATATGATCGGCGACCGTTGCGGATTGCCGCGGAATGACACCACCTCCGGTCATGGCGATGGCGATGTACGGAATTCCCTCCCCTTGCAGGATAGCCGCTTTTTCCGCAGCTTCCGATGCGGTCAGGGGAATACGCGCCTCCAGACCGGTAAAGCCGGCTTCACGCGTTTCCGGGATGATCTTCCCCCAGTCCCGCGTATCGCCCCAGAGTGTTCTGAACAGTTCCAGTTTCATGCAACAATCTTCAGAAGTTGTAGCGCAGATCACAGCCCACCCAACGGGGTGTCTGGAGATACTGCACGCGGCTGTTGTCGCTTCCCGTGTAGGAATAGGTGTTGCCGTGCTTGTTCAGCATGTTGTCGACATAGACAGCCGCCGTCCATTTTCCGGTCTTCGGACCGACCTCAAGCCGCATTCCCATTGAACTGATCTTGCTGGTCTGGCCATTCGGATCACCAAGAGCGACAAGCATGTTGTCTTTCCAGGTGTAGTTGACCTGCACGGTCGCACGATAATCACGGGTGACATTGATACCGTAACGGGCATAGGCGCTCCACGAGAAACGCGGTGCAAACGGCAGGGCGGAATGGGCGTCCACGTTTGAGAGAAGCGGCAATCCGGCAATATTGTTGACCGAAGAGATCGAGCGGCCATCCAGATAAGCGAACGAACCGTTCAGATCGAGGTTGGGGACCAGATTGTGAAGCGTTCCGCTCAATTCACCACCGCGCGTTCTTGCACGAGGGATCGGGCCAAGGCTGAGCGACGTGATGTTTCCCGGCATTTCAGCGACGAACAGCGTCTGACGATTGTGATATTCGTAGTCGAACAGGGACCCTTCCAGAATCACCTTGTCGTGGAATAGACTTGTCTTGGCGCCCACTTCATAGGCGATCAGGTTTTCGGGACGCACGTAATCCAGCGCACTCGGGGAACTGACCGGTCCGGCGAAGTAGGAGCCTGCCTTGTAGCCGTTCGAAATCGTTCCATAGACGAGCGTGCCCGGCACGATTGTGTAACGAAGGCCCACCTTGCCGGTCCAGCGCTCATAGGTGTGATTGCTGTTCAGATAGCTGAGCGAAGAGCCGGGAACGCCTGTCAGCACACCCCCATCATCATGGGTGCCACCGTGGAAGCCGCGCTCATCATAGGACAGACGACCTCCTGCGATGAAATCAAGACCTTTGACGATATTGGTGACTGTGTTGACGTACAGTCCTGTCGACAGGTTCTGCTGCACGAAATGATCCGTCAGGGTGCCGTTCGGACTGTCCAGCAGGTAAGAACGGTAGCTGGTGTAGGCGCCATTGATCTTGTCGTATGATTCAAACACACCAACAGTCAGATGAAGGCGGTCGGCGATCGTCGTGCGCAGATGCATGTCGTGCGACTGGACGATATAGGTATCGTTCCAGTGGTAATCACCGACATTCACGGATTCACCATCGTAGTTGTCATAGTTGCTACGACGATAGAAATCGATGCCGGTAGCCGACGTGAACGTACCCCAGTCGAATCGCCGCGTGAAGTTGAGCCCCACGCCGCCGCCATTTTCATCACGGGAGGCGCGGTTGGACCCGACATTCACTGCGTTGTTCCTGGCATTTGGACCAACACCATAAGTGCCGACGGGCACGTTGTTCATCTGGTCCGCATTCGTATCCTGCGGTGACATGGGCGTTCCGCGGTCACGGGTATAGTGAATGTTCAGTAGCAGGGATGAGCGGTCATCAAGATCAAAACGGGTCTGGTTGCGCAGACCGAGGATATCCTGTGCGCCGTACAGCTTGTGCGTGTTGATGTCATGCTGCCAGCCGTCACCCTTGATGTAGCTGAAGGAAAACCGGTTGAAAATATGATCGGTAATGGGGACGTTGATCGCGCCCTTGCCGGTATTGGTGTTATAGCTGCTGTAACCCCAGTTGAGAAAACCGCCGAACTTGCTTGATGGCTTGACAGATTCGACATTGATGGAGCCGCCCGTCGTGCTGCGGCCATATTCAAACCCCTGAGGTCCTTTCTCGACGCTGACCGTCTGCACGTCATACATCTGGCCATTGTAGAGAACAGGATAAGGCGCGAAGACACCATCCTGATAGATGCCGATGCCTCCCATGTTGGTGCCGATATAATCATCGAGACCGATACCACGGATGGAAAAAATCGGTGTGCTGCCAGAAACGGCGTTCACAGCGGTCACGCCGGGAACGAATGCCGCAATTTCCTTCGGGCTGACAATATGGAACTGCTCAAGCTGGCGACCGCTCAGCGTGTTCACGGTATTCGCCATCTGATGGAAACGGCGCGTGCGTGAACTGGTGACGGTGATGGCTTCCGGATCGGCTTTTGCCGCAACCCGCGTTCTTGGGGCTTTTTTTGCTGGCTGCGCGGAATGGGACACGGATGCCGGATGCGCAGAATTCTTACCCTGGCCGGTCGCTGCTGCCGCCGTAGCAATCGGGCTGGCTGCGCAGAGCAGGGAGGCGGTGAAGAGGGCGTGGCGAGGGGGACGGGAACGGAACACAACTCTCATCGGATGCCCTTGGCTAGCTGCTTAATCGTTTCGATTAGACAACAATAACCAATACGCTTTCGTTAAGAAGCTCCAAAAGCTCACTTTAGTGTCACAAATTCTTTCTGAAAAACGACACACAGTCTTTCGACACGAAAAAGGAATCTCCCCCTTCCCGCGCAGTGTAACAACTTATTTTTGGAAACAGGAAACCCGGATGACTGTGCATCCGGGTCATAAAAATCAGCTTAGGTAGTCGGGTTGTTCCCGACCGAGCTTGCGTTTGAGGGCGGCCCAGACAAGACCGCCCTGATCCTCGTCTTTTTCAAACTGCTCCCGCGCACGCAGGACGTAGCTTTCCGGGGGCAGAGCGGGCGGCACACCGGTCGATTGCACGGCTACCTGAATGCGACAGGCCTGCTCAAGATACCATGTCCGGTAGAATGTCTGCGCCACAGTCGAGCCGACCGTCAGCAATCCATGATTCTGAAGAATAAGACCGATATTGTCACCAAGATCTCGAACGAGCCGCTCGCGTTCGCTGAGATTGTCATCGGCAGCGATTCCTTCATAGCCATGAAAACCGACGCGACCATAGAATTCCATGCTCATCTGATTGACCGGTAGAATACCCGTAGTCTGGGCAGCGATCGTCATGCCCGCAAGTGTGTGCGTATGCATGACGCAGGCAGCATCTGGCCGGGCGCGATGCACGGCGGAATGAATGACGAATCCGGCGGGGTTCACCGGACAGCTTGTCGCCTGCTTCGGGTGTCCTTCCGCATCCACCACAACCAGAGAACTGGCTGTGATTTCCTCGAACAGAAGTCCATAAGGATTGACGAGAAAACGATGATCCTCGCCCGGCAGGCGCACCGAAAGATGCGTGTAGACGAGGTCCGTCATGTCGAACATCGCCAGCAGACGATAGGCTGCGGCCAGATCTTCGCGAAGAGTCTGTTCGTCCTGCGCGGACGACGCGGCGGGAGATGTCTGCATGTTCTTTGTCCTTACTCATACAGCGATGATTGTCTGATGCCGCTCAGTAGCCACGTTCCGGGCTATAAAGGAGCGGCGGCGTACGGCCTTCTTCCAGCTCCGAAATGGCGTGCGCCACATAGGCCGCCTGCGCATCCCGTGACGCTTCCGACGCCATATGAGGCGTCAGAGTGATGCGCGGATGGCTCCATAGGGGAGACGCGGCGGGAAGAGGTTCTGTCGCCACGACATCCAGCACCGCACCGTCCAGTTGCCCGGACTCCAGTGCTGCCAGAAGATCCTCTTCAACCACATGATCTCCCCGCCCCACATTGATGAAACCCACGTCCTGTTTCAGGTGGGAGAGGAACTTCGCATCAATGATATGGCGTGTCTGAGGCGTGCTGGGCAGAAGATTGACCAGAATATCGACGGATGGAAGAAAGTCGGACAGCCCTTGCTCACCGAAGAACAGCGGAATCTGCTTTTCTTCACGGGGACTGCGGCACCAGGCGGAAACGATGAAACCTGCCGCGGCGAGACGACGGGCGACGGCCGCGCCGAGATTGCCAAACCCGAGGATTCCGATCCGTGTTTCGGCGCTGTTGCGAAAAACAGGATGACGGCGCCAGACACGCTGCTCCTGCTGACGGGCCCAGCTTTTCGCATCCCGCAACAGCCCGATCGCCGCCCACATCACATAATCCGCCATCAGCACAGCAGTCTGATCGCCGCCCATACGCACCAGCGGCACACCCGCCGGAAAATCCGGTCTGTTGACCAGATGATTGACCCCCGCTCCCGTGCTCAGGATGGCCCGCATATTCGCCATGTGGGCCATTTCACCCGCGGGCGGCTCCCAAACGAGAACATAACTGGCGTCGGCGGGATCAAATGCCGGATCAAACCAGGAAATAGTGGGCAGGTCGGGAGCAACACGGGCGAAGGCATCCCGCCAGCTTTCCCAGGCGTCTGGCCCATCAGCGCTGACAGCAAGTCTTTTCATCCTTTTTCTCCCCGTCGCGCGTCATTCATTCTGATATTGCAACATACAGCAGAACAACCATGATCTGCATTTTTATAGAGCGCAATATGACTTTATCATTCCCTTAAGTGGACGCCTGAACCATCGTGTTGACCCAGCTTATGTCGCGCATTCACTTTAGCAATCACAAAAGTGAAGTCTTTCGATAGCAGTTGACGTCACCTGCCGGATTTTGTTTAACTTTCGGAACGACCTGAGATGCACCCGACAATGGAGACCGCTCTGAGCCGCATATCGTCCAGTTTTCCCAATCGCACCACCGGCTTTCAGGGCCGGATCGCAGAAGTCGATCTGCGACTTCTGCGCGTGTTCACCGCCGTCGCCGAGCATGGCGGGTTCGCGGCGGCGGAAGTGGCGCTCGGCAAGAGTAAATCGGCGGTCAGCATCGACATCTCGTCGCTTGAGAAAAGACTGAACACAACACTCTGTCATCGCGGCCGCAGCGGGTTCGCTCTGACGCCGTCCGGTGAAAGCGTGCTGGACGCCACCCGAAAACTGTTTGACGACATTGACAGCTTTCAGAAGCGTCTCAACGAGGCCAGCGGCACGCTCTCCGGTCGATTCCGTCTCTATCTCCCCGATACGATCCAGATTCATGGTGAAACAGTGCTCGTCCGGGCCATAGAGCGCTTTACCGTTCATTATCCCGACATTTACATGGATGTGCGCTCGGCGACACCGCGTGAAGTGGAATTCGCCGTGCTCAACGGTTCCGCGACGATGGGTATTACACTTTATCCGCACCAACGTCCTGAAATGCAGACGACCCCGCTGTTTCAGGAAGCGGCGTCCCTTTATTGCGGGCAGCGCCATCCTTTCTTTTCCATGACGGACGAAGATATTACGCGGGCCGACCTGACTGCGGCCCGCATGATCGAGGTCTCGGACGCCACCACCTCCCCGCGCTGGGACGAACTGCGCAGCGAAATGAATTTTTCTGCTGCAGCAGACAATATTGATTCCCGCACGCTTCTGATTCTTTCCGGCGTTTACATCGGTTTTCTTCCAGACCTGTTCGCCGAACCAATGGTGGCGGAAGGCCGTCTGCGCCGGATTGCGTTTGACGGTCTCGCTCTGACCAACAGCTTTTATCTGCTCGCCCGTCCCTCCCAGGACAGCGAACCGATGACAGCAGCCTTCCGCTCCGTTCTCAATGAGGTCAGCCGGTGAAGATTCATAATTTCATACGCCGGTCAGCGTCCTATCTGATCACTACGGCAGGATTGTTTGCTACGCTCTGCATGATGTCTCATGCGGGTCATGCCCAGAGCGAAAACGTGCCTTCTTTCGCCACGACAGGCCATTTTACTGTCTGCACCGATCCCACGCTTCCACCGATGACCTTCGTGAATGGGCAGGATACACGGGACCTTGCGGGATTTGATATTGATCTCGCTCGTGAACTCGGTCGAATGTGGCATGCCGACCCGACCATTCTGACAATGGATTTTGAAGGTATGCTGCCCGGCCTGTCGTCCCACCGGTGCGACATGGTGATCAGCGGCATCATGAAGCAGGCAGGCCGTGAAAAAAATTACGATGCAGCGGCTTATCTGGACTCATCCATTGTGGTCATTGCCCGCTCCGGCACCCCGCGCATCACCTCGCTGGATGATCTTTCCGGGCTGAACGTGGCCGTGCAGTCCGGCACCAGCTATGCAACTCTTGTCGAAAAGACCAACCAGCATCTGATACAATCTGGACGTGCGCCAATCGGTCTTCAGCAGTATCCCGCCGAGGATCAGGTCGTGCAGCAGGTCCTGCTTGGTCGTGCGCACGCGCTGATCACTCAGGATGTCGAAGTTTATTACCGCCAGAAACAGCTGGGCGGAAAAGTCACGATCATTCTGAAACCGGACAATCCTGATTTTCGGGAGTTCGGCGCTTATATCAGCAAAGATCCTCACAACAAGGAAATCCTGACGCAAACGGTCTCATCCCTGAAACAACAGGGAATTCTGGAAAACCTGAGCAGGAAATGGAATATCTCCAACGCACAGGAACAGGCGTTTACAGAAAAAGCGGCGCCATCTGCCTTCAGCCTTGAAGTCTTCTTCTCTGCTCTGACATCCATGGCTTTTGTAAAAGGCGCGGCGCTGACGCTGATCGTGGCGGTGCTGTCTCACCTGACCGCCATTGTCATCTCCATTCCTGTGGCGCTGAAACTCAACGGCCCCCGTTCCCCTTTGCAAATGCTGCTGTCCGCCTACGTTGCGGTCTTTCGTGGCGCGCCGACACTGTTGCAGCTTCTGTTCATCTGGAACGCCCTGCCCCAGTTCTTCCCGATCTTTCGTGAAAGCTGGTTCACACCATTTCTCGCAACATGGCTTTCCCTGTCGATCAATGAATCCGCCTATCAGGTGGAAATCAATCGCGCCGCCTTGCGGGCAGTCGATCAGGGACAGTTGGTCGCAGCCGACGCGCTGGGCATGAAGCGTTCGCAGATCTATCGGCATGTCATCTTCCCGCAGGCACTCCGCATCGCGCTTCCACCAACAATCAACGAGTTCATCAGCCTTCTGAAAACGACGTCACTTGCCTCGGTCATCTCGTTGCAGGAACTGCTGGCCGTGACGCAGATCCAGGTGGCGCGCACGTTCGAATTCACCGAGTATTATTCAGCGGCCCTCGTCTATTATCTGGCGATGGTATTCTTCTTCCTTTTCCTGCAGAAGCGGATTGAACGTCGTTTCTCCTGGGCAGACCGCAACAAGGCGACCGGCCATGGTCAGTGACACCGCACCCAATCCGGACATCCGGATCTCCATCCGCAATCTCAACAAGTTTTATGGTGAATTTCTTGCGCTTGATCGCCTGAGTCTCGACATCGACAAAGGTGAGAAGATTGTTGTTCTTGGCCCTTCAGGTTCGGGAAAATCGACTTTCATCCGATGCTTCAACCGCATTGAACCTCACGACAGCGGCACGCTGATGATCGACGGACAGGTCATCGATGACAGGACGGACCTCGCCACGCTGCGTGGTCGTGTGGGAATGGTATTCCAGAACTATAATCTCTTTCCACATCTGACAGTGCTCGATAACTGCACGCTTGCGCCGCGTTTGGTTCGGGGCACTCCCCGGGAGCAGGCGGAAGAAGAGGCGCGGCGTTATCTGGCGCAGGTAGGTATTGGCGAGCAGGCGGGGAAATATCCGATCCAGCTTTCCGGTGGCCAGCAGCAACGCGTCGCCATCGCCCGTGCGCTAAGCATGAATCCCGAGATTATCCTGTTTGATGAGCCTACTGCCGCTCTCGACCCGGAAGCCATTTCCGGGGTTGTCGCCATCATGGAAGATCTTGCCGCCCAGCAGATCACGACGATCTGCGTGACGCATGAAATGGGCTTTGCCCGTCGCATTGCGGATCGCATCGTGTTCATGGACAAGGGCAGCATTCTCGAAGTTGCACCGCCACAGGAGTTTTTTACGGCACCGCGCACGGAGCGCGCACGGGCGTTTCTCGATCAGATGATCCAG
Organism: Acetobacter sicerae; assembly: GCF_011516765.1. Classification (GTDB taxonomy): domain Bacteria; phylum Pseudomonadota; class Alphaproteobacteria; order Acetobacterales; family Acetobacteraceae; genus Acetobacter; species Acetobacter sicerae. The sequence goes on along the minus strand of NZ_JAAABN010000012.1, from coordinate 61,859 downwards.
TTCTGAATTGGACGCCAAATGCTGCATGGCAGCGCCACACGATTTTTAAAGTCTTTAAAAAATTAGGGCTTTTTACTGCTTCCTCTCATACGCCCGGCGAACTGACACACAAAGCAGCCAGCATCCAGATATTGAGGTGACTGCCAGTATCCCTGCCCTTAAACGCAGAGAAGTTCAGATCGTGCCAGGCAGATTCTTGTTGGAAAGGGTCTCGACGCACATATCCAGAAACGCCGAAACCCGTAGCGGAATACGCTGACCGGTGACGGTAAAAAGCCCGTAGACCAGTGGCGCGCACTCATCTTCAAGACCCAGATAAGCCAGTGGTTTGCCATCAAGAGCGTTCTGATTGCGCGGACGGGCGTTTCCCAGTCCGAAGCCCACACCCCGCGCGGCCAGACTGCGGATCACATCCATGCTGGGATAATGGCCTGCAATGCGGGGAGCCACACCGGCTGAAGAAAAGAGCTGCAGAAAGTAATCCCGCGAGAAAGGCAGATCCAGCAGAAGAAACGGTTCATCCACGAGGTCCGCCAGCCGGACACATCCCGCTTTTGCGAGAGGATGATCGACCGAAGTGAACACGTAAGGCGGAAGAGCGGAAAGCGGCTGAAAGCTGATCAACTGCGGCATGGGCATGTTGTAGCCGATCATGACCGAGACCTCTCCATCACGCAGTTTCGCTGTCAGTTCCTCATGATGACCGGCAATGACACGCAAACGGGCTTCCGGGTACGTCGCAGAAAAATTCTGTATCAGATCGGGCGCCAGCAGAGGAAAGAGCGTGGTCATGCAGCCAACGGTGACCTCGCCCTGCACCCGTCCCAGCATACCGTTGAGCGAACTGCCCAGTTCCTGCGCCTGAGAGAGAAGCTCCCGGGCTTCCTGCAACACCATGCGGCCTTCCGGCGTGAGGGACAGCCCCTGCGCGTGATGGCGGATGAAAAGCGAAACGCCGAACACGCTTTCCAGATGGGCGATGGCTGCCGAGATGGCTGGCTGTGAAATCGGTACCTGACGGGACGCCTGCACGATGGACCCCGTTTCAGCCGTGGCGACGAAATATTCAATCTGTCGCAGGGAGAATTTCACTCTGGGCAACTCCTCGGAGATGGCGGAGAGCGTCCGCTATGCTGAAGTAGCAGTATCTTATCAGGAATCATGATGAAATAAATTTTGAAACCAGAGTGATGTTACATCACTATTCATCAATGGTCTCCACGAAACAACTTGCAGGTAATCGCCTACGTCCCTCCACAATCAGAACAAATAACTTCCAAACGATGAATGAACTTCTCTGGATTCCATTCAGGACCGAGGTCCGGAAACTGCTCGAAATGGAAACGCTACACGACTTATGGGATGGAACTGTATTCGCTTCCTGACTTTGCTGTCATCATGATACATCCTATTGAGGAAATTACCGTTGGCTCCGGGAAGAGAATTACGTTCTGGATAACGACACCTGCTTTTCTCATTCTCTACAATGATTCTTTCAGGGACGCTCCAGCATATCCACAACCTGCTCTACAAACCGCACACCCGCCTGCAACTCTTCTGGCAGGATGAACTCATCCGCCTTGTGGGCACGGTCGATGGAGCCAGGGCCGCAGACTACGACCGGCATGTCCAGATATTCGCTGAACAGGCCGCCTTCCGTTCCAAAACCGATGCGTGAAGGCGCATTGTCGCCCGTAATCCGCATGATTTCGTGCAGGAAGGCAGAACCGTCGGGCGTATGCAGACCGGGGTAAGTGTTAAGGGTCTCGATCTCGATGCGGGCGTGGGGCCGTTCCGCGCACAGTCGATCCGCTTCCAGCCGCAGCCGGTCAAGCAGAGACTTCGGATCAACACCGGGCAGCAGACGCATCTCGAACTGGACCTCGCACAGATCCGGCACGATGTTGAGCGCCACACCACCCCGGATCAGTCCGACCTGTATCGTGCTGAATGGCACTTCATAATGGTCGTCGTGATTACCGGTCTCTTTCAGCTCTTCCTGCAGGTATTCAATGACTTTCACCATATCCGTCGCCAGACCGATGGCGTTGCAGCCACGAGCCGGATTGGCGGAATGCGCCGCCAGCCCATGACAGACAATGCGAGCCGCAAGCTTGCCCTTGTGACCGGACACAGCCCGCAGGCCCGTCGGTTCACCGATGACGCAGCCGCGCGCCTGAAAACCTCGGGTCACCAGATCGCGCAGCATCGAATGCACGCCGACGCAGCCAATTTCCTCGTCATGGGAAATGGCCAGATGCAAAGGCGCGCGCAGTTCGGATTTGCTGGCGGCATAACGCGCCGCGACCAGCATGCAGGCGACAAACCCTTTCATGTCGCTGCTGCCACGTCCGTAAAGCTTTCCATCCCGTTCGGTCAGGGCAAAAGGATCAGTCGTCCAGGGCTGCCCCTCCACCGGCACCACGTCGCTGTGAGCCGACAGCACGATGCCGTCCGGCGTATCCGGCCCGATGCTGGCGAACAGATTGAAGCGTCCGGCCTCCCTGCCGAGCACACGGTGGCACCGTGCCCCGAGGTCGCGCAGAAAGGCTTCGGTCCAGTCGATCAGTTCCGCATTTTCCGTGCGACAGAGCGTAGGGAACGCAATCAGCCTCTCCAGAATTTCGCGGACGGAGAGATCGGACGGACTGGTCATGTCAGAGCTCCGAAAGGATCATGTCAGAGGCCTTGTCCCCGATCATCATCGTCGGCGCATTGGTGTTGCCGCTGATGAGCGTGGGCATGATGGACGTATCGGCCACACGCAGTCCTTTCAGACCACGCACCTTCAGTTCCGGCGTGACCACGCTGTCCGCATCCGATCCCATGCGACAGGTGCCTGAAGGATGAAACACGGTGCTGGCGGAAGCACGGAGATAGTCCATCAGTTGCGCGTCTGTTTCGAGATCGGCGGTCGGCGCCATTTCCTTGCCCCGAATGGCGTCGAACGGAGAGGCCCGCAGAATACGGCGCGCAAGCTTCACCCCTTCCAGCAGCACGAGCGCATCGCGTTCGTCGGAGAGGAAATTGAAGTCGATCTCCGGATTGCGGCTGCCGTCCTGTGTCAGGCGGATGCTGCCCCGGCTCTGGGGACGCAGCACGCAGGTGTGCAGCGCAAAACCGTGCCCCCATTCGAACAGCCGTCCCCGATGACTGCGATAGCCCGGCACGAAGTGGAACTGCACATCCGGCACGCCTTCGGCATAGCGGGTGGAGGCGAAACCGCCGGCTTCCACGTAGTTGGTGGTCAGCCAGCCCTTGCCCCGCAACAGAAATTGCAAAGGTGCGGGCAGCACTGAGCCGAGCGAAGCCCGTGAGAAACCGAGCGTCGTGGATGAATCCGAGCGGATGGTCACCAGTCCGTCGATATGATCCTGAAGGTTGCGGCCCACTTCCGGCAGGTCCGCCACGACAGGCACACCAGACCGTAGCAGTTCCTTCGCATGACCGATGCCAGACGACATCAGCAGATGCGGCGAGCCGATAGCCCCGGCTGACAGAATGGTCTCCCGATGCGCGCGCAGGACATGGAACTGTCCGTTGCGCTCCACGGTGACACCCTGCACCTCCCGCCCATCAGTCACGAGCGAGACCACGCGACAGCCGGTCAGGACATGCAGGTTCGGACGCGACCGCACAGGCGCGACAAAAGCGCGATAGGCGCTGAGACGTTTTCCATCCTTCTGCGTGACGTCATAGACGCCCACGCCCTCAAGCCGAGCTCCGTTGAAGTCGGTGTTCTCTTTCAGGCCGACTTCTTCGGCCGCCCTGATGAACAGACGCGACACATCCAGCGGATCACGCGGCTGATCCACCATCAGTTCACCGCCAGTGCCGTGAAAATGCGGGTCCTGATGAAGGCGGTTGTCTTCCTCGCGCATGAAGTATTTCAGCACCGAGTCATAGCCCCAGCCGGTGCAGCCCATCGCTTCCCAGCCGTCATAATCCGAGCGAGCGCCGCGGATGTAGATCATGCTGTTCATTGAGGAAGAGCCGCCCAGCATCCGGCCACGCGGCACATGAACGCGACGGTTGTCGAGATGCGTCTGCGGTGTGGAGTAATACTGGTAGGTATATTTCCGACTTTTGTAGAGCGAGATGGTCCCCGCGGGCACATGGATACGCGGCGTGTTGTCAGGACCGCCCGCTTCCAGCAGCGCCACACGCAGAGTGCTGCGTGCGCTCAGCCGGTTGGCGAGCACACAGCCCGCCGCGCCGCCACCCACAACGATGAAGTCGTAGTCTGTTGGGAAATCGTTCTGTGCGGTCATCAGTCAGCTCCACTCATGACAGGCTGGGCGTGACGCTCGTTGCGCATCATCCAGACATAGAACACTGTCACGACAATCAGTCCCACGATCCACGAAATATCAGCGCCGCCCAGCATGTTTGCGACAGGACCGGTGTAGAGACCGTTCGAGACAAAGGGGATCTGGATCAGAATGCCGAAGACGTAGGCGATCAGCGCGGGCCAGCAGTAGCGGCCATAGATGCCGCCATCGGCGCGGAAGAAGGAAGGAACGTCATACTCGCCATGCCGGATCAGATAGAAGTCGGCGAGGTTGATGGCGGTCCACGGCACCATCACGTAGAGCAGCAGAAGAATGAAGTTGGTATATTCTTCCATGAAGTTTGCTTCCGCACCCAGAGCGATCAGCAGCGAAAGACTGGCCAGAACGATCGCCGTGCCCGCACGTCCCACATGCGTCGCCTTCCATGATGGAATAATGGTCTGCACGACCGTGATGGCCGAGAGCGCGCCGCAGTAGAGGTTCATCGCATTGGTGGACGCGATGCCCAGCGACAGCACGGGCACGATGAACAGCGCCAGCGGACCGACCTGTGTGGTCAGCGTGGCCACCACATCGCCGCCTCCTGCGATCACGCCGAGCAGACCACCGAGAATCATGGGAAAGACCGAGCCGAGCACACAGCCCCAGTAGCTGGCCATGAACGCCTGACGGCTTCCGGTGCCGGGCGGCAGATAGCGCGAATAGTCCGAAACGTAGGGCGCGTAGGCGATCTGCCAGAGCGCCGCCGTGGACAGGCCGCCAAGGAAGCCTGACATGGTGAACGTGCCGTGCGACAGCGTTGCGGATGAAACGCCGTTCACGCAGAGGATCCACACGAAACACAGCGCCAGAGCGATGCCGGACACCACCGTCATCAGCCGGGTGTAGGCGTGAATCAGGTCATGGCCGTAGATCGTGGCCACAAGGCTGACGAGGCCAAGCAGGACGACACAGGCCTTTTCGGGCAGGAACGTCACCACCGTATGCAGGGACTCACCGCCCAGCACGAGGTTGGAGGCGAAGAAGCCGACATACATCACCACCACGAGGCAGATGACCGCCATCGCCCCCATGGAGCCAAACTGGCCGCGTGTCTGCACCATCTGCGGCACGCCAAGCTGCGGTCCCTGTGCGGCGTGAAGCGCCATGAACAGGCCGCCGATCATGTTGCCCAGCACCGCCGAGAGCAGGGCCGGCCAGAACGGCAGGCCGAATACGGTGGTGGCCAGCGCGCCGGTGATGATGGTCAGCATCATGATGTTGGAGCCGAACCACACGGTGAACAGATCACGCGGGCGTCCGTGCCGCTGGTCGAGCGGGATCTGGTAAATGGTATGGGCCTCAGGGCCTCGTGACTCTGGGCCCCGTGACTCTGGGCCTCGTGCCGTCGCAGCATCTGTCATGGGGGCGGTTCCTTCCTCTGGCGTCAGGCGTCGGGAGCGTGTCCGTGGGAATTTTGTGTCGAAATCGTAATATTGAGAGCCAGAAAAACCCCGCCGACGCCTATGGTCTGGCGGGGTGTGTGATCAGATCATTCGCGTTCGGCGATGACATCCACCTCGATCAGCCATTCCGGACGAGCGAGGGCTACGACCACAAGGCCGGTGAAAACCGGAAAGACGCCCTTGAGACGACGGCCCAGCACACGATAGGTCGCCTCGCGGTAGCGGATGTCCGTGAGATAGACCGTGACCTTGCAGATATCGGTCAGCTTGCCACCGGCTTCGGTCATCAGCAGTTCGATGTTGTCCATCACCTTCTCGGCCTGTGCGATCGGGTCACCCACGCCGACATTCTCGCGTGTGTCGAGATCCTGCGGCACCTGTCCCCGCAGATAGATCGTGTTGCGCGTGATGACGGCCTGACAGAGATCGTTGTCGAGCGCCTGTTCGGGATAAGTGTCCTTCGTGTTGAAGGGACGGAGGCGGGTATGGGCCATGGTCTGTGTCTCCCTGTAAGGGCTGGTGCGGATGGTCCTGCGCAACGGGAACTGGCTGGCGGCTATGGAAACGCTGAAAAATTTCCTGCCATCTTCCCGCATGATCCTGTTGCGAGTTTGAAACGATTTTGGCTTTCAGAAAAAGAAATTATTTCTGACGTTCTGCTTCAGTTAATCTGATTATTCCCTGTCCCACCCGGAGCAGGGAAAGGGGCAATCAGGGCAACCGGTCCTCATGCCGCTCCATCTGCCGGACGGTACGCCATGTAGCTACGCTGCTTGGCAATGTGATCCGCGACGTATTTTGCGTCATGCCACACGCCCCAGATGAAGGACGAACCGCGCCGTGTCTGCCAGGGCAGACCAAGGAAATAGACGCCCGGTTCGGAGGAAACACCGCGCTGGTGGTGAGGACGACCATTGTCGTCCAGCGCTTCCACTTTCAGCCAGCTGTAATCCACACCAAAGCCGGTCGCCCAGATGATGGTGCTGATGCCCGCTTCCTTCAGATCCAGCTCAAGTAGGGGATGCTTCACGCATTCCGGCTCCGGCAGGAAATCACGCGCCGATGGTTCTTCCGGCAGGTCCAGACCGTTGCGGGTGACATAGGCGTCCGCCTCGCCAAGAAGGGACAGATAGTTGGCGTCGCCTTTCGCAATGTTCCCGGCGAGGTCAGGAGCGAAAGTCAGTTTGCCATCCGCGAAATTTTCGGTGCGTCCGAGCAGGGTCATGCCCTCTGCGGCGAAACGACGGAAATCGATGGTGTGGCCACCATTGGCGCCACTGACGGCAATGGTCGTGTGCTCCACGCCCGGCGTGGCTTCCGCATCCCATTTGTTGAGAACGCCCAGCCACCACACGAAGTCACGACCGCGATAGCTGCGGGGCGGACGATCATGCGGGCCCACCGAGAGATAGACCTTCCGGCCACTGCGCATCAGTTCCTCGGCGATCTGTGCGCCAGAGGAACCCGCACCGATGACAAGGACCGCACCTTCGGGAATCTGGTCCGGATTGCGGTAAGTGGACGAGTGAATCTGGGTCAGTCCCTCGCTCTCCGGCACAACCGAGGGGATGACCGGAATCTGGAAAGGACCTGTGGCTGCCACGACACATTCGGCTTCGATCGCGCCTTCGGAGGTCTCGATATGAAAGCCGGTCTCTCCCTGCTTGCGGCGCACATCCCTGACTTCCACGCCACAACGGACGGGAGCCTCGATCTTCTGTGCGTAAGCCGCGAGATAGTCGGCCACCCTTTCCTTGGGGACAAAATCATCCGGGCCGTCTTCGGGAAAAGCAAGACCGGGAAAGCGGTCATGCCAGGCCGGTCCGTTCGCCACGAGGGAATCCCAGCGGCAGCTGCGCCAGCGCTCCGCCACCCGGTTGCGTTCCAGCACGACATGCGGGATGCCGTAGCTGCGCAGATGCTCGCTCATGGCGATACCGGCCTGTCCGGCTCCCACTACCAGGACTTCGGTTTTCTCGACAGACATGGCTGTCTCCTTGATTCATGACCGCAACCGAGTGCGGCATAATGTTTTTATATCGAAACAATAGAGCGTCAGCGCAGCCGCTTGAGGTGCGGCGCGCCTCAGACGGCGAAGGGATTATTCGTCGCCGGGAACGCCGTAAGACGGTGCCGCTTCGGGGTTGAGGCAGCGGGTGACGTAATCGTGCATCTGCGGTTTCCAGACGGACCATAGGGTCGCCAGACGCCCGATGGGATCATCCTCCCAGTCCACCCGGAGATCGGCCAGCGGCCATGCTTCCCGGTCAACCACCAGCATACCGGCGGAGCGCACGGGACCGGCTTCTCCGCCCGCGTGGAGACCTGCCTGCATGGCCTGCACGACCCGCTGTCCAAGCTCCATGCCCGAACCCGACTGCTCGAAGTTTCGCACGATGGTTTCCGGCACTTCCACCGAAGCCAGAAGATTACCCGCCGAAACCACGTTGACCCCTTCAGAGCTGGCGTTGATTCCGAGGGATTTCTCGCCCGACCACAGAGCAGTCCGGCCTTCCCTGTCGATCAGGGTCATCTGACGATAGGCGGGAAACGTGCAGGCGCGGGCGATGATGTCACGGGCCTCTCCTGCTGATGCGCCAGCCTGCATGAGATCGAGCGCCCACGGACCAAGGCGTGGATCGGTCACGTTCTGCGTGGTGACCGCCCCTACCCCGGCCCGCGCGAAAGCGCAGCGGGCGGCCACGGCAGGCGAGGATGAGGACACGGCGACTGCGAACTGGCCGGTACGGGAACAACGTGCAACGAGGGAAAAGGTCATGGCTTCGATGTCTCTCCGCAGGAAAACCCTGTCAGTCAGATGATTAATTCTGACCCTATGAAGAGGCTAACATCGTTGTTCTGACACCGTAACAAGGACTTTCAGAAGCGCTGCGTCCGTTTTTCTGAGGGTTATTTATCCAAGGATCAGAGAAACCGACATCAGGGATGAAGGAGACAGTCAGTAGCGCGTAGAAAACCACACACCCCTGTCAGACCGCCACTCCGTCCCCGCAAAAACGAAAAGGGGCAGTCCGTTAGACACGGTCCTGCCCCTGCGACGTCATCTTTCGGCTGGTAGAGCGTGCGATGCCCCCCTACCCTGCCGGAACGACCGTATGCTTCATTTCTTCTGCATGTAGGAACGCCAGCCACCGGTCGCGGTAATGTCCGTGCCACTGCGGGCGATGGCTTCGCTACAGAGAAAACCACAGACTTCCTTGCCGCTCGCAAGCGTGATGCGTCCAATGGACATCGGCTGCGGGACGGAAGCGACAAACCGCCCGAAACCTGCTGCATCCAGTTCATAAACTTCGACTTCCAGACCAGCGCCGATAAAGCCTCGTTCCCGCACAAGACCCGGCTTTGGCGGTGTCGCATCAGGCAGGGCAAAAAGCCTGTAGTCCGGTGCAGTCAGCGTCGTCTCCCGCAGAACCGCGTTCTCCTTTTCAAGCTGCCAGTGCAGTGGAAAGCCTTGTAGATGCGCCCCGACTACAGCCAGAAGCACGCGTCCGGAGGAGGATGAAGCAGCCTGCCCAGCAGGAGCCTCGGGCTTTTCGATGCGTGCAGCCCCGATGGCTTCACCCAGAGCCTCATGAAAACGTCCGGCCAGAGAAGCCAGATCCTCATCGGTGAAGGCCGGTGAGACGAACGTCACACCAAAGGGCAGGCCATCGGGCGCAAAACCGGCGGGAACAGCACAGGCCGCCATATCAAGCAGATTCACAAAGTTGGTGTAGCCGCCAAGAAGACTGTTGGCGGCGATGGGCTGCTCGATGACTTCCTGTTTCGTGACGATACGGGGAGCAGTCGGCAACAGCATGACGTCGAAATCATCCCACATGCGCTGTGCAATCTGCTGCAAGGCATGCTGACGGTAGATGCCGTCAAATACATCTGTGGCCGTATAGTTTGCTGCGCCATCAAGAATGGTCCCCACGGTCGGGTCCATATCCTTGCGATGGGAATGATAAAAGTCCTTTATGGCCGCCAGTCGTTCCACAACGAAAGGACCACTATAGAGCAGCGCGGCAGTTTCCTTCAGAGGCGCGAAATCCAGCTCGACAGGCGTGCCTCCAAGCTGCTCAAGGCGCTTTATGGCCTGAGCATAGAGAGCGGCATTGGCTTCGTTGCCATCAAAAAAGCGCTCGTCCTCCGGGAGAACCGCAAAACGGAACGTCGTCAGCGGCAGCGAACGCGGCGACAGGGTCCGCGAGAAAGGAGCCCGGGCGTCCGGAGCGCCAGCAACCTGCTCAACTTCCCAGGCATCGGCTGCTGATCCTGCAAAAACCGATATACAGTCGAGAGATTCACAGGCGGGAACAAGACCATAAGTGCTGAGGACGCCTCTCGACGGTTTGAGACCGACGATGTTATTGAACGCTGCCGGAACGCGGCCTGATCCCGCCGTATCCGTTCCGAGCGAAAACGACACAAGTCCAGCCGCCACGGCCACAGCAGAGCCGGAGCTTGAACCACCCGAGACATAGTCCGGATTGAACACGCAATGCGGTTGGCCATAGGGCGAGCGCATCCCGACAAGACCGGTCGCGAACTGATCAAGATTGGTCTTGCCAATAACAATCGCGCCGGCTGCCTCGAGCCGTTTGATCACTTCGGCGCTTTCCCGAGGCTCATAGGCAAAGGCCGGACAGGCCGCCGTCGTCGCCAAACCGGCGACATCGATATTATCCTTTACCGCAAAGGGAATGCCGTAAAGCGGCAGATCATCCGCGGGCAGTTTTTCCAGCTCCGCGGCGCGAGCCAGCAGCCGTTCCATTGGCACGCGACTGATCCACACTGCCGGATCTTTGGCGGCATAGGCTTCGACGCGTGCAGCGACTTCCCGCACGATGTCTGTGGGCGTCAGCGTTCCGGCGCGACAGGCGGAAAGCAGAGGCGTTATCTGCAACATGTTTGGCAGGGTCATGATTTTTTCCTGTTCGGTCAGCGTCGGATTATTCGTGAATATCAGTCTGTGCACACAACCATGATGCGTTCACCGCCACGCACTTCCCGTCCCTTGCGGCAGAGAATATCCGTGATGACGCCGGTTGCAGGCGAGACGATCTTCATTTCGGTCTTCATGGATTCAATGATGGCGACAGTGTCTCCCACCTTCACATGGTCGCCCACATTGACGGGAAGCTGCCACACACTGCCGGGTACCGGGCTGTCCACGCCCATGTGACCTTCAGGAAGCAGGGAGTCATCAGCCTGACTGTCGTTCGTTTCTTCCTCGAAGGTATCGAGACCTTTGGCGATCCACTCCTGCCGCTCGGCTTCAAAGGCTGCCTGCTGACGATTGCGGGCCGCTTCAATCTCGTCCTTGTTGGCCTCAAGAAAAGCGCGATACTCCCGCAGACTGAACTGCGTTTCCTCGATTTTCACGGAAAAACGGCCATACGGGAAAGCGGCGCGGGCCTCCATCAGTTCGTCGTGCGAGACGGGATAGAAACGGATCTGATCGAAAAACCTGAGAAGCCATGGCGTACCTTCGTGGAACACATCTGTTGTGCGCCACGTGTTCCAGACCTGTGTGGTGCGACCGAAAAGCTGGTAACCACCCGGTCCTTCCATCCCGTAGATGCACATATAGCTGCCGCCAATGCCCACCACGTTGTCCGGTGTCCATGTGCGGGCCGGATTGTATTTGGTTGTCACCAGCCGGTGGCGCGGGTCGATCGGGGTGGCGACCGGCGCGCCGAGATAGACATCCCCCAGCCCCATCACAAGGTACGAGGCATTAAAGATGATGTCCTTTACGGCATCAATCGAAGGCAGTCCGTTGATGCGCCGGATGAATTCGATGTTGGACGGGCACCATGGCGCGTTGGGGCGCACAAGTTCCTGATAACGCTGCATGGCCAGCCGGGCCTGTTCATCATCCCAGGAGACGGGGAGATACACGATGCGGCTTGGCACCACGATATCGTCGTCGCCAGACGGCAGCGCCTGCTCGATACCGTGCAGGATTTCCAGCAGGGAGGACAGGCTGATGACATCGGGATTGTAATGGACCTGCAGGGACCGGATACCCGGTGTGAGGTCGATGATGCCGTCCACAGCTTCGGTTTTCAGACGCTCCAGAACAAGCTGGGCACGCAGACGCAATGTCACGTCCAGTTCCGGTGGACCGAATTCCAGCAGCAGATAGCTGTCGCCCGCGCGACGATACACGACCGGAATCTCGCCTTCCGAACGGAACAGGATGGGACTGTCGCCCGTCACAGGGGCAGGCAGAAACGCCAGATTCAGCGGTTCAGGCTGCACGCGCCGGAAACGCACCTTGTCGCCCGGATGGAGCTGTCCCATTTTCCACAGCTCATCGCGTGTGAGCACGGCGGGGCAGACGAAACCGCCCAGACTTGGTCCATCAGGCCCCAGCAGGATCGGCATGTCGCCGGTAAAGTCGATGGCGCCAATGGCGTAGGCATTGTCGTGGATGTTGGAAGGATGCAGTCCCGCTTCACCGCCGTCCGTGCGCGCCCAGCGCGGCTTCGGTCCGATCAGGCGCACACCCGTGCGGGCGCTGTTGAAATGAACCTCGTATTCGCTGGAAAACAGCTCGTCGATGTCCTCATCACGGAAGAAATCCGGTGCGCCGTGGGGACCATACAGCACACCCAGTTCCCATGTCTGCGTCAGCGCCGGACGGTCTTCCAACGGGATGGAGGCGGTCTCTGCCGCATCAGCCAGAGGCGCAGCAAGCCTCAGAACGTCGCCAGTGCGCAGTTGTCCCGTCGCGTGACCACCGAACTGACCGAGCATGAACGTGGAGCGTGATCCGAGGTAAAGGGGCGCATCAATGCCGCCACGAATGGCGAGATACGTCCGATGACCCGCTCCCTTGATCTGGCCCAGAGACAGAACCTGTCCGGCTTTTACCTCGACCGGTTCCCAGTAAGGAACTTCTGAGCCGTCCAGTGTCGCTGGCATGAACGCCCCGGCAAGACCGATCGTGGCAGGCGCGTTGAAACGGAGAACCGGACCGGAGACCGTGAATTCCAGCGCCGCCACACCGTCGGCATTGCCGACAATGCGATTGGCGAGACGGAAACTGCGATCGTCCATCGGGCCATTGGGGGGCACACCCACATCCCAGTAACCGATCCGTCCCGGCCAGTCCTGCACCGTGGACTGAAGGCCCGGCGCAATCACTTCGATTGTCGTCGGCGTGTAGGCAAAGCTGTTGAGCAGGCCCGTAAAAACTTCTCCTGCCAGCACGGCTGGAGCGGCGGTGATGGCCCGCAGGTAATCGAGATTGCTTTCCAGACCACCGATGCGCGTAGCCGTCAGCGCTTCATTGAGGTTATGAAAGGCTTCTTCACGCGTGGCGCCCCGCGCGATGACCTTGGCCAGCATCGGGTCGTAATAGGGCGTCACCTCCGTACCGGTCTCGATCCAGCCATCCACGCGCACATTGGCCGGGAACTGAACTTCGGTCAGACGACCCGTCGAAGGACGGAAGTTTTCCGCAGGGTTCTCGGCATACACGCGGGCTTCCACGGCTGCGCCCTGTGGGATCAGGCTGTCCTGAGGTGGCAGGACCAGACTTCCATCCGCCTGACGCACCATCCATTCGACAAGGTCGATCCCGAACACTTCCTCGGTGACGCAGTGTTCGACCTGAAGGCGTGTATTCACCTCAAGGAAATAGAATTCGCCACTTTCGGTATCGTAGATGAACTCCACCGTACCCGCAGATTCATACGCAACCGCGGAGCACAGAGCGCGGGCGGCTTCACGCAGTCCCTTGCGTGTCGTCTCCGACAGGCCGGGAGCCGGTGTTTCTTCGATTACCTTCTGGTTGCGACGCTGGAGGGAACAGTCACGTTCGCCCAGCGTGAGAATGTTGCCTTTGCCGTCACCAAAGATCTGCACCTCGACATGGCGGGCGAAGGCAATGAATTTTTCAAGAAAGACGCGGGCGTCGCCAAAGTTGTTGCCGCCCATACGGGAGACCGCGGCGAAGCAGTCACGCAGTTCGGCTTCGTTGTGACAGACCTGCATGCCGATGCCGCCACCGCCAGCAGTACTCTTGAGCATGACCGGATAGCCGATGCGCTGGGCTTCGACTGCGGCCTCGTCAGCTGTGCTGAGAATATCGGAGCCTGGCAGAAGCGGCACATTGTTCTGCCGGGCCAGTTCACGCGCAGTGTGCTTGAGGCCGAACGCGCGCATATGCTCCGGACGCGGCCCCATGAAACGGATACCCCGTTCGGCCAGCTTTTCGGCAAACTCCGCACGCTCACTGAGAAAACCGTAACCGGGATGGACAGCCTGTGCGCCCGTGCTGGCGCAGGCGTCCAGAATGGCGTCCATGTTCAGATAACTGTCCGTCACCACAGACGGGCCAATCAGCACGGACTCATCGGCCTCCAGTACGGGAGGCGTAAAGCGATCGGCTTCCGAGCACACAGCCACGGAAGCGATATTCATGTGCCGGAGTGTACGGCTGACACGCCGGACGATTTCTCCACGATTGGCGATGAGAACCTTGCTGAACATGACAGGACTTCCGATGGATCAGATGGAGGCGGGATCACCGATGACCACGCGGATGGGCGTGGGTGTGAAGCCGTTGCAGGGATTGTTGACCTGCGGACAGTTCGACACCACGACGAGCGTGTCCATCTCGGCGCGCAGATCGACAAAACCGCCGGGCGCGGACAGGCCGTCATCAATCACCAGTTCGCCATTCTGCATGATGGGAACATTCATGAAGAAATTGACGTTATTGACGATGTCCCGCTTGCTCATGCCGTATTTTTCCACTTCCAGAAGGAAGTTTTCACGACACGCGTGCATGTATTTTGTTTCATGACCAAAGCGCACAGTATTGGATTCACAACTGCACGCTCCCGCCAGCGTGTCATGGCGTCCGCAGGTGTCTTCCACGACAGTCATGAGCACATTTCCCTCATTGGAAAACAGACGGCCACCCTTGCCGATATAGGCGGCTCCCTGATTCACAAGTGTATCCTGCGCACTGTAACGCTCGTGATAGGCATGGGCGTTGTAGAAAAGCGCATCTACTGCCTGCTGGCTTTCAAGATCGATGATGCGCAGGACCTGTCCCTTGCGGACCACGCCGGACCAGGGAACGCGGGCAGCCACGACCTGATCGAGAGTAATGGTCGAGAAGACCTTGCTGATGTCATATTCTGGCATGGATCGGACTCCCGGATCAGACAAAGAGAGGGTCGGTATTTTCGAAGCCACGACGGGCTTCTTCACAGAAAGTCCGGCACAGATCATCCGGTTTGATGGCGGGGGCCTGCCAGCGCACGGCCTCGATCGGTCCGGGCGCAAAGCTCTTTTCAGGAGCCAGAGGATGCGGACAGTTCGAGACCGCCACAAGAAGATTCATCTCCGCGCGCAGATCGACATGGTCACCGGCCCGGACATCGCCATCAATCCAGCGGAAGCTGCCGTCCGCCTGCGTGCTGATGTGAGAAAAGAAGGTGATGCAGGAAGTCACGTCGTGCTGCGCCATACCGTGCTTGCCTGCGATCAGACGCAGATTGTTGCGTGTATTGCGCAGACCCTCATTACCGAAATTCCGTGCATTGCTCTGCGGTGTGCTTCCCCCCACCAGCGTGTCGCTGAAACCACAGGAGTCACCGATGATGGAGGTCAGAACACGCCCCATGTCCGAAAATAGAACCCGGCCTGTTGTCAGGCAGGTCGTCCATTGCAGCTTGATGGTGTCACCAGCGTTGTAACGCTCACTGAGATCGTCCGCATTCCACAACCCGACGGAAACGCCATTATTGCCAGAGGTATTGATCAGACGCAGAGCCTGTCCACGCGGCAGGATTGTGCTCCAGTACCAACCACCCGGAATGGTTTCACGATGCAGCACACTGCTTTCGGTCATCTCGATTGGCGTAAAGGCAGGACGTGCGGCGCTTTCAGTGAGAAGGGCCTGATCGCGGAGCTGGTTATAGCGGGCGCGATACCACTCGGGTGTCTGTTGATCGATCTGCATGAAACGCTCCTTTTTATGGAGTAAGCTGGAAAACGCCGTTCAGCATGGCGTCATATCCAGCGAAGGGGGACGCCCCTTCTCATGAACGGGAGGAATGAGCGACGCGATAAGATGAAGCTTTCCGGAGATAACACCGGACTGCGTCATGAACTGGTCTGCAATTTCCTGAAGTTTTCTGACCTTCCCCTGCACGAGAAGCACTTCGAGCGTCTGACGACGCACGAGGTTGACGTGCAGGGAGCTGATGACTTCGGCAAGATTTTCGTATTGCAGTTCGGCAAGTTTCTGGGAAAGCCCGGTCGCCGCGTTGTTGTAGAAAAGAATGATGACCCCAGCCATCAGTTCATCCGCGCAGTCATTGCGCGAGGCCATCAGTTCCTGATGCAGGATGTTCTGAATGGCCTGCGAACGGCTGGCGTAGCCCTTCTCCGCCACCATGGCATCCAGCTCCTGCAGGATACCCGGCGGCAGCGAAATGCTCACACGACTGACCTGTTCCTTTGTTTCCCGTGTGCTCATTGCCTGCTTCCTACTCAGCCTTGTCCGTTACGAGGGTGAGGAGCGGAATGGTGAAATCATCCTCTCCTTCATCCGTTTCTTCAGTCGTATCACCAAAGGAACGGATGAGCCCCTCCAGATGGGCTTTGGTCGCAAGGAATTCGTCCGACATCATCTGTGCGGCACGACGCGGACGGGAAAGCGGCACCTCAATGACCTCTTCCACCCGACCCGGGCGAGGTTTGAGCACGAGGATGCGGTCAGCCAGATAAATGGCCTCGTCCAGATCATGCGTGATGAACACAATGGTGATATCGATCTTGCGCCAGATCTCCATCAGATAGTTCTGCATTTTCAGGCGGGTCTGAGCGTCCAGCGCGCTGAAGGATTCGTCCATCAGCAACACACGGGGGCGGGCTGCCAGCGCACGGGCAATGGCCACACGCTGCTGCATGCCGCCGGAAAGCTGATGTGGAAAGGATGTGGCGAACTGTTCCAGCCCCACAACCTGTAACCATTGCATGGCCTGCCGACGTGCTTCGGCCCGTTCGGCGCCACCCATTTCGATGCCGAACATGACGTTGCGGCAGACATCCAGCCAAGGAAACAGCGTATATTTCTGAAACACCATGCCACGGTCAGGACCGGGACCATTCACAGGTTTTCCATCCACAAGGATGCGACCTGTGGTCGTCTCCTCAAGTCCGGCAAGAATGCGGATCAGAGTCGATTTACCGCAGCCCGATGGGCCTACAACGCAGACAAACTCGCGTCGATGAACGCCGAATTCGATGTCTTCGAGCGCTACGGTCTGATGACGCTTCTGCGCGAAGACTTTTCCGACATGATCGATTTCCAGCACATACTCACGCTGTCTGATCTGCTCCATGCGTTCGGCCACATCTGCCGGAAGCGTGCGATAGTCGGGAAGCTGATGTTCAGTCATCCGTCGATCTCCCTTTTCCAGGCGAAGAACCGGCGTCCCAGCAGACCGAGAACCATGTCCGTTCCCAACCCTGCAATTCCGATGATGGCCATCGCTGCATAGACATTGTCGAAATGCTGGTATCGCGCCTGCTGCGTGATGAACCATGTGATACCGGAAGATGTGCCGATCAGTTCGGCCACGATCAGATATGTCCAGGCCCAGCCAAGAAGAATACGCTGATCGCGATAGAGATCCGGCAGAATGCCCGGAATCACCACCCGAAAGAGCAGCTTCAGCCCTTTCGCCCCAAGCGTACGGGAGGCTTCTATCAGCGCAAAATCCAGCTTGCGCGTGGTGTTGGCGATCACAAGAATCTGCTGAAACAACGTGCCGATAACAATGATGGCGATCTTTGGCGCGTCATAAATACCCAGAATGGCGACGGCGAGCGCGCCAAATGCAGGAGCAGGCAGATAACGGAAAAAATCCACCGAGGGCTCAACAAGTCGTGCCAGTCCCGGCAGGGAGCCGCACATCACACCCAGCGGCACGCCTATCAGGGAAGAGATGAGAAACCCCCAGAAAATGATCTGGATGCTGTGGCCGAAGGCCTGCGTGATCGAATGCTCAGCCCCCGTGGGAGCCGAAGACGTGAAGGCATGGACAAAAGCAGTCAGCACTTCGCCTGGAGACGGAAGATAGACCGGGTTCGCAGCAATCCCTTGCGGAACAGGCTCATTTTTTGACTGCATCTCGCTGACGGCACGACTGAAATCGGCGCGGTTCATCCGCATGCCTGATTCCAGATAATCCTCGCCACCCGGATCGGTAATGAGCACCTGCGGATGCCATACGAACGGCAGGTAACTTACGGCGCTCCATGCCAGCAGAGGCAACAGCACCGCCAGAACACCGAAAACCCCGCGCGATACTCCATCAGTCCGGCCGTATAGTCTCCACGAGGCGGCTAGGCCCTGCATGGCGGTCCCTCCTGCCTCTGCGTTATTTCACAGCCGCCACGAAAGACGGATCAATATAACTGTCCACGTTCTGCGGAGTCTTGTAGACGCTATAACGGACATTGAAGGAATCAGAGACGGATGAGGAGCCGTAGAGCGAGTCCAGCCCTTCTTTTTTCGTGAAGACAGCCTTGTCGTCAGCGACCGTCAGCAGATGCGTTCCCTTGAGAAAACGCTTGTAGGCATCGGGTGAAACACCAGTCCGCGTCGCCATGATACGCAATGCGTCCGGCTGTGTTTTCGGATCCTTGATGTAGGAGACGACATGATCCCAGATACCGACCAGCTTCTGCCACTGTTCCCGGTTGTCATGCAGGGACTGAGGGTCCACCACGATGGTGTCATAGATCAATCCCGGCGCTTCATGAGAGGTGAACACGGGACGTGCGCCCGGCACCATATGCAGCGCCTGTCCGGCATTGGGCTGCCACGCAGCGACAGCAGCCACTTCGCCAGAAGCAAGCACCTGCGGCGTTTCATTGGTCTTGGTGTTGACCAGCTTCACATCCTTCTCGCTCAGACCGGCTTTTTCCAGACCTGTGAGCAACAGAAGATGATCGACCAGCCCCTCCTCAACCGCGACGGACTTGCCCTTGAGGCCTTTCATGTCGGTGATGCCGGGCTGGGCCACGACCATATCATTGCCGTCGGAATAATCCGTGGCGAGGATCATTTCCCCTTTATGTCCATTCGCGCCCGTTACTAGCGCATCACCGTTCGTGGCCATGACGGCGTCGAGCTTGTGAGCTGAAAACGCATCAAGCGAGGCACTGTAATCGAACCACTGAAAGTCGGCATCGACACCTGCTTCCTTCAGCCAGCCCTTGTCGATGGCCACCTGCCAGGCGACCCAGCCGGGCCAGTCACTGTAGCCAATCTTCAGTGTCGCGGCGGAGGCGGAAGTAAGCGTCGCAGCGGCACAGACGCCGGCCAACAGGGTTTTCCGAAGAAACGGGAGCAGGTGCATGGTCAGCCTCCAGTAATACGAATCCACAAAATCGTATTACTCATTCTCTGACGGAACCCCGTTAGTTGCAACCTAAAAATGTTCCTGAAACGCAACTACATCCTCATACGCACACTAAGCGACTGATTTTATGCCGCTTATTTCGGAAAAATTTTCTCACAAAATTGGATACTGAACGGATCGGGACGCCATAATCCCCCACGAAACAGGCTGACTGGCCCTTTCGAAGGAGAAGGCGGTCATTGCGAAAGCCGATCTGACGACGTGTTGCTAAAGCGCCTGCGTCCTCGGTTTCCGGTCAATAAAAACCCGAAAAGCACGAAAACAATGGCATATTTACTGCCTTCGGCACATGAGCATGTGGAGGCTTATAACCACTATAAATTCAGAATTATCTTTTTATTTTCAAGTGAATTCCAAATCCTCTGATACCCTTCCGGCGATCCCATTCACTCTTCACGACAAGCCCGTCGCGGTTTCAGTCCGTGCTTTTCCAACTGTTCCAGTTGGGACCGGAATATGAAATCACACAGTCGCTTTCATTTCTGGAAATCGGCAGCCTGCCAGTCCGGCACGTTCCAGATGACAGGCAATGCTGAACAGTTTCTCTTCACATCCCGGAGCCGCCACAAGCTGGAGTCCAAGCGGCAGTCCCTCGGACACCAGCACGGGCACAGTCAGAACAGGCACACCAGGCAGACTGAGAGGCTGGGTAAACAGACCAAGGTTGGCACGTGCCGAGACCTCTTTTCCTTCCACGATGACGGTGGGTTCATCCAGCCTCGGCGCTTCTCCCATCACGGCCGGTGCAATCAGCACGTCAGCTTCGTTGCGGAATACGGCATGAATCTGGTCGCGGAACCAGCTACGAAAGCGTTGCGCCCTGAGATAAGTGTCCGCGGGAAGCATGGCCCCTGCCAGCAGACGGTCCCGTGTGGCGGGATCATACGCATCGGCCTGTTCTTTCAGGCGTGGGAGATGAAGATTGCCGCCTTCCGCAGCCGTAATCAGGAAGGAACTGGCGCGGGCGGTAGCGACTTCCGGCAGGGAAATCCCTCGCGTCACTCCCAGTGCGGCACAGATACTTTCAAGCGCCCGGGCCATTGGTTCCGACAGATTGTCGGCAAACCAGCCCTCCAAACGAGCAATGCGCAGCGTTTCCCATGAGTCTGCGCCAGACGGTTCCGGAATACTGTCGTACCCATCCATAATATAAAAACTTGCGGCAAGATCAGAAACATTTCTGGCGAAAGGACCAACGACATCCAGACTGGCCGCGAAGGGATAGGCTCCCTCTCTGGGAAGACGTCCGAACGTGGGTTTCAGCCCCCATACTCCGCACAGAGATGCGGGAATACGGATCGACCCATTGGTGTCCGATCCCAGAGAATGCGGAAGAAACCCGGCGGCTACGGCAGCCGCCGACCCGCCGGAAGACCCTCCCGCCATGCGCGACGTATCATGCGGGTTGAGTGTCGTGCCGTAATGGGCATTCTGTGTCGCAAACCCGTAGGCAAACTCGTCCATGTTCAGTGTTGCGACAGGAATGGCTCCCGCTTGCCGCAGTCGCTGCACGACCGCAGCATCCTGTTTCGCAGGAGGATTATTGCGAAGAACAACCGACCCCGCCGTGGTCACATGACCTGCGATATCGAACAGGTCTTTCACGCCAAAAGGCACGCCCGCCAGCGGAGGAAGCGTCTTTCCCTGCTTTCGGAGAGCGTCGACAGCGTCAGCCTGTCGACAGGCTTCATCGGAAAACAGATGCGTAACACTATGAATAGCCCGATCCTTGGTGGAAAGGGTTTCCAGCGTAGCCTCAATCACACTGCGGGCCGTCTGCTCTCCTGCACGAATGGCAGCAGCGAGCTCAAGTGCGCCGGGAGGGGTGGGAATATCTCTCATGGCACATACTCGAAAGCCGGTTCACACTCATCGGAAAAAACATGATGATTCAGCAGATCGGCATACTGGCTGAGCAGGTCCGTGTTGGTTACCACGCCGGGCAGACAGCAAGCGGAAAGATCAAGACCGATGGCAGCGGCGCGGGCCTGAACAAGCAGTGTCGTGTCAGGATGGGATTCTTTCATCGCGGAACCTCTCTGTTCAACACTCTGCAACGATATTTTGTAAAAAGATCAGCGCCACGCTGCACGCGCAGCATCAATGGCGGCACCTCGTGAACAGTCAAAGCCCTCGGAGGACAGCGCTGCTTCCAGTGCTCCCAATGTGGTCAGCACGTTCGGCTTGCACGCATTGTATCCCATGGTGCCGATCCGCCAGATGCGACCGGCCAACGGACCAAAAGCCGTGCCGATCTCGATGCCGAAATCTTCTCGCATAACGGAACGAATGGCCTCACCGTTCACACTTTCAGGAATCCATACGCCCGTCACATTGGCCATGCGGTGTGCGTCATCACCGAAGATGGACAACCCCATGGCGCGCAGCCCTGCAATCAGCGCCCCGCTGGCGCTTCTGTGACGAGCGAAACGGGCTTCCAGTCCTTCCTCCAGCACGATCCGCGCCGCTTCCCGCGCACCGTAAAGCATGGTGGTGGCTTCCGTATGGTGGTTGAGGCGTTTCTCCGACCAGTAATCCATGATCATGGCGAGATCAAAATAGTTCGAAGGGATCCGTGAACGTCCGCCATTCGTCTGATCCGTTCCACGAATACCGGCCTCGACATGACGGCGGCTCATGATGAACTCCGCCGCCCGGTCGGAAATCGTGATGGGTGCAGAACCCGGCGGCCCACCCATGCACTTCTGCAATCCGCCTGACACAACGTCGATTTCCCACTGATCCACACAGACAGGCACGCCGCCAAGCGTCGCTGTAGCATCGACATAGGACAGGACATCATATTTCCGGCAGAGAGCACCAACCCCTTCCAGCGGTTGCGCCATGGTGGTGGACGTATCGCCGTGAATACAGGCGAACACCTGCGGACGATGCGCCTTCAGGGCTTCTTCAATCTGATCAGGAGTGGCGACTTCTCCCCACGGCAGATCAAGCGTGCGGATGTCAGCGCCAAGACGTTCTGCAATTTCCGAAAGAAGCAGCCCGAAACGACCGGCGCGCACGATAAGAACCCGGCTTCCCGGTTCCACCAGTGAGACCATGGCGGCTTCAATACCAGCCCGCGCTGTGCCATCCACGAGAAAGGTCCAGTGGTTCCGCGTCATGAAAACCTGCCGGTATAGCGACATGGTTTCGTTCATATACCCGGTCATTTCTGGATCGAACTGCCCCAGCATATCGGCTGACATGGCGCGCAGCACACGGGGGTGAACATTGATTGGCCCAGGTCCCATGAGAAGGCGATGCGGCGGATCGATCTGTCGGAAAAGGCTGGAAGTCACGCGGACATCTCCTTGAGGGGAATACAGGACTGGCGAAAGAAATGATCGATCAAACTGTTTATGGAGGGAGACACCGTTTCGACATCACAGTCGGACAGAGTTTCCACGGCGTCATGTCAGTGTCGTTCCCCGGCTTTTGCATAGTCATCGGTCACAATATGAGCGGAGGAAAGACTGGCGCGCACAGGTCATCGTCCATATTGAAAAGTCCGGCACCTCATTTTTATGAATATTAGAAAATCTTGTGATAAAAGAAAAAACTATGAAAATTTTATTTGTCCTTTTCGTCGAATAAGGTGGATTTTCTGACTGACCACAGGATGGTTCAAGGTCACTTTAAGTAGTCACGTGCGTTCTCACAAAAGTAAAAAAGACAATTATTCGTTGCTTTTTTGCGCACACGTTCCGCTCTATAAAAAGCAACGAAAGAGTGTTTTTTTACTTCTTTTAGAGAACGAGACTCCCTGTATGTATCGATACCGCAACAGGTTTGGTGTGGAGACGTAACAGGTGCACATGGTGCTCACAGCAAGGTTTGTCAGTAATGGTCCCCAGATGGTGTGCATCCATACATGATGCGTCGTGCCCTGATGAGCGACTATGTCGTCCGCTCCTGTATTCTCGCCATGTCCGGGTGGGCGCTGTCAGAGATTGGAAACGGTGCTGATATCGTCTCTCATGCCCATGCGGCAGCCATCGTCAGATCGGGTGCCGGTGGAAAGCAGAGCACGCGCCCGATGATCGACGATGCAGATTCTCCCAGTTCCCTCCAGACAAGCGAAGAGGTCGAACAGCCTTCCTCTCCCGATGAAGAGAACAAGGAAGTGAGGGAACAGCACGAGGATCATAAGGAACAGCGCAACCACGCCCGTTCCTTTACCGACATGTTCATTCAGGGCTATTTTTCAGGCTATTTTCGAACGCTGTATTATTCGTCACGCAACGCATTTTACGCTGCGGGCGTCAATCAGGACACCGTCAGCTATGGCGGCAAGATAGGTTACAACACCCTGCCCTGGCATGGTTTCTCGGCTGGTGTCAGCGCCTTCTTCCAGCGCGGCATTGCTCATTCGCGTAACCCTGAAAAGGTGAATTCCTACCTTGCGCCCGATCTGACGACGATCGGTGAAGCCTATCTCCAGTACGAGGGATACGGCCTGAAGGTTGTCGGCGGCAATCAGGCGCTCGATGTGCCGTTTGCCTCCTCCTATGACTGGCGTATGGCGCCGCAGCTTTATCAGGGCATTTCAGCCCGCTACGGCGATGCGGACAATTTCATTCATGTCTTCAAGATGTTCCGATATAAGTCCTACACCTATAACTCCTTCAAGAATCATACGAATTACAATTCCGATTTTGACGCCTATTCCAGCATCGGCAATGCACCGAGCGGCGGGTTCTGGGGGGCTGGTGTCGGACATCGCTGGGAGATAAATCCGGTCGCCATCTCTGCGCAGGGCTGGTACCAGACCTATCAGGACTACGCAAAGTTTGGTTATGTCGAGGGGCAGGTGATCCGCTCTCAGGGTGAATTCAAGCCGTTTCTTGCCCTGCAGGGATTTCGTCAGGTGGGCGATGGCCGTCGGCTTCTCGGACATGTCAACGTATTGGGCGGCGGCGCACAGATTGGTCTCAAAAGGCGCTCCCTGACCATCAGTCTCGGCTTCGACCGGATGGACCCACATGCCGGCTCTTTCCGGAATGGCGTTCTGGTGACGCCCTACGCCCATAACGTCGCCTCCGGTCCGCTGTTCGCACAGCCACTCCTGACCAGTGCTCAGGATCTGGGTGGCGGCAACGCCTATGCGCTCAACATTACCGGCGCACCTGCGAAACACTGGTTTGTGGCAGGCCGTTATTCCTATATGGATCTGCGAGAACAGCGGGGCACACCGAAAATCGATCAATCGGAATATCTGTTCCTCGCAGCTTACAGTTTTGGTGGCGCGCTCAAGGGACTGAGCATCTCCGAGCTTGCCGCCCTTCAGGTTTCACCAGCACGGGACAAAAAATATTTCGAGAACCGTCTGACGCTGCAATATGAGTTTGGCGGTCCTGAAAACTGATGGAATGACATATGCAGTTCAATAACGACAGGACGGTTCAGGAAATCGCAGACTACGCCGATCGCTACGAGAAGGCTCTCGCTGACAATGACGTTGCGGCGCTGGACAGTTTCTTCTGGGAAGGACCGGAAGCCGTCCGTTACGGTGTTGGAGAAAACCTTTACGGCGGCGAAGAGATTGCGGCATTCCGCCGTGCACGGCAGGGTGGCTCGCCCCCGCGGACAGTTCTGCGCCGTCATATCACCTGCATGGGTGACGACATCGCTGTCGTCAGTCTGGAATTCAGGCGCGTGGGAGGCCAGCGAACTGGCCGACAGATGCAGACATGGGTTCGGGTGGACGGACAATGGAAAATAATCGCGGCCCATGTGTCCCTTATGGAGCAGCAGTCAGAAACCGTGGGACCGGTTCTGTCATAGACTCCGCATAAAGAACGTTTCTATCTCCGCCATGATCAGACGGGCGGCTACGGAAAGCTGTCTTGAGCGATCCACGCAGAGAGCAAGGCTGAGAGGAAGAAGCTTCTTGTGACTGATTTTCACAAAAGAAAGCTGTCCACGGGAAATTTCGTCATAAGCATCGAGATAGCTCAGGATACCGATCCCTACCCCTTCCTGCACAAGGGACTTGATCATCTGGATGTTGTCCGCGCGTGCGACAGCCGCAATCTTGATCCCCGTTTCCGCTTCCAGAAGACCGATCGGACGCCATAACGCCAGTGGCGGCGTCGGAATAATGGTCGGATATTCCGTCGCCAGACTGAATGGGCCTTCCTTCATATTGGCGATGGGATGCGAGGGCAGACACAGGAAACCAAGCGGCACATCCTTGTGCACACGGACGGTCAGTTCCCGCATATGGTTCGGGTTGAACATCAGGGCGAAGTCGGCATGGCCCTTGACCAGAAGCTCACCCATGTTCTGGCTTTTCCTGATATGCAGGCTCACCACAATACCCGGATGGCTCTGTCTCAGACGACCAAGAAGCTGCGGCAGAAAGCCCTTTGTCAGCGCATCGGGAATCAGCACATCCACCGCGCCCTGTCTCAGTCCCTTGAGACCATCGATCTGCGTCCTGACGGTATTCATGTCCCGTGACCAGCGATTGCAGGCCGTCAGCAGCAACTCGCCCGCCGCAGTCAGGCGCAGGCCGGTCGGGAGCCGTTCGAAGAGAAGCGTATCAAGCGTCCGTTCACCCTGAAGAATCTGACGGTCGATGGCGGATGCCGCGATGTGCAGTTCATCGGATGCTTTCCGTATGGAGCCGTGCTGGGCGACACTCATGAAATACCGAAGAAAACGGGAGAAAACTGGCATCCTGGCTTGCTCTCATTTTGCGAACACATCATGCTGAATTAAAACATATACAAGAACGCTTCGGTTGTGAAACATTAACTTCAGAGTTGCAGGCGCTACCGGGAATGTCCGCAAAGAGCTTCTCTGATGGCACAATGAGGATTGATAAGCCCAAATGGAACAGCTTGACGAACAGGTTAAGGCAGACCTGCAGAAAATTGAGTATGCAACAGGCAACTGGAGCATTGCGCGAGAGAAGGATGGCCAGAAGGTTCTGGATGTCGCCATTATCGGTGGTGGTCAGGGTGGTATCGCGACATGCTTTGCGCTCAAACGGCGCGGTATTTCCAACAGCTGCATTTTTGACGCCGCTCCACGCGGTGGAGAAGGCCCGTGGATCACCTTTGCGCGGATGCTCACGCTTCGGACACCCAAATATGTGACGGGGCCTGATCTGGGGATTCCCAGTCTGACGCCGCAATCATGGTATGAAGCGAAATATGGCGCGCAGGCATGGAAAGATCTGAACAAGATTTCCCGTCATGACTGGCAGGCCTATCTCGACTGGCTGCGCAATGTGCTGGAATTGCCTGTCCGGAACGAACATCGCCTGGTGAACATGGAATGGCAGGATGGGCTGCTGCGTCTGTCTTTTGAATGTGCCGGCGGAGAGCAGAAAAACGTCTGGGCCCGCAAGATGGTCCTGGCGACCGGTATCGATGGCGGTGGCCGATGGTATGTGCCTCCCTTCATTTCCGATGTTCTGCCATCCTCCTGTTATGCCCATACATCGCAACAGATCGATTTTGAAAAACTGCGGGGCAAGAGAATTGGCGTTCTGGGAGCTGGCGCTTCTGCTTTCGACAATGCAGCAACAGCACTGGAAATGGGCGCAGCCAGTGTCGATCTCTGCCTGAGACGCAAGGAAATTCCTTCAGTCAACCCCTATCGCTGGATGGAAAATGCCGGTTTCCTAAGCTTTTTCTCGGAACTGCCCGACCTCACGCGCTGGCGTTTCATGCGTCGGATCTATGATCTCAACCAGCCGCCTCCGCAGGACACCTTCTGGCGGTGCCGTCGCCATGAGAATTTCACGTTTCATACTGGCGCACCGTGGACTTCGGTGAGCCGGGATGGGGATGACATCGTTGTCGCGACGCCCAAAGGTGAAATGCGGTTTGATTTCCTGATTGTCGGAACCGGTTTTACCATTGATATGGCCCTGCGTCCTGAACTGGCAGGTATCGCCAGTCACGTCGCGCTCTGGAAAGAACGTTTTACCGCGCCGGAAGATGAACCGAGCGCCGTTCTTGGGGATTATCCTTATCTGGGAAAGAAGTTTGAATTTCTTCCCAAGGATGAGAACGATCCCCTCGCTCCAATGCTATCCGCCATCCATAATTTCACCTTTTCCGCCACACCCAGCATGGGACTGTCCGGCGCATCGGTGAGCGCCATGCGTTTTGGCGTCGAGAAACTCTCTTTTGCCATTGGTCGGGATCTCTTCGTTGAAGATGGAGATCTGCATCTGAAAAGTCTGCTGGCCTATCAGGTGGATGAACTGGTCAGCCTGGAGCCGCCTCCTGAGTGAATGGCAGTCCAAAACTGCCCATTCCAGATGAGGCTGGATTTTCAAGGGACAATATACTGTGGAAACATCAGAAAAAATCAGCAAGGACGTTCATCCGGTCGATGAAGTCCTTCCTTTTTGGCAGCTTGGATTTTACGGCCTCCAGCATGTTCTGACATTCTACGCATCAGCCGTCATCGTACCGATCCTGCTTGCAAGTGCGCTAGGGTTGTCGCGTGACGTGCTGGAGCATCTTATCGAAGCTGATCTGTTCACCTGCGGTATAGCGTCCCTGCTGCAATGTGTCGGCTTTGGCCCGATCGGGGTCAGGATGCCTCTTTTGCAGGGCGTCACTTTTGTTGCTGTAGCGCCAATGATTACAATCGGCCTGTCTGCGGGAGACGGGGTGGATGGGCTGCGTCAGATATTCGGCGCCGTCATTGCTGCCGGTCTGTTTTCCTTTTTCGCAGCGCCGCATTTCGCAAAACTTGTGCGTTTCTTCCCGCCCGTTGTCACCGGTTCGATTATTCTTGTTATCGGAATCGCACTTCTGCCTGTAGCCGCCAACGATATTGTCAATGGCCACGGCACATCCGTCATGCAGAACCCCGTGAATATGCGGAATGTGGCTTACGGATTGGGCACACTACTTGTCATCCTGTTCATGCAGCGCTTTTTTACCGGTTTCTGGCGGGCAATCAGCGTGTTGCTGGGATTGATCAGTGGTACGGCCCTCGCATGGTGTCTTGGTGACGCGCATTTTGACACGGTCACTGCAGCGCCGGCCCTTACCATGGTGACACCGCTTTATTTCGGCATTCCTTCTTTCCACATTATGCCTGTTCTCTCGATGATCGTCGTCATGATGATCGCCATGCTGGAAACGGTAGGTGATGTGTATGCGGCTGGAAAAATTGTAAACAAGCCAGTTGGACCAAAAG
The DNA here is from genome assembly GCF_011516765.1 of Acetobacter sicerae. GTDB lineage: Bacteria > Pseudomonadota > Alphaproteobacteria > Acetobacterales > Acetobacteraceae > Acetobacter > Acetobacter sicerae. The sequence continues at coordinate 33,482 of NZ_JAAABN010000012.1, read as the reverse complement.
AAATTACACAGGCTATCCGTGCAGATGGCGCGGCCACCATCCTTGGCGGACTTTTCAATTCCTTTCCCTACACCTGCTTTGCCCAGAATGTCGGTCTGGTTCGTCTGACCGGCATCCGTAGCCGGTGGGTTGTCGCAGCGGCTGCCGTGATCATGATGGTGCTTGGCTGCGTGCCAAAACTGGCCGCCATGATGGCGTGCGTGCCATTGCCGGTCATGGGCGGAGCCGCTCTCGCCATGTTCGGCGCCGTTGCCGTTGTCGGGATTCAGACGCTTTCACAGGTCAATTTCGAACATCAGGGCAATACAGTGGTGGTCGGGACCAGTCTCGGACTTGGAATGCTGCTTGTATCCCAGCCGCATATTACGGACCATTTTCCAGCCTGGATGAAAATCATCTTTGGAAGCGGGATCACACTCGGTGCTACAGCAGCGATTGTCCTGAATTTCATCTTCAACCGTCAAGATCCTCCGCCCATTTCAGTGGAGGGCGAAGTCTGGAATGTGGGTGTGCAGATTTCAAAAGACCCGGACATGCTGGAATTGCACGGAGCCAATTCATCCGCCGGATAATTCGTCCCCAGACAATCAGAGACAGCACTCACGGCTCCACGCGCGGCCAGCAGCATTCCACATCTCTGCCACAGCAGGACGCCTGTTATCCCCCCGTTATGGTCCCGTCTCTCCAACGCGGTTCGTCTGCCTCTCTCCAGTCCAGCTTTTCTTCTGAATGCCCACACATCCGAAGAAAGAAAACCGGCCTCCTGAAAATAAAAAGAACAGGAGCATAAGACATTCAATCTATTGCCTTCCTCCTGCATGACAGACCGGAAAATTCCCGTGTCGCCGCTCCGCGTCAGAAAAGAAGCCTCCAAAATGTTTTGACAACGTATCATTACGCATGACATCATAATCCAGACGCATCAGCTCTTAACGTATCCATCAACGACGGTGGATAAAGTGGGCGATGACAGAGCCAGCGATGACACCCGGATGACCAATGAGGGTCTCTGTGCCTGATAGTGGCGCATCTGCCTCTTGCAAGCAGATGCTGGACGTTATGACGTGGACAAAGGATTCCTCAAGGCTGGAAACCCGCGCACCCTTCTTGCGGCGTTCCTCTACTTCGACGTGTCATTCATGGTCTGGGTTCTGCTTGGACCGCTGGGGATTTCCATCTCCCATGACCTGCATCTCAACGCCGGCCAGAAAGGACTGCTGGTAGCCACACCGGTTCTGGCGGGCGCCCTGCTGCGTGTGCTGGCCGGTGCGCTGGTTGACGTGTTCGGACCACGCCGTGTCGCCATCGGCGCACAGGTTTTCGTGATTGCCGGACTGTTCCTCACATGGCTGATTGCGCCGCACAGTTATGCCGCCCTCTTCGGCGTGGCGCTGGTGCTGGGCGTAGCTGGCGCTTCCTTTGCCGTCGCACTGCCCCTCGCCTCCGCATGGTATCCGCCGCAATATCAGGGCACAGCGCTCGGCATCGCTGGAGCCGGAAATTCGGGAACGGCCCTCGCTTCTCTCTTCGCTCCAGGTCTCGCGGCGCTTTATGGCTGGGTGAACGTGCTGGGGCTGGCCACTCTACCCCTGCTCGGCGTGCTGATCGCCTTCCTCTTTCTGGCCAGCGAACCACCCAATCGCCGTGCAGCCGGAGGTTTCAAAACCTGGCTCCCCGTTCTGCGTAGCGGCGACTGCTGGGCCCTGATGTTCTTTTACGGCGTGACCTTTGGCGGTTTCGTCGGACTGGCCTCGTTCCTCACCATCTATTTCAACGACCAGTACGGCCTGTCTCCCGCTGTCGCCGGAACCTGCACAGCCTTTGTGGTGTTCGTCGGTTCTTTCGTGCGGCCTCTCGGGGGCGCAATCGCTGATCGCATCGGCGGCGAGCGCACCCTGACCATCCTTTATGGACTGGCTGCCGCCATTTTCGCAGTCATCGGGTTCGGACTGCCCACCATCTGGCTCGCCTTCCCCGCGTTCTTTCTGGGAATGCTGGTGCTCGGCCTCGGGAACGGCGCGGTGTTCCAGCTTGTGCCAAACCGCTTTCCGGCTCAGGTCGGTATTCTTACCGGTCTGGTCGGCATGAGTGGCGGTGTTGGCGGGTTTTACCTTGCGTCATCGCTCGGCGCCGCCCGACAGGCGACCGGCTCTTACGGTCCCGGCTTTCTGGGGTTCGCGATCATCGCGCTGCTGGGGCTGGCCTGCGTCAGCCTCTGCCGCAGACGCTGGAAAGCCGAACGGAACGTGTTTCCTGCCGCCGCCAACGCCTCGGCGTCTCTGTAACCGTCCTCTCCTTCCATCAGCAGGAACGCGCACAGTGACTCCTCGCATGCCTCTTTCCCGTCCGTTTCGCTTCAGTGCAGGACCGGCCGCCCTGCTCGCCGGTCTTTGCATGGCGCAGACCGCATGGGCCGACACTCCCTCCACCACTCAGGTTCTTTCTTCTTCCCAGCAGGGGAAAGCGTCATCATCTCCCAGGAAACTCCCTCCGCACAGTCCTGACTGGGGCGTCTTCAACGCTGGCAAGGGTGCTGCCGCCGGTTTCGGAACGGTAGGCGGTTTCGGTCAGGCCCGCTGGGCGGAAGACTGGAGCGATATCGTCAATACACCACCTGAAAAACGGAAGAGCGACTGGTTCAATCGACTGAAACACATCAGTCTGACTGACAAGGGCGATATCTGGCTCTCCATCAATGGAGAGGAACGGCTGCGCTATATTTTCGAAAACCAGCCGATGATGGGAACTGCGGGCAAGACCAATGCCAGCCGCGTGCTGCTGCGCAACATGTATGGCGCAGACCTGCATATTGGCGAACATGTACGGGCCTACGCCGAATTCCTGTGGGGTGTGGCGGGAGGCTCCAACTATTACGGTTATCAGGCGGGCACACAGCGTGAACGCCTTGATCTCCAGCAGGGCATTCTTGAAGTAAAGGGAAACCTGCTCGGCGCCAAGATGGGTGTGATGGGTGGGCGGCAGGTCTTTCTTGATGCTCCCGTTTCCATGCAGTCCGCCCGCGATCTGACCAACGTTCAGCAGACATGGGACGGTTTTCGCGGCTATGCAGTCTGGAAATCGTTCCGGCTGGACATCTTTGATTTCATGCAGACGAACAAATTGCCCCGTAACGTCTTTGCCGACGGCACGAACTACAACGCCCGGATGTACGGAATCTACACATCCACGGCGCTTCCCACCTTTTCCGTCATGAACCAGAAAAGCCAGCTTTTCGCTGATGTGTTCTTCATCGGTTATCTCTTCAATGGCGCACCCGCCGCCATCCCGACCATGACCGGCACACAGGCCGGTTCGACCCGCCGCGACAATGCTGGGGCACGGTTCTGGGGCAATGTCGGCCCCTTCGACATCAGTCTGACCGGTGTGTTTCAGGGGGGTGAATTCCGCCCCGCCGCCAATCAGGGCGCAACCCGCCCCGTCCGGGCCTACGCCGTCAACGGCTCGTTCGGCTGGACGGCAAAAAGCCTGAAGGCGAAACCATCCATCGCCCTTCAGGCAGATCTGTTCTCCGGCGGTTCCTATCACAGCAAGGACGGCGCGGTCGGCACATTCGCCACCCCCTATTTCCCGCTGCCTTACTATAACGATGTGACACTCGCCCTCACCTCCCAGAATCTGATCGGGGTTGGACCTGTCGTCACCGCTGCCCCCTTTGCGAACCTGCATCTGAAACTGCACGTACCGGTCTTCTGGCGTGAGAGCACGCAGGATGCCGTCTATGGCACCGGGAAAATTTATAGCTACCGCAACAATCTTTCAGGCGGCTTCCTCGGCGTCACACCACAGACGCAGGTAGCATGGAACTTTGCGCCTCACTGGACATGGACCCATGACATCGCCGGGTTCCTCGCCTCGCAGGGAATGCATCACGCAGGCGCCAGGGACGGAGCTTTCTACATGCAGACCATGGAATTCAAGTTCTGAGCCCAGCACAGAGACATTGTTCGACAGGAGACACGACCATGACCAAGGCAGGCAACATCATCATCATCGGCAACGGCATGGTTGGTCACTACTGCGCCGAACAGCTCGTGATGCACGGGCTGCACGAAACCCACACAATCCACATTTTCGGCGATGAACTGCATGACGCCTATGACCGCGTGCACCTCACCGAGTATATGAGCGGCAGGGACGCACTGGCGCTGCGGCTCCATGTCGAAGATTTTCACGCGGCGCATGAGCTTACCCTGCATCGTGGCGTGCGGATCACAGGCATCGACCGTGCGGCGCAGACCGTGGAAAGCGCTGAAGGATCTCTGCCCTACGACACCCTGATCCTCGCCACCGGCTCTACACCTTTCGTACCGCCGGTTCCCGGCAACACTGGCACGGCGGGACTGGTCTATCGCACGCTGGATGACCTCGACATGATCCGCGCCGCCGCTGAAGATGCGACACATGGCGTGGTCATCGGCGGTGGCCTTCTGGGACTGGAAGCGGCAAACGCCCTTGCTGGCCTTGGTCTTTCAACAGCCGTGGTCGAATTCGCGCCCCGTCTCATGCCGGTGCAACTCGATGAAGAGGGTGGAGCAGCGCTGAAACAGCGTATCCAGGCGCTCGGGATTGAGGTTCTGACTGCGCACGCCACGCAGGAAATTGTGGCTGGTGAAACCCACAGGCACCGTCTCGTCTTTGCTGATGGCACTTCGCTGGAAACCGATCTGGTGGTGTTTTCAGCGGGTATCCGCCCACAGGACCGATTGGCCCGTGACTGCGGTCTGGCCGTCGGCGCACGTGGGGGCGTCGTCATTGACGATACTTGCCGCACCTCCGATCCTGATATTTTCGCCATCGGGGAATGTGCCTGCTGGAATGGACAGGTATTCGGCCTCGTCGCGCCGGGCTACACCATGGCCCGCACAGTCGCCTCCTCGCTGGCGGGTGAAGAAGCGGCCTTCTCCGGCGCAGATATGTCCACCAAGCTCAAGCTGCTGGGTGTGGATGTCGGCTCCATCGGCGACGCACATGGCGCAACACCGGGCAGTCGCAGCTATCGCTTCATCGGGGAAGTGGACGGCTCCTATCGTCGTCTCGTTCTTTCGGAAGACAGCAGTCAGGTGCTCGGTGCCGTACTGGTGGGCGACAATGCCTATTACGACACGATCCTTCAGTATGTGCAGAACAGCATCAGGCCGCCCGCAGACCCTGCGGCGCTGATCCTTCCGCGTGGTGAAGGCGCGGAACTGCTCGGAGCCGACGCCCTGCCGGATACGGCCATGATCTGCTCATGCCACAATGTCACCAAAGGCGCGATCTGCACCACCATTGATGACGGCTGCGCAGATTTTTCTTCCCTGAAACAGTGCACCAAGGCCAGCACGGGCTGCGGCGGTTGCGCAGGTCTTCTCAAAAGCGTGTTCGAGACCGAACTGGAAGCGCGCGGCATCGCCGTAGACCGCAGCCTGTGTGAGCATTTCTCCTACACACGACAGGAACTTTACTCTCTGGTCCGTGTTCACGGCATCCAGACATTTGAAGATCTCATGGCGCAGTATGGCAATGGTGGAATCGGCTGCGATATCTGCAAACCTGCCGTCGGTTCCATTCTGGCTTCCGCATGGAACAAGCCCATTACGGACCCGCTCTACATTCCGCTTCAGGACACGAACGACACGTTCATGGCCAACATGCAGAAGAACGGCACTTACTCCGTCGTTCCCCGCATCGCAGGTGGCGAGATCACACCTGAAAAGCTGATCGTTCTTGGGCAGGTCGCAAAGAAATACGATCTCTACACCAAGATCACAGGCGGACAGCGCATCGACCTTTTCGGTGCGCGACTTGAGCAGTTGCCCGATATCTGGCTCGAACTGCTCGACGCCGGCTTCGAGACCGGACACGCTTACGGAAAATCAACCCGCACCGTGAAATCCTGTGTCGGCAGCACATGGTGTCGCTACGGCGTGCAGGACAGCGTTCGCAAGGCGCTGGATCTGGAAAACCGCTACAAGGGCCTGCGTTCTCCTCACAAGCTCAAATTCGCCGTTTCCGGTTGCACCCGCGAATGCGCGGAAGCGCAGAGCAAGGATGTGGGTGTGATCGCCACGGAAAACGGCTGGAACCTGTATGTCTGCGGTAATGGCGGCATGCGTCCCCGCCATGCGGAACTGTTCGCCACAGATCTGGATGCAGATACGCTTCTGAAATACATCGACCGTTTCCTGATGTTCTATATCCGCACGGCAGACAAACTCCAGCGCACTTCCGTCTGGCGGGAGAACCTCGAAGGCGGGCTGGATTACCTCAAGGACGTCATCATCAACGACAGTCTCGGCATCTGTGCGGAGCTGGAAAGCCAGATGCAACTGGTCGTTGACCGCTATCATTGCGAATGGCGTGACACCCTGACAGATCGTGAAAAACTCAAGAGATTCCGTACATTCGTCAATGACAGCCGTCCCGATCCGAATATTCGCACAGTGCCGGAACGCGACCAGATCCGCCCGGCTGACAATCTGCCGGAAACCGTTTCCCCGGCGGGGCCGTCTCACTGGACAGCACTGTGCGACAAGGGCGATCTCGTGGAAAACTCGGGCGTCGTCGCCTGGCATGACGGAAGTCAGATTGCACTGTTCTATCTGCCCGCTACGGAAAACACTGCTGCCCACGTCTATGCCATCGACAATCATGATCCATTCTCCAGAGCCAATGTCATCGGCCGCGGCATCATGGGGGATCTGAAGGGACAGCTTGTGGTGGCTTCTCCACTCTACAAGCAGCATTTCCGTCTGGAAGATGGGCAATGTCTGGAAGACCCCACCGTCCGGCTGCGGACATGGGACGTCCGGATGGAAAATGGAAAGATCGAGATCAGAGCAAAGGCCGGGACGAACGCGCTGGATCTCGTGACGGCCTGATCCGATATGGCGAAAGAGGAAATCCGCACCGTCTGTCCCTACTGCGGGGTAGGGTGCGGAGTGATTCTGGAAGTCGAAAATGAGCGTATCGTCAAGGTGCGCGGCGATACCGCACATCCTGCGAATGGCGGCCGTCTCTGCACTAAGGGCAGTTCCTGCGACAAGCCTCTCCTGTCCGACCAGCGACTGCGTCAGGCTCTTGTCCGCTCCGGTCGTGCCGAAGAAGCGGTTCCGGTTCCCATGCAACAGGCCATCGCGACCACAGCGAAACGCCTGCGGACCATTCTCGACGAGCATGGTCCGGACGCCATCGCTTTCTACGTCTCGGGGCAGATGTCTCTGGAGGCGCAGTATCTGATCAACAAGCTGGCCAAGGGGTTTGTGCGCAGCCAGTATATTGAATCCAATTCCCGGCTCTGCATGGCCGCCGCCGGAACCGGTTACAAGCTTTCGCTTGGAGCGGATGCTCCGCCGGGCAGCTACGAGGATTTCGACTGCACCGACCTGTTCTTCGTCATCGGCGCAAACATGGCCGACTGTCATCCCATCCTGTTTCTACGACTGATGGATCGCAAACGAAGTGGCGCCAGACTGATCGTTGTCGATCCGCGCCGGACAGCCACAGCCGAAAAAGCCGATCTTTATCTTCCCATCCGTCCCGGAACCGACCTCGCCCTTCTCAATGGACTGCTCCATCTGCTCGTCAAAAACGACGCCATCGACAGGGATTTCATCGCACGCGCCACCACAGGGTGGGACGCCATGGAAGCTTTTCTTGAGGACTACGCGCCTGAAACCGTAGCGGAGATTACAGGCCTGCCTGCCGAGGACATTGTAACGGCGGCCCGCTGGATCGCGGAAGCCGGTGAATGGATGAGCCTGTGGACCATGGGACTGAACCAGAGCATCACCGGCACATGGAACACCAACGCAGTGTGCAATCTTCATCTGGCTACCGGGGCCATCTGCCGACCCGGTAGTGGTCCTTTCTCGCTCACCGGACAGCCCAACGCCATGGGCGGACGCGAGATGGGCTATATGGGCCCCGGTCTGCCCGGCCAGCGTAGCGCACTGGTCGCATCGGATCGGAACTTTGTCGAAAAACAATGGAACCTTTCCCCTGGAACCTTGCGTGATACAGGCGGTGACGGGGCAATCGCGATGTTTAAGGCGATGGAACAGGGAGAGATCAAGGCGTGCTGGGTCATCTGCACCAATCCTGTTGCGACAGTCGCCAACCGCAAGCATGTGGTGCGCGCTCTGGAAGCCGCGGACTGTGTCATCGTGCAGGACGCGTTTGCGGACAGTGAGACCACCCGTTTTGCCGACATTCTGTTGCCTGCGACGCTGTGGGCGGAAAGCGACGGCGTGCAGGTCAATTCCGACCGCACCATGACACTTGCCCGACAGGCTGTGCCACCACCGGGGGAAGCGCTGGCGGACTGGGACATCATTGCCCGCGTGGCCTGCGCCATGGGATTCGAGCAGGATTTCACCTTCACATCCGCCGCCGACGTGTTTGCCGAAGCCAGCCGGTTCACCAACCCGAAGACAGATTACGATATTGCGGGCGTCAGTCATGCCCGCCTGCGCGAGGGACCCGTGCAATGGCCCGCTCCGGCTGGTGACACGCATCCCCGGCATCCCATACGCTATCTTCCGCCCGATGGTGACGGTCCTGTCTTTGCGACAGCAGATGGCAAGGGGGTCTTTTTCGCCCGCCCATGGATGCGGCCGGAAGAATGGCCGGATGACGAATTTCCCTTCGTGCTGAACAGCGGTCGCCTCCAGCACCAGTGGCACACACTCACCAAGACCGGACGGGTAGAGAGTCTCAACCGTCTCAATCCGGGGCCATTCGTCGAGATCGGAAGTGAGGACGCCGCCACGCTTGGTCTGACGAAGGATGATACCGTGCGCATCACCTCCCGGCGCGGACAGATCGTTCTTCCCGTGCAAATCTCGTCACGCGTGCGTTCCGGCACCTGCTTCGCTCCCTTTCACTGGAATGACAGGTTCGGGGAGAACATGACGGTCAATGCCGTCACACCGGATGCCGTCGATCCCATCTCGTTGCAACCCGGCTTCAAGGTCTGCGCCGTCGCGCTTGAGCGCGTGGAAAAACCGGCCCAACCCGCCTCCGTGAAACCGGACAAGGAAGGATCTCACACCATGACCTTGCGGTCTCTCGTCACCCATTTTGGTCTGGATTCTTCGGCTTCTGTTCCCCTCCCTTCCCTGTCCGAAGAGGCGCGGGCATGGTTGTCCGGTTTTCTTGAAGGGCTGAAAATCGCGCCACCTGAACCGGGTGAGCTTCCCGCCGTCCCCGCCTCCGCGCCCCTGCCACCACAGACGCGGACTCATCTCAGCGGAATTCTTGCCGGGCTGTACAGCAGGACCCGAACGGAAGTCCCCGCACAGGAGGACGCATCACCATCTGCCTCTGCCATCAATGTGTGGTGGGCTTCCCAGACCGGACGGGCAGAAGGACTGGCTGCGACCATTGTGACATGGTTGCGCGAGGCCGGGCATCCGGCAGAGGCGAAGTGTCTGGATGACTGGGAATGCGGACATCCCGTTTCCGGTACGGTGCTGTTTGTGGTCTCCACTTTCGGAGATGGCGATCCGCCAGACTGCGCTGCGCCCTTCTGGGATGCGGTGAGGTCGCAGGAGACCTCTTTGCCCGACCTGACCTACGCCATTCTGGCGCTGGGCGATTCGTCCTATGCCAGCTTCTGTGGATTCGGGCGGGCGCTGGACGGACGACTGCGCGAACTGGGTGCAACACCGCTTCTGGAGCGTGTGGAATGCGAACCCGATTTTGAAGACACGGTCGAGGCGTGGCGCGGCACCCTGCTGACGACACTCAACGGGACGACTGCTCAAGCAGCCCCCAGCGTCGTCGAAGCTCCGCAGATCGTGGCGGGCACACGGGATGCGCCGGTCGTGGCGAGGCTGAGCATCAACGAACGCCTCTGCTCATCCGGCAGCGAACGGGATACGCGCCGTATCGGTCTTGATCTGAGCGGAACAGAGCTGACATGGGAGACGGGAGATGCGCTAGGCGTGTGGCCCTGCAATACAGCGGAAAATGTAGAACTCGCTCTGCTTGCTCTGAAACTTCCCGAAGATACCCCCATCGTTCTGAGGGGGCATGGCACAGTCGGATTGAGAGACGCGCTGATGCGTCATCTGGATCTGTCGCGGCCTAATCCGGCCATGCTGGCAGCTCTCGGTGGACGAGAAGCAGGTTTTCTGCCTGAACTGCTTAAGGGAGCGTCTCTGTCAGTCACAGCTCAGGAGGTACCTTCCCTGTTCCGGCGCATGCAGCCACGCCTCTATTCCATCGCGTCTTCACCGCAGATCACGGGCCGAGTGGTGGAACTGACTATGGGCGTCAATTTCACGCCTTGGCCGGGTGTATGCTCGAACTGGCTTGCCGGGCTGGAAGCAGGCCATGAAGTGCCGGTCTTTACCCAGCCCACAACACATTTCCGGCTGCCTCAGGATAACACAACGCCGGTGATCATGATCGGTCCCGGCACCGGAATTGCGCCTTTCCGCGGCTTCCTTCAGGAGCGCGCCGCCCGCAAGGCGTCCGGGCGCAACTGGCTTTTCTTTGGCGAACGCAACGCTGACGAAGGATTTTACTATCGTTCCGAACTGGAATCCTTCCAGACTGAAGGCGTGCTGACGCGACTGGACACGGCTTTTTCGCGGGATCAGCCAGCGCGGATCTACGTGCAGGATCGTATGGAGGAGGCAGGTGGGGACGTGTGGAAGTGGTTGAATGACGGTGCTTCTGTCTATGTCTGTGGCGACGCCAGCCGGATGGCTCGCGACGTGGATGCCGCCTTGCGCCGCATCGTGGCGCGTCATGGCGGCCTGTCCACAGCAGATGCAGATACGTTCGTGACGAACCTGACACGCGAAGGCCGCTATCTGAGGGACGTCTATTGATGGGAGACGGACGTCCTGCACTGGTTGTTCTCGTCGCGGACGCCAACCCCAGACGCGGTTCTGCTTTGTCGGAAACCCTGCGTGGCGACAGTTCACTACGTGTTCTGACGGTTCCGGCGGAGATGGCCCTGATTGACGCTGTACAACTGCACGCTCCTGATGTCGTGCTGGTGGATATGGCGAGAGCCGACCGTGATGCGCTGGACAGTATCCGCGCCCTGTCCCAACCCGCTCAGGAACGTCCCATAGCGCTGTTTGTCGATGAAGACGACGCCGCCCTGATGGAAACGGCCTTCGATACAGGCATCTGTTCCTACAATGTGGTCGAGACACCACCGCGTGACGTCAAGCCGCTCCTGCGCGCCGCCATCGCGCTCTATTCCCGTTTCCGTCGGACACGTGAAGAACTGAGCGAAGCCCAGCGTATCCTTGCCGAGCGCAAACTCATTGATCAGGCCAAGAGGTGTTTCATGAAAAACGAAAAAACAAGCGAAACCCAGGCTCATCGCTGGCTGCAACGTCGGGCCATGCAGACGTCCCGTCGCATTGCGGCTGTTGCAGAGGAATATCTCGCCGCCCAGAAAAAGGATGACCTGTCGTGAATGCCCCAATCCGCATCGGTGTATTGCGACTGGCCGACAGCGCGCCCGTCATCATGGCCCACAGGCAGGGACTGTTTGCCCGGCATGGTCTGGAAACCGAGATCGTGGTCTCTCCTTCGTGGGCCAATATTGCCGATGGTCTTGCATGGAAAAAACTCGATGCAGCCGTAATCTTTTGCCCGCTGGCGATGATGACGGCGCTGGGCAGACGTGGGCATGACGCCTTCCTGCGTCCTCTGACTACGATCAGCCGGGGCGGCAATACGATCATGTTGAGGGGCGTCAATCCGGTTGAGACGATCTGGCATGCTGGATCACACGGACGGCGCGCCTTTGATGTCTGGCGCAGCAGCATCGGACGACGTCCACGTATTGCCGTCGTGCATATCTATTCCACCCATCTCCTCATTCTCAGACGATTTCTGAAAATGATTGATGTGGACATGGAAAGCGATATTGAACTCGTGGTCATGCCGCCAGTCGACATGATCCATGCTCTCTCTGAAAAGAAGATCGATGGCGGATGTGTCGGTCCGCCATGGGGTGCGGAAGCAGAAAGGCTTGGTGTGGCTTTCCGGGTCGGAGGTTCGTCCACCGTGTTTCCTGACCATGTCGAGAAAATCATGGTGACTTCCGGAGGACTGTCCTGTTCCGAAGAGCAGGCGCAGGCGATGACACTCGCCCTTCAGGAAGCCATCACCTTTTGTCAGACGCCGCACTATCAACAGGACGTCACCGCTGCACTCGCAGCTCCCCTTCCGGCTGGAGGTCTCGCGCTCCCGGCAGAGGCTACGCGTTCAGTGCTCCCCGGAGGATCGGAGCAAGAAGCGATCAACTTTGTTGCCGGAGCACTTCAGAAACACGATATCGAGTGGATCATCAACGATATGGTGGCTCTTGGATGGCTGGAAAACTCTGAACAACAGACACTTATGCGCTGGAGTGCATCCAACACAATGGCGTCGGCCCCTTTTATTCCGCTCTGATTTTCGGACACGCAATACCAGAGGCTTTCCGCCATGCTGTTCAACTTCGAAATGGACTTTGCTGATTCATTACGCTGCATCCCCATGATGGTCAGGATGAAGCTCGATCTGTGCGGCGTAAAGGTCAGTCTCCGGCAATGGAGCCGTTTCACACGGGAAGATCGGACGGCGCTCTTGGCCCGTCCGGTGGAAAACACTACGCAATGTGAGATGTATCGGGCCTTTCTTGTTGACCTCATCAGACGACGCGCTGAAGAAGAACCCGCATTTCTTCCCCCGTCTCCATCCAAGGCATGGCAGGAAGCTGACGACATACCGCAGAGTATCCGGTTAGCGGCGGCCTCTCATAGCGTAATGACGCCGACTTTGCATCAGTGGAACCATCTTTCCACGTTGCAACGCTTCGCACTGCTCAAACTCACGAGACCGGGACATGAGAATCAAAATTTCGTTCCAGCCTTAAAAGAATTTTTCGAGAGGAATGATTGTTAATTTTTTCACAGTATTCTGTGAATTATGCTGCTGATATATTCTTTGAAATGAGAGACGAGATTTTACGCTATATGGATGGCGAACATATATTCATGAGTGTTCAGATTATATCCAGTTATCCAGGCACTCCATTGATTCTATTGGCGTTAAACCTCCGATACACCAATAAGTTGCCTCTTTCCTACATATAGAAGATCGATCAGAAAAATATTTATCCCCTTGAAATTCATTGGGGAGCACCAACAGCACAACAGAGAAGAACTGGCACCCTGATCCATATAAAACTCATTCGATGATACCCATGTACATCTGATAAAATTCATAATACACAACAAAAAATATTCAAATATCATCACACCATAAACGTTCTATTTCCTTTGAGATTTCTGAATTGCATTTTCGAGCAAAGAAGCACGGCGATGAAAGAATTTCCGGCAAATCGTTCTTATTCAATTTCCGCAGATCAATAGGCTCAAAAAGTTTTTGTCTCAAAGTCCGGTCGGCAGGAACAGTCTTTTTAATATAATGCGTTCCCTGCTCAGTCGCACCCGGAAGTATTTTACAAAAATCTTCTCCAGACTGGCGTAAATATCGGACATATAAAGTATTAAAGTAAATTTCATCGGGAGCTAAACTCCATCTTAGAATATGATCTAAATCAGGATGAGATTTTACAAACCATTCTGCGACCGCCCTGCTTGCGGCAAAAAACTGAGATCCCCGCCAAAGATCTGACAACGAAACTTTTCTCTCCAAGGGAATTTGGCTGGATATTTTTTTATAAAAATTCCACACTCTGGAATGAGCAATACTTTTTTTGGGATTGAGAATCTCAACATCGCATGGTTGAAATTTTGTTACAGAATAGCGACCAAATCCTTCTGATGATAAATTCTCTGGATCAATTTCACCCCATACAGAAAATATATTCCCATTACTGCGCAACAACTCGTCATTGATCTGAACAGGAATCTTTATTGGAAAACACGATCCACTTATAAGAACAAAACGATCACTTCCTGTATCTTTGAGCGCTTCGTGAATTAAGTTTTTCATAGCATGCACCATGGAAAACCCTCCCCAATTCACTCTCACTCTGTTTTTTATAAAAACAATTCTATCATCTTGAGAAAACAAATCATTATTATCAATTTCCACTTTTCCATCAAGATGAATATAAATAACAGATCTAACGTCAGACAAAAGAGATTTAATTAGTAAGTTTAACTGCGCACCAATCTCATGGGCCATAATCATATACGATATTTTTTCTTCTTTTATATTTACATTTTTATTTTTTAATAAATCTATTTTTTTAGTGTTTTTGGGAGATTTTTTATATACATGAGTAGGCTTGATTTCAAGAAGCCCGTAAAATCGGTCATATTTCGAGTGTTTTTTTCTATAATCCGTATCGATGTCATCTCTTTTTTGCATACGCTTCACCAAAAGATCATTAATTATTTATCTTTTCTTTACACTATACCAACAAGAGAATGAATTAGCATTACATAACGAATCATTTCTTTGATGTATCTTATTTGTAAATTCTGAAAAACAAATTATCTCTTTTAAGAAAATGAGATTAATTTTTATTTAATGATACAGAAACAAATTTCTATATACAATTACAAATAATATTTCCACTTTATGGGAACTTCTAAATTTAAGCGGAATCTCTGAATTGATTTAACTGCATGTTTTTACGTTTTTTCTAATAAAAGAAACTATCTTTTCTTATAGGTGGCAACCGACGCAAACCTCCGGTCTTCGAGCTTTTTAATGAACGGATCGGCGTCATAAGCCTTGTCGGCGATAAAAGTTTCAGGATCGCCTTCACCCAGAAGAAGTTCTGCTCCTGTGAGATCGTCTCTTTTCTCAGGTATCAGGAAAAGATACCATAACTTTTCCCGCAACAGCGACAATAACATGAATTTCCGTGGTCAATTCGCCACTGGCCCAACCCAAGGCCTGATCCGCTTCTCTTTTTTTTTCGAACTCTGCAGTATGTTGATGAACAGGGACAATCTACTGTCCAGCGCTCACACCATACCTTCGCATCCGACCCTACGGCGTCCCATCAGTTAAAGCCTGAGTGTGATGCATGAGGGTTGTACCTTCTGACTTCCTGCTGAGACTGTTTCCCTGTTTTTTGGGAAGGCAGACAGAATGCGGGATTACTCCGGTCATCCCGTCAAAGAGCAACAGAACGACACGAGGGGAAACGGACTTCGTTCTTTACAGGGAGGGAGATCTTATTGATCAGTTCTTCAATAAACTTAAGCAGTTCCTCGGCATAACAACCTGATAAGACAAGTTCAAATCCACTTGCCTCTCAGCCGTTCAGTTCGTCTCAATCGTCATTCTGCTTAACTGACGACACGCCGTAACCGAACTCCAAAGCTGCCCCTTGTCGAGCCCCATGAATACATGTCGGCCAGTGGACAAGAACCGAAGATCAATTGGAACGTGGAAACCTATCCATAGGATTGCTCTGGCTCCTGCATATGGCGATAGTCCCGGTTGGATTTCGCGTTACGTCACCAGCGTTCTGTGGTTCATTCGGAGAGACTACCGCGACCCCAATGCCCCTACTTGATTACGCATTCCTTCCCGCCTGTAGAAAACATGGACCACCAATCCCGGGAGCTAAACACCAAACATCCTAATTTCAGGAAGAGCCCCGTCATACCTCCAATCACACCGGGAATGCTGACCAGGATGCCACCACAGCGTGACGTTCAGGAAACTGTCAGCTTCATCTGATAGACTGAAGATCAACTCATTCTCATGACAAGACAGAAAGCCGACTGAATTTCATGCATGTTCGCCATGCCGCTCATCAAGACCGCAGCAGGAGAGTTTCAGTAAGCGTCAGAACCGCTGCCGTCAGATATCGGAGGCGGATTCTGGCGCTTTTCTGCCTTTTTGCTGCGCTTCTACAGCCCACATTGGCGGCGGAAAACGAACAGATCATCACAATGGAAGCGGCTGCGCAGGCCAACGCCGCCCTGACAGTCTCGGCAGTGCAATCTGGCGTGCTCGGAAAAACTCTCGACGCAATGGGAACCGTCATGTCCGAGGCGAGCCGCGTCGTTCGCATTCATCCGGCAGGCTCCGGAAAAGTCATGACTATAGCCGTTGTTCCCGGACAGCACGTCCACAGGGGCGAGGTTCTTCTCACATATCAGGACCATTCCCTGCATCTGGTCCGCCTTGAAATGGCCAGAGCGCGATCGGCGCTGGCGACGGCACAGGCGGCCTACCAGAACGCCGCCGCTTCCTATAACCGGGGTCATATGCTCGAAGGAGCAGCGGTTGCTGCTGGCGAGACCAAGCGTCGTCTGGCGGTATTGCAGGCAACAAAAAACGATATTGCCGCCCGGCAGGCCGATATCGACACGCTGAACCATCAGCTCAGAGAGGAGTATAATTCCGTTACGGAATCCGACAGGGTCCAGACCAGCACATCGGATGAGACATCAGCGATCATCGCGCCTGCCGCTGCGGAGGTGCAGGACGTGTCCGTCGGTGTTGCGGACGATGTCTCTCCTGCGACGGAACTGATGACCCTGTCCGACATCTCCTCCGTCTGGATTATCTCGGACATTCTCCCGCAAGACGCCGCTCAGGTGGTGGAAGGCGGCGAGCAGACCACGGAACTCGTGTCGGACGCGGGAAGGACGTTGCTGACATCGAAGATAACGTCGGTGGGTGACATGGCGGACCCGACCACGGGCCTCGTGCGTGTCATAAGCGTGGCCCCCAATCCGGATGGCCGCCTTCATCCCGGCCTGTTCCTCAATACCCACCTACCAACACGCGAAAAGACGGCAGGCATCATTGTGCCGGAGAGCGCTGTCACGGACATCAACGGCGCAAGCACCGTGTTTGTGCCGGTGGGTCCAAACCGGTTTCGGCCACAGGAAGTGCATGTCGGTGCTACGGGCAATGGACAGAAAGTCATTACCTCCGGCCTCTCCGCAGGAGAGCGGATCGTGACGCACGGCGCATTCGCCCTGAAGGCGGTGATGCTGGTGTCAGATATGGATGACGGAGACTGAGAACACCTCATGCGCAGCTTTCTCGTCGTTCTCCAAACCCGACGCTGGCTGGTTCTCGGGGTGCTTGGCCTGATTTTCATCGCCGGATGCGTCGCCGTGCGCGGCCTTCCTGTCGAAGCCGTGCCGGACATCTCCCCCCAGCAGGTGCTTGTATCCGTCGTTGCGCCGGGCCTCGCCACGGAAGAAGTCGAGCGGCTCATCACCTTTCCGATCGAGGCCAGCATGGCGGGCATCCCGGAGATGACGGATCTCCGGTCGGTCTCCCGATCCGGCGTCTCCGTGGTTTATCTCCAGTTTGCCGACGATACGGACATCAATCTCGACCGCGCCCGGGTACAGGAACGGCTCCAGCAGGCCAGAGAAGCGATATCCGTGCCCGGAATCAGCGTGAATATCGGACCGCTAGCGACAGGCCTCGGCGAAATCATGCAGTTGCAGATCAAGGGCGACGGTTATTCGCTAATGGATCTGAACCGTCTGATGACATGGACAGTCGCGCCTCAACTGAAGCTGGTTCCGGGTGTCGTGGACGTCAACGTCAATGGCGGTGCGGAACAGACCTTTCAGGTGGCCCTCGATCAGGCCCGCCTTCTGGCGCTCGGTGTATCCGTCGATGATGTTTTCCGGGCGGTGGACGGCAACAACTCCGCATCCGGCGGCGGCTGGATCGAACATGGTGAGGAACAGCAGATTGTCGTCGGGCGTGGCCTGATTGGTTCGCTCAACGATTTCGGGTCTATCCCGGTCCGGACCAACGCCAACGGTTCCGCCATTTTCCTGCGGGATGTCGGGCGCATTTCCATGGGACCGAGAACACGGCTTGGCGCCGTCACGCGGGATGGTCAGGGCGAAATCGTCATCGGCGTCATCATGATGCGCATGGGAGCGAGTTCCGACGCTACACTGGCCGCCATCAATGCGGCGCTTCCGGATATTGGCCGATCGCTTCCCAAAGGTGTGACGCTTGATCCCTACTATGTCCGCTCGACGCTGACAGACAGCACCATCAGAACGGTCAAGGAAAACCTTGTCGTCGGAGCGCTTCTGGTAATCGGCGTCCTGATCGTGGTCATCGGTGACTGGCGGGCGTCACTGGTCATCGCCTCCGTCATTCCGTTTGCGCTCGTCTGCGCCATGACCGGGATGCGCTGGTTCGGAATTTCCGCCAATCTGCTCAGTCTCGGCGCCATCGACTTCGGGATGATCGTCGACAGTTCGCTTGTCGTGGTGGAAAGCCTCATGACCCACCGCGCCCGGGATCAGGCCAGCGGGCAAAAGACGCCGCTGGTCACGCTTGCGATTTCATCGGCGTCGGAAGTGCTACGGCCCGTGAGCTTCGGCATTCTTGTCATTGTCATGGTCTATCTGCCGATCCTGACCCTGCAGGCCATTGAGGGCAAGATGTTCCGGCCCATGGCGCAGACAGTCATCATGGCTCTGCTGGCCTCGCTCTTCTACTGCATCGTCGGCGTGCCGGTGCTTGCAGCGCTGGTGATGAAATCTGTCGGGCGTCACGATGATACACGTCTGGTCGCAGTTCTTCGTCGTGGATACGGCCCTCTCCTGAACTGGTGCGAGCATCGACCCCGGATCCTTTTCGGCACGACGACGGTCATTTTTGCATTTTCCATCTGGGTCGGGTTGCATCTCGGCGGGGAGTTCATTCCCTCTCTTGGCGAGGGCGCACTGACAGTGACAACGACACGACTGCCCAGTATCTCACTGCCTCAGGCATTAAAGGAAGTCGGCATTCAGGAGCATATCCTGCGCCGGTTCCCCGAAGTGACCGCCGTTGTCAGCAATACGGGAACCTCGGCCATCCCGACCGATCCAATGGGGGTCAACGAGACAGACAGTTTCATTTTCCTGAAACCGCCTTCCCAGTGGACCACGGCACGGACACAGGAAGGACTGGTGACGGCGATGAGCCGGGCACTGAGCACTGAGTTGCCGGGCGTGGCGCAATCATGGAGCCAGCCCGTAGAAATGCGGATGGATGATCTTCTGGCCGGTGTCCGGAGCCAGATTGCCGTCTCGATCTATGGCGATGATCTCGACACACTCGCCCGGTTGGGAGACAGGGTGGCGGCCGTCCTGAAAGCCATTCCCGGAGCAGCCGACGTTGCGCCACAGGGCAAGGGAAGCCTTGCGTTCATCCATATCGATATAGACCGCAGACAGGCTGCGCGCCTTGGCATCTCACAGCAGGAACTTCTGAATGTGGTTGAAGCGGTAGGCGGCCATATCGGAAAGCCCGTCACGGTCGGCGACGCTCTGATCAGCACGCAGGTTCGTTATGATCCGGCTCAGGTCGGCACACGGGACCAGATTGCTCGCCTCCGGATACGTCGTGCGGACGGACGCGGCGCGGTTCTGCTTTCGGAGGTGGCGAAGGTCACGGTGCAGGACGGCCCACCCCGCATTGGTCGGGACAACATCCGCCGTCGTCTGATCGTGCAGGCCAATGTGCGCGGGCGTGATCTGAGTTCTTTTGTGACGGCAGCCCAGAAGGCCGTCAGCACGAAAATCCGTCTGCCTGCGGGCTATCGCATTGTGTGGGCGGGACAGTTCCAGAATCTCCGCTCAGCCATGGCGCGTCTGGAAGTTGTCGTGCCGATCGCTCTGGTGCTGATTTTCGCCCTGCTTGTCGCCGCCCTGAATTCGGTGTGGCTGGCCGGTCTTGTTTTCATCAATCTGCCCGTCGCCGCGACAGGCGGGATTCTGGCGCTCGCGCTTCGCGGCCTGCCATTCAGCGTCTCGGCCGGGATCGGCTTTATCGCTCTTTTCGGCGTGGCGGTTCTGAACGGCGTGGTGCTCGTCACCGCCATAAGCTCCCTGCGTCTGGCGGGCAGAAGTGCGTCGGAAGCAGCGTTCGAAGCGGCGAAAGAGCGTTTCCGTCCGGTCATGGCGACCGCTCTGGTGGCCAGTCTGGGCTTCATTCCCATGGCTGTCTCGACCAGCGCCGGCGCTGAGGTCGAACGACCTCTGGCTACAGTTGTGATCGGAGGACTGATCTCCTCGACCCTTCTGACGTTACTTGTGCTGCCATCGCTCTATGCTCGTGTCATGAAAAATCGCATCGCATGAAGATCCTGATCATCGAAGATGAAAGCGCGCTTGGCTCGGCTGTCAGAGACCGCATCCGGCAGGCGGGGCATGTCGCCGACTGGTTCAGAACCCTCTCGGATGCCCGTGCGGCGCTGCAGGCCTCCTCCTATGATTTCCTGCTACTGGATCTCGGTCTTCCGGATGGCAATGGGCGGGACCTGCTGCGGGACATCCGTCGCGATCGTTCGCCTCTGGCAATTCTGATCACGACAGCCCGGGATCAGATCAGCGACAGGATCGCGGGATTATCGGACGGTGCGGACGACTATATCGTCAAACCCTATGATCTGGATGAACTCGTCGCCCGTATCGAGGCCGTCGCCCGACGTTATGTGGCTCTGCCAGACAATATCGTGACGACTGGT
The DNA here is from genome assembly GCF_011516765.1 of Acetobacter sicerae. Taxonomy (GTDB): domain Bacteria; phylum Pseudomonadota; class Alphaproteobacteria; order Acetobacterales; family Acetobacteraceae; genus Acetobacter; species Acetobacter sicerae. The sequence continues at coordinate 13,024 of NZ_JAAABN010000012.1, read as the reverse complement.
GATATCGAGATTGATCTGTCCCGGCGGCAACTCAGACGTAACGGACAGGATGTCGATCTTTCCGCACGGGAATGGGCCATTGTCGAGCTTCTCGCCCGTCGACCGGGGGCGCTATGCAGCCGTGAGCAGATTGAAGACGCTTTGTATGGTCTCAGCGATGATGTCGAGAGCAACGCTATTGAAGTTTTTATCAGCAGGATACGCAAGAAAACAGAAGCCGGTCTGATCGTGACGGTCCGTGGTCGGGGTTACTGCCTTGCAGGAACGACCTCACGATGAAGCGCTGGAGTCTGGCGTCCCGCATCGTATCCGGGACACTGATTGTCGTGCTGGGCGCACTGGTGCTTCTCAGTGTTCTTGTCGCGGCCTTTACCCGTTATGAAGTCACGGAGCGTCTCGACAATTCCCTGCAGGAAGTAGCGGAGCGTCTGGAGTTCGTCATTGGTGAACTGGATAAAAGTGACCAAGGCTCCGTCACGCCGGGAGGACAGGTCGCTCGCCTGCCCGGTGTGAACCGGCGCACCCTGGCCTATCAGATTGCTTCAACGGATGGTCAGCTTGAGGTCCGGTCGCAGAATGCGCCGGAAACATTGTTTGTTCCTCATCTGGAAACGGGGTTTTACAATCTTCCCGAGTTCCGGGTGTATATCGCTCCTTCTCTATCCGGCCATCATTATATTCTGGTGGGTGAGCCGACTTTCCACAGAAATGAAGCGGTCAGGCGGGCTATTCTGATTTCAGTTCTGCCGATGGTGATCTTCTTCCCGGCCATCTGGCTTCTGGTCCGGTGGCGTGTGCGCCGCGCCATGCAGCCTCTTACAAGTCTTCAGCATGAGATCAGAAGCCGGGGCGGCGCAAATCTGGCTCCTATCCCGCCGCTGGATCTGCCCGAAGAGCTTGTCGCGATCCACTCTGCCGTCAATCTCCTGCTGGAGCGCCTGAAAATGGCGCTCTCGACCGAACGTGCGTTCGCCGCCAATGCCGCCCATGAACTCCGGAATCCGATCGGGGCGCTTCTGGCGCAGGTACAGATTCTGAGAGGCATGCTTCAGCATTCGGAACATGAAGAACGCGCGACGATCATCATGCATCAGGCCCGCAGGATTGGCCGGATGATGGAAAAGCTGCTTCAGCTATCACGCGTCACATCAGGGATCGCCCTCACGGAAAACAGATTTGATCTGGTGCCTGTCATCCGGTTCCTGGCTCAGGAACTTGAGCGGGAAAAAGGTCAGATTATCGAACTTTCGGGAGCGCCTCACCTTATGATACGGGGCGACATGGATGCAGCGGGTATCCTGTTTCGCAACCTTCTGGAAAATGCAGTGCTTCATGGCTCCTCGCTACAGCCAGTAAGTCTGGCTGTCACAGAAGACTCTGAAGTCCTGATCTCCAATGACTGTGATCCGCTCACACCGGAGACTTTACAGGATATGGAAAAGCCTTTCGTGAGAGGCACGACAGATGCGGAGGGAAGCGGCCTCGGTCTTGCAATCGTTCGGCAGATCTCGCTTCAGCTTCGGGCAGATATCACGATCACCTCTCCTGCCCCGGGTAGGACAAGAGGCATTATCGTTTCCGTCCGGTTCCCGCCCGATGAGACCTCAGCCGGCATCAGAAACCAGATGTAGAGAGATATGGTTCGCTGCTTTTCATAGCTTCATGTTGAGAGACGGAATATCATCAACGAACCAAGGTGTGGACTTCCGTGTTTCGACGCTTGAGCAGATCCATATCGTCTGTTCCCTGCTCTCTGAGCTTTTCGACGACGGGATATTTGTAGCTGTCGGCATGCGATAAAGATATTGACGTGGTCTGATCAAAGCAGGGATGCCCGTCTCTTACCCGGACGTCAGGAAAGAGCTAGCACCTTTCCCAAAAACTGCGTAAGCTTTGGCACTCACGACGCCTGCTCCGTTCTCTTTTGCCTTCCTTATGATGTTGGAGAAAGAGACAGAGCAGACCCTGAACGATCACTTGCACACAATTATAGAGACATATAAAAACAGGAAAATAATCATTAGTGAATAAAAATGTCTCTTTTATCATTAGATTCTGCAAGTATACCTCAATCCGTTAGTTCAAATGTAAATATAAAAGATGCTAACGGCAATGCGCTTATCCCATATCATGTTAAAATAATAAACTCGCGACTATCAGAGGCGTGCACTTTCAACGCAACTATACCTATAGATACAAAATACAACAGCATTCCATTTTTTGAAGATGGCAATTCCGTTGATATTTATGCAAAAACTACTTCGTCCGGGTCTGGAAATACAACCAGTGAAGACAAATTGTTTTCCGGAAAAATTGACAGATCAACTTTTAATCCACCAAAACGGATCCTAAATTTATCCGGGCGGGACTGGTCAGCCAGCCTCATAAATTATGAGATATCGGGCGAGTCATTTTTAAACATGACAGCATCCGATGCCATAAGCTACCTCGCAACCCAGGTAGGACTATCAACAGACATTGATAAAACATCTGGTTTTATTGGCCAGTTTTATCAATACGAACATAAAGCACATGGCCTCTCCGGCATGCACAGATATCAGACTGCGTGGGATCTGTGTGTCGGCATGCAGCATGAATATGGATATGATCTCTGGGTTGATAACAAAACTTTATATTTCAAAAAAAGGCAGGAAAACGATAATATCGTCAACCTGGAATGGAACAATCAGACAGAAAATTCCGACAGTTATCAGAGAGCCATTCTTGATATAAATTTACTGAGCAATCAGATTTACTCTGAAGATATATACGTAAAAATATCTTCGTGGGATGCTCGCCAAAAAACAACACATTCTGCACAATATCCAGAGGACATCACCTCCGGACATGCTTTCAATTTCACTGCACCCATTGGAACAACGACAGACCAATGTAAAAATCTCGCTCAAAGACGATACAATGAGATTATGGCTCATGGGAAGAATGTAGAATTACATCTCCACCCTTATTTAAATATATCTACAAGGCAGCTTGTAAAACTAAATGGCACAGGAACTTCTTTTGATTCTGTAGTTTATACCGTTGATCAGGTGATCATTGAATATAGTGGGAAATCGATAACGAAAAAGGCAATTCTCCGCCCTAGATAGACAGAGAAGATCAACAAAATGACACAGCTGCATAATTCCATAAACATGCTTATGCATTCGCATATGAACAGAATTGGACGTGCGAAATTCGGCATTGTGAGCGCATTGGATTATAAAAATGGGTTGGTAAAAGTACGATTACAACCAGAAAATTGCGAAACTGGATGGATATGTGATGCAGCAATCTCTGTTGGAGAGGCTACCATTTACTCTCCATCACCTGTAGGAACGCATGTTTTTGTTGATACAGCCCATGGAGATGGGGATAATTATGTCGTTGTAAGCCGTGTTTTTGATTCTACGACACCGCCACAAACATTTACCTGTCTGGACAATCAGCCTGTCTCAGTCGGGCAGTTTGGTATAAAAACAGGAAATATTGAATTTTTTGTCGATAAAGGTGGAATCAAAATAATTTCCAATGTCGAAATCACTGGAAATGTAACTGTTTCTGGTGATGTGAAAGCATCAGGTATTTCGCTTGCAGATCATACACACTCAGGGGTGAAGGCCGGCACAGATTCCACAAGCCCACCACAATAAAACAATGGTTAGGATATAATAAAAATGTCCGATATATCTCATACATTTGGTTATGATATAGATATTTCAGAAACTGGTGATCTGGCCATAGTGTCTGGTTCCGATATTGGAAAACAACGCATTACGCGACGCTTATGCACCAACCCAGGTGAGTATATTTTTTGGACTGACTATGGAGCCGGTCTTCCGCAACGGATAGGAAATACTGATACATTAGGTGATATTACATCTGTTATATTAGAACAAATGAAAATGGAATCGGCAATTTCAGAATCACCCACTCCCTCCATAAAAATGTATAACTTAACTGATGGAACAAAAAAAATCAGTATACAGTACTCCGATTCAACAACGGATGAAACCACGTTGATGGAAATTTAGCATGAATCTATCTTTACAGAATTTTTCAACATTAGTTTCAAATTCATGCACGGCGGCCCAAAGCGCATGCGCGTCATTGATGGATTTCACAGCAGGTTCAGTTTCAAGATCAATATTTGAAGCCAATGCGACAGTTGCACTCTGGATACAATACTTAATTCTTCAAACCTTATCTGTCACAAGGCTTGGAACATCGTTTGGAGATGACGTTGATTCCTGGATCGCTCAATTCGGAATTTCCCGCCTACCCGCAGCTTCCGCCACCACGACAGAAACATTTATCAGTTTAACTCCCGACTCTTCATCGGCAACGGTGCCTGTCGGGGCCATCGTCAAATCATCTGACGGAAGCATACTGTTTTCTGTAACAAAAGATCAGACAAATCAATATTGGTCGGAATCATCAAACGGTTATATTCGTCAAAATGGCGTTGCATCCATTACGTGCCCTGTAGAATGTACTGTGGCAGGATCTGTCGGCAATGTCATGTCTGGCGTTCTCAATACCTTAGGAACCCAAATCTCCGGGATCGACACCTGCACAAATCTGTCAACTGTCAGTAATGGCTATGATGAAGAAACAGATGAATCCGTAAAATCACGTATTAATCTATGGTTTTCCTCACTATCATCAGCAACTTTATCGTCCATAGAATATGCGATAGAGAGCACTTCGCCAAATATTTTCTATCAGATCATAGAAAATAAGGATCCCTCTGGTTACTATAGGCCCGGTTTTTTTTATGTAGCTGTTGATGATGGATCTGGTGACATATCACTGGACAATATCAATAAAATAAAAACCTCCATAGATGCCGTTCGTGCTTGTGGCGTGGAATTTTCTGTTATTCGATCAACTACAATTTCTGTATCGGTTGTTGTTCCCATCACAGTACAGACTGGAACAGACACGACGAGCATCGAAAGCACGATTACAACCAGTATATCCGATTACATCAACAGCCTGACAGTGGGCGCTGTATGCAGCTACACAAAAATATCCAGTGTCGCTTTTTCTGCTGCCGAAAATATCGTGGAATCCATTGGAGTCATAACTGTCAATCAGCAATCCGTTGATGTCGGCGGCCAGACTGGCAGTGTAGTCCGGTTAAAAGATATTGAATTTTCTGTCTCTTATACTTAAGGAAAGACAATGGCTACCGGTGACAATGAAGATATTTTCAAACGCATTCGCTCAACATTACCTCAGTCATGGTTTCCTTCATCATCCGAAAATGCAACTCCTGTACTCGATGGCATCTTAACCGGACTGGCATGGCCCTGGGCTATGCTTTATAGTCTTCTGGAATATACCAACAACCAAACCCGCCTTGATACCAGCAGTGGGAATTTTATAGATCTGGCTGCATCTGATTATTTTGGCAGCACCTTGCCGCGCCTGACTAATGAAAGCGATTCATCGTATATAAATCGAATAAAACAGGAGTTTTTCGTCAAGCGTAATACGAGAGAAGCCTTTGAGGCGGTAAAAGCTGCAGATAGCACTATCGAAAAAATTACTGAACCGTGGAGTGCCGTAGATTGTGCCTGTTATGGGCGTGATCAATACGACGGCGCCAGTCTTTGCTATGGGTCAAGAACTGCTCCCGGGACAGTTTTCGTAGAAATTTCCAAAGATGCGTCGCTTTCTGTAGTATCCCATGAACTGACTGATATAAAATCAGAGGGAACGGATGTCGTCCTTGTAGTCAACAATTCCAATTGATCCGTATCTCACATTATACAAAATCAGAAACGGGGAAAATAACCAGAAAGCAGACCCCTTTTTCAGGGCGTCCAGGCTGGGCATCGAGAATCTTTAATTCCGCATTGTGCAGACGTAAAATCGAAGCCACAAGACTCAAACCCAGACCGCTGCCTGGAATATGTCGACTTTTATCAGACCGGTAAAAGCGTGATAGAACAGCCTGCCGCTCGTCGGGCTGTATACCTATGCCTGTGTCTTCGACTGCAATGAAAGGATGATGGCCGGTCATACTGACGGAAATCCGGACCCGTCCTCCCGCAGGCGTGAATTTTATTGCATTATCAACGAGGTTTCCTAGCATTTCGATCAGAAGATCCCTGTCACCATTTACAGAAATCTTTTTCTCTGGACAAAGCCCCAGAAACTCAATGCCTTCACTCTCCGCAATAGGCTCGTAGAGATCAACGATATCATACACAAGCGCCGCCAGATCTATCTTTGCAAATGCAGCACGTCCCTTGCTGTTATCTATCTCTGTCAGCCTCAGCAAAGCGGTAATAATGGAAAAGCATTGATCCAGATTGCCGATGGCACGTTCAATGACAGCCCGCAGATCTTCTGCTGATAAAGCCTGCGGCCCGGAAAGGGCTCTTTCCAGCCCCACACGCACGCGGGCCAGAGGTGTGCGCAGATCATGGGCAATATCATTGCCTACACTCCGCATGTCACGCATGAGCTGTTCCAGTCGGTCAAGCATCCGGTTGACGCTACCGGCAAGCCGTTGCAACTCATCCTGCTGAGTGCCGGCAGGCAGCCGTTCATGGATATCACCCTGCATGATCAGGTCGACAGCCTCATGCATTTCCTTCACCCGGGTCAGAGCCCGGTGGCTCAGCCAGGTTCCCGCCAGCAAGGCGAAGAAGACGATGGGGACTAGAGTGACAAGCGAAGCATGCCGGAGCATGAGTTTCTGCTCATCCAGAACATGCAGGCTACGCCCAAGGACCAGAATATGCCCGTCCGGCGTACGTGCCGCGAGGAACCTCAGCGTGTAGGGACTTCCCTCCTCCGGCTCCATCACAATATTATGGAGTTTGCCATCCGCGACCAGACCGTCAGGCCATGTGCGCAATTCGCCCGCGATGGGCTGATGGGACGCCGTAAAAATCCCGGCCTCATTAACGACAAGTCTCAAATCATCGGTGGCGCGCTCACGGATGACATACTCCAGGTGCTCCGGCGTCATCGCCAGCAGCAGCTTCATTTCTCCATTCAGAACCTGACCGGATCTCCGAAATTCGAATGATGTCATCTGGGTGTAGGTCAGACTGAACTGCACGACGATGGTGCCAAGCATCGCCAGAGCAAACGCCAGTCCCAGCTTGAAACGGGCCGTACGAAACAGAGCCAGCCGGTCACTCTGAAGAAGTTTTTTCAGCAAGATGGTCCTAATCCGAAGACTGAAGGGTAAAACCCGCTCCCCGAATACTGTGAATCAGGGTCTGTTCGCCGGGAGCATCCACCTTGCGGCGTAATTTCCCGATATGCACATCCACCAGATTGGTCTGGGGGGTGAACCGATAATTCCAGACTTCCTCAAGAAGCATCGCTCGTGTCAGAATCTGTCCCGGACGACGCATCAGATACTCAAGCAGGCGGAATTCTCTTGGCAGCAGTTCGATTTCACGATCATCGCGCTTCACCGTGCGGTCAATGAGATCCATCGTGAGAGGACCAACACGCAAGATGGTCTGGCGCGTATCGTCCGGACGACGCAGCAGCGCTTCAATCCGCGCAATCAGTTCCACCATGGCGAACGGCTTTGTCAGATAATCATCACCACCCGCCTTGAGACCATTCACCCTGTCATCAACGGCTCCGAGCGCGGACAGGACCAGAACCGGGGTCCGTCCACCCTTCTGTCGAACCGTCTCAATCAGGGAAAGCCCATCAAGTTCAGGCAGCATACGATCAACGATCATGACATTATACTGGCCGGTAAGCGCCTGCTCCAAACCTGCGCTCCCCGTTTCCGCGACGGTCACGCAGAAATCACGACTTTTCAATTCTGCTGAAATCTCTTCAGCAATATCAGTGTCATCCTCAACAAGCAGAACCCGGATCTCTTCGGCGCCATCAAGCGATGTAACGGTCATATCTGTCATCCTTCACCGATGCCCTGCACATGCTGACCTGACCACTAAAATCCTTTTCAGAATCAATCCGGGCGCCACACCCCAAATCATTCCATCCCTGTGCAGGAAAATGTTCTTGATGCTCTGCCTCATCAATTCCAATTCTTGCATCGGGAGCAAATCAACATTGTGAATAAACGATCGACATCCTCACGAAGACTATCGGCAGCCAGCCTGTAGAACTTCCGTCCCATCCGGATGACCTGCACATCACGATCTGCGGCAGACGATCGTTCTTTCATGACACAGCGTTTTCTCATCCACCCACGACAGGAAAGCCGGCAGCAACAAAGACACCCATCTGCCGCCAACGCATTCCGAGCAACGAAGCTTCAAAGTGATGATGCAGAAAATGTATCGCACTGCCTGATATCACCAGAGCTGAGCCCCCGGCGGAACCATGTGACACGCTGTGCGGAAGTGCCATGTGTAAAGCTGTCCGGGACAACATAGCCCTGCGTTTCTTTCTGAAGCCTGTCATCGCCGACTGCCGCCGCCGCGTTCAGGCCGGACTCCACATCACCATTTTCCAGAATATGTTTGGCGTCGTCGGCACGCTTTGCCCACACGCCCGCAAAACAGTCGGCCTGCAATTCCAGACGGACCGATTGGCTACCCGCACCCCGTTGAGCCGCACCATACTGTTGGTTCATCTGCTGCATGATGCCCAACTGATTCTGAACGTGATGCCCGACCTCGTGCGCCACGACATACGCACGGGCAAATTCACCACCCGCGCCGAGGCGATCCTGCAACTCCTGGAAGAAACCAAGGTCGAGATAGACTTTCTGATCAGCCGGACAATAGAACGGACCTGAAGCCGTCTGTGCATAGCCGCACGCCGAGTTGGTGCCGCCGCTGAAAAGCACCAGATACGGCGCATGATAGGTTTTCCCCATCTGCGAGAAGTAACTGGTCCAGACATCTTCCGTGGAAGCGAGCACACGGGCAATGAACTGCTTCTGGGCGTCATCGGCCGGAGAAGGCGCCTGCGCTACGGTCTGGCTGTTTTCCGTGAGATTAGCGCCGCCTTCCAGAAGATTCAGAACAATCTGCGGGTCGACGCCAAAATAGAGCGCCCCAAGGATCAGCACGACACCACCAATGCCGCCGATACGCAGTGGCATGCGACCGCCACCCCCAGAACCACGCACATCTTCAATATTGGTGCTCTCGCGTTCATCATCCAGACGCATGGATACAGGCTCCGTCGTATCAGTTTCAGTTTCTCTGTATCACTTATCAACGTTATTGAGGAAAGGCGCCTTCGCTTTCCGCTCAGCCGGATTGGTCTTCTGGCGTCATCTCTGAAGAGACGCATTACGGCGAGCCGGGCGATCATGCGCGAACCCGCATATTCCTTGAGAAAGACAGTCACGATCCGCCCCTCCTGACTGGCGGATCGTGCGCGAACCTCTTTTATCCCGGTGGACATGAGTGTGCGCGATAACAGGCATGTTTCCTCTTGCATTCCGATTTTCAGCACCCATATCCTTCAACAAGATCAAGACCATGGCCGCGCTGCCTCTTTGTAGGGGCGCCCTTCATGGCCCTGACCGTCGCCTCACTTCAAAGGGACAAACAGGAATATGGACATCCAGAAATTTACCGAACGGAGCCGTGGCTTTCTTCAGGCCGCGCAGACGATTGCGCTCCGTGAATACAATCAGCAGCTCACGCCGGAACACCTGCTCAAGGCGATGCTGGACGACAATGAAGGCGCTGCCTCCTCGCTGATCAAGGCCGCTGGCGGCAACCCGCTCGGCGCACTTTCCGCTGTGGAAGAAGCGCTCGCCAAACTCCCGAAAGTTCAGGGAGGCGGAGCCGGTCAGCCGCAGGCTACCCCCGATCTCGTGCGTCTGCTCGACAACGCCGAACAGGCTGCCCAGAAGGCCAATGACTCGTTCGTGGCGCAGGACCGTCTCCTCGTCGCGATTGCAGCGTCTGACACAGCGGCAGGTCGCGCTCTGAAAGACAATGGCGCTTCTGCCGATGCGCTTGAGAAAGCCGTCGCCACTGTGCGCAAAGGCCGCACCGTCACCAGCGAGAACGCCGAAGCCGGGTTCGACGCGCTGAAGAAATATGCTCGCGACGTGACCGCCGTGGCGCAGGCAGGCAAGCTTGATCCGGTCATTGGCCGTGACGAGGAAATCCGTCGCGCCATTCAGGTGCTCGCACGCCGCAGCAAGAACAACCCCGTCCTGATCGGTGAGCCGGGCGTCGGCAAGACCGCCATCGTGGAAGGTCTGGCCCAGCGTATCGTCAACGGTGACGTGCCGGAGGCGCTCCGCAACAAGAAGCTGCTTTCTCTCGACATGGGCGCGCTGATCGCCGGTGCGAAATATCGCGGTGAGTTCGAGGAACGCCTGAAGGCGGTTCTCAAGGAAATCGAGTCCGCCGAAGGACAGGTCATCCTGTTCATTGACGAAATGCACACGCTTGTCGGCGCGGGTCGTTCCGATGGCGCGATGGATGCGTCGAACCTCATCAAGCCCGAACTCGCACGTGGCACGCTGCACTGTATCGGTGCGACGACGCTCGACGAGTATCGCAAATACATCGAGAAGGACGCGGCGCTCGCCCGTCGTTTTCAGCCGGTGTTTGTGGGCGAACCTTCTGTGTCCGACACGATCTCGATCCTGCGTGGCATCAAGGAGAAATACGAGCTCCATCACGGTATCCGTATCGCCGACGGCGCGCTTGTCGCTGCCGCCACGCTGTCGAACCGTTACATCACCGACCGCTTCCTGCCGGACAAGGCCATCGATCTGATCGACGAGGCCTCCAGCCGTCTGCGGATGCAGATCGACAGCAAGCCGGAAGAACTCGACGAACTCGACCGTCGTGTCATCCAGCTCAAGATCGAGCGCGAAGCGCTGCGCAAGGAGGATGACTCCGCCAGCCGCGAGCGTCTTGAAAAAGTCGATGCCGAACTGGCCGAGCTGGAAGAGAAATCCGACGCGATGAACGCCGCCTGGCATGCGGAAAAAGACCGGGTCAACGCTGTTCAGAAGCTCAAGGAGCAGCTGGACGAGGCACGGTCTCAGGTGGAAGTCGCGCAGCGTAAAGGCGATCTGGGTCGCGCTTCGGAGCTTATGTACAGTACCATTCCGCAGCTTGAAGCCAAGATCACAGAGGCCCAGAACGAGGAGCAGACCAACTCCGCCACTGACCTTGTCTCACAGGCCGTCACCGAACAGAGCATTGCCTCCGTCGTGTCCCGCTGGACCGGCATCCCCGTGGATCGCATGGTCGAAGGCGAACGCGCCAAGCTGCTCCGCATGGAAGATGAACTGCGCAAGCGGGTCGTTGGTCAGGAGCCCGCGCTCAAGGCCGTGGCCAGCGCCGTGCGCCGCGCCCGCGCCGGATTGCAGGACCCGAACCGTCCGATCGGTTCGTTCCTGTTCCTCGGCCCGACCGGCGTCGGCAAGACCGAACTGACCAAGGCGCTCGCCGAATTCCTGTTCGACGACGAAAAAGCTCTGCTCCGCATCGACATGAGCGAGTTCATGGAGAAGCACTCCGTGGCCCGTCTGGTCGGCGCGCCTCCGGGTTATGTCGGATACGAGGAAGGCGGCGTTCTGACCGAGGCCGTGCGGCGTCGTCCGTACCAGGTCATCCTGTTCGACGAGGTGGAGAAGGCCCATCCGGATGTCTTCAACATCCTGCTTCAGGTGCTTGATGACGGTCGTCTGACCGACGGTCAGGGTCGCACGGTGGACTTCCGCAACACGCTGATCGTGCTGACCAGCAACCTCGGTTCCGACGTTCTGGCCAACCAGCCGGATGGCGAAACCACCGACATGGTGCAGGCTCAGGTCATGGAAGTCGTGCGTGCGCACTTCCGTCCCGAGTTCCTGAACCGTCTGGACGAAATCGTCCTGTTCTCGCGGTTGCAGAAGAAGGACATGGCGCGGATCGTGGATATCCAGATCGCCCGCCTCCAGTCGCTGCTGACCGACCGGAACATCGTGATCAAGCTGGACGATCTCGCCCATCAGTGGCTGGCGAACGAAGGCTACGATCCGGTTTACGGCGCCCGTCCGCTCAAGAGGGTGGTGCAGCGGAGCCTGCAGAATCCGCTCGCGGAACTGCTGCTCGAAGGTACGATCCACGATGGCGAAGAGGTCAAGGTCTCTGCCAATGGCGACGGCCTGATCATCAATGGTCGCGAGGCGGCGACCGTTCTCGCCTGATCGCCCCGTTGAATGACCTCCTGAAAGAGGCTCCCGTTTTCGGGGGCCTTTTTCTTTTGGGGAAGCAGCAGGTCTCGTGAAGCCTGTGTGTGCAGGAACTGTATTCCTCATCGGTCTCTTGCGTCTTCGTCCGCAGTCTGGGAAACCGGCCTCCTTCATCGGCGCGACAGGAACTCCTTCTCATGATCGAACGCTATACGGATCACGCCGCGAATGAACGCACCTTTCTCGCCTGGATACGGACGGCGCTGGCGCTGGTCGCTTTCGGCTGCGTTCTCGCAAAATTCGATCTGTTCCTGCGTCTTCTGGCCGCACAGCACGCCATGCCCCTCCATCAGTCCTTCGCGTCCACCTCGCAGGTGGGTATCCTTACTGTGCTGGCGGGCATTCTGCTGCTTCCGGTTTCTTACTGGCGTTTCTGCAAGGTGAGAACGGCGCTGAATGAAACAAAATCCATGGATATTGCTCTGGCGAAGGTCGAGGGCGTCCTGACCATTGTCCTGATCGCCCTCTGTCTGGCCGTGTTCGCCGTGCTGCTGCCTGCCGTTACAGGCTGACAGCCGGATCGCCTTTGTGCGGAGCGTGGTCAGCGATAGACCATTCCTCCATCGATCAGAATCGCCTGACCAGTCATGTAATCAGAATCCGGTCCGGCAAGATAGGACACGAGCGCCGCGACATCATCGGGCGTTTCCGGGCGACCAAGGGCTATGCCTTCCACATATTTATTGAAGGTTGCTCCTTTTTCAGCCCCTGTGAGCTGGGCAAAAAGACTGTCGATTTCGACGCGGATTTCTCACACTTGAGGCAATTTCGGGTCATTTTGTAGAATTCAGTCATCCCACAGGAGCCCGATCTGGAATATTGACGATATTCTGCTTCTGGCGGCGG
>NZ_JAAABN010000011.1 GCF_011516765.1 Acetobacter sicerae | reverse complement strand
CAGAACCCGCCGCCAGAAGCAGAATATCGTCAATATTCCAGATCGGGCTCCTGTGGGATGACTGAATTCTACAAAATGACCCGAAATTGCCTCAAGTGTGAGAAATCCGCGATGAGTCTCTCCATGCTGGCCTTTTAAATAAAGATCATAAAAATGATCTTTTCCCTTAGGGGTGCCGATGAAGAGGGCATGGCCTTCACATGTTGAAAGCATCGGGCGAATGACTTCTGTCCAGGCTTCAGGGGGAGTATCCGCCCATTCGTCACCTAAAAAAAAACAATCCACTTCCACGGAGTGAATCATAATTTTCTAATCCCACAATGCGTATAATATGGCCTTGTGGACCGACCTCCATAGAAAGCTCTGATTCCCTTGGGGGACGGATAAGCCACTTTTTAGGAATAGTGGCTTTCAGTTTTGGCCAGAATATTTTCTTTGCCTGTTTATAAGTGGGCGCAGCATACCAGATCTCGTTATCAGGACTGATATTTCTTAAGACTGCATTCTTTATGGCTCGACGGATTTCTTCGGCAGCTTCAAATGTTTTTCCAAATCGTCTTCCGCAGGCTGCGACACGAAACCGGGCATGTTTTTTCCATCCCTCCTTATATATACTCATCTGAGGTGGTGTTAGTGATATTCTTTCTTCACTCTTCATGGGGATCTGTGTTTTTTGTGTCAGCTTTCTGGGGAGGAGGATCTGAAATTATTTCATCTCTGAGACGAGCCATTTTATCTTCTGGTGAAGTGTGTGTAGAATTTGAAAGGTCCGCCCTTTCTGCGCGGGCGAGACGACTTGAGTGGTCTCTCAGAAGAGTTGTGATTAGACGTGTATCGGGGATTCGATCTATGACGGGTTTCCCTCTTTCATCTATAACAATTTTTCCTTTTTCTGTTCGCCTTATTTGAGGAATTCCCCCAAAAGCAAGGTCGTGCACTGCTGCAGTCATTTCATCGTGAAAGAAAGTGCGTGCTATTGTTAAACGCTGCCGCTCATCTGGGTTTTTCTTGAGATAATAATATAAATCGCTAAGAGGACGATTAGCGAGTCTCATGCAGTTCGAACTGTTTCCTGTTTTTGATACGCAATCACAGATAGAAATAAAGTCAGCCCTAGTCATGGGCTTTTGTTTTTTTTTCATTTAATTTTCGTTTAAATTGTATGTGTTTCTTTTCGTGGTCGTTTTTAACTTTATGGCATCCCAGGAAATTGGATTGCCGGGAGCGAGTGGCTCCCAGCCGGCTTCTTTTCGCCTTTCACTGGCCTGCTTCATGGAGCCGGAAGAAAGAGCTATTTTTGTCGATAATCTGTGAATATAGCTTCGGCTTGCACCAGTTATTTTTGCAATATTTCTTATAGAGAGACCTTTTTTCTGAAATTCTGATATTTTGTCATATACTTCTTTACTGTATTTTTCATCGAATTTCTTTGCCATTTACTTTTTCATTTTATTTATAAGTTGTGCTAATTTTTTACTGCAGAACCAAGTGAATCTGTCCATGTTGAGCCATTCCACCATACAGGAATGCCTCTCAGGGCTGAGGTTGATGAACTGGAATAACAATCTGAACAGTAGCGTTGGTCACCAGTGGTTGTGTTTGTTGTAGGTAGAGAACTATAAGTATTATTTGGCGCATTTAATGAGCCATTTGACTTTAATGCGGCATCAATAACAAATGAGCTTTTCGTGGGGCCATTTACACCCAGAACATGCATGTTACCGTCGGTGCTGGCATAGATATAACCAGCAAGGGCATTGTTGGTATTCATTAAAATAAGAGATTTTCCGTCATTGATAACAAGGTTGTCGTCGACTTCGGGCGTGCCTTGTCTGTTCACGGAGAAACCGCAAGCCGTGTACCCGCAGAGGCTAATTCCGTTTGGATAGTTTACAGGATTAAATTCAAGATGTTCCTGAGTCGTGCCATCCATGGAAAGCTGGTGGACATCGTTGTGTCCATCAACCTGTACGCCCATGCTTGTGGTAATATCGCTGTAGTCATTCTGGTTATTGGTGTCAT
This sequence comes from Acetobacter sicerae, assembly GCF_011516765.1. Classification (GTDB taxonomy): domain Bacteria; phylum Pseudomonadota; class Alphaproteobacteria; order Acetobacterales; family Acetobacteraceae; genus Acetobacter; species Acetobacter sicerae. The sequence continues at coordinate 133,036 of NZ_JAAABN010000011.1, read as the reverse complement.
CCGCATTGCGCGTATTCCAGATTGTCAGGCGCATATTGTGTGAATTGGCAGGCCAGGCTGTATCAGCATCCCATCCGGGCCGATTGGATTGCGCAAAATCTGCAACAACCTTCTGAGATCCCTTTGTATAGGCGGGGCCGCCATAGCCCGCGGATGCAAAGGAATGAGACGCAACATTCATCGAATACCATTCGCCCGAAAGCACCAGAGTATTTGCGTTACCTCCAGCCAGATTCATGTCATAACTGTCAGGGCTGGGGGAGGTCGTGCCGCTATAGGCGACTGTTATGCCTTGCATATAGGCAGTTTCTCCAGATGTATCATCATTCCAGAGGTCATATTCAATGCCTTCGCAACTACGCTCCTGATTATTGATTTTTCCTGTTGGATCATTGATGTCTCCCGGAGATGCGTGAGGCGTTGGACCGGGAAGATAACAGATCACGTTATTATCAAATGCCTTGGTGTACACTCCAAACATGATGGCCGGATCGCCAAAATCTGACCATACAGTGTCAATGGCCGGTGTGGTGCCATCCAGTGAAGTCGTCCCCGGCGTTTCCGTGGAGGTGTCAGTGCTGGGAAAATTCTGGGTCTGGTTGAAAATGCGCCATCCATCAGTCAGAATGGTTACAACAAGACCTGAGGAATCTGTGTCGTAACCTGTTAATTCTCCAACGAAGGTCGCATTTTTATAGGTGGCGGGATTGACGCCGATTTCATTGGTCATCATGCGGGCATGATTGTGGGATTTAATCCAGTCGGACCATGCCTGTGGAAGAGGATTTGCGAAAGTTGCTCCCCAGCTATGGAAAGTGGGAATGTGCGTTAATCCGTCCGGAGCAGTGACAGCGCTTCCTGTTGTGGTGAAAACCGGTGCGCTGGGGCCTGCGTATGTATAACGGGCGACGGCGTCATAATTATCGTAAGCTGCTGCGCCGCTGGCATAACTGGGGCCGACACCAGCAATCGATCCGCGCATGTTTTCCGATTGCATGAAGACGCCCTCGACAACTCCCATATTGCCGCCGGAGTAAGGAATGTTGTGAACAAAGAGTGGAACGCCATCGAATTCCTGTGAGCCGCCCAGACGCAGGTGCGTGGGCGGCATATAATCGTCCACCTGAGGAGTGCCGGATGTGTCGTATCCCATTGTCCAGCGATGATTGAAGGCAACTTTGGGATTGCCATACTGGGTTGCTGATCCTGAGTTTGTGGCCCAGGTGATCGGATCATTCCAGCCGACTGTTGAGTAATCACTGGCCGTAGCTGCCGTTGTGGAAACGGGAGAGGTGACGTTACCACTTGAATCCAGCACGGCCAGTCCACCGGCCACACCCATCAGCGATGCCTGGATTGCTCCGATCGCAAGGGAATAAGCTGAACTTGCCGTTGATGTGGCGGATGCCAGAGAATTTGTATTCTTCTGTGTGGTCGTTGCAAGTTGTGCAAGAGTTTTACCTGTGCCGGTTACAACAGCGCTTCCATTGATCTGCGTGACCTGGAGCGTGCTGTCGGCGTAGGCACCGGATGTGGCTGCTGTAAGAAGAAAAGCAAACCACGGCAGCGGGGAAAAACAGTGATGCAAACGGGAGCGTGCGCATCGTGACGCACTGAAAATCTTCGAATTTGGGAATGTCATTTTATCTCGGCTGGTGAAGACATAGTGCAATGAATAAATCTTGAGCGCATGAAAATGCGTGAGGCTCGAATGCTCAGATATTAACGTGTCCCTACTTGCAGCGCCTTACCGGGACACGCCGCCTTTCCCCGGTTTTCTGCTCTCCGGGCTTTTCTCCACCGGCCAAAGCGGCTATCCGCGCCCTGAGCAAACAGTTCCGCCCCGCAACCAGAGGGGCACGAGACGCGGACGAGGTCACATGAGCGACGATGTTGATACACTCCGGCAGGACTGCCTCGCGGCCCTTGCGGAAGCCACGGACCAGCGTGGCTGGGACGCCATCCGTGTCTCGTTCCTTGGAAAGTCGGGCCGACTGACCGGGCTGCTCAAGCAGCTCGGACGCATGGACGCCGAAGAGCGCAAGGTGCGTGGCGCCCAGCTTAACCGTATTCGTGATGAACTGACCCGCGCCATCGAGGACCGTGGCCGCGAAATCGAGACCGCAGCGCTTGATGCACGGCTTGCCGCCGAGCGTGTCGATATCTCCGTGCCTGTCGTCGAAACCCCGCGCGGCGGCCTCCACCCGGTCAGTCAGACCGTCGAGGAAATCACTGCCATCTTCGGCGCCATGGGCTTCACCGTGGCCGAAGGTCCGGACATCGAGACCGACTGGCACAATTTCTCAGCGCTCAACACGCCCGAACACCACGCCGCCCGCACCGACCACGACACCTTCTACCTGCCGCCCGAAGGCGATGGCCGGAACCGCGTTCTGCGGACCCAGACATCCGGCGTGCAGATCCGCACGATGCTCGGCCAGAAGCCACCGATCCGCATCATCGCGCCGGGCCGCACCTACCGCGCCGACCACGACGCCACCCATTCACCGATGTTCCATCAGTGCGAAGGTCTGGTCATCGATCAGGGCATCACCCTCGGCCACCTGAAAGGCACGCTGATCGAGTTCCTGCGCGTCTTCTTCGGCAAGCCCGATCTGCCCGTGCGGTTCCGCGCCTCCTACTTCCCCTTCACCGAGCCTTCGATGGAGGTCGATATCGGCTGGTCCCGCAAGACCGGCGAAATCGGGGGAGGGGAGGACTGGCTGGAAGTCCTCGGCTCCGGCATGGTCCATCCGCGCGTGTTGGCCAACTGCGGCCTGAACCCCGAGGAGTGGCAGGGCTTCGCCTTCGGCATGGGCGTCGAGCGCCTCTCCATGCTCAAGAACGGTATCCCCGATCTCCGCTCCTTCTATGAGAGCGACGTCCGCTGGCTCACCCATTACGGGACCGATCCGCTCGCGCCCGCCCTGCTGCACGAGGGAGTCTGATCCATGAAGTTCACGCTATCCTGGCTTCACGACCATCTGGAAACCTCCGCCACACTGGAGGAAATCTGCGCCGCCCTGAACCGCATCGGTCTTGAGGTCGAAGGCGTCGAGCAGCGCGGAGCCGCCGTCGCGCCGTTTCTCACGGCCCGTATTCTTTCCGCCGTCCAGCATCCGAACGCCGACCGCCTGCGCGTCTGCCGTGTCGATGCCGGTCCGGGTTTCAACGATGTGCAGGTCGTTTGCGGCGCACCGAACGCCCGCGAAGGCATCGCCGTCATTTTCGCGCCTCCCGGCACCTACGTTCCGGGTCTCGACATCACCATCAAGGCGGGCAAGATCCGTGGCGAGGCCAGTGGCGGCATGCTCTGTTCGCTGCGTGAACTCGGGCTTGGCGCTGAATCCGACGGCATCGCCGAGCTGCCGGAAGACACATTCCCCGGCCAGTCTTACGCCGATTTCGCGGGCCTCGACGACACCGTTATCGAGATCGCCATCACCCCGAACCGTGGCGACGCGCTGGCCGTGTATGGCATCGCCCGTGACCTTGCCGCCGCCGGTCTGGGCAAGCTGAAGCCGTTCCTCGCCGATACGGTCGATGGCACTTTCCCGTCACCGATCAAATGGGACGATACCTACACGGAAGCCTGCCCATGGGTGCTCGGACGTACCATCCGGGGTGTGAAGAACGGTCCCAGCCCGCAATGGCTGCGTGACAAGCTGGAGGCCATCGGTCTGCGGTCGATCTCCACGCTGGTCGATATCACCAACCTGTTCACCATCGACCTCGGCCGTCCGCTGCACGTCTTCGACGCCGCCCGCATCAAGGGTGACACGCTGACTGTCTGCCGTGGCGGCAATGAGACAATCCGCGCCCTCGATGGCAAGGACTACATCGTCACATCCGAAGATTGCGTGATCGCTGACGGCGCGGGCGTTCAGTCCATCGCCGGTATCATGGGTGGCGAGGCGACCGAGGTCACGGACACCACCACTGACGTATTCGTCGAATGTGCTCTGTTCGACCCGATCCGCATCGCCCTGACCGGCCGTCGTCTCGGCATCAACTCCGACGCCCGTTATCGTTTCGAGCGCGGTGTCGATCAGGCCATGCCCGTCATGGCGCTCGAAGCCGCGACCCGCATGATCATGGAACTGTGCGGCGGTGAGGCGAGTGAGGTCGTATCCGCCGGCGCCCAGCCGCACTGGCAGCGCACGGCGAAGCTGCGTTTCAAGCGTGTCGCGTCCTTCGGCGGCCTCGACGTGCCTGCCGATGAGTGCGTAACCATCCTCGGCCATCTCGGCTTTGAGACAACGGCCCGCGACGAGCATAGCGTGACCGTTGCGGTTCCTTCATGGCGTAACGATGTGGCCCAGCCGGTCGTGCTCGACCCGTCTTCCGATATTCCGGCCGATCGCTGCATGGAACTGGAAAACGCAGTCTCCCGTATCGAGCCAGAGTGCGACCTGATCGAGGAAATCCTCCGCATCAAGGGGCTGGATCAGGTCAAACCCGTGCCGCTGCCGACGCGCTCTGTCGTGCCCGGCACGGCGCTCACACCGGGGCGCGCCCGTCTGGCCCGCGCCCGTCGCGTCATGACGGCGCGCGGCCTGATGGAAACCATCGGCTTCTCCTTCATCGCGTACGACGAAGCCCGCAAGTTCGGTGATGCGCCGGAATCCCTGCGTCTGCTGAACCCCATCGCCGCCGACCTCGACCAGATGCGCCCGACGCCCGTGCCGAACCTGCTCGCCGCCGCCCGTCGCAATGCGGCCCGCGGCTGGCCGGATCTGGGTCTGTGCGAGATCGGAGCAGCTTTCAGCGCCGAGGGGCAGACGACGATCGCCGCCGGTCTTCGGGCCGGTCGCACATCACGGCAGCCGGGTGTGACAGCCGCACCAATGACCTTCGCTGCCGCCAAGGCCGACGCGCTCGATGTGCTGACTTCTCTCGGCGTGCCGCCTGACGCCCTGACCGCCACACCTGACGCGCCCGGCTATTACCATCCGGGCCGTTCGGGCGTGCTCCGGCAGGGACCGAAGAACGTGCTGGCCCATTTCGGCGAACTGCATCCGTCCATCCTTCAGGAAGCCGGGTTCGACTCACCGGTCGTGGTGTTCGAAGTGTTCCTCGACCGTATCCCCGAGCCGAAGCGTCGCAAGAAGTCCGCGCCTGACCTGTCGCCGTTCCAGCCGGTAAGACGCGATTTCGCGTTCCTTGCCGCGCATGACGTGCCGGTGGAGGCAATCCTTCGCGCCGCCAAAGGGGCCGAGCGCAACCTGATCACAGGTGTGTCGCTCTTCGACATCTACGAGGGCGACAAGCTGCCGGAAGGCCAGAAGTCGGTCGGCATCGAAATCGTCATTCAGCCGAAGGACGCCAGCCTGACGGACGCTCAGCTGGAAGCGGTGTCGGAGAAGGTGATCGCCGCCGTCGCCAAGGCTACCGGCGCTACTCTGCGGTCGTGAGGGAGAAACTCCACATGACGTGGAACCTCCGTGGTGATATGAGCGCAGCATGACCTGCGATCAGCTCCCTTCTCCGGCTCTCCTGCCGCCGGGCTTCATCGACCTCCTCGCGGCGGATGCCCAGACGGAGGCCAATGGCACTCAGGCCCTTCTGTCCGTGTTTGCAAGCCACGGATATGAGCGGGTCGCACCGCCGTTGCTGGAGTTTGAAGACACGCTGCTCGGCGGGGCAGGGGCGGCGCTGGCGGATCAGGCTTTCCGCCTGATGGACCCTGATACACGCCGGATGATGGCGCTACGTCCCGACATCACGCCACAGATCGCCCGTATCGCGGCGACCCGTCTGCATGATGCCCCACGTCCTCTGCGTCTTTCCTATGCCGGACAGGCCGTTCTGGTCGGAAACGGCACGGCGGGACAGAATGAACGCCAGATCGGACAGGCTGGAATCGAGCTGATCGGTCCCGACAGCGCGCAGGCCGACGCCGAGGTTGTGGCCATCGCTGCCGAGGCGCTGGCCCGTGTCGGCATTACCGATCTGTCCTTCGATCTTACCATGCCGCTTCTGGCTCCGTCCCTGATTGAGCAGGCTGGCCTTCCCGCCGCTACGGTCACCGCGCTGATGCACGCTCTGGATCGCAAGGACGCCGCCGCCGTCGCCGAGCATGGTGGCCCCATCGCAGATGTTCTGATCAGGCTGCTCAACGCCGCCGGTGAAGCGGATCAGGCGCTGGCCGCCCTGCGGGAAGTCGATCTGCCTGCAAAGACACGCGCCTTCAGTGACCGCCTTACGGATTCCACAGCCGCCATCCGCGCCCGCGTGCCGGGCTGTCAGGTGACGGTCGATCCTGTCGAGTTCCGTGGATGGAAATATCACACCGGTGTCTGCGTCTCGGTTTACGCGCTTGGCTCATCGGAAGAACTCGGCCGCGGTGGCCGTTATCTGTGCAATGATGACGAACCGGCCTGCGGACTGACCCTTCGTCCCAACGCCGTATTTCGTGTCGCGCCACGCAGAGCGCAGCCTCAGCGGGTTTATCTGCCGTTCGGAACGGATGAAGCTGTCGGTCGCACGCTTCGTGACAAGGGGCACGTGACCGTTGCGGGTCTCGCCCCGGCCGGACGTGAAGAGGAAGAGGCCCGTCGTCTCGCCTGTTCTTTCGTCAGCACGGATGGCACGCTCGTCCCTGTCATCTGACAGTTCCTTTCCACGGAGGCTGTGGCCTCCTGCATACCTATCATTCACCATCGGAGAAGCTGCGTCATGTCGAATGTCACCGTGATCGGGACCCAGTGGGGCGACGAGGGCAAAGGCAAGATCGTTGACTGGCTGGCCAGCCGCGCCGACGTCGTCGTTCGCTTTCAGGGCGGGCACAATGCCGGCCACACGCTGGTCGTCGGAGATCAGGTCTACAAGTTGTCCCTGCTGCCGTCCGGTCTGGTGCGCGGCAAGATCGGCATCATCGGTAACGGCGTTGTCGTCGATCCTCAGGCGCTGCTTTCGGAAATCGACCGTGTCGTGGCGCAGGGCCTGCCTGTGTCTCCGAAGACCCTGAAAATCGCCGAAAACGTGCCGCTGATCCTGCCTGTGCATGGCGCTCTCGACCGCGCCCGTGAAGCGGCGCGTGGCGACCGCAAGATCGGCACGACCGGACGGGGCATCGGCCCGGCGTACGAGGACAAGGTCGCCCGTCGCGCCATCCGCCTCTGTGACCTCGCCGAGCCCGAGACGCTCGACTGGAAGCTCGACGAACTGCTGCTGCACCACAACACTCTGCTGGCGGGCCTCGGAGCCGCGACATTCGAGAAGGCCGATCTGCTGGCGTTCCTGAACGACATCGCGCCCAAGGTTCTGCCTTACATGGCCCCAGTTGCGGACCTGCTGGAAGCCGAGCGCAAGAACGGCAGCAAGATCCTGTTCGAAGGCGCTCAGGCCGTCATGCTGGACGTCGATCACGGCACCTATCCGTTCGTGACCAGCTCCAACACGGTGGCTTCCAACGCAGGCACCGGTTCCGGCATGGGGCCGAACGCCGCCGGTTTCGTACTGGGTATTGCCAAGGCCTACACCACACGCGTCGGCGAGGGACCGTTCCCGAGCGAACTGTTTGACGAGACCGGCCGTGTGCTCGGTGAGCGTGGCCACGAATTCGGAACGGTCACGGGGCGTCCGCGTCGCTGTGGCTGGTTCGACGCCGTGCTGGTGCGTCACGCAGCGCAGGTTGGTGGCGTCAACGGTCTGGCGCTGACCAAGCTGGACGTGCTCGACGGTCTGGATGAAATCCGGGTCTGCGTCGGTTACGATCTGGATGGCGAAACGATCAGGCGTTTTCCCGCAGGACCGGCCGCTCAGAGCCGCGTCAAGCCGGTCTACGAGACGCTCGAAGGCTGGAAGGAGTCCACGAAGGGCGCACGCAGCTGGGCGGAACTGCCGGCGCAGGCCGTCAAATATGTCCGTCGGATCGAGGAACTGGTCGAAGCGCCTGTGACACTGCTGTCCACCAGCCCGGAACGTGACGACACCATTCTGGTGCGTGACCCGTTCGATTCCTGAAAGAATCACGCTCTTTTATAAGAGTCCGTTAAGAGCTGCCCGCTACCCTTTGCGTATTATGAAATGCGTAAAGGGCGAGCATGGCCGAGGCGGACGAATTCGGGCAATCTGAGACAGGCGACAGTCGGAACCTGACAATCGACGGACGCTATGTCATCGATCTTGACCAGAAGCTCGCCGACTTCGTCAATTGCCCTGCCTATCATGTCAAGGATACGGTTTCCCCGACAACGGACGTCCTTGCGCTTGCGCCACCGGCATTGTTGCCGCCGCACGCCAGCGCGGCCGTCATCGCCAAGATGCGGGCTCCGAACCTGCTGTCGGTCAGATCGTTCAGCGATGCGACCGGTTCACTCTGGATCCTGTGCGATGCGCCACCCGGCAATGCCCTGAGCGAGGGCGGTACATGGACGGAAACTTCCGTTCTTGAGCGTGTCATCGTGCCGATTGCGAGCATCCTGCACGCCTATAACGAGGCTGGTGTCACGCACCGGGCCATCCGTCCCGACAATGTGTTCGATTCGGGCGGTCGCAGCGCTGTGTGCCTCGGTCCAGCTGTTACAGCCCCTCCGGCCTATTTTCAGCCGGACCGGTTTGAACCCCTGACATCCGCCATATGCGAGCCTGCCGGACGCGGTAGCGGCACCATAGTGGACGATGTCTTCTCCCTTGGCGCTCTTGCTGCATGGCTGCTGGGAGGGTGCGTGCCCTATCGCGATGATGCGCCGGGCGCCCAGCTTGAAGAACGCTTCCAGAAAGGCAGCTTCGCCGTGCTGGCAGGGCATCTGCCGCTTTCGCAGGACGTGGCTCCTCTGCTTGCGGCCATGCTGTCGGACGATCCTGCTGCCAGACCCTCACCGAGAGACCTGCTGCATGCGGCAGATCACAAGGGGTATGTCGTCCGGCGCGCCGCCGTCGCAACAGCTCCGATCATACTGGGCTCCGTACGGATCAAAACGGCGCGCACACTGGCGTGGTATGCTGCGCGATACAGGAAGGAATTCGCCAGTCTTCTGGTCCGGGGCGTTATCGAGCGATGGATGTCCTACGAACTCGGGATGCCACAGGCGGCGGGCAAGCTGGCTCTTCTGGCCCGTGATGTGGTTCTGGCTGAAGACGGGACGATCGCCTCTTCCGCGACCTTTATGGAACTCATCTCCGTTATCGATCCGACCATGCCGCTGTGCTGGAGCGATATATGGTTCTGGCCGGACGCCATCGGTCAGCTTCTGACGACTTCTCTGGCGGGGAAAAGCAAAGCGTCCGTTGATCCTTCGTTGGCGGTGTTCGAACTGATCCGAACCGGTCGGCTGGATAAATTTGCGCTTGTCACGTCCGTGCCCACTCAGCCGACCGCCTGCGCCATGGTGCAGACAGCCGCCAGACAGGTCTCCATCGAAACCCTGGCGGACATCGACAGGCTGCCTTACGTCCTCAACCCCTATCTGCCCTGTCTGTCGCCCCGCTGTCAGAATGAGCGTCTGACAGCGACATGGGCCCTTCTGCAATGGCTTAACACCGCGCAGGACATGGAAGTGTCCGGGGCGACCGCGTTGCTTGACAGGCAGATGACCATATTCATGGCGGTCGCAGCACTCAGAAGCCGCCTCGTGGAAACTTTCAGCGATCTGGCGATATCGAAAAACAGCTGGTCTCTGGATCTGGCGCTTCTTGCGAAGGTCCAGCACCTTTACATGACTGGCCCACTGAAAGGGATCGGTCGCAAGCTGTTGCCGCATCTGACTCCGGACCTGAAGCGCTGGCGCAGTCGCAGCACCAGAACGTCCCGGGGAGAGCAGCTCGCGGTTGCCGCCGGTGAGGGCGACCTCGGTCTCATGCAGAAAATTCTTGCCGATCCGCAGGCTCTGCGGCGTGATCAGGCTGCTTACAACGCTGCCCGAAAGCTGGAGAACAAGCTGAAGGCAGAGCGTGAGCGTCTCGCGCATCAGGATACGGATGTGCCTCAGCCGATGAGAAACGAGATGATTCGTCTGGCAACAGCTGTTGGCGTCGTCTGCGCTATAGGCTCTCTCTGCGCGGAGATTGTATTGTGACGACCTCTGTAGCCAAGGGGCAGCGTGGCTCCATGTCGAAGTGGATGAGCGGGCTCGCCTGTGGCGCCGCTCTGGCGTGGCTCCCGGGATATTCCATGCTGATCGGTGTCATGCTGATCCCTCTGATTGCGGTCTGCCTGCTGGACACCAGTCGGGGAGAGGTGATGGCCCGGATGATGATGCCCTATGCCTTTGCGGCGCTCGTGCATCCGTTTCATATGTTGTGGGATGCGGATGGGTCGATGGAAGCAGCCGTTACCCTTCTGATGAATCCGATGACCAGTGTCGTGGGCTGGTGTGCTGCTGGAGGGGGCTGGTTTGTGTTTGAACTGGCGATCGTGGGGGTCAAGCTGACCCGTCAGTTTCAGGTTCGTCAGCGTAAAGCCGCCATCGCGAAAGAACTGACGGCACTAGCGGAAGAGTGGGATGAGCAGACGGCTGAAAGCCCGGAAGCAGTAGCATAAGGATCTCCTCCAGCCGGATCAAGGCACCACGCTCTTTGGCGAGGAGTTTTGTGCGGTCATTTCAGTCGATGGCTCTATCTGGTGCTGGACCAGAAGGTGCGTTGGATTTGAGTATAAAATAGCCCAACAGGGCTTACCCCAAGTTCCCGGTCAGTCCCGAACTGTAGTCCATTGGGCAGTTTCCTCTAATCCTGAGGAAACCGTTTCGCATCATCTTTCGTAACAGGGTGTGGCAGAACAATCGGCCCCCTCTTCTTTGGCTGGTCCTGACCCGCTCCGGGATACTATTGCCATTAACACAGCCATCAAGCATGAAAGCATGAACTTTCCTTTTGAAGGCAATGAGAAAGGAAACATGGCGGCCAACAAAGGGTGGAAATGTGAAAAGAATACGAGGTCTCGAAGGAATTCGGGGGCTGCTTGCTCTTGCTGTCGCTTATCAGCACACATTTGGGATTATGATAGGCTGGCAGTCCGGGCGCTCACTGATTACGAACGCCCCTTTTGCTGTCGATGTTTTCTTCGCCCTGTCCGCCTATGTTCTCATAAAGTCCTACGATGAGAAATTTTCTCGCGTCAATATCAGGGAAGCCATCAATTTTTACTGGTCCCGTTTTCTTCGGCTTTACCCCCTCCATTTCGTCATGTTGTCCGTTGTGGTGGGTATTTTCTACGGGATGGTGCACGGTATTCCACCCTATTTCAGTAATAATGTAAAACGTGACCTGATCAGCAATTATCTGATGACGCAGTCTCTTGTCACGTCCGAGTCTTTTTCAATCAATCTGCCTTCGTGGTCCATATCTCTGGAATTTTATCTGGGCTCGTTGGTAGTGCTTCTGGCAGTTTTCTGTCGTCCATTATTCTACGCTGTATTCGTGTTTTTTCTTTTTATTGCAGAACGTCATGGATTCCGTGTTGCAGGTAATAATGACCCTGTATTTCACGGTGTAAGCGCAGGAATGCTGCGGCTTTTACTGAGTATGGGCATCATGGTTCTCGTTATGGATGTCGTAAAACGGCTGCCAGTCAGAGAGAGTGTTGCGGAAGCTCTATGCACCTTCGGAGTTTTCACGATTGCTGTGTCAACAATCTGCCTGCCGCCGCCATTTCATCCGGTACCGATCTATCTGGTGTCAGTGCTGTTCGCTGCTGTCGCCATAGCGTTCATGGATAAAGCCGCTTTTGTCGACAGGGTTATGGGTAACCCGATTTTCTTCATGCTGGGAAAGCTGTCCTACAGTATTTATTTGGTGCATTTCCCGGTCAGCATGTTTCTGGTGTATCTGCTCCACATCGACCTGTCCTATGACGCAGGCAACTGGATCGTGCACTTTTCCATTCTGATGACGCTTCTGGTGTCGTGCCTGACGTACGAATTTGTAGAAAAGCCCTTTATTCTCATGGGGCGAAAAGTCCGTCTCTTCGGTAAAGACAGAACAACAGGGTAGATGCCGCGCATGCGGTCGCAGGAAGCGACTGGCCCGTTCAGAAGGCATGATCCTACCGCCTGAAACGTATCGACATTCAGAGCCGATATTTGATTAGCGGGTCATCGGGATCAATGGGTTGTGGCGTCTGCAAGAGGGGCACGGCAAAGCCTTGTTAGCCCAGCCCCTCAAGATGTCGGCAGACCATCCTGACATCGTTCAGGAGCGTTCACGCCGACACTTTTTACTCTGGGAAGATCTCTTTCGGGAGAAAATCTGAGGGGTGTTCTCTCTTCCCTTCGCGGGAGAAGAAGCACCCCTCAGAGCAAGCCAGCTTCAGCGTGTCTGCTGAATGGCGGACAGGAGCCAGCCGCCACCCGCGGACGGACGGACAAACGTCCAGAGTTCCGTCACGGTCACAGGATCGGCGGAACTGCCACTGACTACACGGCCCATCATATCGGTCGTCAGATCGATCAGGCTGTAGCGTAGGGCAACCGTGGCGTAATCATACCCGTTTTCCGACCAGGCTTCGGACAGATCGCCCTGAAGAAAACGGACGTCGGACACGACATTCCGTTCCCCACGGCTCGCCAGCCCTGCCAGTTCCTGATTGAAGTAGCTGACCATCTCCGGTGTCGCCATGCCCTGCAGGGCCGGGATATTCTGCTGACTCCAGGCGGCCTGCACGTTCAGCAGAAGCTGCTGGAAAGCCTGATAGTCCTGCGGTCCAATCTGGATGGTGCGCTGATTGTTTGCAGCGGATCGCCCTGCGTTCCCTGCCGGAGCAAACCCGCCGTTACCAGCGGATGCGTTGCCACCCTGTCTGCGCATGAAGAGACCGAACAGCCAGCGCACGAGGAAAATACCCAGGGCGATCTGGATCAGCAGACCGATAAACCCGAAAAGTCCATGAACCCCGCCCATGAGGCCATGTCCTGACATCAGACCAAACAGTCCTGCTCCCAGAAGACCACCGGCAAAGCCGGTCAGAAACGGATGACGCGACGGTGGACGCATCATGCCGTTATTGTAAGCCGGTGCGCCGTAAGTGTTGCGTCCGTAGGCAGGAGCCTGCTGTTGTGGGGCGATGGACCGCTCCATCGGTGCTGCGCCATAGGGCGAGGTCCGTGTCGGGGCGGGTGCGGACCATGTCCGACTGCCGCGGCTTCCCATGGAGCCGCCATTACCCGGTCGTGCATCCGCAATGCCTGCGAATGACGCAAGAGAAAGCGCAAGAACCACCGCTGTCGTCAGAACGGGGCGAGTCTTCATGAGAGTCAGGGGTCAGTCTCCGGTAAATCGTGGGGCGGGAAGTGCGGGGAAATCCCCGCGCCACCCAAGGTTTGAACGGTTGAGGTCTGTCTCAGTTTCCGGCGATGCTCATGCCGTCGATGCGAATTGTCGGGGCATCGGAACCAAATCGGAACGACAGATCGTCAGCCACTTCTAGACGGGCAAACATGTCCAGAAGATTGCCGGCAACTGTGAATTCCGCAATCGGTTCAGCCAGTTGTCCGTTACGGATCATGAAGCCCGACGCGCCACGGCTGTAATCGCCTGTCAGACCGTTGATCGACGAGCCCATCATCTCGGTGACATACACACCTTCCGCAATGTCCGCGATAAGTTCGGCAGGCGACACTGTTCCGGGCGCAAAATACAGGTTGGAAACACCGGGAGACGGAGGGGACGATGTGCCCCGGCTCGCCCGTCCGTTGGTGGTGAGGCCAAGCTGGCGTGCGCTCCGACAGTCGAGCAGCCAGTGCTGCAACACGCCGTCTGCGACGAGTTCCAGCGGCTCACAGGCCACGCCTTCGCCATCGAACGGCTTGGAACGCAGGCCACGCTTTCTGTGCGGGTCATCCAGCACCCGGATGCCGGGTGCGAAAATCCGTTGCCCCATTTTCTCTTTCAGGAACGATGTGCCGCGTGCAATCGCCGCGCCGTTGATCGCCCCCATCAGATGGCCGAGCAGTCCATTGGACACGCGCGGCGCATAGACTACAGGCAGAGTGCCCGTGCGGGGCTGCGTCGGATTGAGACGCGCCACTGCATTGCGACCGGCCCTCGCGCCAATCAGTGCAGGATCTTCCAGATCGGACAGATAGACCGTGGAATGAAAATCCCAGTCCCGCTGCATGCCCGTTCCCTGACCGGCAAGCGCACTCATGGATACGGAATTCCGCGTGCGTTCGTAATAGCCTGCGACACCCGCCGAACTCGCCAGCGCAACGAGACTACGCCCCCATGTGGCGCTGGCTCCCGCTGAATTCGTCACACCGTCAACGGCATGCGCCGCTTCTTCGGTGGTGCGCGCACGGGCCAGAAGTTCTTCAGCCGTCGGCTCGGTCGTATCCACGAGATCGAGATCGTTCTCGGTCAGCCGGCCAATCAGCGGAATGTTTTCAGGCAGGCCAGCATAACCATCTTCCGGCAGCACATGCGCCATCGCCAGCGCCTGATCAACCAGTGCGTCGAAACGGTCCCTGTCCAGCGTCGAGGTCGAGATAATGGCGGAGCGTTTGCCGACAAAAACCCGCAGGCCGAGATCGGTCGTCTCGGAGCGTTCCAGTTCGTCCGTTACGCCATTTCTGACGCTGACACCGAGAGACGTGCTGCCAACACAGATCGCATCCGCCGCGTCGGCGCCCTTCTTCCGGGCCAGTTCGGCAAGTTCGCAGGCAAGGTCGAGGGGAGCCGGTGTGGGCGTAGAGTCTGTCATGCGGCCAGTCGTCCTTGCAGGGTGTCGAGCGTCATCACGCCATCAATCGGGCCGATGGAGGCCAGTGTCGGCTGACCACTGAAAATCTTCGCAGCAACACGGCAGATATCAGCAGGCGTCACCGCGTCGATCTTGGCGACCGTTTCGGCAATCGGGATCAGGCGACCGAAAATCTGAAGCTGACGGGCGATCTGCTCGCAGCGGCTGCCGGTGCTTTCCAGCGACATCAGCAGCGAGGATTTGAGCTGCGCCCGGGCGCGTGACAGTTCGTCCATTCCGACCGACTGCTGCACCTTCTGGAGTTCCGCCAGTGTCACCGGAATCAGCTCACGGGCTTCTTCGCCGCCCGTTCCCGCGTAAATTCCGAACAGTCCGCCATCAAGGAACGGCGTGGTGAAGGAATAGACCGAATAGACCAGTCCGCGCTTCTCACGGATTTCCTGAAACAGCCGGGACGACATGCCGCCGCCAAGCAGGGTCGAGAGCAGCAGAGCCGCATGATAATCCGGGCCACCGTAACGGACGCTCGGGAAACCAAGCAGGATGTGCGCCTGATCCAGTTCCTTGGCGAGACGGAACTCGCCGCCTGTGTAGCGACCGGGCATGCGATCCGGGACGGCGCTCGTCGGCAGGTCAGCGAAGTGACGGCTCACCCGCTCCACCACATCGTCATGATGCAGATTACCTGCGGCCGCGACGACGATGTTCTGCGTCGTGTAATGTGTCTGCATGTAAGACATCAGCGTCTCACGACTCATCTCACGGATCAGTCCTTCCGGACCAAGCGTCGGCATGCCCATCGGCTGACCGGTGAACGCCGTTTCCTGAAAATGGTCGAAGATGATGTCGTCCGGCGTGTCGTTGGCCTGACCGATTTCCTGAAGGATCACGCCGCGCTCACGTTCGACTTCTTCCGGCAGGAATGTCGAATGCGTCAGGATGTCACCGATGATGTCGACGCCAAGCGGCAGGTCTTCCTTGAGCAGCTTGACGTAATAGGCCGTCTGCTCGCGGGCCGTGTAGGCATTGATGTGACCGCCAACATTCTCGATCTCTTCGGCAATCCGGGCCGCCGAGCGGGTGGCTGTTCCCTTGAACGCCATATGTTCGAGAAAGTGGGAAACACCGTTCTCTTCGGGACGCTCATTGCGTGTGCCGGTGGCGACATAAGCGCCAAATGACACGGTTTCGACGCGGTCCATGCGTTCTGTGACGACCGTCAGGCCGGAGGGAAGGCGTGTCTGCTGGATGGGATCGGTCATGAGCGTCCTGAAAGGGGAGTGGCGGGGAATCGCCACTCCTGAGATGGAAATCAGCGGCTGTTGGAGAGCACGGCTGACCTTACGGCGTCTTCAACGGTTCCGAGCGTGTTGGGCACGACGCGGAAGCGTTCCTCACGGTCGAACAGATCGGCCAGCGCCGGAGGAAGCGCCGGTGTGATGCCTGTGGCAGCCCGCATGGCGTCCGGGAACTTGGCCGGATGCGCGGTCGCCATGGCCACCATCGGCACGCCGGGTTCACGGAACCTGCGTCCGGCGGTGATGCCGATGACGGTGTGAGGGTCAGCAAGGTACTGGCTGTTCTGATGCACGGAACGAATCTGGGCTTCCGTCTCTTCGTCATCAAGGGCGAGACCCGAGAAAAGCGTGTGAATCGATTCCCACACCTTCGCGGGCACATCCATCTTTCCGGTGGAGCGGAAGCCGGTCATCAGTCTGGCGCACGCATCGGCGTCACGGCCAAGGAACTCGAACAGCAGTCGCTCGAAGTTTGATGACACCTGAATGTCCATCGAAGGCGACAGGCTGGGCACGACCTGTCGGGCCGACATGTCGTTGCTGTTGAGGAAACGGGTCAGAATGTCATTGCGGTTCGAGCCGACGCAGAGATGCCTGACGGGGAGCCCCATCTGCCTGGCGACCCACGCCGCCAGCACGTTGCCGAAGTTGCCCGTAGGAACGGCGAACGAAACTTCCCGATCCGGCGCGCCAAGCGCCAGCGCGGAATAGACATAGTAAGGAATCTGCGCCGCGATGCGCGCCCAGTTGATCGAGTTGACCGCAGACAGCTTCATGTCCTGACGGAACGGCGCATCGGCGAACATCGCCTTCACCATGTCCTGACAGTCATCGAATGTGCCCTTGAGGGCGAGGTTGGTGATGTTGCTGTCCAGCACCGTCGTCATCTGACGGCGCTGCACGTCGGAGGTGCGGCCTTCCGGATGCAGGATCACAACCGTCAGACGGTCACGGCCGCGGCAGGCTTCGATCGCGGCGGAACCGGTGTCGCCGGAGGTCGCGCCGACAATGGTGACGCGTTCGTCGCGCTCGGTCAGAACGTGATCGAACAGGCGTCCCAGAAGCTGAAGCGCCATGTCCTTGAAGGCCAGTGTCGGACCGTGGAACAGTTCCTGTACATACAGGCCGTCCTCGATCTGGGTCAGCGGCACGATGGCGGCATGATCGAACTGCGAGTAGGCGTCCTTGCAGAAGCCCAGCAGCGTGTCGTGGTCGATCGACTCGGCGGTGAAGGGCGCAATGATTTTAGCGGCCAGCTCCGGATAGGGGAGCGCCCGCATGGCGCGCCACTCATCGGCGGAAAACCGGGGCCATGATTCCGGCATGTAAAGCCCGCCATCCTCGGCGAGCCCGGCCAGCAGAATATCGGAGAAGGAATGGACCGGGGCCTTGCCACGGGTGGAGACGTATTTCATGCGCTTTCTATAACCGGTCTGGAGCGAAGCGGGGAGAGGACTATTTGCGAAGAACGTCAGAAGTGGCGTCTTCGGGGACATGGAAGCTGTAAACGGTCACAGGCCACTGCACCGTCGCCTGTCCATTCTGAAAGCGTGCGGCCTGATCAAGTTGCGCGGCGGGCACGAAAAGCATGTTGCCGGACAGGGACAGACCACCCGGCCATTTCAGGCGGGGATCGGTGATCAGGTGGTGCGGAATCCGTCCCGGCGTGTAGCTGTCGATGCTGCCGGTGGTGACGTCCGACCAGTACAGCGTGCCATCCGGCCCGACCGTAAGTCCGCCCAGCGCATGGGTTTTGTACCAGAGCGTGGCGCTTTCCTGTAAGGCGGTGTTCGTCGAATCCGGATCGTCGAACAGCCGCGTCGCAATGCGATAGAGCGGGCCGCAATAGGATTGCACATACAGCCACTGCCCATCCGGACTGATGGCGACAAGAGTGGCGTCAATGGCCAGAGGCCGTCCGTCCCGCGCCTTGACCTCGCCGGAGGGCGTGACGATCGGTCGTTTTGCGGTCAGCCCTTCGACATGATCAAGAAAACGTCGGGCGACACCACTCTCAAGGTCGATGACCAGAATTCCCGGCACCCCCGAATCCGCGACATAGGCCGTCTGCTCATGCACAGCGATGCCTGCCAGGATGCTGCCGTCTCGCAGCGCATCAGCTGAAACGGGGAAAGAGCGTTTAACCTGACCTGTGGAGGGATCGATCTGGATCAGTTTCGCAGGCGCTTCCGGCTTGGCCTCCCGATCCGGGACACCACTATCGACAAGCCAGAGAGTGCCATCAGCCGCCCGCGTCATGCTGGTCAGCGCGACAAAGCGTTTGGCCGGATCGCCTTCCGCCGCATTCCAGTCTGCGTCAGGGTAGGGTGCAGGCGCACCGCCGACTGTCGCGATGCTGAGTTGCGGGTTCGGATTGCCCAGCCAGCGCGGCGCTTCCAGCACCAGCCTGCCATCGGGCAGGGCGATCACGGATTCCCATATCTGTGAAGATGACGTCACGGCAGGCGTCAGGTCGGCTGCCGTCGCCTCCGCCTTTTCCGGCATGGGGACCGCCTGCGCGGACGAGGGAAGCGCCGCCAGCGCAAGCGGCAGGGACAGACAGGAGACGAGAAGCAACCGTTTCATGAGAGAGAGTTTCACCCTGTTCACATCCCTCTGACAACACCTCCGGGGTGCGATCCAGACGCGCAAGATATTTCTGTCAGACTGCCAGAGCGAGGGGATTGGCCAGAGCCAGCCCTTCCGCCACGGAGACGAACTCGCCGCCCAGTTCGACCTTGTCCGCGCCGAACCGCTGAATGAACAGCTCTCTCACCGCTGGCACAAAGGAGGTGCCGCCGGTCAGGAACACGCGGTCGATCTGGTCCGGCGTCAGGTTCGAGCGCTCGATGGCGAGGTCAATCGCGTCCCCGAACTGCGCCAGATCAGGCGCAATCCATCGCTCGAAATCGGCCCGCTGGATCGTCTCCTCGATCGCGAGACCTTTCTGTGAGAAGCGCAGCACGGCGCTGTCTTCCGTAGACAGGGTCCGTTTGGCGGCGGAGACGGCATTGTAAAGGAGTTGTCCGTTCTGCTCGCGGATCAGCTCGACCAGATTCATCAGCCGTTCAGGCTGGGAGGCTGTGCGCGCAACCTCGGTGATCTCGTTCAGAATGCGCGGGGTCCGCATCAGGGACAGACGATGCCAGCGGGCGAGGGAACTGTACCATTCGATCGGCACCGGCAGAGGCTCGCCGCCCATGATGCGGAAAGTGCAGTCACGGCCCAGAAACGGTGCGACCACATGATCGATGATCCTTGTGTCGAACTGATCTCCGGCCAGCCCCACGCCAGCATAACCCAGCGCCTGTGTGGGCTGCGCCGTTCCCGGCTCGAAACGCAGGACCGAGAAGTCGCTCGTGCCGCCGCCGAAGTCTCCCACCAGCACCGTCGCCGGATGATTGAGGCGATGCGCGAACTTCCACCCGGCGGCTTCCGGTTCGAGCATGATGGAAATCTCGGGGAAACCGGCTTCGGCAAGGCTGGCGCGCAGTCGGGCCTCGCCAAGATCGTCATCGGCGTTATCGCCGACAAAACGCACCGGCCGTCCGACAGTCACGGCGCAGTCCTGAGGCGCAAGATCCGCCAGCTTCATCAGTTCCTGAAGAAAGGAGGCGACCAGCGTTTCCAGCGGAACCCGCTGCCCGAAAAGCTGCGTCTCCCGAAAGCTGGCCTGCGCCAGATAGGACTTCATCGACATGATGAGACGGGTTTCGGTCGGATCGTCGAGATAGGCCTCAACGGCCTCTTCTCCCACGGCGCGTTCGGTCAGGCGCCGTCCCCCCGTCAGTTCCTGCCACAGCGCCAGAAGCGTACGGCAGGTATCCGTGGTGTCACCTCCCGGCGTTGGAAAACGCACGGTACGCGTGTCACCGTTCTCGTTGCGCAGAACGATGACGCTGTTCGTTGTGCCGAAATCAATGCCCAGCCGGACAGGAGCGGAAGAGGAGGCGTTTTTCATGAGCGGGGACTTAAAAGCTGCGACTCCTCCTGTCCACGTCTGACTGTCACGATGTGCGCTTTCTTTTCCTTGCGGCCGATCGGGCCGGTTTCTGGTCTGTCAGGAAATCCATGAGGGACTGAGGTCTTCCAAGGCTGTTTCCTCGGCCTTCCTGGCAGCCGATGCTCTGTAGAAAGTGAAGTGTTTCAGGCGTATCCACGCCTTCGGCTCGTGTATTCAGTCCGAAATCCTTTCCCAACTGCACCACGGCGCGGGCGATGCTCTGGCCTGCCTGCAGATGGGCCGGGTCGTCGTGATGGAAGAGATGTCGGTCCAGCTTCACGGCCGTGAGCAGTCCTGAAAAGCTTCTGTCCCGGAGAAGGGAGAGACTCGTCAGACCCATCCCGAAGCCCGAGAGCACGAGACCTGCTCCCGCATCGCGCAGGGCGGCGAGGGAGTAGATCAGAATCTCGCTGTCAACGGCGAGGCTCGTTTCCGTAAATTCGAAATCCAGTTTCGAGGCCGCAAGCTGATGGTCGGACAGGACGGTGGCAAGGTGATTCAGCAGGTCCACCGGAAATGAATCCGGCGTTTCGAGCGGCAGGGCCAGACGGCACTGAGGCGGAAGTTCAGCCGCCATCCTGCATCCCTCCACCAGAAGCGGCAGCCAGACAGGTTCTTTCTGCCGACGACGAGGCGCCGTGCGTCCGGATGTCAGTGAGGGAGGAGGGCTGAGATCGCCACCCACCACAGCGAGGGTCGAAAGTGAAAAGCGCGGAACGATGCTGAAGCTTGCTTCAGCTCTGTGTCGTGTATGCATTCCTGCCATATGCGACGTGACGCGATGAAAGGTCTCCGGGCGACCAGAAGCAGGTGAAACAGGCAAAAAAGCTCTCCCGGTAAAGCAGATCGCTGAGACACTAAGGGCGGCAGGTAACTTTCTGGTAAATTATGACGGTTCTGACAAAAAGAGCCGAAATGAAAGCCGGTTGGCGGAAAGTGGCGGCTGATTGCCTCTTTCTTAAAGGAACTGCGCAAGGCCGTCGTCAGTCTACCTTTGGTGAGGCGGATGTAACGGAAAATTGAGTAGGAAGATTGCTGTCAGATTGACTTCAGAAAGATCGCGCCAGACTTCCAGTCTGCTTTTGTCAGTGCTGCGAAAACCATATCGATTTCTCTGCGTGAAAACGCCCGGGTTCAATGCGGCGGCGTCTCCCGCTTTCTGTCCCGTCGAATAATCTAGAGCCGCCCGCGACTTAAAACCGTAATGAAATCATAACCCAATCAAAGATTAATATTCAGTAAACGCTCTGCAAGCCAAAGATACATCAGAGCAAAGAATCATAATGTCTGAGACAAATCGCAGGAATTTTATGAAGCTGATGGCGGGAGGCGGGACCGTGGGGACCCTCCCTCTCAGCATTAAAAAGGCGCTGGCAACTCCAGCCAACAACGCGACACGCTCCATTGAAGACGTCGAACATGTCATTTTCCTTATGCAGGAAAACAGATCGTTCGATCATTACTATGGCACGTTGCAGGGCATCCGTGGCTTCAATGATCCACGTGTCGCATCCCGCAATGCGACACAGACTGTGTGGGAGCAGCCGCAGGGTTCATCTGTGGTGATGCCCTTCCACCCGACCGCGCCGGATCTCGGTCTGGCGTTTGTGGCTGACCTTGCGCATGACTGGGAAAGCACGCATGCGGCGTGGAATGGCGGCTCATGGGATGGCTGGATTCCGGCCAAGACCACCACCTGCATGGCGCATATGGAGCGCGCCGACATTCCATTTCATTATGCTCTGGCAGATGCTTTCACAATCTGTGACGCCTATCACTGCTCCCTCATGGGGTCCACCGATCCCAACCGCTATTACATGTGGACCGGCTGGGTGGGTAACGATGGGAAAGGTGGAGGCCCTGTCGTCGATAATGCCGAGGCAGGCTATTCCTGGACCACGTATCCCGAGCGTCTGCAGGCTGCGGGTGTCACCTGGAAGGTCTATCAGGATATCGGCACCGGGCTGACCGCGGCAGGAAGCTGGGGCTGGACCAGCAATGCCTATATCGGGACATATGGTGACAGCTCCCTGCTGTATTTCAATCAGTACCGAAACGCAGACGATTCCTCGCCGCTGGCCCAGTATGGCCGGACAGGCACCAATATCGCTCAGTCCGGCACGCTTTTTGATATTCTGAAAAGTGACGTCGAGTCTGGAAATCTGCCACAGGTGTCATGGATTGTCGCGCCCGAAGCCTATTCCGAGCACCCGAACTGGCCGCCGAATTACGGCGCATGGTACATCTCGCAGGTTCTGGACATTCTCACTGCCAATCCAGAAGTCTGGAGCAAGACCGTTGTTTTCCTCACATTCGATGAGAATGATGGCTTCTTCGATCACGTTATTCCCCCCGCGCCTCCGCCTGCCGCAGGGCGCGGCAAATCGACCGTTTCCATAGAAAACGAGATTTATCCGGGCACATCCTCACAAAGCTCCGGGCCATACGGCTTTGGGCCGCGCGTGCCGATGACCGTCATCTCTCCATGGACACGCGGCGGCTGGGTCAACTCGCAGGTGTTCGATCACACCTCGATGATCCGCTTTCTCGAAAAACGCTTCGGCTCGCTTTCATCAGGCCTGATCGAGCCCAACATCACGCCATGGCGTCGTGTTGTGTCCGGCGATCTGACCTCGATCTTCAATTTCCAGACGCCCAATGATGATCTGGTGTCGTTGCCATCGACAAGCAGCTACGTCCCGCCGGATCAGAGCCGCCATTCCAGCTACGTGCCGAGCGTGCCCACCACACAGGCTGTTCCCCGGCAGGAAAGCGGTGTCCGACCCGCCCGCGCCCTACCATATGATCTGCACACGCAGTTCACGCCGTCAGCCGCTACCGGCATGGCCACGCTGAAATTCGTAAACAGTGGTGACGCCGGAGCGGTTTTTCATGTCCGCGATCTGACCGGCGCCTTCCAGCCACGCTACTTTACGGTTGAAGCCGCCAAATCCCTTTCCGACACATGGATCGTGAACGGTGGCAGCAGCTACAATCTGGAAACACACGGTCCGAACGGGTTTTTCCGGGCCTATCGCGGCACGCTCGGCGGTGCGGCGCATTCTTCCGCACTGGCGATCTCCACCCAGTCCAATCGCACTGCCCAGATGCTGATCATCGAACTGGTCAATGAAGGCGCCACGGCGCTCACGCTGACGTTCAACGATGCCTATGCCTCGACACAGATGCGGCCCGTCGTCCTCGCGGCTCATGGTTCGCATCCGCTGGTCGTTTCGGCCCGAGGCACGAGCGGCTGGTACGACATCACGATAACGGCCGCAGAGGACAGCACTTTTCGGGCGCAGCTCGCAGGGCACCTCGAAAACGGTCAGCCAAGCATCACCGATCCGCTGATGGGTGGCGTCACAGTCTGACGCGCCCTCGCGTTCATGTCGTCTGTCGGTCGCATGAACGCCTTTCTTCACCCCTGCCTTCCGATACCCATGATCTGGAAACGATAAGCCTCATGACGACTATTTCCTCCGGCTCTTCCGTCGATGTGACGTCCGGCACAACCAGCTCCGACATGATCATTCTTAGTGGTGGCACCGGCATCATTGACGATGGCGCAACGGCCAGCGGCACCGAAATCCAGACAGGTGGCCGTGAAGTCGTCATGTCCGGCGGCGAGGAAGATGGCGCGCTGATCAGCGGAGGCATACTGGCGGTTGTCAGTGGCGGCATCATCTCAGGAGGCACCGCCATGGATGGCGGTTCTGTCGCTGTTGCTGAAGGCGGGACAGAAAACGGTCTCACTCTGGTCGATGGTATCGAAATGGTTGTCGGCGGTTCTTCGCTGCTGGCGAGTGTGAGCGCTGACGCGATTCAAATATTGCAGTCCGGTGGCATGGCGGATGGCGCGGATGTTTCCGGTCAGCAACTGATTGGTTCGGGTGGCGTGTCGCAGAACGCGGTCATCGAAAGTGGCGGCGTGGACGTCGTGCAGGCTGACGGTATGACCATCGGCGTCACCATCATGGGCTATGGTGGAGAAATCATTCTCTCCGGCGGCGTTTCAGAAAATGCGATGCTGGTGGATGACGGCGCAATGGAGACGGTCAGCGCTGGCGGCGCCCTGATCTCGGCCTCCCTCTACGCCGGAACGACTGTCGTGGCGGATGGGGGTGTTGAAAGCGCTTCCCTGCTGCAGGGAGGAACGGAAACGGTTCAGTCCGGCGGGTCTTCCCTGAATACAACTATCGCCTGGGGCGGCACTGAAGCTGTGGAAGACGGCGGCACTGTTCTCTCGGCTATCGTGCAGGAAGCGGGCATGCTCCAGCTTGATCAGGGAGCGGTGGCCATCGACACGGACATCCAGTCCGGTGGCACCCAGACAGTGGCGTCTGGAGCCGTTGCTTCCAATGTCACGGTCGAGAATCAGGGGCTCCTGATCGCTGACGACGTGTCGGCCATTCAGGGCGCAACGCTGCAGGGCGGCGCTCAGGTCGATATTGCTGACATTGCATGGAATGCCTCCGAAACCGTCACGATCACGACGGATAAGGGCCTCGTGATCAGCGACGGGTCTTCTTCATGGACACTAGACCTCGCCGACGCGAGTGGCGGCACACAGGCCTCGCTGTCCGCTGCGGATGACGGCAGCGTTCTCGTCACCATTGTCGCGAGCCAGACGACCTCCGGTGGTGTGATCGGCAATGGGGCTATCGACGTCGTCTCCTCCGGCATGGCCGCGTCGAGCATGGAGATCGCAAGCGGCGGCACGGAAATCGTGCAGGCGGGTGGCACGGCTGTTGGAACGGTCATCGACGATGGCGGCGCGGAGTACGTCCTGTCGAACGGCATGCTCATCAACGCGACTCTTGCCGGAAATGCACAGGAAGTTCTGGTTTCCGGCGCACAGGTCAGTGGAACCATCATCCAGAGCGGTGCGGCTGAAATCATCGTCTCCGGCGCGACAGCCAGCGACGCGGACGTGCAGGCAGGAGGCACGCAGGTCGTCTCTTCAGGCGGCACGACTGTCAATCTCACCATCGAAAGTGGTGGCAGCGCGACCATTGCCGCGCAAGGCGCGACCAATCGTGGCGGCACCGCCATCAACACGACCGTGAAAAGCGGTGGCGCCATCGCCTTCGGGCATAACGGCGTCGAAATCGTCTCGGGTGGCACGGACTCCGGCGTGACGATCGACGATGGCTGGGAGCAGATCCAGACAGGCGGCACGGCGTTCAATGACATTCTGACCGGTGGCACCTATGCGGGTGTCGTCGGCGGAACAGATGTTGGACTGACCATGTCCGGCAGCGGCAATCGGGAATATGTGGGGTCTGACCCGCTGACCGGGGCGACCGGCGCAGGGCTCTCCGAACAGACTGCGGTGGGCAGCGGTTCTACCCAGTATGTCTATGCTCAGGGCACCTCTGTCGATGCACAGGTTGCGGGTATTCAGACCGTCTCCTCCGGCGGAAAGGTTATCGACGCCACGATCCTGGCCGGGGGCTCCGCCTCTGTCGCGGGCACATCCTTCAACATGACGGTCGCAACCGGCGGAGACGCCACCATCAGGTCCGGCGCAATCGAAATCGTGTCGTCTGGCATGGATTCCGGTGTGACGCTGTCGGGTGGCGTTCTTGAAGTGACGACCGGCGGTGTCGCCACCGGTGACATGCTGATCGCGGGCGCTCAGGCGGGTGTTGCTGGCGGCACGGCCATCGGTCTCTCACTTTCCGACGGCGCTACGGAAACGGTCGGTTTCGACACACACACCAGCGCCGTCGCGGCCGGTGTTTCCTCCGACACAAAGATCGGCGCATCCGCCATTCAGACTGTCGGTTCGGGCGGCACAGCCATCGGTGCTGATATCGTCTCCGGTGGCGCGGAAATCGTCCTGTCGGGTGGTCTCAGCTCCGCTGCGGACATTGAAACCGGCGGTCTGCTCATTGCCGACGACGCTTCGGAAATCGCTTCGGCTGCTCTCGGTTCAGGGGGCAGCATCAATATCCGCGATCAGGCATGGGCCAGCGGCGCGACCGGTTCCATCGGCAGCGACGGCACGCTGACCGTTACGGAGGGCGGCAAGAGCTGGACTCTGAACCTTTCCCCACGCGAAGCGGGCGCGACGGTCGAACTGTCCTCTGCGGGGGATGGCAGCACGCTGATCAGCGTCTCGGATCTTCCGCCCGGCTTTTTTGCCGACACGCTGGTTTCTTCCGGCGCCATTCTTGACGTGAAGTCAGGACAGACAGTGTCCAGCGTCGCCGTTCTCAGCGGTGGCACTGAAATCGTGGAAAGCGGGGGGCATGCGTCCGCCACTACGGTCATGGGCAACGCCGTCGTCTCGCAGGGTGGCGTCGATGTGGGGATGACCATCAGCAGCGGTGGCAGCGCCAGCATCGCCGCAGGCGGTACGACGGTCAATATGACCGTTCTCAGCGGAGGATCGGAGACATACGGACACAACGGGATTGAAATCGTCTCGGGCGGCACGGACGCCAATGTCTCTCTCTCCAACGCTTACGTGGATGTCGAAACGGGCGGCACGTCGTTCGGCGACATGCTGCTCGACAACACGTGGGGCGGGGTCGTTGGCGGCACGGACATCAACACCACGATCAGGGGGGCTGGCAGCCGTGAGACGGTCGGGTATGACCTGCGCACGAAAGCCAGCGGCAAGGGGGTGTCGATCAGCACCCAGATCGGCAGCGGCGCGACCCAGACCGTCTATAGCGGCAGCACCGCCACCAGTGCGGTGGTGTCAGCGGGCGGCACGGAAATCATCATGTCCGGCGGCACGGCGGTTGGAACGGTCGTGCTCAGTGGCGGCATGGAGATCGTCTCCAGCGGTTCGAATGGCGGCACGTCGATCAACACGACTGTGGAAACCGGCGGCAAGATCATCATGTATCATGACGCCGTTGAAATCGTATCCGGCGGTACGGATCTCAACGTCACCCTTGATGACGGCTGGGTCGATATCCAGTCCGGCGGCACCTCGTTCAATGACAGGCTGACCGGCGGTACGTGGGAAGGCGTTGTCGGCGGCACCAACATCGACATGACGATGGTTGATGACGGCAACATCGAATATGTCGGATATGACCGTCTGACCGGTGCGACTGGTTCCGGTCTTTCCATCCACACGACCATCGGCAGTGGCTCGACACAGGTTGTCGAGGTTCAGGGCACGGCGACAGGCGCTGTCGTGCAGAGTGGCGGCACGCAGATCGTGCAGTCCGGCGGTATTGCGACTGACACACTCATCCAGTCGGGTGGCACGGCTTTCGTCTCGGCGGGTGCTCAGGTTAGCGGGCTGCATCTTGATAGCGGGGCAGTTCTGTCCGCTGCCGATGCGCAGACGCTTTCCGGCCTGTCCGTCGATAACGGCGCGACAGTGGTGCTGGAAGATGTCGCCTGGGACAGCGCCGTGGCGGCCAGCATAAACAGTGCTGGTGATCTAGTCGTTCAAAGCGGCGGCAGTTCATGGACTGTCGATCTTGGCGAGGGAACATTCGGCGGTACTGTCGAACTGTCTTCCGCGGCCAATGGCGGTCTTGATGTCGAATTGACCTGCTTTCTCGCGGGCGCGCTTATTCAGATGGCCGACGGCACGGAGAAGCGGGTCGAGACCATCAAACAGACTGATCAGGTCATGGCCTTTACGCGGAGTGGCGAGGAGAGCCGTTCCGTCATCTGGGCCGGTCGCATGCGGCATACCGTAAAAACCGATCTGCCTGACGACAGCGCAGGCTGGCCTGTCCGGATTGTAGCAGGCGCTCTCGGCGAGGGCGTGCCACACTCCGATTTTCTGGTTACACCGGAACATTGCCTGCTGATAGAGGATCATTTCGTACCGGTCCGTATGCTCGTGAACGGACGCACCATACGTTACGATCGTACTCTTCCTGTCTATGACTACTATCATATCGAGACAGACAGCCATTCCGTGATCCGGGCCAGTGGAGCGCTGACGGAAAGTTTCCTCGATACCGGTCACAAGCGCACTTTCACACAGGATGGCAGGCTCGTCACGATCGGCAGCCGGGTTCTGGACTGGCAGACGGATGCTGCGGCGCCATTGAATACGGATCGCTGTTTTGTGGAGCCGCATTATCGCGCGATCGAAAGTCGCGCCATTCAGTTGGGTGTGCCGGTTAAAGAAAAGATCGCACAGATCACGCATGACCCCGATCTGAAAATTGTGCTTCCGTCCGGCGAAGAAGTCAGATCCCGTAGCGGATTGGGCACGGACACCGTGTTCTTCGCGCTGCCTGCCGGAGCGCATGACATCCGGATCGTCTCACGGGCTGCGCGTCCAGCGGATACGATCGGTCCGTTCCTTGATGATCGACGTCACCTTGGTGTCTGTGTCGGTGAAATCACCTATTATCAGGCTGGCATTACGCATCCAGTGACGTCACATCTCGAACAGTCTGCACTGCCGGGATGGCATGCGCCTGAAGGTGACCGATGCTGGACCGACGGAGCAGCGGTTCTGTCTCTGGACCATGCTGCTGTCGATAAGGGGGGTCTTCTCGCCCTTCAGATCGTTGCCGGTGGGCCATGGCCTGTTTCTGAAGAAGGGGATCAGGAAAAGGATCACCGTGCGGCGTGAGCAACGAGACTGATGTTAAAAACCATCTGACGAAAAACCCGGATGCCGCACACACTGTGGCATCCGTTCTCAGTCAGGCAGGTCCGGACGGTATCCGCTACGATTTTCAGGATGGCTGCCGTGTATTCTGTCCTCCCGGTCATGACTGGCGCGTGGTCATGCATGATCGGGAAACACGGAATGTCCTGTTCAATCACACCTATCAGGGTGGTTATCTCCGTTCATCGAGACGTTCTTTTGTCTCATTTGGACTAGAGGTTTTCAAAAATGGCAGTCCTGTTTTCGCTCACGACTATAACGCGGCGGGCAGAGACGTTCTGATTGATATGTCTCTTGGCGCGCTGGGAGATCATCTGGCGTGGATGGGGCAGGTTGAGCGTTTTCGGCAAAAGCATGGATGCCGACTGACCTGCATCATGCGTGGTCCTCTCATCGATCTTCTTGCAGACGCGTATCCTGAAATACGCATGGTTTCGAAAGAACAATGCGGAAAGGAAGGATTTTATGCCGCTTACAAGGTGGCAGTGTTCTACAATGATGACGCAGGAGATTTTCAGCCCTGTGATTATCGGCAGGTCGGGTTATGCGCGACGGCGGCATGGATACTCGGTCTTCCTCCACAGGAAATCCGTCCGGCTATTCCGTCCGTGAGTGACGTCAGACCGATTGAAAAGCCCTATGTGTGCATCGCGGTGCAGGCGTCGGGGCAGGCAAAATACTGGAACAATCCGCGCGGCTGGCGGGAAGTCGTGACCTTCCTGAAGCAGGCGGGATACGAAGTTATTTGTATCGATAAATTACCTGAAAATGGCTCAGGTCTGACATGGACAACGGTACCGAACGGGGTTCGGGATGAAACGGGTGAACGCCCGCTGGCGGAACGGGCCTGGTGGCTGCATCACGCGGAGTTCTTCATCGGTCTCTCCAGTGGGCTGGCCTGGCTCGCCTGGGCGGTGAAGTGCCGGGTTGTCATGATTTCTGGGTTTACTGAAATATTCAACGAATTTCAGACGCCATGGCGCATCATCAACAAGAATGTGTGCAATGGGTGCGCCAATGACGTGCGCCTGAAATTCGACTCTTCAGATTTTTTCTGGTGCCCGCGACACAAGGACACGTCGCGGCAGTTTGAATGCACACGCATGATTACAGCCCATCAGGTAATCAGTCATATTGATACATTACGAGACGATATAAAACTCTAAACGCAAGGTGTTCCAGACACTGCTCTATCGCTATTTCTGGGTGTTGGGCTTATAAAAAGCTATTCCCTTGCAAGAAGGGTCATATGACGACCCTACGCCGGGACGCTGCCGTTCAGAGCTTCCTCGTCCGACGCAGTTAAGGGCGTCCCCGGCTTTTTCTCTCCTAAAACTGAATCAGGCCCCATCTGCGGGTCCGGCGCGCTTTCGATCAGGGCGGGAAATCTCCTGCCTGATTGCGATCAGCTGTTCTATCTGAGGAATTCTCCCTGATGACTGACAGCTGCAAGGTCTTGATGATCTTTCCGCTTTTCAATTCAGGTTCGTTCTGGAACTACAAGGAAGCCTGTGATCTGACGGGTGCACGCTACCCGGCTGCGCCTCTCGGTCTGATCACCGTGGCCGCCATGCTTCCGGAGAGCTGGGACGTCAGGCTCATCAATCGCAATACAGAACTTCTGACGGAAGAAGACTTCGCATGGGCCGATATGGTGATGACCGGGGGAATGCTTCCGCAGAGAAACGATGCCCTGCATATCATCGACACATGCCGGACCAGGGGCAAGCCTGTGGTAGTGGGGGGACCGGATGTCACATCCAGCCCGCCTGTCTATAAAGCCGCGAATTTTCAGGTTCTCGGGGAAGCTGAAGAGATCATGGGCGACTTCATCTCGGCGTGGCGAAGCGGCGTCAGGGAGGGCGTGTTTGAAGCGCCCATGGGCAAGACGGACGTCACGAAAAGTCCCGTGCCGCGTTTTGATCTGCTGAAGCTGGATCAGTATCTGCATGTCGGGATTCAGTTCTCGCGCGGATGCCCGTTCAGTTGCGAGTTCTGTGACATCATCGAGCTGTATGGCCGCGTGCCGCGCACCAAGACGACCGGGCAGGTCATGGCCGAACTGGATGCGCTCTATGCCCTCGGCTATCGCGGACATGTCGATTTTGTTGACGACAACCTGATTGGCAACAAAAAGGCGCTCAGGAAATTTCTGCCTGATCTGAAACGGTGGCAGGACGAAAAACGTTTTCCGTTCGAGTTTTCGACCGAAGCATCAATCAACCTTGCCGATGATGCCGAACTGCTGAAAGACCTTGCCGACAGCAACTTCTTCGCCGTGTTCGTGGGGATTGAAAGCCCGGACACAGACACGCTGGTCATGACGCAGAAAAAGCAGAACACCCGCCGCAGTCTGCAACAAAGCATCGAGACCATTCATGGCGCCGGAATTTTCGTGAACGCCGGTTTCATTGTGGGTTTCGACAGTGAAAAAGGCAGCGTCGCTCCCGGCATGATCGAGTGTATCGAAGACACGTCGATCCCGGTCTGCATGGTCGGTCTGCTTTACGCACTGCCTACGACGCAGCTGACACGTCGCCTGCTGGCGGAAGGACGTCTCTTTCTGGATGACGGCCAGACGCAGTCGGGTGATCAGTGTACGGCCGGCCTGAATTTCCAGACAAGTCGTCCACGCCGGGATGTGCTTGATGATTACAGGACCGTGCTCAGGACGATTTATGAACCGACCGCCTATTTCGGTCGTGTGCGCAGACTGGGGCGTATGCTCAAACGCAAGCGTGCCCATCGGATGATCAAGGGGGATCTTCGCAGTTTCTTCCGGCTGCTTTTCCGCATTCATCGCGCGGGTCCGGGAACGGTAGGGCAATTCTGGCGCATGCTGGTCGACTGCGCCGTGCATAACCCGAAAGCGCTGCCGTACGTGGTCATGACCAGCGCGCTGTATCTGCATCTTGGGCCGTTTGCGCGGCAGGTCGTCGGAGAGATCGATCAGGAAATCGCCCGGCTCGATCAGGGGCATTGGCGGGTTCCGCCTCTCCGGGAGAAACCCGCCGAGATGGTGCTTCAGCCTGCCTGATCAAAGGCGGCATGATTCAGAGCTTATTCAAAGGCATTTGTGGGGGCGGGGGAAAGTCCTGAAAAGCATGTCTGCAAACCACATGAACGGCACAAAAAAGGCCCCGCCGTAAAACGGCGGAGCCTTTCTTTACGCAGGTCTGGAACTGAACATCCCAGCCTGCGTAACGTGTTTTTACTGAAAGATCAGACGAGAGCCTGCTTCAGCGCAGCCGTCAGTTCCTTCGTGCCAGCTTCGCCGCCCATGTCACGGGTGCGAACCTTGCCGCTGGTGATCAGGTTCTTGATCGCCGTGTCGATCCGGTCAGCCAGATCATCGCGACGAACGTGGCGCAGCATCATCACCGCTGCGAGCAGCAGAGCCAGCGGGTTGGCGAGGTTCTTGCCTGCGATGTCAGGAGCGGAGCCATGCACCGCCTCGAAGATCGCAGCTTTCTCACCGATGTTCGCGCCCGGTGCGAGACCCAGACCGCCAACAAGACCGGCTGCCTGATCGGAGAGGATGTCGCCGAACAGGTTGGTCGTGACGATCACGTCAAACTGCCACGGGTTGGTCACCAGCTGCATGGAACAGGCGTCGACGATACGCTCGTCACACTCGATCCTGCCCTTGTATTCCTCGGCGACCTTGCGGCCAGCCTCAAGGAACATGCCGCACATCTGCTTGATGATGTTGGCCTTGTGGACCAGCGTCACCTTCTTGCGGCCGTTCTGCACGGCGTAATCGAACGCGAAGCGGACAATGCGCTCGCATTCCTTGCGGGAAACATAGCCGCCCGAAAGCGCAATGCCCTGCTTGTCGCCATTGGCCGGGATCGTCTGTTCCATCGCGGCGTAATAGCCTTCGAGGTTCTCACGAACGATCACCAGATCGATGTCTTCATAACGACCACCGGGAATGATCGTCTTTGTCGGACGAAGATTCGCGTAGAGTTCGAACTCTTGACGCATGGTGACGTTGATGGACTTGAAGCCGCCGCCGACAGGCGTGGTCAGCGGGCCTTTGAGAGCAAGACCGGTCTTGCGGATGCTCTCGAGAGTGTCTTTCGGAAGAGGATCGTTAACCGCGTCAACGCCAGCCATGCCAGCGATGTGACGTTCCCACTTGAACGGAGCGCCGACCGCATCGAGGATCTCGACCACCGAATCCATAATTTCGGGACCGATACCGTCGCCCGGAATAAGGGTGGCGGGGATTGTTTTGCTGTTCGTCATCATGAACTCCCTATACATCCGCCGCCTCTTCTGCCTCGCATTGAGAGAAAGCGCGATGCGCAATTACGTGTTGTCACTTCCTCTTGATGGAAGAGCAGGCATGCACAAGCCATGATTTCGCCTCGCCGGAGAGCAGAGGACCAACCTCAGAAAGCACTCTGGCGTGGTAAGAATCAAGGAAATCCAAGGCTTCCGGTCCCATGACGTCCGGGTCGACCAGACGGCGGTCGAAAGGAGCGAGAGTCAGCGTTTCGAACTCAAGAAAGTTCCGTCCATCCTGCCCGACGTCCGATGATCTGACCATCTCCAGAGTCTCCAGCCGGATCCCGAAAGCACCGGGACGGTAATAGCCCGGCTCGTTCGACAGGATCATCCCGTCCTCCAGCGCGATTCTGTTGGGCAGCTTGGAGATGCGCTGCGGCCCCTCATGCACGGAGAGATAGCTTCCCACACCGTGCCCGGTGCCGTGGTCGAAATCCAGACCGCCCTGCCACAGCGCATAACGCGCCAGCACATCCAGCGCGCTGCCGGTGGTGCCGGAGGGAAAGCGGGCGCGTCCCAGCAGCAGATTACCCTTGAGCACGCGGCTGAACGCTTCCTTGATTGAGGCAGGTGGCTCATCCGGCCCCGTCCACACGGTGCGTGTGATGTCCGTTGTGCCATCGGGATACTGCGCGCCGCTATCCACCAGATAGACGGTGTTCGCACCAAGGAGGCGGCTGGTCTCCGGCGTGACGCGGTAATGGATGATGGCCCCGTTCGGTCCGGCGCCCGAGATCGTGTCGAAGGAATCGTCGCGATATTCCGGCGCTTCGGCCCGGAATGCCTGAAGCCGTTCCACCAGTTCCATCTCCGTTGAACCGGCGGCATGAGCGTCCAGCCAGTGCAGGAAGCGGCAGATGGCGACGGCGTCACGCAGATGCGCGGCGCGGGCGCCCTGCTGCTCGACGGCATTCTTCCTTGCGCGGGGCAGGGCGCAGGGATCGGCGGCTTCCACGACGGTCGCTCCGGCGTCTTCCAGCGTCTGGCTGAACCAGACCGGCGTGGCGGATGGATCGACGGCGATCGTCTGATCCGTCAGCGCCCGGAGTGAGTCTTCCAGATGTTCCGGCGGAAGAATGTTCACATCGCTGCCAAGCCAGTCCCGGACCTCGGGTGTGATCTTCGCCTCATCCACAAACAGATCGACCTGCCCGTTGCTGTGCAGAATGGCGAAGGAGAGCACCACTGGCGTGTGAGGCACATCGGTTCCACGGATGTTCAGCAGCCAGGCGACTGATGTGCAATCAGCGACGATCGCGGCCTGCCATCCACTTTTCGCAAGCTGCGTCCCGAGAGCGTGACGTTTTTCCTCACTGCCCTGCCCGGAAAATTCCAGCGGATGAACCTGCGTCGGAGCAGCGGGTGGGGCAGGGCGATCAGTCCAGACGGCATCGACCAGATTGAACGCTGTCGGGAGCAGTGTGACAGCATCCGTTTGAAGAGCGTTCAGAGCGGAACGGCTGATAATGCGTGGGTCGTAGCCGATCCTGGCCTTTGTGGGAGCGTTCTCTTCAAGCCATATCCGCGGAGGAGCCTCCGTGATGTGATGGCGTTCCCACAGTGCGCCATCGACCTGATCGTCCATCTGGGTGATGTAGCGCCCATCCGAAAAAACGGCGGCCTTGTCGGACAGAACGACGGCCAGTCCCGCACTGCCTGTAAAACCGCTGATCCACGCTAGTCGTTCGGCGCAGGCAGGGACGTATTCCCCCAGATACTCATCACTGCGCGGAATGATCAGCCCATCCAGACCGTTTTCTTTCAGCAAGGCGCGCAGGGCCTGAAGACGGTCGCTCATCTTTCCAATCACGGGACTGATCGTGGTCTCTGTCAACGGGCTCTCCTCTGACACACATCCCTTTCACGGGATGCGTTGCTGCCTCTTCATGGTGATGTCGCGCCGTAAGGTTTCCCGGTCCCTGTCGGCATGGTTTCCGGCGGAAGAGATCGGCTGGCTCCACACGCCTTGTCCTCTCTGCCTCTCATTCCGGGCATCACCCTCAACCGGAGCATATCCGTTCGATCATGCGCGTAAACCCGGCGGGTCTTACCGCGTCGTTTTGTGCGTCGTTCTGCCCGACGATTGCCCAGAGGACGATTGCCCGGAGGGTGTCTGGGAGGTCGGGACCGGATCCGGCGACGGGCTGAGCCACGCTGGCAGCACCTGCGAAGCTGCCGATGTCGATTCGTCCGGACCCTGCGGCATGGACGAGCCCGGCTTGACCTTGAAGGGAGCCTGTTGAGTCGTGGAAGTCGACGGAGCCGTCTCATCCTCGTCCGGCGTCTGGGCCGGGGCGGGAGGCTGGGCGCTCGGAGCAGGTGCTGGCGCAGGCTGGACAGGAGGTGTCTGCACAACCGGTTCCGGCTGTGTCGCGGGGACGCTGGCCGGAGCGGGCGGTTGTGGAACGACAGGCGTGACTGCTGAAGGCGTGGGTGTCCGGGGAGGCGTAAGAGCCGGGGGCGTCTGTGTCGGAACTGCCGGGGCCACTGCGGGCCGCGTTGCGGGAACTGCGGCAGAAGGCGCTCGCGGTGTGATCGGTGCTGGCTGGGGAGCGGACAGCTGCGCCGCTTCCGGCACGGGGTTAACGGCGGATGGTGCTTCTTCCTGAGAACTGACGGAGGGCGAGACAGGCGATTTGATCGGTCCACGCAGGTTCGGAGCTATTCCGCCAACAGGAGCGGGGCGAGCCGAAAGCGGGGACGATGCGCCATGCTGAACCGTCTCGTGCGCATCATGCCATGCCGCTCCATCGAACCAGCCCTGCCAGCGCCCGTGCTGGTCATACCAGCCGAGATGACCGGCATGATGTCCCATTGTCCATCCCTCTTCATAACCGGCGGGACGATAGTTGTACTGGGCGTAACAGCCTTCAAGCGCCAATGCGGTCAGCAGCATGGCCGCAATCTGTCCTGTTCGCATGGCGCACTCGTTCTCCTGAGCGTGTTCTCTTGATCACGGGTTGGACCAGAGACAGCGCGCAAGAGCAAGGGGGGAGCAGGGACAGAGGCAGGTTTTCAGGCGATTCTTCGGAAAAGGAGCATCCCGGCGTGTGTCCTGCTCCTGTTATGCGCCGCCATATAACCCTGCAGATCGGCAGCATGGCATGCGATGTCGTCAGGCTATATTATAACGGATGAATATCGACACGTCCCTGTTTCGATTTTACTGTGATTCGACTGTTCAAAAATATGCTCTGAATTCAGGAGGAACGTCATGTCGCGCTCTGTAGCAGTCCGGGGACTTGCCGCTGTATTTGTGTGCTCTGGATTGATTGCCTGTTCCACGGAAAAGGAAATAATACAGGATCATAATTCACCGCATACCCAACAGATTGAAAAAGAAATCAATCTTGATGAAGATGCCGCCGGGCCACCAAAAAGCGCTCCGCCAGAAGTTCAGCAACCTCACAGCGATCAGAGCAAAAACTGATTATGGAATGATCGCCTGTCTGTTTTCACAGCAGAAGCCCGTTAAAAATACGGCTCAGTTAACGGCTGCGGACGGGTGGTCTGCGTGGATGCTGATAGAGATAATGACGTCTGGATTCAGCCATGAGACACCGGCCGCGCGCGGTCCGGTCTGAAATTTCATTGCAACTGTGCAGTTTCTTCTGATCCCGGCGGATCTCCTGATGCGGCGACAAACGGGTAGGGCCTGAGCAGGCTGTGAGCAGACACAGGACCGACGTCATCATCAGGATGCGAAAAGGGGAGGGTGTAAAAATCATGGTTCCCGGATCGGATTTCAATCGGAAAGCAATGGCCTTCCTGCTTCCTTATCTAGAGTAGTCTCTGTTCAAATGAAATCACCGGTGTCCGGGAAGGTGCTCTGAAAAGAACAGGATAGTCGGGCGTGAACTTGGCAGCCCTTGCGAAGAACGCGTCTCTGGCTACGTCTGGATTCTGAATCAGCCTCATATCTCTCACGCGATCAGAGGAATTTCTTCGATGGTCTGTAATAGCGGGAGCCAGACCTCTTTCCGAGCCTGAGGCCTGTTGTTGCTCATACAACTCATCCTCTGTTCGGAATGGTAAAAGCGCGGGAGAGGTTGTGGCTTCCTCACACGTCCCGTCAGTTGCCATCAGTCAGGCATGGGGCGGTAATTCTTCCCATCATCAGCCTGACCCGTAACACGAACACAAACGGACAGAATCACACGACGATAGGCGATCGCGAGATCTGTCGGGTGAGCATCGCTGCCCGTGATGGGCGTATCATTCGAGTGACGTATTTTAGAGATGTGGGGAGAGAAAGATATAGTCTGCGTTCGCCTGAACAACAGAACATATAAGCGGATGTCGGGCCATCCGTTGAAAACCCTGGTCGGAGTGAGAGGATTCGAACCTCCGGCCCCTGCGTCCCGAACACAGTGCTCTACCAGGCTGAGCTACACTCCGATTGGGTGCGGGCCTAATAGCGCTCATCGTTCATGACTGCAAGGGCCGAAATATCATACGGCCCCCTCGAGTGGTTTATTTTTCCCCCGAGAGCG
Organism: Acetobacter sicerae; assembly: GCF_011516765.1. Classification (GTDB taxonomy): domain Bacteria; phylum Pseudomonadota; class Alphaproteobacteria; order Acetobacterales; family Acetobacteraceae; genus Acetobacter; species Acetobacter sicerae. Next base: position 95,700 of record NZ_JAAABN010000011.1, on the reverse strand, counting down.
GAAATTTACATTCTGGAGGTCGCTTCCGAGGCCTCACGGCTGTCGGAGCGGGAAACGAGTTCCAGCCGTTTCAGAGCCGCCGCCGTATCAGGCACTACCTCAAGCAGGGCTCGTGCCTGGGGAGAGGCGAAGCCCTGACTGACGGCCTCGTTCAGCATCGCAAGCACGCCCTGCGCCCAGTTTGCGACATTGACGATAAGGATAGGCTTGGAATGCAACTGGAGCTGCTTCCAGGTCAGAATTTCCATCAGTTCGTCAAAGGTTCCGAACCCGCCGGGAAGAATGAGAAATGCGTCAGCTACCGCAAACATCTTCTGTTTCCGCGTATGCATGGAATCCGTGACAACCAGTTCCGTCACGCCGCGATGCATGACTTCGCGGGCTTCCAGAAAATCGGGAATGATACCGGTGACACGGCCACCCGCCTGTATGGCCGCATCCGCCACGACGCCCATCAGGCCCACATCCCCACCGCCATAAACGAGATGGATACCTGCCCGGGCAAGCCCGGCTCCCACGGCTTCTGCAGTTTCCTTGTAGACAGGCTGATTGCCGAAACGGGAGCCGCAAAAGACGGCGGCGGCATTGATGCGGGCAGGCATGCAGTCAACTCTCCAATGGGCTTGTCAGGTGTTTTTTCTCGGCTCCGTCGTCAGTCAACGGCAGCCATCTTTTCCAATAAGAGCATGATACAGCTTCATACCTTTCCGCCAAGTCACTGACGTCGTATTCCCGACGATCATGCTCCCGGAATGGCGTCTTCCGCACAGATAATACCGGCTGTCTGAGCCCGTCCGGGCAGAAGCGATTTTAGAGATACCGTTAGCCAGTCCCTGACGGCTTCATCCGGTTACCCGCGATCGGCGGGGACACGAACGGAACGGACAGCCAGATGAGTTTTGGCGCGCGGGCCGGACAGAAGAGAGAAAGCAACTGCTATCATCCCGCTTCCGGTTCCGAGCAGGCCGAATTCTGTTGCCAGAAGGCTGGCCGTCTTTTCATCCGCCAGACTCTCGGCCAGAGACAGGCCCTTCCAGATTTCCACGCAGAGCATCAGCGACGCCAGACCTATGAGCCCGTACCCAACCCAAAGCATGACGATATAGCGCTTCATCCGGCCTACCCCCGTTTTGCTCAGCCTATTCGCCTGCATCTTCCAGACACAACAGAAACCTGTCGCCAGCAGTTTCAGAAAATTCATTCAGACCGCAATAAGCGTCGGAAATGAGGCAGCCCCGTCACGCCGATGCCGCAGGACTGTTTTTCGGCAGAGTGAGGGTCAGGAAGAACCCAATAGCGCAGAACGCGGCTGCAACGACAAACAGCGTCGGAAAGCCCCAGATGGGAATGATCATCCCCAGCCCCGGACCAGACGCCCCGATGGCGAGGTCCAGAAAGACGGAAAACCCTCCCAGCGCCACTCCGCGATTTTCCGCCCCCAGCCGCTCGATGGCCAGCACGCCCAGAGCCGGGAACACCAGAGAAAATCCCACACCCGTCAACGCCGCTCCAATATTGGCCAGAACGGGAGACGGGCCGCCTGCGATGATCAGCAGGCCAAGCGTTTCCACCGCCATGGAGACCAGCGCCACTTTCACTCCGCCGATCTTTCTGATCATGGATGAGAAAACGAACCGCGTCAGCACGAAGAACCCGCCGAAGACGGCAAGGGCGATGGCGGCCCCGCTCCAGTTCTCATCGTTGAAGTAGAGCGTCAGACAGGAGACGATTGCGCCAAATCCGACCGAGCTCGCTCCAAGTGCGCAGCCATACGGCATGATGGCGCGGAAAATGGTCGTAAAACTCGGTTTGGGACCAGTCTGGGGAGCCGGGCGGGTTGTTTTCTGCCGGAGGGCATTGGGAATACAGGCGATAAACAGAAGCGTTGACAGCAGGCCCACGCCTATCAGGCCGCCGAACCGGATGTGAGATGAAAAAATCAGGGAGGCAATCGGCGCGCCGAGAGCGATGCCGCCATAGGAACAGACGCCGTTCCATGAAATGACAGCCGCCGAATTCGCAGCGCCCGCCCTGTGCATGTTCCAGATGATGACGCCGACCGCCACCCAGCTTTCGCTAAAGCCGAGCAGGGCGCGCCCGATGAGGAGCAGGCCAAGGGACAGCGATGATTCCGATGCACACAGGGACGAGGCGACAAGCAGCACGCCGGACAGGGCGCCCACGATCAGACCGGTCAGAACCACCGGGCGGGCGCCGTTGGCGTCAAGCCGTTTTCCGGCCCAGGTTCTGGTCGCCAGAGTAGCCAGATATTGTGCAGAGACTGCAAATCCTGCGAGTGCGGCGCTGTATCCCAGTGTCCGGTGAACGAAAAGTGGCACGACCGCCATCTGAAGGCCGATGACCGTGTAACAGGCCAGTGTAAACAGCAGGACGGGGTAGATGCGGGCGATTACGGATGAAGAACGGGGCGAAGAGGGAGTCATGCAGCATCCGGTGGCAGTGGTCAGTGCGGTCTTTGCAGAGGCAGGGGTTTCTGCGTGCAGGAAGGCAGTCTAGCCTGTAACGCTTGGGAAACAGGGACGTTTCAGACGCCTCAATGTGAACTTCCACCCATCAGGGAGGTAATCCGTCATGACGATCACGCCGTCAGCAGAAAATGTCAGCCCGCTTACAGATACACCGGATGATGGAGGATATGTCACGCTTTCCTCTCGCATCGCCTATGAAAATCCGTGGACACGAGTGCGTGAGGATATCATCCGCCGTCCGAACGGGAAGGATGGTCTCTACGGGATTGTCGAGCGCGGGGATTTTGTCGTCATCATGCCTGTGGGTGGTGAAGGCGGCGAGCGGACCGTGACGCTCATCCAGCAGTTCCGCTATCCCGTGCAGCGACGCATGTGTGAATTTCCCATGGGTATGTGGGAGACAAAGCCCGATGCCGATCCGGACGCCGTCGCCGCCGGAGAGTTGCGGGAAGAAACCGGTCTTTCCGCCGCACGGATGCAGCATGTCGGCGTCGTCTATCAGGGGGCGGGCTATTCAACCCAGCGCGGCCACGTCTATCTCGCGACCGATCTGACGCCGGGAGAAAATGCGCTGGAGGAAACGGAGCAGGACATCACCTGTCACACGCTTCCCCTCGCGGAATTCGAGCGGATGGTGCGCGATAACGAGATCACCTGCATGGTGACGCTCGCAGCCTTCGCGATGATCCGCGCTCGGGGTCTGGTCTGAACACGACGTCCCGCCCTGCGGATGCACACTGATGTGTCCGTATGGCTGCGCTGCCCGTAAAGCAACACTCAGCCGATAGGGAATTGACAGGGACTCGTCTTCCACAGTCTGTAGCAGGGTCAGAATTGTAAACCTGTCTCCCACCATTCCGGATACGTAGTGGTAACAGACACGCCACTGACGGCAAAAGGAGTACGGGACATGCCGCAGGACATGGATGAGTCCGGTTCTTCCGCCGGTGCGGGCAACGAGGCGGCGCGACCGGTTCTTCCGCCGTCTGTTCTGGCGAGTGGACCGGATGAAGAAGCCGCTGCGGAACGGGCCCAGCAGGCCCGCATGCATGAAGCGGTGCGACGCGCGCGTCTGAGCGTCAATCAGGTCTGCCTGATTATCCTGACCAATCTGGCGATCCTGTACACCCTGAAACTCGCCGCCTCGATCGTGCTGCCGATGGTTATGGCCGTGGTGACGAACCTGATGCTGGTGACACCAATGCGCGTCATCTCGCACTGGGTGAAACTCCCGCGACCCATCATCGCCTTCCTGCTGATCGGCAGTGTGTTCGGAGGATTTACAGCCGTCGGAATGGCCGTCTCGGTGCCTGCGGCCGGATGGCTCTCACAGTTGCCGCGGGAAATCACGCTTGTTCAGTCGCATCTGGCCATTCTGAATGATCCCATCCATTTTCTGGAAAGCACTGGCCTGAGAATACAGAAAATGCTCGGTGTGCCGACCGATCCGCATGCGTCGGGCGTCGCGTCCGGCATTATGCCGCTCGGCTCATCGCTGCTGCTCGGCACGCAGGCGTTCATGGGGCAGCTTTTCACATTCTTCATCATGCTGTTCTTCCTGCTCGCACAGGGAGACAGCCTGTTGCGGCGCTTTGTCGAGATCATGCCGACCTTCAACGACAAGCGTCGCGCCGTTCAGATTTCGTCCCATATCGAGCGGAACATTTCGCTCTATCTGGCGACCATCACGATGATGAACGTGTTCGTGGGGATCGCCAATACGGTCCAGTGCTGGATGCTGGGCATGCCGACACCTCTGTTGTGGGGCGTGGTGGCGTTCGCTCTGAACTACATTCCGATCATCGGCCCCTGCACGGGCATCGTGATCTATTTCTGCGTGGGGCTGCTGTCGTTTCCAACGGTCGTTCAGGCGCTTCTGCCGCCGGCAGTCTATCTCTGTATCCACCTGCTGGAGGGAGAAACCATCACGCCCATGCTGCTGGCGCGCCGTTTCACGTTAAACCCGGTGCTTGTGATGGCGTCATTGCTGTTCTGGGACTGGATGTGGGGTATTACCGGCGCGTTTCTTTCCGTGCCGATGCTGGCCGTGTTCAAGATCATCTGCGATCACGTCGATTACCTGACGCCCATCGGGCACATGATCGGTGGACCGGGCGCCATGCCTGACAGGCATGAGCACGACCTTCATCATGAAGGGACTGAGCTGAACCCGAGAACGCACGTCAGCTCATAAGCCAGAGCATCACGGAGACGCCTATCAGGACGAAAAGCCCGGCAGCCTGTTCATGTCTGCTGTGGGCGGTTTTTTAGCGAGGTTCCGGAGGGTGCCGTTCTGAAATGAGGCGGCACCCTCCGGAACCTTGTTTTTACTGTCGATAAAGTGTGTCGAAGCGTTCGTTCAGGTGGGATCGACAAAGAAAACGGGGATGGCCTCTCCGGCTGCAACAAGCTGGTCGATCCGATCACAGGCGGCCAGAGCCTCCGAGATGGTCACGTCCATATCCAGATATCTGTAGGTTCCCAGACGTCCGAGGAAGGAGATTTTCTTTTCCGTTCTGGCCAGCTCGATATAGCTTTCGAGCATGCGTTTTTCATGGACCTGACGGATCGGGTAGTAAGGAATGTCCTGCTCTCCGGCCAGTCGGCTGTATTCCTTGAAGCAGACCGTGCGTGAGAATTTGTCAGCTTCCCACGGAGCGAAATGCTTGTGCTCGGAGATACGCGTGAAGGGGACGGACTGGTCGCAGTAATTGATGACAGCCGTACCCTGATGGTCGCCCTCATCCTCGATCCGCTCGAAGTCCAGTGTCCGATACCCCAGTCGTCCCAGCCTGAAGCCAAAATAGCGGTCAATCGGGCCAGTGTAGAAAACATGATCGAACTCTTCGGCCACCGCCTCGAAAGAGGTGCCAAGCCGGACTTCGATACGATCATGTTTGAGAATGTTTTCGATGATGGCCGTGTAACCGTCCTCGGGCATGCCCTGATACGGATGGTTGAAGTAATTGTCGTCGTAGTTGAAGCGCAGGGGAGACGTTTCAGGATGGAGGCGGGCAGTTCCGTAGGCTCCATGCCCCACTGCTTGCAGGTATAGCCGTGAAAAAAGGCCCGGTACAGATCAGGGCCGATCATGGAGAGCGCCTGCTCTTCAAAATTCTGCGGATTTCTGATGGATTTATCCGCTTTGGACTCAATGAAAGTCCGCGCCTCTTTCGGGCTGAGCGTCTGGCCGAAGAACTGATTGATGGTCAGCAGATTGACGGGAAGCGTATAGACCCTGCCCTGAGAGATCGCCTTGACCCGGTTCACATACGGACGGAATTTTCCAAACTGGTTGATGTAATCCCATGCCCGCTGATCAGCCGTATGGAAAATGTGCGGGCCATAACGATGCACCATGATGCCGGTCGCCGCATCGCGCTCGGTATGGCAGTTGCCGCCAGCGTGAGGACGTTCATCCAGCAGAACGACCTCATGGCCTTTCTGCGCAAGATGACGGGCAATAATGGCGCCGCTGAAACCCGCTCCAACGATACAGACTCTCATAAGCAACACTCAAATTCTGTTCCGGGTGATATGCGTGCAAGGTTCTGACGCATACTTTGCCAGAACTTCTACACTCGATATTTTATGGGAGTAAAGTTTATAATTTTATAATGCAGTGCAATCATATATTGAAACTGGCGGCAAGAAAGTATTTATAAATAAGTTTTTCTATTTTGGACTGTTCTTGTAATGAAAGAGAGATAAAATTATTGTAATCATGAAACCATTCACTGCACGGAGTTGTTTAACTGGCTGCATTAACTTCTGATGTTTGGAAAGAATAATGAAAGTCGCTTACGCACTGACTTTGGGTGTTGCTCTCTCAGTTTACTCACAGGCATCTTTCGCGCAGGCCACGGGCAGGAGCGACGTTGCTCCCACTGCTGAAAGCGCCGCCCAGCAGGTCGGGAAAAGCCCGGCTTCCGCGAAGACAAAGCACGGCAAGCGCATCGAGCCTTCGCAGAAACTCTGGAACAACCCGAGAACGGTCGCCGAGCAGCCCGGTAGCGTGCCGCCGGCGAACAAAACCACAAACGATCATTCAAAGCCGCTCAATTCCGGTGAACATGAGAAAGATGGCGCTCAGAAGCCACAGTCTTCAGACTCTAATGAGCAGCAGTAAGAGTTTTCAGTAAGTTTTGTCGGCATGCGCTGCATGAATGGATATGCAGTGCGTGCCAAAACGAACGGCAATTCCACCATGCCGTGATCGTTACAAGGCAGTGGTTTATCCTGTGAGGTGACAAGGCCTGCGTCCGGTCTCATTGTCGCGGACAACCCTGAGGCTCCGTTCGGACAGCATTCCTGGTCGGAATAGACGGATTTTTCCAACGCGCGCGCACCTGTTTGCGCCGGACGGCGGTTGATAGTACCTCGGCGGCTTCCGTCAGCCCGCCCGAGGACCTCCGAGCCCCCATGATCCGTCTCGACAATATCAGCAAGCACAACGGCAAGCGTGTCATCTTCATCGAGGCGTCAGCTTCGCTTCAGAAGGGCGAGAAAATCGGCCTCGTTGGCCCCAATGGCGCGGGCAAGACGACCCTGTTCCGACTCATCACAAAGCAGGAAGAGCCTGATGAAGGCAATGTCGTCACCGACAAGGGGCTGACCATCGGGTTCTTCAGTCAGGACGTCGGCGAAATGGAAGGCCGCAGCGCCGTCGCCGAAGTCATGGACGGCGTGGGCGAAGTCTCCACCGTTGCGGCGGAGCTGGCCCAGCTGGAAATGGCATTGGCCGATCCCGAGCAGATGGATCAACTGGACACCATTCTGGAACGCTTCGGGGAGGTGCAGGCGCGTTTCGAGGAACTGGGTGGCTACGCGCTGGACGGGAAGGCGCGTGAGGTGCTGGACGGCCTCGGTTTCAGTCAGGAAATGATGGACGGCGATGTCGGCAAGCTGTCCGGCGGGTGGAAGATGCGCGTCGCTCTGGCCCGCATCCTGCTTATGCGGCCCGACGCCATGCTGCTTGACGAACCGAGCAACCATCTCGATCTGGAAAGTCTGATCTGGCTCGAACAGTTTCTCGCGAACTATGACGGCGCATTGCTCATGACATCGCATGACCGAGCCTTCATGAATCGCATCATCAACAAGGTCATCGAGATCGACGGCGGCAATCTGACCAGCTTCTCCGGTGATTATGAATTCTACGAACAGCAGCGCGCCCAGAACGAAAAGCAGCAGCAGGCCCAGTTCGAGCGTCAGCAGGCCATGCTGGCCAAGGAAATCGCCTTCATCGACCGGTTCAAGGCTCGTGCTTCCCATGCGGCGCAGGTCCAGAGTCGTGTGAAGAAACTGGACAAGATCGACCGTGTCGAGCCGCCGAAACGTCGCCAGACCCTGTCTTTCGAGTTTCCGCCAGCGCCGCGGTCAGGTGATGTAGTCGTGACCCTGAAAGGCGTGGACAAGAAATACGGCAGCAAGGTCATCTATGAAGGCCTCGACCTGATGATCCGTCGTCAGGAACGGTGCTGTGTGCTCGGCGTGAACGGTGCGGGTAAATCCACACTGCTGAAACTCGTCACCGGTACGACTGAGCCCGATGCCGGCACGGTCACGCTCGGCGGCAGTGTGAAGATGGGTTACTTCGCCCAGCACGCCATGGATCTTCTCGATGGAGACCGCACGATCTTCGAGACGCTTGAGGACAACTTCCCTCTCGCCAATCAGGGTGCGCTCCGGGCGCTCGCGGGTGGCTTCGGTTTCTCCGGTGACGATATCGACAAGCCCTGTCGTGTTCTGTCAGGCGGCGAGAAAGCGCGTCTGGTGCTGGCGCTGATGCTGTTTGAGCCGCCGAACTTTCTCGTGCTCGATGAGCCGACCAACCATCTCGACATCGGCACCAAGGAAATGCTGATCAACGCCCTCTCGAAATACGAGGGCACCATGCTGTTCGTCTCGCATGACCGGCACTTTCTCGCCGCCCTGTCCAACCGTGTGCTGGAACTGACACCGGAAGGCATCCATCCCTATGATGGCGGCTATTCGGAATATGTCGCCCGCACTGGCCGCGAAGCGCCCGGCCTGCATGCGTGATGGCGGCGGGAGTTATTCCCGCCGCAGCACCTTGTCCGTGACGAACGACGCCAGCTTGCCCGCAACGAAATCGCGCTTGAGGGCGACTTCGTCGTAATGGTGCTCGACCCATTCCAGAAAAGGAATGCGACCTTCGGCCTCGGTGCGGTAGCGCCAGAAAAAGGCGTCCAGAATGCCGGTGCGGGAACGGTTGAAATGCCCGAAGCGCCATGAAAGCTGGCGGAGCGCCTCATCGGTCGTGCCGCCCTCGAACATCACCACAAGACCGGAGGCGAGACCCGCACGATCCGCGCCGGACTTGCAGTGCATCAGCATCGGAAACTCAAGCGAGCGATAGAGCGACGCAAAGCGCAGTATGCGGTCACGGTGCGGTGCGCCCCGGCTTTCAAACGCCATATCGACGTGAATCAGGCCCTGCTGTTTCGCCGCATTACGGGACAGGGCGTCGGAGCCGCACTTCCGGTGACCACGCAGATTGACCAGCGTTTTCAGGTGAAAACGACGCTTTGCGGCGGCAAGGCGTTTGGGTGTGGGATGATTGCAGCGATAGACCTTGCCCGGGACGACCGTGTGAAAATTGGTCCAGACAAGTCTGAAAACCGCATGATCTACGAACAGGCTGTCTATCCAGGCTTTGCGACGGCCGCTCGGCGAGGCCAGACTTCCTTCGAACACAAGGGTGCTCCTGTTTGTTGGGGGGCGGAGTATAGGGAGAGAGCGGCATCTCTCCAAGATGGCCAGCCCTATGGGGTGTGCGACGCTCTCAGGGCAGCAGGAGAGGGCGGATCGGAGATGAAAATGTTAACGGTTTTTCTTTTAATAACAGATTGATATTCAGAACGCCCGGGTGGCGGTTTTGCGAGACTCCCCGGAGTTTTCCGGCCCACTGCAACAGAACTTTCTTGTGACTGAAAGGATGGTTCATTGGCAGGCCGCTGAGAGCGAACGGATCAGTTTGTCGGCAGACGGGTCAGCACCCGTTTTGCCGGTGCCGTGAATTCCCAGAACACACCATCCGCTTCATGATGACAGATGACATTTGCCCCTTCTATTCCGCGGGGGTTGCGTTCGATCACTGCCGTGCCGAAACCTTTTGATGGTGGTTCCATGATCGGAGGGCCGCCGAGTTCCTTCCATTGCAGCCGGAACAGAGCGTCATCGTTCTTTCCTTCAATCTGCCAGTTGATGGTCACAGCGCCGGTATCGTTGGAAAGAGCGCCATAACGTACCGCATTCGTTGTCAGTTCGTGAATGGCCAGACCGATTTTTTCCACAGCCTCCGCACGCAGACGGATATGGGGGTCGCCTTCGAGGCGAAGCCGGCTGAGGCAGGATTCGCCGTTCGCGGCAGTGTGCGCCGTCACAACATCTTCAACGCTGGCGCCGGTCCATTGCTCCCGCACCAGCAGATCCAGACCGCGGGCAATGGCGGTGATGCGTTGATCGAGCGATGTCACAAAGGAGGCGCGCGGGTCCGGAACCGTCCGCCTGAGCATGGCCCTTACGACGGTCAGCATGTTGCGGGAGCGGTGCGTGACCTCACGCAGAAGCATGCCGATGCGCGCCTCGTTCTCCCGCACCTTCGTCACATCACGGGATACACAGAGGATTGCCTCCACGCCGCCGCTTGTGTTGAGCAGGGGAGTCAGAACGTTATCCCAGTAACGCGGCGGTTGTCCCGGTATCTGGCTGAGGCCGCCAAACCTGGCTCCTGCTCCGTTGCGGGCTTCTTCCAGCGCCTGTTCGCCCGGATCCCATGCTTCCTGAGGCAGAAGCGGCAGCCATTTCATGCCAAAACCTGAATCTGCATCGACATTCAGCGCCGTACAGCCCGCCTCATTCATGTGAGCCAGCGTGCCGTCGGTGTTGATCACCTTGATGCAGTCCGAGCTGACATTGAGCATGGCCATGCGCATGCGGGCGGTGTGACTGGTCTTCTGTTCACGCAGTTTCTGCTCATGAACATCGGTCAGGATATGGAACCAGAACAGAAGCGTGTTGCTGGCGTCCCTGTGGGGAACAGTCCGAAACAGAAACCACCGACCGGAGTTGGCAGAACCCGGGGAGACGCCTCCCATCAGGCGACATTCCGTCGTCTGCTGCTCGCCGGTTTCCAGAGACAGTCTCAGAATCTGCTCGATCTGATCGCGATCTTCCGGAATGATCCAGTCAACCCAGGCGTCCGATGCAAAGTCATGATTCGGTCCATCGGCATAGCTGCGCCAGGCCTTGTTGAAATAATCACTGCGTCGATCCGGACTGACCACACAGATCAGGTCAGGTAGAAGATCAAGAGTGGTATTCATTGAAGACGTGGTGACAGCTGGGGCGATATCCATGGTAGTTCCGGACCGTCAGAAAAGTCTGCACACGCTGTCTCAGGGCAGGACCAGAATGCAATGTTTCATGAAATAAGTATCTTATTGAAACACGGGTCAGGCTTTTTTGTCAAAAAAATGGATCAAGCTGATGTGGTGCTTGTATCCGGACGGCTTTATCCACTGATCAGAAAGGTTTTTCAGCTTTTTCCGGCAATATCGGTTTGCTGAGAAAGCAGCTTCCTGTCATGGAAGCGCAATGACTGGACCGCGCCCCTTCGAGATCTTTCTGGCAACCATTCCCGGACTGGAGGCAGTCCTGTGTGAAGAGGTGCGCCTTAAAGGCTTCAAACGCCCCGTCGCCGTTCCCGGCGGTGTCACGATACTGGGCGGCTGGCCAGAAGTCTGGCGGGCCAATCTGTGGATTCGCGGCGCAAGTCGGGTGCTGGCGCGGATCGATAGCTTTCGCGTGACGCATCTGGCGCAACTCGATCAACGCGCCCGACAGGTGCCGTGGGCAGAGGTTTTGCGTCCGGACGTTCCGTTCCGGGTCGAGGCAGACTGCACCACTTCGCGCATCTATCACGAGGGAGCCGCGGTCGAACGCATCACCCGCGCCATCCACGAAACACTGGGCGCGTCGGAAGCCAAAGAAGGCGGTGTTCTGGTGAGGGCGCGCATTGAACGGGACATCTGCACCATCAGTGTGGATACGTCCGGTGTTCTCCTCCATCGACGCGGACATAAGGCTGCGGTCAACCGGGCACCGATCCGTGAAACCATGGCGTCCCTTTTTCTGCGGCAATGTGGCTACACAGGTAACGAGCCCGTGGTGGACCCGATGTGCGGCTCGGGCACCTTTCTGCTGGAAGCGGCCGAAATCGCCGCCCGTCTCAATCCGGGGCGCTCCCGCCACTTCGCTTTCGAGGAACTGGCGACATTCGACCCCGAAGCGTGGGCGCAGATGCGGGCTGTAAAAAGTGAACGCACGCCTTCCGTCCGGTTTTATGGCAGTGACCGGGACGCGGGAGCCATCGCCATGAGCCGCACCAATCTGGAGCAGGCGGGTGTCGCTGATTATGTGACGCTGCAACAGGCGACAATCAGTGAACTTCAGCCGCCGGAAGGACCGCCGGGTCTGGTGATCGCCAATCCGCCTTATGGAACCCGTATCGGGGACAAAAAGGCGCTGATTCCTCTCTATCGCGCCTTCGGCCAGACGCTGATGAACCGGTTCTCCGGCTGGCGCGTGGGGATCGTGACGACGGAAACGGCGCTCGCCCATGCGACCACGTTGCCATTTCTGCCCACAACAGCGCCGGTTCCACACGGCGGACTGCGTGTGACGCTCTATCACACGGCCCCGCTTCCCTGAACGATCATATGTGAAATCTGCGGCTCGGGATGGGACGCAGGCTTGTGTCGCAGCCGCCGGTTTGCCATGCCTGCATCCGCGAAGGCGCACCCTGCGTCTGTCGGTAACGGAGAGTGCGAGATGAGCGAAGCCCTGAAATGCCCGGAATGTGGATCGGAGCATGTGTATCAGGATGGCCCTCTCTGGATCTGCCCGGAATGCGCTCATGAGTGGACAGGCGAGGCCACGGAAGCGGGAGAGCAGGGCGAGCGTGTGATCCGTGACGCCAACGGCAATGTGCTGGCGGATGGCGATACGGTCAGCGTCATCAAGGAACTGAAGATCAAGGGATCGTCGCAGGTTGTGAAAGGCGGCACCAAGGTCAAGGGCATTCGTCTTGTCGACGGGACGGACGGACACGACATCGCCTGCAAGATTCCGGGCTTCGGCGCGATGAACCTGAAATCCGAGTTCGTGAAGAAAGCCTGATTTCACGCAAACCCGAGGTTTCCTGAATCTGCAAAGGCCGGTTCAGGAAGTTCTGCGCGATGGCCGAAAGAGAGTGGAAAGCCGATGACCCAGTCGGTTCGCTGGTCTTTCCACTTTCTCATACAGCAGATGACTTACTGGTAGGGCGATCAGCAGGGTCAGGCAGAAAACCATGCCTTCCCGTATCGGCATTGAAAACGCCGGCAGCAAGGGTGAAAGCAGTCGCCCTGCAATGGCGATGACCAGAAAATGCACGAGATAAAGGCTGAACGAGATATCGCCCAGCCAGAGCAGCGCCCTGTTTGAAAGCAGGCCAGCTATCGTGCCGTTACGCGCCAGCCCGAACAGCATAAAACCAGCGCAGATCGTCTCTGGAATAACCAGTTTTGGCGAGTTGAACACAGCGCCCAGTGTTTCCGGTTCGGTCAGCAGGGTGGTGGGAAGCGACATGCCCACCGCCGCGAGCAGAACACCGACGGATGTGAGAATGACGTTCGTGTTCTGCCATCCCCGATAGGCGATGATCCCCACTACGAAACTGAAACCGTAAATAAAGGGAAGCCCCTTGCCGCCCGATGGGGCGCAGATGGAGAGGGCCAGAGCGAGCAGCACGACGGGAAGGAAAATCCGGCTCTCGTTCCGGCTGGACGCCCAGAGAAAGGGGAAAAAGGCGGCGGCGATCAGTTCGACGGCGACAGTCCAGTTCTGGGGCACCAGGGCGCTGGAAATCGAGACAAGACATTTTGCCAATAATGCGGGTGACAGAGGCATGTCATGGGGAAGAAGCGCTTCCATTGACGGATCGCTTCCTGCCACAGGCCAGCCTGCGAGTGGCGTGCGGGTAAAAAGAGCGGAAAGCAGCGTGACAACAACCAGCGCGGGCAGAATGCGAAATACGCGACGTGTCCAGAAGGTCAGAACGGTCTCCACCGAAAAGTTCTGCCCCACGAGGGAATGTGTGAGGACAAACCCGCTGAGAACGAAAAAGAGCGTGACAGCCGCAGGCGAGTTGAAAAGAAAGAAAACGATGACTGTCGCGGAATGGCTCGACAGGGGATAGCAGGCCAGAACGTGTCGCAGCACCACGACAAGAGCCGCCAGCCCACGTACGGACTGTAATGCATCAAAACGTACGTTTTTCATCGTTGAGTCTGAGGCGAAAAACGTGAGCGGGAAGGCTGCATTGCTGTTTTCGTGTCCTGTTCCGTGTGTGAAGAGGCATCTTCACGTCAGAAGAACAGGTATAATCATGTTTTCCAATGACAGGAATGAGCCTGAGGTCAAAGCATTGCCTGTCAATCAGAAGTCAGCATGACTCTGGAGACTATGGAAATGATTTCCCCCAACAGACGTGGGATGAAAATACAAAAGTTTTGATAAAGCTGTTTTCAAAAAGCTTCATAATAGATCGTTTTTTAAGCTTATACCTCACGTGTTTTCATAATCCGACGACAGGCTCGCAAGCACGGGCCGCCGGATTATTCTCCATGAGAGCTTCAATCCGGCGGCGCACACGCACGGCGGCGGCATCAGTCACGAAATTTGGTTCATCACTGACATCCGCTTCCGTAAGGTAGGGCTCTATCGCTTCCAGAACCCTGATATCCTCGCGCACCACCTGATCGTTGCGTTCTGAGTAACTGTTGGAAATTGCGTCATCGTCCAGCGCAAAATCCCGCATGATCCCGGCAAAGTAATGGGTGCTGTGATCCGTCTCCGGCGTGATTGCATGGAAGAAGACGAGGTCACCCATGCTGGACGCCGGTTCTCCCTCTGCATCACAGGCGATAATCTCGGACCCCGCTGCTATGACCAGTCCGACCCCAAACAGTTCCGAACGCCCCTTGATACGCATTTTCGCACTGATATCGGGGAATAACGCCCGGAGAGCCTCATCTGTATCCTTCGCCGGAGAAAGACGCAGGAAGGCCAGATGGTTTTCATCGTCGATGATTTCGGAAGGTCTGGTCGGACCATTTGCTGCACAGCGCTGTCCGAGTGTGAGAGGATGCGTAAAACTGATGTGAGACTGGTCAAAGAGATTTTCGAGAACAATCTGTGATCTGGCCCGCACATGAAAGGTCTTCAGACCGAAGAGCAGAGTCTGGCCGGCCTCAGGTTGAAGGCTGCGCGCAAACGGCAGGCGACTCATGTCAGGCGCTTTCCCTGCACCGACCCACAGCCAGATAAAGGGTGTGCTTTCCACAACATGAAATGATTTCAGATCCATGCCTGCAGGAACATGTTTCTGAAAAGGCAGATGGACACACACGCCGTCAGAACCGAAGGCTGCGCCGTGATATGGACAAACGATCTGGTCGTTGACGATTTCCGCTGTTTCCAGAGGCATCTGCCGGTGTGGACAGAGCGCTGACACAGCCGCGACGTCCCCGGACCGCTGTCGATAGACGATAATGTGCTCACCGGCGATCGTTCGCATCAACGGCTTTTCACCAATTTCATGGCTCCATGCTGCGACATACCACTGGTTCCGGGGGTAGGCCTGCCCGGCAGCAGTGAAAGGATAAAAGGCCATGAAATCTCGCACGCTTTTTGAATATTCAAAGAGATGCTGGGAGATGATTAACAGTCTCTTTGGAAAAGTGACGGTCCACCCGGAATTTAAAATTTGAGCGAAAAAGTTTCATTCTGTTACTTTTGGCGGTCAGAAGCGGGGAAACCACTCATTCTTTTTGTAAAGACGACGGCGATCAAAGAGACTGTGTTCTTTTGTGAGGTCTGGAGACAGGTCCCGCAAAACGACCGGCCACAATAAAAAACGCCGGAAGGTCTCCCCTCCGGCGTTTTTCATGCAGTGCTGGATCAGCAGATCAGAGCTTGCGCTCGACCTGAAGTTCCTTGATCCGGCCAATGGCCTTGGCGGGATTGAGACCCTTCGGGCAGGTCTGTGTGCAGTTCATGATCGTGCGGCACGCATAGAGCTTGAAGGTATCTTCCAGCGAGTCGAGACGGTCGCCCTGATGTTCGTCACGGCTGTCCGCGATCCAGCGATAGGCTGCGAGCAGCGTAGCCGGACCGAGGTAACGGTCGCCGTTCCACCAGTAGGACGGGCAGGACGTTGTGCAGCAGAAGCACAGGATGCACTCCCACATGCCGTCCAGCTTGGCGCGCTCTTCCGGTGACTGGAGACGCTCACCATCCGGTGGAGGCGCGCTGTCAGCCTTCATCCAGGGATCGATGGAGCGCAGCTGGGCATATGCGCCATCGAGGTTGGAGACGAGATCCTTCACGATGGGCATGTGGGGCAGGGGATTGATGATGATATCCCCCTGCATGTCCCGGATCGGCTTGAGGCACGCGAGCGTGTTCTCGCCGTCGATGTTCATCGCGCAGGAGCCGCAGATGCCTTCACGGCAGGAACGGCGGAAGGTGAGCGTAGGATCGACGTCGTTCTTGATGTGGATCAGCGCATCGAGCACCATCGGGCCGATGCTGTCGATATCGATCTCATACGCGTCCATCACCGGATTGCTGTCGTCATCCGGCGTCCAGCGATAGATCTTGAAAGTCCGCACATTCTTGGAGCCGGCGGGGGCAGGAAAAAACTGCCCCTTACCCACCGTGCTGTTACGCGGAAGTCTAAGTTCGACCATGTTCTGTCTCCCTTGTCTTGCGGTGGGTCAGTAGACGCGCTTCTTGGGCGGGAAGACCTGAACCTCATCGGTGAGGGTCTTCATGTGCACCGGACGGTACGTCATGTTCGTGCCACCCTTGTCATCCAGCCACGACACGCTGTGCTTCATCCACTCCTTGTCGTCACGGTCCGGATAATCGTCACGGGCGTGAGCGCCGCGGCTTTCATGGCGGACAAGGCCGCTTTCCAGCGTCACGGTCGCGTTGGCGAGAAGATTCTCGAATTCGAGCGCTTCCATCAGGTCGCTGTTCCAGATCAGGGAACGGTCGGCCACGGACAGGTCGCCCTTGGCTTTCCAGATATCCTGGATCTTGTCACAGCCTTCCTTGAGGCTTTCCTCGGTGCGGAACACTGCTGCGTGCATCTGCATGTCGCGCTGGAGACGGTCACGCAGTTCGGAAACGCGGGTGCCGCCCTTGGCGTAACGCAGGGCGTCGAGACGATCGAGCGCGTTCTCGCCAGCGCCAGCAGGTAGCGGCTTCACGAAGTCGGTCGGCTTGACAATCTCGGCGGCGCGCTTCGCAGCGGCGCGACCGAAGACGATCAGATCGAGCAGCGAGTTGGTGCCGAGACGGTTCGCGCCATGCACGGACACGCAGGCCGCTTCACCAACAGCCATCAGGCCGGGCACGACGGCATCCGGGTTGTCGTCCGTCGGGCGGACAACTTCACCGTGAATGTTCGTCGGGATGCCGCCCATGTTGTAGTGAACAGTCGGCAGAACCGGAACCGGCTCCTTCGTCACGTCCACACCGGCGAAGATGCGGGACGTCTCAATGATGCCCGGCAGACGCTCATGCAGCAGTTCGGAACCGAGATGCTCCAGATGCATCATCATGTGGTCCTTCTTCGGACCACAACCACGGCCTTCACGCATTTCCACCGTCATGGCGCGGGAGACAACGTCACGGGACGCCAGATCCTTCGCCGTCGGCGCGTAACGCTCCATGAAGCGCTCGCCTTCCGAGTTGGTCAGGTAAGCGCCTTCACCACGGCAGCCTTCCGTGAGCAGGCAGCCCGCCGGATAGATGCCGGTCGGATGGAACTGCACGAACTCCATGTCCTGCGTCGGCAGACCGGCGCGCATGACCATGCCGCCGCCGTCACCGGTGCAGGTGTGGGCCGAGGTGCAGGACTGGTAGGCGCGGCCGTAACCACCCGTCGCCAGAACGACCATCTTCGCATTGAAGCGATGGATCGTGCCGTCGTCCTGACACCACGCCATCACGCCGCGACACGCGCCTTCCTCATCCATGATGAGATCAATGGCGAAATATTCGACGAAGAATTCGACGTCATGCTTCAGGCACTGCTGATACAGCGTGTGCAGGATCGCGTGACCCGTGCGGTCGGCGGCGGCGCAGGCGCGGGGCACCGGAGCCTTGCCGTAGTCGCTCATGTGACCGCCGAAGGGGCGCTGATAGATCTTGCCCTGTTCGGTGCGGGAGAACGGCACACCGAAATGTTCGAGTTCGTACACGGCGGGGACCGCCTCGCGGCACATGTACTCGATCGCGTCCTGATCGCCCAGCCAGTCCGACCCCTTCACGGTGTCGTACATGTGCCAGCGCCAGTTATCTTCGGCCATGTTGCCCAGGGAAGCACCGATGCCGCCCTGTGCTGCGACCGTATGGCTGCGTGTGGGGAAAACTTTCGTGACGCAGGCGGTGGACAGGCCAGCGGCGCCCATACCCAGCGTTGCACGGAGACCCGACCCGCCGGCGCCGACCACGACCACGTCATAGGCGTGATCGACAATGCGGTAGGCCCCCCGAGAAGGAGAGGAATTAGCGTTCATAGTGACGGCGCTCCCGTTGTCTTGCGACCAGTCAATGCATCAGAAAAACCGGCGAAGCCTGCTGGCCACGTCGGTCAGCGGCGATCAGCCTTTTGAGGCAGGGCGACCAAGGGCCAGTTTCAGCACCGAAACGATGCCGAGCAGACCGAGAAGTCCTGTGCCGATCTTCACGAGTAGTTTTGTGGGGGCGTGAGCCTTGCCATGCACGTAATCGTCCACAATCACCTGCAGCCCGACTTCCGCGTGATAGAAGCTGGTGGCGACCAGAGCGGCGAGGAGCGTCGCGTTGACCGGCTTGCCACCCCATTTGGCGACCTGCTCGTAATCCTCGCCACCGAGGCGGAACATCTGGATGACGAACCAGCCGGAGAGTGGCAGCAGACTGGCTGCTGAAACACGCTCCACGATCCAGTGGCCGGTGCCCGAATGACCGGAGCCAAGACCACGGGCGCGGCCCAGCTGTGAGCGCATCACGGTGCGATGCGTGGGAGACGTTGCATTCATCTCAGGAAGCCTTCTTCAGCAGCTTGGCGCGATGCCGTGCACGACAGCAGGAAACACCGAGCAGGGCGGTGGCGAGCGTGACGCCCACACCGGCGATGACGCCAAGCGCCACCGGACCGTCCTCGTTCAGTTCCTTCTTGTCGTAGCGATGGCCGGCATCCCAGATGAAGTGGCGAAGGCCACCAACGGTGTGCCAGACCAGTGAAAGAATCCATCCGAACAGCACGAGCTGACCCAGCGGATTGCCTGTCACCTTGCGGGCGCTTGCAAAGGACTTGGGTCCTTTCGCGAGGGCCGCCAGCCAGAAGACACCCAGTGCTGAACCGCCGGTTGCCACCACACCCGTAATTCGGTTCGAAATGGAAAGAAACATCGACAGGCGCATTTTATAGACCTGAAGATGCGGTGACATCGGTCGTCGGATTAGAGCGCCGTCACTTCGGCTCCCGACATAGAGCGCTTCCCGGACATCCTGCATCGTCGCCTCGTCATCTTGTCCACGTAAAACGCCGCACGAAAGGCGGCGCTATTCCAAAACCGGTCCTACGCCGCAGGGTTTTCGTGGTCAATTGAACGGGGAAACACGAGACCGAGAGGGAGCCTCACGTTTGGGAGGATGAAAACCTGCCGGGAACGGGGACTCTCTGCGGCAGATGACGCCTGGACTGTTTCAGGGCGTGTAATCCGCGTGAAACAGTCATCTGGCCGACCGGTCGCATCAATCCCCCGTGACCGGCGGCCTCCAGCGTCTTAGTTGCGATGAGGCAACAGATCGAGAGCAATCATCGTCTCCGCGATCTGCACGGCGTTCAGGGCCGCGCCCTTGCGCAGATTGTCGGACACGCACCAGAAGGCCAGACCGTTCGGCACGGTCGGATCGATTCGCAGACGGGAGACGTAAGTTGCGTCTTCTCCCACGCATTCGATCGGCGTCACGTAACCACCGTCCTCGCGCTCATCGAGCAGCACGACTCCTTCAGCCTCACGCAGCGCCTCACGCGCCTTCCTGAGATCGACGGGCTCCTCGAACTCGACCACCACAGCTTCCGAGTGACCGATGAAGACCGGCACGCGCACGCAGGTGGCGAGAACCTGGATCTCCGGGTCGAGAATCTTTTTCGTCTCGACGGTCATCTTCCACTCTTCCTTGGTGGCGCCGTCATCCATGAAGCGGTCGATCTGCGGAATGCAGTTGAAGGCGATCTGCTTCTGGAACTGCTCGACCTTTGGCGGATCGTTGACGAACGTGCCCTTGGTCTGGGCGAACAGCTCGTCCATGCCGTCCTTGCCCGCGCCCGCGACAGCCTGATAGGTCGCGACGACGACGCGCTTGGCCGTAAACAGGTCATGCAGCGGCTTCAGCGCCACAACCATCTGGATAGTGGAGCAGTTCGGATTCGCGACGATTCCGCGCCTGGCTTTCTTCAGGTCGTTGGGATTCACTTCCGGCACGACCAGCGGAACGTCAGGCTCCATGCGGAAGTGGGACGTGTTGTCGATCACGATGCATCCGGCCTTTGCGGCGCGGGGACCATGAATCGCGGATACGCTCGCTCCCGGCGAGAACAGGGCGACATCCCAGCCAGCGAAGTCGAATGTCTCGAGATTCTGTACTTTCAGCGTGCGATCCCCAAAGGAGACTTCGCGTCCAGTCGAACGCGGTGACGCCAGAGCCACGATCTCGTCGACGGGAAACTCCCGCTCGTGCAAGGTCTTCAGTATTTCGCGTCCGACAGCGCCTGTCGCGCCCACGACCGCTACGCGATAACCCATCTCAGTTCCTCTCCTGATCCACGCTCACTGTGGAAGTGCCACTGTAGAATTGCGAGTCGACACCTATAGCAGGAACGTGGTGCGTGGAAGGCTTAACGCAAGGCTGAAGGGCGTTTGCGCTGGAGATCAGACTTTCCAGGGACGCCGAAATCACTCGTTCGGTTTCACTCAGGGTGAAATGGGGCCGGGTGAGAGTTGCAGAAGGAACAGCCCTGCAATTCAAGGCTGACTTTGCGGTTGTGCCGCGTTTCCGCCTCATTAAGGTTCAACAGTCTGAATGCGCTTCGGTGATAACTGGCTTGCCGGGGCCATCACTGAAAAGGAAAATCCATGATCTTTCGTCGTTCTGGCGTTCTGGCGCTCGTTGCTGGCCTGTCGTTTGCTGGTGTGTCCGCTTCTCACGCACAGTCTCTCGGAGGCATTGCTCAGGGTGCGGAGCAGGGCGCCCTGCAAAGCGTGACGGGTTCTTCCGGCGGCACATCCGGCCTGCTCGGCAGCCTTGGCGTCCCGTCGCTTTCTTCCGCAAGCTCAGGCAACATCGCCGGTCTGCTGGGTTATTGCGTTCAGAATGATCTGGTCAGCAATGTTTCTTCCGCAAAGTCCACGCTGAACACGCTGACGGGCAAGTCCGATGTGACCAGCGACACGTCCTACGCTTCAGGTCAGCAGGGTCTGCTGCAGCTTGCTGACGGCAACCAGCTTTCCCTGTCCTCTCTGAAAGCTGCGGTCCGCAAGAAAGTCTGCAAGGCTGTCACGAGCAAGGCTTCCTCACTTCTCTGAAAAGAATAGCGAGCCTGCCGTCGTTGGAACATCCGGCGGCAGGTTAAATGAAAACGCCTGATGATGTGCAGGTGCGACCAAGGCAGATGAAGGGTTTGTGATCGCCACGTTCCATGTTCTGGAATGAGGCCATTCCCTTTAAATTTGTCGCCCGGGGCGCAGAGAAAGCGGGAATCGTGTTTTCCGTCCCGGCCTGCAAATCATACGAACGAAAAAGCCCCGGTCTTTTGAACCGGGGCTTTTTGTTGGATGCGAACCGAAAAGGCGATCAGAGTTTCTCGACTTGCCCATACTCAAGATCGACAGGCGTGGAGCGACCGAAGATCGAGACGCTGACCTTGAGGCGCTGCTTCTCTTCGTCGACTTCCTCGACAACACCATTGAAGGAGGTAAATGGACCGTCTGCGACGCGGACCTGTTCGCCGACCTCGAAGGTGACGGAAGAGCGCGGACGCTCGACACCTTCCTGGGCCTGCTTCATGATCCGCTCGGCTTCCGCCGCGGGAATGGGGCTTGGACGGGTCTTGGAGCCAAGGAACCCGGTCACTCTTGGTGTGTCTTTCACCAGATGCCAGGCGTCGTCCGTCAGCTCCATGTTCACCAGAATGTATCCCGGGAAGAACTTGCGCTCGGAATTGACCTTCTGGCCTCGACGGATCTCCACCACTTCCTCGGAAGGGACAAGAACCTGCTCAATATGGTCGGACAGCCCTTTCTGGGCGGCCTCTTCCATGATCTGGGTGGCGATTTTCTTCTCGAAACCCGAATAGACGTGAACGACGTACCACCGCTTGGCCATGCCGGTCCTCTAGCCTCCCAGCCCGAAAAGTTCTCGAACGCCGAGCCCGATAGCCTGATCGACGACGAAAAAGAAAATGGAAGCGAGCGTAGCCATCGCGAGTACGGCTCCCGTTGTCACCAGCGTCGCTTTCCGTGACGGCCAGGTGACCTTTTTGGCCTCGGCTTCTACATCCCGGAGGAATTTGACTGGACTGGCTGACACGAAAAAACCTTCTCTTTCGACCTGCCCGTCGACCCTGACTGGGCCGAATCCGGCAGACCGGTAACACTCGCCAGAAACCGGCCGGAGCCGGCAACCTGTGCCAGCCCTGTCCAGCGTCGGGACTGGTCCCGTTGAGACTGAATTCAGGCTGATTTGGCAGGGGCGGAGGGTCTCGAACCCGCAACCTCCGGTTTTGGAGACCGGCGCTCTAGCCAATTGAGCTACACCCCTGCGGTACCATCCCGAGTGACCCCCGAAGCAGACCGAAGTCTTTTCCGCTGTTTCCACTCAGGTCGGGCACAGGTGGCGGAAAAGAATATGTTGCGCGTTTAAAGTCAAGAGGAGGGAGAGAGAATTGCTTCGGAAAAATGATCTTCCTGATCGGGGAAGCGCTGAAAAACCCCACGAAAAGCCGGATTTTTGCGAGAATTATTTTCTGTGAAAAAAGCAGCGCGTCCATTCCGGCGCATAACGGCATGGATAGAGGCTTGCGTCGTCCGAAAGGGAAGTTATATAAGCGCCTCGGATGCGGGCGTAGCATAGTGGTAATGCAGTAGCCTTCCAAGCTTCTTAGGAGGGTTCGATTCCCTTCGCCCGCTCCAGATTTCCTGTATAAGCGATATACGCGATGTGACTAAGTCGGTCAGGCTGGGCTATTCCCATTTGCCTGCGCTTTGTCATGTCTGCTGCGCTGTCAGGAAAAGAAACGATGCTCTTACAAACCGCCCAGCCGGATTCCAAAAGACACCAATGGCTTGTGCTGGCGTCCTGTTGTCTCAGTCTGCTGCTGGTCATGATGGACGTGACCATCGTCAATGTGGTTCTGCCCTCCATCAGGCAGGCTTTCGGGGCCAGCCTCTCCGGTCTGCAATGGATTGTGGACGCCTACACGCTGACAGTCGCGGCTCTGCTCATGGCGGCAGGCACTCTGGCGGACCGGTTCGGACGGAGGCGGGTCTTTCTGACGGGAATCGTGATTTTCTGTGGGGCTTCCGCGCTCTGTGGGCTGGCTCTCACGCCGACGCAGATGATCGTGGCGCGGATTCTGCAGGGGGTAGGGGGCGCCATGCTGAATCCGGTGGCTCTCTCCATCATTGCGAATACATTTCTGGACCCGGGCGATCGTGCGCGGGCGATCGGCATGTGGGGCATGATGTCTGGCATCGCGCTGGCGCTGGGGCCTGCTGTCGGCGGATTTATCGCCGATGCGCTGAACTGGCGCGCGGTGTTCTGGATCAATGTGCCTGTCGGGCTGGTCGCTCTGGCCATGACGATCCGTTTCGTCCCGGAATCGCGCTCCCCGATTCCGGCGCGATTCGATCCGGTTGGGCAGGTGCTGGCCGCGCTGACGAGCATGACCCTAGTGGGCGCTCTGATCGAAGGGCCGGATTTCGGCTGGCATAGTGCTCCGATTCTCGGGCTGCTGGCTTTGTCTGTGCTGTCGCTGGCGGCGTTTCTCATTGTCGAGAAGCGCAGTGCGCACCCCATGCTGAATCTTGGGTTTTTCCGCTCTGTTCCTTTTGCGTCGGCCACTGTGCTGGCCGTGCTCTGCTTCGCTGTTTTTTCGTCGCTGCTATTCCTGAGCACCATCTACCTTCAGGACGTGAGAGGATTCGCTCCCGGTGCGGCGGGCTGGAAACTGATGCCCTTCGCTGTGGCTGTGGTGATCGCAGCCCCGCTTTCCGGGAGGCTGGTGGCGGCGCGGGGCGCTCGTGTGCCGCTGATGCTGTCCGGCTGCGGGCTGGCTGGTGGAGCGTGGATGCTTGCCGGGCTGGCTGCGGACACGTCACCGCTCTGGCTGGCGACGGCCTATGCGCTGACGGGCGCAGGATTCGGCCTCTGTAATGCGCCGATCACCAACGCGGCAGTCTCTGGAATGCCGAGGCGGCAGGCCGGTCTGGCGGCGGCGGTTGCGTCCACGAGTCGACAGATTGGGGCGGCCCTTGGCGTGGCGATAGCGGGGAGTGTCCGTGGCGCGGGGATCATGACAGCAGACAGGGCTGAATTTGCTGCTTCATTTCTGCATCTTAGCTATTTCGTCTGCTGGATCGGAGTGGCGCTTGGCTGCGGTGTGGTGCTGGTCGGAGCGCTTGCGACAAGCGGCTATGCGCGGGAAAGCGCGGAGCGTGTTGCGCAGGATTTTTCCTGAGCGATGGCGTGGAAGTCCGGATTGTTGCCGGGTTGAAATATTAGGGGAAGATTGACTTCTCTTCATCTGGTCTGTTGCGCGCCGATAGTCACCATGCTAGAGGCCGCGACAATAACAAATGCGACCGGGTGTGCTTTACGGGTCGGGTGTGAAACCGGACCGGGACCGCGCATTCCGATGCCCCTGGGGAACGCAGAAGGAAACAGCCGACAGTGGCCACTGCCGTAACAAGTACCCGATCCGCTGCTCAGTCCCCGGTGGGGACAGGTGGCCTCGCCGGGCGGTATGCGACCGCGCTTTATGAGCTTGCCGCCGACAGGTGGAAGCTCGACGAGGTCCTGCCCCAGGCTGACGCTCTCGCCAGACTGATCGATGAAAGCCCTCAGTTCGCGGCCGTCCTGCAGGACACGCGTCTTGATATCAGAGACGCCCGCAAGGCAGTTCTTGCTGTCATCAGGCAGCAGGGCTTTAGCGATCTGATCATTAATTTCGTGGGCGTGATCGCTGACAATCGCCGACTTTCCCGTCTTCGTCAGATTCTGGCGGCGTTCGCCGCCGTGGCTGCCGCCCGTCGGGGTGAGGTTTCCGCTGAGATCGTCAGCGCGCAGCCCCTGACGACAGCGCAGCGTGCCCAGTTGCAGGGCAAGCTCGCCGAAGCCGGTTATTCGCGTGTCGTGCTTCAGGAGCACGTTGATCCCGAGATCCTTGGTGGTCTTGTGGTGCGCGTCGGTCCGCGCCTTGTTGACACCAGCCTGCAATCCCGCCTTGTACGCCTGCATTATGCCATGAAGGGAGCCGCGTGATGGAAATCCGTCCCGCTGAGATTTCGGATATCCTGAAGCAGCAGATCGCTTCATTCGACACGGCGTCAGAAATCGCCGAAACAGGAACGGTTCTGACCGTTGGCGATGGTATCGCCCGCGTTTACGGCCTTCAGAACGTCATGGCCGGTGAACTCGTCGACTTCCCGACGGCCGGTCAGAAGGGCATGGCCCTCAACCTTGAGAACGACAACGTTGGTGTCGTTATCTTCGGTTCCGACACGGAGATCCGTGAAGGCGATACCGTCAACCGTTCCGGTGCGGTTGTCGAGGTTCCGGTCGGCAAGGGCCTGCTCGGGCGCGTTGTCGATGGTCTCGGCAACCCGATCGACGGCAAGGGCCCGCTCACAGACGTCACGATGAAGCCTGCGGAAGTCAAGGCTCCGGGTATCATGCCGCGTCAGTCGGTCAGCGAGCCGATGCAGACCGGCATCAAGGCCATTGACGCGCTCGTGCCGATTGGACGTGGCCAGCGTGAACTCGTGATTGGTGACCGTCAGACCGGTAAGACCGCGATCCTGCTCGACACCATTCTGGCGCAGAAAGAGGTGAATGCGCTCGGCGATAACAAGAAGTCGCTGTATTGCATCTACGTCGCGATCGGTCAGAAGCGCTCCACGGTTGCCCAACTCGTCCGTACGCTCGAAGAGCGCGGTGCGATGCCTTATTCCATCGTGGTGGCGGCAACGGCGTCCGATCCGGCTCCGATGCAGTATCTGGCGCCTTACTCCGCCTGCGCCATGGGTGAGTATTTCCGTGACAACGGTATGCATGCCCTGATCTGCTACGACGATCTGTCAAAGCAGGCTGTTGCTTACCGTCAGATGTCGCTGCTGCTGCGTCGTCCGCCGGCTCGTGAAGCCTATCCGGGTGACGTCTTCTATCTGCACTCCCGTCTGCTGGAGCGCGCTGCGAAGATGTCCGACGCGAATGGCGCCGGTTCCCTGACAGCTCTGCCTGTCATCGAAACGCAGGCTGGTGACGTCGCCGCCTACATTCCGACAAACGTGATTTCCATCACCGATGGTCAGATCTTCCTTGAGACCGATCTGTTCTATCGTGGTATCCGTCCGGCCGTGAACGTTGGTGGTTCGGTTTCCCGTGTTGGTTCTGCCGCGCAGATCAAGTCGATGAAGCAGGTCGCCGGCAAGATCAAGCTTGAGCTTGCCCAGTATCGTGAAATGGCTGCGTTCTCCCAGTTCGCATCCGACCTTGATCCGGCGACGCAGAAGCAGCTTGCCCGCGGCGCCCGTCTGGTGGAGCTCCTGAAGCAGCCTGAGTCTTCCCCGCTGTCTGTTGAAGAGCAGGTTGTGGTGCTGTTCGCAGGAACGCGTGGCTATATCGACGGCATTGCTGTCGACAAGGTCGTGCCCTGGGAGACGAAGCTTCTGGCCGAACTGCGCAGCCCAGCCAAGGACATTGTTCAGGCTCTGCGCACCGAGCGTCAGATCACCAAGGATCTTGAAACGAAGATCGGCGAGTTCCTTACGGACTTCAATCGTCGTTTCACAGCCTGATCGCGAGTAACCGTTCATGGCCTCCCTGAAGGAACTCCGCGCACGGATCGGAAGCGTCAAATCGACGAAGAAGATCACGAGCGCGATGAAAATGGTCGCGGCGGCGAAACTCCGCCGCGCCCAGTTGCACGCTGAGGCGGCCCGCCCTTATGCGGCTGCCATGCGTCGTATGCTTGGCGAACTTGCCGGATCCATGACTGGTCAGGATGGTCTTCCGCAGCTTCTTGCCGGCACGGGTAATGACCGTGTTCATCTCCTGATCCCGATCACCAGTGACCGTGGTCTTGCCGGTGGGTTCAACTCGAACATCAACCGCACGACCCGTCTGACGATCCGTCGCCTCCAGTCTGAAGGCAAGGTCGTCAAGCTGCTTCCGATCGGCCGCAAGGGATATGACTATCTGTCCCGTGAGTATGCCGATCTGATCGTCGATCATGTGATCGGTGTGGGTGGCAAGGAAATTCCGTTCTCTGCGGCGAGTGATCTCGGTGCGAAGGTTACGGCGCTTCTGGAAGCCGGACAGTTTGATGTCTGCACCGTCATCTATAACCAGTTCAGGAACGTGATGTCGCAGGTGCCTACGCCCCTGCAGCTCATCCCGCTGGGACTGGAAGAAGCCGAAGCAAAGCCTGATCCGAACGCAGCTCAGTATGAGTTCGAGCCGGACGAGCAGGTGCTGCTGGAACGTCTGCTGCCGCGCAATCTGCAGGTACAGATGTATGCTGCCCTGCTTGAGTCGGCGGCCGGCGAACAGGGTGCGCGTATGACCGCCATGGACAACGCCACCCGAAACGCAGGCAAGGCGATCGACCGTCTGACGCAGACCTACAACCGGACACGTCAGGCCAACATCACCAACGACCTTATCGAGATCATCTCGGGTGCGCAGGCGGTCTGATCGCCGCCTCCATCCGATCCCGTATCATTCAGACCGAATTTGCCCGCAGGAGCTGATCCCATGTCGGACACCACCACACAGACCCCGGCCCAGTCTTCAGCCGCGGGTTCGTCAAACAATGTCGGCCGTATCACCCAGATTCGTGGCGCTGTCGTTGACGTCCAGTTTGAAGGCGAGCTGCCCAAGATTCTTGGTGCGCTGCACGTAAAGCTGGGCAACCACACTCTTGTGCTTGAAGTGGCGCAGGAAATTGGCGAACACGAAGTGCGCTGCATCGCCATGGACACCACCGACGGTCTTGTCCGCGGTCAGGAAGTCATTGACACAGGCGCACAGATTTCCGTGCCGGTCGGCCCGGAAGTGCTTGGCCGCATCATGAACGTGATCGGTGAGGCCATCGACGAAAAAGGACCGATCCGCACCACGCGCACGGCTCCGATCCACCGCGAGGCTCCTTCGTTTGAAGAGCAGGCTGGCGCATCCGAAATTCTCGTGACAGGCATCAAGGTCGTTGATCTGCTTTGCCCGTACCTGAAGGGCGGCAAGATCGGTCTGTTCGGTGGCGCCGGCGTCGGCAAGACCGTTATCATTCAGGAACTGATCAACAACATCGCCAAGGCGCACGGTGGTGTGTCCGTATTCGCAGGTGTTGGTGAGCGTACCCGTGAGGGTAACGACCTGTATTTCGAAATGCAGGACGCAGGCGTCATCAAGGTCAACGAAGACGGCTCCACGGACGGTTCCAAGGTGGCGCTGGTTTATGGCCAGATGAACGAGCCGCCGGGAGCGCGTGCCCGTGTTGCGCTCTCCGGTCTGACACAGGCTGAGTATTTCCGTGACGAGGAAGGCCAGGACGTCCTGTTCTTCGTCGATAACATCTTCCGCTTCACGCAGGCTGGTTCGGAAGTGTCCGCTCTGCTGGGCCGTATCCCGTCAGCCGTGGGTTATCAGCCGACGCTGGCAACGGAGATGGGTGCTCTGCAGGAACGCATCACTTCCACGAAGAAGGGTTCGATCACCTCCGTTCAGGCCGTTTACGTGCCTGCCGACGATCTGACCGATCCGGCTCCTGCCGCGACCTTCGCTCATCTGGACGCAACAACGGTTCTCAACCGTTCGATCGCGGAAATGGGTATCTACCCGGCTGTGGATCCGCTGGATTCCACCTCCCGTTCGCTTGATCCGAAGATCGTTGGTGAAGAGCATTATCAGGTCGCCCGTGACGTGCAGCGTATCCTGCAGACCTACAAGTCCCTGCAGGACATCATTGCCATTCTCGGCATGGACGAGCTCTCGGAAGACGACAAGCAGCTCGTCGCCCGCGCTCGCCGTATCCAGCGCTTCCTGTCCCAGCCGTTCCACGTGGCCGAAGTGTTCACGGGCGCTCCGGGCAAGCTGGTTTCGCTCGAAGACACGGTCCGTTCGTTCAAGGCGATCGTTGCCGGTGAGTATGACGATCTTCCGGAAGGCGCCTTCTACATGGTTGGCTCCATCGAGGAAGCTGTCGCCAAAGCTGAGAAGATGAAGGAAGCGGCGTAAGTCGCCGACGTCGGAAGGGACCAACAGAATGCCGATCAAGGTCGAGATCATCAGCCCGGAGAAGGTTCTGGTGTCCCGCGACGTGGACATGGTCGTCATGCCGGGTGAGGAAGGCGATATCGCCGCCATGCCCGAGCATGCTCCCATGATGCTGCTTCTGCGTGGCGGCACCGTTACCCTTTATGAAGGCGAGACCCCTACTGACCATTACTTTGTTGGTGGTGGCTTTGCGGATATGACGCAGACACGGTGCACGATCCTTGCGGACGAAGCCGTACCGGTTACGGAAATTTCCATCGACGCCGCTACGGCAAGGCTTGAAGCCCTGACGGAAGCATGGGAGTCAGCCGACAAGTCAGACGTTTCCCGTCTTGAAGGACTGATGTCGAAGATTCAGTCCGTACGGGCCGAGATTGACGCCGGAGCTGGCGGCTAAAGCTCTTCGGTCATGATTGTTACAGCAAAAAGCCCCGGTTCAGTTTTCTGAGCCGGGGCTTTTTGTATGACGTTTGTATATCTTGCAAAGTCGGGCTCAGAGCTTTGCCCCTGAACCTCACAAAGGAACGCTGCTCCTTTGATCCCGATCTGATGGGCAATGGAACTCCGGCTCTTACGGGGTGAGACGACACCCCCGTAAAGTTGTCCCTCGTGCAGATGCAGGTGAAGAGACAGTCAGCCGCGTCCTCGATAACCTGGAACATCCTGAGCGGGGATCCAGACGCCTTCCGGCGGCAGGCCCGTCTGCCAGAAGACATCAATAGGCATCCCGCCTCTGGGATACCAGTAAGCGCCAATCCGCAGCCAGACCGGATCAAGTAGTTTGACGAGCGTTTCTGCGATCGTCACCGAGCAGTCTTCATGAAACGCGCCGTGATTTCGGAAGCTGGTGAGATACAGCTTCAGAGACTTGCTTTCGACAATCCAGTCCCGAGGAATGTAGTCGATCACCAGATGCGCAAAATCCGGCTGGGCTGTGACGGGGCAGAGCGATGTGAATTCGGGCGCAGTGAAGCGCACAACATACTGTTTCCCTTTGTGAGGGGCCGGGACGCGTTCCAGTTCCGCCTCTTCGGGCGATTGTGGCATCGGTGTGGATCGACCGAGCTGGGTAAGGGTTTCCCGGTCGTCATTCTGCGCGGTCATGGTCTGTCTCCATTCAATCTTTCACGCGATGTGTCACTGGCGTGGTGCTGACGTCAAGGAAGCACACTTTCGCTTTTCAGCGGCTCTGTGTATGGAACGCTCATGGCTAAAAGTCCCCGATACAGCTTTCCGGCGCCCCGTCTGATTACCAGCACGACTGACCTTGCAGAAACAGTCGAAAGACTCAGAAACGAGACTTTCGTTACGGTCGATACCGAGTTCATGCGGGAAAAGACCTACTGGCCCGAGCTGTGTCTGCTTCAGATCGCCGGGGAGAAGGAAGTCGTCCTGATCGATGCGGTTGCGCCGGATCTTGATCTGACGCCCCTGACAGTCCTGTTCGATGATCAGTCTGTCGTGAAGGTTTTTCACGCAGCCCGTCAGGATCTGGAAATCTTTCTGCATCTGTTTGATCGCCTTCCGCAGCCCCTGTTCGATACACAGGTGGCGGCGATGGTGGCCGGATATGGCGATCAGGTTGGATACGACAATCTTGTCGGCGCAGTCACCGGCGCATCAATCGACAAAAGCCATCGTTTCACGGACTGGTCGGTCCGTCCGCTATCGCCGGCCCAGCTGGCCTATGCTGCGGCGGATGTGACCTATCTGCGCCTGGTCTATGAATCCCTGCTCAAGCAACTGGAGCGGGAAGGCAGATCGGCATGGGTCAGCGCTGAACAGGCTGCACTCTCTGATCCGGACAGATTACGGGTGGACCCCGAAAAGCAGTGGGAAAAGCTCCGCGCCCGGACGAATAACCGCAGGATGCTGGGTATCCTGCGGGCGATTGCCGCGTGGCGGGAGAGGGAAGCCCAGAATGCGAATATTCCACGGCAACGTATGCTGAAGGACGAGAGTCTTCTGGAGATTGCCGCGACGGTGCCGGGCAATACGGATGACCTGGCCCGTGTGAGAGGCGTGAGTCGTGGATTTGCGGAAGGCCGGGCCGGGCAGGAATTGCTGGATGTGATCCGCGATGCCGTCCAGCTCCCGGATGCGCAATTGCCAAAGGTCGTGCGGAGCGGGAAGGGGTCTGATGGTCCGCGTCCCTCTCCGGCGCTGGTTGCATTGTTAAAGGTATTGCTGGCGTATCAGTGTGAAAAGCACGATGTTGCCCCCAAGCTTGTGGCCAGTTCCGACGATCTTGACGCTTTTGCTCTGGACCCCGACCCGACCGGGCCGCTACTGACGGGCTGGCGTCGTGATGTTTTTGGTGAGGAGGCGCTTGCGCTGTTCGAGGGGCATCTGTCTCTCGGTGTCAGTGCGGGGCGACTTCGTCTGATACGGACGGATAATCAGGGCCAATCCTGTTCGGATGCGAACGTCTGAACGGGTAAGAGACTTTGACGCGGCGATGTCACAAGACTCTGCGAGGGCATTGTGATGTTCGCTGCGGAGTTTCGATGACTGTTGCTTGAGTGTGTGTGGCGAAAATCATATTTTCGCTCAGAACTCGGAACCGGGTGCGACCGTCCGAGAATGGGAGAGGCGTGTCATGGAATGGACAGACGAGACAATCGCCCGTCTCAAGGCTTTATGGCAGGAAGGACTGTCAACGGCTGAGATCGGGCGACAACTCGGAATTACAAAGAACGCGGTGGTGGGCAAGGCTCACCGTCTGGGACTTCCCGCACGTCCGTCTCCGATTCGTCGACAGGATGGAAAAACAGCCGCCAAGAAAACGGCAGAGACCGGAGAACAGGCCAAGGCGTCGGCACCACGTCGTACTGCCAAGGAAACAGGTGCTGCCGAGAGTGCGCCTGCTGCGTCCGTAAGCGCGGTTGCTGCTCAGCCACCAGCCGCGGTCACTGCTGATGCAGCAACCAGCGGAGAGGCGCCAGCGTCTCAGGTTAAAAAGCCTGCTGAAAAGCCGGTCGTTGTCAGCAGCATGAAGACAGAAAGCGCTCCCGCAAAGCCGCTGGAAACTGTTGCCGTGAACGAAAAGCCCGCTGAACAGCGCGTGAAAGCGACAGTTCCAGCTCTGGCTAAAGTGGCGCAGGAAGAGGCTGTCGTAGAAAAGCCCGCTCCGGTCGCGAAAAAAGCTTCTCCGGCCTCGCGTCCCGCCGCTCAGCGGCTGGCTGCCGTGATGGAGCCTCGTCGTCGCAGTGCAACCTGCTGCTGGCCGCTGGGTGATCCGGGAACCCCGGGTTTCCACTTCTGTGGTGCGACACCTTTGCCGGGCAAGCCTTATTGCGCGGAACATGCTGCCATGGCTTACGTCAAGTTGCGTGATCGTCGCGAAAACGCGGGCTGAGTGGGAAATCAGGAGCTTTTCTATCGGATGGAGGCCGTCTCGTTGCTTCCATCCCCCAGGAGAAGAGATTCTGCGGCTTAATCAGAAAGTGGCAACAAAAAAACCCGCCATATGGCGGGTTTTTTGTAATCAGACGCACAGGTTTGAAACTGTGCTTTTCTGACTCCCTGATCAGGCAGGCTTGTCGGTCTTGGTCGCTACATCCTTGTCGGAGAGCATTTCCAGCTGACCTGTGATCTGACCACCATCTTCAACGCGCAGACGCTTGCAGGTCGCCTTGCCAAGCAGACGGCCGGTTGCTGCAACGGTCAGGTGACCGCGAACAGTCAGCGTGCCGTCAACGGTGCCGGCGATCTCTGCGTCTTCCACTTCGACGCCACCACGGAACAGACCGCCCGGAGCAACGGACAGCTCCTTGGCGTTGATCATGCTGGACTCGACAGTGCCTTCAACCACGAGGCGCTCTGCATCCTGCACGGAGCCCTGAACGCTGATGCCGCGACCGACAACGAGGGTGCGACGATCATCACGCGGGGCGTTCACGGCCGAAGGGCGCTGGCCCGGGACGATGCCCTGTCCGCCTGCGAGCGGTGCGCTCGGCGGGGTAGGACCACCGGCAGGGGATGACCCCGGAGTTCCGGACGTGGGAGGAAAGGGAGCACGACCCATAGATGTTGAATCCTTCGAAGGTGAGGAAGAACCAGCAGTGCTGGTTAGCGACCTGTCTGACTCGCCTGCCGGCTTGGGCGAAAAGATGGCTCCATGTCCGCCAGCATCTGCTTTTGCAGATTTGCTTTCGGAAGAACCAGAAGCAGGCGACCGGGGAACGCCGGCATTGCTACCGGTCGCAGACGTGGCCGACCCGGCTGACTGGGTCTTGGAGGCGTCAGGTTTGTGTCTCTTGAATAGCAAGAAAAACCCCGTCACTCGTGTATGGGCCGCAAGGCGACCGGATAGCTGCCGACATCGTCAGCTTCGGAATGGAAGTCTGTAGCCAATGTCAGCGGTTCCTCACGGTTATACGCATAAGGGGGCGCTCGACAAGGGAGTTCGTTACGGAATTTTCCCGGAAAATGGCTGATAAACGCTTCTCCGGGGATCGGGAACGGAAATGAGGGGGCTCTGGAGGCATGGACTGCGCCAGTACATTGGAGGTAGAGGAGACCAGCTTTTCAGTCAGCGGGACCAAGGTATGACCATCCTTTACGATCTTTGCGGTATAGGAAACGCCATCACGGATGTGCTGGCGAAGGTGAGTTTCGATTTCCTCGAAGCTCAGGGCCTCGTGGCCGGCAGCATGACCCTGATTGATGAGGATAGGGTAAAAACCCTGCGGGATGCGGTGCAGGTCGAGTGCGAGACGGGGGGTGGATCAGCCGCCAATACCTGCGTGACGGCGGCCCAGCTCGGTTCTCGTGTGGCGTATCTCGGCAAGGTCTCGGGCGACACGGCCGGAAACGCATTTTCTGAAGACATGCGTGGATGTGGTGTCGCCTTTCCGTCCAAACCGCTGGACGGACGGCTGGGGGCCAATCTGGCGACGGCGAGTTGCATCGTGCTGATCACGCCGGATGGCCAGCGTACGATGTGCACGTATCTTGGAGCCTGCACGCAGTTTTCCCCGGAAGACGTTCTGCATGATGTCATTGCAGCGTCCTCCATCGTCTATCTTGAAGGTTATCTCTTTGATCCGCCGCATGCGCAGGAAGCCTTCCGACGGGCGGCGACACTGGCGCATAACGCCGGGCGTCAGGTTTCCCTTTCTCTTTCGGATCCCTTCTGCGTAGGCCGTCATCGGGACGCATTTCTGGATCTGATCAAGGGGCACATTGATATTCTCTTCGCCAATGAGAATGAGATCTGCGCGCTGTATCAGACGGACAAGTTTGAAACGGCTGCGCGACATGTTGCGGAAGACACCAGCTTCGCGGCGCTGACACGCTCCGAACTGGGCAGCGTGGTGATCCGTGGCGGCGAGCGGGTCGATATCGCTCCCGTGCCGACACAGGTTGTAGATACGACCGGCGCTGGCGATGCGTATGCAGCGGGCTTCCTGACCGGCCTTACCTCGAACCGTTCACTGGAAGAATGCGGACGGCTGGCCTCGCTGGCGGCGTCCGAAGTAATTTCTCACTATGGCGCCCGCCCGCTTTCCAATCCCTGGAAAGACGCCGGTTTCTGAGAATGCTGTGCCGGAGAGTGAATGAGGCTCTCCGGTGACAGGGGATTCAGGACTGGCCGCAGGCAGCGGTCCGCTCCAGAATCCGCTGCGCGCAGTCCCGCCATTGCGGAGGGTTGTACGCCCTGCGAATGCGGTTGCTCCACTCAGACAGCGCCTGCGGATCATCCAGTGTTTCTGAAATTGCTTTGAAAACATCTTCTGCATTGTCCGGGTCGAAGTAGCGCGCCAGCGACTCTCCGGCTTCCGGTATGGCGGTCGTGCCGGACGCCAGACAGGGTTTGCCGGCCGCCAGACTTTCCGAAACGGGAAGACCCCACCCCTCGGCGAGTGAGGGGAACACGGTGAACAGGCAGTCCTCATAGAGAAATGCCAGTTCCCTGTCGGTAGGGCTGGGGATGTGGCGTATTTTCCCGTCCAGCCACTTCATGCCTGCAAGTTGCTGCATCAGATCATGCACCAGCCAGCCGGCACGCCCTGCGAAAACCAGCGTCGGCACATGGGCAGCGCCCCGTTCTTCCACAAGACGACGCCATACCCGCACCATCTGGATGTGATTCTTCCGCGCCTCAAGTGTGGAGACGAACAGAACATAACTGTTGGGCGCAGGAAGATGGGAAGGACGGCCTGATCCGGGCGTATGGCGGTGAAAGGCTGCGCCCACGCCGATGGGCACCGGTTCCGATGGCAGAGAGATCCTTTCCTGTCGGGCGTATTTCTGAACATCGCATGCCGTAGCGGCGCTGGTTGTGAAAACATGGTCCGCCAGCGGCAGCACGGTCCTGTGCCAGCTTGTGAAGCTTGCGATCACACCGCGATCACACCATTCAGGATTGAAAATCGGGATCATGTCATGGATCAACAGCCCGAATGTTACCCTTCGGCTATCGCGCAACCAACGCACGGTCTGGGAATAGTCCGCAAAATCCCAAGGGGAGCCGGGAACCAAAAAGAAATCGCCGGGACGGGCAAGCTCGGACAGCAGGCGGCCGGAGTCAGTGTGCAGGAGAGCGGCGTGATGCTGTCCTGATCTATGACGAACAGCTCTCCTGACCCGACTGGCCAGATTGTCCGCAAGCCGGTTCAGGTGTCGGAAAGTGGAAATCTGCATGGCGGCTGATTCTCTGATGAGAGCGAGCCGTCCCTGAGGAGGGATGGATAGTCCTGCATCATCAGATGATGAAACTGCGGTCTGCACAGTTCCGTGTGCAATGACCTTTTCCGCCGCCTTTGCGAAAAGGCTTTCCATGTCCTGCCAGCTGACTGTTTCAAAATCACACGGGCCTGCAAAGCGCCTTACGAACCGTACGCGTTCCAGGGCGCATTCCACAAGAGCCCGGCCGAGTTCGGATACAACGCGCTGGATGCCGCTCGGTCTGTTGTGTTGACCAAGGTAATCGAGCAGATCGGTCACATCGACCCATAGCATGGACATTACGGTCGGGCCTCCTCGTGGGACGTTGCAAGGCAGGTGTCCAGCAGCATGTCGGCGGACTGTTCCCATGAGGTGGGCATGAAGCCTGTTCTGATCTCGTTTTTCCACAAAGAGAGTTGTTCGCGGTCAGCGAGAAGTTCGCGAATTTTTTCTACTGCGTCCGTGACGTTTTCAGGGTCACAGTAACGGGCGAACTGTCCCCCGGCTTCCGGCACTGATGTGGCGTGCGATGCAAGGCAGGGAACACCCATCATCAGGCTTTCCGACACCGGCAGGCCCCATCCTTCAAACAGGGATGGGAAGATGGTAAAAAGACTGCCCTGATAGAGATATTTCAGTTCTTCGTCCGTTGGATCTGAAATGAGTCTGATCTTGCCGTTCAGCCAGTCGCTATTATCGAGTTGCTGCGTCAGGTCACGCACCAGCCAGCCGACACGTCCGGCAAAAACCAGTGTCGGAATGTCGGCCTCTTTTCCCTCGTTGAGAAGACGACGCCAGACGCGCAGCAGGAATGCGTGATTCTTGCGCACTTCCAGTGTGGAAACGAACAGAACATAGGAGCCTGCGGCGGGCAGTCCGACTGGAAGTGTCCCTGATCCTGTCAGCATACTGCTGAAGCCTGAGCCCATGGGCATCACCTGAACAGGAGGAGACAGTTCCAGCCCGTGTTCGGTTGCATACTGTTCTACATCTCGCGCGGTCGCTCTGCTGACTGCCAGAAGCCGGGAACAGTGTGGAAGACTGGTCTTCAGCCAGTGCTGAAAATTCCTGACAAGAGAAGGATCACACCATTCCGGACGACGAGACGGTATCAGGTCGTGGACGAGCAGCACGGGTCGCATGTCATACTGTTCGCGCGCATGGCGAAGGCGTTCACTGAAAAGCGGATCGCACCATGCCGCGCCGAGAATCAGAAAGATGTCTTTTTGTTCTGATGATATTGTATTCTTGGAAAATATCGTTGTTTTATAAGAGAAGACTTCGGAAGAAGATTCCGTTTTGGAAGCGGCCTGCCTGTCATGTGGCGGTCGGAAGCATTGCCGGAGCAGGTGGGCTGCCCGGATTTGCGCAATGCCGGACGCCAGAAGAGGTTTTCCTATATCGTCCGGCATGGACTGAAATTTTGAAATCAGGGTTCTGCGCAGGTTTTCACCAAAGCGAGGCTGACGAAGAAGAGACTGTCCGGTGCGACGGGTATTGCTGCGTCTTTCACTTGTCTGTTCCATGCCGGTGAGTGTGCTGAACAGAGCGGTGATGTCGGACCATGAGACTTCTGCAAAAGGTTCACCGCTCCGACCCCTGCGTACGAACAGAATACGTGGCTGCTGAGGATGCACGGCCGCACGCTCCTCCAGAACGCCCAGAATTTCGTAGACGACACGCTGGATTCCACTTGGTCTGGGATTGGCCATCGCATACTGGAAAAGATCGTCAACATCGACGCGGATCGTGCATTGAGAAGAAGATCGTATCATAAGGCTCAGGCCTGTTACGTGACGGCGTGCAGGCATCCACCATTACCGGAGGGTCTCCGTCAACCTGATAGCGGATCGAAATATATTTGATACAAAAACGATATTTTGAGACTCTTCCGGGGCGTGCCGTGTCGCTTTCCGCACGACAGATCCATGAGGCGGCCCTCGCCATGGGCGCGATGTTTCGTGTCGGATTGAAACGTCTGCCCGATCAGGGCGAGATCATGCGACTTATGCGCCGCACGGTGGATCGTAGAACCGGGGAAGTGACGCAGGCTTCGTTGCGCTGTCTGGCACGGATTGTCGTGCAATCAGACGAGTTTCGTCGGATGTATGAACACAGGACGGGCATTTCCGTTTCCTCCGATGCGGATCTGAAGCAGCGCCTCTGTGAGGATCTGGTCGTGGCGGCACAGCTTCCTGAAAACCGCGCCGGGATCATGCCGTTTCGGTTGTGTTATCCGGAAAGCGCTTCTCCTGATGATGACCGCGCCTATGCGCTGTGGTTCCTTTCAGCCTTGCAGACTGAGACAGGGGGTAGCCTAAAAAAATCGTGTCGAAGCCGTGTCTCTTTCGATGTCCATATGACTGTCGGAAGCGATGACATTGAAGCCGCCCGGCTCACCCTGAACTCGTTCTTCAGGCAGGAAGACGTGAACTGGACGCTGCATGTGGCCGCCTCTGCCGAGGTATTCGGGCGCCTGAATACCGATCCGGACCAGCGGCGCATCCGACGCACGACAAAGCGGCTCGAAGGGCAGGCGACCTATGTCGCTTTCATTGAACCGGGAGATCGGCTGGCAGACGGCGCTCTTGCCCGTATCGTCACAGCGCTGGAAGCCCGGCCTGAAACCATCCTGCTTTTCACGGATGAAGACAGGATTGATCGGACAGGCGATCACGTCGGAGCCTGCCTGAAGCCGGGCTGGAGCGAGGATCAACTGCTGGCAAGTGATACGCTTGGGCAGCTCTGTATCTTTTCAAGGCGTCGCGTGCAGGACGTTGCCGAGGAACTCGATGGCGTTGAGGAATCACGTGAGCTGCCACCGACCTCGGCCTGCTGGCTGTATGCGCTGAAACTCGCCGTCGTGGAGGGCAGGAAACCGGGACAGATTGTTCATTTGCCGAGTGTGCTCTTCCATCGTTTCAGAAACGATGCCGATGATGTCTTTCTCCAATCGCACTTCCGCCGGTTGGCGGAAAAGCATCTTGCGCGTCATCGACCGGATGTCGTTCTGACAGAAGCGGCTCTGGTGCCGGGAAAAACAGAAAGTCTCCGGGTTCGTTATCCGCTGCCATCCACTGTTCCGCTTGTGTCGATCATTATTCCCACAAAAGACAGGCCGGATTTTCTGCAAACCTGCCTGCGGGGGCTTCTTGAAGAAACGGATTATCCACGTTTGGAAATCATCGTGGTGGATAACGGTAGTGTCCGTTCTGACATGCTGGCGCTGCTTGAGGACCTGTCCCGCCATCCGATCGTGAGCATTCTCCGACAGGAAGGCACATTCAACTGGGCGCGGCTGAACAATCAGGCTGCGGCGCTTGGTCGCGGAGATGTGCTGCTTCTGCTCAATGATGACGTGCGAATTCTGCATCCGGGCTGGCTGGATGAGATGGTGCGGCAAAGTCTGCGTCCGGGAGTAGGTATTGTGGGCGCACGGCTGCTCTATCCGGACGGCACACTTCAACACGCCGGGGTGATGCTGTCGCGGGATGGTGCGACGCATCTCCAGCGCGGGGCGAAAGCCGGGGATATCGGGTATCTGAACGCGCTGATCTGTCAGCGGGATCTGAGCGCCGTCACTGGTGCGTGTCTGATGATCCGTAGGGAAGTCTTCGATCAGGTCGGCGGCATCGACGAATCGTTCGCGGTATCCTGCAATGATATTGATCTCTGCCTGCGTGCCGGTGCAGCGGGATGGCGGGTCGTATGGACGCCGCATGCGACCCTCACGCATGTAGATGGGGGAACACGCGGGCGGGATGTGAGCCCGGCACAGATTCTGAAACACTGGCAGGAGACGGCGCGGCTGGTCGGGCGTTGGAAAGAGTGGATGGAGCGTGATTTTCCGCTCAATCCTTCTTTGCAGGTTACGGATGATGCGCTGCTTCTGCGTTTTCCATGTCGATCCGAAGATATGACGTGAAGGAAGGCTTCCGGGGCTGCCCTGTCATGAGAGAGGCGGCTATAGAAACGGTTTAGACATGTCCTTGGCGTAGTCTCACGCTATTGTCAGCAAGGATAACAGGTGATGCTTGAGAGGGTAGCCATGGACGATGCAGCGCAAACAGTCGGGGCCGACAAGGGGTTCATGACCGACTATCTGCGTCAGTCCGCCGACGCGATGGCGGCGTTTGCGCAGGATGAGGTCTCTCAGGCGATCATGCTGGACATGGGTGCACGGATTGTGACTGCGCTGGAAAACGGCGGACGGCTGCTGATTGCGGGCAATGGCGGCAGCGCTGCCGATGCGCAGCATATCGCCGGCGAGTTTACGGCGCGGCTGATGTATGACCGCCGCCCCCTGAGCGCGGTCGCGCTGACCACTGACACGTCCGGCATCACCGCCATCGGCAATGATTACGGGTTCGCCGATATCTTCTCCCGTCAGGTCATGGCGCTGGGGCGGGAAGGGGATGTCTTCCTCGGTATCACCACCTCAGGGCGTTCACCCAACATCCTGCGGGCTTTCGAGG
Organism: Acetobacter sicerae; assembly: GCF_011516765.1. GTDB lineage: Bacteria > Pseudomonadota > Alphaproteobacteria > Acetobacterales > Acetobacteraceae > Acetobacter > Acetobacter sicerae. The sequence goes on along the minus strand of NZ_JAAABN010000011.1, from coordinate 55,382 downwards.
CTGCGCGTGAAATCGGTCTGGTGACGGCGGCTTTCACAGGACATGCCGGTGTGTTGGGCGCACATTGCGATGTGACGCTTGCGGTTCCGGCCAACTGGACGCCGGTGATCCAGCAGCTTCACATCACTGCCGCGCATATCGTCTGCGGGCTGGTCGAACGCGCTCTGTGTCCACGTCCGGTTGGTGTGTGAGCAGAAAACGGTTGTGACGGACGAAAGCAGGCAGCCGCCGGGAGAGGACGTCGCCGTTCCCCCCGTTGATCCGGTGGAGGAGCAGGCGTTTCTGGAGCGGTGTCTGCTGGAGCTTCTGGAGAAAAGGCAGGCTGACGACCGGCACATTCGGGCGCTGCAAAGCCGTGTGACCACTCTGGAAAAGCAGCTTGCAGAGGCGCGTTTCGGCCGGATCGGGCCGGTCGCGCTACAGACTGCGAGAAAACTGCTCAGACGACTGAGGCAGCGCAGGCGACTTTAAGAGTCGCTGACTGGCTCAGACGTCCGAAGCAGTTTCGGGTGAAGCTTTTTTTCAAAAAGCCTCCGGAAATTGATTCCCGTGAAACACGAAGCGCCTCGCTTGCAGGGCGTCTCCGCGTGGGTGTTTCAGACTGGCTGGAGAATGTGGATCTCGATGGGGGTTGCGAGAAGCGGTTCCAGTATGGCGGCCATATTCTTGAAATGAGGCGTTTCCAGATGGTCCTGAAGCGCCTGACGGCTTTCCCAGCGTTCGATGAAGACGAGTGTTTCGGGCGCATCGAGATCACGGAACGGCGTATAGGCATGATTGGTCGCCTCTGCGCGTGACGGCACGACACAGGCCTTCATGGCTGCGGCCGCTTCGTCTCCCTTTCCTGGTTTCACCTTCACAATGGCGACAACTTCAATCTGAGACATCTGCGTGACTCCCTGATGCGTGGACGAGCGGTGTGGCGTACGGACACGGGCCAGCACCGGCGATAGGCGCGCAGTGTGGACGGGATCGGTGTTTCCGCCAAGAGCAGCGCCTCTATGGGGAGTTGTCGTCAGTCGTGTATAAGCTGATCAGATATCAGCATTGAACGCGGCACAGAGCTTCTGCCCCGCGTGGTTTCACAGCATGGGAGAGAAAATGGCGGACATGCGTACGAGGGTCGCAGCATGACACAGGATGCAGCCTTTCTTGTCTTCCTTGTTTTCTGCGGCGGCATGGCTGCGCAGTGGATTGCCTGGCGTTTTCGTCTTCCCGCCATTGTCCTGCTCTTTGTGCTGGGGCTGGTTCTGGGGCCGGGGCTGGATATCCTTCATCCCTCCACACTGATCGGCCCTCTGTTCCATCCCATCGTCTCGCTAGCCGTGGCGCTGATCGTGTTCGAAGGCGGTCTTGCGCTGGACTTCCGACAACTCAGCGTGGCTGGCGAAGGTGTGATCCGCCTCACTCTGGTCGCTCTCCCCATCAACTGGATTCTGGGGTCCGCCGCCGCGCATTATGTCGGTGGGCTGGCGTGGGGACCTGCCTGCCTGTTCGGTTCCATTGTCGTGGTGACCGGTCCGACGGTCGTGCTGCCATTGCTGCGGCAGGCGAAACTGAAGCCACGTATCGCCGCCTTTCTGCGCTGGGAAGCCATTGTCAACGATCCGGTCGGGGCGATCCTCGCGACGCTCGTGCTGGAAATTCTGCTGATGAAGCCGAATGAAGGCACATCAATCTATTTCACCGAGATGATGCCGCATCTCCTGATCAGCATGATCGTGGCAATCGGTCTCGGCATCGGCGGAGGCTGGAGCGTCAAGCAGCTCTTTGTCCGGGATCTGATGCCCGAGACGCTCAAGATGCCGCTGCTCCTCACTCTGGCGCTGGCAGTCTACGGGTTAGGCACCCTGTTCATGGACGGGGCCGGTCTCATGGCTGCGACCGTGTTCGGCATGGCGCTGGCCAACATGCGTGTGCCGGGGCTGGGTGAACTGCAGCGGATGAAGGAGAGCATGGTCGTTCTGATCGTCTCGCTCCTGTTCATCCTGCTGACCGCCGACCTCCATCGCGTCGTTCTGGCCCGTCTGTCCTGGTCCATATTCGCTCTGACATTGGCGATGATCTTCGTTATCAGGCCGTTGGGGATTTATCTGGCGACATTGAGGAGCGGCCTGAGCTGGAGCGAACGTATCTTTGTGGGATGGATCGCGCCGCGCGGTATTGTCGCGGCGGCCGTAGCCGGTGTGTCCGGGATTCGACTGAGTGAGGCCGGTTTCGCCAGTTCCGAATTCGTCATGCCTGCCGTGTTCGCGCTCATTGCGGCGACCATGCTGCTCCATGGGTTTTCGCTGACACCTCTGGCGCGGAAACTGAAGCTGACTCTCTCCAATGTGCCCGCACTGGCGATTGTCGGGGCCAATCCCTGGACACGCAACATGGCGGAGGTCGTGGTCAGGGCCGGGACGCCGGTGACCATGGTCGATACGGCGGCGCGGGGGCTGGTGCCCGCAAAACGGGCGGGTATTCCGGTGCTGCACGCCGAGATGCTGTCCGATGCCGGCGCCGAGAGTCTGGAGGAACTGCCTGCGGACTATCTGATCGCCGCCACCCCGGACGCGATCTATAACGGCATGGTCTGCGCGCACCTTGCGCCGCATTTCGGACGGGCGCGTGTCTATCAGGTCAGTCCGGGCCTCAAGAAGCTGGATGAGTATCGCGGTCTGAGCCGGGATGCGCGCGGCAAACTGCTGGGTGAGCCTGCGTGGAACTTCACGCTTCTGGATACACTCTATCAGGATGGCTGGCGTTTCGTGGCGTTACCCGTCACGCCGGAAACCGAAGTGCAACTTTCACGACGAGTTGAAGACCGTCTCGATTTTCTCACGCTTCGACCGGGCGGCGGGGTCATGATCCACTCTGCGGAAGAAGGGCGGGACGCGCCGCCCGCTGTCGAAGAAGTGATCATTTCCATGGTGCCGCCCAGACCCAACGCCCCACCGGTTACGACGTCGCCTCAACCGTGATCGAGGCGAGCCCCATGGCGAGGACTTCCCGCAGATCGGCTTCGGTCAGGGCGATGCAGCCTTCCGTTGGGGCTCTGTCCGGCGACTGGAGATGCAGGAAAATCGCTGAGCCGCGACCTGCGACCGGCGGATTGTCGTTGTAACCCAGCACGCCGACGATGTCGTAGAGATGGTCCTCACGCCACAATTCTTCGTGACGGGCTGGGTGTGGCAGCGTGATCTGCCGGTTGTAGTCGGCATGTGATGGATCGTCGCACCAGCCATCCTGCCGGGTGATCGGCTCAAGCAAAAGGCGCGAGCCGTCGGCATGGACCGGCCCCGGTATCGGGCGGCTGACCCGATCTGCGCGGTAAAACAGCTTCCGCAGTGGGAAGGTGCCCACCGGGGTGGCGTGATCCCCTTCTTCCTTATGGTGCGTGATGCCGGCAGCGCCGATCACAGCCGGGAAAACCCGGTTTGCGCAATGCAGTCGTGCAGTGCAGCCGCTTTCAGGAATGAGTGTCGCATGTATCATGATCACGGTTCCGGTTGCAGGTGAGGTTTCGGGGGGCTGACGGGTCTGCTGACAGCCCTGTGTCGCTGTGATGCTGCAAGAGCGTCATGGAGAGCCGGTTTTTGTATCGGAATGATGGCAGAGTGGAATTGGCGTTATCCTCCGTTTCATGCCAGTCTGTCACGACGCCGTGAAGCAGAGGTTCGGCACTCGCCCGCCGAAAAGGGTGAAGTGAGTCGGTTGCCTCTTGCCGTAGTGGTAAAGGGCGCTTACTGAGCCCGCAAAAAGAAGAGGTAGTGAATGTCGGGCGCACGTCCAATCCTGATCGTTGATGATGACCAGACGCTGCGACAGATGCTGGTTGAGCAGCTGCAGGTCGAGGGTGAGTTTCAGGCCGTGGAGGCCGATTCCGTTGCCGCCGCATGGGAGGCGCTGAAGGCTCCGGATGCGCGTTTCGACGCCATCATTCTCGATGTGACGCTTCCGGACGGAGACGGCCGCGACTTCTGCGTGGAACTGCGACGGGCAGGGCTGCGCATGCCGATCGTCATGCTGACAGGCTCGGATGACGAGGCTGACATCGTGCGCGGTCTGGACGCCGGTGCGAACGATTATGTCGCCAAGCCCTTCCGCATCGCTGAACTGCTGGCCCGTCTGCGCGCCCAGCTTCGTATTTTCGAAAACAGTGAAGACGCGGTCTTTACGGTTGGTCCTTACACCTTCCGTCCGTCCGCCAAGCTGCTGGTGGAGACGACCCGCAACAAGCGCATCCGCCTGACGGAGAAAGAGGCCGCGATCCTCAAGTTTCTCTATCGAGCCGGTACGCGTCCCGTGCCACGTCAGGTGCTGCTGAATGAAGTCTGGGGCTACAACGCTGCCGTGACGACGCACACGCTTGAAACGCACATCTATCGTCTGCGTCAGAAGATCGAGCCGGATCCTTCCAATGCGACGCTGCTGATTACGGAAGGTGGTGGTTACCGCCTTGACCCGGAAGCCGGCGTTCCGGCCATTTGATGAAAAGCCGTTCTTCCTTCAGGGAAGGGCGGCTTTTTTTTATGATTGTTGTCTGTCTGGTAAACAGAAGACAGCGCGGGGTCTTCTAACAGGGCGACCGTGTTGTTTTGTGGGGTTCGGGGCTCTTCCCTGAGGCGCGTATCACCGCCTGAAAAGCGATGCCTCAAAAGCGCGGTCCTCGGCTCTTCCGGAACGTGCGGCAGGTTTCACCACCTTGCGGCGATCGCCTCATCTTCCTGTCGGCTTTCCACCCAGACTCGCCGTCCGTCGGCAAATTCTTCGGCTTTCCAGAACGGCGCACCCGTTTTCAGTCGGTCGATGAGAAAGCGTGTGGCGTCCAGAGCTGCGCCACGGTGAGCGGCGGCAGCCAGCACCAGCACGATAGGCTCTCCTACAACCAGTCGTCCCACACGATGAATGATCGTGCATCCGACCAGACTGAATCGCTGCAATGCGTCTTCAGCCAGCGTCGTCAGGCTCTGTTCGCACATGCCGGGATAATGCTCCAGCTCAAGAGCCACCAGCCCGCCACCGCCGCGCACAACTCCAAGAAAAGAGCCCAGACCACCTATATCCGGACCAAGAGTCAGCAGGCGTGCCGTTTCCGTTCCCATATCAAAGGGAGAAGGCTGCACTACAACACGGATTCTGCGGGCGTTTTCCTGCGACGACATGGCGCTTATCCACCGGTCATGGGCGGAAAAAAAGCAATCTCGTCGCCATTGTGCACAGGTGTCGAAAGGTCTCCCATGACCTTGTTGACCGCCACACGCATACGGGGAAACCGGGAAAAAACAGCCTCAAAGGTGGTGTCTGCCTGACGTCTGGCAGTCAGAAAGTCTTTCACCGTCAGAACATCCGCACTGAGCGCGACCGTTTCACTTCCCCGCCCGAACTGCTCGCGCAGACCGGCGAAATAGAGAACTGTCACACTATCACTCATGCCGAATTCCTGTTTTCGCAGTCTGACGCGTTCCGGATAATATACGGAAACTGACATTCACCAGTCAGGCGGTGTTGCCCTTATCTTATCCGATATTTCCGCCAGACCGCACCTTATTCTGACGAAACAGCACGCGTCAGTGCGTGGTGGCTGGGTCAGTCGAGAGCAGCGGCGTCACGGGAATAACAATATCCTTCTCTCCCTTGGCGGGGCCCGGAGGCGCCGCAGCGGCCTTTCCGGTGGCGTCCTTCGCACTGTGCGCAGGCGCTGCGCCACCATGAGGCAGGGAAGAGGTCTTCACGGTCTTGATCGAGCCGTCCGGATGAATCAGAGTCGTCGTGCCATCGCCATTCGGAATCTCGATAGTGGAACTGGCCGCTTTCCCACCACCAAATTTGGACGCGACATCAGGTTCTACGCTGGGCAGGGCTGCGGATGTCCCCGCACCTGAGAAAGAATCCTGGAAATCCTCGCCGATCGAGAGCTTGCCGCCATCCGGAAGGTCCCCGGCTGCTCCGCCAACCTGGGAATCGTGGTCAGACGCAACATCCGAAAGGGAAGGCAGGGGCTTCGGGGCCCCCGGCCAGATATTCCCCGCCTCAGGCAGCAAAGGGGTTTCGGTCGTGGCGTAACCACGCACCCGCCGCAGCGTCTCCGATTCCCCGTGAGGCTCGTTGGGATTGGCTCCCGGAAGTGTCGCCGTATCGGTAAGCCATTTGTCAAAGCCGGAACAACCGCTCAACACCAGTAATGACGCTACAAGAGCGGCTTTCCGCATAAGTTCTTCCTCGTCCAGATGGTCCGCGTAGTGCGGGCTTTGATACAAGCGTGACAGCCACAGGTAAATTCCAGCTTACCTGAAAGTCATGTTCTTTCACATTCTCAGGTCATGAGACTGATGAAGCGTGGCGAACAGGTCACGCTTAACCCGATGTTTTTTCGGCACCTCCGGCCTTTTCCACATGCCGCAACCCGGCCACCAGATAGTCCCATCCCGTCATCAGTGTGAGAACCGCTGCGATCCACAGCATCACGGACCCCATGAGACTGACCGGCAGCCACGGCATGTGCAGCAGAACGCCCGTGCTGTCGCCAGCCAGCAGGAACCCGATGGCGGTCATCTGGAAACCGGTCTTCCACTTCGCCAGCCGTGTGACGGGCAGGCTGATACGGGTGCCGGCGAGATATTCCCGCAAGCCGCTGACCAGAATTTCCCGGCACAGAATCACGATAGCGGGCCAGAGCGCGCCATAGGTCAGCTTGTTCAGACCCGCCAGCACCATCAGGGACGCGCCGACCAGCAGCTTGTCGGCAATCGGGTCAAGCATGCGCCCGAGATCCGACTGCATCTGACGGGAGCGGGCCAGATGGCCGTCAAAGTAGTCCGTCACCGCCGCCGCAATGAAGAGCAGACACGCCCCGGCAGCCGCCTCCGCGCGATTCATGGCCACAAGCGCGACCAGAACCGGAATGGCGACGATCCGCGACAGGGTCAGAAGATTCGGCAGATCGGTTATCATGGGGACCACGTTACTCCACTTTGCCACGAACAGGAACGGCACACAGCAGAACATCTGCCTTTTTTATCAGCAGGAAAGCTATCGCAGCGGGACACTTCCCGGGCGTTAAAAGCCCGTGAGGTTCCGAACAGCCAATAGCCGTTTCGGGTTGTCGTGCTTTCCGGGATAACCTAGCGGGCGTTCGCCTGTCAGGCCGGGGTCCAGTCCGGATGGAAGTGCCCATAAATGGCGCGGGCTGTCTCCCGGTTTACGCCCGACACCGCTTCCAGCTCGGCCAGGCCTGCCTGACTGACGCCGCGCGCCGAACCGAAATGGTTCAGCAGCGCCCGCTTGCGGGTCGGACCGATCCCCGGAATCTCGTCCAGTTCCGATTTCACGAACGCCTTCGAACGACCGGCGCGATGCGTGGTGATGGCGAACCGATGCGCCTCGTCACGCAGCCGCTGGAGGTAGTAGAGCACCGGGTCGCGCGGTTCGAGCTGGAAGGGCGGGGCGTCAAGCGTGTGGAACCACTCGCGTCCGGCATTGCGGTCTGGCCCCTTGGCGATCGACACCAGCTTCACGTCCCGGACGCCCAGTGAGTCCAGCACGCTCTGCACGGCGGAAAGCTGGCCCGCACCACCGTCGATCAGCAGCACATCCGGCCAGTCGGCCGACTTCTCGCGCCCCTGTTCCGCCGCCTCTTTCAGCGCCCGTCCGAAGCGCCGTTCCAGAACCTCGCGCATCATGCCGAAGTCATCGCCGGGGGTGATGCCGCTCCTGATGCTGTATTTCCGGTAGGACCGTCGATCGAAGCCTTCCGGGCCGCCGACGATCATCACGCCATAGGGGTTTGTCCCCATGATATGGCTGTTGTCGTAAACCTCGATCCGGTTGGGCGGTTCATTGAGACCGAACACCCTCGCCACCCCATCCAGCAGCTTGGCCTGACCAGCGCTCTCGGCCAGCTTGCGCTCAAGCGCCTCCCGGGCGTTGGTCTCGGCGTGTTCCACCACCTCGCGTCGTTCGCCACGCTGGGGCCGCAGAATCTCGACCTTGTGGCCGCGCTTGATCCCCAGCGCCTCGCTCAGCAGAGGTGTCTCCTCAAGCTCGTGATTCACGAGGATGAGCGCGGGGGGAGGCTTGTCGTCGTAGAACTGCGCCAGAAAGGCCGCCAGAATGTCGGCGTCAGTCTCGTCCTTCGTGTGGGCCGGGTAGAAGGCCCTGTTGCCGTTGTTCCGCCCGCCACGGATGAAGAACACCTGAATGCAGGCCTGCCCCGCTGTCTGCCAGACTGCGATGACATCGGCATCGCGGATGTTGGATGGATTGACGACCGTCGAGTCCTGCATGCTGGCCAGCGCCCGGATGCGATCACGCAGGATCGCCGCCCGTTCATAATCCAGCGTCTCCGCCGCCTGCTCCATTTCCTTCGCGAACTGCGCTTTCAGCGTCGCGCCTTCACCGGCGAGAAACTCCTTCGCCTGCGTGACAAGGTGGCCATAATCTTCCTGACTGATCCGGTCGACGCACGGCGCGGAACAGCGCTTGATCTGGAACAGCAGGCAGGGCCGCGTGCGTGACGAGAACACGGAGTCCGAGCAGGTCCGCAGCTGAAAAACCCGCTGCAGGATGGTGATGGTCTGATTGACCGCCCACGCCGACGCGAATGGTCCCCAGTAGCTTGCGCCTTTCTCCATCCTGCCGCGATGTTTGGCGAGCTGGGGGAAGTCGTGCTGCCCGGTCAGCATCAGCCACGGGTAGCTCTTGTCGTCGCGCAGAAGGATGTTGAAGCGCGGCTTCATGCGCTTGATGTAGTTGGCCTCAAGCAGCAGCGCTTCGGCCTCGGTATGGGTCGTGACGATCTCCATGGAAGCCGTTTCGGACACCATCCGCCGCAGGCGCTCGGGCAGGCGGGAGAGCTGCGTGTAGGACGTCACGCGCTTCTTCAGCGCCCGGGCCTTGCCGACGTAGAGCACTTCGCCTTTCGCGTTGATCATCCGGTAGACGCCGGGTGACAGCGGCATGGTCTTCAGGGCGGTCTGGATAACCTCCACGCCCGTGAGGGGGGACTCCGGCATTTCCGCAGTCGCTCCAAGGGTTTCGTCTGTCATGGAATATTCATCCACTGAACGTGTGGATAACTTTGTGGAAGAAAAGATGACAGATTGATGGACCCCCCGGTCTTCCGCCTTGAATCTTGGATTGCATATTTTTTAATCAAAGCAATTAACGTGTTGTTTTTATTGTGTTTTATCACCTGAACATTTTCCCCGAAGGGCCGAATCGGCAAAAGTGAATGGAAATACAGGGAGTCAATCCCGGAGGTGGACAAAATCGGTGATCCCATTCTGATCGCCACTTCACGCAGCGATCCCGGTTTGTTCGCAGAAGCGAATCCGTCCCTTTTACAGGCCCGCCGCGGCAGCTTCTTCACCCTTGCGGAGGAGCCGTCGGAAGTTGCCACCCCAGAACGCCTGGATCTCGCTGCGGTCGTATCCACGACGCATCAGTTCCGCTGTCAACGCGGGGGAGGCCGCTGCGTTTTCCCAGCCTTCCAGCTGGCCGCCACCGTCGAAATCCGATGAAATCCCGACATACTCGACCCCCAGCCGTTTCACGACATAGTCGAGGTGATCCATGTAGTCCGCGACCGTCGCCCGACGACCGGCCAGCTCCGCGCGGGGACGCAGAAATCCCCCGATCGCGGTGATCTGGATCAGGCCACCGCTGGCCTTCAGCGCGTCAAGCTGTACGTCGTCCAGATTACGCGGGTGATCGCACAGGGCCTTCACGCAGGCATGGGTCGCCACCACCGGCACCGAGGAGACCTCGACAGCCTGAAGCATCGTCTCCCGGCCGGTGTGAGAGACGTCGACCAGCATGCCGAGACGGTTCATCTCGGTGATGGCCTCCCGACCAAGAGCGGACAGGCCGCCGTGCATCGCCGCCGGATCAGCAAGCGCCCGGCTGGGCTGCCCGGAATCACCCAGCGCGTTGTGCCCGTTGTGGGTCAGCGTGACATAGCGTGCTCCGAGCGCCCGGAACTTCGCCAGCATGCCGATATCGTCGCCCATGCCGTAACCGTTTTCCACGCCCGGCACGACCGCCAGCGCTCCGTCACGCCACGCGGCTTCGATCTCATCCACCGTGGGGCAGACGCGGGCAGTGATGCCGTTGCGCGTGCCCTGCATCCGGTTGATCGCTTCCAGCATGGCGATTGTCTGCGTCTGCGCGGCATTGTGCCCTTCCGCGTCCAGCCTGCCCTGCGGCAGATACGCGACGAAGCACCCTGCCGAGAGATGTCCGCGCTGCATCTTGGGGAAATCGACAAAGCGATCCGGCGTATCGAGGAACGCGTCGTCACGGTCCGGCCACGGAATATCGATGTGGCTGTCGAGCGTGAGCAGCGAATTATGGAGGGCGAGCACCTCCTCGGTAATCGGGGCGGGAGCGGCCTGACGGCTGGAATCGGATATCATGGCTGAGAAATCGTGTCCGTATCGGGAGTTTGCAAGAGCGCGCCCGTCAAACGGGCCGTCCCTACTGTGCCCTGCGTGACACAGCGCTGACCAGACCCGACAGAATCCCCCTTGCCTCGGCGCGTCGTTTGGGCGATCCACCACGCCCCATGCGTATCGTGACCTGGAATATCAACTCGCTTCGCCTCCGTCTTCCGCTGCTTGCGGAGCTGGACAGGCAACTGCGTCCTGACGTGATCTGCCTTCAGGAAACCAAGGTGCCTGACGAGTTGTTCCCGGCGGAGGCGCTGACCGAACTGGGCTACGCGCATCAGGTCCGGCGCGGCATGAAAAGCTACAACGGTGTGGCGATCCTCTCCCGTCATCCTCTGGCGCCGGTTCCGGACGCGCCTGACTGGTGCGAGCGCGGCGACTGTCGCCACGCGGCGGCCAGCGTTGCCGGAGAGCACGGTCCGGTCGAAATCCACAATTTCTACGTGCCAGCGGGCGGCGACATTCCTGATGTCGAGGAAAATCCGAAATTCGCCCACAAGCTCGCCTTTGTGGATCAGGTGACCGAGTGGTTCCAGACGCATCATCGCAAGCGCACGGTGATTGTCGGTGACCTGAACATCGCCCCGCTTGAGCATGACGTTTGGAGCCACAAACAACTCCTCAAGATCGTCAGCCATACCCCGCCGGAGACGACCCGCCTCAATGCCTGGCTTGATACGGGCTTCGTCGATGCGATGCGTCACTTCGTGCCGCCGACGGAGAAGCTTTACACGTGGTGGTCCTACCGCAACCGCGACTGGAGCGCCTCCAATCGTGGACGACGGCTGGACCATATCTGGGTGACACCGGATCTGCAGGATGTGCTCCACGGCATGCAGGTCATCCGGGAGGCGCGGAACTGGACCTCGCCGTCAGACCATGTGCCGGTCATGCTGGATTTCGGAGCGTAACCTCAGCTTATTCCCATCAGGTCCGGAAAATTCGGTCCACCTGCCGGTTGAAAAGCTGCATCTCTTCCGCTGAGCCGATCGTGATACGGGAGACGTTCGGCCATATCGGCCAGTTCCGTCCAATAATGACCCCGTTTTTTTCAAAAGCTTCCGCTACTTCAGCAGCCGGACGCTTCCAGTCCACCATGATCATGTTGGCCTGACTGCCGGGGAGGACTGGGATGCCCCGCTTTGTAAGGTGCTGTTCGACAGCCTCCCGCACTGCCGTCATGTCGTCCCGCCGCTTCCTGATCTGGTCCGGCAGCAGAAGGCTTTCTTTCGCACCGGCAAGTGCCGAGACGTTGATAAGTCTTGTGGCAGCTTCCCCGTCATATCGCATCATGCGCTGATGCAGGTCAGGATGAGCGAAGCTGAGGCCCACCCTGAGCCCCGCCATGCCAAACAGCTTCGAAAAGGTTCTGAGGATCAGGAGATCCCTGCGTTCGCGCAGAAGAGAAAGCGCGCTGGGGTTGCTGGTGAAATGGATATAGGCCTCATCAACCAGCACAACGGCATCAGCAGGCTTGTTATCCAGCAGCCATCTGATCTCATCCAGAGGCGTTGAGGTGCCCGTCGGATTGTTTGGTGAGCACACATAATAAAGACCAGCCTTTGGATTTGCCTTCAGCAAGGCCCTGGTGCTCGTCGCATAATTCTCTGCGGCGGTCAGAGGTACGCGATGGACCGGGATATTGAGGTACTTCGCTACCTTCCAGGGCACCTCGAAGGTCGGATCAACCGTTACAAGTCCCCTTTCAGGCGAAGTGAAGGCTGCGACACTACGGATAAGCGGGTCCATCGAACCCTGCCAGACCAGAATCCGATCAACGGGAACGTGTTCTACACTGGCGACGGTTTGAAGGAAGTCTTCATGGAGATGAGCCGGGTCATATCTGTTGCCTGACAGGATTTCTTTCTGGGCAGCCTGAGCTGCCTGCGGCAAAGGGCCGGTCCAGTATTCATTCTTGTCTATATAGGTGGTGGCATGCGTCTGCCCTGCTTCACCTGTTGGCGTACGGGCCTGAGCTGTTGGAAAAAGTTGGGAAAAAGACACGCCTGTTCCCAGAAGGCCTGCCATTCGGGTAAATTGCCGACGTGAAAACTCCTGAGAAATAGAGTGTTTTGCAGGGCCGGGGCTTGTTGGATCGGTCATGTTTCTGTCTCTGATTGCGTCTTTTTGCAGGAAAACACTAAAACATGATTTCAGATAATGAGAAATTCAAAACATTTTCTTTTGCAGGGAGGCTCGCGCTTTCAATATCAGCGATGATGCGTTTTCGCTGAAGGCAGATTGCCTGTGCGCTGCAAGAAATCACTTATGTTTATGCCGGAACTTCAATTCATTTAGAAATGACAATCTGATGCATTTCAAAATATTGATATGAATTTCCTATGGGTATGTATAAATAATATATTCTAAATAATTTTGTATTTATTATGTGTATATATCTTTAGTTTTTATAATATAATATGTATTTATTATTAAATTGATAATATAGTTATTTTGAAATTTTTATGAGGAAATCTATAGCGTTCGGATACCAAAAAATGCACCGCACTGTTCTTCTTATGGGCACTGTTTCTCTTGTCAGTATCGCAACGCCCGCCTTGAGCGCTACGACGATCTCCAAAGCAACCCTTCATCGGACAAAACACCCTCCGTCTGTCGATAACAGACAGACTGCCCAGAATGTTTCCGTGAAGCCGTCAGTTCGCCGTCCTCATTCACAACAAAAATCCCGTGATGCAGGAAAGGATAATGCCGAAGAGATCCATGTGTCAGGAGGACATGCCTATCGTCGCGCTGCGCGGAACAGTTCCACACCCGTCACCGTTATCTCTTCTGTAGAACTTCGACGCTCAGGCCAGATCAATCTTGCCGACGCTATTGCTCGCATTGATCCCTCGATTACCACACAGGCACAGGGATGGGATTCGGCAGCCCTGACGTCTTCGATCCGTATGCGTGGTCTCAATCCCAACGAAGTCCTTGTTCTGGTGGATGGAAAGCGACGGCATACTACAGGAAATATCGTGACAGATTCAGGTCCTTTGCAGGGATCGACCCCTGTGGATCTGAATATGATCCCTACCAACGCCATTGATCATATCGAAGTGCTGCGTGATGGAGCCGGTGCCCGGTATGGTGCAGATGCTGTTGCAGGCGTCATCAACATCATCACCAAAAAAGCGGCATATGGCCTGAATGTCGTCACGGACACGGGAGCGGATGCTTATAACGGCGATGGATGGCGTTACAGGGTTGGTGCGGACGGTGGTCTGAAATGGGGAAATAATGGTTTTCTTCATCTGAGCGGCGAAGTTTATCATAAGGATTTCTTCATTTCGAAATCCCGTTCAACGCGAGACCACAGATGGTCACAGGGAGACACGTGGAACCCTTATTCAGATCACAGTGTCAGCACGCCCGAAGAAACGCGTGAAAATCTTTCCATCGAATGGGGAAAGGGTATTACTGAGGAAATCGAGACTTATGGTCTCATTACCTATGCTCATCGTCATGCCGAGACCAACCAGCATTACCGTCTTCCAAGCGCGGCGCCATCCGTTTACCCGGCGGGATTTGCTCCCATTGAAACGATCGAGGAAAATGATTTTCAGGCCAATCTGGGCGTGAAAGGCCACAATCTGTTCGGTTTCGACTGGGATCTCAGCACGTTGTATGGCGAAGATGATGAAGACCTGGGTGTAAACAACACGATCAATTCAAACATGCTGACCAATCAGGGCTGGAGCCCAACCCGTGTCCGGACTTCCAGCTACCGGCTTTCGCAATGGACCAGCAATTTTGATGCGCATCGTGCTTTCAATATAGCCAACACGGTTCCGGTGACCTTTTCTCTTGGCGCCGAACATCGTCTGGAAATGTACCACATCCAGGCTGGTGAGCCTGCCTCCTATCTCAACGGTGGCACGGCAGCATGGGCAGGTCTGACCGAGCAGAGTGCCGGTTCATGGGAACGGCATGTCTGGTCCGGCTATCTGGACAGCGATTTCCATCCTCTCAAACACTGGGATCTCGATTTTGCAGGCCGTTTCGAACATTATACGGACGCGGGGAATGCTGAAACAGGCAAGATATCGACACGTTATGACTTCACCCGGCGTATCGCCGTTCGTGCGACCATCAGTAATGGCTTTCGTGCGCCAAGCCTGCCTGAATCGCACTTCAGTTCACTGAACGTCAGTCCGACTGGAGCAACGGGATTGCTGGGTGCAACTGACGCTGCGGCAGCACAGATAGGTGCGACAAAACTCAAGGCTGAGCGATCCACCAATGTGGAAGGTGGATTCATTCTGGAACCGGTCGACGATTTTCATGTCTCTGTGGATGTTTATCAGATCAATATCCGCAATCGTATCAATGGTTCCAATTACGTCAGTGGACAAACTGCGTATGACGCCATTTCCCGGACCGGCATCACCCTCCCTTCGGGGCTTGATCTAAGTAATGTTCAGGCTAACTACCTGGCCAATATCGGTAGTACCCGCACGCAGGGACTGGATATTCAGGCTGATTATCGCTGGCGTCTCCATCGCTATGGCACGCTGGACCTTTCCCTCATGCTCAATCTGAATCGCACCCGCATGCAGCATATAAACAGCAATGCGTTCGGGCAGTCTCTCGCCAGCGCCCAGACAATCGCTTATCTGACAACAGCTTCTCCTCGCAGCAAGATCATCCTCAACGCCTACTGGACCAAGGACAACTGGGATGTGAACATCCGTGAAACCCGATACGGACAGACGTCTTCCATGTTGAGTTATTATGATCTGGCCCCGGCAAATCTACAGTATTCCACAACACAGTTCGCTCCGTTTGTGAATACGCCGGTCTGGCTCACGGATCTGGAGGTCGGCTATCGTGTCAATCCGCACTGGCACTTTGCTGTGGGAGCCAACAATATCTTCAACATGCGTCCCCGCAAAGTAAATCCGGTCAACAACTATCTCGGCGCTTCAATCTATGACGCGCACGGCGCAAATATCGGTTTCGAGGGCGCTTATTATTACGGTCGGATCAATGCGACTTTCTGAAGAGGCATTCCTCTGCAGTGGGAAATAAAAAAGTCCCTTATTCTGAAGAATAATCAGGCTGTTGTGCCGTTGCCTTGGAAAAATCCGGGTCGAGCATCTGACGCTGGCGACGAATCTGAGCCCAACCGCGTATGTTATGACGCGGCGCTTTATGCTGGTCGTCCGACTGGCTCGGGATTTGGCATCACCATCAGACCATGTGCTGGTGATGCCTGACCGCGGGGCGTAACACCCCATAGCCAGTCCATCAGGCCCGGAAAATCCGGTCCACCTGCTGGTTGAAAAGCCGCATCTCTTCCGCTGAACCGATCGTGACACGCGACATGTTTGGCCAGATCGGCCAGCTTCGACCGATGACGATCCCGCCCTGCTCAAAAGCCTGCACCACTTCCGCCACCGGACGACCCCAGTCGACCATGATCATATTGGCCTGACTGCCGGGGATGAATCTGATCCCTCTTTCTGCAAGATGCTGCTCGACAGAGTTTCTGACCGCAGTCATGCCTTCACGCCGTTTTCTGATCTGTTCCGGTAGCAGGAGGCTCGCTTTGGCTCCGGCGAGCGCAGAGACATTGATGTAGCCTGTGGCGGCCTCTCCATCATAACGCATCATGCGTTGGTGCAACGCGGGATGGGCGAAACTCAGACCGACCCTGAGGCCCGCCATACCGAACAGTTTCGAAAATGTTCTGAGGACAAGAAGATCCTTGCGGTCCCCCAACAGGGATAGGGCGCTGGAACTGTTTGTGAAGTGAATATAGGCTTCATCCACCAGAACGACAGCATCGGCAGGCTTGTTGTCCAGAAGCCACCTGACTTCATCCAGCGACGTTGGCGTGCCTGTCGGGTTGTTTGGCGAACAGAGGTAATAGAGACCGGCGTTCGGATTGGCCGCCAGCATGGCTCTGGCGTTTGTCGCATAGCGATTTTCTGCGGTCAGAGGTACGCGCTGAAGCGGAATTCCCAGATATTTCGCCACTTCCCAGACAACCTCAAAGGTCGGATCTGATGTCACCAATCCCCGTTCTGGCGAGCAGAAAGCGGGCACGCTGCGGATCAGTGGATCAGTCGATCCCTGCCAGACCAGTACGCGTTCGAACGGAACATGTTCCACACTGGCGACTGTTCGCAAAAAATCGTCATGCACATTGTCCGGATCATACCGGTTTCCAGAAAGGATTTCCTGCTGGGCTGCCTGCGCCGCCTGAGGCAAAGGGCCGGTCCAGTATTCATTTTTGTCCAGATAGATAGTGGAGGTTGTCTGTCTGGTTTCAGATGTTCGCGCCCGTGCTGATGGGACAATCCTGGAAAAGGACGCCCCAACTCCGAGGAGACCTGCCAGTCGGGCGAACTGCCGGCGGGAATAGTCATGAGATTCGGCAGTCTCTTCAGATCGGGACGTCGTTGAATCAGTCATATTCCTGTCTCTGGTCATGTTATTCCGAAGTCGAAACAGGATCATCCTCAATGACAGCCGAGATGTAAACGTCTGCGAGCCATATTGCGGGGGAAACATTCCTTGATACTGGTTTATTCTGTGTGATGGATTCAGAGATTCTTTGACGGCTGATTTTCAGCGATGTTCCATTGATGCATCCTATAAAACACGTTTTCTTGGTGTCATGTGTAAGAAAATACTTCTACAATCTCACGATGTATCTGAAGTTTGGAAGAATTCTGCGGGAATTTTCCGCTGGCCCCCACAAAGGGACATAGTCCCTTTGATCCCGGCTTGTTCAATAAATAGTCGCACGGAAAAGTCGCCATGCTCCGTGATGCTACGCTGACAGGACCGTGTGGATGGCCTGTGTCAGTGTCCGTAAGTCCTCAGGCGCGATGGTGAAAGCCGGTGTCAGATAAACGATATTGCGGAAAGGTCTGATCCAGACATTTTCCGTGATAAAGCGCGTCCGGAGCGCCGCCGGGTCAGCGATATTGTCCAGTTCCACCACCCCGATAGCGCCCATGACCCGCACATCCTTCACGCCCGGCAGCGTGCGGCAGGGTTCCAGTTGTTCGCTAAGAGCGGTTTCAAGCGCTGCAACCTGTTCAAGTCGCGATTCCTGTTCGAACAGGTCGAGCGACGCATTCGCGCAGGCGCAGGCCAGCGGGTTGGCCATGAAAGTTGGCCCGTGCATCAGGGCATGTTCGGGATTATCGGAGAGAAACGCCTCGTACACATGACGGCGTGCAACGGTCGCAGCCAGCGCCATCGTGCCGCCGGTGAGCGCCTTGGAGAGCGTGATGATGTCAGGCACGATTCCAGCCTGCTGACAGGCGAACATTGTTCCGGTCCGGCCAAATCCTGTGAAGATTTCATCCAGAATCAGTAGAAGTCCATGCCGGTCGGCGGCATTGCGCAGGCGGCGCAGCACGTCAGGCGAGTGAAACAGCATTCCGCCCGCGCCCTGCACCAGTGGTTCGACAATGATGGCGGTGATTTCGTGAGCGTGATCGGTCAGAAATGCTTCAAACGCCGCCGTAGTCTCCTCATCCCGTGGCAGGTCGATCACATGCTGTGCGGGCATCACTCCGGCGAACAGATGGTGCATCCCTTCCTCGGGGTCGCAGATCGCCATCGTGGCCAGCGTGTCGCCGTGATAGCCACCCCTGAACGCCAGCAGTTTCGTGCGTCCGGCCTCTCCGCGATTGAGGCGATACTGGATCGCCATCTTCATCGCCACCTCGACGGCGACGGAACCGGAATCCGTATAGAATACCCGCTCCAGATCGCCCGGCAGCAGGGCGGCCAGTCGGGAAGAGAGCCGCAATGCAGGCTCATGGACCATGCCACCGAACATTACATGCGGCATGCGGGCAAGCTGGGCCTCTGCACAGGCGCGGATATGCGGATGATTGTAGCCGTGGCACGCCGTCCACCATGCCGCCACACCGTCCACCAGAGAACGTCCGTCCTCAAGCGTGATTCGGCTGCCCTCCGTCGCACGAGCGGCCAGCGGGGCCGGGGCGGTCTTCATCTGGGAGTAGGGAAGCCAGATATGAGGCAGACCGTCTTCGTACCAGTCGGGTGAGGACAAGGGAAATTCCTTTCGGGGCGGCGTTGGGGCGTCTCTTTCATATCAGCGCATTGGCCGGTTGCCATCTGTGCGGCAGAGAAAAGCCTGTTTCCGGGCGGTCGATCCGCTCTCTGGATAAATGGCAGGTTTCAGAAATCTTTTCGTGTAAACAGGAGAGAAACTTGGGCGGGAAGGTGACGTGCTCCTGTCTGGCGGCCGCAACCGGAAAGGAGTTCCGGGAGCAGGAACAGCAGCGGACACCATTGCATGATTGACCCTTAATCAGCGTTCCGGCACCACCTTCGCAGCATGACCCGATTTGATTCCCTTTTCAGGCAGGCCGTTGATGCGCTTCAGGCGCAGGACCGGCGGCGCGTTCTCCGGCCCATGACTGCGGTGGGCGGGGCGCGTTTTGCACGTCCGGATGACGCATGTCTGATTGATTTTTCATCAAATGACTATCTCGGCCTGTCGCAGGATCTCCGACTGAAAGAGCGGGCCGCCGACTGGGCGCTGCGTTATGGGGCCGGAAGTGGTGCATCCCGGCTGGTGACTGGCACGCGTCTGCTGCACGAGCAGGTCGAGGGACGGGTCGCCCGCCTCAAGAAAACCGAGGGCGCCCTGCTGTTCGCCTCTGGCTGGCAGGCCAATGCCTCGCTGGTGCCGGCCCTTGCACGTCTGTCCTCGGAACAGATGGGAGCGGCACCGCTGGTTTTTGCGGACAGGTTGAATCACGCCAGCCTGCATCAGGGATGCGCGGCGGCTGGCGTCCGGCAGATCCGGTTCCGGCATAATGACCTTGATCATCTCGAAGCGCTTCTGAAAGTCCGCGTCAGTGAGCCCGGACTGAAGCTGATCCTGACCGAAAGTGTCTTCAGCATGGATGGCGATCGGGCCGATGTTCCCGGTCTGGCGACACTGGCGGAGCAGTATGGCGCTTTTCTCTGTCTCGACGAGGCTCACGCCACGGGCGTTCTTGGGGCACACGGCGCGGGGCTGGCGAGCGAAGCGCCGGACGGGGTGCATCTCATCATGGGCACGTTCAGCAAGGCGTTGGGCGGGATGGGTGCTTACATTGCCGGTTCACGCGCCCTGTGTGACTGGCTCATCAACAGCGCCTCCGGATTCATCTATTCCACCGCTCTCCCGCCAGCCATGCTCGGGGCTGCGGACGCGGCGCTGGAACTGCTGCCGGATCTGGAGGATGAAAGAGCCCGTGTTGCGCGTCATGGGGAGACGCTGCGGCAAAGCCTGCATGAAGCCGGACTGACGACAGGCGCTTCCAGCACGCAGATCGTGCCGGTCATGCTGGGTGAGGCGGCGACGGCGCTGTCTGTCGCGGCAAGTCTGGAAGCGGACGGAATGCTTGTCGCCGCGATCCGGCCGCCGACCGTGCCGAAAGGCGAGAGCCGCCTGCGAATCACTCTGTCAGCCGCCCATACGGAGGACGATGTGCAGCGTCTTGCTGACGCGGTCGTGCGTCTGTGCGGTGTGACCTGATGCAGATTGTTCTTGTGCATGGCTGGGGTTTTTTGCCCGAGATGTGGAAACCGGTGCAGGACAGGCTCGGACGGCCTGCCATCACGCTCGATCTCGGGTTCTTTGGGCCAGCGAATACAGGCTTGCCGACCGGTCAGCCCTTGTTGGCAGTTGGACATTCCCTTGGATTGCTCTGGTTGTTGACCCATGCCGGTCTGCCAGAGGGCAGTATTGTACTGGGGATCAACGGGTTTACGCGTTTCAGCCGAGCGGACGATTTTCCGGTTGGTGCCATGCCTCGCGTGTTGGATCGCATGATGAAAGGTCTCGAGCGGGATGCTGCGCCGGTTCTGCGGCAGTTTCGTGCGAACTGTGGTCTTTCCGGACAGGAAACGGAGGATTTCGGAATGCCGGAAACGACGCGTCTCCTGGACGGGCTAAGCCTTTTGCAGAAAGGTGACGCCCGCGCGCAGGGGCATCGCGTACATGCTGCTCTGGCCAGTCGGGACGATGCGATTGTCAGCCCGGCCATGACGGAGGCCTCATTTCTGGCGGAGCGGATCGGGTGGCTTGAGACAGGTGGCCATCTTCTGCCTCTGACCCATCCGGACCGGTGCGCGACATTCATTCTTGAAGCCTGTGAGGAATTCTCTGCCGATGGTCGATAAACGCCCGCAGACGGAGCAGGAACGCACGGCCATCGCCGCGCGCTTTGGTGCGGCTGAAGAGTATGATTCAGCAGCAGCCATTCAGCGGCTGGTCTCGCGCCGTCTGCTCGACAGGATTGTTCGCACGTTTGGTGATCGTAAGCCTGCGCGTATTCTGGAATTTGGCTGTGGGACCGGCGCGTTTACGGCGCTGTTGAAAGAGCGCTGGCCGGATGCGGAAGTGCTCGCCACGGATCTGGCTCCTGAAATGCTTGAGCGGGCCAGGGTCCGTTGCGGGGATGATGTAGCGTTCGCCGTTATGGATGCGGCGGCGCCGCGGCTCGCTGGTCGCTTCGATCTGATTTGCGGCAATCTTGCCCTGCAATGGATCGATCCGCCGGAACAGGCTCTGTCGGCGCTCTATGGCCTGCTGGCTCCGGGAGGCCTGCTGGCTGTCTCCACGCTCGCCGCTGAGTCTTTCGCTGAGTGGCGACAGGCGCATGCGCAGGAAGGTGTTGCGGCGAATATCCGCGTTTATCCGACACGCTCATCCTTTCAGAAAGGATGGCCGACGAATGCCGTTGGTTCACTGCTCCAGGCTCCCTTTGGACAGTGGGATTTTGAGACGCTTGTCGAACAGACAGCGGGTGGTCTGGCGTTTCTGCGTGGGCTGAAGCGGATAGGCGCGACGGCGCCCGTTGCTGGCGGACTCCCCCTGACCGCTGGTACCCTTCGAAAAGTAGTGCGTCGTTTCGATGCGGCAGGGGCTGCGCTGACATGGGATATTGCGTTCGGGCTTTTTCGTCGTGCGCCACGGGCTGGTGTTTTTGTGACGGGCACTGACACCGGAGTGGGCAAGACCTTTATCTCGGCCTGTCTGACCAGAGCCTGGGACGCGCTGTACTGGAAGCCTCTTCAGACGGGGCTGGCGGATGAGGCAGGCGACACACCGACGGTCACGGAACTTGCTGGAGCGGACGCGGATCGCATCCTTCCTCCTGCCGATACCTTTCTGGCGCCACTGTCTCCACAGGCAGCGGCAACGGCGGAGGGGCGGGCTGTTGATGTGAAACGTCTGGTTCTGCCGATGCGCCAGCCGGAGCGACCTCTTGTTGTGGAGGGCGCGGGCGGAGTGGATGTGCCTGTGGCGAAAGATCTTCTGCTGATCGATCAGATCGCGGAATTTGGTCTGCCGGTGGTGGTTGTGGCGCGCAGTGGGCTCGGAACGGTCAACCATACGCTGCTCACTCTTGAAGCATTACGTCGTCGGGGGATCGGAATTGCCGGTGTCGTGCTGAACGGGCCGCCCAATCCGGGTAATCGGGCGGCGATCGAGGAGCATGGCCACGTCGCCGTTCTGGCGGAAGTACCGTTCTTTGAGAATATCACTACGGAGAGTGTGAAGGACGCGGCCCGCCTCATGCCGCGCTGGAGTTGTTCGGAAAACTGATTGCTTTGGAGATCAGTTTCCGGATTGATGGATTGACGGCGAAAGTCGTCTCGTGAAATCTCCATTTCATTACAAACAGCTTCAGAAGACGACGCCTTTTTGAAAAAAGGCGGCACCCAAAAACTTTTTCGTTTTATCGAATGTCTGTAAGGACGCGGCTCCTTATTCAGGAAACACAAAATAATCAGTCTATTGCGTGAATTTTTATGCCATAAGGGCGTTCACCGCTTGCGGGAACGTGGCGGCGTGTCGCGTGGTGGTGTGTCCCGTGAAAGAGTAGGCACCGGCAGCGCCACCAGCTTGAGACCGAGCGTGCTTTCCACTTTCCGCATCGTCTTGCGTTCTTCCGCGGAGCAGAGCGTCGCCGCCCACCCCATGCGTCCCGCCCGTCCTGTGCGCCCGATCCGGTGCAGATAATTATCGGGCAGTTCGGGAGGGGACATGTTGATGACCTGTCCCACCTGCTCAACGTCCAGACCGCGTGCTGCGATGTCGGTGGCGACAAGAATTGTCGCCTTGCCGCTGGAAAAAGCGTCGATGGCGGCATTTCTTGCGGGCTGGGTAAGGCCCCCATGCAGCCCCACGACTTTCAGCCCCCGTTTACGGAGCTGTTTTGTCAGCAGATCGGCCTCGTCGCGGGTTGACGCGAACACGATGGCGCTGCGGTCGGGATGGCGACGAAGAAGTGCTTCCACGGCTGTCGGTTTGGCGGCCTTGTCAACGAACAGAACCGCCTGCCGGATGCTGGGTTTCTCGTCTTTTGCCGGTTCGATCCGCACTGGCTTGTACAGAAACTGCTGGGCTGCGGTCATCGTTTCCTGTGAGCCGGTGGCGGACACAAGAATAGTCTGTCGGTCGCGGGGTAGAAGGGCCAGAATACCCAGCATTTCGTCGCGGAATTCCCCGGTCATCAGCCGGTCACCCTCGTCGAGGACGAGAAAGCGGCAGGATGCCGACTCAACGCGTTCCGTGCGGAGCATATCCAGCAGACGACCGGGCGTCGCCACGATCAGGCGGGCGGTCTCAGGCGGGGCGTCATATTCCCTGTCAGGATCGTCTTTCGTGCCGCCATAGACAGCAAAAGGTTCAAGTTCGGGGCGTGTGGCCAGCAGTGTGCCCATTTCTGTGACCTGACGCGCCAGTTCACGTGTCGGGACGATGATCAGGGCCGTGTTTTTTTTCTTGCGAAGCAGATAATCGAGCAATGGCAGCAGGTAGCAGGCGGTCTTGCCTGTTCCCGTGGGAGCAAGGATTTCCGCATCATGTCCGGAAAGCAGGGCCGGAATGGCCGCCTTCTGAATGGGGGTAGGATCCTTCAGGCCTGCCTTTCCAAGACGCGCAAGCAGGGCGGCGTTCAGCTTCAGGGAAGAAAAACCGCCGTTTCCCGCGCTTTTCTGGTTGGTGGATGTCTGGGAAGACGTTGCGGTCGATGAAGGCATGACAGGTATCCGAGGGAGTCCGATGAACGTAATCGCGGCACGGACCATGGTCGGTCCGGACAGTCTGCCGAAAACAGGGGCAGGGCGTTACGGCAGACATATGCCAAAATACCATCGCGGATGCCATGTTTCCATGACATCCGTTTTGGCCGGAGGGATACTATCCTGAGAGTGGTAAGTGTTCACGCGATCGATCTGTTCTGGATAGACTGATCCGTTTCGCGTTTCGAAACGGGTTTGTGACGCTCAGATCTCAGGCGGCTTCTGCAAGTTTGGTGAGGTCTTCGTTATTGTTGTGGTTGTTGTACAGGCGGGCCTGCCTGCGTGTCTGGATGGCGAGCCAGCTGATGGGGTGACCTGCGGCCAGTGGTTCAAGCCCGGCCTGTTCCCGAGCAGTGCTACAGGCATGAAAATGGATCTCACTTTGCATTTTCTGAGACCGTCTGTGAATAAAGCTTCTGCTGACTCCAAGTTCTTTTGCGGCACTTCTAAGTGTCATCTTTTTCTTATTAAGAAGAAATGAAAGTTTTTCGTCCTGTTCTGTGGACCATATAAGTGCGCGAGGCATTAAATACTCTCTTTCTTTTGTGATCGAGTGAACATCTCCATTATTGCGATACCAACTGAAAAACGAAGGCAATATTTAACGATGAATTAACGGAAAGCGGGGTGTTGCGATAATAAGTGGTATAATTTTATTTTTTGTTTTTATATTTATACAGTCATGTAAGCGGATATTAGTTGCGTTATAGAGATACGTTGTATCGAATAATATGTTTTTATTTATGATAAAAATTATCAAAAAAGATAATTATAAAATAAAAAAGAATCGGTCCGCAATAAAACGCCCGTTCTGAAAAGGGTTATGATACGCTATCTCATTGAAATGGTTCGATTAAATCAGAAGCAGCTTCTGCCGGCACATACAGGGAGAAAGTTGCTGGGAAAATGATACAAAAAGAACGACTTCGTCATTCTTATTGTGCCGTATTGTGAAGCCCGTCCGGATGAGAACATTGCGGGCTTTTTTTCTTGAAAATGTCGTTTTGTGTGTCTCACCACACGAGACCCGCCAGACAGGCGAGTGCGAATCCAACGCCTATGTCCCTGTTGGCCCGGAACTGGATGAGACAGAGACGCGGATCCTGTGGATTGACGGAGACGGCCTGTTTCAGCAGCAGGGCGATGCAGAAAAGCGCGACTGGATAGAAGCCGATACCGGTGTGCGCGAGAAAGCCCGCGCCCAGAAAGGCGAGGCCGGCGGCGGCATAACACACACCGACAAACTCTCTGGCGCGTCCCTGCCAGAGAAGGGACGTGGATTTCACTCCGATCCGGGCGTCGTCATCCATGTCCTGAAAGCCGTAGATCGTGTCGAAGCCCAGTTGCCAGAGGATGGTCGCAGAGTACAGCAGGACCTGGGTCATGTCGCAGCGATCCGCCATAGCGGCGTAACCCATCGGAGCGCCGAAGCCGAACGTGAATCCCATGACAAGCTGCGGCCACCATGTGAACCGTTTCGCCAGCGGGTAAAGCCCGACCAGAATAAGGGAGGAAGCGCCGAGAAGCTGGGTCAGTGGATTGAGCTGGAGCAGGATGCTCAGCCCGATCAGCAGCAGAAGCAGCAGAAACAGCGCCGCGTGGCGCATTCTCAGGGCGCCGGATGCAAGGGGGCGTCCTGCGGTGCGTGTGACCTGACGGTCGATGTCCCGGTCCCACATGTCATTGACGACACATCCGGCGGACCGCATCACCAGACTGCCGATTCCGAACAGCACCAGCAGACGCACGCGCTCAAGCGGCGAGGTGGCGCCCTCCGCGCCCGGCAGCAGAATACCCCATGCGCCCGGAAGAAAGAGAAGCCAGGTGCCGATCGGCCGGTCGAGACGCGCCAGAAGCGCATAGGGGCGTAACGGAGCGGGAAGGCGGGAAATCCAGCCGGTGCTACGAATGTCCGTGTGCGGAGTGGCTGTACCTGACACTGTAATCCCTCTTCACTGGTTCTCTTGCCGGGGTTTTTCACCCTGGGCCGGGCCATCCGTCAGCCCGGTTCTTCGGAAACAACACTGGCCCGCGCCTCATGGGCTTCGGGCGGCTTCGGACTTGACCGGCGGACGAATCCCGTCGAAACCGCGCCGATTGATGCGGGGCAGACCCGTCGGGGTCAATGGTGTCGGGCTAACCTGACGGCTTCATGGCCTCCGGACTGCTCCGAGCCTGAGAGAAAGCGCCTGTCGATGTCAGCCCATCATACCCTCCCACGCCTGTATCTCCCTACGGATGTTCCGCTGACTGGGGAGACCGTCATACCGATGTCTCCCGAGCAGGCGCGTTACCTTGGGACCGTCCTGCGGAAAGGGGAGGGAGATGCTGTCAGGGTCTTCAATGCCCGGGATGGGGAATGGCTGGCCCGTATCGCGTCCGTCAGAAAGGACAGGGGCTCTTTCACAATCACGGAGAAGCTGCGTTCTCCTGTTGATGAGCGCGGCTGCACTCTCGCTTTTGCACTTTTAAAGCGGGACGCAACGGACCTCGTCATCCGGATGGGAACGGAGTTGGGGGTGTCCCGTTTCGTGCCGCTGATAACCGAACGGACGGTTGGTCAGAGAGTCAATGAGGGCCGGCTCGAATCGATTGCCATCGAGGCCGCCGAGCAGTGCGAGCGGCTGACGATTCCGCAGATTTCCACTCCTGTGCGCCTGATTGATTTTCTGGGAGCATGGCCTGCTGAAAAACGTCTTTTTATTGCTGTGGAACGACTTGAAAGTCAGGCGAAGACGCAGAAAACCGGGCTGGAACTCTCCGCGAATCCTTTCGTGGGGGCAACGGATGGTGACGGTATTCTGACAGGTCCGGAAGGGGGTTTCAGTCGGGGGGAGCTTGACGTTACGCTGGTGCGCCCCTTTGTTACGCCAATCACATTGGGAAACAGAGTTCTGCGTGCGGAGACTGCCGTCGCCGCTGCGCTTGCCTTGTTCGATTCCCAGCTCCGAAATATCTGAGGTCGGGACGTAAGCCCGATCGCCCCTGAGTGGAAGCACAGAAGCCCAATGTCGAATCCTGCCGATCAGGACACCCGCTCCATCACATCCACGCGCGATCTCGTGGATGTTCTGGCCGCAGGAAACAAGCCGCGTGATCTCTGGCGGATCGGCACTGAGCATGAAAAATTCGGCTTCGTCCGTCCTGAAGCCGCAACGGCCGAACGCCCCGCCTTTTCCTCGCCGGACTATGCGCATCAGGGGATCGGCGCGCTCCTGAAGGGCGTCGAGCAGCAGGGCGACTGGACGCCCATTACGGATGGTCCCGCCGTGATCGGCCTGAAGGGGGCCGGGATCAACAAGGGGGCCGCCATCTCGCTGGAGCCCGCCGGACAGTTCGAGCTGTCAGGCACGCCGCTGGCCAGTCTGCACGAGACACGGATCGAGCTGGACCGCCATTTCGAAACCATCCGCGCTCCCTCCCGCGCCCTTGGGCTCGGTTTCGCGCCGCTCGGTTTCCACCCTTTCGCCACCCGCGCCTCCCAGCCATGGATGCCCAAGAGCCGTTACGCCATCATGCGGTCCTACATGCCGAAGGTCGGCACGATGGGTCTCGACATGATGCAGCGGACCTGCACCGTGCAGGTCAATCTCGATTTCTCGTCCGAGGCGGACATGGTGCGCAAGATGCGCGTCTCCCTCGCGCTCCAGCCCGTTGCGACAGCGCTGTTCGCCAACTCGCCGTTCTATGAAGGCAGGCCGAACGGCTGGCTGTCCAACCGGGCGCAGGTCTGGACCGACACGGATAACGCCCGCTCGGGAATGCAGGCTTTCTGCTTTGAAGAAGGTTTTGGCTTCGAACGCTATGTGGAGTGGGCGCTCGATGTGCCGATGTATTTCATCGTGCGCGATGGAAAGCTGATCGACGTCTCAGGGCGCTCCTTCCGAGCCTGGCTCAACGGTGAGAGGCAGGACGGTCTGGAGGGGCTGACGCCGACCATCGGTGATTTTGAAGACCATCTGACGACGCTGTTCCCGGATGTGCGTCTCAAGCAGTTCCTTGAAATGCGTGGGGCCGATGCGGGATCGGCCGAAATGATGCTGGCGCAGTCGGCCCTGTGGGTCGGGCTGCTCTATGACGATGCGGCGCTGGCGGCGGCGGAGAGTCTTGTGCGCGAGCATGACTGGGAAACCTATCGCGTGCTGCGTGGGGATGTTCCGGCGCGGGCGCTCAACACGCCTTTCGGAACGGGGACCGTGCGCGACGTTGCGGCACGTATGGTGGAGATCGCGACTCAGGGGCTGCGCGCCCGCGCACTGCGCAATGAGGCCGATCAGGACGAAACCGTGCTGCTCGCACCACTACAGGCGCTTGCCGCCGGTGCGCCGACGCAGGCCGAGCGCTGGCTGGAACGCTATAACGGACCGTGGGCGGGCGACGTGAAGCGCATCCTTCTGGAAGCGGAAGTCTGACGTTCAGACTTTCTTTTCAGATTGGGCGATACAGAGTGTTGAAAGTAAAAAGTAACCTGTAGAAGGATGCGTTCATGGTGCGGCCCTGCCCCGATCCCGGAGCCGCGACAAAGACAGTAACGGATGACCGACGGACCGTCCGGTTGCGTCTGCTGGAGACATCTGATCTCCATATGTTTCTGCGTGGATGGAATTACTATCAGGCTGAAAAGGATCATGATGTCGGCCTTGCCCACATCGCCACCCTGATCCACGCTGCTCGTGACGAGGCGCCAAACTGTCTGCTGTTCGATAATGGCGATACCTGTCAGGGGTCGCCCGTCGGTGATTTCATGGCGGGAAACGGGGGCGGCGAGGAAGCGCACCCCATGATCCGGGCGATGAACCTGCTCGGATACGACGCCGCTACGATCGGCAATCATGAATTCAATTATGGATTGTCCTTTCTCAGGGAGCAGCTCAAGGACGCCGTCTTTCCGTTTGTGTGCAGCAATGTCACCCTGTGCAACGGCGCGCCACTTCTGCCCCCGTCCATCGTGCTTGATCGGGAAGTCATCGACGATCGCGGCCAGAAGTGCAGTCTGCGTATTGGTGTGATCGGTTTCGTTCCGCCACAGATCATGGTGTGGGACGCCATCCATCTGCATGAGCAGATCATGGTGATGGATATGGTGGAGGCCGCCCGACAGATCGTGCCCGAACTGCGGAAACGCTGTGATGTCATCGTGGCGCTCTGCCATTGCGGCATTTCGGCGGAGCAGCGGCAGGGCGGCGAGGAAAACGCGGCGCTCTATCTTGCGGAAATCGAAGGAATAGACGCGCTGCTGCTGGGGCACACCCATCATGTCTTTCCGGGAGACCATCATGACAATCTGCCCGGTGTGGATGCCGTGGCCGGAACGCTGCACGACGTGCCTGCCGTCATGCCCGGTTTCTGGGGCAGTCATCTGGGCGTGATCGACCTGATGCTCCGGCAGACGGAAAGAGGCTGGGTCTGCGCGGACTTTCAGGTCGAAGCCCGTCCCGTGTGTCGCCGGGAAGAGGGGCGCGCCCATGCTCTTGTGCATGAAGATCCGGCCATTCTTGAGGAAATCCAGCCCGAGCATGAGGCGACCATGGCCTGGATGGAGGAGCCTGTCGGCTGGACATCCGTCCCGTTGACCAGCTGGTTCACCTTTCTGGGATCTGATCCGTGTCTGGCGTTGGTGAATGCGGCTCAGCTGGCGTTCGCCAGACCGTTGCTGGCGGGAACGGAGTGGGAAGAACTGCCGCTTCTGTCCGCTGCCGCGCCATTCCATGCGGGGGCAATGGCGACAGACGCCTTTGTGAATATCCCGGTTGGCGAACTGACCATCCGCGATCTGGTGAATATCTATCCTTTCGCCAACATGCTGAGCGTGGTGCGCTGTAGCGGGGCAGAACTGAGAGAGTGGCTGGAGCGTTCCGCAACCGTCTTCAATCATATCCTGCCGGAAGAAGATGCCCCCCAGCCGCTGCTGGACCCGATGCCTCCGGTTTACACGTTCGATGTGATCATGGGAGACGATGTGAGCGGCGCGCTGACCTGCACGGTCGATATCAGTTCGCCCCGTCGCTACTGCGAGCAGGGTCGTCTCGTCGATTCGTCTGCCCAGCGTATCAACGATCTATGCCTCGATGGACGACCTGTTGAAGATGACCAGATGTTCGCTGTCGTGACGAATAACTACCGCGCCTCAGGTGGAGGGCACTTTCCCGGCACGGGCGCGGATCGGGTGATTGTCACGACGCACCAGCACAACAGGGATCTTCTGGTCCGCTATGTCAGGCGGCAGGGATGTCTTCTGCCGCCTCCTGCCGGAAATGGGTGGTGCTTCCGCCGACTTCCTTTTGCCGCGACGGTCTGTATGGATCTGCCCGCCGCCGCGTCTGTCGCCGCCGGACAGCGCAGTGATCTGACTTTTATGGAGCCTGTAGAGGGCGGTAACCGGTATCGGGTCGGGCGGCCTCATTTCAATATGTGAAGCAGGCTCCTCGCATCCCGATTCTTCCTCTGACCGGCAGTTCAGCGGATGAAGTTGGCCTGAACGGCCCGAACCGGCTTGACGTGCGCCGCGCCTCCGCCCATTCCTGCGCCATCATGCGTGTCGCCGCCATTCTTCTCGCGGCCGGGACCGGCAGCCGTTACGCCGCCGCAACCGGCTCCACCACCGCCAAGCAGTTCATCTCGCTTGCCGGTCGCCCTGTCATTCGCCATGCCGCCGAGGCGCTGGCCCCTCATGTCGCGCTGCTCCAGCCCGTCGGTGATGTCGCATCGCTGACCGAGGCGCTGGACGGTATGACGACCCTGCCTCCCGTCGCGGGCGGTGCGGAACGTCAGGACAGTGTCCGCGCCGGTCTTGAGGCGCTGGCCGCTCTGCCGGAAGCCGAGCGGCCCGATGTCGTGCTGGTGCATGACGGCGCACGGCCCTATGTGACCCCCTCCGTGATCGAAGGCGTGCTCAGGGCGCTGAAAGAACATCCGGGAGCCATTCCCGCAGTGCCGGTCGCCGATACGCTCAAGCGCGGCGAAGATGGCGTCATCACGGAAACGGTGCCGCGCAAGGACCTGTTCCGCGCCCAGACGCCGCAGGGCTTCCGTTTCACAATCCTGCTCGATCTGCATCGTTCCGCCGCAAAATCCGGCGTTTCCACCGCAACCGACGATGCCCTGCTGCTCGAATCCGCCGGTTTCAGCGTGGCGCTCACGCCCGGTTCCGAAGACAACATCAAGCTGACCTATGAGGAGGATCTGGTGCGCCTCGAACGCCTGATTGGCCCCACCCTGCTTCCCCGCACCGGCTTCGGCTACGATGTTCACGCCTTCGAGGAAGGGCGTCCGCTCATCATGTGCGGCATCACCATTCCGTACGATCGTGGTCTGGCCGGTCATTCGGACGCCGATGTCGGTATCCACGCGCTCTGCGACGCCATTTATGGCGCGCTGGCGGAGGGCGATATCGGTCGTCATTTCCCGCCCAGCCAGAATGAGTGGAAGGATGCGGACAGCGCCCGCTTCCTCGTCCATGCAGGTGAACTGGTTCGTAAGAAGGGCGGTATGCTGGTCAACGCTGACCTGACGCTGATCTGTGAACGCCCGAAGATTGGCCCGCACGCGCAGGCCATGCGCGAGCGTCTGGCCTCGCTGCTTCAGGTCGATGTGGACCGGATCTCGGTAAAGGCGACCACGTCCGAGCGGCTCGGTTTTACGGGACGTGAAGAAGGGATTGCCTGCACGGCGACGGCTACGGTGCTGGTTCCGTAAAAGGTGGATTTGTAGAGTTTCTGAAGCCGCCTGTTAAAATCGGCGACAGATAGGCAATGTTCTGCGGAGGGGTGTGAGGCGCAATGTGCGCTTCCACCTTCATCGCAGTCGTTTAACGGTTCGTTTGCGTTTTCCGAAAGCTGACACTCCATATCTGGAAGAGAACATCTACTCGTATTGAGTGGGTTCCCTCATTGTAACGCTCCCAGCGCCTGATCGCTTCCACTTCCTTCCAGAACGTGCGTCAGTTCATCCACAAGACAGATGCGTCCATCTCGAAACTGATAAAAGGCAACGACCTTGATCAGACTTTGCTCACCGGAACGACGTGTTGCACGTGCCACGTGAACGGTAGCTGCTTTATCGCCTTCACATACAATATGCTGAATATCTATTTCCAACGCACCAAGAGTGTTGCGTAAGGCATGTGTATGGGCCTGGAAATCGCCCAACGTCATTTCATGTCCATCGACATATTGCCGATAATCCGACGTCATGAAATCAAGCAGCCTATCCGGAGTTGAGCCAAAATCCGTGAATGTGGCGAACATTTCCCGGATGATCTGCTCGTGGTGTGTGGAGGACATGGGACACCTTTTAATCTTGTGGATTGAGTGGACCAGAAGATTTTAAAGGAGATGCTTTTGGCATTCTGTCGACCATAGGCCATAATTCGACTCATGCACGCCAAATCGTTTTCTTTTTTATCAGAAGATCCTGCTCCGTCATGTGGCGTTCACTGGCTATCTGGAAGTCCCATAAAACAGACGGACCGCCGGACCACTGACCTGCATGTTCACGAAAAGGGGCAGATATTCGTTGTGGAAAGCGGTGTTATGGCCGTGATGATTCAAAATTCCTACTGGCTGATCGGGCCGGGGCAGCTTCTCTGGCTGCCTCCCGGCTTTGTTCATGAGGCGCGCTCCCACGGTGCTATTGCAGGCTGGAGTCTGTATATTAGTGCTGAGAGGTATTCTTCAGTTGCACACAGACCTTTTCTGGCGGACTGCACGCGACTACTGATGGCTCAGGTTGAACGTCTGTCACAAAATGCCAAAGAGGCAGCATGGCAGGACAGCTTTACAAGGCTGGCCGAAAGCTTCTGGGATGAATTCCTGTCCATTCCGCGTCATTCTGCTTCACTGCCTTTTCCTGAAGATGCCCGGCTAAAACGGGTCGCAGAAGCCCTGAGCACCACTCCCTCTGATTCACGAGGGCAGCAGGAGTGGGCGGATATGGCAGGAATGTCTTTGCGGTCGTTCATTCGGCATTTTACCGCCGATACGGGAATGCAGTTTTCAGTCTGGCGACAGCGCCTGCGTATTCTTCATGCGCAGGAAAGGCTGGCGCGACGCGAGCGAGTGACCGATGTCGCCGCCGCAGTCGGTTACGAAAGTCTGGGCGCGTTTGCTGCGGCTTTTAGAAAAGGCACTGGATACAGCCCCAGCGTCTATGCACAACGCTGCCGTGGTGGAGTAACGGACTCAATGTGAACACGAAGCTGGCAAGGCTTTGTCGTTGATAAGCATTCAGTGAACGGACTGCTTTTGCCTCTTCTACGACGTGGCTGGCCCGCTTTGCGTTGCCGGGAAGTGGGCATGGGCGCATGATCCTCACCCTATGCGGCGGCTGCCTTCGTGCCAGTCGCGTCGGTTCGATATTCTCCCCATGCCTGCCGCAGGATCTGCACCGCTGATGACAGGAAGATGCCAGCCATGATCGCGGCCACCGCAAGGTCGGGCCATGCGCTGGTGGTGCTCCAGACGCCGAGCGCCGCGCCCATGACGATCAGGTTGCCGATCGCATCGTTGCGAGAGCAGAGCCACACCGAGCGCACGTTGGCGTCGCCATCCTTGTAGGGCAGGAGCAGGAACACCGAGGCAAGGTTCGCGGCCAGCGCCAGGACGCCGATCGCACCCATGATCTCGGCCTGCGGAACGCCGAGGATCAGCGTGTGGTAGACGGTGGACCCGAACACCCACAGCGCCATCAGCGACAGCGAGACGCCCTTGGCGAGTGCCGCCGTGGCTCGCGTGCGCAGGCTCGCGCCGATCACCGCCAGGCTCAAACCGTAGGTGACGGTATCGGCCAGGAAGTCGAGTGCGTCGGCCTTGAGGGCTTGCGAGCCAGCGAGCTGTCCCGCCGCGATTTCGGTCACGAACATCGCGCCATTGATCGCGATCACCGTCCACAGGACGCGCTTGTAGCGCGGGTCTATACCGTCGAAGACCGGGACACCCTTCGGGCAGCAGCTATCCTCGACGGTGCCGCATGTCGTCACCTCGACGGTTGGTGTGACTGTTTTCGTGGGCACGACCAGAAGTGGCGGAGCGCAACAGGCGGCCTCGGACTTGCTGCAGTTCTCGGACATGGGTGACTCCTTCTCGGGATCACCCTACAATCTCTAGCCACTAGAGCTTCAAGGGAAAAACACCATGAGCATCTCGATTGGCGAGTTGGCGCGGCGCACTGGGGTCAAGGTGCCGACGATCCGCTACTACGAAGGCGTCGGGCTTCTTCCGACACCGGCACGAACGGAAGGGCGGCAAAGGCGCTTCGGTGCGGACGAGGTCGCCCGGCTCAACTTCATTCGTCATTCCCGCGAGCTGGGCTTCGAGGTCGCCGACATTCGTGAGTTGCTGACGCTTAGCGAGCAGCCGGAGCGTTCCTGCGGCGAGGTGGATGCTATCGCCCGCCGCCACGTCGAGAATATTGACCGACGGATTGGGAGGCTGGTGGCGCTGCGCGCCGAGCTGCAACGCTCGCTAGATCGGTGTGCGCGCGGTACGGTCGAGGAATGCCGGGTGATCGAAGTGCTCGGCTACGGGGACGACAGGGTTTAGCGAAAGGCAGCTCAGAGTACCCCTTTCACATCGAATCAGAATGTCCGCTTCCACAGGTCGTTCGCTTGAAGCGGACCGACTGCAATCCTCCCAAATCAGTCGTTCGACATTCAAAACCGTGAACACCCCTGTGCCACGCTCACGCCCACTGACTGCTGTCTGAACCGCGCCCTATAAGCCCGGCGAACTGCCTCAATCCGCCCAGCAAGATCCGTCCTGTCCGGTGTTGCAATCCACACCAGTCTGGAAGGCTCGGAGTCCGTTCGGCCAGTATGCCGATCCCGCCAGAAACCCTGAGCAGGCAGGACAGAAAGACCGTCCGGAAAGCGCGGGACGATTTCCGTTCGGAGAAAATCCTGCCAGTCAGCATCTGTCACCGGACGGCCATCAGGTTGGGTCAGACCGAACATCAGGGTCACATGCAGATCGGTGGTCGCCGCCAGCCTGTTGCAGAGACTGGCGGAAGCCGATGAATGAGGCGGAGAACATCCGGCCACCAGCGACCCCAGCAGTAGAGCAAGAGCCACTCTCACCCGCGCCATTCAGTGCAGATCGCCCTGCAATCCCCGACGCAGCGCCACGCCTTCTTCGGACTGCGGATCAATCAGGCCAATCCGCAGAAACAGGTCGATCAGCACCAGATTGACGTTGAACTTGAATTCGTCCGTGTCTCGCACAAGTCGGAATACTTCGCCGATCGGCAGAAGCAGAAACTCCTCGACTTCGCCGTCCGCCGGGACAGGCTGGAAACTCTCCGCCAGAACAAGGTCGTAGCAGACCAGTCGGTCGCGCCGCAGTCCTTCAGGACGTTCGAGCGCGTAATGCAGCAGGCCGACTTTTTTCGCATCCCGTTGCACAAGATCTGGTGGAAGGCTGGCTTCCTCCTCGGCTTCCTTGAGGATCGCGGCGTCCGCGGTGAGCTCCGCCGGGACACCGCCCGCGACAAGGTGATCCAGCTTGCCCGGATCAAGCCGCTTGTTCCGGGCGCGACGGCCGATCCACAGGTGCAGCCCGTCTTCCTTGCGGACCAGACCGTTCAGATGGACACCGACACCGACAAAGCCGAACAGAGGCAGGGCGCCCCGGTCTATGCGTCCGAGCGGTGGCTGGCCGTCATCGCCCCACACATCGAACAATTCATTGTGCGTGCGGTAAAGCCCTCGGCGGGCCAGTTCTTCGCCAATCGATTCGAGGCGTGCCGGATCATTGAGAGACAGGCCACCTGAAGCACTGTCTTCCGTCAGCCCCATCTCTTTCAGGGCGGGAGCGATTTCCGGATCGACATATCCTGCCAGAACGCCGTTGACCCGGAACGGCAGGCGCTTGCCGGGGAGGGTGGCCGTGTTGCAGGCCCTGATGTGCCGCATGAAGCCGTCTGTGGGGATGGGGATCATGAGCGGCGTCCTGTGGACAGTCCACACACTGTTTCTTCGGAAACTGGGGTCATCGTGCTCTTCCGACGAATTCTGACCGGCGTTGTCCGGCCCATGTTTCTCCTACGGGGCGATGTTGGCTGTGACAACATTGCGGCGTGCCGACCAGTTCGACTGTCTGCGGGGTTGCAAAACAGCGACAACGTGCCACATCGGACACAATGAGCCCGCCACCAAGATCTGATACGTCGCCCGGCAAGCCTGCCGGAGTGACCCTTGCCCGCCTGCTTCCCTATCTCTGGCCGCGTGATGATCCGAAGCTGAAACTGCGCGTGACAGCGGTCGCCCTGCTGCTGCTGTCCGCCAAGCTGGTCACCGTGGCCGTGCCATGGGTGTACAGCCGGATCATTGACACGCTGTCCCATCCGGTGGGGATCGCCACAGTGCCGGTCCTGCTGATTGTGGGCTACGGTCTGGTCCGGCTGGTCGCATCGGCATTCAACGAGCTGCGCGACGCTGTGTTCGCGCCAGTCCGTTACCGGGTCGCCCGTGACGCGGCGCTTCGCAGTTTCATGCACATGCACGACCTGTCGCTGCGTTTTCATCTCGACCGTCGTACCGGAGGCGTTACCCGCGCCATCGAACGCGGCACGGAAGGCGTGGAGACCCTGCTGCGTATGGGGCTGGTGATCCTGCCGACCATGCTCGAAGCCATCCTTGTCATCGGTCTGATCTGGCAGGTGTTCGACTGGCGTTATGCCGCTCTCGTTCTGGGTGCAGTCATTGGCTACGTGGTGTTCACTTTCTCGTTCACCTCATGGCGAATCGGTATCCGTCGCCGGATGAACGACATCAACAGCGAGGCGACAGGCAAGGCGCTGGACAGTCTGCTGAACTACGAGACGGTCAAATATTTCGGCAATGAGGCGCATGAGGCGAAACGCTACGGCGACGCCCAGACCCGCTACGCCAGGGCCGCCGTTCACACCCAGTATTCTCTCAGCGCCCTGAATTTCGGGCAGGTGGTGATCATCTCGCTGGCGCTCACGCTGGTGATGCTGCTGGCCGGACACGATGTGGCGGCGGGGCATCTGACGGTGGGTCAGTTCGTGCTGATCAACACCTATCTGTTGCAGCTCTACGCACCGCTGAATTTCCTTGGCTCCATCTATTCTTCCATCCGCACGTCGCTGGTCGATCTGGAACACATGCTGGGGCTGCTGGATGAAACGGTCGAAGTCGCCGATCCTGCGCATCCGCTGCCTCTGGCGGCTCATCTGAAGGATGCGCCACCTGTCAGCGTGGCCTTTCAGGATGTGCATTTCGGTTACCGCAAGGACCGCGAAATCCTGCATGGCGTCAGTTTTTCCGTGCCGCCCGGTGGCCTGATTGCGATTGTCGGTCCAACGGGTGCGGGCAAATCCACCATCAGCCGCCTTCTGTTCCGGTTCTATGACACTTGGTCGGGGAAGGTGCTGATCGATGGGCATGACGTCCGCGACTACCGGCAGGCCGACCTGAGGGAGGCGATTGGCGTGGTGCCGCAGGATACCGTGCTGTTCAACGATACGATCGGCTACAACATCGCCTACGGTCGCCTTGGCGCCACGCAGGACGAGATCGAGCAGGCGGCTAAGCTGGCGCGTGTCCACGACTTCATCCTGTCCCTGCCGGAAGGCTACAGGACGCGGGTTGGTGAGAGGGGGCTGAAGCTCTCCGGTGGCGAGAAGCAGCGTGTGGCGATTGCCCGCACGATCCTGAAGGACCCCCGTCTTCTGATTCTGGATGAGGCGACCAGCGCCCTCGATACTCATACCGAGCGTGAGATCCAGTCGGCTCTGAGAGCCGTTTCTGCTGAACGTACCACAGTCGTGATCGCGCACCGCCTTTCAACTATCGTCGAGGCGGACGAAATACTGGTTCTGGGTGATGGGCTTGTGAAGGAGCGGGGGTGTCACGCTGACCTGATCGCTCGTGGCGGCCTCTATGCCGCCATGTGGGCGGCGCAGGACGCAGGACACGACGCAATGACACCGGACTCCGGTCTGGAGGCATCGGCTCCCGCTCACGGGTAACCGGAACGCAGACAGAAACAATCACACTCCGGCCTGCTGCCGGAGCAGCATGGGAGAATGAACATGGCAGAGAATATTCCTGAGGGAGGCGGTCAGATGGAGCAGGTGTCCGAAGAACTGACCAAATGCGCGATGGTCATCGAGCACGCCATCGACCATCTTCTGGAAGAAAATCACCCGCCTCTGGCTGTGGCGTCGGCGCTTCTGGGCGGTTCTCTGGGGCTTCTGTCGCGCACGATGGATCGTGAGACGATTCTGCGCATTCTGGACAGCGCTGTGCAGAGCGTGCGTGCGGGTGAACTGGAAGTCGCAGAAAAAGAGCGCAAGGCAGGAAGCGCCTGAAAGAAAGCCTGTCTCCATGAAAGTGTGGAGAAAAGCGGGTGCGGTCTGTGAAAAAGTGGCGGGAAGCCGTCTTTCCGTCACTGTTTGCTTGACGCGAAGCGATGCCTCCGTCATAAGCCGCGCCTGATTGTAAGGATGAAAGCCGGGCTCTGCCTCGGCCCTGTTCTGTTTTTTGACCGAGGATAAATCGATGTCCCGCCGTTGCGAGATCACAGGCAAGGGTGTGCTGACGGGCAACAATGTCAGCCACGCCAACAACAAGTCCCGCCGCCGTTTCCTGCCGAACCTGCAGGAAGTGTCGGTTCTTTCCGACATTCTCGGCACGCCGATTTCCATGCGTGTGACCACGCGCGGCCTGCGCACCATCGAGCACAACGGGGGTCTGGACTCCTATCTGCTCGATACGCCGAATCGTAACCTGACCACCGAAGCTCAGGTGATCAAGCGTCGTATTCTGCGTGCGCAGAGCAAGAAGCAGGCTGCCGCCTGAGTCACTATGCCGGTCATGATCATGACCGGCACCCTGATCGCCCCCGCGCCAGCGGGGACCGCGTGATCACACAGCCCGCCAGAGCGCAGGTCGCGTTTCAAAGGGTAGAGGGCGCGGGGAGATTTTCTCCTGTCGCGCCCTGTGTGTTTGTCGCTTTCCTCTGAATTTCTGGTTCAGCCGTTTCCCGGAGAAGCCCCGTGTCAGCCCAGTCCGAACTCTCGAAAATCCGTAATATCGGGAT
Source organism: Acetobacter sicerae (assembly GCF_011516765.1). Lineage (GTDB taxonomy): Bacteria > Pseudomonadota > Alphaproteobacteria > Acetobacterales > Acetobacteraceae > Acetobacter > Acetobacter sicerae. The sequence continues at coordinate 16,807 of NZ_JAAABN010000011.1, read as the reverse complement.
CACCGCGCACATTGACGCGGGTAAGACCACGACGACAGAGCGTATCCTGTATTACACAGGCGTGTCGCATAAGATCGGCGAGGTCCATGAGGGCAACACCACGACCGATTACATGGCGCAGGAGCGTGAGCGCGGCATCACCATCACGTCCGCAGCCGTGACCTGCGTGTGGGACGACCACCGCATCAACATCATCGACACCCCGGGCCACATTGACTTCAACATTGAAGTCAATCGTTCGCTCCGCGTGCTCGATGGCGCGATCTTCATCATTGAAGGTGTGGCTGGCGTGCAGCCGCAGTCCGAGACCAACTGGCGTCTGGCTGACCGCTACAATGTTCCGCGCATCATCTTCATCAACAAGCTCGACCGTACGGGCGCTGATTTCTACTACGCTTTCAGCACACTGAAAGAGAAGCTGGACATCGTTGCGATCCCGCTGCAGCTGCCGATCGGCGCTGAAGAAAACTTCGTCGGCGTTGTCGATCTGATCGAGATGAAGGCGATTGTCTGGGAAGGCGGCGAACTTGGTGCGAAGTTCCACGACGAGGAAATTCCGGCAGACCTGAAGGAAAAGGCTGAGGAAGCCCGTCAGAACCTGCTCGACACGGCTCTGGCTGTCGATAACGACGCCATGGAAGAGTATTTCGAGAAGGGTGACGTTTCCGTCGAGACCCTGAAGAAGTGCATCAAGAAGGGCACGATTTCCGGCGAATTCCGTCCGGTTCTGTGTGGCACGGCCTTCAAGAACAAGGGCGTTCAGCCTCTGCTCGATGCCGTCATCGACTTCCTGCCGGCTCCGGACGACGTGGAAGGCATCCGTTGCGCTCCGCCGGAAGGTGAGGAAGAGACCGATTCCAAAGATCTGCCGATCATCCCGGTTGATCCGGACGGCAAGTTCGCTGGTCTTGCGTTCAAGATCATCAACGACAAGTACGGCACACTGACCTTCGTCCGCGTCTATCGTGGCGTGCTGAAGACCGGTGACACCATCCTGAACACCACCAAGGGTCACAAGGAGCGTATCGGCCGTATCTATCAGATGCATGCCGACAAGCGCGAAGAACTGTCCGAAGTGCATGCTGGTGACATCGCTGCATTCGTTGGTCTGAAAGACACGCAGACGGGTGACACGCTGGCTGACAGCTCTGATCCGGTCGTTCTGGAGCGTATGAGCTTCCCGGTTCCGGTTATCGACATCTCCGTCGAGCCGAAGACGAAGGACGCCGTTGAGAAGATGACGCTGGCCCTGCAGAAGCTGGCTGGTGAAGATCCCTCACTGCGTCTGAAGACAGATCAGGAAACAGGCCAGACCATTCTGTCCGGCATGGGCGAGCTGCATCTCGACATCATCGTTGACCGTCTGCGTCGTGAGTACGGCGTTGAAGCCAACGTGGGTGCGCCGCAGGTTGCTTACCGTGAGACGATCACCAAGCCGCACGTCGAAGTCTATACCCACAAGAAGCAGTCTGGTGGTTCGGGTCAGTTCGCTGAAGTGAAGATCGAATTCGCTCCGCACGAAGGTGAGATCGAGTTCGCGAACAAGGTTGTCGGTGGCACGGTTCCGAAGGAATACATCCCGGCTGTTGAAAAGGGTATCCGCGTTCAGGCTTCCAGCGGTGTGCTGGCTGGCTTCCCGACCGTGGACTTCAAGTTCACCCTGCTCGACGGTAAGTACCATGACGTTGACTCGTCCGCTCTGGCGTTCGAAATCGCGGCAAAGGCCTGCTTCCGTGAAGGCATGAAGAACGCCGGTCCGGTGATCCTTGAGCCGATCATGGACGTGGAAGTCACCACACCGAACGATCACGTCGGTGATGTGGTTGGCGATCTTAACCGTCGTCGTGGCATGATCCAGAGTCAGGAAACGTCTGGTTCGACCGTCATGGTTCGTGCACAGGTGCCGCTGAAGGAAATGTTCGGCTACATCTCACACCTGCGTTCGATGACGAAGGGTCGTGCATCCTTCACGATGCAGTTCCATCACTACGATCCGGTGCCGCGTAACGTGGCTGAAGAGATCATGGCGAAATCTGCCTGATTCTTCTGGGAGTTCAGGTAGGAAAAAGCCGACCGAAAGGTCGGCTTTTTTTGTTTTCGGTTGCCCTCATTGGAGTATGGACCCGTAGAGACAGATTGTCTGTCGATGGAAGGTTTCTGGGTTTCTGATACGGCCTTTCTCCAATGTTGATGGGGTTTTGCGATTATCTAAGTAGAATTTTTATCTCATCGGGATATTCTGCCGAAACTTATTCTTGTGGTAGTGAAATATGATGGAAATCGTATTGGTGATCCCCAAGATGATGAATGTTCTATAAATATGGACTGGAATTTTAGATGTCGTCGATCTGCAAAACAAATACAGTTTATGGTGAGACGGTTATTCTGGATTCAGAGCCTGCTTTACTTGATTTGTGCGACGTTGTTTATGTACCTGAGCTTGATTCCAATTCATCAAGTGGGATATTTGATCAGGGGCGGAAACGGATACTACAATCCGCTTATTTCCGGGGGCCCAATCCCGAAGAGGTAGCTCCGCCTCTCATCATGGGATACCGATATGGGGACATCAATGAGTATGCCCCGGATGAAGTCTATATCTATTGTGGCTTTATCCACTCGCATTTCGGCCACTTCCTGCTGTCGACATTCAGCCGTTTCTGGTCCGCTGCCCGCGAGCGGTTTCCTCACGCTAAAATATTGTACAGCTCGCATCAGAGTATGGAGTTCTGGTTCGGGGATAACAGTTTTATGCCGAAATTATTTGGTGCGTTGAATCTTTCCCTGGATGATTTTGTCTGTTTTTCGTCTCCCCGGAAAATCAGACGTCTCATCCTGCCAGCTCCGGCATTTGAGGAAGCGAATTTTGCCTATCGTCGCTATGCGACATTCTGTCATGAGGTTGGACGCAAGCTTGCGGGTTCTCTGATGAATAAACCTGATTTGCGACCAGTCTATCTTTCCAAGTCGAAACTTCAGTCGGGTGTCAGACGCTTGATCAATGAAGATGTCATCTGCGATCGGCTGGAAGCAAACGGTGTCGAAATCGTTTACCCGGAAACATTGTCACTGGAAGAGCAGATCGCTCTCTGGGCCAATCGGCCGTATGTGACCGGTTTTGTCGGTTCAGCGTTTCATACAAGTATCTTTGTGCCGCGTGATCATGTTTTTATGATTAATTATAATATGACGACCTACAGCAATTTCTGCCTGATCGATCAGGTAAATAATGCACAGGCTGATTATTATGGTATCCCACAGGGGGGAATGACTATTCTGGATCCTGAGAAAAATCCGGAACAGACACAGGGATTTACGGAAGTCTGTATGGCGGCCGATCCAATTGGTATTGCTGACGGAATTCTTCGGATATTTGACTATAAGATCAGGGCTGATAGCAGTCGCGCTCACAAGCGTGTTGTTTTGGGTGCGTTCCAGTGGCAGAAACAGGATGCAGAGAACGAGGCCGATGCGGCGGCATTGAGAAATGTTGCTATTGATAAAAAGACAAGACAGAGCTCGCTCCATCCTTGGATTCCAGATCAGACAATTAATGCCACCAGCGGCACTCTTACCGGTACGTTTCAATTTCACACAGATACGGAAAAAAACCCTTGGTGGGAAGTTGATCTTGATGAGCCATGCAGGATCAAAAGCATCAGACTGTTCAACCGTTGCGATTCTGCTCCGGAGCGTTGTAACCGCCTTCGCATTGAGGTCGGGATGGATGAGAATTCTCTGAAAACCGTTCTGGAAAAACAGGATGCCAGAGTTATCGGAGGTGTTGATGGAATGCCTCTTGAATGGCAGGCGTCAGAACCACTTGTTGGGCGTGTGATCCGTATTACATCCCTTGCCGATGACTATTTTCATCTTGATCAGGTTGAGGTGTTGGGATGGCCAGCTTCAGAGACTGAAAATTCTGTTGAAAATACGCACTAAAGTTTAACGTATATACTGGCAATCTTTTTTCTTAGTGCGGATATAATAGTAAAAGGACATTTCTGTGCGCTGGCCATAACACGATTAAGTTATAGGCCAGCAGCAGAAATAAATTCTAAAAGTAATTTTGTAAAGTATATTTTTATACTAAGGTAGTGTTGAGTGTAATATTGAAAATTATTTTTTCTTTATGTTTTTTGAATGCAGACTTTTTCAAAAGTGCAGCATTAAAAATATTCTCTGCTCCATATTAAGTGATTGCAGATAACAGGTTTCTTGAATTGGGAAATCTGAAATTTCTTCAGTTGAAAATTTAGAAGAAAAAGACCCCGCATAATCGGCATGATGTTGCGCTGGAAGCTCGATGTTGATGAGACTTGCCTACCCGATCGGGCAGGCAAGTCTTTCTGATAGTACATGCCTGTCTTCAGAATGGCGCAACAGCATCCAGCAACTGTTGTCCATATCTTGGGGTCTGGAGGATGGAAAGCTGTCCTCTTCCACCATAGGAAATCCGGGCTTCTGCCATACGATCATGTGTAACGGTGTTGTCTGCAGTAATATCCTGCGGTCGGACGACGCCTGTGACCTGTAGTTCCCGGAGTTCGCTGTTCACGCGAACTTCCTGCCGTCCGACAACGACAAAATTGCCGTTAGGAAGAACCTGGGTAATCGTACCGGCTACTCTGACGGTCACGGTTTCGTTTCTGGTGATACGTCCGGCCGCTGTGTTGCTGTTGTTACTGGACGTGGAAAGGGCGCTGGAGCCTGTAATGTGTGAAATGGCTTTGCCATGGAAACCGAAAAGGCTCGGTATGCCCATGCTTTCGCTGCCACCACCACTTGCGCTTGTATTATCAACCATCGTGGCATTGTCAGTGATGTCGACAATGACGGTCACAAGATCACCGACCTGTGCCGCGCGCTGGTCTTTGAAAAACGCTCGGCTTCCTGGCCTCCAGAGACTGGCGACTTCAGCAGGAGGTGGCTGTAGTGGAGGCATGGGCATTGTGACCGGCCGGTAGGCCGTGTCACGCGTCGGATCCTGTGTCCGTGTCATTGCTGGCGGATGCCCGATTTCGCTCAGACTTCCAATGCCGCCATTACAGGCTGACAGGGCAAGGAGTGGAAGAAGCAATAAAGAACGTTTCATGAAAAAAATCTGATCCAATCAGGAAATGTCTAGATATTTTTCGGCGCCCTGATACCTGCAGAGCGCATCTCTCTGGAATCGGCGGGGGTTGGAGCCGTCCCGGGCGTTACCGCAATGCGTGTCCTGTCGATAATCTGACCGACAACGACCATCCGTGATGCGGGATTTAACGCATGAATCCGCTCGCCCTGAGCGCCAGAGTCCAATGCGACTCCTGCTGCAGTGAGATGAAGGCCGGACGAGGAAACATCGAGAATAATAGGCGATCCTTTTTCAATAAGGTCGATACGCGATGTCATCTCGGAGGTGAGAGGTGTGTGCGCACGAATGGCCCGTCGTGTGGACTGGCCAATGATATCTGCCGGATCAAGGATGGCCCGGGCCGGTAAGGATCGTGAGTCGACCTCAGAGATTTCGATATCTGCCTGTTCGATAATCTGTCCTGCGGGCAGATCAGTACGTGCCGTGACAACTTCCACATGGGAACTGACCGTTCCGTCCGCCCGGAACGACTGCGTGGCGTCATCGGATGTAATGGAAAAAAAGGCCGAAAATCTGCCATGCGAAGCATCATAAACAATGTTCGATAATTGCGGGTTATTCGCCAGTTCAGCAGCGACAGTTGGCCCCGAAAAGTTTGTGAGTTCGATGGCGGCGCTGTCCGAAACGCCTCGCGCCTTCAACCCATCTACGATCAGCGGCATGATGTCATCGCGAGACACTGTGTGACTGGCGCGGGTAAGGGTAGCCTGCGCCAGATCAGACATTTCCGGCCAGTCAATGCCGTATTGCTGGGCAATGGCCTCTAACTGCGGCGCGCTTATGGTGAGGCTCTGCCCAGGCGCAGGAGCGGGCCCAAGATCGCAATCCTGATCGGGGGCGATTCCGTTGAAAAGGTCTGAGAGTTTTACCTGAGAATGATGCAGCACGCTTGTTCGGCGGAGACTGGCTGCATCTGCGGGAGAGATGTTCAGACAGCCTCCCACAAGGCATGCTGCAAAAAAATGACGGGCTATACGCCTCATTTCAGTCCTGTCAGGGTCTGAAGCATTTCATCGGAGGCTGTGATGACTTTACTGTTCATCTCATAAGCGCGCTGGGCGGTGATGAGGTCCGTGATTTCGGTCACGACGTTGACGTTGGATTCTTCGACATACCCCTGACGGACATCGCCGAAACCAACGCTCTGTCCGGTGCCGGTGATGGCGTTGCCGGAAGACTGCGTCTCGGTGAACAGGTTCTGACCCATGGCCGCCAGACCGTTTTCATTCTGGAAGGTCGCCATCTGAAGCTGGCCGACAACCGTGGATTGGGTCTGCCCAGACACTGTCACCTGCACCTGACCGGTCTGATCGATCGTGACGGTCTGGGCGTTGTTTGGAACCGTGATGCCGGGGCTGACCGGATAACCATCCGCCGTTACGATCTGACCAGTGTCGGAGAGGGAGAATGTGCCGTCACGTGTGTAGGCATATTCACCGGAGGGCAGGGTGACCTGAAAATAGCCCGGTCCTTCAATGGCGAGATCGAGGCTGTTGTTCGTCTGCTCCAGCGTTCCCTGCACGTTGATGCGGTAAATGCCCGCCGTGCGTACACCAAGGCCGACCTGCGCGCCGGCGGGAACCAGAGTGCCGCTGTCGGAACTCATCGTGCCGACGCGCCGCATGTCCTGATAGATCAGATCCTGGAATTCCGGACGGCGACGCTTGAAGCCCGTCGTCGTCATGTTGGCGATATTGTTGGCGATGACCTCCACATTCGTCTGCTGGGCCTGCATGCCGGTTCCGGCAATGTCGAGAGAACGCATCATGTCGGTAAGCTTTCGTCTGTGTCAGATCGGGGTGGAGGCGGATCAGGATTGGGTCTGGGTGAGCTTGTCGATCGCATTCTGGCGACGCGTGGATTCGCTTTCGACAAGATTGGCCGTAATCTGGAAATCACGTTGCAGTTCGACGAGATTTGTCGTCTCGGTCATCATGTTGACGTTGCTGCCCTCCAGCATGCCCTGCCGGAGTTCCTTGATGTCCATTTGTGTCGTCGGGGTGCTTGCCCGGAAAAGTTCGCTGCCTTCTCCGTGCAGGTCGTAGTTGTTGGCCACCCGCACGAGGCCGATTTCCGCGGCCACGCCGTTTTCCGTGGACAGGGTGCCATCGGAGGAAATGCTGATGGTCCGGTCTTCAGGGCGCAGCACGATGGGCTGTCCCGTACGGTCCAGCAGGGCATGGCCGGCGGCATCCGTGACGCTTCCGTCAGACAGGCGCTGGAAACGGCCGTTACGGGTCAGACGCACGCCCTGTGCGGTCATGACGGAGAAGAATCCTTCGCCGGTGATGGCGATGTCGAGCGGATTGCCGGTCTGCTGGAGAGCGCCCTGCGTGAAGTCACGATAGGTCGCGCGGTCCTGCACATAGACTTCCGGATTCTCACCCGGAGCATGCGGACCGTCTTTCAGCTTGGAAAGGTAGTCTGCAAACTGAATGTGTCCTGATTTGAACCCGGCGGTTGAACCGTTTGCAAGATTGTTCGCGAGCACGCTCATGGCGCGTTGCTCAGCGTCCATGCGTGACAGCGCGATATAGGTCGTGTTGTCCATGCGGCAGACGTCTCCTTCTGGAGACACACTGCCGTGTAAAAATTGACAAACAGTTTCCCCGGACAGGATTCGCCCATCCGCTTCACAAGGCGTCAGGCGGCGGGAGAACGATCCATCAGCATGCCGGTGACGGCTGATTTCAACGGAGGAAGGGCGTCCGCGACCCGCAGGCCAAGGCTGCGGAGCAGGCGGAAGGGCGCGGCGTCATGGGTATAAAGCGTCGCAATCCCGTTCGTGGCGGCAAAGAGCGGCATCGTGGCGGCGCGGTGTTTCCGTTCAAAACGGCGTAGCACCGCAGCCGACCCGATGTCCTGACCGTGGGAAAAAGCCGTTTCCACTTCGGCGGCCAGAACTTCCGCGCCACGCAGACCCAGATTGAAACCATGCGCGGTGATGGGGTGCATCCCGACCGCAGCGTCTCCCAGAAGCGCAAGCCGTCTGGCGGCGAAGCGGTGGGCATAGACGCATTTGAGCGGATACGCATGCCGCGTGCTGACCAGCCGCATAGCGCCCAGCCGGTTGCCGACACGCTCCATGATCTCGGCGTTGAACGCGTCCTGTTCGGTGTGCATCAGACGCTGGATGTCGGCAGGAGGAAGCGTCAGGACCAGCGAGGAAGCGTGTCCGTTCACCGGCAGAAGCGCGATGGTCTGTCCCTCGGCGAACCACTGGAGCGCGACGTTATGATGCGGCAGGTCATGCGCCATGCGGCAGACCATCATCATCCGTTCGAAATCGTGGATCACGGCGCCGATCCCGGCCCGACGCCGCGTGGGAGAAAAGCGACCGTCTGCGGCGATGACGAGCCGTGTCCGCAACCGCCGTGGCTGAGCGCCCTGACAGTGGACCACGGCTGTTTCAGTATCCTGGCGCACGGTTTCGACCGTGACGTCCGGCAGAAGGGTAATCCCCGGATGTTCCAAGGCCTCGGCATACAGGGCGCGGCGGATCATGTTGTTCGAGACGAGCCAGCCGAGCGGCGCTTCTTTCGTGCCGGCAGGCTGATCCGCTTCAAAGATCAGCGGATGGTTGCCCCGGCCGGTTTCGATGCGGGCTTCGTTCAGCGGGCAGATCACGCTTTCAGGGATATGCCGCCATGCGCCGAGCCGTTCGAGGAACGCCCGGGCATGATAGGTCAGAGCGATTTCCCGACCATCGAACGCCGGTTCCGCCCAGACACCGCCGGGAGCGCGCTCCAGAACGGCGACGGAAAGTCCGGCGGCGTCCAGAGCGAGTGCTGCGGCAAGTCCAACCGGACCGCCTCCGACGATGGTGACGTCGTGATCCGGGGTCATGTCATGATCGGAAAAGGTGCTCATGGCGACCAGTCCTTAGTCCTTGTCGGCGTCGAAGGAAACCGGTTCGCCTGTCCAGTGGGCCACGTAAGGCTCGACAGGCCGGCGCTTCGTCTCGTGGTCCTTCTTCTCTGGCGTGCCGACAAAGAAGAAGCCCGCGAGCGCGTGAGGAGCCGGGAATCCCAGTTCTTCCGCCAGAACGGCATCATAGGCGACGTCGCCGGTGACCCACACGGCGCCATAGCCAGCGGCATGGAGGGCATTCAGAAGATTCATGCCCGCGGCCCCGACCGCGAGTTCCTGTTCAAGCAGGGGAATCTTGTCATCCGGACGCAGATGCATGCCCAGAACGATGGTCATCGGCATGGTGGAAAATCGCTTGTAGCGTTTCTCCAGCTTCTTCGGGTCCGGATCGGCATGGAGCCGCTTCATGCTCTCGACGATCTTTTCCGCGAGTTTGACGCGGGCGTCGCCTTTGACAACGACCAGTCGCCAGGGGCGCAGCTTGCCGTGGTCGGGCGCACGCATGACGGCTGAAAGGATCGCCTCCAGTTCCTCACCCTTGGGGGCGGGCTTGGTCAGGGCATCCGTGGAAGAGCGGGAAAGAAGGGACTCAAGCGCGATATGGGCGTGTTTGTTCATTGAAAGAGGCTCCTGCGAGAGAAGATCATGATGAGACACCATGAAGTAATCGTGGAGGTAAGCCAACTGCGAACCGTTATCGACTTGCGTGCGCCGCAGAGCTCCTCGTTTGAAAACCGCGTATCGCCACTGCCCGGACCTGTCGGCTCAGTTTCCATTGTCCGGCAGGGTGGAGCCCCGTGCCGGAAGCGTCAGCGCCGTGATCAGCGTGCAGCAGGCGCAGGCCGAGACATACCACGCAAACCAGCTTTCATGACCGGCATGCCTGCACCAGAGTGCGATATATTCCGCCGTGCCGCCGAAGACCGACACGGTGACGGCATAGGGGAACGCGACACCCAATGCGCGAATACGGGTCGGGAAGAGTTCGGCTTTCACAATGGCGTTGATGGATGTGTAGCCCGACGCCATCAGCAGGGCGACGGTGATGAGGGCGAAAGCCCCGAGTTTGGAGTGGGTGTCGGCCAGCAGGGTCATCAGGGGCACGGTGCAGAGCGTTCCAAGAACGCCGAACGCAATCAGCAGGGGCTTGCGGCCGATGCGATCAGACAGCGCGCCGAACAGAGGCTGCGCCACGGCGAACACCACAAGCGAGGCGGAGGAGATCAGCGTCGCCTCGTCCTTGCCGAAGCCCAGCGAGTTGGCGAGGAACTTCTGCATGTAAATGGTGTAGGTGTAGAAGGCGACCGTGCCTCCGAGCGTCAGCCCCACGACCGTCATCACGGCGCGTTTGTGACGCAGCAGGACTCTCAGTCCGCCCTCTTCATGCGCCTGCTCGGCTTTCCTGAAGGCACTGCTTTCCTCCATGTTCCGTCGCAGCCAGAAGATCAGAACGGCTCCGGCGGCTCCAAGAAAGAACGGGATGCGCCAGCCCCACGCGTTGATCTGCTCTGCGGTCAGAAAGACATATTGCATGAGCAGAAGCACGGCCATGGCGGCAAGCTGGCCCGTGATGAGGGTGACATAGAGAAATCCCGACCAGAAACCACGGGTTTCAGGGCTGGAAACTTCCGCAATGTAGGTCGCCGAAGCGCCGTATTCTCCACCCAGACTCAGCCCCTGCACCAGACGCGCCAGAACGAGGATGATCGGGGCGGCCAGACCGATCTGGGCGTAGGTCGGGCAGAGGGCGATGGCGAGTGACCCGGCGCACATGGCGGCGACCGACAGGGTGAGGGCGCGTTTGCGTCCATACTGGTCGGCGACGACACCCATCAGCCAGCCGCCGACAGGACGCATCAGAAAGCCCACGGCGAAGACGGCCGCCGTGTTCAGGAGCTCGGCGGTGTGGTCATGTCCGGGGAAGAAGGCGTGCGCAAAGTAGAGCGCAAAGGCCGAATAGACATACCAGTCGAAATATTCGAGCAGATTGCCCGCTGATCCGGAAAAGATACCCCGCAGACGCTGGAGGTTGGTCATCTGGTCGGGAGCGGATGATGTCATTGCAGTCTATATTCCGGAAAAAAGCGACGGGAAGAGTGTGGTTCAGCTGACCGGAATTGGGGAGCCCATAAAGATATCTCTCCAGCAACTCTGGGTGAGCAGCCTGCATCGTGGCGCAGGCCGCTGATGGCTCGGGTTCGATACACGATCAGAACGTCAGTTCAAGGTTGCTCTGCACGTAAGCGCCGGATGAAGCGCCCGCTTTGATCATGGATTTGCCAGCAAAGATGTATTCGCCGTCAATGCCGAGCGTGATATGGCGGGTCGCACGCCAGGTGAAGCTGGCCTGCGGGAGGGTGGCTGTATAGCCGCCGTGAGGACGCAGGCCATAAGCCGCCGTTCCGCTTGCGTAGAGCGCATCATTGGTGCTGTTCCGCCATACGACAGGCACTTTCGCCAGCAGGGTTGTGTTCGGTGTGGGAGACATTGTGAGAATGGGTCCGACATCAATCAGGTTCTGATTGCCGAGATAGGTGCTGATATCGAGGTAGTAGGCGGACGGTACGAAGGGCGACATATAGCTGCCCCATGAACTGGTCTTGCCTTTGGTGTAATCGCCACCGGAGATGTCATCCGCCTGAATGCCGATGGCCGGACGTCCCCACCATCTGGAGAAGCGCCATGAGGCCTGCGCATTGAAGGAATAGGCGCTGACAGGACGGGACGGCCCGTTGTTGGCTTCATTGAAGTAACCGCCCTGCCATGCGCCGCCAGCGGAGAATTCCAGCGGTCCGGCGTTACCCCAGACACGCATGCCGGGGTTGTCGCGGTGAGTCGAACCCGTGATGGTGCCAACCTGCTGAGCCAGTGGCGCCGACGCCAGGATGAAACCGAAGTAGTAGGCATCTACAAAGATCTGGCTTTTCTTGCCCATGAACGTGAATGACGGCACGGCGTACGACGTGTAGGCCCCGAAAAGCCGTGTCTTGTAACCGACCTGATCCCGGAACGGCACATTCTGCAGGGTCCAGTTGGTCTGTGTCAGATCGAAAAGGTCCACACGGAAGTTTTTCCAGAAAGAATAGACGCGCACCCCGTTCCACGAGAAGGGAATCGTTGGATAGACCGAACCGGCGGTAAAGTAGGGCGGGGCGTCCAGAAAGGTCATGCGTCCGACCATCACGCCCATGTTGGCGTGGAGGAGATGGCCCTTGACCTCGACAAAAGCCTGCTGTGCGTCGAGTTTGCTGCGCCAGCGGCCATTGTTGTAGCCGTAATAGTTGATGCCGCCGGCCTGACCGCTCATGAGTTCGCCGTACAGGCGGACATGCTCGCCCAGATGCAGATCCGCACCAAGATTCCAGCGGAAGTTGTTGCGATAGGCCGGATCTTTCTTGGTCTGTCCGAAGCCTGCGCGCTGATCGTAGAAATTGTGCTGGCGGAAGTTGCCGCTGAACGTCAGGTAGATCGAACCGCTGTCATTGAGCGGGATGTATTTCAGCGGGTCCATGAAATCGATGCGGTTCTTCCTGTCCCGCAGATTGGACCAGTCCTCCGCCCAGCGGGAGATCGCGTAGTAGCCCACAGTGCCCCAGCCGGACGCAGCACCGGTGTTGGAGTTGAAGATACCCCATGATCCCTGATGCAGGAGGGCCGGGTTTGACTGCTGCTTTGTCAGCATCAGGGTCTGTGGCTGCGCATAGTTTTCCGGACGCGATTCCAGAGGCGGCAGAAGGCTGCTGCTCCAGGGGTTCGATCTGGGGACCGGTGGCGTGCGGGGGATGCGATATTCCTCCGGAATCTGTGAGTGGTGATTCACGTTGGCGTTTGGCGCCGTCTCAGCCATGGCGGAAACCGCAAATATGCAAGGAATCCCGCTCAGCACGGTCGAGAGGACCAGATGCCGAAGTGGAGAGCGGGACAGTTTTCCGGAGAAGAAACGCGGGGTGTAGTATTTGTTTTTCATTCTTTTTGCAGCCTGACGCCGACGAAACCCATGCTGCTCTTGCATGGCAGCTAATACATACGCTGCACGCCTCTTTATGTTTCGTCACATCGAGAAATCGTGTGTGTGTCAGGAAAGTAGTTTATGTTGTAAAATTATCACAATTATTCATAATTTGAATAAATTAGCGCTCTGACGATAGAAGAAGAATTCTCTCCTGTCGGGAAAACGTTCGCTTATGAGAATGTCTTGTGTAATCGATAGTGCAATGAAGGAACGGCGGTTTGTCGAGAGAGTATGTATGGAGGCCAACTAGTGAAAATGCGTTTTTTCTGGACGAGAGGAGTAAGAAAAGCGCGAATCTGTACAGGTTTGAACAGTCAGACAACGCGTACGTTAACGCTGATACAGAAATATTTTGACATAAAATAATCTGGCTTGTGGCCTGTGAAATATGGCCTTCTCGTCCCCGACGCTACGGTCAGGAGGAGGGCGGACCATGTTCCCGCGTGTTGAGCTGTCTTTGGAACGCCACAGACGTTCTGACTGCTTGATTCCGTCGCTCATCGACAGACTGCTTTTTCATTATATTCGGACGTTCAGTCGGGAAGCTGGATGAACACACGATATCAGATGACGGCTTATAAACATGACAGTTTCCAGAGTGTTTGACCTGTCGAAAGACGGAGCCGTCATTTTGCTGTGCATGTGCAATCCTTGAGTCATTCATGGCCCTTTTGTCGCAGGAAAGAAGAATAGGCCTGCCTCGGGCAGAAACGGCGGCGTAAGGATGATGGGAGGATTTGTATCCGACAGCGCTCGACAGGCATTAGACCGTCTTAATGTTGGCAGGATATGTTCCGCCCCTTATGAGCCACACAGAGGGAATGCCTGTTTCCCCTATTGGCTGTCCGAAGCTGGTAGCTTACTGGCTCGAAGCTTTCCCTGTTACGCTCAATGGTTTTGTTCTTCAGAAATGGACTTTTGTTTATGACGACGCTCTCTCCCGACGGCAAAGGCTATATTCTGACGCTGAGCTGTCCGGATCAGCCGGGTATCGTGGCGGCCCTGAGCCAGACCCTGTTCGAGGCTGGCGCGAACATCACCGAAGCGCAGCAGTTCGATGATACGGGAAGTGGCAGTTTCTTCATGCGCATCATGTTTGATGTGATGAAAAGCGGCCACACAGAGACTGAGCTTCGTGACACTATCGAGGCAGTCATAAATCGGTTCGGGATGAAATATCGCCTGAACTGCCAGTCATATCGGCCCAAGGTCATGATCCTTGTGTCGAAATTCGATCACTGCCTTGTAGATCTTCTGTATCGCTGGCGGATCGGCGAGCTGCAGATCGATCCTGTAGGGATCATCGCCAATCATCCTGAAGAGATCTACCGGGATGTCGATTTCTACGGCATCCCCTTCCATTATCTGCCGATCACGAAAGATACGAAGACCGAGCAGGAAGCCCGCATTCTCTCGCTTGTTCAGGAGAGCCAGACGGAACTGGTCGTGCTGGCGCGCTACATGCAGATTCTGTCCAATGACATGGCGTCAGCCTTTTCAGGACGCTGCATCAACATTCATCATTCGTTCCTGCCGGGCTTCAAGGGTGCGCGTCCCTATCATCAGGCATGGAACAGGGGCGTAAAGCTGATTGGTGCGACAGCACATTACGTGACCAGCGATCTTGATGAAGGGCCGATCATTGAACAGGACGTGGAGCGCATCTCGCACGCCGACAGCCCGGAGGATCTGATCCGCAAGGGACGTGACATCGAGCGCCGGGTTCTGTCCCGGGCCGTACGGTATCACATCGAGATGCGGACCATCCTCAATGGAAACAAGGCGATCGTGTTCACATCCTGATCTGCAAGGATGATTTCCACTCTCATCGCTATGCCTGCAAATGAACAGGCGTAGTGATGAGAGCGGAATTGATTTTTCCCGTCAGGCAAAAGGAAGAATGCCTATTAAACTGTCTTTTCGCTTGTGCGGGACGTTCTGAGTAGGGATATCCGGTTTTCTGACGGGCAAGCTTGCCTTCGTTCAGCTGGGCGCTGGGTAGAAATTCCGCAAATATATATCCTGGTTGTAGTTTTCACGGTCGGTATCGCCCGTGGTGCTGTCCGAATGCGTTTCCCCGGACATTTGCCGAAAGCTTTCTGCAGGCAACAGGGGATTACCTGCATGATGATGCTACAGGCAGTTCCCTGAACAGGCATCCCCGTAAATCAGCCGCTCTTCACGAATTGGGAGCTGCTCCCGCTGGTTGTACGCGGCGGCAATAAAGTTGTCCTTTCCCTGACACAGGAAGGAATATCATGGGGCGTTCAGGATATGGGTTTACGGACAAACCTGAACGCCCCCATGTTTCAATGAAAGCCGTGCACACCTTCCTCAGGCATTTCATCATGATCGGATGCGGCGTTATCCAGAGCAAGCGCTTCCGGCGGAGGGAGCCTTCCTGACAATGCGTCCTGCAACCTGTCCATGTCCAAAGCGCCTTCCCACCGCGCCACGACGATGGTTGCGACGGCGTTACCGACAATGTTGGTCAGGGAGCGGCACTCGGACATGAACTTGTCCACGCCGAGGATCAGCGCCATGCCCGCAACCGGAATGGACGGCACGACGGACAGTGTTGCGGCCAGCGTGACAAAACCGGCTCCCGTGACGCCCGCGGCGCCCTTGGAACTGACCATGGCGACGAGCAGCAGGGCCAGCTGTTCTCCCAGAGACAGATGCACATCCGTCGCCTGCGCCACAAAGAGCGCGGCAATCGTCATGTAGATGTTGGTGCCGTCAAGGTTGAAGGAATAACCCATTGGCACGACCAGACCGACGATGGGGCGGTCACAGCCTGCGGCTTCCAGCTTTGACATCAGGGTGGGGAGGGCGGACTCTGAAGAGCTCGTCCCCAGCACGATCAGCAATTCTTCGCGCAGATAACGAAGAAGCCGGATGATCGAAAAACCACATAGTCGCGTGACAATGCCGAGAACCAGAAGAATGAACAGGATCGAGGTGAAGTAGAATGTGGCCACCAGCCAGATCAGGCTGATAACGGAGCCAATGCCAAATTTGCCGATGGTGAACGCCATGGCGCCGAACGCACCGATAGGGGCTGCGAGCATGACGATCCGCACCACGCCGAAGACAAGTTCCGTCAGTTGCTTGAACAGCTTGAGAACAGGTTCACCCCGCGGCCCCATCTGCGACAGGCTGATGCCGAACACGATGGCGACAAACAGCACCTGAAGGATCTCGCCGGAGGTGAAGGCGCTGGCGGTTGTTGTCGGAATGATCTGAAGCAGGAAGTCGGAGAAGGAATGTTCCTTCGCCCGCTCTACATAAGTGCCGACGCTGGCGGCATCGAGGGAGCGCACGTCCACATGCATGGAGGCTCCCGGCTGGACGAGATTGGCGACGACCATGCCGACAATGAGCGCAAGTGTTGAAAAAAACAGGAAATACGTCATGGCCTTTGCGCCAATTCGTCCCGCTTTTCCCAGATTGCCCATGCCGGCGATGCCGGTGGAGACGGTCAGAAAGATGACCGGCGCGATCACCATTTTCACCAGCTTGATGAAGCCATCGCCCAGCGGTCGCAGGGCGGCGCCCAGTCCGGGATCAAAATAGCCAAGCAGGATACCGGCCACCACGGCGACCAGAACCTGCACATACAGGCTTTTCCAGAGTTGCCGCCGAGGGGCTGGAGAAGAGGTTTCTGTCATTATCATCGCGGAAATCTCACAGAAGGGTTGTACATCGGGTTAGATTATGAAAAAGTCTGTTTTGTAGAAAAGAAATTTTCGTAAGCTATAAGAAAACCCGATGCAGACAGAGTGTAG
>NZ_JAAABN010000010.1 GCF_011516765.1 Acetobacter sicerae | reverse complement strand
GGGCATCGTGGAAATCGGTCCGAATGATACCCTTGGTGCGCCCCGCAACCTCGACGTCATAAAGCCAGCCCGCTTCGCCAGAAATTACCCGGTTTTTGCGGGTCTCCAGCTGTCAAATGCACCCGGAACGGGTAGCCATTTGACACTGCTGGCTCCTGACCAGAATCCCATGGAGACTAAGGTAACTTGCCTTTATGCAAGGAGCGGAAAAATAAATTCTTAACTATGAATATTTAGAATGCTTCGGACGAATATTTCTTGTTCTGAATTATAGATTTTAGACATGGTCTCCTTAATGTGTCATGTCAGTCATATACTTTCGCAGCTTACACCCTGCATAACCGACGCGGACAAATTCAATTTAGCTTTGTTATTTTTTAACAAGAAAAATATGAAGCGTATCTACAGTGCTTAACATTCATATCGTAATTGATCTGCGTTATTCAATGATGCCACTTGCAGACGTGTTTTTCTGTAACAGGCTACAAAAATTGCTTTCATAATTCTAAACAATTATCAGCACCGAACCAAATCTTAGCCTGTTCCAATGTTTTAGGGGAAGGTTGACTATAGTATACAGCCAAAATTTCTTTTGCACGCGTGCAGCACACATAGAAAAGCTTTTGAGTTCGCTTTAAAACAGTCTCGCTGCCTGTCCCCTCAAATAAATACTTGAAGTTGTATTTGTTCCAATTTCCAGAATCCATTACAACCAGTACGCGATCGAACTCGCGGCCTTTAATTTTGTGTTGTGTGGAATATATTGTGCGTCCCTCGAGATATTCGTAGAGAGACTGAAATGATGAATATGGAATATTTTTCAATCTATCAAAAAGATATGTTTTCGTTGCTCGGAAGTTTGTGTACTGGTCGTCTATCTTACAAAGACCATGCACATCTGCATATTCGATGATGTCATAGACTGGGCAGTCTGCCATTCTACTGATCGTTTCAATCTGCTCTTTTAACCTCTGTTTGTCAGAAACTTGGGTCAGTTTGAATTCAGTCTTGCGCAGGAATTCATTGTATCGTCCCTGTTGATAGAGATGAACTATTTCTTGAATCTTAAAGACGTGCTTTACAAACTCACAGCGCTTAGATCCCTTACGGGTGATATCATCTTCACTCTGTTTTTTATCATCGATCAACAAATCCTTATCGACAAACATTCTCCTGAACTCGAGAAAATTGCGTTTTCTTGCATCGGTAAGCAAATATGGATTAGCGTCAATAAAGAGCTGCATGCCGTCTGTTGGAGACACTGCCTTAAGTGCTTTACCCACTTTTCCAGCTTGCACAGCATCGATGACTTCACCGAAAGTGAGCCCGTCATATTTATGAAGATCATCGTGTTTTTTGATAAACTCGACGATCCGGTCCCTAAAGCTTAGTACACCGTCTTTATCGTAAATCGCCATTAAATCGCTAAAACCAGCGTTAGGCGCAATTAAGTTGTGAGTCAGGTTTAATTCCTTTGTCTCAAGGACATCGGAAAAATTCCAATTCAAATGATTATGGACCTCATTGATGGTTTTACCTGGTGCGGTGGTGTAATAAAAGCGGACAATGCCTTCCTTTATTCTTCCGTCAACCATGTTGGGGGCGTTTCTATCCTCAGATGCGCGTTGTATTATGCCATCATCGCGCAGCTTATTAGCAAGTTCAAACACGAGACGCGGATTGCGTCGGTTTTGTTCCTTCTTAACTTCAAAGACTTCTTTCTTTACGACACTATTTCGAATATCTCCAATGCCTTCGTCATAAATCGCCTGCATGGAGTCGCCGAAAAAGCCGCATACTCCTTTTTTTGTGCTTTGCGAGAGAAAGCCGATTAAAATCTCGATAACTTCTGGTGCCGTGTCTTGGTATTCATCCACTAAAATGTAGGGGAAGCGATCACGTACAATATCTCGTAGTTTGGGATACTTTTCAAAAATAGCATAAGAAACTGTAATGATCTCATCATGAGAGATGATTCCTTCGCTTAGTATCTTATATTCTTTATATTGAATAGTTTTACCGTCGAACATGTTGGGCATCACAGTAGTGCTGCCAGGCTTGATCAGCGGCGTCTCTCCACTGAGCAGATCGAATATGACGCTTTTGAGCTCAACTTGGAATGACCCTATAATGTTCCATAGAAAATCGTGGATCGTGCTAACAGACAAGCGGTCATTCGTTACACGAGATTCGATCTCATGCACGGCAGTGTTCGTATAGGTTATGCAAGCTACGGTGCCTGCTGGATCAGTTCGCAGCAACTCGCCTATAACTTGCACCAAAGAGTAAGTCTTACCGCTCCCCGCTCCGCCACTTAGCAGGAAATTCCTACCTGCTCTGGCGTGCTCAAGGATTGCCTTGACCTCTGGCTCGATCTCTATCCCTGCTTGATCCATTCTAAGCCCTCCTCAAGGTAGCGTGGAGTTTTCCAATTATTGAACTCGAAATCGAAATTCTTCTCACGTCCATCGGAGCGTGCAATGGAGACGCGTTTAGTCGTGCTGTTGAGAAGTACTTCGATTGCAAAAGACGGTTTCTTGGTTATACCGAGTTCCGCCATATCATATGAAGAGCAGTTATTATTAAGATATTCGCGAAGATACTTAGGGGTAAGGCTTGGAAAACCGATTTTTTTAATACCATCAATGGGAGTGCTAGCGTCCGCTATGAACTCCCGATTAATGTGAAAAAAAGCATCCTCAAAACTACGAGCATGATAATTATAACCGGTTTGGTTTGGTTCGTTCACTTGGTAAACGCACATCACTCGCCCTTCACCATGAGGACCCCATTTTCCAGTCTCAGGATCCTTTATAACGGTCTTTTGGGAAGTGGTGAGAGCTATAAAGTAAGCAATGTCCGCGCCGACGCCGTGATAGAATTGCAAAGCATAATTGCTTGTATGTGTACTGCCTTCGACAGCATGAGCGGGTTTTGATTTTTTTGGAGTTCCTTTCTGTGTGAGCACTACATTTCCGTCTTTGTCTAAGACATCAATTTCGATTGCTGAGTCGATATCAGTGATAATCAACGTCTTGATGCCAATAAAATCGAGGAAAATTTCATAGATATGAGAATGTGCACCGACTTCAATTACGGAAATATTTTGTGAGAGGAGAGCCAGAGGAGCCTGCTCACTGGCCTTCCACGCCTCAGCATCGTCTTTTAGGTCTTTTTTGCGCATCATCGCCGGCAGGAGAATACGTTCGGTATCTCCTTCAACTAAGATTGCCTTATCCGCAAAGAATAATTGTGACCGGCTTAGCGTAAGATATTGTTTTAAAAATTTATAATGCCCGGGGAACCCGGTCTCTTCATAGAGCGTCTTCAGGTCTCTGAGATTGCGCGACTTCGTATAACCATCGATTTTTCGAAAATATTTAATATCGTCGAAATCGGACTCCGCTACAATATGTGACGAGTGTGTGGATATTACGGTCTGAAGAGGCCTCAAGACCCCTAAGCTGTTTTGTACCCATTTACCGACGAGACACTTAATATTCTTAATAAAAATCGCCTGCATTTGGGGATGCGTATGGGCTTCAGGTTCCTCAATGAATAGAAGGTTAATATCAGCAGGCTTTGGGTGAGCACCACGCTTGTACTCGTTCAGAAGAATTTTAATCTCAAAAATAATGCTA
The DNA here is from genome assembly GCF_011516765.1 of Acetobacter sicerae. GTDB lineage: Bacteria > Pseudomonadota > Alphaproteobacteria > Acetobacterales > Acetobacteraceae > Acetobacter > Acetobacter sicerae. The sequence goes on along the minus strand of NZ_JAAABN010000010.1, from coordinate 148,548 downwards.
ATAAGGTTGAGATACCCTAGTCCATTGTAGCCTTCAGGGAGGACATGAAGCTCAGCGCCTTGACCATATTTGACCGTAGTATTCTCAATCAACATGTCGCTTTGCTTAAGGGATGATACGATCTTCAGTTGAGTGTCACCCTCTCTAATGCCGCCGAACCGCCTGACATCTTCCGTAACTTCTTTAAAGAGGCTATCGTAAACTTCGTTTAGCTGGCAATCTGCTTTCGTGAGGGCATCCGTGAAAGCTTCGACAATATCTTCGTCTTCCGTGTTGGGCGACATTGCCTCATAAATCTTTGACGACATGAACGAGAGGCCTCGCTCTGTGTCCCTGTTCGATACCGAACGGCGAGCATTGATCCGTTTAAACGAAATGATATCATCGATACGAACATTTTCCTTGATGAGATCAACAAAATCAGCTTCGATCACTTTGGAGCTCACATGATCAAAACGGACACTGCGGCGGCCTAGTTTGAAATGATGCCGGAACTCGTCTCGCAGGTATTCAAGCGTCTCTTTCGGCGTCTTGCCTTCTCGAATTTTCTTGTCACGATATGCTTTGTAATCCCTCTTTAGGGAAGCAAGATTTTCATATGGCAAGTGATAGAGGAAATCCATTACGATCCAACGGTTGGCAGGATCAAGATCCATGATGACTTTATTGCCAACATTCGCGAGATTATCGTTTTCGTCATATTTAATAAACAGCCGCATCGATATTCCACAAGTTGGGAATGGTTCAGATGGCATCAATTCATCATCTAAAATTACGACCAAATATTTCTGAAAATCTATATTGAAGTCATCAAATTCGAAGCGGACACTAGAACTTCCATTAAAAAAACGCTCCATAACCAAGAGCAAAGAAGTCTTTCCTGAGTTATTTTTCCCAACGATTATGGAGAGATAACTCTCTAATTCGACCTCAAGGTCTTTCAGGGATCTAAAATTTTTTACTCTAATTTTTTCAATATGCATAAGAAAATATCCTTAAAATTTTAAGGAGATATTTTACCTTCTAGAGTTTTTTGTAAATAGCTGGAGTGAAGTGCATGGCTTCCATGCAACTTAACGAGACGAGTGTCCGCTTCTCTAATTATTATCAACCGATAGCGGACAGTCGACTTCTCCCCTCTACGCCGTCATAGGTTACGTCTTAAACAGAGTGTCGGATACCTAACGGATTCAACGGTCTGTGCGAGATTTTCCGTCGTAATGCCAGAGAGATAAGTTGTGGCCCCTTGGCTTTTATGGCTGGCTTCATGACCCAGCAGGGCATCAATCCAAAGTTCTCTTAGGTCTCCGGTCTTATTGCGCAAACGAGTGGACACCGTATGCCGAAAGCTATGGAAGGTAATAGCAGCAGGAAGACCAATCGTTGTTTTGAACTTGGAGAAGTTCCGGCCAAAGTCTGTCCCACGTGAGCCGCTTTTGGGTGTTTTCAGTTCCGAAAAAAAGAATTTCTCACCGTCTTTCTTGAACTCCAGAATGCCCCACTCCAGCAAGGCGCTGTGGATGGGCACATTGCGGGTGCCCGCTTCTGTTTTCGGTGTCCATTTGTCTTCGGGATGAGGGCGCGGATAAGGAAACACGGGATACCGTCGACCTTCTGAATATCCTCATTCCGCAGGTTACAGATTTCTCCTAGCCTCATACCGCTATAGGCGGCGACCAGTGTGATCCCGGCAAAAGTGGCCTGTGAGATGGTGCTGCATGTCCAGGCTGACGACGAAAGCAGAGCGAGTTCATCGTCGGTCCATGCCCTGCGCGGATTCCGTTTGGTCAGGTCAAAGTCCCAATTGCTCCACGGGTTCTTTTCGGCAATCTCGCGGCGGATAAGCTGGTTCCATAAGGCTGAGAGCCGCATGAAGTGGTTCTTGACGCTCTTGCCACTGAGTGTTGGGAGGTCAAATTCCTGCGCCCGCTCGACCTCTGCGTTTAAATCCATGTCCTGCTTGCTCTTGGCGTAGGAAGAGGGGAGGGAGAAGAGCAGGTCTCGAAATTCCCCGGCAATCCGACCAGTAATCTCTTGAACGGGTTTATCGCCAAAAGCCTGAACAAATAGCGCCACGGTACGGGCTGTCTCTTTCTTGGTAGCGTCACTCTTCTGGCTGTCTGCCAACAAGCCAAGGTTAAGGGCTTCCGTCAGGCGAGGAGAGGTCGGGGCGGTCGGAGTAGGGGAAGGGGATGCCAACTGGTGGGACGGAGGCACTGCACCGGGAGCCTGTGACAAAGCTGGGCCTGTCTGAAACAGTTTGACCAGTGTGTCATGCAACCGTTCGATTTCTTCGGTCTTGCTGGCAAGAGTGGCCTTGTCCTGCATTTTGCCGCTTATCATGTCCTGACGCAGCGTGATAATATGCTGATTCAGCCGTTCCAAAGCGTCTGTGGAGTAAGTCAGGAAGGCTCTGGTCTTGAGCAGGTCTTCATAACGGGTCATGCTGGCTGTGTAACGCTCAATCTTGAGCTGTTCTGCGGCATTCCGTTCGGTGGTCTCGATGACCTCTTCCTGTCTTTTGATGATGTCTTCATACAGCGCCAGAAGATCGTCCTTGGTGATGGGCTTGTTCTGGGCTGGGTCAGTCATGGTGCGGGCCGTCCTGAAAAGCGCGCTGGTCCGGGCATGGAGGGCCATGGCCGAGAGGCGGGCTTCTGATTTATTCCCCGTTTTGAGGGAAATCCAGAATTCAGTTTTGCCGAAGAGGGGCCGCAAGGCAACGGGGACGGCGCGCCGGAAATGGTAGTGGGTGCCTACGAGAGCCAGCATTGAGAACTTCTCCAGTTTGGAGAAGGACTATGGAGAAGCGGGTTTACACTTCACTGCTTTCAGTGTTTCTCAATGAAATCAATATGTTAAGGTATGCGAACTGCGGGACTCGAACCCGCTCGCTTTGGTCGCGACCAACAAAGCAACCCATTGAAACAAGACGATAATTTCAGAGGAAATCATCCTTCATATGATGACTGCGGGTTCACTCTGCGGGCAAATCCGTGGGGCAGTCAAGAGAGTGGCGCAGAGTTTAATCCTGCGGACTGCTTATAGGTGTTTCGTTGTTGAATAGCACCAACAGCCTTTGTTATGTAATACGAATTGTATTACGGAGATGTGTCATGGAAACAGTTGTTGTGCGGAAACAGGGAAATTCTATTGGAATTACTCTTCCTGCTGAAACACGTATTCGGCTGGGTCTGGAAGTTGGGCAGGAACTCACGCTTGTTGAGATGGCCGATGGCATCAAGCTGGTGAAGCGTAATTTGAAGTTGGAACGTCAGATGCAAATGGCGCGTGAGACGCTTCGAGAGCAGACTGATGTGCTTCAGGAGTTGGCTAAGCGGTAATGACTGAGAAACCAGAGTTTCTTGAACCTGATGTCGTGCTGTTCATGCATGACCAGGCACTCAGGGAATATGGCGGAACACAAGGCGTCAAAAGCGAAGACTTGTTGCATAGCGCATTAGCGCGGCCAGAAAATCGTTGGCATTATGCCCAGAGTGAAGCGCCGGATATGGCTACTCTGGCGGCTGCCTATGCTTATGGTATAGCCCGTAACCATCCTTTTAATGACGCGAACAAACGGACAGCTTGGAGTTGTTGCGTGCTGTTTCTGAGAGTGAATGGGGTGCGTATTCAGGTCCATGCATCAGAGGCGGTAGAGGTCATGGTGACACTTGCTTCAGGCGGTATGGAAGAGGAGGCATTTGCTGTCTGGCTACGGCAGCATTTCGTTTTTCAGTAACATTTCTCTCTGCACGTTGGGGTGCAATATTTAGGATAGCCAGCAGTGCTCAATGGCTACCCATTGAGAAGCAGGCAAGGGGGAATGCTTCCCCCGTTGACCCCCTTGGTTATTTTAAAATTCGGCTGCTTTGGAGCGGCTAAACGATGCTTTCAGCCGTTCATTAAACTGCGTGTGACGGCTACTGTCCACCCATGTTGGTCTAAGCCATTGATTCTAGCAGGTTGGGCTCTGCCGTAATGACGAATGATGGCGGCAGCGAGTCTGATACCTTGGCTATGGGCGGAATTTCGGTCTGCCCTGTTGAAGGCAGGAGTTCCAGAGTGCGGGACGTGTAACTCACGTTCTGGGTGGCATATACAGAAAAAGCGGCGAATAATTTAGCTCCGTTGTCCGCCTAGGTCCCGGTCAAACAGGCTTGCCAGATACGCATATGGCGCAATACTCGACGAAAATTCAAGAGAAAAACCATATTGACAGAAAATATCCGATTTTGTACCGAAAAGAAAGATATTTATTTTAATATTTGGATGGTAAAGTTAATAGAATGAGTGTTATTGCTGATTTACTTATCGGACTGGCATCAGCATTCCTTTTTGCCCTGCTGGAGCCCTATCTGTTGGGATTAGAGCCGCAGTGGAAGTGGGTTTCCGCTGTGGCAGTGCTTATTGGCGCTGGTGTAATTGCTCACCTGCTCAGGCGAGCCAAGCCGGATGCTCTTAAAAAAGCACGGAAAATTCTCACAGGGAATGACGCTGGGGAAGATATAGAGATCACAGCAAATAACTTAGACGCGACTGGCAGCCAAGGGAACGTTCTTACCGAAAACAAGGCTAAAGGTAACGTTAAGATTGATATTACGGACAGCAAGTTTTGATGTTGCCTGTGGCAAGTGCCTTTCGTGTTGATTGGGAGACTGAGTTCGATAGATTGCGTCCTTTTCTCGAAGGAAGAGGCGGGGTTATTCAGATCAATTTTACCTCAGAGGATGCAGCCCCCTCAAAATTCAATCATATTCTGAAGGAAGATTTTGGAGCGTCTGACAATCGGAATTACCTGTCGCTCCGCGTAGATGATGCATGGAGCACAACATATACGGTCGACGACCAGATCGACGCATTCGCGAGGAAGCTGGCCGAAGGAGGGGTTGTTGTCGATTTTTCCGGGATTACGCCCTATAGTGGAAACGTCTTATCAGAAAATAGCGCAGGTGGCGATCTTACAATCAGCGTAACTGGACTGACGATTGTAAACGGATTCGATCAATCCCCTTACGCCCGGGGAAAAAGAATAGAGGCCGTCTGTGATGGGGTGCGCCGCTTTGTGAGTGGCGGTGGCCACTTCATGGTGGTTGTGAACGATATGACGCAGGGCGAACAGGCAAGGTTCTGGAAGCAGTTCTGGTATGCCGGACTAGAAAGGGCGGGCGACCGAAGCCTGCTTCTCATTTATTTTGTTGGCCCGAAATGTGGCAATCGTCCACATGCTGATGCGCCGCCTCCAAGCTTGCGCCTGACACTGCCGACGGCAATCGAAGGTGACGAGGTCAGAGAGAACTGTGTGTATGATGACATTCTTGATCTGTTCAAAGAGGCCGGATACATGCCGGAGGAAGTGGCTGTGGCCGCAGAGGGCATAATCTCCAGCCACGGCCACTCGGTTCTGGCCGTCCAGGAAGGACTCGCAAAGCTGTTCTTGAGGCTGCAAACCAAGCCAAACAGGAGGGAGGCTTGAGCCGCCTATCCTCCTTTCTCGATGGAGCGCCGGAAGGAACAGCGACGACGCTTGCGGCACTCGCCTGCGCCGAGAGTCTGACTGATGCCGTGGCGCTCGCCATCTACCAGAAGGTTCCTGTTCCAGGTCTAAGCGCTGAAAAGTTTATTGCGGGTTTTAAGTATTCCGGCCTGACCGAGCCTCGAAACAGTGAATGGAACCTCTTGCCGGCGCTGAGAGAAGAGCTTGTCGGAAAGAAGAGACTTCTGCCTAAAGCCACAGGCGAGGAGATTCATAAGGATCTGCTCGCGCTCGGGCAGGTCGAGGCAAATCGGCAGCGGGCAGGTACAGAGATACCCTCTTACCTGTTTACCGAGGCCGGACAGGCCTATCATTTCGCCGGAACAGGCGCAGTTCAGACCGCGCTTGAACATTATAGTGCAGCATCAAGAGGCCCATTCAATGGCGCTCAATGGCTTGGCGCGAAGCTCGCGGCAGAGCAGGAGCGTAATCATGTCATCCCCGAGGGCGCAGTAGAGACTACTTTCCTCCGAGCTTTGGTAATGCTGCGCGAAGGACACAAGCGTGATGCCATGCCGCTGTTCCGCCGTGTTGCGACGACTAACCGTGAGATGCGGGAAGTGGCGATTTCATTGCATATCATTGGAAACGATAACAATCGCGGCCAGAGGCGCGAAGCCGAGCGCGAACTTCATCGCAGCATCGAGATCGACAAAAAGCTAGGCAACGAGTTCGGTGTCGCCCAGACCCTGCACAGCCTAGCCAACCTCTTGGGCAGGCAGAACGGCCGGTTCAAAGAGGCCGAGGACGCCTATAGGGAAAGCATCGAGATCCTTAAAAAGCTAGGCAACGAGTTCGGTGTCTCCCAGACCCTGCACAGCCTAGCCAACCTCTTGAGCAGGCAGAACGGCCGGTTCAAAGAGGCCGAGAGCGCCTATAGGGAAAGCATCAACCTAGGCAAGAAGCTTCGCAACGATAATCACATGGCGCAGGCTCTGCGAAGCTACGGTCTAGCGATCGAACAGCATTCGCCAGATGAGGCGCTGCTGCTATTGCAGCAGTCGCTCGAAATCAATCGGCGGCACAGGAAATGGGAATTTGTCAGGCGGCTAGAGAGAGACATCCGCAATATGGAAGCACGGACCACGAGTCGACTTCCGCCCCCCCCCCGCCAATCCTGAATTCAGACTTGGCTGATAATGCTCGCGCTACTCAATCTACCTCTGCGGACGATTACGTTACAAATTAGGCGAATGGGATTTTGATGCACCTGTCCTGTTATTACTCTTCAACCATAACCGGCGACTGCTTTTGCGGCGATCGCCGAGAGACCACTAATTGGCAGCCTTTGGTAAATTTCCACTAATACTAATCTGCGGTTGAATTCTGCCTTTCCTCCGATCGGGATTGGTAACAGGCTAGTCTGCTTATAGCCGAACTTGCCCGCAAGAGATCAAGTTGCTCATGTCTGCTATGCGACAAGCTGTTCATAGGCACGTATGCCCGGCATGAGGGCGTAAGCTGCCATCAAAGATGGTCTATTTTCAGTCTTTCAGGGGGTCAACGGGGGAGTTCTCTCTCCTTTGCCAGATGTCGAATGGGTAGCCATTCGACACTGCTGGCTCCCTTTTAAAACGGTATTTTTTTGAAGGCTGTTTCCGAGTAACTTATGGCCTCTATGGTTTGCTTGAGGTTGGCTGTTGAAATGCCGGTCAGATAAGTGGTTGTGCCCTGACTTTTGTGGGTTGCTTCATGACCAAGCAGACGGTCAATCCACACCTCCCGGATATTAGCATCCGCGTTTCGAAGTTGAGTCGATACTGTGTGCCGGAACGAATGGAATGTGATTTCAGCGGGCAAACCAATGCGGGTCTTGAGCAATGAAAAAGCTCGTCCCAGTGCTGCGCCCCTGACACCCTGTTTCGAGGTTTCCAGACCGGGAATGAGGTACGGACCGTCAGTGGTCTTTTTGAGCGCCAGAAGACCTGCTTCTATGAGTTTTGTATGCACAGGCACCATGCGGATGCCAGCTTCTGTTTTCGGTGCCCAGCCGGTTTCGGTATGAGGGCGGATAAGGAAGCAGGGGATACCGTCAACGCTCTGGAGGTCTTCCTTGCGCAGGGTGCAGATTTCCCCCAGCCTCATGCCCGAATAGGCTGCAATCAATGTGACCAGCCTAAAGGTTTCTTCTGGCACGGATGTGCTATGCCATGAGGCAGAGGCCAGCAAAGCCAGTTCTTTGGTCGTCCAGCTTCTTCTGACGGTCTTCTGTCCGTTTTCAAAATTCCAGCCTGTCCACGGATTGCGTGTGACCAGTTCCCGCTGGTGTAGCTGGTTCCAGAGGGCAGAGAGACGCATCATGTGGTTTTTCACACTTTTCCCGCTCAGGGTCTGTAAACCTTCCTCTCTGGCCCTCTGTGCTTCTTCTGCAAGGGTGAGGCTGCTCTTACGCTTGCCCAATGATGCTGGAAGGGAAAACAGGAGGTCTCGGAATGCTCCAGCCTTTTCGCCCCCTATGATGGACACGGGCGCATCTCCGAAAGCTTGTAAAAATAGCTCTACCGCCCGCTGTGTCGCTTTCTTGGTGTCGGCGCTGGCGTGCGGATTATCCAGCACAAAACGTTTCAGCGCACCCGACAGCATAAGAGGAGTAGCCTTGGCGAGTTTGGGTGCTTTATTCACTGTCCGGGGTTTTGGCATCGGTGTGGAAACTGGCACGGCCCCCGTTTCCTGAGCAGATGAAGGCAGGTTCACGCTCTGCAAATCCCGCAGTGCAACCCGCAGTCCCTCAAGCCTGCTTAAAGCGTCCGGTTCAGCCAGCACAGAATGGGCCTGAATGAACAGTTCAGTGGTTCTGGCATGAAGAAGGGATGCCTTTTTGCGGGCCTCATTCTGGTAGCCAGTTTTCAGGGAAACCCAGATTTCCCGCCGGTTTAAGGCTGCTCGCAGGGCAGGGGGAACAATACGGCGGAAGTGGTAGGTGGTGCCTCGGACACGGAGCATAAAATCTTCCCTCGGTGGGGAAGGACGATGGAGCAAAGATAGCCTTTGCCCCTCATTCAGCCGAAAAATCGTGCTATTTCAGGTGTCTGTGGTGCGAACTGCGGGACTCGAACCCGCACGCCCTTACGGACTCGAGATTTTAAGTCTCGTGCGTCTACCATTCCGCCAAGTTCGCGTTGGTGGCGGGTTTCTAGCATGTCACAAAGTGATCGGTAAGAGCCTTTTGTCAGGTCTCGTCAGCCCGCTCTCATAAGCGCGAGACCGTGATTTTTGAGCCAGAGTTCGGCCTCATTGCGGGTCGGACACATCTGGTCGACCAGCGCCCAGAAGGCGGCGCTGTGATTGTGGTGCTTCAGATGCGCGAGCTCGTGCAGGATGACGTAATCCTGCACGAAATGTGGCGCCATGATGAGACGCCAGTTCAGCATGATGCGTCCCGCCGTGCTGCAACTGCCCCAGCGGGAGGTCGCGTCACGCAGGGCGAATGTCTTTGGAGCAAAACCGGTTCGTCCCGCGAGTTCCTGTAACCGCTGGCCAAGCCGTTTGTGCGCCAAAGCCTGAAGGAAATCACGCACCCTACGGGCAAGAAAGGCGGCATCTCCGCTGACGTGCAGCTTATGGTCCGCGTCGATCCATGCCCCACCCCGCTTCTCCGGTGCGTGATGGATGGTATGGGCAACGCCATTAACAGGGATGAGACACCCTGCCGCAAAACAGATCGCCGCCGGCTGTCGTTGTAACTGCCGGACGATCCAGTCGCGGTGCGCGTGGAGGAGCGATACACCTGTTTGCGGCGAGGCGCGGGTCGGCAGCGTCACGACGATACTATCGCCAGCGCGGGACAGGCGGAGGGACAGGCGGCGTGCGCGCGTCGAACGTCGCCATGTGACCGGAAAAGTACCAGAGGGAAGGAGGATGCTGTCAGGGAGCGCATCCTCAGAAGAAGAGGGTCGGGGGACCCGAGGCTTCATTCGACCGGCTCATCCGTCGGGTCGAGCGCAGGCCATTCGACGACATAGTCCTCGAGATTGCCTGCCTTTCGTTCACTGACGCAGCGATCCCCGGCAGACACGCCTGCCTCTCGGACACTGTCCGGATTGCCGGTAATCAGCGGGTGCCATGCGGGAAGGGGCAGACCATCCGATAGTCGCTTGTAGGCGCAGGTCGGCGGAAGCCAGTCGATGGTTTCCAGCATGGGGGCTGTCAGGGTGATGCAGTCCTGCACCTTGCGGTGACGTCCGGCATAATCAGTGCAGCGGCATGTGTGGGTGTCGAGCAGGCGGCAGGCGACGTTCGTATAGTGAAGACTGCCGTCATCTTCATCGCGCAGCTTGTGCAGACAGCAACGCCCGCAGCCGTCGCAAAGGGATTCCCACTCCTCGGTGGTCATCTGCTCGAGGGATTTGGTTTCCCAGAAAGGGGTGTCGGTGGTCATGACGAAAGATACCCGCAACGCGCCGTCGGGGAAAGATGCAGAACGTCGTCTTTCAGGGGCCGGCCAGCGGACGCCAGAGCAGGGCGAATGTCATGATGACCGCAAGCAGCGCTGTGGCGATACTTCCCAGAATCATTCGACGACGCAGCAATGGCAGCCACAATAACGAAACCCGGTCGGACCAGCTGGCGCCAAGGGATCGCGCGGTCCGGGTGACATCCGGTTGCGCGTTGACCAGAGCGCCCATCAGGGGAAGCGTCAGGGACGGGCTGATGAGAAATCCCTGAATCACGGAGATGAGGGTGGGAATGGGTTCCTGCGGGAAGAATTCTGACGACAGGACCAGAGAGGGAAGCAGGAAGGCGACGACAATGTCCGGGATCCAGAAGGCGATCGTCAGAAAGTACCAGATCCGGGCGCGGGACGTCGCCAGACACAGCGCCGACATCAGCACCGCTGAAGCGAAGGCGATGATTGCGTGTGTCGCGACGACGCCGGGGGGGAAATCGGGAAGGGAAGTCATCTCGTCATCATCTCAGCGCTGGCTGAGCCATTGGTCGAAGCGGGTTTTGATCGCAGGCAGATTCCTGCGCCAGAAATCGACATTCATGGGAAATGCCGGGGGCAATGCGCCGATACGCGGCCGTGCCCATTCCGGCGCAGGCGTGATCAGCTGTGCATTGAGGGCGCTCTGCTGCTCGGAGGCTGCGGCCCATGTCGCCAGCGCCAGTGCTGACGTCAGATCTCTGGTTCCGTTTGCGGGGATGACCCAGTCATAATTGACGCGCAGCAGGGGAAACCAGAGGTTTCTGAAGCGCGGCGTCCGCAGGTTGGCGTTGGCGGCGGCGACCTCGCTGGTCGGAATGACGCTCATCAGGGCTGCGCCCTTGGTGAGGATGTGCATGGCTTCGGCCGGGGAGGTCCACCAGACGATGTAAGGCCGTAGCTGGGCGAGGCGTCTGAAAGCACGGTCGAGGCCGGCAGGCGATCCCAGGACGTTATAGATCGCGTCAGGAGGAACGCCGTCGGCAAGAAGGGCGATCTCCAGAGTGATGCGGGGGTCTGCACGCAGGCCACGCTTGCCCGGATGCCGGGCGACATCCCAGAAGTCTCTCCAGTTTGGAGTATCCCCAAAGCGCGAACTGTCCCAGGACAGCGCGTAATCCAGCGAAAGCGCGGGCACGCCGCAGCGGGCCGGGTCGGCGTTGCTACTCTCGGAGGCTGTGGCGGGAAATGGCAGAAAGAGACCCTCACTGCACCCTGTCTCGGCGTCATCATCTTCTATGAGCACAAGAGACCAGTTCTGCCTGCCTGACCGCAGCAGGGTATAGTTGGCGTCAGTCAGATCGGACCAGGGTGTCGTTCTGACTTTCTGATGGGTGAGCTGGGAAAAGGGTTTCCAGACAACTTCATTCAGCGTGGCGTTCAGGGATCCGGGCTGTGTTGCAACCACAAGAGGCCGGGCAGCGGTCTGCCTGACACGCGTGGCGGCATCCGATTTCTGAACGAGGCAGCCGGTGGAGAACAGGGCAGCCATCAATCCGGCCAGAAGGAGGCCAGGCATTTTATTGAGCCGGAACGACTCACCCTTGCTCGGTGCAGAAGAAAACAAGATACGCCCTTGGGTTGCCTAGACTGTCCGCAGACTAGCCTTCTTTGTCCTGTGACGGGAAGACCACCGCTGCCGAGGGGCCCCAGGCCAGCAGAACTGTCTGTCCGACGGCGACGCCGGGGGGCAGCGAGCCTGCCGGCCGATGCACGGTCATCTCCGTGCTGTCAGCGAGTCGCACACGAAGCACAAGGACGTCTCCCAGATTGCGGATGTCACTCAGGGTCGCGGGAAGACTGCCTTCCGCACCATCAGTACTGGTGGCGCCTCGTGGAAACATCAGGGCAATTTTGCCGGGGCGGATGCACAGTTCGACAAGATCGTCTTCCGCCACGTCTCCTTCTGCGAGCGCTTCCATCGTGCCGCCACAGGCGAGACGAGTCTGCACGATGTCGTCCTCGACCGTGATGGCCAGCCCGGTGAGGGTATTGGCATCCGTCATGGCGGCGGCGACCCGTGCGGAAACGGGACGTTCCATCAGTTCTGTAGCCGAACCGATCTGCAAAAGTACGCCATCTGCAATGACGCCGATGCAACTGGCGGCAGTCAGCGCGTCGCTACGGTCCCGTGTCAGCAGCAGAAAACTGGTTTCACGCGCTCTCTGCAGCCGGATGAGGCGCTGGTGAATGTCCGTGCGGGTTTCACTGTCCAGCCCTGCGAAAATATCCTCCAGAATGATCACGGCCGGGTCGGTGGCCAGCGCCCGGGCCAGTTGCGCGCGCAGGCGTTCAGAGACAGTGAGCGCTGACGGAAGAGCGTCGGCCTGCTGTTCCAGCCCGAGGAGAGCAAGAAGCTGGGCAATTTTATGTGTTGCCTGATCCTGCGGCAGCTTTCGTGCACGGAGGGGGAAGGCCAGATTGTTCCGAACGGAAAGATGCTCAAACAGCGGGTCCCGTGCCCCGACGACAGCAAGGCCGCGCTGGCCGACGGGGCGTCGTGAGATGTCCTGGCCCAGCAGGGTCAGACGGCCGTCTCCGGCAGGTCGGTGCCCGCTCAGGATATCGGACAGCGCTCTCAGACTCTGTCCCGAATCATTCAGCAGGAGGAGCGCCAGACATTCTCCCGCATGCAGCGTAAAGGAAAAAGAAGGACGGTCTGAGGCAAGGTTGATAGTGTCCACACTCAGTGTGGCTGAACGCGTGCGTGATGTCATGCCGGCAGGGAACCACAACCAGACCAGAGAGTTAAGATGGTTGTTGCGTCCGGAGCGCCGGAAACAGAGCTGACCGTCCGGTCAGCGAACAGGAGCGAATGAATATGTCTGCAGAAAAAATCAAGAAACAGGCTCAGGCTGCAGTAGACGATGCCTCGACAACGGCCCGCGACGAGCTGGAAGCGCTGAAGAATCAGCTGGAGCATTTTCTGAGCGCTCATGTCGTTCCGCCGCTTTCCGACGCGGCGAACTCGGCCGTCTCCAATGCGCGTGAGATCGCTGAACACCAGAAGGCAAGCGTTGCGACCAATGTCGGTGCTAAGCCTTTCCTCTCCATCGCGATCTCTTTTGTCGTCGGATTTGTCGTCGGACGTCTGTCGCGTTAATGTTCCGCCTCAGGAACCTGTCGTCAGGGGTGCCTGAGGCCAGATAAAGAGTTTACCTTCTTGTGAAGTGTTATGCTCCTGCCTCGGTTGCTCTTTGGACGAGGCAGGGGTCATAACAGGACGCCGGTTCATCCTCGATGCCGGCTTATGTGAGGTAGACGGGGATCCAATGCACTTTTTTGATGTCGGCAAGTCCGCGGCCCAGGCGGAAGTTCAGCTTCTTCAGCAGAAGGCGATGCGGATCGGGCGTCAGGTCGCCCTGCTGTTGGTCGCGGCGCTCCTTGGCTTTTTCTCACTGATTACAGGCCACGCGCTGCTGTGGGCCATCTTCCGTTACGAGTTCGGGTTCGGCCCGGTCCTCTCGCCCGCCATGGTCTTCTTTGTCGACATTTTTCTGGCTCTGGTCTTCGCGTTCTTCGGACGGCGTTCCTATCTGTACCCGGCTGAAGTGGAAGCGCACCTCAACCGGGATCGTCGTCTGAACGAACTGCGTCAGTCCCTCAATATGCTTTCTCTGGCTACTCTCGTGGCCGGGCCGCTGGGTCGCTTTGTCGGCTCGAAATTGCGGCGGAGATAACAGCATTACTTTTTGTATGCTGGAAAGCGGGCCAAATGGTCCGCTTTTTTTATGGATTTATCCTTTTCAGACATGAATTAACGTATGTCATCCATTTGGATGTCCGGCTACTCGCAAGGTGAAAATTATCATCTATGGCAATCGCTGCTGATTTGGAAATATTTCTCTATTGACGTTTGAAGAGTATTGTCTGATCGCGCCATCAAAAGACGATCTATTTATACAGTTTATACAGTAAGAGGGCTCCCGCAGATAGAAACAGAAAATTTCTGTTTGGAGAGTGGGTGTTCGTCATGGTGCTTCTGTGTGCCATAGTAATTCGAAGAGGAGTGGAACTGCTCTCTCACCGGCTCGCGAGACGACTGGCGGGACTTCATATTCTGCCGTAAGCCGCATGGAGATGCCTGATTGCCGATATCGGGCGCCAGTCTTGCTGAAAACAGGAACAAGCAGAATGTGGCGTAAATTTCTGGAGAAACGAAAACGTGCATCCAGAAGAAAAAAACGGATAGACCAAGCCTATAAAGGATCTGTCGACGCCATGTTCTCCATGGGACAGGCCTGTCTTGTCGGTGAAGAAGGTGTGGCGCCTCATGCGGGACACGCCGCTTGGTGGATGGAGCGTGCTGCAAGAGCGGGTCATCAACTGGCCTGTGTGCATGCCGCGCGTCTGGCGTGGGACGGTTTTCTGCCAGATGAACAGGCGCTGGGCCAACCTGTGCGGCAGGCTTCCCGCAAAGACGATGCTCTGATGTTCGCGAGGCTTGGTCATCAGCGAGGCGATCCGGACGCTTCGCTCTTTCTCGTCTGGCTTCTGGATGCCATCAGAATGAAGGCGGACCCAGAGCGTCTTGAGGCGTTACAGGCGGCGGCTGAAAAAGGTTTGCCGCTGGCGCTGGTGGGGCTGGCTGATGTGGAGGCGCGTGCTGGAGCGTCGGCTGAACGGGTCATGGATCTGCTGTCGATCCCGTTGGAGAAAAATCTCGGTATTGCTCATTACATGGTTTCGACATGGTATGGGCAGGGCACGCTGCTGGGACAGGATGAGAAAAAGGCCCGGCACCATCTGGAGATCGCTGCCGATACCGGATACGTCCCGGCCATGGCGCTGCTCGGGGAATGTCTGATGGTGGAAAATCATCGTCCGAGTGACGGAGGCGCGGACGATGAGGGGAAGGAGCGGCTGCGTCGTCTGACGCGGGGTGAAAGTTTGTTGCGCAAGGCTGCGGCTGGCAATGGAAGAGCCGCCTGTGTTCTCGGAGATTACTGGTCGACAATCGCTGAAATTCCCGATATCCGGCAGGCAGTCCAATGGTACGAAAAAGCGGTTTCCTTGGGATTTTCCGGTGCTTTTTTCATGTCAGCGCGTATCGTGCTGGAGGGACGCTCCGATCACATGACGCAGCAGGAGGCCTGGACACGGATGGAACAGGCAGCCGGGGCTGGTCATGCGGGAGCCAAAACGGTCCTGTCAAAAAAATTATCGTGTTGAGAAGGGTTTTTCAGATCCCGTCAATACTCTAGGTTTCTCCCTTGTGGTCGACAGGGTCCTTCGACTTTCAATCTTCTAAAATCAAGCTTCTCTTCAATGCAGGATCGTACATCATGGAACAGCCCCGCCCACCGTTGCCGCCCTTTCTCACCGCAGCTGACGCCGCCAGAAAAGTCCGGCTTGCTGAAGACGCATGGAACAGTCGCGAGCCTGAAAAGGTTGCGCTCGCCTACACGACGGACAGCGTCTGGAGAAACAGAATCACGTTTCTGGAAGGGTGTGAGAAAATCATCGAGTTTCTGGAAGAGAAGTGGAGGCGGGAACAGGATTATCGTCTGATCAAGGAACTGTGGGCGTTTCGCGAAGATCGTATTGCCGTCCGTTTTGTCTATGAATGGCATGACGACCAGCAGAACTGGTTCCGGTCTTACGGGAATGAACTATGGGAGTTTGATGCGGCGGGTCTGATGCAATGGCGTGTCGCCAGCATCAATGACATGCCGATCACAGAAAGTGATCGCCGGTTTTTCTGGCCCCAGGGACGTCGTCCAGACGACCATCCGGGACTGACGGAACTGGGCCTGTAGTCCGAATACACAGTGGCGGACGCCCCGACGTTGAACGCATCGGGGCGGAGTGAATATTGCCTCCTGCTGCTCGCTGGCGCACAACATCTTCAGCGATAGTCAGCAGGAGGAACGCGGTCGCATGTCAGGCGCCACAGTCAGCACGGATGTTGTCATCATTGGCGCAGGTCCAACCGGACTGTTCGCCGCCTTCCAGTGCAGTATGCTCAAGATGAACTGCATCCTGGTCGATGCGCTGGATGAGATCGGCGGCCAGTGTGTGGCGCTCTATCCGGAGAAGCCGATTTACGACATCCCCGCCTGTCCCGCGATTGAGGGCGGCGAACTGATCGAGAAACTTTCCGAACAGATCGAACCTTTCTCCATTCCGCGACTGCTTGGACGTCGTGTCGAAGGTCTGACAGGCTCGGCCGGGGATTTTCGTCTGGAGACCAGCAAGGGCGATGTGATCCATGCGAAAGCCGTAATCATCGCAGCGGGTGCGGGCGCATTTGGACCGAACAGGCCGCCGCTTGAAGGGCTTGAGGAATACGAGATGACAGGCGCAGTGCGCTACAGTGTCCGTCGCAAAGCCGATTTCGAGGACAAGAGTCTGGTGATCGCCGGGGGAGGCGATTCTGCGATCGACTGGGCGCTGTCGCTCTCCCGCCTCGCTCGCAAGATTTATCTGGTCCATCGCCGCGACAAGTTCCGTGCCGCTCCGGAGAGCCTGAGTCAGCTTGAGGAAGCGATTGCTAAAGGTGTGGTGGAAAAGATCACGCCCTATCAGCTCAAAGGGCTACAGGGCTCGGAAGGCAAATTGACCGGCGTGGACGTCGCCACCCTGCAAGGCGAGGTGAGAACACTGGAGGCCGAGCATCTGCTGGCCTTCTTCGGGCTCGCCACCGACCTCGGGCCGATCGCGCAATGGGGCATCGATCAGACGCGCTCGACGATTCCCGTCACGCCGTCATCCTGCCAGACCTCGCTTCCGGGCGTGTACGCCATTGGTGACATTGCGTCGTATCCCGGCAAGCTGAAGCTGATTTTGCAGGGGTTCAGCGAGGCGGCCATGGCGGCGCATGCCATTTACGCCATCGTCAATCCGAATCAGGCTCTTCATTTCGAATATTCAACGAGCAAGGGCGTGCCCGGCTCCGCGTAAAACGGCCTTTTGCCGTCATATGTGAGAGGATTTGCGGAGAAAGAAAGCCGGTTTGCAGGCAATCTTTCTCTGACAGCCTGTTTCCATCAGGTCCCATGATGCTCTAGTCTTTTTGTCTGGAAGCGAAACGGACAGTGGCGGAGATGTGAGGCGATGAACGTAGCGGCGCAATGGGCTGGCGGCATTCTGAATATCGATCTTCAGGCTGTCGCAGAGAATTATCGCACGCTGTGTCAGGTCATCCGGCGACCGGGTCCGCTCTCCGTTCCACACCCGCTCTGCGCCGCCGCCGTGAAAGCGGACGCCTACGGGCTGGATGCTTCCCTTGTCGCGCCTGTTCTTGAGGAAGCCGGCTGCCGGCACTTTTTCGTCGCACATCTGGCTGAGGGCGTGGCGCTCCGACCTTCTGTCAAAAATCCTGAGTCATCGATCTTCGTGCTGCATGGTCCGCCTCCCGGCACGGCGCGTGACCTGCTGGAGGCCGGACTGGTGCCGGTCATCAACAGCATGGAGCAACTGACCGAGTGGCGTGCGTTGAGCCATGAACTGGGGCGGCGTCTGCCTGCCGTGTTGCAGGTTGATTCCGGCATGGCCCGATTTGGCATGAATGCCGAGGAAGTCGCGAAAATCGCCGCAGATCCCACGCTTCTTGACGGCATCGAGACGGTGCTGGTGATGAGTCATCTCGCCTGCGCCGATACGCCCGAAGTCCGGAGCAATCGGGCGCAGCTGGAAGAGTTCCAGCGTCTCAGCGCGATGTTGCCGAAAGCGCCGCGCAGTCTGGCTGCATCTTCGGGCATTTTTCTTGGGCCGGACTGGCACTTCGACCTCGTCCGTCCGGGCGCGGCCCTGTATGGCGTCAATCCCACACCCGGCAAACCGAATCCGGTGAAGCCTGTCATCCGTCTGCAGGCGCGTGTCATCCAGACCCGGTCGATCCCGGAAGGGCAGGCTGTCGGGTATGGCGGCGGTTTCATCGCTCCCCGTCCGAGCCGTATCGCGCTGCTCGGAATCGGGTACGGCGACGGCTTTCTGAGAAGCATTTCCGGGCATGGCGCCGCTATCCTGCCGTCGCAGTCTGATGTTCCGCTGCCGGTCATCGGGCGGGTCTCGATGGACTCGCTTGCTGTCGATGTCACGGATCTTCCGGAGGGCAGCGTCCGGGCAGGCGATCTGATCGATCTGATCGGGCCGCATAATCCTCTGGACGCCGCCGCGATGGCTGCCGGGACCATCGGTTACGAATTTTTGACCGATCTCGGCAGGCGCTATCATCGCACCTATACAGGAAACGAATGATTTCTATAGCGTAAGTAAATCATCGGAAAACTGACGGTTTTCAGAGCATGAATTCGGTTTGTTTTGCGCGCGTAAGTGGATTTACAACATTTTCATTCATGTAAATCTGTGCCGTAAAAGCCGCAGTTTTCCGGGAACTCCACGGTCAGGATAATATTTTACTTGTTCAGTCGGCGGGAAACCGGTCAGTATTATTGCAGTGACTGGTTTCGGCGCTGAACTCAAACTCTCTCACCAAAAAGAAGAAGAAGACCGCTCCATGTTGTCCACGCCCCGTTTGACCCCCGAATCTTACAAGCGTTTGGTTGAAACGGCCCGAAACGATCCGGAAGCTTTCTGGCTCAGGGAAAGCAGCCGTCTGGCGTGGTCCGTCGCGCCGAAGTCAGCCGTGGATATTGGCAAGGGCTGGTTTGCGGATGGCGCGCTCAACGCAAGCGTGAACTGCCTCGATCGCCATCTGGCGACACGCGGAGATCAGACCGCGATCATCTGGCAGGGCGAGGAGGATTCCAATGTCCTTCGCCTGAGCTATCGCGAGTTGCATGCCCGCGTCTGCGCGCTGGCCAACATCCTGCGGGATAGCGGCGTCAAGCGCGGCGATCGGGTAGCGATTCATCTGCCTGCGGTGGTCGAAGGCATCATCGCCATGCAGGCGTGCGCGCGGATCGGCGCGATGCATATGGTCCTGTTCGGCGGGTTTTCCGCTGAAGCCATCGCTGACCGTCTGGCTGACAGTGGGGCTGTTGTCGTCATTACCGCCAATGTCGGGCGGCGTGGCGCGAAACGGATTCCGTTCAAGACCACGATGGACGCGGCCATCGCCTTACGTGGCGAGGCTTCGACGGTCCGGCGCGTGCTGGTGGTCGAGGTGACGGATGATGCCGTGCCTTTGACCGAGGAGCGTGACTCGCTGCTGACGCCTCTGCTGGAAGCGGCTCCGACGACGTGCGAGCCGGAGGCGATGAATGCGACCGACCCGCTGTTCCTGCTTTACACGTCTGGCAGCACCGGCAAGCCGAAAGGCATTGTCCACGGCACCGGCGGCTATCTCACATGGGCGTCCTACACGCATGAGCTGATCTTCGATCATCAGCCGGGCGACGTGTTCTGGTGCACGGCCGATATCGGCTGGATCACGGGGCATACCTATGTGTCCTATGGTCCGCTCGCCAACGGTGCGACCCTGCTGCTGTTCGAAGGCATGCCGTCTCACCCGACGCCGGGCCGCTGGTGGGATGTGATCCAGAAGCACGGTGTCACGACGTTCTACACCTCGCCGACCGCCATCCGGGCGCTGATGAGCGAAGGCAACGAGATTCCCGTCGGCTATGACCTGTCGAGCCTCCGGGTGCTGGGATCTGTCGGCGAGCCCATCAATCACGAGGCGTGGACCTGGTTTCATGACGTGATCGGCGGCGGGCGGTGCGCGCTGGTCGATACATGGTGGCAGACGGAAACCGGAGGGGCGATGATTTCGCTGGTGCCCTATGCCGTCGAACCGCGCCCTGCTTCGGCCACGCTGCCGCTGCCGGGCGTCAATCCTGTGCTGCTGGATGAAAAAGGCACGCCGCTGGATGGAGTTGTCGAAGGTATCCTGTGCATTGACGGCTCATGGCCGGGGCGTGCCCTGACCATCTGGAATGATGACGCCCTGTTCCAGACAACCTACCTCAAGCCGTATCCCGGTCATTATTTCACGGGTGATGGCGCGCGCCGCGACGCGGATGGGTATTACTGGATCACGGGGCGCGTGGACGACGTGATCAATGTGTCCGGTCACCGTATCGGCTCGGCGGAAATCGAGGACGCCATTTCGGAAATTCACGATATTTCCGAAAGCTCCGCCGTGGGTATTCCCCACGACATCAAGGGGCAGGGTCTTGTGGTCTATATCGTGCCGCATGAAGGACTGAGCGAAGAGCAGACGACTGGTCTGAAGGATCAGGTCATCAGGACCATCGCCTGCAAGGTGGGGCGTTATGCGGTGCCGGAGGCGGTCTATGTCGTGCCGGACCTGCCCAAGACACGATCCGGCAAGAATGTCCGCAGGCTCATGCGCAAGATTGCCTGTGGCGAGACGGAAGGGTTTGGCGATCTGTCCACGCTGGCCAATCCGGGGATTGTGAACGATCTCATCAGGATCGTCGGCAAAGCGTGAGTTTATGAAGGGCGGAGGATGACTCTGCCCTTCATGCCTGTGGCGTTCAGACCAGACGGGACTTATCTGCCAGCCGCTTCCTCGGCGACCTTCTTGCGGAAAACATCCACCGAAATAGTGGCGGCTTCCAGAATGTGGTCCCGGGTCAGGCGGGCGCACAGTTCCGGGTCGCGGGCGCGGCAGGCGTCCAGTATGGCCTTGTGTTCGCGGTCCGTGATGGCCTTGCGACCCTCAATGACCAGATGCCCACGGATGTAACGATCAAGCTTGATGTGCAGGTCTTCGATCATTTCCAGCAGGCAGGGGCGTCTGGCGGCAGCATAGATGGCGTTATGGAACGCCCTGTTCAGGCTGCCCGAATGGGTGACGCCATCCTCTACAAAGGCTTCGTAAGCATCCTCGACATGAGCGAGGTCCACCCGTGTCATGTTTCGTACGCCTTCCGCCGCCGCCTGTTCTTCCAGCAGGGCGCGGATGCGGGAATATTCGAGAATATCCTCTTCATCGAGACCAATGACCACTGCTCCCCGGTTGGGCAGGCAGGTGACGAACCCTTCCGCCTCCAGCCGCTTGAGCGCTTCCCGGACAGGAATGATGCTGACCCCGAATCCATTGGCGAGTTCGGACTGAGGGAGCGCCTGCCCTGTCTGGATAATATCGGCGAGGATGGCGTTTCGCAGGGCGATGCAGATCGTTTCAGCTGCGGTGCCATGCGCGATGGTTTCTACACTGGCAAAAAGTCGGGTCGGCAGCATTTCGACGGCATTCCGGTCAGAGAGAAGTCTGTGAGGCAGGGCGCATCATACCATAATCGTAATGTTTGGTCAGGCCTTGATCGGAAGGGGAGATCGGGAGGCGGAAAAGAGGCTGTCAGAGCGGAGCGCCGCTCTGATAATATAATATATTGCGGTGATTATATTTCTATGACATGGGAGAAATTATCATTGTGATACCGCAACCAGATGGGTCAGCATCGCATCAGGGCTGACACTCTGGCCGGCCTTTTGGAATGTCGCTCCCATGACAGCAACACACCTCCCCGACTCAGCCTCCGTTCCGGACTTTTCGTCCCTGCCGCCGCTGAGAAAGGCCATCATCAACGCTTTTCGCCAGCCTGAAGCCGCGTGTGTCGAGGCTCTGACGCCCGCCGCGACCCTGACGGACGGACAGAACATCGCCGTGACTTCAATCGCCGCCCGCCTGACGGAGACGCTGCGCGCCCGTCGGAATCCGGGACTTGTGGAAACACTGGTGCAGGAGTTCTCACTGTCCACGACGGAGGGAGTCGCGCTGATGTGCCTCGCCGAGGCTCTGCTGCGCATTCCCGATACGGCGACACGCGACGCGCTGATTCAGGACAAGATCGGGGAGAGTGACTGGCTCTCGCATGTCGCGCGTGGCAAGCCGATGTTCGCCAATGCGGCGGCATGGGGGCTGGCGCTGACCGGACGGCTCATGGGCGAGCATGACGAGAAACGTTTGTCCGGCGCATTGATGGGGTTTGTCGAGCGCAACTCCATGCCGGTCGTGCGCAAGGCCGTCGATGCCGCCATGCGCCTGATGGGCGAGCAGTTCGTGCTGGGACAGACCATCGAACAGGCCCGCAGGAACAGTCAGAAACTGGAAGAGCAGGGCTTCAGCTATTCCTATGACATGCTGGGTGAAGCGGCTTACACCGCCGCCGATGCCGAGCGTTACCGGCAGGATTATATCAGGGCGATCGATGTGATCGGTCGCAGCGCCAGAGGCGCGAACGTTTACGAACGTCCCGGTATTTCCATCAAGCTGTCGGCGCTGCATCCCCGTTACTCCCGCGCCCAGCGCGACCGGGTGATGAACGAACTGCTGCCGATCGTGCAGGATCTCGTGCTGCGGGCCCGACGCTATGACATCGGGATCAATATCGACGCCGAGGAGACCGAGCGTCTCGACCTGTCGCTCGATATTCTGGAAGCGCTATGCGCCACGCCGGGTCTGGAAGGCTGGAACGGCATCGGCTTCGTGGTGCAGGCCTACGGAAAGCGTGCGCCTTTCGCTCTGGATTTCATCATTGACCTCGCGCGCCGGACGAATCATCGCATCATGGTGCGTCTGGTCAAAGGCGCTTATTGGGATAGCGAAATCAAGAAGACTCAGGTTGAAGGGCTGAGCGATTTTCCGGTCTATACCCGCAAATGTCACACGGACATCAGCTACATTGCCTGCGCCCGTAAGCTGCTGGACGCACGGGATGCGATCTTTCCGCAGTTCGCCTCGCATAACGCCCGCACTCTGGCGACCATCTACACGCTGGCAGGCCAAGACTTTCATGTCGGGTCCTACGAGTTTCAGTGCCTGCACGGCATGGGCGAGCCGCTTTACCGACAGGTGGTCGGTGCGGACAAGCTGAACCGCCCGGCTCGCATTTACGCACCAGTCGGCACGCACAAGACCCTGCTGGCCTATCTTGTGCGTCGTCTGCTGGAAAACGGTGCGAATTCGTCCTTCGTGAACCAGATTGGCGATGCTGCCATTCCTGTTGCCAGGCTGATTGAAGATCCGATTGAAGTGGCGCGGCGCTACACACCGTATGGTGCGCCACATTCGGAAATTCGCAAGCCACAGGACATGTTTGCGCCGGAGCGGACAAACTCGGCGGGTGTGGATCTGGCCGACGAGCGTGTTCTGTCCGAACTGGAGGCGGGCATCCGCAATGCGCCCCGCACACTGGACGCTGGTCCGATTGTCTCAGGTAAAACGATCTCCACTGGTCCGAAGCAGGATGTGACCAATCCTGCTGACCGGCGGGACGTTGTAGGGACAGTCGTCTGGGCGACGCCGGAGGTGGTGACGCAGGCTGTCGACGCCGCCGTGAAAGGTCAGACGGCATGGGCGGAAACAAGCCCGGACGATCGTGCGACCATTCTTGCAAAAGCTGCGGATATTCTGGAAGAACGTCATCCGGCGCTTATGGCTCTCCTCGGACGCGAGGCCGGGAAATCCCTGCCGAACTCCGTGGCCGAAGTGCGCGAGGCTGTCGATTTCCTGCGCTACTACGGCGCGACGATCCGACGGGATTTCAACAACGACACACACAAGCCACTGGGTGTAGTGACCTGCATCAGCCCGTGGAACTTCCCGCTAGCGATTTTCCTTGGGCAGGTCTCGGCGGCTCTGGCGGCAGGCAATGCGGTCATTGCAAAACCGGCTGAAGAAACACCTCTGATTGCAGCCGAAGCTGTGAAAATCATGCACGAAGCAGGCGTTCCTGTGGATGTGCTGCATCTTCTGCCGGGAGAAGGCGATGTCGGGGCCGCTGCTGTGGCCGACGAGCGTGTGATGGGCGTGATGTTCACCGGCTCGACGATGGTGGCGCAGTTGATCAACCGTCAGCTTGAGGGCCGCCGGACCACGACAGGGCAGCCGGTGCCGTTTGTTGCTGAAACCGGCGGCCAGAATGCGATGATCGTCGACTCTTCCGCTCTTGCGGAACAGGTGGTTGTCGATGTGCTGGCTTCCGCTTTCGACAGTGCTGGTCAGCGCTGTTCGGCGCTGCGTGTTCTCTGCGTGCAGGAGGACTGCGCCGATCACGTTCTGACCATGCTGCGTGGCGCAATGGACGAACTGCGGATCGGTAATCCGGCGGAACTGTCCTGCGATGTCGGACCGGTCATCACGGCGGAAGCTGCGGCAGGAATCACGAAACACATTGAGGTGTTCCGCAAGCGTAAAGCGCCGGTCACTTCTCTGAACCTGCCACAGGACTGCGCCAACGGCAGCTTTGTTCCTCCGACCCTGATCGAGGTGCACAGTATCCGTGAGATCGGTCCGGAGGTGTTTGGTCCTGTCCTGCATGTGGTGCGTTACCAGCGCGACCGTCTCGATGATCTGCTCAATGACATCAATGGCACCGGCTATGGCCTGACATTCGGTCTGCACACCCGTCTGGATTCCATGGTCCGTCATGTGCTGTCGCGTATTGATGCTGGAAATCTCTACGTCAATCGAAACACCATTGGCGCTGTCGTTGGTGTGCAGCCGTTCGGTGGACGTGGGCTTTCCGGGACGGGACCGAAGGCGGGTGGCCCACTGATCCTGCGTCGTCTGCTGTCGGAGGCGCCCGCTGTCGAAAAGACGGGAGTGAGTCAGGTGACACCGGAAAAGACGATGTGGACGGACTGGCTGTGCGGTCGGGGGGATGTCCGGGCCCAGAAGGTTTCCCGGGACTGCTCAGGTCGGTCTCTTTTCGGCGAGGAACGCGTCCTGCCGGGGCCGGTCGGTGAGCAGAATCTCTATCGTCTGACGTCGCGTGGCGCGGTGCTGTGCATTCCTGTCACGCAGGAAGGACTGTTCGACCAGATTTCATTCGCCTTGTCGGGAGGCAACGAGGTGCTGATCCTTGCGCCTGCCGACCTGACGGGATGGATCGGGACGCTGCCTTTCAGACTGAATCCTTTTATCCGCCTTGTTGCGAGTGCGACTGCCGAGCCCTGTGCGGTCCTGCTGGGTGAGGAAGATAATGCGATTTTCCGTCAGGCCCGCAAGGAACTGGCGGAAGGCAACGGGCCGATTGTCCCGGCTTATCTGACCGGAACATCTTTGCCGCATTCCGAAAGCGTGCTGGAGGAGCAGTCCCGCAGCACCAACACAACGGCGGCAGGTGGAAACGCGAGCCTGATGACGCTGGGGTAAGAAACCTTTCCTCTCTGAAGTTGAGAAGACTACGGCACGAACGCTGCTGTAGTCTTTTTTTGTATTGCATGATGATACCGTGAAGCGCGTTTTCAGAAGTATCACAATAGATTTTTCTGGAAAATTGTTTCCTTGGTATGGTGTGTATTTACCATGTGTAATTGAGGCGACCATAGAAGTACCCCCCCTCCAAACCATAGGCCGAAGCATAGCTATAATTGGGATTGACCTGGAGTAAGGATTGAGCGCCTTGCGCCAGACTGCTGAGACTCTGGGGCCGATGGTTAAAAACATTGTTTCCTCCAGCAGAGAGCCTGATTCTGTTCGGGAATGTGTAGGAAACATCGAAATCAACAAGCCATGCGGGTGCGACTGTCTGATCGTATGCTGCTCCCCGATCACTCCAGAGTTGGGTTTTTGAATAGCGTGAAACTCTGACTGTAGTACTCCAGGCGTCGATGTTCCATGTCGCACTCAACCGCAATGTATTGCGTGGATAGATTGCTGTCATGTTACCGATCTGACTGCGATATAATGCTGTGACACCCGCACCAAGATTGACGTTTAAGGGGTTGGTCCGCATGATCTGGTGCTGTTGCTGATTCATCATGACGGTCCACACAACGGTTCCGGCTTTACCGAAACTGCTTAGGTAATGAGCCTGAAGATCCAATCCCATGGCGCGGGTATGCGCGGCATTCCGCTCATAAGTATAGCCATAGTAACGCCCGTCATTCGGGACTACGCCAGCCTGATGGAGAATATCGAGAACAGTGGCCCCGGAAACACCCGCACCAGACACTGATATGGGTACGATCTGATTGAAAATGTCGATACGATAGGCGTCCAGGGAAATATCAAGTCGTTTCAGAGGGGTCAGAACGAAACCAACGCTGAAATTATGGGAGGTTTCGGGTTTGAGCGCAGTTGCTCCAAGCGCACGGGCCCCTGGATTGTTCACTGAAGCATAATTGGTATAGGACTGCACGAGTTGGTTCGTGCTTGGCAGTATTGAATAATAAAGTGCTGTGCTCTGGAAATATTCCTGTTGCAGGGTAGGGGCATGGAAGCCGTTACTGGCTGATCCCCGCAGGGCGATCCATGGAGTGACCTGGTAACGCAGGGAAGCTTTTCCACTTAAGGCGTTGCCGAAATCGCTGTACTGTTCATCCCGTCCTGAGAGCGCTACCGTTATTCTGTCTGTTATTTTCTGGGTCAGATCGAGATAGAAAGCTCCATTCATACGGTCGTGCGTGCCTGCCTGGGATGGAGAGGTTGCGCCCAGACCGGAGGCGAATGGAAGAGCTGCGGTCGGAGTAGGGAAAACATAACTGGCGGGATTGATATACCCACCATCAGCCCACGCAGCCCATTCTCCGGCGCTGACCTGATACTGCTGATATCGGTATTCAAGACCTGCAGCGACCTGTAAGGGATTTTTGAAAAGACCTGTGTGAAATGGACGGCGGATGTCGAAATCAGCAGTAAGTTCTGAATTGGCAAGAGACTGCAGATGAAAATCATGAGGACTGTTTGGTCCCAGCGAGTTGTTAATGGTATTTTGGATACCGATACTGCTGTTGTTCCGTCCGTAATTGATGCTTCCATCCCAGTGCCAGCCGAAAAAATTATCTCCCTTGAAACCGCTGGTAAATTGAAAGTCATGATCTTCCGTCGTATCGGTCGGCAGATAACCGTCTGGATAAACACTCATGATATTCTGTTGGGAATTGGATGGTCTGTACCAGGCAGCGACAAAAGCGGTACGGTGTGTGTATGTCGCGTAGGAATAAAATCGTGTTGATTTTCCAATGGGAATTTCAAGATTATATGAGATGCTCTGTCGTTCTGATTCAGGGCTGCCCGAAATCTGTCGGTAGCGATTTCCATTTTCCCGTGGGTCTTCTGAGTCATCGGCCAGTCGTGGATACAGAAGAACTGCACTGCCACCTTGCGTTTTGGGGACATACCCTCCGTAATTTGTTGACTGATTGCCGACAAATTCTGCCGTAATGTTCAGAAAGCCATCGTGGCCTATCTTGAAGCCCTGATTGTAGTTCAGGTTACCGCCTTTCCCGAAATCGCCCAGTGTGCCAACACTCCAGCCATATTGATTGTAACCAACATCCAGAGAACCACCATGATCGGCTGATTTAAGAATGATGTTGACTACTCCCGCAATGGCGTCAGATCCATACTGGGCTGCGGCGCCATCCTTGAGAATTTCGACGTGATCAACAGCACTCATTGGAATCATGTCGAGATCGACGGGAGATTGCCCCTGCATAGCCCCGCCGTAGAAAACTGAAGACATTGTGTGGCGACGTTTTCCATTAACCAGAACAAGAGTCTCATTGGCGCCAAGACCGCGCAGCGACATGGTTTTGGTGGTGAAACCCAACTGACCGGGGTAACCTGGTGTGTTGCTGGCTGAAGGATCAAGAGCAACAATAGCATTTTTCAGACTGGTCTGACCCGTTCTTTTCAGATCTGCCGCTGTGAAGATGGCGATCGGCGCCATGCTTCTGGACGCTTTCACGGCAGAGCGTGTTCCTGTCACGATCACAGCCTCATTGGACTGGGATGTAGTGCTTTGAACTGTTTCAGACCGGGATTCCACAGGGAACATTACGCTGGAAAGCAGGACAACGGGGAGGATGGCTTTTCTGTCTCCGCTGTAAACAGAAAATATAAAATTATTTTTCATTGATTACACCGATGGATTTTGGGTGGTTTATTATTGTTTCAATGGCTGTTCCTAACAAACAAGTTTTGCAAAATGTAATGTTTGAAAAACTTTATTCGCAATCATAAAGTGTATTCAAAAATCTAAAGTGCCATATGAAAAAGAAATTATTTGAAATTATGTCTGTATATTTTTGTTTGGCAGTTTCCATTGAGAGAAGCGTCTCTGGCAGGTATATAATTATTTTTTATTCCGAAGTATTGATTGAAATTATATATAAAAAATCTTTTAAAACAAATGGAAAATAAAGTTTACGTTGGTGGAATTATAAGATTCTCTCGCAGGTTACGACTTGCATAGGAGGATCTCATAATTTTTCGACGTTGAAGTTCTGGAATAACCATTTCAACGAAATCATTTATACCGGAAGGAGAAGATGTAAACATGATGTTGAACCCGTCGGCGGCTCCTGTCTGGTACCATTCCTCCATTTCATCCACGATGGATGCAGGTGTTCCAACCAGTAATCGATGACCGCCACGTGTGAAAGTGCGTAAAATATCTTCTTTAGTGGGATGTGTTTTTCGGATCCAGTCTACAATCAGAGATTGACGGCTTTTGTGACTGTTGGTTTCTTCAACACAATGAAGTTCGACAGGTCTGTCATCCGGCCATTTGGAGAGGTCTGTTCCCAGACTGGCATAAAAAGAAAGGCCTCGGAGTATATCGGCTTTATCGAGATAGGTCAGATAGTGTTCAAATTTCGCCTTTGCCTCGCTTTCAGTGAGCGCGACTATCGGAGCCAGTCCTGGCAGGATACGAATGTGACGGTCATCACGTCCGTAACGCACAGCTCGATCAAGAATATCGGAACGGTAGTCACGCCCTGCGTTGATATCGTATTCGGCGGTATAGATAATTTCTCCGATACGTGCGGCAAGTTCTTTTCCGGGGCCGGATGCTCCGGCCTGCGCCACAACTGGAGGGCGCTGGATTGTCGGAGGTGCATTTAGCGGACCCGCGACCTGAAAAAAACGTCCCTTATGATTTAGTGGATGAACATGAGTGGCATTGAGCCACTCTCCACTCCGTTTGTCGCGAATAAAGGCATCTGGTTCGACTGTTTTCCATAGTCCCTTGACCACATCAACGAATTCCTGCGCACGCTCATAGCGTAATTCATGATCGACATGCGAGGCCAGATTGAAGTTTTCTCCGCCACCAGTCGCAGTGACGACATTCCATCCTGCTCGTCCACCGCTTAGCCGATCCAGCGAAGCGACACGGCGGGCGATATTATACGGCTCGTTGAAAGTTGTTGAAGCCGTGCCTATCAGGCCGATATGTGAGGATGTTACGGCCAGAGCGGCCAGAAGAGTGAATGTATCCCACCGCGCCAACGTGGGGGTACGTGCGATGAGTGATGGATCAGGTATAGGCAGTACATTGTCGTAAAGAAAAATGGCGTCAAACCGCCCTTTTTCCAGAACTGCGACGTAGTCGCTATAACGTTGAAATTCTATGTCGGCGTCTGTGTCTTCCTCGGGAGCGCGCCAGGCATCTCCATTTGTTGCGCCACCAGTGAAATAGGCGCCCAGTGCAAAAGGAGTTTGTTCTTTTCTGGATCGTATCATTTCCGTTTGCCTTTAAAATATTACGGACGGATCGAATACGGCAGTTGCAGTCAACTGATTTGGAATCATTTTCGTTTCAGTCATAAAATCTGAAACGATCTGCTGCTTTCTTATGATGTCCTGATCGATCGGCAGGATGGTCGCCCGCATGGTCTTGATGACTTCACGTGCGACCGGGAGAGACAGGCCCGTTTCCTGGCTCCAGGCAGCCGCGTATTCTTCAGTGTGATTCAACATCCACTGGTGGCTATCCCGCAAAAGACGGTTGTAGATCACAATGTCTTCCCGCCGCGTCCGGATTGCGTCGGTCGTGGCCACAACGTAGCTCAGGCCACTCATCAGGTGACCTCCATTTATAATTTCTCTTGCTCCATCATTTGTTTTTGCTTCAGCAATATAAGGTCCCCAGGTCGCCCACGCATCGACGCTACCGTTTTGTAGCGCCATCTTTGCGGCAGTGGGGGGAATGAAAACAAAGTGAACATCGTCATCACGCAGGCCGGCTTCACGTAATGCGGCAAGCGCCAGATAATGTCCGGTCTGGCTTTTCAACGTGGCAACAGACCGTCCCTTGAGGTCACGTATTGTGCGGACAGGGCTATTCCTGTTGACCACGATGGCTGTCATTGTGCCGTCCGTCTGGATCGCCGCGACGGCTTTGAGCGGACTTCCTCCCGCCTGAGCGAAGACGAGAGGCGCGTCGCCGATAACGCCGACATCAATAGCTCCGGCGGTCAGTGCCTGTATCAGCATCGGAGCGCCAGCGAACAGACTCCATTGTAGTGATACGGGAGCCTGGTCTATCAGGGTTGCTGCTGTCAGAAGCGCACGGGCTCCCCCTTTCTGGTCCCCCACGCGTAATGGCGTGGTTGCATGCGCCTGTCGAATAGATAAGCTTGAAGTCAAGAACAGGCTTGCAAGAAAGACGCGGCGACTAATGGACATGGGGCACCCTTATTGCAACAGAGGTTGCAAATTCAACAGAATAACTACTTTTTGTGAAATGAGAATTTTTTATATTTTGTTTGATTTATAAAAATCATTCAAGATGGATGAAGAGGACCAAAGTAGTCTTTCGTCAGATGCAGGGAAGTGGTGATAGGCAATAGGCCAATTATCTTTGCCCATGAGATATGATCTGCTGCGCATTTTGAAAGTATGCTTGAGGAACAGCCTTGTAGTTCCAACAAGACGACGTCAGGTTTAAATGTGTGCTGAAAGACAATGAAATAAAAGCTGTTCGTGACACGGGACAGATTCTTAAGAGTCATTGAGAAAGATTTTCCAAAAGATTCCAGAAAAACGACGCTTTTTTTGGAAGAAAAGTTGCTCAAAAAATTTGTGTCTAACAAAGTGATGTGAACGCAGTCGTCACGCTGTGAGCTGCCAAGCGAAAAACCGGAAACGCAGCGCTTCCGGTTTTTCGCTGGTCGTGAACGGAGAGCGGGATATGGTGCGAAGCTGAAAACGTCGGAAGGATCAGGGGCCGGTCGGGCCGTCTGAGGCCGACTTGCTGACAGGTGATCTTGATGACCAAAGTTCTCGTTCTTTATTACTCCTCTTACGGTCATATCGAAACAATGGCCCACGCAGTGGCGGAAGGCGTGCGGGCTGCCGGAGCGGAAGTCGACATCAAGCGGGTGGCGGAGCTGGTGCCGGAAGAGATAGCGAAAAACAGCCACTTCAAGCTGGAGCAGTCAGCTCCCATCGCAAGCACGGCTGAGCTGGTCGAATATGACGCCATCATCGTCGGCGCGCCGACACGTTTCGGACGTCTTCCTTCCCAGATGGCGAATTTCTGGGACCAGACCGGAGGACTGTGGGCAAAGGGCGCTCTGGTTGGGAAGGTCGGCGCAGCGTTTACGTCAACGGCCAGCCAGCATGGCGGTCAGGAAACCACGCTCTATTCCATCCTGAGCAACCTGATTCACCACGGCATGGTGATCACGGGCCTGCCTTACAGTTTTCAGGGACAGTTGACGGTGGACGAGGTCGCGGGCGGTTCGCCTTACGGCGCGACGACCATCGCTTCAGGCGATGGCTCGCGTCAGCCAAGCACCATCGAACTGGACGGCGCAAAGTATCTGGGCGGTCATGTGGCAGGAATTGCGTCCAAACTGCACGGCTGAATACCGAGCGGGAGCATGGTCAAAACCATGTTCCCACACTCAGCTGGAGGCTTCACTCTCCTGAGCCCACGGCATGGTGGTGAAAGCCTGCGTCAGATAGTCCATGACAGTGGTGACTCGCAGCGGACGGCGCGTGCTGGGGGGCGTGACCAGATAGATCCCGATCGCGGGGACGCTCCAGTCGGGTAGAAGCGGAATGAAACGCCCATCCCGCAATCCCTCCCAGATCATGAATTCAGGAAAAATCCCGTAGCCCAGACCTGCTTCGAGAGAAGGCAGAAACGCTTCTGCGTTGTTGGCGCGTATCAGGGGGTGCTGGGAGAACGCGACAACATCGCCACTCTGGTGGACCAGTTTCATGCTGCCGGGTGTATTTGTGTTCGTGTAGACAAAG
The DNA here is from genome assembly GCF_011516765.1 of Acetobacter sicerae. Lineage (GTDB taxonomy): Bacteria > Pseudomonadota > Alphaproteobacteria > Acetobacterales > Acetobacteraceae > Acetobacter > Acetobacter sicerae. The sequence continues at coordinate 116,715 of NZ_JAAABN010000010.1, read as the reverse complement.
CCTTTCAGTTTTGAAAGGTCTTCCGGATGTGCAATGGGGCCGACCCTGTCACGCCAGACTGGGGTCGCGACAAGCATCAGTCGCACCGAGCAGAGTTTTCGTACTTTCAGTGTTGAATCCGCAAGGGATGCGATACGGATCGCCATGTCAAAACCGTCCGCGACCAGATCCGTCAGCGCGTCGCTGAAGTGAATGTCGAGTTCAAGATCCGGGTAGTCGGTCAGCAGGGAAGGGAGCATGGGAGAAAGATGCTCTGTCCCGAATGTCATCGGGGCTGCGATCCTGACGACGCCGGAAGGAATACGTGTGCTGTCACGAGCCTCGCTTTCCGCGGCTTCGGCGTCCGTCAGCATACGTTGGGCATGAAGCAGTGTGTCACGACCGGTTTCGGTGAGTGAAAGCTGTCGGGAAGTGCGGTTGAACAGCGCAATGCCGAGATGTGCTTCCAGCCTGCTGACGGCCTTGGAGACCGTGGGCGTGGAAAGCTGGATGGCCTCAGCCGCTCTCGCGAACGAACCGTGCTCGGCAACCTTGACGAAAATGGCCCAGGCTTCGAAATCCGGCAGGCGCATGACTGTTCGCATCCTTGTCTGTGACCATCATGGAGGTGCGTCCGTGATGGCACTCAGGAGAGGATGCGTCCAGCGATGCTCCGTGTTCACCTGATCGGTCCTGTCCGGGTGGAAAGGACCGACCAGGGTCTTACGGTGTTGGAAGTTTCAGGAAATTGATCACCGTCTCTGAAAACAGTTCAGGATTCTGCAGGAAAGCGAAGTGACTGGTGTTCGGCAGGATCAGCAGTCCCGCCTGAGGAACGACCTGCGCGATGTGCTGGATGTGCGGGAGATGGATCATCTCGTCATGATCGCCATCCACAATCCACATCGGCGTGGTGATGGCCGCCACCTGCGCATCGCTCCAGTTCGGCTGGTCCGACCACATATGTTCAATGCTGGCTTCAAATTTTCCAAAACGTCCCGGTGAGGGCGAAAGATGGCGGTATTCCTGTTTCGTGCGGGCGATGAAAGCCTTCACTGTCGGAGTATTCTCCGCCGAGGTGTCCACACCATCCGTGGTGATATTCGGGGCGAAGGAGAAGACACGGGTGATGCGGTCGGGATGGCGTAGCGCCAGATCAATGCCCTGGATGCCGCCATCGCTCCAGCCGACGACTGCCGCCCGCTCGATCTTCAGATGCGTGAGCACGGCCACGGCGTCATCCGCCATGCGATCATAGCCGATGGGTGTCCTGCCGAGCGAACTGCGTCCGTGACCACGGGAGTCCACGACGATCACCTGATAATGCGCAGCCAGCAGGGCGCGGGCCAGACCACTCATATAGTCCGAATTGGCGAGGCCGCCATGCAGCAGCAGAACGGGTTCGCCTTCTCCCGCCTGCGCGTAATAGATCTTCGCGCCGTCATCCATGCGGACATGACCGCTCTGGACCGGCAGGCCATTGGCGTCGGCGGACAGGGCCACGGGCGTTGGAGGGAGGGTTTTCCACAACGGTACGCCCGAAGCCGTGTCAGTCTGGGCGCAGGCGCCCGAAGCAAGGGCGATCAGCACGGTTCCTGTGGCGAGCAGGCTGCGCATGGATGTGCGCACGGTGTGAAGAAGCATGACGTTTCCTGTCTGGCTGCAAAGGAGGCCAATACCGCATCACAGATGTTTCTCCTTGGCAACGGTTCTGCACGCATGTCGGCAAACGGACAGTTCAGGACGAAACCGCGATAGTTAAATCATTGTGAAGTGACGCTTCATGAAAAGTTTCTTGCATTTTCCCGATTCAGGGTCACATAGTTGAGGACGTTCTCAGGGCGGGGTGCAATTCCCCACCGGCGGTAATCGTTCCCGAAAGGGAGCGGAAGCCCGCGAGCGCCTGTCTTTTGCGAGGCAGGGTCAGCAGATCCGGTGTAATTCCGGAGCCGACGGTATAGTCCGGATGAGAGAGAACAGCGGAGCAGAACAGACATCCTTCGTGTGTCCTGTGAATGCTGCCGTGCGTCTGCCCTGATTCGACGTGTGTTGTGTGTCGTGGTGGCGGACGAGGTGAATGACCAATCGTTCTGTATATCTTCAGGCTGGAAAAGCGTTCCATGCGGCGATCGCGGAAGCGCGCCGTTTTGTTGGCGCCACTGCGCCCAACCCGCCTGTTGGCTGCGCCCTGCTTGATGCGGAAGGAACGATCCTCGCCGTGGCGGCGCATCATCGGGCCGGAACGCCGCACGCTGAGGCCAATGCTCTGCGGGCCTGCGCCGAACGTGGTCTGACCGACCGCATTGCCACAGCCATTGTCACTCTGGAGCCCTGTAATCACACGGGGCGGACACCGCCATGTTCCGAAGGGCTGCTCGCGACACCGGTGAAAACCGTCTGGATTGCCTGCGCTGATCCCAACCCGAAAGTGGCGGGTGGCGGCGCGGCCAGACTGGAAGCGGACGGTCGTGAAGTGCGCTGGCTGGAGCGTGAACAGCACCATATTCCCGATGGTCCAGTCCTGCTCACGCAGTGCCGGGGCTTGATTGCGCCGTTCATTCGCTGGAGCGTGGAGCAGCGCGCCTGGCTGACGGTTAAGCAGGCCGTCAACATCGACGGACTGATGGTGCCGCCCACTGGTCGGACAACCTTTACCTCCAATGCAGCTCTGGATCTCGCGCATCGTTTGCGTCGTGCGACAGACGCGGTCGTCACGGCCGGCGGAACCGTCCGTGCTGATCTGCCGGGGCTGGATGTCCGGCGTATTGACGATCACATGGGACGGAAGCCCCGTATGCTGGTCGTCTGTTCCCGCACACGGGAAGTGCCGTCGAACTGGCTGAGTATGGCGGAGCGGCGTTTCGACGTGATCTTTTCTGATTCTGTCGAAGAGGTTCCGAAAAAGCTCGCGGAAGCGGGTGTGCTGTGGGCGCTGGTGGAAGCCGGACCGACGCTGCTCGGCGAACTGCGGGCGCGGAGCCTGTGGGATGACTGGCTGCGGATTGCCGTACGTCCCGATGGCAACGAGGATTTTTCAGTTGAACGGCGTCATGACGCGACACCGCTGGCGCTCTTCGATGAGCTGGCCGGGGCCGTGATCGCCGGTCGAAGTGAATGTGTGTGAGAGGACGTATGTTTTCAGGAATTATCGAACATCTGGGGACGGTCGCAGCGGTTCAGCCGGGAAACGCGTCCTGTATCCTCGATATCGACACGGGGATAACCGACGTGATCCTCGGCGAGAGCATTGCCGTGAACGGGGTCTGTCTGACCGCGACAGAGTTCAATGAGGAGGGCCGTGTCCGCTTCTTTGTCAGCTCGGAAAGTCTTGATCGCACGGCGCTCGGACGGCTGAAGGAAGGCTCCCGCGTCAATCTGGAACGCGCTGTCACACCCGCCACGCGCCTGTCAGGTCATATCGTGCAGGGCCATGTGGACGGTATCGCGACCTTCTGCACGGCGGATCTGGTGGGGGATGCGCGGAAGCTGGTCTTCGCGGTGCCCGAAGCACTGCGCCGTTACATGGTCGAGAAGGGATCGATCACGCTGGACGGCATCAGCCTGACGCTGAACGCCGTGAGCGAGCCAAAGGACGGGGAATTCACCATTGAGGTGATGATTATTCCCCACACATGGGACCACACCACGCTTGGCGCGCTTTCATCGGGTGATCCAGTGAATGTCGAGGTCGACGTGATTGCAAAATATGTGGAGAGCGTATGTCAGTATCGATAAAAGACAGGATGCCTCTCTCGCTGATGCGGGCGGTCGAGGCAATCCGTGAGGGTCGCATGGTCATCATGGTCGATGATGAAGACCGTGAGAACGAAGGCGACCTGGTGATGGCGGCTGAGTTCATGACGCCAAAGGCGATGAACTTCATGGTGACGCATGGGCGCGGGCTTGTCTGCCTGCCGCTCACGCCGGAGCGTGTCGAGCAGCTTGCCCTGCCGATGATGGTGAAGGTCAACAACGCCCCGCGCAGCACAGCCTTCACGGTGTCCATCGAAGCGCATGAAGGTGTGACCACGGGTATTTCCGCTCATGACCGCGCCCGCACAGTGCTGGCCGCCGTCGCGCCGGATGCGAAACCGGCTGATCTCGTCTCGCCAGGTCATATTTTCCCGCTGCGCGCAGCATCAGGTGGCGTGCTGGAACGCGACGGTCATACGGAAGGCTCCATCGACATCGCGCGTCTGGCGGGTTGCGCGCCTGCTGCGGTGATCTGCGAAATCCTGAGTGAAGACGGCACGATGGCGCGTCGTCCGGAACTGGAAGTGTTCGGGCGCAAGCACGATCTGCCGATCGTCTCGATCGCTGAACTGACGGCGTGGGTGCGCCAGCATGGAACGGCTCCTGTCCTGAGCGAGACTGTGGATGTCGATCCGGTGCCTGCGTCTGTCGTGGCGGAACTGGCCGAAGCGCGTCTGCCAACTGTATATGGCGGCGAGGATCTGGTAATCCACGCTTTCCGCGATGCTGAAGGCGTCGAGCATGTGGCGCTGGTGAAAGGCGATCCGGCGGCGAAAGGCGCTGTGCCGCTCGTACGGATGCATTCCGAATGTGTGACGGGCGACGCGCTGGGTTCAATGCGTTGCGACTGCGGCAATCAGCTTCAGAAGGCGCTGCGTGAAATCGGACAGGCGGAGAGTGGCGTGCTGCTTTACGTCCGTGGGCACGAGGGGCGTGGCATCGGACTGGGCAACAAGATCCGGGCCTACGCCTTGCAGGATCGGGGGCTGGATACGATCGACGCCAACCACGAACTCGGTTTCGAGACCGATCAACGTGACTGGGCGGCGGCATCGGCCATCCTGCGTGATCTGGGTGTGACGACGCTGGATCTGCTGACCAACAATCCCGCCAAGGTCAGGGCGCTGGAAGAGCGTGGTTTCACCGTGCGCAAGCGCATCGGACTGGAAGTCACGCCCAATCCGTTCAACCGCGCCTATCTTGACGCCAAGCGGAAACGCATGGGCCATGCCCTGCAGGCGGAGTCCGTTCCTGCACCGGCTGTCGTTCGCTGATTTTCTCCAAAAAGGTTTTTCTCTGACATGAGCACACGTTCTCCTGAATCCATGCCTTCCCTTCACCTGACACCGGCTCCACGTCTGGCGCTGGTTGTGAGCCGTTTCAATGAAGACGTGACGGGCGGTCTGCGCAACGGCTCCATCGAGTGGCTGGGCGAGCATGGCATTTCAGTCGCGGACGAGGATGTATTCCTTGCGCCGGGTGCGTTCGAGCTGCCGCTGCTGGCTCAGACATTGGCGAAGACCGGCAAGTATGAAGGCGTGATCTGCCTTGGTTGCGTCATCAAGGGTGACACGGCGCATTTCGAGTTCATCAGTCTTGGCGCGACGGTCGGTATCCAGCAGGCTTCGCTGGCGACGGAAACGCCGATCGCCTTCGGCATTCTGACGACCTATACCGAGGTTCAGGCCGTGTCCCGTTCGCGTGGGGATGAGCACAACAAGGGGCGTGAAGCCGCTGCTGCCTGCGTTGAGTCGATTGCGCTGCTGCGTCGTATCAAGGGCTGAAATAGGGAGTGGAACATCATGACGGATGAACGCATTTTGAAAAACAGCTCTTTCGTGGTGCTGCTTTCAGGTCTGGTTCTGGTCTCCGGCATGGTGTTCCAATCCGGCGTCGCAGACGCGCAGAGCCGCTATAACGGACGCGCTTCCTCGACAGCCAGTCGGACCGAAGGGTACCGTCAGAGCGGCATATCAAGATCAATACCACGATCCCGGACTGTTCAGACGACGCCTTCGGCCTCTTTGGAAAGAAGCAATACACGGTCTTCCCGTCCTGAGCGGATCGGTGGACCCTATCGGTCGGCGCTGACGCCACAGACCGCGCCGGACGCACCGACACTGCCGCATCTTACAAAGGCTGTTGAGCCACAGTCTTACAAGAGCGAACATGCCCCGGCCTCAGCCGCAAAGCGGTGAGGTGTCTGTAGTTTGAAACGCTCCAGTTATACAGGGATGGTTTCGCAGGAGTTTCTGCCTGGAAATTTTTGGTAGGGGCAGATTTTCGTAAACCCACTGTAAAACACGAAGAATATTTTGATAGTATTTTCAAAAAATTCTTATAAAACGAAGGGTTTTTAAAAGAGAAATATATGGGTCCTTTTGGGTGTCAATATGTTATTGCGAAACGGCCTTCTATAGAAGGAGAAGATCATTTTCACATATTCGTTGGAAGGGCGCTCCGAGGAGCGCGGCCCGTCGTGCATAGCGCGCCTGAAGCGTTGCGATAACATCGCTTTCCCTTATCAGGGGAGCCGCCATGACAACATCCGGTGAAGACGGCAGAGCGGCGACGGACTGATCGTAGTTATCGAAACCACGGCGCGATCCATCGTCATCGGTCAGGGATTCTGTTTCTACACCTTCAGCGAAAATGATGTCCTGGGCACCAATATCGAGATGATAATAGTCCATGGCGGTGACATTTGGCTTGATGAAGATGGTGCGATCATTGATCAGGGCTGCGGCCGGGATGAACCGCTCATCAATGAGGAGCATGTGCAGTTGTGAAACATGCAGATCCCGACGCGGGAGACCATCACCCAGCGCATCGGCCCGGATGACCAGCGGTCGCAGTGCCGCTCCAAGAACCATCTGCCTGTGACTGTACCGTCTGACGGCTTTCCAGCGGAGCGTCGCCATGTTGCCGTCACGTGTCAGAATTCCTGTTCCTTCCAGAATGTTTTCAATCAGCATCGGGCCGAATTCTGTTTCGATCAGGGTGCCCCGGCAGAAACAGGCGACCGGCGCGAGCGTAATGAGGATGTCTTTGCTGTTGGCGAAAAGCGGGTCCGTATCCGCCTGGGACAGAACGAAATCCTTGGTGAAATAGGCATTATCTGCGGCGGACAGGTTGAGGGTGATCGCTGTGCCGTCATCGTCAATCGTCAGAATATCGTCGGTGAAACTGACAGTGTCCGTGTCTGACCATGACGTGTTGAGCAGTTCGATGGAGCCGCCGGATGTCAGATACGTATCACTGCTGATAGCGGCGCTGTCGATCTGGAGAAGAGCGCCGCTGCTGATCGTGGTGCCGTCGACCGTGGCGGCCTCCTCACCCACCAGAACCGCGCCGGACTCGAGGGTCGTTCCCAGTCCGGTGCCTCCGGAACTGATGGTCAGACGTCCGCCGGACAGAATGGTCAGATTGGAGACCGTGCCGCCGCTCTGTACCGTCATTGTTCCGGCGTCAGAAATGGAGCCGTTGAGGACAGCACCATCAGCCAGCGTGATGTGACCGGATGATTCCAGTGTTACGGAACTGGCGGAAGCGTGCGTACCGCTTAGAGACAGCGTGCCATTTTCCACTGTGACACTGGAAGCCTGTCCGTCGTTGAGAACGGTCAGCGTGCCGCCGCCATCAATCGTGGCGCCGGAGGCGATGCCACCCGAGGAGACGATTTCCTGCGCGGTCGCGCCGCTGATCGTATCCGACACCGTGGAGCCGGCGACAAGGGCGACGCTCTGGTCCTCAATCAGCGTTGAACTGGCGATGCCTCCGCTTGCAACGACGAGCGTGGAAGGCGACGTCGCGTCGGTGGTGGCCAGGGTGACGCTGATGGCGGACCCGCCGGGCCCGATGGTCAGCAGGCCGCCGCTGACCGTGCCACCGCTTTCGAGACTGCCGGAAAAGACGCTTTCCTGGCCGCCGGATTCCACAAACGTGCCGCTGCCGACGCCGCCCGAGGAGACAGTCATCACGCCACCGGAAGAGACGATCGCGTTTTCGCTGATGGACGGGTCGCCGACTGCGAGCAGGCCGCCGGAGAGAACCTGTGTGTCGGCGGCGTAACCGTCGTCATCGATTTCCAATGAGCCGCCTGCAAGCGTGACGCTGGAGACCTGTCCGCCATAGATGTGGATGTCACCGCTGTCACTGACGGTCGCGGCGCTGACAATGCCGCCTGCGGAAACAAGGAGTTGTCCACCAGACACCGTCAGATCCTGACCGGAGCCGGTCGAGGCGATTGTGGTGACGGTGTCGGATGACAGTCGGGCCGCGCTGAGGAGTGCCGTATCCGTTACGCTTGTGATCGTGCCGCTGGAGAAGGTCAGGTCCTGGACGAGCGCGCCGGAAGCAAGATGAAGAGACGTGTTTGCGGACAGGACGCCGCCGGAAAGGATGCCCGAACCGGTTATCGTAAGGACGCCACCCTGTGCCGAGAGGTTGTTGACGCTCGCGCCGCTGTCCACGGTGATCACGCCGTTGACGGCATTCAGGCCGGAAACGACAGCGTTGTCTGTGATCTCCAGTGTGCCACCGTCGAGCAGGGTGATCTGCTGGCCCAGCGCGCTGGAACCGGTCAGCGACAGATCTCCGCTGATCGTGCCGCCGCTCTCCATGCCGCCGGACGAAACAATTTCCTGTCCGCCGAGACTGACCAGCGTGTTGCTGCCGACGCCCCCCGAGGAGAGGGTCATTTCGCCGCCAGAAGAAACGATGGTGTTTTCACCAAGGGAGGCGTTGATCGTCATCACGCCGCCGGACAGAAGCTGTGTGTCGATGGCGGAGCCGTTGCTGCTGATTGTCATCGTGCCGTTGACAGAGGCATTGCTCGCAATGGCCTGCTCTTTGACCTGAAGCATGCCGTCTGCTTCGACGGTTGCGGAGATGACTGTAGCGTCCACATCGAACGTGGAAAGACGACCGCCGGACTGGACATCGGCGTCATAGGATGTCGCGCCACCGGTGCCGCTGCTGTAGACATATTCTACGGAGCCGCTTTCGATCGTGTCGCCATAGATCGAACCGTTGTTATAGACTTCGATGTGGCCCCGTGATGCGACGATGCCGGAAACCGTTCCGCCATCGATAAACAGGCCGTAGTAACTGTTGTCCTGAGGGGCAATTGTCACATTATCCGCCGACCCTTTGACGGTGATGCTCGCGTCATTGAGCGTGACGCCGGAGGCATACGCGCTTGAATCCACGACCATGACTTCGTGAGAAACGACGGTGTTATAGGCGGTTCCTCCCGCACTGACCCAGAAAGCATAGTTTATGGTGGTGTCTTCGGGGCCGACGACAGTCGTGTTGCTGGTCACGCCGCCGGAGGAGATCACGGCAGAGCCGAATGCAGTGTCGGTGGCTGTCAGAGTGACGCTGACGGCGGACCCGCCAGAACTGACGGTAAGGACGCCGTCGTCGACCGTGCCACCGCTCTCGATGCCGCCGGAAAACAGCGTTTCGTTGCCACCATTCACCAGCGTGCCGCTTGCCGTACCGCCGCTCTCGACGTCTTCTGAAGTGCTGGCGGAGAGAGTGACCGAAACGGTCAGGCCGCCAGACAGAACGGATGCCGAGGCGTTTGTGTCGAGAGCGGTCTGTTTCAGGATGCCGCCCGATGAGACTGTGGCGGTGGCGCTGTCGCTGATCTGGAAATCGTTGATGCTGGCGCCAGCAACCGTGAGCGACGTGCCGCTTCCCGTAGCGCTGCCGCTTTCCAGTAGCGCACTACCACTGACTGTCGCGGAAGCGCCGCCGCTCAGTGTCGTGGACATGACCGTGCCCTGATCGTAAGCATTCAGCCAGCCGCGGGAATCCACAGTGATATCGGTGACGGACGTCGAGGAGCCATGGACATACAGATAGGCGTAATGCGCCGTGACGTTGCTCGTTGTGCCTCCCGCGAAATTTGCTTCGGCACCCTGCAGCGAGGTGATGGTGGCGTCACTATTGCTGGTGATAAAGGTGACGCCGGAGACCATCCCTCCCTGAATCTGTAATGTGCCCCCATCAGTCACTTCTGTGTCGAGGGCTGAACCCTGCTTAATAATCAGGGCACCACCACTGGAGACAGTGTCGTTCTCGGCCCGGGCCGTGGGAGATGCCAGTTCATCATAGGTATTGGTTGCGCGACCGGCGAAGACACCGGTGGGCAGATTGTAGGCGCCGTTGCCTCCAACGGTGATATTGGTTTCCGTTCCATACTCGTAGATTTCATCGTTATCGCTGATGGAAACATTGGAGATGGAGCCGCCGCTACTCACGATGAGGGTGGCGTAGACGCCGTTGTCAGCCGCAGGACCGCTGAGATCGGCGGACTGCATGATGATATTGGTGGCGCTTCCTCCGGATGACACGATGAGCGTGGCGTCGCCCATCGTGGCGCTGTTCAGCAGGCCGCCGCCTTCGACGATTGCGGCGATGGGACCGCTGATGGAGGTGGCGCTGTCCAGTCCGACGACGTTTGCTCCGTCGGACGTGTAACCACCACTCCTGTAATAGGTTGGCGCCGCGCCGGAATTGAGGAGGATGGCGGACGCCACGCCTCCATCGGCAATATCGATTATCCCGAAGGGCTGGACGATCGCGCTGGAGTCCAGCCCGCCGTTGCTGACGACTTCATGGCCGCCACTGGAGAGGGTCGTTGCGCTGGCGACGCCGCCGGACACGATCTGCAGGGAGCCGCTGTTCTGGACCGTTCCGGAAACACTGTTTCCTGAGATGATCGCGACGCCGCCGCTGCTGACGGTCAGCGCCGTGACGGTTGCTCCATTTTCGACAGTTAGCGGATCCGCAGCCGTAACGGCGGTGCTGGTCGTTGAATCGCCGCTGGAAAGGGTCGTCATGGACAGTAACCTGCGTTTGTGTCTTTCGGGGGTCGTTGCCGTGGGGAATGGTGGACAAAAGGCTCCGAAAAAAAGAAATTTCTGGCTCTGTCTGTCAGGGGTACAGCAAGGAAGTTAATGGAAAGTAGCTTTGCTGGTGGCGTGCGGAGATCGTAATCTGTTGTTGGTTCTTCAGGTCGTGAAGGAAATGGGATCGAGGCAGGCCTTCATTACTGGGCCGCGATTGATCCAGTCAGTCGGGCGCGCTCTGGCGACAGGTGAAACAATGGCGGCGTGTGAAGGGAAAATCACCGGACGGCAGAAGGTCGTGGCTCTGGGCTGGCATCCGCGGGACGATGATGCGGCGAGCCCGGGCCATGTTTCTGAGCCATGTTCCATGATGACCGGGTGACGGGCGGTATCATCCCGGTTGAATGTCTGTGGAACACCTGTCGGTCTGACCTGATCGCGCCTGATGCCCGGAAGGGAGATGCCACCGCCCTTACAGCCGGACGCGCTCTGTGCTATCAGCAACAGTCCTTGATCCACAGCAGGCCGTGCAGGCCGTGACATGACGGAAGAGCCTTGACCGAGAACTCAGACCTGCCCGCCTCGCCCTCCGACCTCGTTCCGGTTGCAATCGAGGAGGAGATGCGCTCCTCCTACCTTGCCTACGCGATGTCCGTTATTGTCAGCCGTGCCCTGCCGGATGTGCGGGACGGGCTGAAACCTGTTCATCGCCGTATCCTTTACGCCATGCGCGAGAGCGGGTTCACGGCGGACAAGCCCTATCGTAAATCGGCCCGCGCGGTTGGTGACGTGATGGGTAAATATCACCCGCACGGTGACTCCTCGATCTATGACGCCATGGTCCGCATGGCGCAGCACTGGTCGATGCGCGTCAAGCTGATCGACGGGCAGGGCAACTTCGGCTCGGTCGATGGCGATAGCCCGGCGGCCATGCGTTACACCGAAGCGCGTCTGGCCAAATCTGCCTCGTTCCTGCTGGATGACATTGATCGCGACACCGTCGATTTTCAGCCGAACTATGATGAGAGCGAGAACGAGCCGACCGTTCTGCCGGCCTCTTTCCCGAACCTTCTGGTCAACGGTGCGACCGGCATCGCCGTCGGCATGGCGACCAATATCCCGACGCATAATCCGGGCGAGGTCATCGACGCCACGCTGGCGATGATCGCCAATCCGGAGATCACGCTCGAAGAACTGATGGAGATCATCCCCGGACCGGATTTCCCGACTGGCGGCATTATTCTCGGTCGTACAGGTATCCGCTCGGCGTTCGCCACGGGACGCGGTTCGGTTGTTGTGCGGGCGAAGGCGGATTTCGAAGAGATCCGTAAGGATCGCAAGGCGATCATCATCACCGAGATCCCGTATCAGGTGAACAAGGCGACGCTTCAGGAGAAGATCGCCGAACTGGTGCGTGACAAGACCAGCGACCGCCATATCGAAGGCATTTCGGATATCCGTGACGAATCGGATCGTTCCGGCATGCGTGTGGTCATTGAGCTCAAGCGTGACGCCACGCCGGAAGTCGTGCTGAACCAGCTCTATCGTTTCACGCAGCTGCAAAGCTCCTTCGGCGTGAACATGCTGGCCCTGAACGGCGGTCAGCCGCAGCTCATGGGTCTGCGCGATGTGCTGTCGGCCTTTATCGCTTTCCGTGAGGAAGTGATCATGCGTCGCGCCCGGTTCGATCTGAACAAGGCGCGTGACCGTGGCCATATTCTTGTCGGTCTGGTGATCGCCGTCGCCAATATCGACGAGGTCATCCGCATCATCCGTGCGGCTCCGGACGCCGCTACGGCCCGCGAGCAACTGATGGCCGCCGAGTGGAACGCCGCCGATGTCGAGCCGCTGCTGGCGCTGATTCATGACGAGGGCAATGTCGTCGTCGATGGAAAAGTCCGTCTGACGGAAGCGCAGGCTCGAGGCATTCTGGAGCTGCGTCTCCAGCGCCTGACCGGTCTTGAGCGCGAGAAGATCCAGAACGAGCTGTCCGAAGTGGCAGTAAAGATCAACGAGCTTCTGGAAATCATCGGCAGCCACATTCGCCGCATGGAAGTCATGCGTGAGGAACTGCTGCTGGCGCGCGCCGAAATCGCCACGCCGCGCGTAACCGAAATTGCGGACTATGCGGGCGATCAGGACGACGAAAGCCTGATCGAGCCGGGCCTTATGGTCGTGACCATCACCCGTGACGGCTTCATCAAGCGCACGCCGCTGGAAATCTTCCGCGCCCAGAATCGTGGCGGTCGTGGTCGTACTGCCGCCGGACGTCGTGGCGACGACATCGTCGTCCGCTCGTTCAACGCACATACCCACCAGTGGGTGCTGTTCTTCTCCTCGGGCGGCAAGGCCTACCGTGAGAAAGTCTGGCGTCTGCCGGAGGCCAGCCCGACCGCGAAGGGCAGGGCGCTGGTCAATCTGCTGCCCGACCTCGGCGGCGACGAGATCACGGCGGTTCTTCCGCTGCCTCAGGACGAGGAACTGTGGGATGCGCTGCATCTCGTGTTCGCCACGGCGAGTGGCGGTGTGCGGCGTAACCGTCTCAGCGACTTCCAGAACATCCGCTCTTCCGGCCTGATCGCCATGAAGCTGGATGAGGGCGATCGCCTGATCGGCGTGGCGACCTGCCGCCAGGGTCAGGACGTGTTCCTCGCCACCCGCAAGGCGCGCTGCATCCGTTTCCAGATCACCGACGAGACGCTGCGTGTGTTCGCGGGTCGCGGTTCGACAGGCGTGCGGGGTATCCGTCTGGCGGAAGGCGATGCGGTCATCAGCCTTTGCGTGCTCAACCATGTCGAAGCCACGGTTGAAGAGCGGCAGCTTTATCTGCGTGCGGCCAACGCCAAGCGTCGTGCTGAAAACGCCGCTACGGATGAGGCGGATGTCGAGGAAGTCGGCGCCGAGGCGGAAGAGGCTGTCCTTGCGGAAGATTCCGCGCTGTCGCCCGAGCGCTTTGCCGAGCTGGAAGCTGCCGAGGAAATTCTCCTTACGGTGAGTGACGGTGGCTTCGGGCGTCGCTCATCGGCCTATGATTACCGCGTCAGTGGACGCGGTGGTCAGGGCATCGCCAACATGACGTTCTCCTCTAACAAGCGCGGCTCCGAAGTGGTGGCCACGCTCCCCGTTCTTCCGGGTATCGACGTGATGCTTGTCACCAATGCCGGTCGTTTGATTCGCGTTCCGGTCGATCAGGTGCGAGTCATGTCGCGTCAGGCCAGTGGCGTCACGCTGCTGCGTCTGGACGGTACGGAAGCAGTGACCAGCGTGTTCCCCGTTCTGGAGGATGACTCCTCCGACGGCGATGACGATGCTGGCGCGGATGGGGAAAGCGCGAGTAATGAAGGCTGAGAGACCCGCACGGGTCGGATTCTATCCGGGCACGTTTGATCCTGTGACATTCGGGCATCTGGATGTCATCGAGAGAGCGGCCCGGCTGGTTGACCGGCTGGTGATCGGCGTCGCGGTGAATGCGGGTAAAAGCCCGCTGCTGTCCATTGAGGAGCGTGTCGCGTCCATTGAGGAGGCAGTGCCACCGCTGGCGGAACGGTCCGACTGCGAGATTGTGGTCATGCCCTTCAACGAACTGCTGGTCGACGCGGTGCGACGCTCCGGTGCGACCATGATTGTCCGGGGGCTGCGGCTTCTGGTGGATTTCGACTATGAGGCGCAGATGCTTGGCGCCAACCGGCGGCTCGCGCCTGAGATCGAGACGATTTTCCTGATGGCGTCAGAACGGACACAGTTCATCTCCTCGCGGATGGTGCGGGAAATCGCCCATTATGGCGGCGATATCAGGGAGTTCACGCCGCCGGGGGCGGCTGCGCGGGTGACTGCACGTCTGGGGCGCTGATTCCGGAACTTTGCGATTCGGGCTTTGTGCCGTAAGCCGTTCGGAGCCGGTGCTTCTGTCTGTGCGGAGCGCCGGGTTCCTGTACGTGAATGGATAGGCACATGACTGACAAAAATGATATTCTGAACATGGATCTGGCTAGCGGACGCGTGGTGATCCGTCTGCGTCCGGATCTTGCTCCTCTGGCCGCCGAGCGTATGCGTACGCTGGCCGCCGAGGGCTTTTATGACAACACGCCGTTCCATCGCGTGATTGAGGGCTTCATGGCGCAGGGCGGCGATCCGACCGGCACCGGCACCAGCGGCAGCAAGCTGCCGGACCTGAAGGCCGAGTTCACCCGTGCGGCGAAGTTCGAGCGTGGCACGATCGGCATGGCGCGCACGATGAACCCGGACAGCGCCAACAGCCAGTTCTTCATCATGTTCGAGCCTTCCCCGCATCTGGATGGCCAGTACACCATCGTCGGTGAAGTGACCGAAGGCATGGATCTGGTCGACAAGATCAAGCGCGGCTCCGGCGCAGGCGGCACCGTCAAGGATCCGGACAAGATTCTGAAGATGCGCCCAGCCTCTGCTGAAGCCTGATTCAGAGGCCTGATTTCAGGTTTTTATGGCGATGGCTGTTGACATGAGCGGCAGCCATCGTTACCCGATTGCCCGTGGCGAGCCGGTAGCTCAGCCGGTAGAGCATTCGACTTTTAATCGAATGGTCGTGGGTTCGAGTCCCACCCGGCTCACCATTATTCCAGAAAAATAAATCCTCCGTTCCTGCGTGTCATAACCGTGGAATGTGCAATGTTCCTCCTGGCCATGACGTGCGGCTGGATGAGCTTTGTGTGCTGCTCTGCCGATTCCTGCCGGAATCCTCATTTGCGGCGTATATCTCGTGAAATTAGATGATTCTTAAGCCTCACACCTTACCTGTGGGTCCCATAGCCGACTGTATCGACAGAACCTTCTGTTGATGAAACGGGGATGTGTGACTGCCTGAGCGCAGACATGTCCCGTCGGAGGTGAGGTCACGCAGTTTCGGGGAACGGATGGCGGAAGAAGCTGAGACGGCTGGTGCTGAGGCACCGCCTCCCAAAAAGAGCAAGAAGAAGCTGGTGATGCTTGTTGGAGCATTGCTGGGTGTCGTGCTGCTTGGTGGTGGCGGATGGTATTACAAACAACATGCTGCGCGTGAGGTGAAAAAAGACGTGCCGGTTGTGCAGGAGGAGCCGTTTCTCGTCGATATTCCGACAGTGATCTCCAATCTCGAAAGTTCATCGGGACGACCGGTCTTCGTGAAGCTCACGGCCAAGCTACAGGTAAGGGGCGCGACCCAGCAGCAGGTCATGGCGCAGATGCCGGAGGTGCAGAATATCTTTCAGTCCTATCTGCACGAAAGTTCACAGGCAGATCTGAACGGTAATGGAATCTATCGCCTGCGTGAGGCCCTGCTGGACCGCATTGCCATACAGCTCGCTCCGATTGAAGTGAGAGATATTCTCTTCACGGAGTTTCTGATCCAATGAGCGGTGCGCAGGACACGGTCAACGCTTCCATCCCGCGCCCGGAGCCGACAGCGGCTCTGAATGAGCGCAGTCGGGAAGAGGAGGCCGCAGCCTCGGCGGACAGTGAAGCCGGGCAGGATGGCGGGGATGAAGGCGCTTTTGAGCGTCCTCTGGACCAGTCGGAAATCGATGACCTTCTTGGCAGTGTTCTCATGTCGGATGAGAACAAGGAGCCGGTCAGCGGGCTGGAACGGATCATCGGCGCGGGGCTGGTGGCCTATGAACGCCTGCCGATGCTTGAGGTGGTTTTTGACCGTCTCATGCGCATTGTGTCCACGTCCCTGAGAAGTTTCACGAATGACAACGTGGAAGTCTCTCTGGACGGGATCAGTTCGCTGCGGTTCGGTGACTATCTGAATTCGGCGAGGACCTCCTCCATTTTTGCGGTCTTCAAAGCGGAGGAGTGGGAGAATTACGGGTTGATGGTGATTGATTCATCACTGACCTACTCCATGGTGGATGTGCTTCTCGGGGGGGCGAGAAATCCTCGGCCGCTGAATGTCGAAGGGCGCGCGCACACCACGATTGAACGCGCTCTTGTCGAGAAGATGGTCCGGATCGTCCTCGCGGATCTGAGCGCAGGATTCGATCCGATCTGTGCTGTCAATTTCAAGTTCGAGCGGCTTGAAGTGAGCGCACGGTTCGCCACGATCTGCCGTACGTCAAACGCGGTTTTCATGGCGCGGATGCGCGTGGAAATGGATGACCGTGGTGGAAATATCGATGTCATTCTGCCGTATGCCACGCTGGAACCGGTGCGCGAGCTTCTGGTGCAGCAGTTCATGGGAGAGAAGTTCGGCAGGGACCCGGTATGGGAAACCAACCTCATCGACCACCTCCAGGACACGGATATCGTGCTTGATGCGGTTCTCTCTGAGCAGACCATGAAATTTTCCGAAGTTTCTGACCTGAAACCGGGATCTGTTCTTATTCTGGAACAGGAAATTGGAGCGCCAATTGATCTTCGATGCGGATCTGTTTCTCTTTTTATGGGGAAATCGGGCCGGAAAAAAGAACAGATGGCCATAAAGATTGAAGAAGACCTTCTGGTTGCCCGTACAATGTTCCAGTCCCCGGAAGGGGTGTACTCCTGATATGGAGGGTATATTATGACTGCATCTGAATACACTATTGAAATAGCGCTTTGCATTCTGCTTGGTTTCGGAATTTTCTACAGTATTCACCTTGGACGGGCTCTCGCCGTGTTGCGCAGGGATCGCCGGGAACTGGCCGATCTGGTGGCGCGTCTGGATGAGAGCGGGCGACGCGCTGAAGATGGCGTGGAGAAACTGCAGACGGCAGGAGAAGTCAGCGGTCGTTCACTGGGGCGCATGATCGATCAGTCCCGGATGCTGCAGGGTGAGCTTGAAGCTCTTTCCACAAGAGCGGACTCGGTAGCCGAACGTCTGGAAACGTTGATTCGTGAAAACAAGTTTCCTGAACAGGAAAAAGCTGTCGTGGAAGAAGTGACGCCTGCGCCGGCTGCGGTCGTGTCGCCCGATCAGACTGCGAATGTTGAAAGAGGCGCATTACCGTCTCTGCCAGCCAGCCCCACACCGGGCGTTCGTCCTTATGAACAAAGACTGCGCCAGCGGACGGCGGCCGAACAGGATTTGATCCGAGCGTTACGGATGAGCTAGTCGAATGCCGAAACTGCCTTTTTCCCGTATTTTTCAGCTCTCGTCCTGCCTTATGGGCGGACTGCTGTCACTGAAGCTGTATCTTCTGACGAGTTCACTCCTGTTCGCCAATACGCCTGACGGGGCGGCGGCGATTGCAGCGCAGGGAAGCAGTCAGGCTGCGGGAACAACTGGGTCCGCACCTTCTGTCAGTAGCGCAGGCGCTGCTCCGGCCTCTGCGCCGGAGGGTGGTGTTTCAGCAAAGTCCGGTAACGAGCAGGCTCACGCCGTGAAATCTCCCTGTTCCGAAGGAATGACCTGTATCGGGCAGCAGAATAAACCTGAGCTGGACGTCGACCATAAAGCCGATGAAGCACGGACAGGACTGCTGCAGGATCTGGCGGGTCGTACGAAGCAGCTCGATCAGGAAAGTAAAAGTCTTGAAGAATTAAAAAGAAGCATTGATGCGTCCCAGGCCGTTCTGGAGCAGCGGATGCAGAAATATTCAGAACAACAGGCTGTTGTCAAAAATCAGGCAAAACAGAAGCAACAATTAAGCGATGCTGATGTTGATCGTCTGGTGAAAATTTATGAGGCAATGGCGCCACGGGATGCCGCATCCATTTTCAATGTACTTGATTTTCAAGTAGTGGTACCGGTGATGACAAAAATGAACCCGAGAAAGGCTTCTGCGATTCTAGCGGGAATGGTGCCTGAACGGGCGATGATGGCTACACAGTTGCTTGCCGGTGTACCGCGCAGGTCTCCTGTGGTTCGGATTGGATCAAACGGCTAGATCGTTTGAAAACTGGATTATATGCCGTGACTTCAGTTTTATAGGAAGTCGCATGGCGGAGCGGGAATAAGGCGTGCGGATTAGATTCTCTTTGACGTTATGGCTTGCAACGTGCCTGACTTTTCCCGTTTCTTCTTATGCAGAAGAGTCGAGCACTGCGGCGCGCCTGCTTGTGCCGCATGATAATGAAGCAGTCACTCCGCCAGCAGATGGATCTGTTGCTGTTTCAGAACAGCCGGTTGTTCGCCATTCTGTTCGCAGACACAGGAGCAGGAAGGAAAAACCTGCGGCTCCCCCTGTCCCTGCTCCCTCTGCCACCGAGAAGGCGCAGCCATCAGCGTCCACCGGAAACCTGCCAGAAGGCTGGCGGTCAGAGCGTTTCAGCACGCAATCCGATGTTGAGCCACAGAAACCGGCAGACAATGCACCTGCGAAAACGAACGGGCCTTCTGTAGCTCCAGCGAAAGCTCCTGCACCTTCGTCGCCGGAAGAAAACAAGGCTGCCGCCGTCAACAAGATCTTTCTGCCTATGGGAGACGGAGCGGGCATCGGTGCGTTCTGGAGCGGGAACGATTTTATCATTGTTTCTGACCGTGCCACGCAGATGGATACCTCGGCCCTGCAGGGAACGGGCGTGTTTTCTGCCGCGACAGTTCAGACCGTAGGCAACACAACGATTGTCGCCTTTCATTTCAATCAGTTGATTCCACTGGAAATGCATAAACAGCCGGGTGGCTGGATTCTGGCTGTCAGGGCGGAAAACGAAGCAAGGCGTCACGCCGTGATTACGCCGCAGACGAAAGATGGCGGTCTTCTTTATCCCATGCCGCAGTCGGGGCGTGTGATTGAACTCTCCGATCCTGCATCGGGTGCCCGTCTGCTTGTGGCGACATCCGTGGAGGAATGTCCCGGTCCCCTGCTGCGTCGTCATAAGCTCGGTTACGAAATCTGGCCTTCGGTGCAGGGACTGGTTTTCGCCCTCGAATCTGACCAGATCGAAGTGCGCAAAGGAAATGGGGGCGCCTTTCTCGATATTCTTGGCAAGGACGGCATTCCTGTGGCGTCAAGTGCCGAGGGTGCTGTGGCGGATGATCGGGTGGACTGGTCTTGGCTCGGATTGCGCTCCCTGAATCCCACAGTGCTGAAGGAAGACTACCGTCGCCGCTGGACGCAGGCGGCCATGCAGCCTCCTGAAAACCGTGGCGAAGCCCGGTTGGAAGCAGCCAGAGCCGCCTTCGCGATGGGCGATGCACGAGAAGCAAAGGCGATTCTCGGAACGGCAATCGAAGATAATCCGGAACTGGCTCTTCAGCCCAACGTGACATTTCTGCAGGCTGCTTCCAGCCTGCTGACTGGGAACGCCGAGGCGGCATCGGCTCTGGCAAATCCGGAGGCGGGTTCTGACGGCGTGCTCTGGCGGGGGCTCTACATGGCCCGGAGTGGAGGAAATCCGGCCAAGGCGGCAACCCTGATGGCGCAGGGTTTCTCAAATCTGCAGAGCTATCCGGATTCTTTGAAAAAGCAGATTCAGCCGGAAGTGGCGACATTCATTGCACGCTATGGTTCGGATGAAGATCGTTCCGTGCTCGAACCGCTACCCGCTGAGGGACGTTTTGATCTTGCCCGTGCTTTCATGACTTTGAAAGCGGGCGATCAGGACAAGGCGCTGACGATGTTCTCGCGCCTTGCTTCCGACAGGAAACCGGAAGTCGCCGTTGTAGCAGCCGAACAGGTTCTGGACACGAAGCGCTCCGCTGGTCGTATTCGTCCGGCGGAAGCTGCCGCCGGATATGAAAAACTGCTCTTTGCGGCCCGTCAGGCGGGAGTTGAGAAGGAGGTCAGGCACAATCTGATCGCAGCGCTGATGCAGGCCGGTGAATGGCCAAGAGCGCTCATCTCGGTCGATGACGATCTGCGTCTGTTCCCGGAAGATCGCATTGCTCTTGCGCCTCAGATCGAGCAGATTCTGCAACATCTTGCGGAGTCAGACGGTCAGGCGGGTGGGGCGAAACCTGTTGAACTGATTGATGCGGTTGCCATGATCGAGAGCCACATCGATCAGATACCGGATGGTCCTGCCAAGGGAAAGATTCTGGCTGGCCTTGCGCGCAAGCTGCAGGGGCTTGGGTTGCCGGGAAAGGCAGCTATTGCCTTTGAACGGGCGCTGCCTCTCGCCTCTGACGATGCGCAACGTGCAGCGTTGGGTGCCGAACTGGCGCAGGCTGATATTGATGCGCAGCGTCTGGGGCAGGCGCGTCGGGCTCTGGATGAAACACAGGATCCGGGAGCGGACGCGACGCTGGCATCGCGTCGACGTGTGATTACGGCAGGCCTTCTGGCCCGGGAGGGCAGTCGTGATCAGGCGTTGCAGCTTCTGGCGGAGGATGAAAGCGATGCTTCTCTTGATCTGAAAGGCCGCATTCTGGAAGAGCAGCGTAATTGGCCGGAAGCAGTGCTCGTGGTTGGACGGCTTGCGACAAAGAATCTCCCGGAAGTGGGCTCTCTGACTCCCGAGCAACAGCAACTCGCCATCCGTCTCGCAACAGACGCCGCCCGCGCCAATGACTGGAGTACTCTGGATCGACTGCGTGAATGGGTGGGGGGGCGACGGATGAGCACCGAGCGTCAGCGCATCTTCACGCTTCTCGTCACATCCCCGGAAGATGAATTACGCAAACGTGCGCAGCTTCAGTGATCATCAGGGTCTGCAGGAACAGCCGGACATAAAGATTTTTCTTTATAGATGCCTGTCCTAAATAACGCCTGAGTAGATCACAAAGAATAGAAGAAAACAGCGTGTTGCCGTGGGTGCGATACACCGATGTTTTCGTGCGATCGAGTAGCTGCCAGACACTTACGTCACTGACGGCATGAATTTTATTCGCTATTCTGTCGCTTCCCGTGTGGCTGCACAGTGCGAAGTGCATTCAGCACCTTAGATTTATGTCTGAAAGTCGTGTTTTGCCTGATTCTGTCTTGTCTCCCGGAACCCGTGGTGAAGCCCCGGTCCTTTCACGTCGTGAAGAACGCAGACGACAGACGCAGGATGCCCTGATCGAGGCTGCGATGCGGTTGCTTGCCGAGAAGGGATTCGAGGGAACGACAACTGACGAAATCGCTGCTGCTGCCGGTATTTCCCGACGCACGCTGTTTCGCCACTTTCCGACCAAGGCGGATCTGGTTACGGCCTGGACCCAGCAGATGACGGACGTTCTCAGTGAACGGGTGCAGGCCTGTCCTCCCGAAATGTCGCCGCAGGAGGTGATCCGGGTCGCGCTGGAGGCTGTCGTTCCTCATATGGCCAAGACCCGGGAGGAGGCGCTGGCCTTTGTCCGCCTGATTGAGCAGGACCCCGGCCTGCGGTCCGTCAGCCTGCATAAATATTCCTGCTGGGAGGACAGTCTGGCGACCGTGCTGGAACAACGCCTTCCGGACATTGAAGGCAGGGCCCTGGCGGCGAGAGTGGCCGCCCGATCGGGCATTGCCGCTTTCCGGACCGCTGTTGATGAATGGATCCATGTGAAAGGACGCGTCGGGCTGGTGACCCTCATCCGGCGCGTGCTCGCCCTGCAGATCGCCTGCTTCAGGGACGACTGACGCACGTCGAAAAACAGGAACGGGTTTAATAAACCGGGATCAAAGGGACGATGTCCCTTTGTGGGGAGCGGGGCAGAGCCCCGCAAATCCTCCCCATACAAGACCCTCTCTCAGGAAGGGGCCCTGTTCCGTATCAGTCGAGTCTGACGGAAGGACGGACAAGGGAGTCCACCCAGTCCGAGAAGCAGGACATCAGGCCACGGGTAAGTCCGTACAGTTCAATCTGATGCTGACGGTAGAGCGCCAGATGACCCAGACGGGCGGACAGGCCGTGGAAAATGCCGCCGCCAAAGACGGTGCCACCCGGTAGCGTGCCCCATCCATTGTAATTGCCGAGAGCGACAATCGCGCCCTTGTTGTTGAACACGCAGGACGGGATTTCCCGCTTGTCACGCAGCCATGCCGGCAGATGACGCGCCAGATGGTGCGCCTGCTGACGGGCGACCTGCGCGGTCGGGGGAAGCGGATCGTTCACGATGTAGCTGCAATCGCCCATGGCGAAGATCGCCGGATCGTCGACGGTCTGCAGATTGGGGTTGATCAGGATCTGACCGGAACGGCTGAGCGACAGGCCGCCGAAACCGCTGGTCACTTCCGGAGCCTTCACACCGGCAGCCCAGACCCGGAGGGTGGCTGGCACGTGGCTGCCGTCTTTCAGGCTGAAACCGTTTTCATCAGCGCCGGACACCATCGCCGAAGTGCGGACTTTCACGCCGATGCGCTCCAGTTCCTTCTGGGCGGCCTCGGAAACAGCTTCCGGGAAGGCTGGCAGGATACGGGGACCGGCTTCCAGCAGCGTGATGTTCAGGGCAGGGGGTGTCTGGGAGAAACTGTGCAGCCCGACCAGCTCCAGCGCCTTGTGCAGTTCCGCGGCAAGCTGGGTTCCCGTGGCGCCGCCGCCGACGATGGCGATGTCGAGCGCGCCGTCGCCTGCATAGGCGCGGAGCAGCTCCATGCGGAACTTTTCGTTGAAGCCGTTGGCCTCGACAAGATTGTCGATGAACAGGCAGTGCTCGGAAACGCCGGGCGTGCCGAAATCATTGGCGCAACTGCCGATGGACAGGATCAGCGCGTCATATTCGACGGTGCGGCCTTCCAGAACCACAGCGCCGTCGGAGCTATGGAGCGGGCCGAGAACAGCCTCCCGCTTGTCGCGGTCTACACCGATGACCTCGCCGGGCCAGAATTCGAAATGATGCTCGCTGGCCTGCGCCATGAAGCTGATGCGGTCATTCTCGTTCTGGGCCGTGCCTGCCGCGAAACAATGCAGCATCGGCTTCCAGACGTGAGAGAAACTTTTGTCGATCAGGGTGATCCGCGCCTGCCCCTGTTTGCCGAGCGAATTGCCCAGACGGGTTGCCAGCGCCAGACCCGCGACGCCACCGCCAACGATCAGGATTTCGGATTTTTTACTCATGACTCTTTCCTGTACTCGCTGTGGAACGTCGGATAAAGGGTGTAGGCGAGGGAAAGCGCGCAGACACGCTTCCCCTCTGCTGTATCAGAAGAAACCAAGCTTCTTCTCGGAGTAGCTGGTGAGAATGTTCTTCGTCTGCTGATAATGTTCAAGAACCATCTTGTGAGTTTCACGTCCGATGCCGGACTTTTTATAACCGCCGAACGCAGCGCCCGCCGGATACACATGATAGCAGTTCACCCAGACGCGACCGGCTTCAAGGCCTTTGGCGGTGCGGTGACAGATGTTTCCGTTACGCGACCAGACGCCTGAACCCAGACCGAACTCGGTGTCGTTGGCGATCGCGAGCGCCTCGGCTTCATCCTTGAAGGTCGTGACAGCCAGAACCGGGCCAAAGATTTCCTCGCGGAAAATGCGCATGTTTCTGTCGCCACGGAACACGGTCGGCTCAACGTAGAAGCCGTCCTTGAAGGCGTTGCCCAGATCAGGCTTGGAACCGCCAGCCAGAAGCTGCGCCTTGTCCTGGTCGCGTCCGATGTCGATGTATTCCAGAATCTTGTTCTGTTGCATCAGCGAGTTCTGGGCGCCCATCATCGTGGTGGGATCAAGCGGATTGCCCTGCTTGATGGCCTTCACGCGCGGGATGACGCGTTCGATGAACTTCTCGTAGATGGATTCCTGAACCAGCGCACGGCTCGGGCAGGAGCAGATCTGACCCTGATTGAGCGCGAACAGGGTGAAGCCTTCCAGCGCCTTGTCGAGATAGTCGTCGTCATGATCCATGACGTCGGCGAAGAAGATGTTCGGTGACTTGCCACCCAGTTCCAGCGTGGCCGGGATCAGGTTTTCAGCAGCGGCGTGCGCGATCATCTTGCCGGTCGGTGTCGAACCGGTGAAGGCGATCTTGGCGATACGGGTGCTGTTGGACAGCGCCGCGCCGACATCACGGCCCAGACCGTTGACAATGTTCAGCGTTCCAGGCGGGAACAGGTCACCGATGAGCTCCATCAGCACCAGCATGCTGGCCGGTGTCGTTTCGGCGGGCTTCATGACGACGCAGTTGCCTGCGGCCAGAGCCGGAGCCAGTTTCCATGAACCCATCAGCAGCGGGAAGTTCCAGGGGATGATCTGACCGACCACACCAAGCGGCTCGTGGAAGTGATAGGCGACCGTATCTTCATTGATATCGGTGATGCCGCCTTCCTGAGCGCGGATACATCCGGCGAAGTAACGGAAATGATCGATCGCCAGCGGGATGTCGGCGTTCATCGTTTCACGGATCGGCTTGCCGTTATCCCAGGTCTCGGCGCGCGCCAGAAGCTCCAGATTGGCCTCCATGCGATCGGCGACCTTGAGGAGGACGTTGGAGCGATCGGTGATGGAGGTGCGGGCCCAGCCTTTGAACGCCTTGTGAGCGGCATCCAGAGCCAGTTCGACATCTTCCGCCGTGGACTGCGGCACTTCGCACAGCGTGCGTCCGTCCACGGGTGAAATGTTCTTCATGTATTCGCCCTTTACGGGCGCTTTCCACTCACCGCCGATATAATTACCGTAACGGGATTTGAAAGGGGGTTCCTGGTTAACCGACATGGGTAAACTCCGTATGTCTGGTGTGCTGCCTGGGGAAGCGACGGCAGAAATGTAATCAGGACTGCTTTGGTCTTGATAACTGTATACCGAGATATATGGACGAGGGTGACACAGCAACGTGCCGACGGGTAACATAATTGTGATTGGTGACACTCAGTGTCATTATGTTGACAATAAATATTGTTTTATATCAATATGATATGTGAAATATTTCTGTGATCCAGAAAATTTTCTGAAGTGATGTCATATCAGTCGCCCTCTTTGCGAAAGACGAGTCTCAATCGTCCTGACCGGTAGAAAGCGCCTGTCTGAAGGAAGAAACAGCGTGTCCCGGAGCGCCCGTTCACGCGTTCCCGACAAGCCGAGCGCCTCTATCCGGAGATGGGGCAGAACGACTATTCCGTGTCGCTTCCACTCGTGTCATTCTGTTTCCGTTATCTTTTGCGGGAGCGACGTACATGGACACAGTCTCCGCCATCCAGTCCGCAGGTCTGCCACGACACTGCACCTTTGATGCCTCTGACTGGACTATTCTGGCAGCCTGCTGGCATCCCGTGGCTCTCTCACGCGAACTGACACACAGCGCGCCTCTTGGTGTGACCCTGCTGGATGCGCCGCTGGTGCTCTATCGCAGCGGACACGCCATTGTCGTCGCGGACGATCTCTGTCCCCATCGCGGCGTTCCGCTCAGCATGGGAAAATGCAGGGGCGATACGCTGGCCTGCGCCTATCACGGTTTTGAGTTCGGCGCGGCGGGTCGGTGTGTGCATGTTCCGGCTCACCCGGACAGCGCTATTCCCAAAAAGCTGAATCTGCGTACCTATCCAGCGGTTGAGCGCTATGGGCTGATCTGGATCTGCCTGCGTCCGGATGGAAGTGAACTGAAGATTGCGGACATGCCCCACTGGGATGATCCGACCTATCAGCAGATCACCTGTCCATGGATCGATATTGCAGGGTTCGCTGGACGGCAGGTGGAAGGCTTCATCGATGTTGCGCACTTCGCTTTCGTGCACACGGCGACATTCGCAGATCCTGAAAATCCTGTTGTGCCGAGCTACATGCCCAAAAGAACGTCCTATGGGTTTGAAGCGGAATATCGCAGTTCAGTCGCCAATTACCCGCATGAAATAGAAAATACGGCCCCGGAGGGATTTGAGTGGCTGCGTCATTTCCGGGTGCATGTGCCGTTCACGGCCACTCTGGAAATCCACTTTCCGAACGAGGAGCGGCTGGTTATCATGAACGCCGCCTCGCCAGTGTCGGCGCGCATGACGCGGATGTTCGCGCCGATCTGCCGTAATTTCGATACGAATGGCGATGTCGAGGCCGTTTACGAGTTCAATCGGCGGGTGTTTGAAGAGGATCGTGCGCTGGTGGAGGCGCAGAAACCCGAAAACCTGCCGCTGGACCCGACGCTGGAAGCGCACGTCATGGCGGATCGGAGTTCGATTGCCTATCGCCGGGCGCTACGGGATATGGGGCTGAGTCACTTCTTCACAGCGTGAAGAAGGATTTTTTGCATCGCAAATCGTCGGGTCACGGGGCAAAGTCCCGTAAAGCGATTCCGATTTTGATGGGCTGCCAGTTCTGATTGCCCGTCATACCCTGTTCGGAGTCGTTATTTCTTCTTGCGATCCAGCATCCGTGTAATGGAGCGTTGCACGGAAAGACGCTCTCCGACATCGAGGCTGCGATAGAGCCGCAACAGATCAATCTCATCGATCGTCAGTTGCACGACGGCTTCCTGCGTGGCCATCCCTGTCAGAAAGACCTCCACAGGAACCTGGAACAGTTCAGCAAGGCGTGGGAGATATTCCTTTACGCGCCCGTCCCGGTCCGTCTCCCAGTGAGCGATCGCGCTGCGTGAAAGCCCCAAAGCCTCAGCGACTCCCACCTGAGTCATTCCGGCATAGTGCCGCAATGCTCTGATCCGCTGTCCTAAAGTTTCCTGACTGCCCAAACGTGCTCCGAGGGCAGAGGGCGCCTTTGTCATTGATTTGCTTATCCCGAAAAAGCGCCAGAATTACGCGCCTGACCAGATAAAACTCAGATATATGCAGAGAGTTCCGGGCAGGAGCAGACCAGATTGCGATCACCGTAAGCGTTGTCGATACGTCCAACCGGTGGCCAGTATTTCGTTGCAGGAGCGACGCCAGCAGGGAAGCATCCTTCCGCACGCTCATAAGGCCGATTCCATTCGGTTACGGCCAGATCACGCGCTGTATGGGGCGCATGACGCAAAGCCGAAGCCTCGACAGCGATCTTTCCGTTCTCGATCTGCCGGATTTCCTCACGGATCGTCAGCATCGCATCGCAGAACCGGTCCAGTTCGTGTTTGCCTTCAGATTCCGTCGGTTCGATCATGAACGTGCCGGGAACCGGAAAACTCACTGTCGGCGCATGGAAGCCGAAATCCACCAGACGCTTGGCGATGTCATCCACCGTCACGCCCGTCGCATCCTTGATCGGACGCAGATCGACGATGCACTCATGTGCGACACGCCCGTTCGCGCCGCGATACAGGATGGGGTAGGCGTCGGAAAGGCGCGCCACGATGTAGTTCGAATTCAGGATGGCGAGAGTGGTTGCGCGCGCCAGTCCTTCATCGCCCATCAGGCGGATATAGGCCCATGAGATCGGCAGGATGGAAGCCGAGCCGAACGGAGCGGCGGATACGGCATGGGCCTCGCCCTGTTCCGGACGTCCCGGCAGGAAGGGGGCAAGATGCTCACGCACACCGATCGGTCCCATGCCCGGACCACCGCCGCCATGCGGAATGCAGAAGGTTTTGTGCAGGTTGAAGTGGCTGACATCCGCGCCGTATTTGCCCGGCTGCGACAGGCCGACCTGCGCGTTCATGTTCGCGCCGTCGAGATAGACCTGACCGCCCGCCTCATGCACCAGCGCGCAGATATCGCGCACGGACTCTTCAAACACGCCGTGCGTGGAAGGGTAGGTGATCATGATCGCCGCCAGCGTGTCGGCGTGCTGCGCGATCTTGGTTTTCAGGTCGTCCATATCGACGTTGCCCTCATCATCGCATTTCACGACGACGACCTTCATGCCCGCCATCTGGGCGGACGCCGGATTAGTGCCGTGAGCGGAGGCCGGGATCAGACAGACATCGCGCTGCTCCTGACCGCGTGCGCGATGGTAGCCGCGAATGGCCAGCAGTCCGGCATATTCGCCCTGTGCGCCGGAGTTCGGCTGTAGAGAGACCGCATCATATCCACTGATGGCGCAGAGCCATGACTGAAGATCACGGAACAGTTCGGCATAACCTTCCGTCTGGTCGGCTGGCGCGAAGGGATGCAGATCACAGAAGCCGGGCCATGTGATCGGTGTCATCTCGACCGTGGCGTTCAGCTTCATCGTGCAGGAGCCGAGCGGGATCATCGTGCGGTCCAGCGCCAGATCCTTGTCGGCGAGGCGACGCAGATAGCGCAGCATGTCCGTCTCGGAACGGTAGGATGAGAAGACAGCCTGCTGCAGAAACGGCTTTTCACGGCACAGATCGTCGGGAATGTCGGAGGACAGCCCCGGCGCCGGGTCCGCCGCCGCAGCGAGGGCTTCCGTCGGACAATCCGGATCAAAGCAGCGCCAGACAGCCTCAATCACTTCCGGCGTGGTGGTCTCGTCAAGGGAGAGACCGATCACACCGTCTCCCACGCGACGGAAGTTCATGCCTTCAGCAACGGCGCGCTGGTGAATCTCTTCGGATTTTTCAGGAGCAACACGGACAGTCAGTGTGTCGAACACGGCTGTTGTCGCCACATCGACCCCGAGCGCACGCAGGCCGGAGGCCAGAGCCGCTGTCAGTCCCGCAACGCGTTCCGCGATGGCCTTCAGACCTTCCGGGCCGTGATAGACGGCATACATGGCGGCGATATTGGCGAGCAGAACCTGCGCCGTGCAGATATTGGATGTCGCTTTCTCGCGGCGGATATGCTGTTCGCGGGTCTGAAGCGCCAGACGGTAGGCAGGCTGTCCCGCAGCATCCACCGACACGCCGACCAGACGGCCGGGCATGCTGCGTTTGTAGGCGTCACGTACCGCCATGTAAGCCGCGTGCGGACCGCCGAAGCCCATAGGCACGCCGAAGCGCTGCATGGAGCCGATGGCGATATCCGCCCCGAGCTCACCGGGTGATTTCAGGAGGGTGAGCGCCAGAGGATCGGCCGCCATGACGGCAATTGCGCCTGCATCGTGCAGGGCTGTGATGGCCTCGCTCGGATCGCGCACCGCGCCGGACGTGCCGGGATAGGAAAACAGCGCCCCGAACACAGTGGACGCATCCAGATCACGCTCGGGATTTCCAACGATAATCTCGAAACCGAACGGCTCCGCACGGGTCCGCAGGACGGCCAGTGTCTGAGGATGCGTATCGGCATCGACGAAGAATACGTTCGACCTGTTCTTCGCCACGCGCCTAGCCAGCGCCATGGCTTCCGCCACCGCCGTCGCTTCATCCAGCAGGGAAGCGTTGGCGATGTCGAGTCCGGTCAGTTCCGTCACCAGCGTCTGGAAGTTCAGCAGCGCTTCCAGACGGCCCTGACTGATTTCCGGCTGATACGGCGTATAGGCTGTGTACCACGCAGGATTTTCCAGAATGTTCCGCTGGATCACTCCCGGCAGCACCGTGCCGTAATAGCCCTGACCGATCAGGGAGGTCATGACCCTGTTGCGTCCGGCGATCTCGCGCAGACGCGCCAGCACTTCGACTTCCGACCAGCCACGCCCGATCCCCATCGGCTCTTTCGAACGGATGGAGGCCGGCACTGTTTCTTCACGCAGCGCTTCTTCGCTGGAAGCGCCGACGGCCTCCAGCATGGCCGTGATTTCAGCTTCGCGTGGACCGATATGACGGGAAGCAAAAGCGTCGGAAGGCGGCAGAAGGCTGGACCAGGATGGCACGGATCGTCCCCGTATCAGAAAGAAGGTTTCACAACGTAGCTTGAAGAGGCCGTTCGGAGTCAGCCGATCAGCTTGGCGTAGGCATCGGCGTCCATCAGGTCCGCAAGCTGAGCCTTGTTTGTCAGCGTCATCTTCAGCATCCAGCCATTGCCTTCCGGATCGCTGCTGATCAGTTCAGGATTGTTCGCAAGATCCGGGTTGCCTTCGACGATCACGCCATCGACGGGTGCGTACACATCGGACGCCGCCTTGACGGATTCCACAACGGCGACGGAATCCCCCTGCTGAAGATCGTTGGCCGAGACGTTCAGTTCGAAAAATACGATTTCACCCAGTTCACTGGCGGCATGTTTCGTGATGCCGACAACCGCGACATCGCCTTCAACGCGCAGCCATTCGTGCTCTTTTGTAAAGTAAAGCGTCATCCCACCCTCTCCACGTTCTCTGAGCGTCCATTGCTTCAGAGATGAAAATCTTTTTGCCTGTCAGGACGAAAACCTGAGCCGCACGACAGGGCTCAGCGTTTGAAACCCGCTGGCACGAACGGCATGGCGGCCACCGTCACCGGAATGCGACGGCCGCGCAGTTCAGCGAAAACTTTCGTGCCCACCGGTGTAAAAGCTGTTTCGACATAGCCCATGGCGACAGGAGCCTGCAGCGTCGGCCCAAAGGCGCCGGACGTGACAACGCCAATAGGGGTGCCGCCTTCGCCCTCTGCGAACAGTTCGGCGCCATGCCTGACAGGGGCGCGGCCTTCGGCCAGCAGTCCGACGCGCCGGCGGCTTGTGCCATGCTCAAGCTGCGCCAGAATCAGATCGGCTCCGGGGAAACCGCCTGCGCGTGCGCCGCCGTTGCGACGGGCTTTCTGGATCGCCCATTCCAGCGCACCTTCCACGGGCGATGTCGTCTCGTCTAGGTCAGAGCCGTAGAGGCAGAGACCGCCTTCAAGCCGCAGGCTGTCACGAGCGCCAAGGCCGATCGGTTTTACTTCCGGCTGGGCCAGCAGACTTCTTGCAACCTGTTCGACCCTGTCTGCTGGAACACTGATTTCAAAGCCATCTTCGCCCGTGTAGCCGGAGCGTGTGACGATTGCTTCAACGCCATCCAGAGTGACCGCTTTTGCGTCCATGAATTTCATGGTCGTCACGTCCGGAGCAATCCGTGCCAGCGCCGCCTCAGCTTCCGGCCCCTGCAACGCCAGAAGCGCCCGGTCTTCCAGTGGTTCAACCGTGCAGTCTGAGGACAGTTCGCGCTGCATCAGGGCGATGTCCTGAGCCTTGCAGGCTGCGTTGACGACAACAAGAAACCACGATCCCATGTTGACGATCATAAGATCATCAAGGATTCCGCCTGTTTCATTTGTCAGAAAGCCGTAGCGTTGGCGTCCGGGTTTCAGGCCCAGAACATCAACAGGCACGATCCGTTCCAGCGCGAGCGCCACCCGGTTCATATCGCCATCGATGGGGCGGAGCGCGACCTGTCCCATGTGAGAGACATCAAACAACCCGGCATGAGCGCGGGTGTGCTGGTGCTCCGCCATGATGCCGTCGGCATACTGCAACGGCATGGCGTAACCGGCGAACGGCACCATTCTGGCGCCGCATTCTTCATGCAGGGAAAAGAGGGGTGTCTGCAGAAGCGTTTCGCTCATGGAAGCACCTTGGAGACACGGAAGAAAACTGCTGCATACGACATAAGAACGCTCCCACTTCCGGATGCCCGGTTCGGTTCAGCGCCCCTTCTGTCCGTTTGCCTGAGATCGCTATCCCGTCGGCGGGCGCTCGAAGCGCCACTCTCCAGAATGTTGTGTCACAGGGTCCTTCTGCCTGAGAGTTTCCAGGGCGGTTGCTCCTTCGGCGCCGGTCAAGAAACCGGTCTCTCCCACTGTGATGTCTGATCATCTCGCATTCCGGCCTGTCGCTGTCAAACAAATCCTGACGATTGGACAACAGTTTCGGCAGCAGGGAACGGGCGGGAGGTGAATGCGATTTTCTTGCAATCTGTTCAATTGAAGATCGACAGAGGAGCAGGCGGTCAGGCTCACTGGGAAGGTCGCATCGGGGCGGAGAGGGTTCAGCAGAGACTGTCGATCCAGAGTATTGATGAGAATATATTTTCCAGTTTTGCAAACCATTCTGGCCGGTTATGTGATGCCTTGAAAGTGTCATTAAAAATAAAGCAGAATTTTCTTGCGTGTGAAGAATAAACGCCTTATCCACCGCGCTTCCTAGCCCAAGGGGGCAATATTGCCCAACAGGCTGTCTACTGGTTTTGGGGTACGTCATGAACGCACTTGCTCAACTGGGGATGGTCTCGGAACTCCCGAGAAATAACCAGACTGTCGCTAACGCTGAGTCCTGTGAGGACGAGCGCAAGGATTACTTCGTCGAACGCGACGGCGAGAAATTTGCAGGCACGCATCTGCTTGTGGATTTGTGGGAGGCTACAAACCTCGACGATCCGGCAAAGATCGATGCTACGCTGTGTGAAGCTGCTCTCGCAGCCGGGGCTACAATCCTGCACAGTCATTTCCACCACTTTTCTCCGAATGGTGGTGTGTCGGGTGTGGTGGTGCTGGCGGAAAGCCATATCTCCATCCATACGTGGCCGGAGCGCAATTTTGCGGCTGTGGACATCTTCATGTGCGGTGAATGTGATCCGCACCTGTCCATTCCCGTGATGCAGCGCCTGTTTCAGGCCGGACGTGTGCTGGTTGACGAGCAGCGTCGGGGTCGCGTTCCGGTCTGATCCAGACCGGAAATATCATTCATATTTTCAGCTGCAATATTGTTCTGCTCAGACCGTAAGGTCTGGGCGGGTCATTTGCGGCTGTCATGAATCTATGGAGGCTGCATGTCTGAGCAGTGGCTGAACGAAGAACTGTACGAGAGCTGGGGACAGAGATTCCGGGTTCGCAAAGAGCTGGCCCGTGTCAAAAGTCCGTTCCAGGACATCGTCGTTTTTGAAAGTGATTCCCACGGCCGCGTGCTCATGCTCGACGGTGTGGTGCAGATCACGGAAGCGGACGAGTTCGTCTATCAGGAAATGCTGACGCATGTTCCGCTGTTCACGCATCCCGATCCGCGTCGGGTGCTGATCATCGGTGCGGGCGATGGCGGCGTTCTGCGGCGTGTGCTTGAGCACAGGGCTGTGGAGAAGGCCGTCATGGTGGAAATCGACGGTGCGGTCATTGAGCTGTCCAAGCAGCACCTGCCGAAGATTGCCGGTGATGCATGGAATGACGCTCGTGCGGAAGTGATCGTCGGGGACGGTATCGCTTACGTGGCGGAAGCCCCCGATGCCTCATTTGATGTCATCATTGTCGACAGCACTGATCCGATTGGCGTGGGCGAAGTACTGTTCACCGATTCCTTCTACGAGCATTGCGCCCGTATTCTCGGGCCGAACGGCCTGATCGTGAATCAGTGTGGTGTGCCGTTCATGCAGGCGGATGAACTGTATGAGACGAGTCTTCGTCGGGCGAAGTTCTTCCCGCAGGTCTCCGCCTACGTCGCGGCTGTGCCGACGTATGTGGGTGGATTCATGACGCTGGGTATCGCTTCCAAAGGCGTCGATCCGACAAAGCAGGATGTGGCTTCAGTAAAAGCACGTGCCGAGCAGGCGGGTGTT
This sequence comes from Acetobacter sicerae, assembly GCF_011516765.1. GTDB lineage: Bacteria > Pseudomonadota > Alphaproteobacteria > Acetobacterales > Acetobacteraceae > Acetobacter > Acetobacter sicerae. The sequence continues at coordinate 83,152 of NZ_JAAABN010000010.1, read as the reverse complement.
CTGGGTAATACACAGTATTGGACGCCCCAGATTCACGTGGGCTCCTTCAATCTGCCACCTTACATTGCAAAGCATCTTCCTTCCGGAAACTGAGGCTTTTCACTCAGGATAGCCATTCCGCATTCCGGAGTGGCCTGTCCTATCTGTTCTCAGGATAAAATTTTGGCACGACTCTCTATTGCGATGCGTGATGGGGAGGAGGCCTTCTAGTCATGCCACCCGAGGTGCATGTGCCTGATGGTGTGACGCTTCCTGTGGGCGGTCTGGCGGCGTCCTGACCAAGGCAGACGCGTGATCTGTCGTGTTTCTGCGGGGTTAGACCCGTCAGCATTTCTCCCGGCGATACATTTTTGCGAATCATGTTGGCTAGCCGATCGAGGTTGGGCACGACTCGATCCGTGTTCGGGGAATCGCAGGTGAGCCTGTTTTTGCAGGCTCATGAAGACGGGGCGAGGGCCGTTTTCTCTAGTGCGGACGGCATAAAGACGCGGGAAGTGATGATGGTGTTGGGCTGAGATCCAGCTTCATCTGAAATGTTCAGGTCAGTCAGACAAATCCTCATGCTCCGGAGTGCAGAGATTGCGGAAGAGGAGAACGGAAGGGGAACTTTTGGCGTGATGTGGCAAACGAAGATGCGGAGCTTTTGGTCGTAAAAACACGATGTGAAAATTGAAGTAGTTTAGTAAATGTGTTTTTATGTATTTATGATGTTTTGAAATGAATTTTAATTATTTATATGTATAAATATCTTTGCCTGTAAATAAATAATACAACGAATTTTAACTATTTTTATTTTTTTTGTGATGACTATTCTTTGTTTTTATTTTATATGAATTTTTGTGTATTTTTAAATACACCTTATTCAATTTAAAGAGCGGTCAGGTGACCTTGTTTGTCACGCTTTTTTTTTGGTCGTCTCATCTTCTTTTTTGTTGCCTACCTGTCTTTCTTTTAATACAAGGGCCATAGACAGAATACTGCCTACGTGAGTTGCTGCGACGGGTCATGTGGGTGCAACAAAGGAACTGACGTATGGCATTGATCACCGTTCAGGGTGCATCTGCAGGGGCGCATGTAGTCGTCACCGTTGATGGGGCTCTCACTGACCAGCTCGCTACTCTGGTCACAGATTTCAGCAATACGCTTACCGGAGAGATCGGTGGGGTTGACGGTGTCAATCTTGTTCCGGGTTCAACGGCTTTCACAGGCAACGGAGTGGGCTACGGCGTCGCTACCGTCGCAGGTTCCTACTCGGTAACGGGTGGCGTTGGCGCGATCGTTTTCGGTGGTGCAGTCGGATCGGGCGTCCCCAGTGTTCACACGCAGATTGACGCGTCCGGTGTGACTTCCAGCTTTGTGAGCGTCGAAGGCGGCACGACCGGCGGTGTTCAGTTTCAGGCTGGCAGCTCGGCTGGTCTTTTCGTCGCTGGCGCAGGCAACAATGCCTTCACGGGTGATCAGCTTTCCAATGCTGGCAACTGGATGGTGTTCGCGGGTTCCGGCAACGACACGGTTATCGCAGGTGCAGGTCAGAACACGATCAACGCTGGTGCCGGTGATAACTTTGTCAACGTCAGCAATGGCACAAACACGGTTTATTCCTACGGCCATGACACCATTTATGGTGGTGACTGCGCCAGCAATCAGACAGTTTCGCTTTATGGCGGCAGCTCCTTTGTAACGGTTGGCAAGGACTCCTACGTCGAAAATGTTGCTGGCGCAGGTAGCGACAACTCGATCACAGTTGGTGGCGGTTCCACCGTTGTTGGCGGTACCGACGACAAAATCTCTCTGAATGGTGGTATTTCCACGGTTCTTACGGGCGTGGGCGATACGATCTCTGCAAGCGGCGATGCCTGGGTGCAGTATGCTGTCAATGCTGATGTCAGTGTTGCTGGCTCTCTGACCTTCGTCGGCGGTTATGGCACAAGCACCATTACAGCAGGACAGAGCACGATCTTCGGTGCCGACTCGATGAATGTCATCGTGAATGGCACGGGTTCGGGTCAAACGCTGTTCTCTGGTGGCACGGGTAACGAAACTCTGAATGCTGCTGGTTCGACTAACGGTGTCGCGGCGTTCGGTAATAATGCGGGCACGACAGGCACGCAGGTGTTTATCGGTGGCACAGGTGCCGATACTCTCGTCGCCGGTGTTGGTGACGCGACGATGACCGGCGGTTCTGGTGCATCTAACATCTTTGCTTTCCGTGATGGTATTGCTGGCGGCAACTATGTTATCACTGACTTCAACTCTGCTGCTGGTAACACTGTTGCCCTGTATCAGTATTCGAATACTGAACTGCAGAATGCGCTGGCAGATCAGACGAACCAGAGTGGCTCCACGACCCTTAAGCTGGATGATGGCACAACCATTCTGTTCCAGAATGTTACCAGCCTGAATTCAGGTGATTTCCAGATCTGGTAAGTTTCAGATTTTGAAAATGAAACCGGACCTGAAAGGGTCCGGTTTTTTTTTATTCAAATCCTGGATTTACTGCTAACGGCATTTGTTTTTGAAAGGCTATGAAGTGTGCTGATAAGCATGCGATATGCTACCTGTCAGAGGCGGCATAAAATGTTAAAACTGATTAACCTTTGACGTCTTACAAGAAAGAGACCGCATTATCGTGACTGAAAAGCTCCCTCGAGAAATTCTCGAAAAACGTCTTCGTCATGTCGAGTCGTTGCTGGAATGCTATAAAGGGGCAGCTTTTCTTCACAGTATAAGAGCTGATGTAAATGCACACGATGCAGCGCATGTGCGTCATCTTCTCTTTGGATGGAATAAAAGCCGTTTATCCCGTGTAGGGCGTGTTCTTCGTGGTGGCTGGTTTCTCGTTAATGGACAGACCGCTGAAGGATGGCCCCTGAAGAAAGTTTTCCAGAGAGCACGGGAAATTGTGGAAAAAGATGGTGTCAGGAGCCTTTGCTATCGTGTGAAAAGGCGTCTGGATGCGCGCTTTCAGTCTCGGCCGAGGGTGAAAAAAAGGCTCAATAAAAATGAGACGGCATCATCGGCCAATAAAGAAAAGTTATTAAATCCGTATAGACAGCCGGTGCCGTCCGCACGAGATTTGGGCCTCACACCTAAAATATTGATTGTTGCCGAACTCAGTATCCCGCAATGCGCGAAATATCGGGTATGGCAAAGAAAAGAGGAACTGGAATTCCTCGGCTGGGAAGTTGAAGTTGTAAACTGGCACGATCCGCAGGGTGCCTTGTCGGCTATGCAGACAAGCTGGGAAGTTATTTTCTATCGTACCCCGGCGGTTTCAGTCATTCAGACGCTGATCAGGGAAGCAAAGCGCTTTGGTATTGCACCTTGGTGGGAAGTCGATGATCTTATTTTTGATCTCGAACTCTATGGCCAGAACAGTAACTTACTCTCTCTAAGTAAAGCAGAGCAGGAGGGCCTGCTTGAAGGGGCGAAGCTTTACCGGGAGTGTCTTCAGCTTTGCGGCAGGGGCATCGCCTCCACCCGTGTTCTCGGTGAAATCATGCAGCGGGCGGGTATCAAAGACGTCTGCATTATTGAAAATGCATTCGATGGTGAAACCCTGAGAATTGCGGACCAGTTGCTGGGAGCGGGGAACCTTCCGAGGAAAAACGATGACATCGTCATTGTTTATGGGTCGGGAACGCGCACACACGATCAGGACTTCGTGGAATGTGCGGCGGGGCTGGCCGCCGCCATGGATGCAGAGCCGCGATTGGTTCTGCAGATTATTGGCGAACTCACACTGCCTGATGAATTCCAGAGATTCGGTTCCCGCGTGGAATATCTGGAGGGACGTGATTATGCGGGTTACATGGCGGTTCTCGCCGCAGCGGATATAGCTATCGCACCGCTTGAGCCTTCAATTTTCAATGACGCCAAAAGCAATATCAAATTTCTTGAAGCCGCTATCCTTCAGTTGCCAGCGGTCTGTTCGCCCAGTGACACATTCCGTGTCGTGGTTGAGGACAATAAAAACGGTTTTCTTGCGAAAGACGAAACTGGCTGGAGAGATACACTTCTTGCGCTGGCTCGTGATGAAGCTCTCCGCGAACGCATCGGGCGGCAGGCCAGGCAGGATGTGCTGCTGCGCTACCGGCCTGAGGCGATAGCGCAACAGCAGGTTGCTACGCAGTTTCCATCGCCGGAGCGACGTAAAACGGATCGCCTGCGTGTCATGGCGGTCAACATATTCTTCAAGCCACGGTCTTTCGGTGGCGCTACTCTTGTGGCTGAAGAAATGGCGACGCATTTGTCAGCTCTTGAAACTGACGTCGCCATATTCACGTCCTATGAACAGATCCCCGAGCTGTTTTCGTCCTCTCTTCGCTATGAAATCGAAGGATTGCCTGTCGTCGGGTCGCCTTTGTCCACACACATCGACCCGATTGCAGGACTCGATAACCCCCGCTGTACAGCCCAGTTTATTTCATGGGTGAAAGCATTCCGGCCGGATGTCGTGCATTTTCATTCAATACAGGGACTGGGGCTGGGGATGCTGCAGGCCTGTCTGGAAGAGGGCGTGCCGTTTGTTGTGACGCTTCATGACGCATGGTGGCTGTGTGAACGACAGTTCATGGTCAAACCCAACGGACGTTATTGTTTCCAGCGCCACATTGATCTTAAGGTCTGTGGGGCGTGTCTGCCGGGTGCCATGCACCTCAAGGTGCGCCAGGACATGATGCTTTCGATGCTGAAAGAAGCCTCATTGCTTCTGGCCCCGAGCGAGTCCCATCGTGCTCTTTATCTGGCCAACGGTTTTGCCCCTGAACTGGTGAAAGTGAATAGAAACGGCTTCAGCTGGCCTAAAGTGGCGCATAAGCCACATCAGCCAAAGACGCCGCTTCGTTTTGGTTTTGTGGGCGGACAGGAAGCCGTGAAGGGTTTTCCATTGGTCCGTGAGGTGTTTGAGGGGCTGGAGAGCGCCGACTGGGAACTGGTTCTGATCGATAACACGCTTAATCTCGGCTTTGCGTCGATGGATGTTTCGGGCTGGAAAGTAAAAGGCAGGATCACCATTCAGCCAGCCTATGGCGATGCAACGCGTGATGCCTTCTTTAATTCCATCGATGTGCTGTTGTTCCCCTCTCAGTGGATGGAAAGTTACGGTCTGACGGTGCGTGAAGCTCTTGCCCGTGATGTCTGGGTCATTTCAACCGCGCCCGGTGGTCAGGCTGAAGATATCGTTGACGGCGTCAATGGTAACCTCATTCCGCTGGATGGTCGGCCAGAGCCTTTGAAGACAGCGGTGGAGGGGATTCTGGCGCGACCCGACATGCTGGACTCCTATGTGAATCCCATGAAAGGTGATCTGCCGAAATTTCGTGGGCAGGCAGAAGAACTGAAACAGTTTCTTCAGTCCGTGGTCCATTAGGCGCTTGTGCTGCCGGTTCTATGCGTCTGAAGACAGCGATGACGGGGAGGGAGTTTACTCTCCGTTGAGGGGTGCCCGATTACTCTAGGGTCATGCTTGATCTCGCTGAATTCTCCAATGATCCTTTGCTTGCACGCGAAACCCTGCTTGCCCGACTGAAAGTTGCCGGGACGGCAGGGGAGCAGGCGCAACTCCATTACCGCTTATGGGAAATGTGTCAGGCTTGTGGTGATGAGGCGGCTGCCCTGAGTCATCTCAAGGCTGCGATGCATCTGGACCCTGTCCAACGACCGGACAGATCTGACGAGGGCGCTGTGCGACGGATTGTCGTGCTGAATGTGCCCGGCACGTTTCAGGCCAATGCCCCTCTTGCCATGCTGCTGGATGACAGTACCGCCCTTTACACGATGTGGGTCTCAGGTGAGCCGGACAGACGCGAAGAGTTGGCGGAAAGAATAAGAAAACTGAAACCCGATGCGGTTGTCCTCGCAATGGGCGAGGATGCCCGTCAGACGGCTGCAATCCTTGAAGCGGAAGCTATTGGCAGGACTTCAGGAGTTCCCGTTCTGAATGGGGAAGAGCGCATCATGCAGATGGCGCGCTCAATGGTGCCGGAAATTCTGGAAAACATCCCGGGACTTTTAGTGCCGGCCTGCCGCGTGGTCTGCGCACCTTTTGATACGCTTCCCAGTTTCCCCTTGCTGGTAAGACCTGTTTCGTCCCATGCGGGAGACAGTCTGGCCCGTATTGATAATCGTGCGGACTTTGATCGCTATGTCCATGAAACGGGTGCGTCCGGGTCTTATTACGTGACCCAGTTCATTGATTATGTGAGTAAAGACGGACTCTACAGGAAGTACAGGGTCGTTTTCGTTGATGGTGTGCCGTATCCCGTTCACCTCGCTATCCATGATGACTGGGCTATCTGGTATTATAACGCGAAAATGGAGCAGTTTCCTGAGAGGCGGGCGGAAGAAGCGCGGTTCATGCTGGATATGACAGCCATTTTTCCATCTTCGGTGATGGAGGCGCTTTATGGGATTCCTCAGCGTATTGGACTGGATTATTTTGGACTGGATTTCGGTGTTCTGCAGGATGAAACGCTGGTCGTGTTTGAAGTAGAGACGGCCATGATCGTGCATGATCGCGATCCAGACGATATCTTTCCGTATAAAAGCGCCTGTATCACGCGGATCAGACAGGCTTTTGAGCGCATGATCGATAAACATGCGCATGCTGGTGTGCCTGTGGAAAAAGACACAACGTACAGCATGTCATGACCGGTTAAGAGGATCTTCCAGTAATGTGTTCGGCAAGATTATAGAACAGCCGACCTTTTAAGTTGATTTGTGGTCGGTTGGGGCGTGGAGGGTTCTGTTTCAGGTACTCTTCGATCCAACTCGTCTGGAAAACACTTTGTTCCGGAAGGGCGTCTTTCCAGTGCCTGACTGACGCAAGTCGAGAAACATTATCCCGCAGCAACTCGGTTTTGATGAAGGGCACGGCCTCGGTCTGTAGGAGATTCCGCCAGCGTAAATGCATTGCGTTAGTTTTTTTTATCGTTCTGGACAGGATGCTTTCTCTATCGCTCCAGGCGGCTGCTGTTCGCAGGTTCTCTGTCTGACAGGCAACCGCCAGTCCCATTTCGCCGTGCCAGATCAGTTCTTGCCGTGTCATATGCGTGAAATCCTGAAGAAGAACACGCTGGATGGCCGGGGCGTGAAAGCTGTGATGCTCGAAACAGACAAACCATGATTGGAGATGGGGCAGGACATCAAGAGATTCAACAACGCCCCAGACATCAGCTTCTCTCTGTTCCATGCGTGCAAACAGTTTTGAGAGCGATGAAAATGGGCCAAAGACACTGTCGTTAGCCAGTAAGATCCGGGAGGCCTGCTCGGCGCACCCCCATAGGATCAGGTCTTTCCATGCGCCAAAATCATGACCCGAGTTCGGACGGATCCAGGGTGTTATTGTGGTGCTCTGGCAGAAATCCAGAGTGTCGGCAGGGATATCCTCGCAGCCAGACAGAGCGAGATGTACGGTGAAGCCGCAGCGGGTCAGTTCGGATAAGTAATAAGCGGTATGGGGTGGGATATGTCCTGTCGGCTCGTATGAGGCAAAGAGGCAGATGGCGTCTGACACGAATATGATCCTCACACGAAAATGGCCGTCCAGCGGGTCTGATATCCATTATAAAACGTGACGTTCAAGCTACGCGATGAGCTTTTCTTTCGATTTTTTATGGCGAGTTGGCATTTTTCGGTATTTTTTTCTGGTTTCTTTAAAATGTCCACGCTAATAACCGCGTTATTGGCCAGTGGCGCGTTATGGACAGCAGTGATCCATGCCGCTGGTCTTGGTAAGCATCCCAGGAGCGTGAGTGGTCCATGAGTAAAGCTTTTATTGCTGCGGTCATCCAGGATTCGATCAATTGCACAGGGGTGGCCGCAAATAAGGCTGCTGCTGATCTTATGGATGCAATTGTGAAGGAACTGAAGCGGGACGGCGGGTTTACACTTCCGTCTTTCGGTACTTTTACGGTCAAGAAGACCAAGGCCCGCAAGGCCCTGAACCCGCGTACGGGTGAGCCGGTCAAGGTGAAGGCTGGCAAGACAGTGCGTTTCAAGGCAAGCCCGAACCTGAAGAAAGCTGTCTGAAGAAGGATTGGTATGACGGTTTAATCAACCGTCATACCGCTTTCTGGCTGGGGTGGGAGGGATCGAACCTCCGCATGGCGGAATCAAAATCCGCTGCCTTACCGCTTGGCTACACCCCATAAGCAGTTCGTGGAGATGTTCTAATCTGGCTCCACGCCTGCGTAAAGAGTGATTTTGTCTTATTTCCCGTCCTGAAAATCATTGAAACTGGCATCGCCAGCTTCAGACGTCAGGAGGTTTGACGTCTCGTCACCGCCGGTCTCAGACTTCAGGGCCACCGCATTGCGGAAAAGCCCCATTCTCTCGGCGCGGTCCAGACCGGACTCAAGAGCGATCATCGTCAGGCCGAGATCTTCGCTGTCATCTTTTTCCCATGAGCGAAGAGCGTAGGTCCACAAGGCGACAACGCCCTGGACCCGTAGAGCCCCTTCAATGCCACTGGTCTGTATGCCTGCCGCTCCGGCGATCCAGCGCATGCTGTCAACCGTGGCGCCTCCCAGAATGATCGTGACAAGAGGATCGAACGGCAGGGTCTTCAGGACGGAGAGCACGCCGGGACGATATTGCTGAAAAACGTCGAAGCGCCGCATCATCAGATCGAAGAGCATTTCCCGTGAGGTTCCGAGCGAACCATCGTCAATCAGCGCTGAACGATCCGCCAGTTGCCCCAGAAGCAGCAGCACAGACGTCTTGAACGGATAACGGCAGCGGACCTCCCCTACATCCAGACCGGCATGTCGGGCGATCTCGGGCATTGACAGGCTGCCCCAGCCCTTGCTGGCGGCGAGGGACATCGCGGCTTCAAGCAGGGTGGAGTCGAACTGGTCGTCTTCTTCTTCCATTGGCATGGGAAAGGCTCTTGATGTCGGAGAGGTTCAGGAAGCGAGTTCGCGAGCACGCCGGGCGGCGGCTGCGACGGCTTCGGGGATGGCGGACGGCCAGTTTGCCGGCGCGCTGAGCACGGCAAGGGCCGCAGCGGTAGTGCCGCCGGGACTGGTTACGCGACGGCGGAGCTCGGCGGCGTCTTCCGGGCTGTGATCGAGCAGGGCTCCAGCGCCGGAGACAGTCTTGCGGGCCAGTATGCGTGCGACATCAGCCGGTAGCCCAAGCCCGACAGCGGCTTCTTCCAGCAATTCGGCCAGCAGGAAGACATAGGCGGGGCCACTGCCGGAAATGGCTGTGACCGCGTTGATCTGATCTTCTTCGGAAACCCAGACGGTCGCGCCGACAGCCGAAAGCAGCCGGTCACAGAGTTTTTCCTGACGATCTGTAACGCCGGGCGCCCTGTAGAGCCCTGTCATGCCTTGCCCGATGGAGCAGGGCGTGTTGGGCATGGCGCGCACGACGGCAGGTGTTGCCTCCGGTGACTTGCCGCGAAGGCGCTCTGCGATCGAACCCGCGGTCAGGCCCGCCATGACGGACACGAAGACGGACCGCGCCGCGATATCGGGACGTAGCGTTGCGAGTTCTTCCATCACCGGGGCGGCTTTCTGCGGCTTGACCGCGAGAATCACCGCCTCAGGCATGAAATCTTCAGGGATTTTCGACAGTTCCCGCACGATGGTGTGCGGGGTAGCCACCGTGTCACGGTGACGATCCATGATGACGGAAGGCGCAAGACCGTTCTTGATCCAGGCTTCGAGGAGAGCCCCTCCCATCTGGCCGCATCCGACCAGAAGGAGGGGAGGGAGAGGCTCCGTCATCAGGCTTCGCCCATGCAGTCGAGCATGGCGGCTTCAAGCGCCTCGGCCGGAGCCTTGCCGCCCCAGAGCACGAACTGGAAAGCCGGGTAGAAGCGCTCACATTCTGTGATGGCGATATCCACCATGTCTTCCAGACTCTCCATGGAAGCCCCCGGAGCGCCACGCAGCAGAACGGCGTGGCGGAACATGGGCGTTCCGCTTTCGACATCGAGCGCGAAGTGACCGATCCAGAGCCGCTCATTGGCCAGGGCGATCAGTTCGAAGAGAGCCTTGCGCTGTGGTTCCGGCACTTTCAGGTCGAAGGTGCAGGTGAAATGCATGGCGCTGAGTTCGGCCGACCATGAGAAATAAAGACCGTAATCGCACCATTTGCCGGGTGCTTCGGCCGCCATCTCGGATGAATTGCGCCGGTCGAACGCCCATTCGTACCCACAGACGATCTGTTCCATCAGATCGATCGGGTTGGAGTTGGGAGTGGAGGTGGTCATCGTCAGAGCGGGCATGCAGGCCTCCCAAGCCATGAAACGCTTCTCCGTTACGGAGTGGTTTCGTCTGCGAATCAATGGCGAGCAGTCACCCGACTCGCCACACTGTTCAGCCTATGGACCCGTGCCGTTCCCGGCAAGATGAGCCGTGACTGTTTTTGTGACACTCCGACCTGTTATTTTCAGTTCGGAAAGGCGGTGCTGTCTCCGCTCCAGCCGGAACCCTGATCATCGTGACCGGTGTGCGTAGGCGCTGTGCTTGTTTCCTCAAGATCAGCGACACGTTTTTCCAGGGCGGCGATGCGCTGCTCGGCCTCTTCTCCGGCCATACGGGCGTTGGCGGCGAGTTCCTTGACGACTTCGAATTCCTCGCGGCGTACGACCTGTAACTGGCCGAGGACTTCATCGACGCGCGAGCGGACCAGCGCGTTGATCTCTTCCTTCACGCCGGCAAAGGCAGAGATCGCGCCGCCGGCAACGCCAGCAAGATCATCAAAAATACGCGGTCTGTCAGCCATTCCGGTGCTCCTCGGTGTGGCAGGGCCGTTCAGGCCAGCCCTGTTGTGAAGTCTTACTTATAAGCGTTGAAAGAGGATTAATCCAACCCACACCCTCTGTCCTCTGCGCACGCTCATCGTTATAAGGCTGAATTCATGATTATCGTCACCGGCGGCGCCGGATTCATCGGATCGTGTCTGGTTGCGGCGCTCTGTGCACGCGGGCTGGATATCGTGGTTGTCGATCGTCTCCGGGATGGAGAGAAGTGGCGCAATCTGCGCCGTCATATCCCTGTCCGCATCGTTGCGCCGGAAGACCTTGAGACGCTCCTGAATGACGATACCGTCAAGGCTGAAGCCGTCTTCCACATGGGGGCGATCAGCACGACAACGGCGCGTGACGGCGACCTCGTCTGGCGCACCAACGTCTCCCTCTCCGAGCGGCTCTGGTCATGGTGTGCGCAGCAGGGGGTGCGGTTCTTCTACGCGTCGTCTGCTGCGACTTATGGCGCGGCTGACGAGCCCTCGCTGTTTTCCGATGATCCGGCGCTGCTGTCCTCGCTTGAGCCCCTGAATCTGTATGGCTGGTCGAAACAGGCGTTCGATCTGAATGTGATGCGGTCTCTGGAACGGGGCATCGCCCGTCCTCCGCAATGGGCCGGTCTGAAATTCTTCAACGTCTACGGCCCCAACGAGTATCACAAGGGCAACATGATCTCGGTCGTGAAGGTGAAGTACGACGAGGTACGGCAGGGTCATCCAGCCCGCCTGTTCCGTTCGGATCGTGCCGACATCGCCGATGGCCAGCAGAAGCGCGATTTCATCTGGGTCGGTGACGTCGTGAAGGTCATGCTCTGGCTGTATGACAATCAGACCGTCAACGGCCTCTTCAACTGTGGCACAGGCGAGGCCCGGACCTATCTCGATCTGGCCAATGCCGTCTGTGACGCGGCGGGCGTGAAGCGGGCTGTCGAATATGTCGACATGCCGGACAGTCTGCGCGGGCAGTATCAGTCGTTCACGCAGGCGGATATGTCCCGATTGCGCGCCGCCGGTTATACGGCCTCCTTCACCAGTCTTGAGGACGGCGTTCACCAGTATGTCAGGGATCACCTCTCGAAGGCCGACCCCTACCTCTGACTTTTTCTTCATCACGTTGAGAGCCCGCGCAGGGCTGGATATCAGGAAAGTTCCCGCATGCTGCCTGTGCTCATGTTTCCGCAGTTCGACCCGGTGCTCGTGCACCTCGGCCCGCTTGCGGTCCGCTGGTATGCGCTGGCCTATATCGCGGGCATCGTTATCGGTATCCAGCTTCTGAAAAGGCTGGTTACATGGGCGCCGCGGGTAGCCTCCCCGGAACTGGCCGATGATTTTCTCGTCTGGGTCACGCTGGGCATCGTGCTCGGTGGCCGTCTTGGCTATGTGCTGTTTTATCAGCCAATGGCTTTTTTGGCGCACCCGGCCCAGATCTTCGCCGTCTGGCAGGGCGGCATGTCCTTCCATGGCGGAACCATCGGCGTCATTCTGGCGATGCTGCTGTTCTGTCGTCGCTATGGGCTGAAATTTCTGGCCTTTGCGGATCGTGTGACGACCATCGTGCCGATCGGGCTCGGCTTCGGAAGAATAGCGAACTTCATCAACGGCGAGCTCTGGGGGCGTTATGCCGACCCGAGCCTGCCCTGGGCGATGATCTTTCCCGACACGGACGGTCATCCGCGCCACCCGTCACAGCTCTATGAAGCGCTGACCGAAGGGCTCCTTCTCTTTCTTGTCCTGCTGTTTGCATTGCGTCAGCCGAAGCTGCGTGAACGTCCCGGTTTTCTGGCCGGTCTGTTTCTGGTGGGGTATGGGTGCGCCCGTATTTTCTGCGAGTGCTTCCGTGAGCCTGATGCGTTCCTCGGCTATTTTCCGTTTGGCGTCACCATGGGGCAGATCCTGAGCATCCCGATGATTCTGGCTGGTATACTGCTCATGCTCCACGCCTTTCGTGCGCCGGTTTATGCGGGCCTGCCCATTGAGGAGCAGGAAAGCGCGTGAGTGTGTCGGGTCCGCAGCAGGATAGTGAACGGTTGCCCGGCGAGCGTCTGGACGCGTTCATGGGGCGTGCTAATACGGCCTACTACGCCCAACGTGACCCTTTTGCGGACTTTGTGACGGCGCCAGAAATTTCCCAGATTTTCGGTGAGGTTCTGGGCGCCTGGTGCGCCGTTGTCATGCGCAGCCTGCCGATAGCGTCGGGCTCTTCCGTCCATCTGGTGGAGGCGGGGCCGGGGCGTGGCACCCTGATGGCGGACATGCTGCGGGTTCTGGTTCGTCTCGCGCCGGACTGTCTGGCCGGTCTGTCCGTGCATCTGATCGAGACGTCGCCGCGTCTGCGCGAGGCGCAGGGGAGGGCGTTGGCTCAGTGTGGTGTGTCCGTCTGCTGGCACGACACCCTGTCCGATGTGCCGATTGGCCCGATGATTCTGGTGGCGAATGAATTTCTCGATGCTCTCCCCATCCGTCAGTTCGTCCGCACGGAGACGGGCTGGCAGGAGCGTTTCGTTCAGGACGGGCAATGGCGTTTGCAGGATTGCAGCGATGTGCCGCCAGACGTGACGGAACGTGGTGCGACTGTTGGAGACGTTGTCGAAATTTCGCCCGCTTCGGCTGGTTTTGTGCGGGATGTGGCGGAGAGACTGTGCAGAGCGCCGGGTGTGGCGTTGTTTATTGATTATGGCACGGCCACGTCCTGCGTAGGTGAATCCTTGCAGGCTCTGCGACAGGGACGGCCGGTGTCGGCGCTGGTCGAAGCGGGTACGGCGGATGTGACGGCGCATGTCGATTTCGCGTCGATGGCGCGATCTGCGCAGAGGGCGGGTGCGGTGTGCTATGGACCGGTTGGGCAGGGCGAACTGCTGCGGGCTCTCGGCGCTGTCCAGCGGGCGGAAGCCTTGTGTCGGAGTGCGCCGGAACAGGCGGGTGCGATCCGGTCCGGACTGGACAGGCTGATCGGCCCCGACAGGATGGGACGTTTGTTCAAGGCCTTGGCTGTAGCCTCGCCGGATGTCACGATTGTGCCGGGATTTTCAGAAAAAACAGCGGGAGAACAGCAATGAGCGCTGGGCTTGTACCAGACTCGGTTGTGCAGAGTCCTTATCTGTCCTTTGTGCGTCATGGATTTTTCACACGCATCGGGGGCGTTTCGGAAGGGCCTTATGCCAGCCTGAACTGTTCAACCCGGTCGGAAGATGACCCCGCTGCCGTGACGGAAAACCGCTGTCGTGTTGCCGGTTTTTTCGGTCTGCCGAATGAATCGCTTCTGGGTGTGTCACAGGTGCATGGCGACGGGGTGATCACCGTCACCGAGCCGTGGAACCCCGGCGAGGGCGGCAAGGCGGATGCGATGGTGACCGCCCGGCCCGATGTGGCGCTCGGGGTCATTACGGCGGATTGTGGGCCGGTTCTGTTCGCCTCGAAGGATGGAAAGATTGTGGGGGCAGCTCATGCCGGTTGGCGGGGTGCCGTCGGTGGTGTGCTGGAAGCGACGGTCAGCGCGATGGAAGCGCTCGACGCGTCGGTCGAGGAGATGGTGGCTGTTGTCGGTCCCTGTATTGCTCAGGCGAGTTATGAAGTCGGGACCGACATGCGGGATGCTGCACTAACGGCGGATGCGCAGGCGGCGTCATTTTTCGTATCGGGTCAGCGAGAAGGCCATTTCCATTTTGACCTTGCCGGATACTGCATGGATCGCCTGCGCCGCGCCGGAGTGACAGCCGTGGCGTCCGTGGGACTGGATACGCTTAAAGACGAGAGACGCTTTTTCAGTCATCGACGGCGCACTCTGGCAGGCGGTGGTCCGATCGGGCACCAGATCTCGGTGATTGCAGCAGGAAGCGGAGTGGAACTGGGTTGATGAAACGGATTTTTTCAAAACTTCTTCCGCTTTCGGCGACCTGCCTGCTGACCGGCTGTCTTTCGGTGCCGCATCCTTTCGAGCATGACAAGCAGGGTCAGAAGGGCGGTATGGCGACGGCTCCGACCTCCCGTCTCGATATTCCGCTCCCCAAAGATAAAAGCCTGAGTCCGGATGGCGAAAAGCTCTGGGCGGCGCAGGTGACGCAGGCGCTGCTCGATCAGTCGATCCCGGCGATGGCGCAGCCTGTCCGGTCGGGTGACTGGTGGGTGAAGCTGCATACCGAGCAGCGGGGTGACGTCATTGTGCCGCTTTATTCGTTGATGACGCCTCAGGGCACTGTCCGCGCGACGCAGGAAGGGCCGGGTGTTCCGGCTGTTGCCTGGTCGGCGGGTGGTCCGGATGTGTTGCATGAGGCGGCGCAGCAGGGCGCGGGGCAGATTGTCAGTATTCTGACCGGTGTCATGGCCGAAAGCATGGAGGAAGATCCAAAAAGTCTGAAGCACCGCGGTGCACGGATTTTCTTTCAGGGTGTGACGGGTGCGCCGGGTGACGGCAATATTTCGCTCGCGCGTGCTTTTGTGGTGTCGTTCAGGGAAATGAAGGATACGATCCAGACATCCCGGACGGATGCGGACTTTACCGTGACGACGACAGTCAAAGTGACGGACGGACCGGCCGGCTCACGGGGGCATCCGCAGCAGAATATCCGTATCGACTGGCGCGTGACTGACAAGGACGACAAGGAAGTCGGTATAGCGACCCAGCTTCACGATATTCCGGCCCATTCGATGGACGGCATGTGGGGTGATATCGCCATGGCGGCTGCGGAAGAGGCGGCAGGAGCGGTGGAGGAAATGATTACGCGGTATTCGAGCCGTGACGCCAAACCGATACCGAAACCTCAGGAAGCGAAGAAAAACAAATAGGCTGTCCGTTTCAGAAGAAATTCCAGCAGGGAAAGTGAAGAGCGCATGTCAGTCAGAATAGACCGGGTCGTCACGCGGGGCGGTGACAGGGGACAGACGTCGCTTGGAGACGGAACGCGGCTGAGCAAGGCTGATCTGCATGTCGAGGCGATCGGCGTGCTGGATGAGGCCAATGCCGCAGTCGGCGTCTTGAGGAGCCATGTTGTGGACGCTGTCTTGTCGAAGCGACTGATGGCTGTCCAGAATCTGCTGTTCGACATGGGCGGCGATCTCTGCATGCCTGAAGGCAGCAGACATGCGAAGCGTCTGACAGACAGCGTTATCGTGCCGCTTGAAGCCGAGATCGAAAGAATGCGGGCGCTTCAGGTGCCTCTGACCAGTTTCATCCTGCCGGGTGGTTCGGTGCCCGCCGCCTGGGCGCATATTGCCCGCACGGCAGTCAGGAAGGCGGAGCGCGCAGTTGTGGCGCTGTCTGAGCAAGCAACGATCAACCCTGTTCTTGTGCCGTTACTGAACAGACTTTCAGATTACTTTTTTGTACTTGGGCGTCATCTTAATGATGATGGCAGACAGGATGTGCTCTGGCAGCCCGGTGCCGCTCTGTTTGCAGAGACACCCTGATTTCCGGTTTGTGGACAGTTTGTGTCTGTTGGTCACTGAAATTCTGACTGAATGACCATGAAAGCTTTCATGACAAAAAGAATACCTGCGGGTTTCTTGTAGTAGTGAAAGCTTCGTGCTACCAGTCGTATCAATCTCGTAAAAGATGGTTGTCGGCTCAGTTCTGTCCCGGCGAAATCCCACAGATCATGGCAACAATCAGAGTTACATCTGGTGATCCGTCACGTCAGCGGTTTCTGCTTCGGTGGAACTGGTTTTGCTGACGGCCGGACTGACTTAAATTAGAAAGTATAGTAGTGGATAGTGGATTATTGAAAAGATCCTCTCAGGCCGACCTCCTGGAGGACAATCTTACGGATCATGATGCTGAAGAAGCAGCCCTGCGTGCGTTGAACCGCATGGGGTCACACAAGGCGAGCGCTCCCGCATCCGGTGGCGGTGCGCCGCGTCAGAATGATCAGCAGCTTCGTCTGTCGCCGCGCTCCGGCCAGGATGCGGCAGGACAGTTTCGCAAGCGGCGCTTTGTGCGTGATGGAGATGTGCAGGTAGAGCACAACCCGTTCTCGCGACCGACTGCCCGCACCGTGCCTGCGCATTCCGGGGACAGCGAGACAAAGCTCAACAATCGTGCTCTTGAGGCCGAAAGACGCGCACGCAATGACGCTGAGCGTCAGGTGCAGGAACTTGAAACGCATCAGCGTTCTCTCGAGACCCGTCTTGGTCACGCACAGGTTCTGATTGCCGAACTCAAGGAAAGCCTCACGACGCGTGAAGCAGAGCTGACTGCGGTGAGAATGGAACTGGCCGGGGAACAGCTTGCCCTCCAGCAGGCTCACGCTGAAATCAAGTCGCTCCGTCAGCAGGCCCGGTCTGCTTCTCCGAAAACGGCTTCGGTCCAGCGTGACGTTGACGCAGATGAAGAAGGCCAGAAACCCGTGAAATGGTGGAAAGACTGACCGCTTCTTCTTTGGTCAATTCTTCATCTGGCAGAAAAGAGCGACTGGGATTGCTGCGTGCAATCGTTGTGCTCTCTTCTGCCTGCCAGCTTGCAGCCTTGCTGGTGCCGAACCTGATTTCAGGTTTTCTGATCCTGCTTCAGAGCATTATGGAAGCGCTGTTTCTGCCCTTCCGCCTGCTCTTCAATCTCGCTGTATGGCTGACAACGGGACGACAGATCAGCGATGCTGTCACCAGTGTGGGACATGCCATCCCACCGCGCGCTTTCTCCGATGTTCTTTATCATAGCTATGGCCCGGCGGCTCTGGTCGTCATCGGTCTACTTCTGTCTGTTCTGGCTATCGGACGACGGGAGATATGGCTTCTCTGGTTGTGTTTTCTGATGCACGGGCTGGCAGGTTTTATGATTGGAGCGCCAGAGGCTGCGCTCCTGTTTCCCGCTTTGATTGCCGAAGCTTTTGCGTTCAGGGAAATCAGGCGCTGAGCAGTAATGCAGTGGTCTGTTTTTAGAAATCTGCTTTATCTCGATATGGTTTTGGAATTGTGTGGCTGTTTTTTTGACGATGCTCTCTCAAGCTTTTTGAAAAAAGCTTTACCAAAAACTTCTGTGTAATTTTAGTCGACTTTAGAGTGAACTACTGAAGTCGTGTCTCTTTCGGGTGGGTTTCCGGGATCGTCAGACCTTTCGAGTGATGAAAATGTATGACCGTAATTCGGCTCGATCGAATGGAATGCTTATTTTCATAATGAATGTAATTAACGAGAGATTTTTATCTTGAGATGGCAGTCATATCTTTCTTGTTGAAGAAATATTTTATGGAGCGCTTTTTTTGAATGTGTAGATAAGAGCGTATGAATTTGATCTGAAGAGACTTTTTTTTGGTGAAATAATTTTAATTTGCTGTTTTTATTTGTAAAAATATACATTTTTAAATAATGAAACAAAATATTGTAATAATATATAAATCAGAAGTGTTTCCGGAAAGAATAGACTTCTCTTGCCCGTATCAGAACCTTCTCAGAGAAAGCGTTGAGGCAGTGCGTGTTCAGATGAACAGGCGCATAGGAGAGTTGGCTATGTAAAACTTCCTCCTGAAAACCGGAAATTTTCAGGAGGAAGGCACAAATATCAGGTGTCAGTGGGCATGAACATGGCGTTTGCCACGATAGACGCTGGGGTGTCCCTTATGACTTTTGAGAGCCTGCGCAGCTTCCAGATGGGCCTGAGCGGTTTTCTGGAAATCGGTGGCGAAGCTCTTCAGGTCGGCATCGGATGTGGAAGCCGCTTCGTCTCCTGCCAGCTGTACCGCGTCTGTGTGCGCTGTGATGGCATTGGCAATGTAGCCTTTATCAAATTTTGCGCCTTTGATGCCGCCAAGCTCTGTAATGATTTTCTGATCGTCAGCATTCGGCGCCGTGGGCAGGGTAATACCGTGTGCCGATGCGATGGTGCTGAGACGATCTTCAGCGCTCGTATGCTCGGAAATGGCGTGCTGGGCGAAGCTCTTGACGCCGGAGGTGCCCGCGTTTGTCAGTGCGATCTTGCCGAGCGCCACTTCCGTCAGATTGGCTTCAGCCACCGTCTGCACGAACGTGGTGTCCGCTGCGGAGAGTGAAGATGGCGGCGACGGCGTGGGGGGAGCCGGAGGCTGAGACATTGAGCATGCGGCCAGGCCGCCAAGGGCTGCAACGGCAGTTATCTTTCTGAAGATATTCATGATTCTACTCTTTTGTTGCGGGTTTCCCCGAGGGCGGTGCGGGTCTGCAGAGGTTTGTTTCTTGCCGGTTCTTCTTCTCGCGGTTACGACGACGCTCATGATCTGGGCAATTACGAGAATGGTAACGGCGCGAAAGCCGAACGCACGGAGTTCCATACAGTTCACCGGAGTGTTCGGGAGGGGACTGAGATGACCATAGGACGTGTGTGGCGCGTTGCCGCCGCCTTCATGGCGGCAACGGCTGTCATCATGGGAGCTGTTGCTGCCCACCTTCCGATTGAACGGTTCGGATTGCCGGAAGGGCGAGACATCGTTCGTGAGGCGGTGCAGATGCAGATGTGGCACGCGCTGGCCCTGCTGGCGTTGGGTATGGGCCTGCGCACTCCCTCGCGTCTGCAGGCGCTGGCTGGTTGCATGATGCTGCCCGGCATCATGCTCTTCTGCGGCGCTCTGTATGTGACGGCTTTTTCCGGTCACCATCTGGGGAGCGTTGCGCCGACGGGTGGTTCTCTCCTGATCTGTTCATGGGTTCTTCTTGGCGTAGGATTTCTTGCTCGTCATGACTGATGATATTTCTGTTGGCAGTGTCTATGTCGCCGCTCCGGGATTTGAGGGCGTCCTGCAAAAGGAGCTGGAACGACTTGGGGTGACGCCAGCCTTCTGGCATGGACGGCTGGCGGTCTGCGAAGCGCCTCCTGTACCCAGTGTCTGGGCGCTTGATGTCTGGACAACGCCTGAAATTCACACGATCGTTTCAATTGGCGAGGCTGCGCGTCTGCTGAAAGGCAGGCAGCGGAACTGGTCGCTTGCGCCGGTGGAGTTCTTCCGTCGCGCCGCGCTGATTGTCGACAGGCTACCGCCCGTCAAAGCAGCGCCGCTGGTGTTTCCGCAGTTGCCACCAACAAGTCCGCTCGGTGGCTGGACACTTCTGGCTCCCGACCGGATTCTGTTTTCCCAAGCCAAGACAAGCCCTTTTCCGATGGGTGAGGTGAAGTTTATTGAAGATCGGGAGGGGCCGCCTTCACGGGCCTATCTGAAACTATGGGAAGCCTGCACCCGACTGGGACGTTGGCCGATGCCGGGGGAGACCTGTCTGGATCTGGGTGCGACACCGGGCGGATGGACCTGGGCCATTGCGAAACTTGGCGCCAATGTCACGGCAGTTGACCGTGCGCCGCTTTCACCGTCTGTCGCGGCCATGCCGGGTGTGCGTTTCCGACAGGAAAGCGCCTTTGGTCTTGAGCCGCTCAATGAAGAGCGTGTGGACTGGCTGTTTTCCGATGTTATTGCTTACCCGGAACGTCTTCTGACGCTGGCCAAACGATGGATTGAAGCAGGACGAACCGCGCGGATTGTCATGAGCGTGAAGTTTCAGGGTGAGACCGATTTCGCCATTCTGGATCAGTTCGCGGCCATTCCCGGCGCACGTCTCGCGCATCTGTTTCACAACAAGCATGAAGTGACATTTTTCTGGTCCGAAAACGGAATCTTCTGAAATTTGCATTCTCTTGTTGCGAATGTCTTTTGTGACAGTGAAAAGACGACATCACGGATCCACTTGAGGGGAAGGAGATGTGATGCGTTTTCGGAAATTAGTGTTGTGTCTGACGTGCAGTGTCACGCTGGCTGGTATGGTGTCGGAGGCCGCCATGGCCCGGACAATGACGACGGCTCCTGTGGTTGGTAACGATCCGGTTCACCCGGTTGTGGTGCCCTACCCGGCGCCTCAAATGGCGCAGGGACAGCTTCAGGCGGCGATTGCCCGCGCCAAGGTGAGTGACAAACCGGTTTTGCTGGATTTTGGAGGAAACTGGTCGCCTGACTGCTGGGCTCTGTCGGGCGTCCTTGCGATTCCGGCAGTGTCGGCATGGATCGCCCAGAATTTTGAAGTGGTGGTGATCAATATTTCCCGTCACAACACGAATATGGGTATTGGCGAAAATTACGGTGTCGAAATTACGGCGGTGCCTTCCGTCCTGATTGTGTCCCCGGAAGGAAAACTCCTCAACACAGGCACCGTTGCGGCCTTGTCCAATGCGAGCAAGATGACGCCGCAGGCGGTTGTCGATCAGCTGGCAGCCTGGGGCAAGCTGAACTGATTCATTTCAGCAAACAGTTTCTACAAAGATCATTTTATCTGTTTTTAAACCGGAATGTCCGTGTGTCCGGCCGAACAGGACGCGGAATTATTTGCAAGCGTGACGGACCCGGTCATTTCGGTCCGATTATTTCGGACAGTATTTCAGTCAGATCGCCCGTCTCGGGTGGAAGCCTGCGGGGTTCATTCCGGGATCTGTGGTGAATTGAAACAGACATCGGGTGAGGGATGGTGAGCCTTCTGCCCGGTTTACAAAAAGCATGATTCTAAAAAGAGACAGGCCGGAGGAATTATCCTCCGGCCTGTTTTTTTGTGGCTCAGGCAGATTTCAGCTGAGCTTCGGCGAACTCGTAGTTGGCGAGCTTGTCGAGATAGTTGGTGATGTAGTCAGGACGACGGTTACGGAAGTCGAGGTAGTAGGCGTGCTCCCAGACGTCGAGGCCGAGAAGCGCCGTGCCCTGACCTTCGGCGAGCGGGTTGCTGCCGTTGGCGGTCTTGGTGACAGCCAGCTTACCGTTCGGGTTCAGGACCAGCCATGCCCAGCCGGAGCCGAACTGCGTGGTGGCGGCCTTCTTGAACTCTTCCTTGAAGGCTTCAACGCTGCCCAGATCTTCCTTGATCTTGGCTTCGAGAGCCGGCGGAATTGCGCCACCGTTGGAGGACAGGTTCTGCCAGAAAAGGATGTGGTTCCAGTGCTGACCCGCATTGTTGAAAACGGGAGCCTGAGCTGGATCGCCTTTGACGGAAAGAATGATCTCGTCGAGGGACTTGCCCTGAAGTTCCGGCTTGGCTTCGACGAAGTTGTTCAGGGCTGTCACATAGGCCTGATGATGCTTGTCGTGATGAAGTTCCAGAGTCTCCTGGCACATGCCTTTGGCGGCAAGGGCGTTATAGGAGTAAGGGAGGGCAGGCAGTTCAAATGCCATGATGATGGTCTCCTTGGATTGCAATCACGAATACAGGGCGAAACGACGCCGCCCTCAACAGCTATGGTCCACCCGGAAAAGCGTCAAGGGACGCTTGCGTGATAGATGGCTGACAGCTTTCTGAAAGGTTCAACGCAGTTATGGCAGAAAGAGATCCATTAAAAATGGAAAAGCCAGACTGCGAAACGACAGCACGTTTATGTGATCCGGATCGGTTCTTCTGTGCGATGTTCCTGCCGCAGGCCATCAGAACGGCGGCTTTTACGCTCATTGCGCTGAACTGTGAGCTCTCGAAGGCGCTGGTCCTGCCCGTGTCAGGCACGGTGACCGGCCCAATGGCAGGTCTGATTCGGCTTCAGTGGTGGCGTGACGTGATTGAGAGCCCTGAGCAGGGGCGACAGTCCCGTCATGAGATTGCGGTTGCGCTGGCGGACCTGCTGGAAAGTGGCGTTGTCCGCAAGGCTCCACTTCTCACACTGATTGACGCCCGGGAGGCGGAATTGTGCCGTCTTGCAGACTGGACGGCGTGGCGTTCGGCCATGCTGGATGGCGCGGGCATGATGCAGCGGATGGTAGGCGAACTGCTGGGAATCGAGGATGAGACGATTCTGGCTGCTGTGACCCGCGCCGGGGCGGCATTCGGCACAGGGCTGCTGGTGCGGTATCTGCCTCAGGTTCTGCTCAGTGGACGCATGCCGCTACCGGAAGAGGTGTTCACGGACGTTGGACTGTCCGCTCATGCTGACAGCGAGGACCTTCTGGAAAGCGCACGGTTGTCCACGATCGTAAGCACTCTGAAGCGGGAAGGACTGGCATTTCTGCCTGACCGTAAAGAAATCCGTCGAGCAAGGCTGGCCATGCTCCCTGCGATTCTGGCTCGCAGGGATCTGAGCCGCCCGCCGGTCGCGACCGGCGCGGTCAGAGGTGTTGGTGACCGGCTGGCCGTGATGGCGGTGGGCGTCAGAGGGCGCTAAGCCCTCCTGCCTCGCTTTGTTCATCGATCGTTGGCGACGATTTTTTCCATGACCCGGATGAGTGAGGAATAATCCTCATTCGGTGACAGACGACGGGTGAGGGAAAGCTGCTGCGTGGCTGCCGCCAGAGTCGGGACGGGCACAGCTTCCCGCGCTGCCGCATCGAGCAGCAGGCGCATATCCTTCTGCATGAGGCGGGCCGGGAACTGCGGCGTAAAATTGCCGTCCTTCGCCGCTTTCAGCTTACGCTTGTGATGCGGGGAGATCACCGCCACCTGATCGAGCGCATCGAACAGCATGGAGCGATCCAGCCCTGCGGACAGACCGTAAGCGACCGACTCGGCGAGCGTCGTCAGTCCTGCGCCCATGATCCCATTGATGACGAGCTTCAGGCGTGCGCCGCTACCGGACGGGCCGGCATGGATGGTGAGCTTGCCGATGGCGTCAAAGATGGGCGCGGCTCTCGCGACGTCTTCCCTGTCTCCTCCGACGAGGATGACAAGGCTGGCAGAATCCGCTTCCGGCGTGCTGCCCGAGACCGGGGCGTCCAGCACGACAACGCCGCGTTTCTGACCGGCTTCATACAGCGTGGCTGTCGCTTCCGGTGACACCGATGAAGTGTTGATCAGCAGGGAGCCTTTGGACATGCCTGCCAGAGCTCCGTTATCGCCATACATTGATGCGGCGAGGGCTTCGTCATCAGGCACGCACACCACAACCGTGTCTGCCTGTCTGGCAAGCTCCAGAGGTGTTGGGAGCATGGGAACGGAAGGGGAGGGGGAGCGACCGGAAGGTGTGTAGGCGCTGATTGTATAACCGGCTGTCTTGAGATGATCGCCCATCCGGCTGGCCATGGCGCCAAAACCGATAAAACCGATGCGCGGCGCATTTTCGGGAGAGAGAATCTGCATGCTGGTAAGTCCTGTTCTTATCGGGGCTGAAAATATCTCCTGATAGAATGCCTGAACGATAAGACAGTTTTTTTGAAATCACTATCTCCGGACCTGCCTCCTGTTCCGGATGAAGGAACAGGGCATGCCGCCAGTCGAATGGAGGAAATGGTCTGCGCCCAAGGATATGAATGTCGTTCTTGGGAGCGAGGTCATCAGTCAGGCAAAGCGAGACCGCACATCTTCAAATACTGGCGCGGTCAGACAGGGTGCCTTGTCGGTTTTTACTCCGGAGAGTCGATTTCCTGCCGGATCTCCCGAAGGAGTTTCCCGAAAGAAGGCTGGCAGATGTGACCGGTTTCCAAATTGTGGCGCGAGAGCAGCAGGCTGTTCGCGATTCTGAGGCCGTCCGGCATGCTGGAAATCTGGCCGTTCTGAAAACTGACGCGGGAAAATGGCACACCGCAGGCGGCAAGCGTCGCATTATGCGCGAGCACACCCAAAGTCAGGACAACACGCAGATGAGGGAGTGTCTGCAACTCGGTGCGAAGAAAGTGATTGCAGTCAACGACATCCGACGGCAGGGGCAGGTCGGAACACGGTGGCGACTGGATAACGCTGACAAACCGGGTTTCCACAGGGGACAGCGTGATGTTGCCACTTTCGTCCACGCTGCGCGAAAGAAAACCCGCCTCAGTCAGTGCTTCATAGAAAACGGATTCGGTTTGTGTATCGAAGCGGGACGTGTCGTCACTTTCCCGCGGATGGATAAAGGCTGGAGCTACAATCAGAAGGCTGGCGTCAGCGGGACCGAAAGGAAGGCGTTCACCGGCCAGTCCGGTGCGGAAACCGGGCATGGCGAAGCGCGGGCAGACCGCACTGTTATCAATGGAATCCATCGTGCCTGAAAGATCGGCGGCAGATGAGGTAACGACTCCCATGTGGTCATATGCTCCTGGACACAGCCTTCCACCCCACCGGGGAGTTAAAGGGGTGGGGTGTTCGGGATAGGGTGGTGCGGCCTTATTCAGGCTCGCTCAACTGATCCGCCGGGTGGCGAATCGGGGACTGACGCGGCCGAGGTTCGGCTGGTCGACGGGTGATCTCTTCAGCAATGTCGGCCAGATCAACGAACTGGTCGGCCTGTCTGCGGAGGTCGTCACCGATAAGCGGTGGGGAAGAGCGCATGGAGGAAACGACGGTGACCCTGACGCCCTGACGCTGCACGGCCTCAACCACGCGGCGGAAATCTGAATCGCCGGTAAACAGGATGGCGTGATCGATACGGGGAGCCGCTTCCATCATGTCCACGGCGATTTCGATGTCCATGTTGCCTTTGATGCGGCGGCGACCGCTCTGATCAGTATATTCGCGCGCCGTCTTGGTCACCAGAAAATAGCCGTTATAGGACAGCCAGTCGGTCAGCGGCTTGATGGGGGAATATTCTTCAGTATCAAGGATCGCAGCATAATAATGCGCTCTCAGGAGGTGGCATCTCCGCGCGAAGAAATCGAGCATTTTACGATAATCGACATCGAAACCAAGACCGCGAGAAGCTGAGTAAAGGCTTGACCCATCAATGAAGAGGCTGGTTCGTTCAGTGTTATGAATGATCATTAAGTTTGTATTCCTTTAATACCGCTGACTGTATAGCGAACAGGTTAAGACTTGGTTATGTGTCGCCGGAGTCCTGTCGGTCTTTTCACCGGAAGGCCGGGGTATGTTTTAAAGTCTGGAGGGTTAAAGTGGTGCGGGTTGTGATAGCCATTGGCGCGAACCTTGCCGGTTATGCTCCTGCTGATGGAAAACTGTTAGCCCCCGCCGCAACCTGCGAGGCGGCTGTAGAGGCCTTGCGAGAGCTTGACGGGCTGAGCGTGGATGCCGTGTCCTCGTGGTATGAGAGCGAGCCTGTTCCGCCCTCCGGTCAGCCTCCCTACATAAATGGCATCGTAGTGGGCAAGTCTTCTCTTGCGCCGGAAGCGCTGCTTGACGCATTGCACGGGATTGAGGCCGCATTCGGGCGTGTCCGGAGTGTTGTGAACGCCGCCCGCACTCTGGATCTGGATCTGATCGACATGGGCGGGCTGGTCAGAACGGATGTGGCTCCGCTGCTGCCGCACCCACGGGCTCATGAAAGAGCCTTCGTGCTTCTGCCAATCAGGGATGTTCTGCCTGACTGGCAAGAGCCGGGCTCGGGAAAAACGGTGCAGGCCCTGCTGGATGCGCTGCCGCCTCAGGCGATCCGACGGCTGGAGCCGGACGCGCACTGACCAAGGCTTCCCTTGTCGCGGGGATGGTGGTAGGAAACGTCTTTAACAAAATTTTCCGGAGGTCCGCCCCATGGCGCGCGTCACAGTCGAGGATTGCGTCGAGAAGGTGCCGAACCGCTTTGAACTGGTTCTGCTTGCTGCTCAGCGTGCACGCAACCTGTCCCGCGGTGAGGAACTGACAGTCGATCGCGATAACGACAAGAATCCTGTTGTCGCGCTTCGTGAGATCGCCGAGGAGACCGTTCAGCTTGAGCCGCTGCGCAGCGACCTTGTGCGTTCGCTGGCGCGTGCTCCCGAGCCTGAGCCTGCCGATGAAGAGGTCATGGATCTTATCCCGACCGAGCAGAACATCTTCGGTCTGCAGGAAAGTTCCGCAGAGGAGGAGGTGACTGACCTCTCTCCTGAAGAAATGAAGGCCGCTTTCGAGGCCGAAATGTCAGGCCGCGGCAAACGCTGAACCCGCTCTGACACATGACACCGCCGGGCGCTCCTTTTCCGGAGCGTCTGACGGGGACTGAACCTCCTCCGGCCAATCATGGAGATTTTCGTCATCCCCGCGCTTTCTCCTGCCGTTCCGCTGTTTGACTGTAACCTGTCCGGTGGAAAGGCATGAAGGTGGAGCAGGAAAAGCATCTCGTGCTCGCCCGGGGGCGGGGTGTGTCACCATCGGAAAATGACGAAATTACCGAGGTTTCGGCTGATCGCCTGATCAAGCGTATCCTTCGATACAATCCTGACGCGGACATAGCGCTCGTCCAGAAGGCCTTCGAGGTTGCGCGTACTGCGCACGAAGGCCAGTTGCGCGATGCGGGTGATCCCTACATTACCCATCCGCTCTCCGTTGCGATGATCCTCGCGCGGTTCCGGATGGATGTGCCATCCATCGCAACGGCTCTCCTGCACGATACAATTGAGGATACCGGCGTCACCATCGAGACGCTGCGGGAGCAGTTTGGTCCAACGATCGCCGAACTGGTCGATGGCGTCACCAAGCTGACCCGTCTTGAACTCCAGTCCGACCGCACCAAACAGGCCGAGAACTTCCGCAAGCTGGTGCTGGCGATGTCGCGGGATATCCGCGTGCTCATCGTCAAGCTGGCGGATCGTCTGCACAACATGCGCACCCTGCATTTCGTGCAGCGTGAGGATCGCAGACGCCGCATCGCCCGTGAGACGATGGATATCTATGCGCCGCTCGCCGGCCGTATCGGTATGGATCGGGTCAAGACGGAGTTGCAGAACCTCGCCTTCGCTCAGTTGGAGCCGGAAGCCGACGCCACCATCCGCGCCCGCCTGAATTACCTGCGCGGGCAGGGCGCTGACATCATTGAGGACGTCAAACGCGAGCTGGCGCGTCTGTGCCGCGAATCCGGGATTGAGAATGTCGACGTAAAGGGGCGTGAGAAATCGCCCTATTCGATCTGGGAAAAGATGCAGCGCCGCAATGTGGCGTTCGAACAGCTCTCCGACATCATGGCGTTCCGCCTCATCGTGGAGTCGCGGGAGGACTGTTACGCCGCGCTCGGCGCGATCCACGGCGCTTTCCCGATGATCGCCGGACGGTTCAAGGATTACATCTCCACACCAAAGGCCAACGGTTACCAGAGCCTTCATACCGGTGTGACGCTGCGCCATCCGCGCAATCAGAAAATTGAAGTTCAGATCCGCACCGAGGAGATGAACGACATCGCCGAGAACGGTGTGGCGGCGCACTGGGCCTACAAGCAGCTTCCGACTGGCGCCGCGCCGGACGAGGTTGTCGGCAAGATGAAGCGCCCGCGCTGGGTGCAGGATCTGCTCGAAATTCTGGAAGATTCGTCAGCACCGGACGAATTTCTCGAAAACACCAAGCTGGAGCTCTATCAGGATCAGGTCTTCTGCTTCACGCCGAAAGGTCAGCTGATTCCGCTGCCCGCTGGCGCGACGCCGGTCGATTTTGCTTACGCCGTGCACAGTCAGGTCGGTGATTCGTGTGTCGGCGCGAAAGTGAATGGACGGCTGGTGCCGCTGCGTTACGAGCTTCAGAACGGCGATCAGGTCGAGATCATGACCGCTCGCGGCGGCGCGCCGTCGCCGTCATGGGAACGGTTTGTCGTCACAGGCAAGGCCCGCGCCCGCATCCGCCGCTATGTCGCGCAGCAGCAGCGTCAGGTCTCGCTCGACTCGGGTAAGGCGACGCTCGCCAAGGCGTTCCGTCAGGAAGGCGTGGACGGTTCCGAAAAGGTGCTGGAGACGCTGCTCAAGGAACTGAAGCAGGCGTCTGTTGAAGATCTGTATGTCGCGGTCGGCACCGGCAATATCGGGCCGCGTGATGTTGTTCATGCCGCTTATCCCGAATTGCGCCGCACCACCCGTGGCCCCCGCATGGTGCCGGGTCTCGTGGCGCGTGCGCCGGTGCCCAAGCCGAAAACGGGTGGGGCCGGGATGGCGCCGCTGGTCGGCCTCGGGGCAGGAATTGCCGTTCATTTTGCTGGCTGCTGCCATCCGCTGCCGGGCGACCGGATCGTGGGCGTGGTCGCCAGCGGCAAGGGTGTGACCATCCATACGGCAACCTGTCAGACGCTGGAATCCTTTGCCGCTACACCTGAGCGCTTTCTGGATGTGGACTGGGATTACGAAGCGCTCGGACGTGTCGGGAAGGCGGGTAGCGAACCGTTTGTTGGTCGTGTCACGGTGATTGCTGCGAACGAGCCGACCACGCTGGCGACGATCACCAATGGCGTGTCCCGGCAGGATGGCTCGATCGTCAATCTCAAGATCGTGCATCGTCAGCTTGATTTCATGGAAGTGCTGGTGGACGTGGAAGTCCGGGATCTGCGGCATCTGTCGAGTGTGATCGGGGGGCTTCGCTCCGTGGAGGGAATCTCTCAGGTCGAGCGGGCGCGGTCATGAGAGGCTTTCCGGCATGATCATCGGCACCGGCATGGATCTGTGCGACATGCGCAGGATCGAAAAAGCCATCGAACGCTTCGGGGCCCGTTTTCTGGATCGTGTCTTTACGGAAACCGAACGGGCGCGGGCGGAACGTCGCAGCGGGCAGGCGAGGATTGGAGCATACGCCAAACGCTGGGCCGCCAAGGAAGCCTGCGCCAAGGCGCTTGGAACAGGGTTTGCCGACGGCGTGTTTCATAGCTGCATCGGTGTGGGCAATCTGCCGTCCGGGCAGCCGGTGCTGACCCTGACCGGAGGGGCTGCCGTCAGGCTGGCCGCCATGGTTCCGGCGGATATGGAGGGGCGTCTTCACCTGTCGATGACGGATGATACGCCTTACGCACTGGCGCAGGTCATGATCGAGGCCCTGCCGCGTCTCTGAGCGCTTTTGCTTGACAGGGGTGGGTCGCCTCGGCTTCATCCGCCGTTCGCCCGGTCAGGGTGCGATAGCCTTGCCGTGTGGCGGGGATCAGGCGGAAACAGGGGATGGAATGAAGCCTAAGGACGAAAGCGTAACGACGCAGGGACATGGGGCTGCCCGTAAAGGGGAGAGCCTGTTTGACTTCGTGCGCTGGTTTGCAAGTGTCATTCTGCTGGTTCTGGTGGTGCGCACATTCCTCTACGAGCCGTTCAACATTCCCTCCGGTTCGATGATCCCGACGCTTCAGGTGGGGGACTATCTGTGGGTTTCCAAATATAGCTACGGCTATTCGAAATACTCATTTCCGCTCTCTCCCAACCTGTTTCAGGGGCGCGTCTGGGGTGCGGAGCCGCATCGTGGCGATGTGGCGGTGTTCCGTTTCACCAAGAACCCATCCATTGATTACGTGAAGCGGATCGTGGGTCTGCCCGGTGATCACATCCAGATGCGTGAAGGGCAGCTTTATCTCAACGGCACGGCTGTGCCCTGTGCGCCTGAAGGCGAATATGCCGAGCAGGACGAATATCATATGGGCCGGAAAGGGCATCTGTGTCGGGAGACCCTGCCGGGAAGCGCCGGGCGGACGCCTGTCGAGCATGAGGTTCTGCTTTTTCCGGAAGATGGACAGCGCAACGATACGCCTGACTACATTGTCCCCCCCGGCTATTTCTTCGCGATGGGTGACAACCGTGATCACAGCGCGGACAGCCGGTTCATGGGCGATGCCGATCAGGATCTCGGGTTTGTGCCCATGGAGAATCTCGTTGGCCGGGCAGGTATGATCTTCTTCTCTGTGGATATGACGCACCCGATCTGGCAATTCTGGGCATGGCCGACGGAAATCCGGTGGGCCCGGCTTTTCCATGTCGTGCACTGATCGACAGTGACGAACGGGGATCTTGTGGAACAGACCGTACTCGACAGCCTGCAGCAGCGGATTGGTTATCGGTTCACCAGCGCGAAGTTGCTGGGAGAAGCGCTGACCCATCGTTCCGCCGCGCATCAGCGGCGTACGGGAAAGCGTCCTGGAAAAAGCAGCGGGAAAAGCCAGACCAAAGGCGCTGGCTCGAACGAACGGCTTGAGTTCATAGGCGATCGGGTGCTCGGGTTGCTGATGGCGGAATGGCTGCTGGAACGCTATCCGGATGAGCAGGAAGGAGCGCTTGGTTCGCGTCATGCCCATCTTGTGTCGCGCACCGCGCTGGCGCAGGTGGCGCAGGAACTGGGACTGCCTGAAGCTCTGGATGTCGCCGAGCACGAGGACAAGGCCGGGATTCGTGGCACGGCGAACGTGCTGGCCGATGCGCTCGAAGCCATTCTGGGTGCGCTGTATCTGGATGGTGGCCTGGAGCCGCCCCGCAAGCTGGTCCGGCAGTGGTGGGGAAGCGCCATCATCGCGCAGGCGCGGCCGCCGAAAGATCCGAAAACGGCTTTGCAGGAGTGGGTTCTGGCGCGTGGGCTGGCTCTGCCAGCCTATGAGGTGGTCAGCGCGGACGGGCCGTCACACGCTCCCTGCTTTGTCGTGGAAGTTCACGCCGCCGGTATGGTTGGCGAAGGAGAAGCGGGTAGCAAGCGCGCGGCCGAAAGTGCCGCCGCAGCCAATCTGCTGGAAAGATTTAACACTGCACCGGGAGCAGGACGGAAATGACAGAAGAGACACGGTGCGGGTTCGCCGCGCTGGTCGGGGCGCCGAATGCAGGGAAATCGACCCTGCTGAACCGTATGGCGGGCGCAAAGCTGTCGATCGTCAGCCCCAAGGCGCAGACAACACGCTTTCGGGTGCTGGGCATCCTGATCCGGCACGCAACCCAGATTCTGATCGTTGATACGCCGGGTATCTTCCGTCCGAAGCGCAAGCTCGATCGCGCCATGGTGGCGGCGGCATGGTCAGGCTCCGAGGATGCGGACGTCACGCTGCTGCTGATCGACGCGAAGTCCGGACTGGATGATGCGACGACGGCCGTGATCGAACAGCTGGCGAAGGCCGGACGACGTGTCTGGCTGGTGCTGAACAAGACCGATCTGGTGACGCCGCAGTCCCTGCTGCCGCTGACGGCGGCTGTTGCCGAGATGATCCCGGTCGAGCATGTCTTCATGATCAGCGCCCGCACGGGTAATGGCGTGGACGATCTGCTCGATCGTCTGGCGGAGTCCCTGCCGCCCGGTCCATTCCTTTATCCGGAAGATGACATGACCGATCTGCCGGATCGGTTGCTGGCGGCGGAGCTGGTGCGTGAGCAGATTTTTCTGCAGACGCATGAGGAGGTGCCGTATGGCGCGACGGTCGAGACGGAAAGTTTCGTCGAGCGTCCGGATGGTTCCGTACGGATCGATGTCACCGTCTATGTTGGCCGGGCGAGCCACAAGGCGATCCTGATCGGCGAGCGGGGCCGCCGTATCCGGGAAATCGGTCTCAAGGCGCGGCTTCAGTTGGCCGATCTGCTGGACCGGCCCTGTCACCTGTTCCTCAATGTGAAAGAACGTGCTGGCTGGGATGAGGAGCGGGCGCGTCTGCGGGCCATCGGGCTGGATGATAACGCCTGAAGACTGTTTTTGAGTGTTGCGTGGGGGCGGCGCTCTGTGTTTTGCCCCTGATCCGACAAAGCCTGATCCCGGCTGGATGAAATGAAAAGGGTGATGGAGGCTCTGCCCTTTCTGGCAAAGGTGGAGCCCGCCCGATCTCCTGTTTCAAAAGCATGAACGGATTTTGTGGGGCGTGAAGCTGTGCGTCAGCTTGGCCGGTTTTTCTCAGAGACCTGATGATCGAACGTGGGAGGCCATCCACTGATGACGGGGATAAGGCGCTCCTGTTCTGGAGCGACTCCTGACAGGTAAACCTGAATTTTATAGGGATATTTACGTCTGTTCTTGTGATACGCGCCATCGGGCGATATGACGTGGCCTCGGGTTCCATGTCATATCGTTCGGCAGGACGATGAGGGACGTGGACATAACATCCGAATTATCCGCGCATTGAGGTACCATGAACATCACCGCTGAAGGCCCCGCCACGCCGCGTCGTGCGCTCCTGAAAATATCCGGTGAGGCGTTGATGGGCACCGGCCAGTATGGCGTTGACGCCCAGACGGTCGACCGCATCGCGGCTGACGTCGCTGCTGTCGCACAGAGCGGCATTCAGGTCTGCCTTGTTGTCGGTGGCGGCAATATTTTCCGCGGACTGACAGCCGCAGCGCGCGGCATGGACCGCGCCCAGGGCGATTATGCCGGGATGCTGGCCACCGTCATCAACGCGCTGATGGTGCAGAACGCCCTGGAGCGGGAAGGCATCCCCACGCGGGTCATGTCGGCCATTCACATGTCCTCGATCGCCGAACCCTATATCCGTCGCCGCGCCGTCCGCCACATGGAAAAAGGCCGGGTTGTGATCTTCGCCGCCGGCACGGGCAATCCCTTCTTCACGACGGATACGGCGGCAGCCCTGCGGGCCGCAGAGATGGACTGCGACATTCTGCTGAAGGGAACGCAGGTGGACGGCGTCTATGACTCCGATCCCCGCAAAAATCCGGACGCCAAGCGCTATGAGAGCCTGACCTATCTTGAAGTTCTGTCACGCGATCTCAATGTCATGGACGCCGCGGCCATCAGCCTCGCCCGTGAGAACAGACTGCCGATCATTGTCTTCAATATTCACGAAGCAGGGGCTTTTCAGCGCGTGCTGAGGGGCGAGGGGCCATTTACACGGATTGAAGAAGCCGGTTGATACAGCGCAAAGACGTTCATCAATCATTCATGTTTGAACCGGCGTGCGAATCATTGCAGCCGGTCTGTTGAGGGGAGAGCCGCTGTGGCTGAACTGGACACGCTTACTGAAGATCTGACACGCCGTATGGAGGGTGCGCTCGACAGCCTGCGTCGTGATTTTGCCGGTCTGCGTTCCGGGCGCGCCAACGCGGCCCTGCTGGAGCCGGTGCGTGTCGAGGCCTATGGCGGTGAAGTGCCGTTGACGCAGGTGGCGACGATCGCGGCTCCGGAAGCACGGATGCTGACGGTTCAGGTCTGGGACCGTTCGCTGGCTGGTCTGGTTGAAAAGGCCATTCGCGATTCCGGTCTGGGTCTCAACCCGGCGGGCGAAGGTCAGACCATCCGCGTGCCGATTCCCCAGCTGACCGAAGAACGCCGTAACGAACTGGCCAAGGCCGCCGGTCGGTATTCCGAAGGCGCCAAGATTGCTGTTCGCGGTGTCCGTCGCGATGGCATGGACAAGACCAAGGGCTTCGAGAAGAAGGGCGAGATCAGCGAGGACGATGTGAAGACGTGGTCGGACGCGATCCAGAAGCTCACCGACCAGTACGTGAAGAAAATCGACGAGGCGCTTTCTGAAAAAGAGCGCGAGATCAAGCAGGTCTGATCTCGGGAATGCCTCTTCCTCTGGCAACGGCGACGACAGGCCCTGTGACGATCGGAGCGTCTTCGGACGGTTCGGTCCCCCGGCATGTTGCGATCATAATGGATGGTAACGGACGATGGGCCGCCTCTCGTGGGCTGCCGCGTATCGCCGGCCATCGCGCTGGAGCCGAGGCGGTGACCCGTTGCCTGAAGGCGGCGCGTGCGCAGGGGCTGGAATATCTGACGCTCTATGCGTTTTCATCGGAAAACTGGCGGCGTGGCCCTGATGAAGTCGCGGATCTGAAGGGGCTGCTCCGCTTTTATCTCCGTCACAAGGTGGCGGAACTGCACAGCCAGCAGGTACGCATCCTGTTTGTCGGTGAGGTGCACCGTTTTGGCCCGGATCTCTGCGACGAGCTAGAGCGGGCCGAGCGGCTGACGGCGCATAACACGGGTCTGACCCTGCTGCTGGCCCTGTCCTATGGCGGGCGCAGCGAAATCGTGCAGGCCGCGAAGGCGCTGGCGCGGGCGGCCCTGCGCGGCGAGATCGATCCCGATTCGATTGATGAGGATGTCGTGTCACGTCACCTGCTGACGGCAGGTATTCCCGACCCGGATGTCATTGTCCGTACGAGCGGTGAGCATCGGCTTTCCAATTTCCTGCTCTGGCAGAGCGCCTACGCCGAACTGGTTTTTCTCGAGCAGCTCTGGCCGGATTTCAATGAAACCAGCTTCATGCAGGTGCTGGAGATCTATGCCCGCCGGGAACGACGCTTCGGTGCGCGTCCAGCGTGAACAGTCCCGTTTCCCCGCCGACCGCATCGGC
Source organism: Acetobacter sicerae (assembly GCF_011516765.1). Taxonomy (GTDB): domain Bacteria; phylum Pseudomonadota; class Alphaproteobacteria; order Acetobacterales; family Acetobacteraceae; genus Acetobacter; species Acetobacter sicerae. The sequence goes on along the minus strand of NZ_JAAABN010000010.1, from coordinate 48,633 downwards.
TAAAGGTTCGAACTGGCAGGATCTCAGACCACGCCTTATTTCCGCAGTAGTGCTCATCATCGTGGCCGCGACGGCGATCGGGGCCGGGGGCGTGATCTATGGCGGCCTCATCATTCTGACCATGTGCGGACTGGCGTCCGAACTGGCCGGACTGTTCGGCCTGTCAACGCGGTCATGGCGTGGCGTGCTGTATCTGGGATGGGCATTGTGCGCCGGTATCGTGGCCTATGCCGGGCGATGGGCGCAGCTTGTCGCCTTTCCCATGAGCGCTTTCATATTCGGCCCGGCCCTGTGGTGCGGCAACGCCATCATTGTTGCGGCGGGCGCTTCGCTGCTGTGGCTGCGTCTTGGAGTCGATACCGGCATATGGTCGGTGGTGTCCGTCATTGCTCTGGTCGTGGTCAGCGATTCCTCGGCGTATCTGGTGGGGCGTCTTGTCGGCGGCCCCAAGCTGGCTCCGTCCATTTCTCCGGGCAAAACGCGCTCAGGCGCTGTCGGTGGTCTCGCCGGAGCCATGCTGGCGGGCATGTTTCTGGCGTGGCTTTCCGGAAAGAATGGTGGTTTGCCACTCTCTTCAGTGCTGCTTCGAAGCGCGGGATGGGCCGCGCTTCTGGGTGTTGTGGCCCAGACAGGCGACCTTATCGAGAGCGCTGTGAAACGCAGGCGTGGCGTGAAGGATTCCGGCACGCTGTTGCCGGGACATGGTGGGCTGCTCGATCGTTTTGATGCGCTGCTGGCGGTTGCTCCGCTGGCGGCCCTGCTGTCTCTGGCGGCGCAGCAGGGTGCGGGTTTCTGGACTGTTGGAGTGGGCGATATTCTCGCTGCTCTGATGAGAATGATGGGACGCTGACGGAAGTATGACAGGGCTTCTTCACGGAGCCCTGTCGTTTTTTCTGGATAAAGCGGGTAAGATGAGGCGGTGATGAAGACAGTAACGGTTCTGGGGTGCACGGGAAGCATCGGCTGCTCGACGGTCGATCTCCTGCATCAGTCGGGCGACGATGTGGCGGTGCGGGTTCTGGTCGGTGGCCGGAATGTCGCGCTGCTGGCCGAGCAGGCGAAGGCGCTGCGTGCGGAACAGGCCGTGATTGCGGACGAGGCGCTGCTTCCGGAACTGAAGTCCCTGCTTGCCGGAACCGACGTGAAAGCCAGTGGTGGCCGCGCCGCCGTTATCGAAGCGGCGGGTGTTCCTGCTGACTGGACCATGGCGGCGATCACCGGCGCCGCCGGTCTGGAGCCGACTCTTGCCGCCGTCAGGAACGGTCGCACAGTGGCGCTGGCCAATAAGGAAGCGCTGGTCTGCGCTGGCGATGTCATGCTGCGCGCCGTGAAGGACGCCGGCGCGACATTGCTTCCCGTCGACTCCGAACATAACGCCGTTTTTCAGGCCATGGCCGACCGGCAGGAAGATCAGGTCGAGAAGATCATTCTCACCGCATCCGGCGGCCCGTTCCGCACGGCGACGCTGGAGCAGATGGAAGCCGCGTCACCTGCGCAGGCGCTGAAGCATCCGACATGGACCATGGGTGCGAAAATTAGCATCGATTCCGCCTCCATGTTCAACAAGGGGCTGGAAGTTATTGAAGCCGCCCGCATTTTCGGGCTGACCGAAGACCGGATCGACGTTCTGGTGCACCCCCAGTCCGTCGTGCATGGTATGGTGCAGTACACAGATGGAAGTCTGATCGCCCAGATGGGCTCCGCCGACATGCGTATCCCCATCGCGCACTGCCTGGCCTGGCCGAAGCGTATGGCGACGACCTCACCCCGTCTGGATCTTGCCGCTTTCGGAACGCTCGTGTTCGAGGCTCCGGACCCGGTGCGCTTTCCGGCGCTGCGTCTTGCGCGACAGGCGCTTCGTGACGGAGGGGCCGCGTCCACCATCCTCTCCGCCGCGAACGAGATTGCTGTTGAAGCCTTTCTGAACAACCGTATCGGTTTTCTTGATATTCCCCGGATTGTCGAGGCGGTCATGGCGGCTCTCGGCGCTCCGGCCATCAATGATCTGGACGCAGTCCTTCACTGGGACGCGGAAGCACGACGGGCGGCGGAAGATCGCGTCCTGAAGCGGGCAGCCTGAGCCGCCATGAATCTGACGCCGCGATGCGTGCGCAAAGGAGTATGACCCATGCATGACCTGATCCGGACGATCCTCGCGTTCTGCGTCGTCCTCGGCGTTCTGGTCTTCATCCATGAGCTCGGTCATTACCTCGCCGCACGCTGGCGTGGGGTGAAGGTCGAGACGTTCTCCATCGGCTTCGGTCCGCCGCTGGTTCGGTGGACGGACAAAGCCGGGACCGAGTGGCGTGTGGGGCCGATTCCGCTGGGCGGTTTCGTCAAGCCGCACGGTTTCGAAGGGCCGGACGAGGCGACGGACGAGCAGAAAGCTGCATGGGAGCCGGGGCGGACTTTCCACGACAAGCCGGTCCTGTCGCGCGCTATCATCATCCTCGCCGGACCGGTCTTCAATTTCGTGCTGGCGTTTGTTCTGTTCGTGTTGCTGTTCGCGACATGCGGCCAGCCTGTGCCGCGTAACGAAGTCGCGGGTGTGCGGACGGGGAGCGCTGCCGCAACCGCCGGGCTGAAGGTCGGTGACACCATCCTCGGTCTGGGTGATCTGAGCAGCTCCGATGTTTCCGCGATCCAGAAGCAGGTGGCGTCTGAACCGGGACAGCAGACGACCATTCACATCAAGCGTGGTGCGGAGGATCTCACCCTGCCGGTGACGCTGGACAGGGTGGCGTCCTCTTCCGGGCATGCGAAGCCGATCGGTCAACTTGGGATCGAGTTTGCCTCAACACCCGGAGCCGCTCAGTCCTTTCCCCGTGCTGTCGTCAGTGGGGCGAAGGCGACCTGGATGACGACCGTGCAGACGCTGGACGGACTGATCCAGATCATTACCGGACAGCATACGGCGCGGGATCTTGGAGGGCCGTTGCGGATCGCACAGATGTCCGGACAGGTCGCGCAGTATGGTTTTGCCAGCCTGCTGTCCTTCATGGCGCTGCTGTCGGTCAATCTGGGACTGATCAATCTGTTCCCGGTGCCGATTCTGGATGGAGGCCGTCTGGTGTTCTATCTGGTGGAGGCGATTCGAGGCCGTCCGGTGCCAAAAAAGATACAGGAACTGGGCTTTCAGGCTGGTTTTGCCCTGCTGGCCGGGCTGTTTCTGTTTTCGACCTTCAACGACCTTTCCAGCTTTGGACTTTTCAGGTGGCTGTCCTCGCTGGCGGGATGAGGGGGCTCGCCGGAGCGTCCATGATGGCGCTCCCTGTGCCCTGCAGGCAGGGTTTATTAAAAAAACCTTTTGCATAATGCGGAAAACCGGCATCACTGGCTTGCGGGATGACCGGAAGTTCGGATAGTCCCATGGTGGACGCAAAGCTGTGTCCCAGGGGAGGAAACTGTGCAGGTGGCACAGCTTCCTGTCTTCCTGAAAGTGACAGTTCGGAAAGGCTGCCTTGATGGTGACAATTCAGGACGGAAAGGGTGCTGGTGTTGAAGAGTAAACGTTCGGCTCTGCTTGCATCGGTGTGCCTGCTGCCCGCCCTGTTGTCTCAAAAGGCTTCCGCCCAGTTCATGCCCGTGCATCAACATCCGGTGGCGTCACGGCAGACAGTCGGCGATGATGTGATCGCCCGCAATCAGCGCATCGAGGAAATCGAGGTTCACGGCAATGACCGTATCGAGCCGAGTACGATTCTGTCCTATATGGTCGCGCGTCCCGGCGACACCTTCAATCAGGACGATCTCGACCGCTCGCTGAAGACGCTCTACGCCACGGGTCTTTTCAAGGACGTGACGCTGCACCGGTCCGGCAACATGCTGCAGGTGCAGGTGGTCGAAAACCCGATCGTCAATCGGATCGTCTTTGAAGGAAACCACGCGGCGAAGGATGAAGACCTCCGCAAGGTGATCGGTCTGAGACCGCGTGCGGTGTTCACGGCTGAGGCGGCGACATCCGATCGGCAGAAGATTCTTGAGGTCTATGCCCAGAAGGCCCGCTATGGCGCCGAAGTGACGCCGCAGCTGATCAAGCTGGCGCATAATCGTGTCGATGTGGTGTTTCAGGTCAACGAGGGACCCCAGACGCTCATCAAGCGCATTGCGTTCGTCGGCAACAGACATTTCAGCGAAGCGCAGCTCGCCAGCGTGGTCTCCTCCAAAGAGACGGCATGGTACCGTTTCTTCTCTTCTGCTGACCAGTACAACCCCGAGCGGCTGCGATACGATGCGGAACTGCTGCGTCGTTACTACCTCGCCAACGGATTTGTCGATTTCCAGATGGTCAACGCGACCGGTGAAATGTCACCTGATCGCAAGTCCTTCTTCGTGACCTTCACGATCAAGGAAGGGCCGCGCTACCGACTGGGCAAGATCGATATTCGTTCCAGCCTCAGACATATGCCGGCCGTGAAGCTGCGTAAGTATGTCGAGGTTTATCCGAATCAGTGGTACGACGGAAACGCGGTTCAGCAGAACGTGACCAACATGGAGGAGAGCCTCCAGAGTGAAGGCAATCCCTTTGCGATGGTCCGTCCCGAGATCGCCCGTAACCCGGAAAAGCAGATCGTCAACCTTCTATTTGACGTAAGCGAAGGGCCGCGGATGTATGTCGAGCGGCTCGACATCAACGGCAATACCGTCACACGCGACAATGTCATCCGTCGTCAGATGCCGATGTCCGAGGGCGACCCGTACACACCGGTTCTGAAGAAATACGCCAAGCAGTCCCTTGAGGATCTGGGCTACTTCAAGACGGTTACGATCAATCAGGGGCAGGGCTCCGCACCGGACAAGGTCAATGTTTCCACTGGCGTCGTGGAAAAGCCGACGGGTGAATTCTCGCTTGGTGGCGGTTACTCCACCGACGTGGGCGTGATCGGTAACATCGGTCTGAAGCAGCATAACCTGCTCGGTACGGGCGTTGACGCCGGTATTTCCGGCACCATGGCCTATTACCAGCGTCAGGTTGATGCCTCGATTACGGATCCCTACTTCCTGAACCGCAACCTCGTGGTCGGCGCGGATCTGTTCTACATCAACAACCATTATCAGACGTACCAGAACTACTCCGAGAGCCGTTATGGCATCACCCTGCGTATGGGTTACGCCTATACCAACCATCTGTCGCAGTCGTTCAACTACTCGCTGATGGAACGTGGTGTTTCGGGTGTCTGGGATCATTCCTCCCAGTATATTCTGGATAACCAGGGTCACTCCCTGCTCTCGCAGCTTGGAACCGTGCTGCAGTATGATACCCGTGACCGCCGTATGCTGCCGCACAAGGGCTTCATCCTGCGTCTGGGTGGCGATGTCGCCGGTCTGGGTGGTGACGCCCGCTATCTCCGTGGCAAGTTTGACGCCGCCTACTACCTGCCGCTTGACGATCTCATGAACAATCATGACTGGACCGTCGAATTCAAGGCGGGCACCGGCTACATGACTGACTGGGGTCACGGCAAGGACTGGATCATCGATAACTTCTATCTTGGTGGTAACAACCTGCGCGGCTTCTGGGATGGTGGTGTCGGACCTCGCGCCATTGGTCAGGACACTCCGGTTGGTCATAACCGTGCCGGTGAAGATATGCTGGGCGGCCGTTTCATCTATACAGGATCGGTGACGGTTCACTTTCCGATCCCCTACGCGTCTTCCATGGGCCTTCGTGGACGTGCCTTTGTTGACACCGGTAGCCTTGCGGGTCTGCGCGTTCGCCGTCGTCTGACCAATCCCGAAAAGGATGGCTCCCTGTATCAGGGCGTAAGCGGTAACTCTCTGACGCCGCGCGTCAGCGCGGGTGCCGGTATTTCGTGGAAAAGTCCGTTTGGCCTCCTGAATATTGACTGCGGTATACCGATCCGTCGCAGTTACAATGACCGTACGCAGCTTCTGCGCTTTGGCTTCGGCCAGCAATTCTGAGGTGATGATGATTCGTTTTTCACGGGCCGCTGTTCTGGCCTCTTCGATGTTGCTTGCCGCCGGTGGAATGATCTCCGGCGATGCGTTCGCCCAGTCGGCTGGCGGCGGTGGCTGGTTCGTGCCGAAAGCGGCGCATCCGGTTGCGCCTCCTCCGGCTCATGCGCCGTCACACGCCAGCCGTCCTATGCCGCAGCCTGCGGAAGATGAGGGCGGTGGTGACGACGCTGAAAACTCATCCCGTCCGCCTCCGGTTCTGCCTCAGCCAGCCATTCCTCCGGCGCCTGCGCTGCCGAAGGCGGGTCCGCCACCGGCTGCCGTCATTGGCATGATCAGCGTCGCAGACGTCATGCGTCAGTCTCTGGCCGGACAGCAGGTCGAGCGTGAACTTGGTGGTCGTCGTGACGAACTGGCGCGCGATGCACAGCATGCGCAGGGTGGCTGGCGCGAAGAGCAGCAGAAGCTGCAGAGCAACGCCAAGAGCATGACTGCTGACCAGATCCAGTCGCAGGAGCGGGCTCTGCAGTCGAAAGTCATGCGTGCGCAGCGTCAGTTCCGTGACCGTAACCGGGTCATCCAGGAAGCGGCTCAGGTTGCTCTGGGACAGATCGAGCGTGAGCTTGTGCAGGTGATCCAGCAGGTTGCGGGTAGTCACGGCATGAACCTCGTTCTGCACAGCGAGCAGGTCGCCCTGCATGTGGACGGTCAGGACATCACCAACGAAGTCGCCAAGCAGCTGAACGTGGTGCTGCCAAAAGTCTACATCCCGGCGGCAAACGAGGATCCGGAAGTTCTGGCCAAGTCCGGCAAGATGCCGACGACAGCCTCGCCGCCGCCGGGGCCGGCTCCAACGACCAGTCAGGCGGCTTCGCCTGCGCCAGCTGCTGCTCCGGCACAGAAGTGACCGGGCAGAAGGTGGTCTGACATAATGGTGCGTAATCCTGAAACTGCGCTGGGTGATCAAAAGGCGGCGGGTGTGGCCAACGCTCGTTTCTTCACCCGCAGTGGCCCGTTTTCCGGAGAAGAACTGGCCGCTGCGGCGGAGGGGGAATTTGTTCCTCCTCGTGAAGGCGCAGAGGCAGGGCGACGCTATGTCGGGATCGGTCCGCTTCAGTCAGCAGGCGCGACCGAAGTCAGTTTTCTCGATAACCGGCGTTATGCGCCGCTGCTGGACGCCACACGGGCCGGTCTGATCATCGTCGCGCCCGCATTTGCGAAACGGGTGCCCGCGACCAGTGCGGCGATCGTTTCCTCCACCCCTTATCTCGCCTGGTCGCGGGTGGCGCGGATGTTCCATCCGGTTCCACCTGCGAAACCGGGTCGTCACGCGAGTGCTGTCATTGGAGAAGGCGCTGTTGTGCCTGATTCCTGTGAAATCGGTCCTTTTGTGGTGATCGGGAATGGCGTGGAAATCGGCGAGGGGACCATCATCGGCCCTCACGCCGTTATCGGGGATGGGGTGACCATCGGCAGGGATTGCCGGATCGGTCCTCAGGTTGTCGTCTCACATGCGACACTGGGCGACAGGGTGACCCTGTTTCCCGGTGCGCGGATCGGGCAGGACGGATTTGGTTTCGCTGTTGGTCCAGCGGGTTTTGAAAGTGTGCCGCAGCTTGGGCGCGTCGTGCTTGAACATGATGTGGAAATCGGTGCGAACTCGACAATTGATCGTGGTTCGGTGCAGGACACGGTGATCGGCGCCGGCTCCCGCCTCGACAATCTTGTTCAGATTGGTCACAACACCCGTCTTGGCAAATGCTGTATTGTGGTGTCGCAGGCAGGTATTTCCGGTTCGACCGAGTTGGGCGACTTCGTGACAGTCGCTGCGCAGGCTGGTCTGATCGGTCATATCAAGATAGGCACGAAAGCCCGTATTGGCGCACAGTGTGGTGTCATGTCGGATGTTGAGGCTGGCGCAGACGTCATCGGCAGTCCGGCGATGCCTTTCCGGGAGTTTTTCCGGAATGTGGCGACGCTCCGCAAGCTGTCGAAGAAACCCGGCAGCGGGGACGAATGACAGGAACAGGCGCAGCAAGCGCATTGAAATGGTTTGAGAGACGTGGATCAGAAACCTGAAACGCAGGCTCCCGCAAAGGGGCCGACCCATATTGAAGCCGTGGATGTCATGCGGATCATGGAAGCGATTCCTCATCGCTATCCATTTCTGCTGATTGATCGCATGGTTGATGTCGAACTGGGTGCATCCGCTGTTGGCGTGAAGAATGTTTCCGTCAACGAGCCTTTTTTTCAGGGACACTTTCCTGCGCGTCCGGTCATGCCTGGTGTGCTGATCGTTGAAGCCATGGCCCAGACAGCAGCAACTCTTGTGGTGCTGACGCTCGGCAAGGCGTTCGAGGGCAAGCTGGTCTATTTCATGACCATCGAGAACGCCAAGTTCCGTCGTCCCGTTGGACCGGGTGATCAGCTGCGCATTCATGTCGAGAAAGAGCGTCAGCGAGCGAACGTCTGGAAGTTCAAGGGTGTGGCGCGCGTGGAAGATGTGTCAGTAGCAGAAGCTACATTCAGCGCCATGATCATGGAATAGCAGTGGGCTGGGACAGGATGTTTGGCTTCTGTCTGAAGGCAGGCGTTCCTGATAGTGATTCTGCCGGTCCACGAATTGCCGTAATTGACGTGGATACGGGAAATGGCGGCAATGGAGGCAGCTCTGGCTGAAGCGATGAAAATTAAGGAAGCAGGCCTCTCACGGGGTCTTGAGTCGTTTCCCGAAGGCATCCATCCCACGGCGATCATCGCTCCGGAAGCAAAACTCGGCAAAGGCGTAAGAATTGGACCATGGTGTTCGATCGGCCCCGATGTCGAGGTTGGCGACGGCGTGGAAATGGTGGCCAATGTCGTTGTGGATGGCCACACGCGTCTTGGTGACAACTCGCGTTATTATCCGTTCACGACTGTAGGGCTGGCGCCTCAGGATCTGAAATATAACGGTGAGCCGACGCGCTGCGAGATCGGTGCCCGTACGGTTGTGCGTGAGCACGTCACGATTCACCGTGGCACGGCCACGGGAAGTGGTCTTACCCGTGTTGGCTCGGACTGTCTGATCATGGCCAACGCCCACGTAGCCCATGACTGCACGCTGGGTGACCGCGTGATCATCGTCAACAATGTGGTTATGGGTGGACACGTTTCCATTGCGGACGATGCCCGCGTGATGGGGTCCGCCGCCATCCACCAGTTTGTCCGGATCGGCCGGGCGGCTCTGGTTGGCGGCGTTGCGGGTGTCGAGGCGGATGTCATTCCCTATGGCAGTGTGCTGGGAAACCGTGCGCGTCTGGTAGGGCTGCACTGGATCTGGCTGCGTCGGCATGGGGTAAAGCTGGAAGAGCGCCATCGCATGCGGCAGGCCTTCCGGTTGCTGTATCCACGGGACGGTCAGGGTGACGTCTTTGCCGCGCGTCTCGAGCAGGTGAAGGCGCAGTTCTCGGATGATCCGCGTATCGCTGAAATTCTTGCTTTTATCGACGCACCCTCCCGTCGTGGACTCGTGCGTATCGCAACGAGCGATTTTTCCACAAGTGAAACCGAAGCCGGTTAAGGCTACAGACAGTGAACGCTTCTGACGCATCGCGACGTTGCGTTGGTATCCTTGCGGGAGGCGGACCCCTACCGGGGCAGGTGGCCGCCGCCGCTGCCGCGCAGGGGCGCGATGTTTTTATTGTTGCCTTTCAGGATTTTGCCGAGCCTGCTGTCGTCGCGCCATGGTCGCATGCTTACGTGCGTCTGGCCGCTGCGGGCGCGATCCTGTCTGAACTTCGCAAGCATGACTGTGGCGACATCGTTCTGATCGGCCCTGTGCGCCGACCTTCCTTCCGTGATCTTCGCCCTGATGCAGAAGGCGCCCGTATCCTTGCGCGTCTTGGTAGAGCGCTTTTCGCTGGTGATGACGGGCTGCTGGGAGCGCTTGTCAGAATTCTTGGAGAAGAGGGTTTCACCGTCCGGGGAGCCCATGAATTCCTGTCGCAGTCTTTGGGGCGCACGGGTTCCCTTGGACGCCATGAGCCTGATGAGATGGCCCGTTCTGACATCGAACGCGGTGTTGAAGTGGTTCGGGAATTGGGCAAGCTGGATATCGGTCAGGGATGCGTCGTTCAGAACGGTGTTGTGCTGGCTGTTGAAGCCATGGAAGGCACTGACGCCATGCTGAAGCGTGCAGGTCAGTGCCGCCAGCCCGGTGAGGGTGGTGTGCTGATAAAACTGTGTAAGCCTGGACAGGAGCGTCGGGCTGACATGCCGACGATTGGTCCCAGAACGATTGAAGAAGCGTCTCAGGCTCGACTTGTTGGTGTGGCTTTTGAGGCTGGAGCGACTCTGCTGACGGACCCGGAGGCCTGTATTGCAGCGGCTGATAATGCCGGGCTGTTTCTGTTCGGTGTTTGAGGTCGTTACTCGATCCCTTTAAGTATACTGACAGTTTCGATTATGAGCTGTCGTTTTTACAAGAATTTATCGTATTTCATTGAATGTTTTTTGCGTGGAAACACAATACATTATGTAATATATAATTTGCTTTTTATTGAGGATTATACGGCCTTGCCCCAGAACTCAGTCAACATGACTTCGGCTCATGCTGGTCGCGATATATCGGTCGATATCATTCGTGGAATAGCCATCATTCTGGTTGTTCTTGGTCATGCGAACAGAGGCCAGATGGAAACGATGGCCATTGCTCCGGCGAGTTTGCAGTTCCTCGATTTTGTTGTTTATGCAGTGCACATGCCTGTATTTTTCTTGGTTTCTGGATATTTTACATTTGTTTCCTTGAGTAAAAGAAAAGAATCAATATTTCTTGGAAGCAGAATTCCAAATATAGTCTGGCCTTACTGCCTATGGTCAGTTATTTATTGTTTTGTGGGACATGTAATGTCTTCTCTGACACAAGTGCATCATATGGTGGCCTGGCGTCAGATTCTGTTGATTGGCTGGCAGCCTATCAGTGTTCTCTGGTTTCTTTACGCTCTGTTTTTCATGCAGATCGGTGCTATTCTGTTATGGCGTCGTCCTGTCGCTATTCTGGCGCTCAGTCTCGCTGTAGACCTTGCTGTGGCCTTTGTGCCTTCAGGCATGCTGCCCAGTATCGTCGTTGATATTATTGTTCAGGCGCCATTTTTTTACATTGGTCTTCTGTTGGCTGAGAGAGGTTTGCCTGCGCTGCCGACTGTCAGGCAGGCAGGCTTGTGGGGCACGGGCATTCTGGTGGTCTACGGGGGCCTCGCCTACGCAATGTTTGAGGCGCATGTGGGACGGTCTGTCCAGTTTATAATGTTGCCAGTTGCTTTTCCTGGTCTTCTTGGTCTGGCGTTCCTGAGCCGTGCAATCCTGCGGATGCATTCATTGTCTTTTATTGCATCCGGACTGGCGCGACTGGGGCAGGCCTCGCTCGCCATCTATTTACTGCATATTCTCGTGCTGGCTCTGGTGCCCCGGATGCTGCATCAGATGCACGTGAACACGGCTGCTCCTGCATTGATTTGCGGCACTCTGGTTGGTGTGGCAGGCTCTTATGCTCTGTATCTCGGACTGGAAAAAATCCGGATTGCCCGTTTCTTTGCTCTGCGATGAAGCGGCTGCTTCCCACTATGGCATGATCTGAAAGCGAAGACTCTTATCGGCAGGAGAACCGACCATGGGTACCTATCTGCACACCATGATCCGCACAAAAAATCTTGAGGCCAGTCTGGCGTTTTACAAGCTTCTGGGGATGCATGAACTCCGCAGGCGGGATGTGCCTGAGGGGAAATACACTCTGGTGTTCATCGGTTTCGCAAGTAATGTGGAAGGTCAGGCGGAAGTGGAGCTGACCTATAACTGGGGCGAAGATGCGGGATATGACATCGGCACCGGCTTCGGTCATCTTGCTATTGGTGTTCCTGACGTCGCTGCGGCCGTTGAAACGGTCAGAGCTGGCGGTGGCAAGGTTACACGTGAAGCAGGACCGGTGAAATTCGGCACGTCAGTGATCGCGTTCGTGGAAGATCCAGACGGCTACAAAATTGAACTCATCCAGAAGCCTGAACTGGCCTGATAGTCAGGCTTTCGTTGTTTTCAGGCGTTCCGTCATACGATCAAGAGCCGAGAGAATCTGTTCGGCTCTGGTTCGGGTGGCTTCATCCGCACTGAGGGAAAGCTGGTCAGCCGCCAGCATGGCGGGAGAGATCATCCCCCGCAGATCATGACGTAACTGGTGAGAAATTTCCGGCGCTGGCTGGGTGGCTTTTTCACTGACTGACACGCTGGCAACAGGCGTTGCGGGCAGGCAGAGGAAAGCGCCCGTTGCGATGAGCGCCCCCGCAAGGCTCAGAAGAATCCGTGCGGCCAGCGGTAAAGGCACGAACAGGGAAATCAGGCCGCAGGCGAGTACAAGAAGAAAAACGGAGAGAGCGGGGAGGGAGCGGGACAATTCTGTCTCCTGGCGGGAAAATGGTCAGAGTCGGACCGTAAGCACGCATTGTATAATGTTGACGTTACAGCCTCACATGACTATAAGCCCGCGATCCAGACAAGACACGGAATGACTCCGGTTTTGTCTTTTACGAAATCGAGTCTGAGAATTTTAAGGGAGTGCCGCCGTGAAGCGCACGTATCAACCTTCCAAGCTGGTCCGTAAGCGCCGCCACGGTTTCCGTGCACGCACCGAAACGGTCGGTGGTCGCCGCATTCTTGCGAATCGTCGTTCCAAGGGCCGCAAGCGCCTGTCAGCCTGAGACCCGGTCTCAGGTTACTTCGACGAATCAGCGCGGAGGATATGCTTATGCACCCACGCTCGATTCGTCTGAAAAAACGGCCCCAGTTTCTGGCTGTTGCGGCAAAAGCCCGCAAAGCGCCGATGCCGGGGCTGGTTCTTCAGGCGCTCCGTCGTGATGATGACGGTGTTGCCCGTGTCGGTTTCACCGTCACCAAAAAAGTCGGTAATTCAGTCGTCCGGAACCGTACACGCAGACGGTTGAAGGAAGCACTTCTCGCCGTGGAGCGGGAAACTCCCCTGACTGGCGTCGATCTCGTTCTGATCGGTCGTGACGGAACAGGACGCCGCTCCTTTCCTGATCTTGTTGAAGATCTTCGCAAAGCTCTCCGTAAAACAGACGCTCTGACATGAAGCGGGGCGGTTCCCAGTTTCTGTCTGTAGCTATTATTGGCTGCATGCGTTTCTGGCAGATCGCCATGCGTCCGGTGATGGGGCCGAACTGTCGGTTTCATCCCTCCTGCAGCTGTTATGGCGTCGAAGCCGTGCAGGCACATGGTCCATTCAAAGGGCTCTGGCTGACGCTCTGGCGGATTGTGCGCTGCAATCCGTGGTCAGCAGGAGGGTATGACCCGGTTCCTCCTGCTGATAAGTCCCGGAATTCGGTCAAAATCCGAACATAGTTTGCCGGAGCATCTGGCAATCGGGCGCAATTCCGCTATGAGATACCGCTGATTGTGCCGGGCGCCATGCTGGTTGCCCGGAGGTGTTTTCACGAAGTTAGAGAGGCCAGCCGGTCGGTATGGATATCAGACGTGTAATATTGGCGACCGTTCTGTCGGCGCTGGTACTAATCGGTTTTGAGTATTTCATGCCGGAGGAACACAAAACCTCATCGGCGATACAGGGCAAAACCACAGCCATAACGGCGCCTCCCACAGAGAATGATCAGCCAAGAGTGACGGATCGCGAAGAAGCGCCGTCACGTCTGCCGATTGATGCTGTGGATGTGGTGGGTTCCGTCAATCTTCGGGGCGCCCGTCTCGATGATCTGGTTCTTCGCGGCTACCATGAGACTGTCAGACCTGACAGTCCGCTTGTTCGCGTGCTGGAAGCCCGGAACGAGAAGGAACCGACCTATGTCGAGTTCGGCTGGTATGGTTCGCCGGGGCAGACCATCAAGCTTCCTGACGCCCATACGCTGTGGACGACCTCGGCTCCCAAGCTCGGCTCCGATGCGCCTGTTGTTCTGACATGGGATAACGGTGGCGGTCTGACGTTTGAAATCGATCTTTCCGTGGATCGTGACTACATGTTCACGGTCACACAGAAGGTCCGCAACACGACAGGCGCAGCGGTATCACTGGTGCCGTTCTCCCGTGTGGTCCGTGGATATACGCCGGTCGAGACGGGCGGCATGCTGGTGCATGAAGGCCCGATTTCCGTGATCGACGGAAAGCTGGGCGAAGAGTCCTACAAGTCGCTTCGTGATGGCTCCACGGCACCAAACTTCGTGTCATGGTCGAAGGCTGGTACAGGCGGCTGGGCTGGTATCACCGATAAATACTGGCTGGCAGCCGTGGTTCCGGACCAGAAGGAAGAGGTTGGTGGCACCTATGGCTTCGATACGCCCGCTGGCGCGTATCAGGTCGGGTTCACTGGGCAGAAGCCGCTGGTCGCCGCACCTGATGCAGAGATCCAGACGACGTCGCATGTCTTTGCCGGAGCCAAGGAAGTCCGTCTTCTTGAGCGTTATCAGCATGAAATGAACATTCCGGATTTCTGGAAAGCTGTCGATTTCGGCTGGTTCGCCTTCCTGACACGTCCGGTGTTCTTCGTTCTTGACTGGCTCTATCAGTTCTTCGGCAACTTCGGTCTTGCTCTCCTGACCTTTACGCTGATCGTCAAGGCGGTGTTCTTCCCGCTGGCGTCCAAGGGGTTCCGTTCCGCCGCTGCGATGCGTGACATTGCGCCGCGCATGAAGGAACTGCGGGAGCGTTACAAGGATGATCCGGTTCAGATGAACCAGCAGGTCATGCAGCTTTACAAGAAGGAAGGCGTGAACCCGGCCAGCGGCTGTCTGCCGCTGTTGATTCAGGCCCCGGTCTTCTGGTGTCTGTACAAGGTGCTCTATGTCACCATCGAAATGCGTCACGCACCATTTGTTGGCTGGATTCACGATCTTTCTGCGCCGGACCCGACCAATATCTTCAACCTGTTCGGTCTGCTTCCTTTCGATCCGACGCTTGTTTCATCGTGGCTGCTTCTTGGCGCGTGGCCGATCCTGTATGGCATCACCATCTGGCTGATGCAGCGGATCAATCCCGCGACCGTTGATCCGGCGCAGAAGCCCGTGTTCATCATGATGCCGTTTATCTTCACCTTCTTCATGGCGCGGCAGCCTGTTGGTCTGGTGATCTACTATTGCTGGAACAACCTGCTGACGATGGCGCAGCAGTATACGATCATGAAGCTCCACGCCCGGAAGAAGAACGAGCCGGAGATCATTCCACCGGCCAAACCGCGTGGAAAGAAAGGCTGAACTGATGGCTGACGAACAGGACTTTTCTGCCTCTCTCGAGCTGTCACCCGAACAGCTTGAGGCCGGACGTCTCCTGTTCGCAGGACCATGTGATTTTTTCTATGGTGCGCAGCAGATTGGTCAGCTGCCGGATCCGGCAGCGCCGGAGGTGGCGTTTGCCGGACGTTCCAATGTCGGTAAATCAAGCCTCATCAATGCGCTGACAGGACGTAAAAGTCTCGCCAGGGCCTCTTCCGAGCCGGGCCGTACGAAGCAGCTCAATTTTTTCGATCTCAATGGTCAGCTCGTTCTCGTGGACATGCCGGGCTATGGCTTCGCCAAGGCGGCCAAGGCAGTGAAGGAAGACTGGCAGGGGATGATGTTCGATTATCTCCGCGGTCGCCCCAATCTGCGGCGCGTGATCCTGCTTCTGGACGCCCGGATCGAGACAAAGGCATCTGATCGCGACGTGATGGACATGTTCGACAAAGCGGCCATCAATTTTCAGGTCGTGCTGACGAAATGCGATGATGTGAAACCGAAAGCCGAGGAAGCCCGCTACCGTGAGGTTGTGGCTGAGGTGAGCCGTCATCCGGCCGCTCATCCCCTCGTTTTACGCACCAGCAGTGAAACGGGGCTCGGGATTCCGGAGCTGCGGGCTGAAATTGCAGCTTTTGCGGAACCGGTTCAGAACTGAGTGCGGATTGAGGTTCCCGGAACCTCATGTTTTGCGGTTC
The DNA here is from genome assembly GCF_011516765.1 of Acetobacter sicerae. Lineage (GTDB taxonomy): Bacteria > Pseudomonadota > Alphaproteobacteria > Acetobacterales > Acetobacteraceae > Acetobacter > Acetobacter sicerae. The sequence continues at coordinate 32,756 of NZ_JAAABN010000010.1, read as the reverse complement.
CGGCAGGCCGGGCCATGTTTTCAGGACATGTGGAGTTGAGATGACGGATCAGGGACTTCCATCAGCGGACGCCTTGCAGCAGGCGGCGACACTTGCGGGAGCACTGCCTTTCCTGCGTCGTTATGCCGGTGACACCATTGTCGTGAAGTATGGTGGGCACGCCATGGGTGACCCGGAACTGGCCCAGACGTTCGGCAAGGATATTGCCCTGCTGAAACTGGTGGGCATCAATCCGGTTGTGGTGCACGGCGGTGGTCCGCAGATCAACCAGATGCTGGAACGACTTCAGGTGAAGTCCTCTTTTGTCGATGGGTTCCGTGTTACGGATGCTGCGGCAATTGATGTTGTGGAGATGGTGCTGTGCGGCTCCGTCAACAAACAGGTTGCGAGCCTCATCAATGAAGCCGGTGCGCTGGCGGTTGGCGTCTCCGGTAAGGACGGTGGGCTGGTGAAAGCCAGCAAGCTACTGCGCAAGGTCAAAGATCCTGTCACAGGCGTTGAGCAGACATTGGATCTCGGCTTTGTCGGTGATCCCGACGAGATCAACCCTCAGGTGCTTTATGCGCTTTCAGGTTCGGGTCTTATTCCGGTCATTGCTCCGGTTGCAGGTGGCCATAATGGTGAGACCTTCAACGTCAACGCCGATTCTGTGGCCGGAGCGATTGCTGGCGCCATTCATGCCTCGCGCCTGCTGATGCTGACGGATGTGCCGGGTGTACTTGACGGAAACGGAAAGCTGATACCGGAACTGACAGCCGAGGAAGCACGCAAGGGTATTGCGTCCGGCATGATTTCCGGCGGCATGATCCCGAAGGTGGAGACCTGTCTGCAGGCTGTGAAGGCGGGGGCGAAGGCGGCTGTTATCGTGAACGGCCGTGTACCGCATGCCTGTTTACTGGAACTGTTTACACGCGCCGGTTCGGGAACCTTGATCCGCGCTGGTTGAGTTTCTGATTTTTAGTGACTGAACGAGAAAGGGCGTCTTCTGGACGCCCTTTTTTGTTGGCGTTTGCTCAGTTTGCAAGCAGAGCGACCTGTAGTCGGCCTCCTCATTCTTCTCTGTTTTAACAGGAAAAGATCAAAGGGAGAGGGGAGGGATGACGATGGAAATCAATAAAGAAAATTCAATATTGAAATAGTAAAACCTGCAAACGGTTTTTAATGACTGCTTTCAATAGGAAAGCGCATCGATAAGCTTATGAATGCTGCCTGTGAATAGAAGATAAGGGTCTGAAAATAACAGGCCGGCCATGGTGAAGCCTAATAAATCCGGCCTGCGGTCTGTGAGTATCGCTAATTCTGAAGACGAAAACCCGGATCTGAAGCAACTCTAAACCAACGAGCCTGCGCCTTAGCAGAGTAAGGATAAGACCTCATGTAATCAGGCGTCGATTTTGGAGCTGTCAGTCTGGTTTCTGAATTGAATATTATTAAAGGCTTTTAAAATCGAGCGGTTTGCTGATTGGCTCTGAGAGACCGTTTGGAAAATCACATGTGAGCTATTTCGACGCATGAGATTAACACCCATGACAACGAAGATCATGGCCTGTGACACGTCAACGCGTCGCCCGTAATCACTCACGAGCTGCCGTCAGCGGGTGATTCTGGCCATCCGGCCCCTCTGCTCCGGCGCTCACATCCAGAGCTTGAATCACATTGGAGCGATGTTTCAAACAGGCTCTGGTAGCAAACGATCTTTCAGAAAATGAAAACAAAAAAAGCCACGGAGATTTCTCTCCGTGGCTTCCCGAACAAGTCGAGGACTCTGTCCAGACTTACTGCGGGTTATCTACACCGGCATGCGTATCCGGAGAGAATGTCCATCCTTCACCATAAGGCTGCGGACCGAAGAGGCCCCAGCTGGAGGTGCTGGTTGGTTCATCCGTCCAGGAACGACGGTCCAGAACAGACTGGCTGGCCTGACGCAGCTTGGAGACGTCAGACGCCGTTACGTTGGCCGGAGCCTTGTTGCCCCATGAGGTACGGATGAAGTTCACGACGTCAGCAACCTGCTGATCGTTCAGGATCTTCTGGTAACCCGGCATGGCGACGGCTGAAGGAGCCCAGTTGGTCGGCGGGAGAACGCCACCGGCTGCCACGATATGAGCGACAGAGGTCGGGTTTTCCGAAACGACAACAGGGTTTCCAGCCAGTGGCGGGAACATGCGGTCTACTGCTGCACCGTCGTTACGATGGCAGATGGCGCACTGCTGCACGTAGACATCGGCACCGGTCATGCCAGCTGTCTTGCCGGCATCAAGAGCCTGAGCCGTGGACGGATCGTAGGTGTAATCGCCCTTGGCTTTCGGCACTTCCGGCAGGCTCTTCAGATACTTCGCCGTGGCGCGAAGATCGTCCTCGGACCAGTACTGGGTGCTCCATGCCACCACATCGGCCATTCCGCCGAATGCTGCGGAGTGATCGATACGACCCGAACGCAGGAACTGAACCAGATCATCTTCCGACCAGCGGCCGAGACCCAGAACAGGATCGCTACGCAGGCTGGGGGCAATCCAGTTGTCGATCGGCGCGCCGCCGCCAAGGAAGTCTGCACCACCTGCTGCATCGTAGGCTTTCTCCTGCATGGAGAAACCACGAGGCGTATGGCAGGCGCCGCAATGTCCCGGACCCGTGACGAGATATTCACCACGAGCGACGACAGGATCCGTGCCCGGAGCCGGCGTGAACGCCTTCGGAGCCGGAGCAAACATCTTGCCCCAGAAAGCGAGCGGCCAGCGCATGGACAGGGGCCAGGAGATGTCAGCCGGCTTGTTGGGCTGATCTACCGGAGCAACGCCATGCATGAAGTAGGCGTACAGTGCCTTGATATCGTCTTCCGACATGCGGGCGAAAGACGGATAAGGCATTGCCGGATACAGCGCCGAGCCATCCTTGCGGATGCCGTGGCGGACTGCCTTGTCGAAGTCTTCCAGCGTGTAGCTGCCGATACCGGTCTTGGGATCAGGTGTGATGTTGGTCGAATAAATCGCGCCAATCGGGGTTTTGATCTGGAGACCACCCGCAAAAGCGGTGCCATGCAGAGCTGTATGACAGGCCACGCAGTCACCAAGGCGCGCCACATAAGCGCCCTTGGCCACCAGGTCGCTGTCGTCAGCGTTCTGCGCCAGAGCAGGGGAGGCGCTGAGCGCGGTCCCTGCAAGAAGCCCGACCACAGCTGCGCCAAGCGCAGCTTTAAGTCCTTTGATCATTGTTTCACCACCGCGGTGCTTGTGTTGGAAGGATGCCATTTGTCACGGTCTCCCATTTCACGGGGTGATACCGAGCGCAGGAGCGGTCGGGATTTTGTTCGGATTCTTCCGAGCTTCAACCTCGCGCTCATACGTGTCGGTCGCACGTTTGATCAGGTAGTTCCGGATGCTCTCGATTTCGTCCGGCGTCATGGACGTATCGAAGCGATCCATGCCGTACGCCGTCAGAGCACCACGTCCCACGACGTTGTAGAAAGCGTCCTTGTGACGGATGGCGCCGGACCAGCGCAGATCCGGAAGCATGCCGCCGGCCTCGGCGTTATCGCCATGGCAGGTCTGGCAGTAGGTCTGGTACTGGAAGTAGCCCTTGTCGACCAGCTTCTCGTCAAACTCCGCCGGTGGTTTCACAGGGAGGAAGCCGATGCTGTTCCATGTCGGCAGCTTGGCCTTGCCGTCGAGTGAGAACACCGCGAGGTAGGAGTGGTTGACCGTCCAGCCAGCAGTACGGCTCATGCCGCCCATGGAGATCGGATAGATACCGCCCCAGCCAACTTCGATCGCAACATACTGCTTGCCGTTGACGCTGTAGGTCACCGGGTTTGCAATGATGCCGCTCTGCAGATCGTATTTGAACAGATCCTTGCCGTCTGTGGCGTCGTAGGCGTGGAATTCACCGGTTGCGAGGCCCTGGAAGACCAGATCGCCGCCAGTTGCCAGCACGCCGCCGTCCCAGCCGCCCGGACGCTCAATGGACCACTGCGCCTGCAGCTTGACCGGATCCCATGCCAGCAGCCAGCCCTTCAGATCCTGCATGTAGGCAGCGCGGGCTTCAGGCGTGTCAGGCAGACCTGTCTTGGTCATGTCGAGACCAAGGTTCCAGGAATCAGGATGCGGCTTGAAGCCACCGGCCTGGTTTTTGTAGCCGAACGGAATCTGGTGAGCTGGCAGATAGATCAGATGCGTGCGCGGGCTGTAAGCCATCTGCATGAAGTTATGCGCACCCAGAGGACCCGGAATGCCGTACCAGTCCTTGCCGGTCAGCGTATACAGACCTTCAGGATTGAAGATCGGACGGCCGGTTTTCGGATCGAGGCCATAAGCCCAGTTCTCATAGACGTAGTTCTTGCCCTGAATGAACTGGCCGGTCTTCGCGTCGAGGACGTAGAAGAAGCCGTTCTTCGGAGCGTGAACGACCACATGGCGGGTCTCGCCGTTGATCGGCAGATCAAGTGTCATGATCTGCTGGACCGAGGTGTAGTCCCACTCGTCCATCGGTGTCGCCTGGAAGTGCCAGACATACTCGCCGGTCTCAGGCTTGATCGCAACGATGCTGCCCAGGAACAGGTTGTCGCCGATACCGTTGGAGCGGTACTTGTAGTTCCAGGGAGAGCCGTTGCCGACACCCAGGTAAACAAGGTCCGTCACCGGATCATAGACGATGGAATCCCAGACGGTTCCGCCACCGCCCTGCTTCGTCCATGCGCCGGTCGGGCTCCATGTCTTGTAGGCCTTGTTCATCAGCACGCTGTCGGACGCGGCATGATCGGGCTCGTTCTTCGCGTTCGGAACCGTGAAGAAGCGCCAGTCGAGCTTGCCGGTCTCGGCGTCGAACGCGGAAACAAAACCACGGGCGCCGAACTCGGAACCACCGTTACCGATGATGACCCGGCCTTTGGCGATACGCGGAGCGCCATCGACAGTATAGGAGCGCTGCTTACCGAGCGCGGCGTCCTTGGGAATGGTGTTGACGCTCCAGACGACCTTGCCGGTCTTCGCGTCAAGCGCGATCAGGCGACCGTCGAAGGTGCCGACATAGATCTTGCCATTCCAGTACGCGATGCCGCGGTTGACAGTATCACAGCAGCCACGGACGGCGACATTGCCGGGCACTTTGGGGTCAAAGGCCCAGAGCAGCTCACCGGTGTCGGCCTTTAGGGCCTTGACCTTGGACCAGTTCGTGGAGGCGTAAAGAACGCCGTCAATGATCAGGGGCGTGCCTTCCTGACCACGGTTGGAGTCAAATTCGTAGAACCAGGCCAGTTTCAGATCGCCGACATTCTGGCGATTGATCTGGTCGAGCGGGCTGTAGCGCTGCTCTGAGTAGGTTCGCCCGTAAGAGAGCCAGTTTTCCGGATGATCATCAGCGTGGATGATCGCTTCTCCGGTGGCTCCCTGGTCGTCAGCAGCGCGTGCAGCGCCTGTAGGCTGACCCAGGGCCGCGGCAAGGATGGTTCCTGCCGCGAGTAGGCCAAGAAAGGAAGTCTTCCTGGCGGCTGAGGGACGGCTCATAGTTATAGTCCTCATGCTCACTGATTGCAGATTCAGTCGGCAAATCAATGCGGAATTACCGTTGTGTCGTAGTCAGCCGACATGAACCAATGATGTCAATCGTGTCATCTGATTACGGCCTATGCGTGAAATGAGGGGGACCCTCACCGCTCCAAACGGAGGATGCCGTCAGATAACATGAAAAAATGGACAGAAAATTGCGCTTTCCCGTGCTGTGACGGGTCTATGTCGCAATGGAGCCTGTTTTTCATCTGTGCTGAGGAAGCCAGCAATCAGGAGAATAGGGAACATCCTGCAGGGAAAGAGTCCCGCTGTAGACTCACGGAAAGGTGATGGTCGGAGGGCGCTATGAGGTTGGAAAGTCCCAGAATCGTTTCGATGGCAGCGTTGTAATATTTCGTCGGTGCGCATCGCTGGCGTGGATGATTGTAAGAGTCGCCTTTTGCTTCGACGATGCTCTATAATAAAGGCCGGAAGCAGTTTGCGGGCGTTCTTGAAGAGCGTTCCGACAGACATATATATACGTACACAATTAAAGGTACACCGTCAGAGCATCTGACAGTTTAAGGAGTGGTTATGTCCTTCAGTCGCGACTTTCGTTCGTCGCCTTTTGCCACCGGAGCTCAATCCGCGACTGTGGATGCAGGGCTGCGGGCTTATATGCTCCGCGTCTATAACTGGATGGCATCAGGCTTGTTGCTCACGGCACTCGTTGCTTACCTGATTGCGGAAATACCGTCCGTGCGTTCCCTGTTCTTCCACGTGCAGGGATATCAGGTTGCGCCAACCGGACTGGGCTGGCTGGCGATGATCGCGCCGCTGGGCTTCGTCATGGTGATGTCCTTCGGCGTGAACAGGCTCTCCCGTTCAGCGGTGCAGACTCTCTTCTGGCTGTTCTGTGCGGTGATGGGAGCCAGCCTTTCCAGCATTCTGCTGCTGTATACCGGCGTATCGGTGGCTCGGGTGTTTCTGGTGACGTCAGCGACCTTCGGTGCAACGTCCCTGTGGGCATACACCACTGGCGCCAATCTGATCCGCTTCCAGTCCTTCCTCATGATGGGCCTGATCGGACTTCTGATTGCGGGACTGGTGAACATGTTCCTCGGCAGCCCGGCTCTCTACTTCATCTACAGTGTAGTGGGCGTCTTCCTCTTCATTGGGCTGACGGCTTTCGATACGCAGCGGATCAAGGTCACGTACCCGCAGTTCGCTTATTATGAAGGACCGGAAGGGGCAGCGAAGCGTTCGGTTTACGATGCGCTGAACCTCTATCTGAACTTCATCAACCTCTTTCAGTTCATGTTGCAGTTCATGGGAACCCGTAACAGCAACAGCGAGTGAGGCTGTCTCGCTTCTTCTGATTGGCGCGACTCTGCCCCGGCCTCATGAGGTCGGGGCTTTTTTTGACTCGTGGAATGTCCGCGTTCAGTGAGCGTGTCCCCCCCGTGTGATGCATGGCATATCCAAAAAAATAACACTTATTCGAAAAATTTTGAGAAGAATGGCAATTCTGTGAAGCGATGGGAAAGAGAGAAAGGTCGGGTTTGTTGCGGTAAATTGATCTGACACCACCTTAATGAAATATATTGAAATATTACGTGATGTCAGCTTTGGGGTGATCTGGCCTGCTTTTGGCAGGAAACAGCGGAACGGAAAGGCGTATGGTGCATTGTGATAACTAAATTGTGGGATTATTGAATCGTTGTAATGCAACGTGGACGGAAGCGATCTGTGCCTGTGGGCAGGTGTGATCCGGAACGACCTTGTTGGAGAGAGACCTACAAGTATGTCAGAATCGAGGGACGTACGATGAGAAACAAGTACCTGAAGGGAGCAGCCAGACTGGCTGGTCTCGCTTCGGTGCTTCCACTGGCGGGATGTGACTGGGACATCCTGGACCCCAAGGGGCCAGTGGGAGACCAACTGAAAACCTTGATCGTTGAGTCGACGGTCGCAATGCTCATTGTGGTTGTCCCGACAATCATCATGGCATGCTATTTTGCCTGGAAGTACCGGGAGTCCAACACGGACGCCGAGTATCTTCCGAAATGGTGCCACTCGAACAAGATCGAGGCGGCGATCTGGGGCATTCCGACCCTGATCATCATTTATCTGGCAGTCATCACCTATCAGACCTGCCACTCGCTGGATCCGTATCGTCCGCTGGACGCAGAAGCGACGACGAAGCCTCTCGAGGTTGAAGTTGTTGCCCTGGACTGGAAATGGCTCTTCATCTATCCGAATGAAGGCATTGCCACAGTCAACCAGCTGGCAATTCCGGTGAACACACCAGTTCACTTCGTCATCACGTCCGATGCCGTGATGAACTCGTTCTTCATTCCGCGTCTTGGTTCCATGATTTACGCCATGGCGGGCATGCAGACGCAGCTTCATCTGATGGCGACGGAAGCTGGCGACTACCTCGGTGAGTCCGCCAACTACAGTGGTCGCGGCTTCTCCGACATGGAGTTCCGTACACTCGCAATGCCGCAGGATCAGTATGCAGCATGGGTCGAGAAGGTACGTTCTTCATCCGATCAGCTGGATGACCAGACCTACCCGCGTCTTGCTGCTCCAAGCGAGGCCGAGCCGGTCAAATACTATTCTCATGTCGAGCCGAACCTCTTCGACCAGATCGTGGCGAAGTACAATAACGGCATGGTCATGGACAAGAGCACGGGCAAAATGATCCACGTTCAGTCCGCGATGTCCGACATGAACATGAAGGAGTAGGATCAAAATGCTAGGGAGATTATCGTTCGCGGATATCCCGTTGGATGTGCCGATCCTTGTCGGCACGTTCCTCGGCGTCGCGATAGCTGGTATCGCCGTTCTCGGCCTGATTACGTATTTCGGCAAGTGGGGCTATCTCTGGAAAGAGTGGCTGACTTCCGTTGACCATAAGCGTCTGGCGGTGATGTATGTCGTCGTCGCTCTGCTTGCTCTTGTGCGCGGTTTTGCCGACGCCATCATGATGCGTACCCAGCTTGCGCTGGCCTACGCGGGTAACCCCGGCTATCTGCCGCCACATCACTATGACCAGATCTTTTCGGCCCATGGCACGATCATGATCTTCTTCATGGCGATGGCGTTCATGACGGCTCTGTTCAACTTCGTGGTGCCGCTTCAGATCGGTGCGCGCGACGTTGCTTTCCCGTTCCTGAACAACCTGAGCTTCTGGATGACGGCAGTCGCCTTCGCGCTGATCAACGTCTCACTGTTCATCGGTGAGTTCTCTCAGTGCGGCTGGCTGGCTTATCCGCCGCTGTCCGAAAACCAGTTCAGCCCCGGTGTCGGTGTCGACTACTATATCTGGGCAGTTCAGATTTCGGGTGTCGGCACGCTGCTGACCGGCGTCAACTTCTTTGTCACCATCGTCAAGATGCGTGCTCCCGGCATGACCTGGATGAAGATCCCTGTGTTCACATGGACGGCTTTCTGCGCCTCCGTGCTGATCATGATCGCCTTCCCGGTTCTGACCGTGGCTATCGCTCTTCTTGGCCTTGACCGTTATTTCGGGATGCACTTCTTCACGAATGATGGTGGCGGCAACCAGATGCTCTACCTCAGCCTGATCTGGACGTGGGGTCATCCGGAAGTCTACATTCTCGTTATCCCGGCGTTCGGCGTGTTTTCTGAAGTCGTTCCGGCATTTTCCCAGAAGCCGATCTTCGGTTATGCGACGATGGTTTATGCGACCTGCGCCATCATGGTGCTGTCGTTCGTCGTCTGGGTTCATCACTTCTTCACCATGGGTGCAGGTGCTGACGTCAACGCGTTCTTCGGTATCGCGACGATGATCATCTCCATCCCGACGGGCGTTAAGCTCTTCAACTGGCTGTTCACCATGTACAAGGGGCGCGTTGAATTTCACGCCACGATGTACTGGGCTGTCGGCTTCATGATCACCTTCACCATCGGCGGCATGACCGGCGTGATGATGGCGATCCCGGCTGCTGACTTTGTTCTTCACAACAGTCTCTTCCTCATCGCCCACTTCCATAACGTCATCATCGGCGGTGTGTATTTCGGCTATATCTGCGGCATGAACTTCTGGTTCCCGAAGGTCTTCGGCTTCAAGCTGAACGAAACCTGGGGCAAGCGGGCGTTCTGGTGCTGGTTTGTCGGCTTCTACTTTGCGTTCGTTCCGCTTTATGTCCTCGGCTTCGAAGGCATGACGCGTCGTCTGAACCACTACAGCAACCCGGCATGGCATCCCTGGCTTCTGATTGCTGAAATCGGCGCCGTGATGATCCTGTTCGGTATCGTCTGTCAGGTCACGCAGCTTTATGTCTCGATCCGTGACATGAACCTTGCTGAAAACCGTGATGTGACCGGTGATCCGTGGAATGGTCGTTCGCTTGAATGGTCGACGTCTTCACCGCCGCCGCCGTACAACTTCGCTATCGTTCCGCACGTTCATGAATTCGATGCGTTCATGCACGACAAGGAAAACGGTATCGACACCCGTCAGGCAGGTGGACCTTACCAGCCGATTCACATGCCGAAGAACACGGCGGCCGGTTTCCTGGTCGGTGCGTTCAGCTTCGTGCTTGGTTTCGCTGCAATCTGGTACATCTGGTGGCTGGCTGCGATCGGACTTGTGGGTGTTTTCGCGACGGTTATCGCACGCAGTGCGAACCAGGATGTTGATTACTACATCCCCGCCGAGGAAGTTGCCCGGATCGAGAACGAGCACTCCCGCAAACTTATGGCACAGGCGGCTGAGTAATGGCGCACGATACAACTCTCTCTGACGCGCACGCAGAGCACGAACACCACGAACTTCCGACGGTGTTCGGGTTCTGGGTGTATCTGATGACGGACTGCATCATTTTCGGATCGCTGTTCGCCGTCTTTGCAGTCCTCCGGAACCAGTATGCCGGTGGACCGACAGGCAAGGAGTTGTTCGAAATTTCGGGGCTTGCGCTGGAAACAGCGCTCCTCCTGATCTCGAGCATCACCTATGGTTTCGGCATGATCGCGGCCCACAAGGGTCAGATCAAATCTGTCCAGATGTGGCTGGCCGTGACCTTCCTCCTTGGTCTTGGGTTTGTGTTCCTTGAAGTCAGGGAATTCGCTCATATGATCGCTGATGGCGCTGGTCCGGATCGCAGTGCGTTCCTGTCGGCGTTCTTCACCCTGGTTTCGACTCACGGTCTCCACGTGAGCTGTGGTCTGATCTGGCTGGTCGTCATGATCATCCAGCTGTCCGGCGTGAGCGCGATCAATGAGCGTATGATGAACAAGCTCACCATGCTGAGTCTGTTCTGGCACTTCCTCGACATCGTGTGGATCTGCGTGTTCACCTATGTCTATCTGGCGAGCATGATCTGATGAGTAACGACCATTCAGCAGCCCATGGGGGCTCGAGCCACGGTAACGCAACCTCGTATATCATCGGGTTTGTTCTTGCCGTTATCCTGACAGCCGCAGCGTTCATCGTGGTGATGGGGCATAGCCTCTCACCATCCGCGACGCTGATGGCCATTACCGTGCTGGCAGCGATTCAGGTGGTCGTTCATCTGATTTTCTTCCTGCACATGAGCACAACAGCCGAGCAGGCCTGGGATAACAAGGTCTTCCTGTTTACCCTTGGTTTTGTTGCGATCTTCTTTGTCGGTACGATGTTCATCATGGACAACACGGCCGCACATATGATGTCGCGCTAAAAGATTGTCAGTCCGGTCGCTGCGGCGGCCGGACGCATGGTCTGGAAAAGCCCTGCCCGTTAATTCGGGTGGGGCTTTTTTTTTGACATGCTGCAATCAGATTGTCAGTGATAGCGGATCGACAGAAATGGGAATAGGCCGATGGGCAGACACTCTTCTCAGGCCTGGTTCGCTGTCAGACGTTATGGATATGGTGCCGGGCGGCCCATCAGCTGGCAGGGATGGAGTCTGTGGATACTCTTTTTAGGAGTAACGCTGATTCCGACTCTGGTCGTTCCCTGGATTGACGTGTCTCGACCATTGCTGGCCGAAGGCCTTGTCATGCTTGTCGATGGGATCGCAATCGTTTCGTTTGTTCTGATCTGCAAGGCTCGGACGGATGGAGACTGGCGCTGGCGCTGGGGAAACACGACTGATGACCAAAGATCTCCGGAATGAGGAGATGTCCTCCATTTCAGATTTCAGGATCTGAAAGAAGAGTCAAACTGCGGCTTGGCAGCCAGCAAACACGTTGGCGACCAGATGCTCATTAAGCCAACAGCAAACAGAAGCACTTCTCCTCTTTCCCGGTTAATTTTAATAAACCGGGATCAAAGGGAGTGAGGCCCTTTGTGGGGTTCGGGACAAAGCCCGGAAAGGCCAATATTTCTGTATGGGTAAACCGTCCCCTGTTTGGTCCCATCCAGTGGGCAGGAGTGGCGTCTTTCTCCTCCCCTGAACCCGGCAGCCCATAAAAAAAGCCTGCCCTTTTACAGGCAGGCTTTGTCCAGACACGGAAAAATGTCTGCTCAGTCTTTCTGAGGCTCCGGAGAGAGAAGCTCTCTTTTGTTCGGCTTGTCTTTCCACTCTTCCGCATCCGCAGGTGCTGTGCCTTTGCGGGTGATGTTCGGCCAGAGTGCTGCATATTTCGTGTTGATCTCAGCCCAGGACGTGGCGCGATCATCACTGTCAGGGAAAATGGCTTCGGCCGGGCATTCCGGTTCGCAAACACCACAATCGATGCATTCATCAGGATTAATGACGAGAAAATTCTCGCCAGCGTAGAAGCAGTCTACCGGGCAGACTTCCACGCAATCCATGAACTTGCAGCGAATGCAGTTTTCAGTGACCACGTAGGTCATCGTCATCTCCGATTATCAGGGGCCTGACACTGGCGTCAAAGCCGGGTGTGAACGGACGGTCGGAACTCAGCCCGCATATCGAGGCGCACCTATGCGGCGGATTTCCTACAGAAGCAAGCCATTGGTGCGGAAAACGCACGGGTGTTGCCGAATGGCCCATATGCACGGCTGCGTGAAAGAGATTCAGGCGGGCGTGCGGGCCAGCAGGGATGAGAGGATGGCAAAGGGTGTTTCCTTTGCGGGTCGTCGTGATTTTGCTGACCGTGAGTGATGTTTTTTCGGACCGTTCTGGGGTTTGGAGAGCATCCAGAACGGATTGGGGCCCGCCATATTGGACGGGAGAGGACGAGGGGCTTCCAGCCGCAGGCCCAGAGAGCGGAGTATGGCAGGCACATCCGCCGTCTTGGTGCCGAGCCAGGGAGCGAAATACTCAGGCAACGCTACACTGTTCTGTCGTGTGCGGAAAGATAATGTTCTGACAAGTTTCTCCACCATGTCGAGGCGGAGTCGGACTGGGCCGCAGGCAGGCCATCCAAGCGCATCAAAATGCGCGGCAGGAAACGCAGCCGCCGGAACCGAGACGGCGGAAGGAGGTGGCAGTTCTATCGGCTCCGCACCGGAATGCACGGCCATCAGAAGCGCACGGAAACGCATGGGGCGTGGTTTGAGTAGTGCGGGCAGATAGAGCCACCCCAGAGCGCAATGCACTCCCAAGCGATGGAGAGGATGATGCTTTGTCAGCGGAAAGCGGGCGAGGGCCTGCCCGGCCCCTTCCATCATTTCATGCAGAGCGCCGCGGGTGTCGGCGCTGGCGGCTGCGAGAGCGTGGACCCTGAAAAGAGGAGCCAGTTCCCGGGCGATATGACGCGAGACAAAATCCGACAGACGCGCCCGGACAGTGTCCCGCTGGCGGGTGTCCAGAAGATCGTCGCCCCGCAACATGATTGTTGGGTGCAGCACGTCTCGCCCCGCACGCAGGCGGGCGATCCCGATGCCTTCCCAACTGATTTCACCCGTCTGGTGGTCGAGCACGAACGCAGCGTCATCGGCGTGCTGGCAGGCCTGCACACGCAGGGGGATCTCGGTTTTCAGAGCGCGACGGGCGGCGCGAGCGAGGGTGGCGCGGTCCGATTGCGGCAGGTCCGGATCAAGATGGAGCTGGAAGCCCTGCATCCTGCCGACCGGATGCCCTTCAACAATGACTTCGCCGTCGTTTTTGACCGCCGAGAGAAGCGGAGCGTTGCTTTCATTTTCGAGCAGTCGGATCAGATGGGCCGAGCGCCTGTCCACGAAACGGGCCGTAAGACGCTCATGCAGCGCGTCCGAAACCTTGTCTTCGACAAGTCGTGTACGCTCCTGCCACATGGGAGCATTTGTGACCCAGTTTTCCCGGTTGGCGATGTAGGACCAGATGCGGATACCGGCAAGGCGCTGCATGAGCGTATCGACATCGCCGTCCACACGATCGAGACGTCCCAACTGTTCTTCCATCCATGTCGCGGGCAGACGACGCTGCTCCACCAGAAGACTGAACACGCGGCTGCAAAGCTGCGCGTGGCTCCGCTCGCCAATCTTGCGGAAATCGGGAATCTGGCAGACATCCCACAGCAGTCTTGTGCGGGCGCGGCCCGTGGCGGCCGTCATGATCTGCGGTTCGTGCGCCAGCGTGGCGAGAATTAAGGCGTCGCTGGTCGGCTCGCTGGCCTGTAGGCCGCGCATCGGTGGCGGTACGGACAGGCTGGCCATCAGGGCGCGGGGACTGGAGAAATCCAGTCTGTCATTCCGCCAGATCAGCCGTTCGAGCGGATCGAACTGATGGTTTTCAACAGCCTCGATTATCGGATCAGGCACCGGCGGACAGCGTCCGGTTGTGCCGAACGTGCCGTCTTTCGCACCACGCCCGGCCCGTCCGGCGATCTGTGCAATCTCGGCAGCGGTCAGAGGGCGGCGACGTGAGCCATCGAACTTGGAAAGGCCGGCAAAGGCGACATGGGCGATGTCCATGTTGAGGCCCATGCCAATAGCGTCGGTGGCGACGAGGTAATCGACTTCCCGATTCTGATAGAGCTCTACCTGCGCATTCCGCGTGCGGGGCGACATCTGCCCCATGACCACGGCGCATCCACCCCGTCGGCTGCGGATCAACTCCGCAATGGCGTACAGTTCGGCTGCCGAAAAAGCGACAATGGCTGAGCGTGCCGGAAGTTTTTCCAGTCGTGCCGGACCCGTAAAGGTCAGGGCCGACAGGCGGGGGCGGGTGTCGATGGTGATTTCAGGCACCAGCCGACGCATCAGGGGGGCGATTGTTTCCGCCCCGAGGAAAAGCGTCTCGCCGGTGCCGCGCGCATGCAGCAGGCGGGACGTGAAAATATGGCCACGTTCCGGATCGGCGCAGAGCTGGATTTCGTCGATTGCGAGAAAGGAAACCTGCCGATCGACGGGCATGGCTTCGACCGTGCAGGAAAACCACCGCGCGTCGGGCGGGATGATCTTCTCCTCGCCGGTGATCAGCGCGACGCGGGAAGCCCCCTTGCGGGCGACCAGCCGCTCATAATTCTCGCGTGCCAGAAGCCGGAGCGGAAAGCCGATGATGCCGGAGGGATGGGCCAGCATCCGCTCGATGGCGAAATGCGTCTTGCCCGTGTTGGTCGGTCCGAGAATGGCGTGAAGATGGTGGTCTGTCTCGCGACCGGACGCGCCATGAAAAGCATGACCGGACGATCTGGCGAAAGAACCGTCGGCGCCCGCCGGAGCGCAGGCGGGGAGCGAGCGAAGTGAAAACGGGTGGGTAGGGAACCCTGTCATGCAGGCATGGTCCGATGGCTCGACAGGAAATGCAAGGGCCGGTTGTGATCGCGGGCGATGTTGCGTCCGGGGATGTTCGGGCGCAGCCTGCGCCCATTGATCGTTCATGAAGCTGGAGATGTCCGATGGGTGCTGATGGATTGGCCAAAAAGATGGAATGCTTTGTTACGGGGCGCGTGCGGGAGCCGGTTCACGTTGTGCATGGCGTCCGGACTGCCGACCTCAAGGAACTGACATCTCTGGTTGGTGCGGCCGGAGCGCGTTTTGCGGCGGATACAGGATTCACGGCCGCATCCGGGCAGTTGACGCTGGTGCCGGCCGCATCGGGCGAGGTGACCGCGCTGCTGGGACTGCCATCTCCCGACAGGATCGACCCATTCGTATTCGGCGGTCTGGCCAGAGGTCTGTCGAAGGGTGTCTGGACCCTGTCGTTGCCGGATGACGTGGATCGGGGCATTGCCGTGCTGGGCTTCGCTCTTGGCGCCTATCGCTATGCTCTTGGCGAAACGAAGCCTCTTCAGGTTCGCCTTTATGAAAAAAAGCCTGACCCATTGGCTCTGGAAATGGCGCAGTCGATCTGGCTGGGGCGCGACCTGATCAATACACCCGCCAATCTGCTTGGGCCGGAAGATCTGGCCGAGGCCGCTGAGGCGGCGCTGGAACCGTTCGGCGCCAGGGTGAAGGTCATCAAGGGAAAATCGCTCGAAGCCGCCTATCCGCTGGTCGCGCATGTCGGAAACGGGTCCGAGCGCCGTCCGCGTGTTGTGGTGGCGCACTGGTCCGGCTCGAAAGCGAAGAAAGACGCGCCGCTGCTGTCTCTGGTGGGTAAGGGCGTGTGCTTCGATAGCGGCGGCTACGACATCAAGCCTGCATCCGGGATGCTGCGGATGAAGAAGGATATGGGAGGGGCCGCGACCGTTCTGGCGCTGGCGCGTCTGATCATGGCGCGGGATCTGCCTTTGCGACTGGAATTACGTCTTGGCTGCGTGGAGAATTCGGTTTCCGGTACGGCGATGCGGCCGCTTGATGTTGTGACAGCCCGAAACGGCCTGACCGTTGAAATCGGCAATACCGACGCGGAAGGGCGACTGGTGCTGGCTGATCTGCTGACCGAAGCCAGTGAAGCCCATCCGACAGCGCTTATTGATGTGGCGACTCTTACCGGGGCGGCGCGTGTGGCGCTTGGTCCTGATCTGCCGGTTGTGCTCGGAAATGATGATGCAATGGTCGAGGGGCTGCTTGAAGCGGGAAAAACCGTTTCCGATCCTTTCTGGCGACTGCCTCTGTGGGATGGATACCGCGACTGGCTCAGGAGTTCTGTGGCGGACCTCAATAACATCACCTCGAAACCTTTCGCGGGAGCCATAACCGCTGCTTTGTTTCTTGAGCGTTTTGTTGAATCTGATGTGCATTGGACGCATATCGACAGCTATGCGTGGAATGATTCAACGCGTCGGGGAAGGCCAGAAGGCGGGGAAATCCTAGGGTTACGGGCAATCTACGCTGCTCTTCCGCGTGTGCTGGGCATGACGGATTTATTAAATTCGTGAGAATAACGATTTACCTGAAAAACTATTCATTTGTTACGGCTTTAAATCGTATCAGAACAATCTATATGTGCTTGCAATGAGAGATAAAGCTGACTGCGTGTCAGCGGACAGGGTGCTAACCTTACCTGTCTGAAAACAGGGAGTAATATGATGGCTCAGGCCAGGACAACGACACTTCGGACCGCATCCGCAGCGAAGGCCGCGGCGAAGACCCAGACGAACGCGACAGCTGACCAGCTGGTCAATACGCTGCGCGACACAATGGTTTCGCTCGTCCGTCGTGACGGTCCGGATCTTTCCGCTCGCCAGCTGGCCGTGTTCCTGACCTGCTACCTTCAGGAAGAAGGTCACACCGTTCGCGGTCTCGCTTCCGAGCTGAATGTGTCCAAGCCGGCCATCACCCGCGCTCTCGACCGTCTGGGCGAACTGGATCTGGCGCGTCGTAAGGTTGATCCGCTTGATCGTCGTTCCGTGCTGGTTCAGCGCACGCTGAAGGGTGCTGCCTATCTTCGCGAAATCCGTTCCATCATGGGGGAAGCCGCTCCGACTGCCCGCAAGGAAGGTTCGGAAGAGCGTGCGCCACGCGCTGGACGTCGTGCTGCCTAATTGGCTTGCGTTCACTGGGATTTTTAAAAAGGGCCGCTCCCGGGAGCGGCCCTTTTTTTATGGCGTGGGTGTGATTTGCACGCAGGCTTTCGGGGTTTGTCCCGAATCCCACAAGAACACAGGTCCTTTGATTCCGGCCTGATACGACGAAGGGGCTGCGAATCCTTTCCGGAGTCCAGCCTTGTCCCCTGTCGATGAAGTATAAAATGCCTTTTTCAGGGGTGAGACCTGATTTGATGAGTGGACAGGACTGTGGCTGAATGGCCCGGTGAACCGGATGAGGGTTCAGGCGTTGTCTCTGCACAATAGACGCCGATACCTTTCAGGTTCTGTTGGGAAAATTAAGGAGCCCACAATGCGTTTCACACCTTTTGCCGTTGCCGCCGCCCTGTCTGCCGCGACGTATTTCGCAGCCCCTGCCATGGCGGCAGATACGCTCGGCACGCCCTCCGCCACTCTGACCATCAAGACCAAATCGGCTGACCTTGGTGTTGGTTACACGTGGGGCGACGCCCGTCTGACGTTCAACAAAAAGACGTATCGCTACAAGGTTACCGGCGGTCAGATCGCCGCCGTTGGTTTCTCTGAGGTAGTCAGCAAGGGTACTGTCTATAACCTGCACAATGCCGCCGATATGGAAGGCACTTTTGCCGCGACAAGCGGTGAAGCCACGCTGGGTAGCGGACTGGGTGGCGCTATTCTGGAGAACAAGCACGGCGTTCGCCTGAAGCTGGAGAGCGACGCCAAAGGTGCGCGTCTTTCTGCCGGCGCCGGTGGTCTGACGTTCGAGCGTCTGAAATAAACGCTGCCATCAGCGATGGGAATACGAGCCGGGGATCGAAAGGTCTCCGGTTTTTTGTTGAGGTTTGTGATGGAGAGCGAAAGCGTTTCGTGAAGTCTGCTTTTCTGCTCTCCTGAAACCGGATCCAATATCACTGTGCTGATCTCGAGACGGGCAGGTTACACCCCGTCCTGCCGATCAGACCGACTGTTTTCTCCTGCCATACCGGTAGATGACAGCCGATCCAGCCCACGCCAATGCAAACATTCCGATAACGACAAAACCGAGTGTATTGAAGTGATCGCCAAGTGACGAAACAATATTCCAGAACGTCCCCTGTGCATTGAACTGGTCGGCGATGAGGTCGAGCGTTTCAATACTGCCTATGACGAGTGCGACAAGAACAGAAACCAGAGTGATGGCGATATTGTAACGGAGTTTCCGAAGAGGATCGACAAAGGCCCATTGATAGGCGCCTGTCATCAGCACGCCATCAGCCGTATCAATGAGCGACATCCCTGCGGCAAAAAGCGCTGGAAAGATCATGATGGAGGCAACGGCAATGCCTCGGCTGGCTTCGGAGGCCGACAGTCCGAGAAGGGAAACCTCTGTCGCCGTGTCAAACCCCAGTCCGAACAGAAAGCCGAGAAAAAACATGTGCCAGCTTTTGGAGACAAGTTTGAACAGGGGACGGAGAAGACGCGCCAGAATACCTTTCTGTCCCAGAAGTTTCTCGATGTTCTCAGGCTTTTCTTCCGGGTGCTTTCTGGCGTTTCGATAGGTCTTCCAGGTTGAGAGCAGAACCAGAAGATTGATCAGAGCGAGGATGAACAGAAAGGCTGCCGAGATGACTGTGCTGATCACGCCGCCTATATTTCGCCAGGCTTCAAGACGATCCTGTAGGGCGTGGGACAGCATGATCGTGCTGAATGCGGCGATCACGACAAGCGTTGAATGTCCGAGCGCAAACCACAGGCCGAGTGTCAGCGGGCGTTTGCCCATCTGGATGAGCTGACGCGTCACGTTATCAATGGCGGCAATATGGTCCGCATCCACGGCGTGTCTGAGGCCGAACCCGTAAGCAATCAGGGCGTTCCCCAGAAGAACAGGAGAGTGTCTGAAAAGCACCAGCGCCCATATCCAGATTCCCAGATTGGCGAGAACCAGACATGTCCCCAGCACGATGATGCGCAGGCGGAGAGTGGGTGGGTGCCCCAGTGCGAGATCAGAAGCCATACTGCACCGCAAATCGTGCCGAAATAGGCTCAATGGGATGGCCGGTCGCTCCGGACTGCACCGCCGAGGTCGGTGTCAGGCGGTAATCATAGGCGTATTGCGCAGCGTAGGCGTGGGCATTGAAGGCATTGAAGACGCTGGCTTCCAGTTTGAGAGTCTTCGTGAAGCGGTAACCGATGTTCAGATTGACCTCCTGATAGCCCTTCGATCGCAGACTGTTGTCTTCAACCAGTGGATAACCGCCAAGCCAGCGGACCTGCAGACCGCCATACCATGGCCCACGATCAGCAATGATACCGAAAGACCAGACAAAACTGGGCGCGTTTGTCACATAGTGTCCATCAATGCCGTAGCTGGCCAGGTTTTTAGCCTGATAGCGCGCCTTCGCAAAAGACAGGTCGGTATTGAACTCAAGCCAGGTAAACGGATTGTACTGCGCGGAGAGTTCAACACCCTGCCTGCGGCTGGCTGGACCGGGCGAGGTGACGCCAGCGTCTCCGTCGTAACTGAGCTCGGAATCAAAATCGATGATGAAGGCGGCCGCCTGCACATTCAGATGATGAAGGGGAGTGGCTCTCACTCCGACTTCTCCGCTGACAGCGGATGTCATCAGAGGCACTTTGACCGATCCCTTGGCAAATTCATCCGAAGCGTAAGACCCGGATACTGACCGGAAGTCGTTGGAATGGAAACCTCGTCCTCCACTCAGGTAAAATTCGGTTTTCTTCCACGGACCGAAGATCAGGCTTCCCTTGGGCTGAAAAAGCCACTGATGTTTGCGTGTCAGACTGCCATCCACCAGATTGCTGTCCGTGCCGCCCTGATAGTCCTCACGCAGCCCCATGACCATCCGGAACCAGGGCAGCCAGTGCGTCGTGTTCTGAGCGAACATCCCTGCCGAGCCAAGATTGATGTCGTCCGCATTGCAGAGATAGGGAACCGTTGCCTCCAGACTGGATGGGCAGCCTGCCAGCGTCACGCGTTGCCGTGTGTGCCGCCGATCGACATACAGGAAATCATACCGTCCCTGCACACCAAGCTGCGTGTCTGTTCTGACCCGTCCGACATGGTCCTCCCGTGAATAAGTGCTGCTGCCACCGACGGTCGTGCGGGTTTCATCCTGCTGCTGCTGATCCCCGTTAATCGGATCATCCAGATAATGCGTGAAATCATTCCACAATGTCAGCCGGTCGTGCGAGGCAAAGGCGCTCGTCACCCATTTCCAGTTGTCGTCGGCAAGATGATAGTGGCCGGACAGGCTGTACCTCTCTGAAAATCCTCCATCCGTCGGATCGAGCGAACCATATCGACCGATCAGCCCTTCGCTATAGGCGGCCAGAGGCTGATCGTTCGTGGCGCGCCACTGCCCGCGATAGAACATCCCGGTGACATCAAAGCCGTTCGTTGAATCGCCATGCGTATAATGGCTCATCGCCTTGATGCTTCTGGCGTTGTCAGGATATTTCCATGGACCATCGGTGTGGGAAAGACTGAAGGCGTTGATCCAGCGATCGCCATTTCCGAGATGGGCTGTCCCTCCCAGATAGGCGCGATAATCTCCCAGTGTTCCGGCGCTCAGGGAGATCTGTCGGGGAATATCATCCGCGAGTTTCATGTGATCCGAGCCCGCAACGCCGAAATCTCCGATATCGGCGTGGAACGGTCCCTTGGTGTAATCCACGCCTGACAGCAGCTCGGGAATCAGGAAATTGAGGTCCGTATAACCCTGACCGTGCGCGTTGCTGACGCCGTTTATGGGCATGTCATCCACGAAGGTGGCGAGATCGGTGCCATGATCCAGATTGAAGCCGCGCAGAAGGAACTGGTTGGCTTTGCCCTCGCCGGAATGGGACGTGACGACCAGACCGGGCACGGCTTCCAGAATCTGACCGACACGATAAGCCGGCCTGAGCTGGATTTCCCGGGCTGTAATGGAGCCCTCACTCGCCGTCTCGGCCCGCCCCAGCAGGTTGCGGCGGGAGGCTGTGACGTTGATCTGTTCAACTGTCGATCTGATCTGTCTGGAGCGCGTGTCTTTCGATTCTTTCGATGCGGTCGTTTCCTGACTGCTTCCGGGCGGAGGGGAAGCTTCTGGCGCAGCGACTGCGTCATCTGACATGGAAAGCAGACCGCCAAGCAGGAACGAGAAGCAGAGGGAGAAAACCGGATAGCACTGGTGCAAAGGCAATCGCGGGTAACGAAGGATACTGCAGCGTTCGGTCTGCCTATCCGGAAACAGTAAAGTCATCTGAGCCCTGTTCAGTATGACAGGAACAGGGCAGACACATGCGCGTCCGGTTTGTGCAACGAAAAACCAGGACGCCAGACACAGCCGCCCCGGACACCCCGCCGGTGGTTGAAACATGCATGGCAGGTCTCCTGGCTCATGGGTCATCGTGGCCAATCTGTCTTCCCGGGAGCAAGGCTTCCAGTGACATCAGCGATTGGCAACTCGCCATTTACAGTTGCGGGGACAGCGTCGGTATTACACCGGACTTCCCTCTTAGCTTCATCCCGCCGAAACAGGATGAAGAACCATGCGGGATGCACCAGAACTGCAATGAGCAGCTTATGTCAATCTTTCAGAGGAAGCTCAGGCAGGGCGTTCCCAATGGCAGGGGGCCGCTTTCCGGTCATTTCGTAACTCTGCGCCGGGCGCCTCCGGACTACCACCGTCCGACCGGATGTTTCCTCGCCCGCAAAATCACGAACGCCGTCCACAACACCTGCGGCAGAACAACCGCTGCAATAGCGAACCAGGACGACCCGACAGGCGGCAGGGCGAGGAGCGCATACATGCCCGCACCCCACAGGACAAAACTCCAGTGCAGCAGGGTCACCACCGGCATCGGCACACCGGAGCGGAAGGCAATCTGGTAGAGGTGCCCCCGATGCGCCTGTAGCAGCTTTTCTCCCGCGAAAGTGCGGCGAATGAGCGTGAAGGCCACGTCGTACAGCAGCCCGGCGATCAGGCAGGGAACCAGCAGGGCCGCATGAAGGTCAGGAATCGCTGGCGCGATGGCGGGCGTTGCAAGCATCAGCGCCGCAGCGGCGATGAGCAGCCCGCAGGCCTGACTGCCGACATCGCCGAGAAAGATACGGGCGTGAGGAAAGTTCAGCGGCAGGAACGCCAGCAGTCCAAAAGTCATGAGAGCTGCGATAAGGCGGAGTTCAGGCGTGTCCGAAGGCCAGAACGGCAGGGTCAGGCACAGGAACGTCAGACAGAGCGTTCCGGAAACCAGACCGTTGAGACCGTCCATGAAGTTGACCGCGTTCGTCACGAACACTGCCCACACGGTGGCGCACAGGGCGGCCAGAAGAAACCATGTCGGGCTGGAAAACGCGCTCACGGGCAGAATGGCGGCGGTGACCATCACGGCGGACAGAATCTGGGCGGTCAGTTTGATCAGGGGCGACCACTGATACACGTCGTCCAGCCAGGAAATGGCCGCCAGAAGGGCGACTGCCGCCCAGAATGTCACGCTGTCCGGTGTGAGGGCAGGCAGACCGCACAGATGCCGCATCGGGAAGAACAGAAGCAGGAAAGCCCCGATCACACCGACGCCGCCGCCCTTCGGTGTCGGAGCCGTATGCGCGCTGCGATGCCCCGGCGTATCGAGCACGGCGACCACGATCATCCGGCGGCAGAGAAGCGCCGAAATGATGTAGGCAAGAAGCAGAAGGCCGAGAGCCGGATACATGTGAAACATCGAAAGCCACGAGCTGATATGAAAAACCTCGGCTTCGTTGCTTCTAGCCGACGCATAGCTGGGCTATACGGCGAGCGTGATAGTCCCGCAACGCCCGGATGTCGCGCCGAGAAATACCCGGCTGCGACCACTCAATCGGATTCTGGTCAACGTCCTGCTTGACGGCAGTGTTGCCGCCGTCGCCGCGCCGTTCGCCCGCTGGCTGGCCGCGCCGCGCGACGGGCTGCTGCATCCGCTGTGGTTTCTGGCGGGAGGGGCGATCACTCTGGTGGTCAGCGGTCTGCCGTTCAGGATGCCGCAGCAATACTGGCGTTTTTCCGGCCTGTCCGATCTTCTCGGCATTGCGGGCGCGTCCATCGCCAGTTCGGCGCTGTTCACGCTGGGGCTCTATGCCACCGGCTTTCCGCTCCCGAGTCCGACTTTTCCGCTCATCTACGCGCTGACGCTCACGGCTATGCTGGGCGGCCTGCGCATGGCCTATCGCCTGTGCAACGGGATCACGCGACGCAGCATCGCACAGCGCCGGGTGGTGCTGATCGGCGCGGATCAGGTTGCCGACCTGTATCTCCGGGCGCTCGACCGCAATCCGGAGGCGGGCGTCCGCGTGACCGGTCTGATCGGGCAGGGGACGCATCAGGCCGGTCGTCGTATTCATAATGTGCCGATCCTCGGCCATGTGACGGATGTGGCGACCCTGCTGAACGCAATGGCCGCTCAGAACACTCTTCCGGACACGCTGGTGGTGACCGATCCGAATTTTCGGGGAGGCGGTCTCGCACGGGTTCTGGAAGCCGCCGAGACGTACGGAATCGCCGTCATGCGGGCGCCGGTTCTCACCGACCTGACCCCTGCGGACAGGATCGCACTGCGTCCTGTCGCTATCGAGGATCTTCTGAACCGGCCGCAGGTGCCGCTCGACAGAGCGGGTATGGATCGCATGATCCGTGGTGAGGTCGTGGTGGTTACTGGTGCAGGCGGCACCATCGGCTCCGAGCTGGCGCGGCAGATCGCGGGATTTGGTCCGAAACATCTGGTGCTGCTGGATCACGGCGAGTTCGCCCTCTGGCAGATCGACGTGGAACTGGGCGAACTGGCTCCGCATGTTTCGCGCAGCGTGGTCGTGGCGGATGTGCGCGACAGCGACCGCATAGATGAGGTGTTCGCGCAGTTCGGTCCGGCGCTGGTGTTTCATGCGGCTGCTCTCAAGCATGTGCCGATTGTCGAGGCGAACGCCTGCGAAGGACTGCTGACCAATGTCGTCGGCACGCGGATCGTGGCGGATGCGGCCCGGCGTCATGGCGTGCGGGCGCTGGTGATGATCTCGACCGACAAGGCGGTGAATCCTTCCAGTCTGATGGGCGCGAGCAAGCGGGCGGCGGAGATGTACTGTCAGGCGCTCGACATCGCCACGCGTCATGCCGGAGAGCCGTTGCGCTGCGTGACCGTCCGGTTCGGTAACGTACTGGGCTCAACCGGTTCGGTCGTGCCGTTGTTCCGCCGGCAGCTTGAACGAGGCGGTCCGCTGACCGTCACGCATCCGGACATGCGGCGTTATTTCATGACCGTGCCGGAGGCGGTCGGGCTCGTCCTGCAGGCCAGCGTCCGGGGCACCGACGGCTTCCGCTTCGAGCAGGATATGGCCGAGAAGCCATCGCAGACGGAACGCGTTGCCGGAACGGATGCGCTGCTGCGGGATGGCGGCATCTTCGTGCTTGATATGGGGCAGCCCGTGCGGATCGTCGATCTGGCGCGGCAGATGATCCGGCTTGCAGGGTTGCGTCCCGACGAAGACGTGAAAATCATCTTCACAGGTCAGCGGCCCGGTGAAAAACTGTTTGAAGAACTGTTTCATGGCCGCGAGGCGCCCGTCCCGACCGATGCGCCGGGGCTGCTGATGGCTGCCCCGCGTGTTGTGGACTATCAGGATGTGGCGCACGCGGTAGACCGGATTGCTGTTCTGGCGCATGCAGGAGACACGGAAGCGGCGATGGCCGTGTTGCGCTATCTTGTGCCGGAATTCGATCACAACGCGACCGGTGAGGCGAATGGCGTCGCACCGGGCACCGATCAGGACAGGGAGAGCTTGACCTCATGAGCACGCCGGACGGGCAGAAGCCGATTGCCTTTCTTGATCTCCCAGCCCAGCAGCGTCGCCTCGGCGCGCCGCTGAAGCAGCGGATCGATACTGTTCTGGAGCATTGTCGCTTTGTGCTCGGTCCGGAAGTGACGGAACTGGAAGAGCGGCTCGCCGCATGGTCGGGAGTCGGTCACTGCGTGGGTGTTTCGTCCGGCACGGACGCGCTCCAGATCGTCATGATGGCGGAGAATATCGGCCCCGGCGACGCGGTGTTTCTCCCGGCTTTCACCTACACGGCGACGGCGGAGGTGCCTCTCGTGCTGGGCGCGACGCCGGTCTTCGTCGATGTTGATCCGGCCACCTTCCAGATCGACCCGGCCAGTCTGCGTGAGCGGATCGAAAAGGTCCGTAAGGACGGCAGGCTGAAGCCCCGGGCGATCGTCGGTGTGGATCTGTTCGGCCAGCCCGCGCCATGGGATGCGTTGCGCGAGATTGCTTCGGACTACGGCCTGTTCCTGATGGATGACTGCGCCCAGTCTTTCGGTGGGGCGTATCATGGCCGCAATCTCGGCGCGGAAGCCGTGGCGACGACCCTGTCCTTTTTCCCGTCCAAGCCGCTCGGCGGCTATGGCGATGGCGGCGCGATCCTGACCGATGATGCGGAACGGGCGGATCTTTATCGTTCGCTGCGCACGCATGGCGAAGGCAAGACCCGTTACGAAGTGCTGCGCACCGGCATGAACGGGCGTCTCGACACGTTGCAGGCGGCGGTTCTGCTGGCCAAGCTGGACGTATTCAGGGAAGAGCTGGCGCGGCGCGATGCGATTGCGAACGCCTATGACGCAGGGCTGAAGGATGTGATGACCGTGCCCGCCCGCGTGCCGGACAGCGCCAGCGCCTGGGCGATCTATTCCGTGCTGCTGAAGGATTCTGCCGAACGGAGTGCGACGCAGGAGCGGCTGAAGGCGGCAGGTGTGCCGTCGGCGATCTATTATCCGCTGCCGCTGCATCATCAGCCGGCTTACCGGGGGCATCATGATGGCGTTGCGCTGCCGGTCTCCGAATCCCTTGCGCAGCGGATTCTGGCGCTGCCGATTCACCCCGAACTGACCGACGCGGAGGTCGCCCGCGTGATCGCCGCCGTGCGTGGCTGAAGGACTGACAGGACTATGAGGAAGGAAACCGCGTTCATCATCACCTTTCTGGTGTTTACGATCGGAACGGCGCTGGTGATCTGGATGGCGGCGCTGCCGAATTTCGTGGCCGTCAAGTTCCCGGAAGTGACCAGCGGCAAGATTGTGGCCGGACCGATGCGGCAATCCCGTCCGCTCACGCAGGATGAGGTCGCGATGCTGAATGACTGGTTCAGGCGTCATCCGGGTGGCTGGGGACCGCTGAGCCAGACGCCGCCTTCCAGTGGCGATGCGCGTGTGGAGCTTGAAGGCACCACCGACGGCCATGCCGACCCGGTCGTGCTGACGCTCTGGACGGGAATCAGCGCGGCGGACTGGAACAATACCGTCTTTCTGGAATCACCGGACGGCTCGAAAGTGCGCACGGAAAGCTTCTCGGACACGGACTTCGCGCCGCTGCGTAAACTTGCCGACGGCCAGGTTTTCCCCCGGTCGGCTTTCCCCTGATGCAGGTCGCAGCCGGAACGGAAGCGCTGATCTTTGACTGCGACGGCACCCTGGTCGATAGCCTGCCGCTTTATCTGGCGTCGTGGCTGGAGGCTCTGAAGAGCAGGGGCGGCCTCGACGTGTCGCCGGACTGGTTCTTCAGCCGTCGGGGCTATTCCGAGGGAATGGTCCTGTCTGAACTGGAAAAAACGCACGGCGTGACGCTCAACCGGGCCGCCATCATGGCCGCCACACGGGAAGGGGTGCGAGACCGCCTTCCCGGCGTGAGGCAGAACGTGCCGGTCGTGGCTCTGGTGCGGGAATGGGCGGGACGACTGCCGCTCGCCGTGGCGTCCAGCGGGTCGCGGGAAGTGGTGGAAGCCTCTCTTGCGGCCATCGGTCTGCTGGAAGTCTTTGATGCGATCGTGACGATCGAGGATGTGGCGCGTCCGAAACCTGCTCCTGACATCTATCTGCTGGCAGCGAAGAAACTGGGTGTGAAGCCACCGGGCTGTCTGGTGTTTGAAGACAGCACAGAAGGGCTTGAAGCGGCTCATGCGGCCGGGATGTCGGCGGAAGATGTGCGTCCATGGTCGGACTTTCGCGGAGATGCCTGATGGAAACCCGCTGCGTCCGCTGTGACGCGCCACTGGAATGTCTGGCGTCTTCTGAGTGCTGGTGCATGAAACTGCCGCCGGGACTGCCGGTTCCTGCCGAACAGAACAGCGGGTGTTACTGTCCGAACTGTCTTGCCGCAGTCATGGCTCCCGTTTCGGCTGATGCTATTCAGTCCGATACAACGACGGAAACAGGCAATAAGCTGACAGATAAACCGCGCTGAGCATTTCCATCTCTGTTTTGCCACAGAGATCGTGAAGAAAGCGCAGGATCATCCGTCGTGAGTATGGCAGGCAAGCTGAGGAGTGGCCGAATGAAGGTTTTCGTGCATCTGGCCCGGGGATTTGGCAACGAGACGTGGGGAGAGCTCTGGCGGTCGGGCAAGCTGCTCGGCCTGAATGAGGAGCATGCCTACGGGTATAACCATGCTGCGTCTCCCGACGTGCAGGTGACTTATGCGTCCGATTATCCCGAGACACGGCTTCAGAAACTGATTCGTTACGCCGGTCGCGCCATCCTCGGGTTCGATGTCGTCCATGCCTGGCGGAATCGCGAGAAACTTCTGGCGGCGGATGTTGTGTGGACCCACACGGAGTCCCAGACGCTGGGCGTGCTGCTGCTTTTCCGTCTGACGCGGGGACGCGTTCCCAAACTGCTCGGCCAGACAGTCTGGCTGGTGGACCGATGGGCGAAGCAGCCGTGGCCGCGTCGTCTGCTCTACCGCTTTCTGCTGCATCGGCTGGATGTGCTCACCACGTTGTCGTCCCTGAACTGTCAGGACGCCCGCGGCCTGTTCCCATGGGTGCGCGTGGAGAGCGTTCTGTTCGGTATCAAGGCGGATGGCATGCGTCCTGCCCGTGGCCCTCATAACAATGGCCCGATGAAAGTCCTGTCACTGGGCAATGACGAGCATCGTGACTGGCCGACACTCTGCACGGCCATGTCATCCCTGCCGGATGCGACGCTGCGGATTGCCAGCAGCACCAGGGCGGCGGCGAGAGCAGCCAAGGGGCATCGCAACATTGAAGTGATGAAAATCCGCGACAACGCGACGCTGTTCGCAGCCTATGAGCAGGCGGATGTTGTGGTGGTGCCGTTGAGCGAGAATCGTCATGCTTCGGGAATCACCGTGATTCTCGAGGCGATTTATTTCGGCGTGCCGGTCATCGCCACGGATTGCGGCGGCCTGACGGATTATCTTGATCACGATGCGGTTCTTTATGTGCCGCCGGGTGATCCCGCGGCGCTCGCCGCTGCGATTCGGGCGGTCAGAGAGAATCCGGAAGCGGCGAAACAGCGTGTCGAAAAGGCGCAGGAGCGCATGAAGACGACTCTGAGTTCAGTCGCCTATGCGCAGCGATATGTCGCGCTGTCCCGGGAGGTTTGCGGGCCGGTCTGACGGCCTCAGCCTTCTTCCTTCTTGCGAATCGTCAGGATGTGACGCCCATCGCCGGCTGCTTCCTCGGTGGCGAGAATCGTGTGTCCGAGCGACTGGGCGGAACGTGTGACATTCTTCAGCGGCTCTTCGCCACGAAGCGTGACTCGCAGCAGACCGCCGGCAGGCATGCCGTCCAGGGCGAGCCGGGTCCGCACGAATGTCATGGGGCAGGTTTCGCTGGTGATATCCAGAAGAAGGGGAGGGGCGTCAGGCTCTTTCATGGCGTTCTATGTGGCCGCAGGAACGGGCGGCTTCAAGTTCCACGGAATTATGTGGTAAATACCAAACAAAGCGCGGAGCGTGAGTGGACAAACCGCGTGGAAATCAGCTAGGCGAAGCATATGGTTGCGCATACACAGGCAGCAGGACGTATGCCGTGAGTCCGGCTTCTACCCCATCTCCGTTCCGTCAGGGCTCCAGAGCCAAGGCAGAAGATCTGTCCGATTCCCGCATTGCACGTCTGTGCGTGGAACGTGGGCTCAAGATGACCGGCCAGCGCCGCGTGATCGCCCGTGTCCTTTCGGATGCGGAAGATCATCCCGACGTGGAGGAGCTGTATCGCCGGGCGTCCGAGCTGGACCCCAAGATTTCCGTCGCCACGGTCTATCGGACCGTGCGGCTGCTCGAAGAGAAGGGCATTCTCGAACGCCGTGACTTCGGTGGCGGACGGGCCCGGTATGAGGCGACCGAGCATGGTCGTCATTATCATCTTATCGATGTGGAAACCGGCAAGGTTCTGGAGTTCGAGGACGAGGAGCATGAAGCGCTGATGCGTCAGATTGCCAACCGTCTTGGATTCGAACTGATTTCCATGCGTCTTGAACTGTTCGGTCGGCGTCTGCCGACCCCGGAGGCGGCGAAGACCGAGCGTCCGAAAGCAGCAAAGAAAGCGCGGGGGACCGGCAAATGAGTGCTGAAACTCCGCAAGGCGGTGGCCTCTCCGCTCTTGATCTGGACCGCGACGGTTTTCACGAACTGCGCGGCGGCAATCTCGGCGTGAGGATTGCGTCCACGCCGGAAGAGATCGAGGCCGCGCAGGAACTTCGCTATCGCGTGTTTTTCGAGGAAATGGGGGCGCAGCCCGATGAGCGCGCCTTTCGCCTCAAGCGCGATATGGATGAATTCGATGAGTATGCCGACCACCTGCTGGTGATCGATCACGCCGTTTCTTCCGGAGCGGCGGGCGTGGTTGGAACCTATCGTCTCATGCAGGGAGACCGGGCGGCGAAGCTTGGCCGCTTCTACAGCGAGAGCGAGTTCGATATCGGTCCGCTGAAAAAGTTTCCCGGTCGTCTGCTGGAAGTCGGGCGGTCATGCATCGATGTCCGCTATCGCGGGCGTGCCGCGATGCAACTGCTGTGGCGCGGCATCGCGTCCTATATTTTCCTGCACAAGATCGACGTTCTGTTCGGCTGCGCCAGTCTGCCCGGGACCAATCCCGAGGAACTGAGCGAAGAGCTGACCTACCTTTATCACAATCACCTTGCGCCTCCTGCGCTGCGGGTGAAGGCCCTGCCCGACCGTCGCGTGGAAATGCTGCGGCAGGACCCGCTGACCCTTGACCGTCGCCGGGCGCTCACCCGTCTGCCGCCGCTGATCAAGGGCTACCTGCGGCTTGGTGGGTATGTTGGTGACGGTGCGGTGGTGGACCCCCAGTTCAAGACCACCGATGTCGCTGTTCTCGTGAAAAGCGAGCTGATGACCGACAAATATTATCGTCACTATGAACGTAGGCTGCGTGACGCTCTCGACTGAGGGCAGCGCGGTCCGGTTTCTGGTCCGATGAGTTCTCCTGACCGGAGGGCGGCAGGTCTGTTCAGACGGACCGGCGTTGCCCTGCGTGGTATGGGGAAACCGCTTCTCGCAGGTGGTCTGGCAGCCCTCACATTTCCGCCGCTGCATCTTCTTCCACTTCTGCCGTTTGCATTTCTGGTGCTCATGCGGGCGATTGATCGCGCTCAGACCACCCGGCAGGCGGCGCTGGCCGGTTTCGCCTTCGGGTTCGGTCTGCATGCGGTCGGTCTTTACTGGCTCATCAACGCCATTCTGATCCGCGCTAGCGAGTTCTGGTGGTTCGTCCCGTTTCCGTCTCTTGGCTGCGCGCTCATTCTTGCGCCTTTCGCTGCGGTTCCGGCGGCGGTCTGTCGCTGTGTTCCGGCAGGATGGCGGCGGTGCGTTCTGTTCGCGGCGGTCTGGACGCTGTGCGATATGGGACGTCAGTTTCTGTTCAGTGGCTTCACATGGAATCCGCTCGGCAGTGACTGGGCCATTCATGGTCTTGCAGGCGATGTCATGATCCAGCCCGTCGCATGGATTGGCGTTGATGGTCTGACGCTTCTGACCGTGATTCTTGCGCTGACCATGCCATTGGGCCGCCGTGCGGCTGTGGCTGGTGTTCTCACGCTCATGCTCTGGGCAGGAAGTGGCGCGCTGCGTTTCTACGGTCTGGCGCATCAGGCCGACGTTGCTTCTGCCGGTCCGACCACGCCTGTCGTGGCGCTGGTGCAGGGGAATGTGCCGGAACAGGAAAAGATCAGCCGCTCCGACATGCAGAGAGTGTTCGGACGTTATCTGGGTCTTACCCAGCGTGGCGTGGCTCAGGCTCTGGAAGAGAGCGGTCGGACACAGGGTGCGGCGCATCCGGTTGTCTATGTCTGGCCGGAAACGGCTTTTCCCGGCGTGCTGGAAGAAGATCCGGAAGCCCGGTCCATGATCGCCCGGGCAGCGGAAGGCGCCAGCGCGGGGATTGTCGGCACATTGCGGATGGGGCCGGATCAGCACTGGCGCAATTCCGTTGTGGCGCTTGATGAAACGGGAGGAGTCGCCGCAGTCTACGACAAGGCGACCCTTGTGCCCTTCGGTGAGTACCAGCCGCGTTTTCTGCCTTTGCAGGTGGTGCCCGGCGGCGGCATGACGCCCGGCCCCGGCCCGAGAAGCTGGCATCTGCCCGGCCTTGAAGCGGCAGGCCCGCTGGTCTGTTACGAGGTGATTTTCTCCGGACATGTAGTTGACCGTCATGACCGTCCGGGCTGGCTGGTGAATGTCACCAACGATGCATGGTACGGAAATAGCGCCGGTCCCCGGCAGCATCTGGCGGCTGTCAGATTGCGGGCTGTTGAGGAAGGCCTGCCCGTGGCCCGCGCCGCCAATACCGGCGTATCGATTGTTTATGACGCACGCGGACACGATCTCGGCAGGCTGGAGTGGGGGATTGAGGGCGTTCTGGTCAGGGCCATGCCGCCTGCATTGTCGCCAACCCTGTTCGCGCGGTTCGGGCAGAAAATCCCTGTAGGCCTGTGTCTGCTTGTCGCACTGGTCGCGCTGTTTCCATCACGTTCCGGGTGGCGGTTGCGGTCTGACCGTTAATCTAGTTAACAAATTCATCCTCTGGTTGTATGTTTACCTTCTTCTAACCCTCAGGTGGGGGTGTTCCGGGGGACGAGGTTATGGCGACAGCAGAAGATGGCGGGACACGGGTCAGTGATCTTGATGCCCATGTGGGAGCCCGCATCCGTCTGCGTCGCACCATGCTGGGCATGTCCCAGGAAAAGCTGGGTGAGGCGATCAGCCTGACGTTTCAGCAGGTCCAGAAATATGAACGTGGCACCAATCGGGTCAGCGCCTCGCGTCTGTTCGAGATCGCCAAGGTGCTCGACGTGCCTATCGGATTTTTCTACGACGATATGCCTCTGGCTCCGACCGCCGCACCTCCCGAGACCACGCAGGCCGGGTCCGTGATGGGATTTGCGGAGGCGCAGCAGGGCTTCGGCGGACCGCCGATGCCGGGAACCTCTTCTCAGGCAACGGTCGATGCGGCTGTGCTGTCCCGTCGTGAAACGCTCGAACTTGTCCGCGCCTATTACCGTATCCCCGATTCAGGGGTCAGAAAGCGCGTGCTGGACCTGATCCGCTCAACGCGGATTTCTCACACTTGAGGCAATTTCGGGTCATTTTGTAGAATTCAGTCATCCCACAGGAGCCCGATCTGGAATATTGACGATATTCTGCTTCTGGCGGCGGGTTCT